>NZ_JACXAB010000051.1 GCF_014699075.1 Microvirga sp. | reverse complement strand
AGCTGGGCTCTTCACTTTTACGTATAGATGAGATGCGCCTTTGTTGTCTCAGGTGGCGGATCCCTGCCAGTGAGCCAAGTTATCGGCGGAGGCTTTCGCTCTGATCCATGCTCATCTAGGGAGCCTCTGACTTTTAATCAGGGGGTCCTGGGTTCGAGTCCCAGCGCGCTCACCACCTCAAACCCTTATACCGGCAAGGGTTTTTCGCTTTCCTGCGTCTGCAGTTCCTCACCCTTATGTCTTCCGGGTAACGCCACGGGTAACAGCAAACAAACTTCATGCAATCGGCGGCAACCCCGCCCCACGTCGCGTTGGGCTAACAAACGTCCGCAACGTGGGGACAAGCTGACCTTTACACAGACATGCTGATGAGCCGGTTTTGACCCGTTCCGGACCTTCGCGGTTCTGCACACGTGAATGTCCGCCGCCACAGTCTCAGTCCTCAACAAACACCTCGTCCCTTCCTTTTCGGATGGAGGGCAGAAGGGCGATCACAAGCAGGATCGCGGCCACCGCGAGCAGGCTCCCGCTGACAGGATGGGTGATGAACGTCTCCATCGAGCCGCGCGAGATGATGAGTGCGCGCCTGAGGTTCTCCTCCATCAGTCTGCCGAGCACGAAGCCGAGCAGCATCGGCGCCGGCTCGAAGCCGAATTTGATCAGCATGTAGCCCACCAGTCCGAAGAAGCCGATGAACATCACATCGGTAGGCAGCGAGTTGATCGAGTAGATGCCGATGCAGCAGAACATCAGGATCGCCGGGAACAGCAGCCGGTACGGCACCTTGAGCAGCCGCACCCACATGCCCACCAGCGGCAGGTTGATGATGAGCAGCATCAGGTTGCCCACCCACATGGAGGCGATCATGCCCCAGAACAGGGTCGGGTTCTTGGTCATCACCTGCGGGCCGGGAATGATGCCGTGGATGGTCATGGCGCCCACCATCAGGGCCATCACGGCATTCGGCGGAATGCCGAGCGTCAGCAGCGGAATGAACGAGGTCTGCGCACCGGCGTTGTTGGCACTTTCCGGCCCTGCCACGCCCTCGATGGCGCCGCGACCAAAGCGGCTGGGGTCTTTGGCGAGCTTCTTCTCGAGCGTATAGGCGGCAAACGGCCCGAGCACCGCACCGTTGCCGGGAAGAATGCCTAGCGTGGCTCCGATCAGGGTGCCGCGCAGGACGGGCTTGTAGGACTGCTTGAAGTCATCCAGGTTCGGCAGCAGACGACCGATGGCCTGGCGCACCACGTCGCGGGTCTCGGTATGGTCGAGATTGCGCATGATCTCAGCGATACCGAAGATGCCCATGGCCAGCACGGCGAAGTCGATGCCGTCGGCCAGGAACGGCAGGCCGAAGGTCATGCGCTCCTCGCCGGTCTCCAGATCGGTGCCAACGGTGGACAGCAGCACGCCTACCAGGATCATGGCGATGGCCTTCAGGATCGAGCCGCGCGCCAGCACGACTGCGAAGACGAGGCCCATGACCATCAGGGAGAAATACTCGGTGGGTCCGAAGATCAGCGCCAGCTTGGTGAGCGGAGTTCCCAGGGCGGCGATGACCAGGGTCGCCACCGTGCCGGCAAAGAAGGAGCCGATGGCCGCGATGCCGAGCGCCACGCCGGCGCGGCCCTGGCGGGCCATCTGGTGACCGTCGAGCGCGGTGACCACGGAGGTGGCCTCGCCTGGGATGTTGACGAGGATGGCCGTGGTCGAGCCGCCGTACTGGGCGCCATAATAGATGCCGGCGAGCATGATGAGTGCGCCGGTCGGGTCGAGCCCGAAGGTAATGGGCAGCAGCATGGCGATGGTGGCGATCGGGCCCACACCCGGCAGCACGCCGATGAGGGTTCCGACGAGACAGCCGAGAAACGCGAGGCCAAGGTTCTGCAGGGTCAGGGCGACCCCGAAGCCGAGGCTGAGATTGGAGAAGAAGTCACCCATCAGATCCTCCCGCTGTGGTCGGCCACGTCAATCGGACCACGACGCCAACGGCGGGTCGCGAGGAACACGATCACGGCCGCCACGACCAGGATAGCGGCTGTCGCCCGCAACACGCCTTTTTGCGACCAGTCGGGCGGGAACAGACCCGTGAGCGCCTGGGGGAAAACCGGAATGGGCAGGTTCAGGAGATCCCCGAACAGCACCATGCAGAAGGGGGTGAGGCTCAAGCTGAGGATGACGAGATCGCGCAGGCGCGCCTCTGGGGTAGCATAGCCGCCGATGATGATGGCGAGCGGACCGGCGAACAGCATGCCCAACCCTGGGGTCGTCAGGGCTCCGAGCGAGAAGGGGCGGATGGTCAGCGCGAAAGCCAGGATGCCGCCGATCACGAAGACCGGCCCGCGCAGGTTCCACCGCTCCAGGGCATCGCCCTGCTTGATGAAGGCGAAGGCGAGGAGCGCCAAGCCCGACAGGCCGACCGCGATGGCGAGCCAACGGGGCAGCATGGCCGGCCCCATGGAGTTGAGCGTGCCCTGGTCGAGATCACGCGTGAGCCACAGCGCCAGGGCCGCAAGCGCAATCAGAAAAAGGCCGCCCGCCAGGCTCTGCGGTGACCGAACAGGTCTGGGACGCATGGTCCCGCTTTTGGCCGACGTGACTTCGGGCATGCGTGACCTCCCTTGGCGCCGAGGTGCCGTGCGATAGTTTCCGTTCCGGTGGTGTGGGTGCCTGCCGCCCGGTTTATCCCCCGACGAGCGGTCGCGCTCATCGGGGGAGGCCTGGACTGCCGCTACATCGGCTTGAAATCGGCGGCCTTCAGCAGTTCGGCATTGCGGGCAACCTCGCGCTTGATGAAGTTCCCGAACTCCTCCGGACTCTCGTAGACCGGCTCGATGCCGAGGGCCGCCAACCGGCCGGCGGCGGCCAGTTCGCGGGTGGCGTCCGCCATCGCGGTGTTGAGCCACGCCACCGTCTCGGCCGGCATGTTCTTCGGACCCCAGAGGCCGTACCACGAGCTGAACTCCAGTCCCGGCAGGCCGCTTTCGGCTGCCGTCGGGATCTCCGGCGTGAGCTGGCTGCGTTTCGCGGTGGTTGTTGCCAGCGCCTTGACCTGTCCGTCCCGGGCCATCGGCAGGAGCGCGATGACGGGGTCGATCATGAGCTGGATGTGACCGCCCATGACGTCGGTCAGGGCAGGCGCGGTGCCCCGGTAAGGCACGATCGTGATCTTCCCCCCGGACAGATGGTTGAAGGCGATCGTCGCGATGTGGCCGGGCGAGCCCATGGCCGAAACGCCGAACTGCCACTGAGTGGGGTTCTTCTTGGCGTCCTCGACGACCTCGGCGATCGTCTTCTGGGGCATCTTCGGGGACATGACCACCATCATCGGCGCCTCGCCGACCCGCGCGATGTTGGTGAAGTCGGTGACCGGATCGAACGAGACCTTGCTCATGACCTGCTTGGCCATGACGTGGGTGGCCGCCGAGAACAGCAGCGTGTAGCCATCCGGCTGAGACTGGAGGACGCCGTTGGCACCGACGGTCCCGTTGGCCCCGGCCCGGTTCTCGATCACGACGGCGACGCCGCGCTTCTCCTCGATCTGCTTGCCGAGCAGGCGGGCGAAGGCATCGACACCGCCACCGGCTGCGAACGGCACGATGATCTTGATCGGGTAGGCCGGATACTTGGCCGGCTGGGCGGACACGCCATGCACCCATGCGATCGAGACCAACCCGGTCAGGAGGGCCTTCAGGAATGGGCGTCTTCCCTTGGTCGACCGCAGGCGGGCAACCGGCAAGGCGGTAGCGGTGCGTGAGATGGCTCCTTCAGCATTTCGTTTGGTCATTGGCGTTTCCTCCTGATTACGGCGGAGCATGAAGTCGCTCCTGTCGCTGCTCTCTTTCGTCAACTGACATTCATTCTCGCGAGGGGCCGGGTCAGGCCGCCTCGTCAACCACGCCGTTCCGCAATACGCCGACCCCGGCGATGTCGATCTCGACCACGTCGCCCGGCTTGAGCCAGACGGGCGGCTGGCGCTTGGCCCCCACGCCGCCGGGCGTGCCCGTGGCGATCACGTCGCCCGGCGAGAGCCGGGTGAAGCTCGAGACGTAGGCAATGATCTCGGCCACCGGGAAGATCATGTGTCCCAGAGTCGACGACTGGACCACCTCGCCGTTGAGGCGCGTCTGGATCGTGAGATCGTCCAGCGCCCCGACCTCGTCCGGCGTGACGAGTGTCGGCCCGAAGGCCCCGGTCGACGGGAAGTTCTTGCCCGGCGTGAACTGCTGCGTATGCCATTGCCAATCGCGGACGCTGCCGTCGTTGAAGCAGGAGTAGCCTGCGACGAGGTCCAGCGCCTGCTCCGCGGGAACCCGGAAGCCGCCGCGCCCGATCACGACCGCAAGCTCGCCCTCGAAGTCGAGCGAGGTCGAGAACGGCGGGCGCACGATCAGTGCCTCATGGCCGATCAGCGTGTCGGCAAACCGCACGAAGAGCGACGGGTGGGCGGTCTTGGCACGGCCCGTCTCCTGCCGGTGCTCCTCGTAATTATGGCCCACGCAAAGGATCTTGCCGGGGGTCGGGATCACCGGCAGCAGCGTGACCTGGTCGAGCGGGATGCGCTTGCCTGACGCGGCGCAGGCCTCGGCGAACTCCGGCAGCGCATTGCTCTCCAGCACCGTCTTCAGGTCTGCGTGCCGGGACTCCGGATCGACGAGGATCTGATCGCCCTCGAGCACGCCGCAGGTGGTTTGGCCGTCATGGACAAAGGAAACGAGACGCATGGCAATTCCCCAGGATGTTGGTGTTCAGGTGCAGATGATCCCGCTCCCTGAGCCCGACGGGCGGCTGTCGCTCCCGAAGGACTCCAGGGTGTCGGTGAGATCGGTGACGAAGCGCTCCAGGGCCGCCTCCGGGATGCCTGCTTCCGGAAGGCGGAGCAGCCAGGTGCGGAACGGGGCCAGGGGCGTGTCCGCTTCCCGCTCCGCCTCGCGGGTGTCGAGCAAGGCAACGAGCGCACCGAACCCCTCGGCGGCGTAGCGGCCGCGCATGTAGTCGAGGATGTCGGCCTCCATGTCCCGCGCGTTGAGCGCGGGGATCAGGAAGTGACCCATGCACGTGCATCCGGCCGGATGCATCGGGAGGGACGTCACGGCCCGCCACAGGGAGGCGAGACGCTGGACCTGCGCCGTGACGTCTGTCGGTTCGCCGCCCCGTTCCATGGCCATGATCCCCTCCTCAGCCCGGCGTCATGTCGAGCTGCGGACCCGTGTCGTCCGCCACCACCGCCACTGCCGTGGGAGCGATGTCGGTGCGGGCGCGGAGTGCCTGGGTCGCCCCTGCGTCCACCGTCCCGTCGCCCTCGATGACCACGCGATAGCTATCGAGCGCGACCTGACGGCTGACATACCCCTCGCGCACGTCGCGAGCGACGAGTTGCGGATCGCGTTCGGTCGCGCGCCCGAAGCCGCCGCCGCCGCCGGAGCGCATCATGTAGGCGTCGCCGGCCTTCAGGCGGACGTTGAAGACCTTGGCGTTCGGGTACTCGGTCTCCCACTTCCCGTCCCGGCGCAGGCCGATGCCGTTGCCCGCGGCCTCGCCGCCGTCCTCCAGCCCCCAGGGCTTGCAGTGCACCCGGTCGATGCGGGTGGTGAGCTGGAACGGCGCGAGGGCCTGCACCACCATCTCGCAGCCGAGGCCGCCGCGGTTGCGGCCCGCGCCGCCGCTGTCCTCGCGCAGCACGTAACGCTCGACGAGGACGGGGAACTTCGCCTCCAACTGTTCCGACGGGCTGTTGTGCGTGTCGCCGTCGTTGATGCAGACGGTCGCAGAGACGCCGTCCTCGGTGGCCTTGGCCCCCCAGCCGCCGCCGAGCGGGCCGATGCCGACGATGTAGAACTTGCCGTCGGCCGGGTTGATGCCGTGGATGTTGGGGAACACCAGGTCGGCATGGTGGCCGGCCGCCACGCGGTCGGGAATAGCCTTCGCCATCGCCTTGAAGATCGTGTCGATCACCGTCATGGGATAGGTCATCCAGACCCGCATCGGCGCTGGCCGCTCGGCGCTGACCACCGTACCCATCGGCATGATGACCTTCAGCGGCCGGAAGCTGCCCTCGTTGACTGGATAGTCCGTCGGCGCCGCAAGGCACTTGAACGCGACCTGGGCGCAGGCGATGCCCGTGGTGACGCCGGAGTTGTAGAACCCGCGCACCTGGCGGCTGACGTCGGACAGGTCGATCGTCATCTCCTCGCCGCGCTTCTCGATCCGCACGCGGATCGGCACGGGTTCGCCGACGTCGAGGCCGTCGTCGTCCATGAAAGACTCCGCCTCGTAGACGCCATCCGGGATGTTGAGGGTGTTGGCGCGGGCGAGTGCCTCCGACTGGTCCATGATGACGCGGAACGAGTCGTGCACCGCCTGCCAGCCGTAGCGGTTGACGAGCTCAAGATAGCGCCGCTCGCCCGTGGTGACCGCCACGATCTGGGCGCGCAGGTCGCCGAGCGCCTTCTCGGGCAGGCGCACGTTCATGGCGATGATGTCGACGAGCTCCTGGTTGATCTCGCCGCGGCGCTGGTACTTCACGATCGGGATCTGGATCCCCTCGGAGTAGATGTCCGTCGTGACCGTGCCGAGGGTGCCGCCGACGTCGAGCCAGTGCGCCATGCAGCAGGTGAACCCGATCAGCTCGCCGTCATGGAAGACCGGCATCGTGAAGGTGAAGTGATTGAGGTGGCTGCCCGTCGTGTAGGCATCGTTCGTGACCAGGATGTCGCCGGGGTGGATGTTCTCGTAGCCGAAGTGCCTGATCTTCGCGCGCACCGTCTCGGACATGCCGCGGATGAACATCGGCAGGCCGAGCCCGATCGACAGGGTCTCGCCTTCCTTGGTGAACAGGCCGACGGTGAAGTCGAGGGCCTCGTAGATGATGAGGTTGTAGGCGGTCCTCATCAGGTTGGTCTTCATCTCCTCGGTGACCGAAAGGAGGCCACGGCGGACGATCTCGACCGTGACGGGATCCACCGCCGGGGCGGCCTTGGCTTGGGCAGTCTTGACGTTGACGTTCATCGCGCGTCGCTCCCGATTGCAATCAGCAGGTTTCCGGCGGAATCGACCTCCAGCGCATCGCCGGGGGCCAGGACGGTGGTGGAGGCGCGCTCCTCGATCAGGGCGGGCCCGGCGATGCGGTTGCCGGCCTTCAGGCGGTCGCGCTCGTAGACGGGCGTGTCGAGCAGCTCGCCGAAGTAGACCGGCTTGCGGCGGCTCAGCGCCTCGGGGTCGGGTTCGGCCCCGCCCGCGGGAACTGTGTGCCGGGGCGGCTTGCGCATCACCCCCGTCACGGTGGTGCGCAGGCTCACCAGTTCGGCCGGCTCGCCGGGCGCGCTCGTCCCGTAGCGGATGGCGTGCTGGGCGTCGAAATGCCTCTTGATCGCCTCGCGGTCGCCCTGCTCGAAGAGCTCGCGCGGAAGCTCCACCGTCACGGCGTGCTCCTGCCCGACGTAACGCATGTCCGCGGCGCGCTCCAGCACGATGCTCTCGGGGCGGACCGAGGAGCCTTCGACGGCGGCCGTGCCCTCGCCCTCCATGGCGGCGTAGAGGGCCTCGAGCTCAGCGAAGTCGACGGTGCCGAGCCGGCGGAAGCACGAGCGCACGTAGTCGTAGCGCAGGTCGCTGAAGAGCATGCCGTAGGCGGAGAAGTAGCCGGGCGAGTAGGGGATGAGCACCCGGCGGATGCCGATCTCCCGGGCGATCGCCGAGGCGTGCAGCGGGCCGGCGCCGCCATAGACCGCCATGGTGAAGCCGCCGACGTCGAGGCCGCGCTCCGTGGTCACCGCCTTGACGGCGTAGGACATCGTGGTGACGGCGATGCGCAGGACGCCGTCCGCGGCGCTGAGCAGGTCCATGCCGAGCGGATCGGCGATTTTTTCCCGCATGGCCCGTTCGGCCGCGGGCAGGTCAAGGCGCATCTCGCCGCCGAGGAAGTGCTCGGGATCGAGACGGCCCAGGATGAGGTTTGCGTCGGTCACCGTGGGTTCGGTGCCGCCGCGGCCGTAGCAGACGGGCCCCGGCATCGAGCCCGCGCTCTGCGGCCCGACGCGGAGTGCGTTACCCTGCGCCAGGCGTGCGATGCTGCCGCCTCCCGTGCCGACCTCGTGGATGTCGGTCATCGGGATCTGGATCGGCAGCGCCTGTTCGTAACCGCCGAGCAGCGCGCTGCCCGTGGTGAGCGGCTTGCCCTCGTAGATCACGCCGGCCTTCGCCGTCGTGCCGCCCATGTCGAAGGCGATGGCCTCGGTAAGACCGAGCCCCTCGCAGATTGCCTGGGTGCCGATCACGCCTGCGGCGGGACCGGACTCCAGCATGCGCACGCAGTCGCGCTGCGCGTGCTCCACGGGAAAGAGACCACCGGTCGACTGCACCACGAAGAAGGCACCGCCGAAGCCGTGCCGGTCCAGGTGCTCCGACAGCTCGCCGAGGTAGGTCGCGACGCGGGGCCCGATATAGGCGTTGGCAGCCACCGTCGAGACGCGCTCGAATTCCCTGTACTCCTGCGACAGCTCATGCGAGGCGGAGACGAAGACGCCGGGGAGTTCCTCCTCGACGATCTGCTTGACCCGGACCTCGTGCGCCGGGTTGCGGTAGGAATGAAGCAGCAGGATCGCCACCGCCTCGACGCCCTTGGGCTTGAGGGAGCGCACGACGGAGCGGAGGTGATCCTCGTCCAACGACTTGTGCACGGCGCCGCTCGCCAGCAGGCGCTCGTGCACCTCGTGCCGCGAGGACCTGTCCACCAAGGGCACGTGCTTGCGGAAGAACAGGTTGTAGGCGTCGGGGCGGTTGACGCGGCCGATCTCGTAGATGTCGCGGAAGCCCTCGGTCACCAGGAGTGCCGTCCGGGCGCCCGTGCGCTCCAGCAGCGTGTTGATCGCGATCGTGGAGCCGTGAAGGAACAGGTGGGCGTCGCGAAAGGCGACGCCGGCGCCGTCCAGGGTGTTCTGGATGCCGTTGACGAGCTTGTCGTGGGTCGAGAGCGCCTTGCCGAAGCGCAGCTCGCCGGCGGCCTCGTCGAAGGCTGCGAGGTCGGTGAAGGTGCCACCGATGTCCACGGCGATGCGCAACCGTGGGAGTTCGGCAGTTGTAGATTCGAGGGCCATGGGCGTTTTTCTCCCTGCAATGGTGGTGTTGAGGCGGAACCGTTCGGCTCAAGACGGTGCGTTGCCGTCACCCGTCAGTTCGATCGCTACTTGAGCGATCCGTGGAGTGTCGGCATCGGGGCGCGTAGGCGGGCCGGCTCCCGCTGGGCGGGTGTCGTCGGTTCCGCGAATTCGGTGCCGATGAACCATGCATCGACGGCCGACATCAGGTGGCAGGCTCCCTTTGGGAGGTAACCGATGGTGGCGGCATTCCTGCGGATGCGCAGCAGCATCCTGGCGGCGGTGATGGCGGACATGACGACTCCGTAGAATTCACGTGAGTGGGCGTCTCGCCGCCGATCGGCCTCGGTTGCCGATCAGCGCATGGATCTCTTGTACGCCGCCAGACCCCATGCCGGAACGCTTGGAACCGACATTTCAGATATACGTAATTCGATATATCGAAGCTTGGGCACGGGCTTGCGATGCCGAACCTTGCCGTCGGCACCACCTCTCGATGGCGTTTTCTCTCGCTCGGTGACGGAGCGTGGAACCGCTCCGTCACCCTGTGATCGTGCCGACTACTCCGCGGCGATGGCCGTCGGCTGCCTGACCAGGCCGGCTGAGCGCAGTGCATCGGCAATCTCGAGGTCCGCTCCCGGCTCCAGGGGCAGCAGCGGCGAGCGCACCGTGGCGTGGTCGAGGATGCCGCGGGCGACGAGGCCATGCTTGAGCGCGACGGTTCCTTCCATGTGCGATCCGCGGTGATAGACCGTGCGGGTCACCGGCAGCAGGCGATCGTGGATGGCGCGGGCCTTGGCGTAGTCCTTGGCCTTGCCGGCGGCGATGAACTCGATCAGCGGCTCGGGTGCCAGGCCGCCGTAGCCCACCAGGGCTCCGTCGACGTCGAACATCGTGTGCAGCAGGTACTCGTCGTGGCAGGTCAGGATCTGGAGATCCGGACGCTCGCGGCGGATCACCGGGATCTCGGTGTCCCAGCGGCGCATGTTGCGCACGCCGTTCTTCATCGCGAAGACGCCCGGCTGGGCCGCGATCTCGAGCTGGGTCTCGAGGTTATAGGTGGCCGTGGTCACGTCCGGATACTGGAAGAGGATCAGCGGCAACCCGCTCTCCTCGAAGATGGCACGGTAGCGGTCCTGCGGCGCGCCCTTCTGGTAGCCGAAGCGCAGCCAGCCGTGGGACGGGTACACCAGGCCGGCCGCGGCTCCGGCCGCCATGGCCCGCTTGGCTTCCAGCGCGGCCACCTTGGTGCCCTCGAGGGTGATGCCGGCGATGACTGGGACCCGGCCGTCGGTCGACTTGATGAAGCTCTCGATGACGGCGACCTGCTCGTCCTGGGTGAGGAACGTGCCTTCGCCGGCATGGCCGAGGACGACGAGGCCCTTGACGCCGTCAAAGCTGCCGAGCCAGGAGCCGAGCCGCTGGATCGCGGCGTGATCGACCTCGCCGTCGCGGGTGAAGGGGGTGACGGGAGCGGGAACGAGACCTCTGAGATCGAGGGATGTCATGGCGTTTTCCTCCAGGTTGCATCGTTGGTGATCGGTTTGGCGCGGTTTTCGCGGCAATATCTGCTTGCACTCAGCACTTTGGCTGTCGGCACCGGGAAGCGGCTCGCTGGCGGCTCCGTTGTTCGGCCCGGTCAACTCATGGGGAAACATTAGCTGAAACCACCCTATATCGGAATGCACAGGGTGGACATTTCAGTTATACTGAATGAGGCATATCTCAAGGGTGCTCCGTGGATTATGCGGCCTGGAAACTGTTCATCGACGCCGCCGAGCTCGGCAGCCTGAGCAAGGTCGCCTTGGCCTATGGCACGAGCCAGCCGCACATCAGCCGCCGCATCGGCGAGCTGGAGCAGGAATGTGGCGGGCGCCTGTTCCAGCGCACCGGCCGCGGGGTCGTGCTGACCGAGCTTGGCCAGCGCATCGCACCCAAGGTGCGGGGGTGGCTGACCAGCACCGAGCAGCTCGTCAACGACGTCCGCACATCGGCCGGCACGCCGATCGGCAAGGTCAGGATCGGCAGCCTGCCCTCGACCGCACACCCGCTGGTGACCACGTTGCACAGGCATCTGGCGGAGCGGTACCCCCTGATCCAGCTCGCGGTTCGGGAAGGACAGGGCGCCCAGCTCGAGACCTGGCTCGAGGACGGAGGCGTCGATCTCGCGATCCTGTTCCGTACCGGTCCGGTGCCCAGGGATGGCGATATCTACCTCGTCGAGGCCCCGACCTACGTCATGAGTGCTGCCGGTGACGCGCTGACCTCGAAGCCGACTGTGCCGTTTGCGGCTCTGCATGACCTGCCGCTGGTGCTGTTCTGCCGCCCCAGCTCCTGGCGCGACCACCTCGAGCAACTCGCGGTCGAACGTGGCATCACGCTCAATGTCGCCCTGGAGGCAGACTCGCTGAGATTGCAGGCGCACATCGTTGCCGACGGCGGCGTCTACGCGTTGCTCGGGCCGCATGCGATCGCGGGGGTGTCAAAGGACTACCGCCTGCAATCATCGAGGCTGGTCGATCCACCCATCACCCGCCACATCGCTCTGGCCATGTCGCGTCACGGCGAGATGACCCTCGCATGCCGGACCGTGATGCAAGTCATCCGGGAGATCGCGAAGTCCGGCGCGGCCGTGCCAGCCCCGAATGAGGTTTGAACGATACCGGATCCGGGATCCGGTTTGTGGCCTCCCTATGGGCAATGCGGGAACCGACCGCGACATTGATTGGAGAAAGGGCCGCTCCTGGCACATTTGAGACCTAACCCTGAGGACAGCTTTCCCCGCCAAAGGGGACGATCCTGAAGCGCAGGGGATGGCCTGGAACTGACTTTCAACCGAGCTGAGGAACTACTAATCGTCTGCGTGCGGACACGATGCTCAACCGATGAAGGTGCCATTTCGCTGGAGACAAGGTTTATGTTGCCTCTTCCGGGACGCCAGCCTTGCCCAGACCCTCGACGAAGATGTCGCAATGCGCAAACCTGTGCATATGCCTGCGGACAAGGCTCAGGCTCAGGGGCGCCCCACCCATCCTGTTTCGAACGGCAATCAGTTCCCTGGCTTCTTCGATCAACCCAAGGTGGCCACAGCAGCTGATCAGGGTGTTGAAGGGTCCGGTGTAGTCCGTGAAGCCAGAAACGGACGCTCTGAGAAAGGGGAGCGCCTCCTCGAAGCGCCGCGCCGCTAGAAGAGCAAGGCCGTGGGTCGTCGTGTAGAACCCGGAGAAGCTGTCGAGCGGGCTCATGCGCAGGGCCCATCCGGTCTCAACGATCGCCTCCTCGAACCGGCCTGCTCTCAGGAGCGCCCAGCCGAGGGCCGTATGACCGAGCGCGAAGCTCGGGTTGAGCGTCAGGGCGTTTCCGAGTTCCGCCAGCGCCCGCTGGTGCTGGCCGGCCGTGCTGAGGCACAACCCAGATACCATTCTGGCCCAAGGCTCGCCGGGATCAAAGGCAAGAGCGTCCTGGGCGTGAATGGCCGCCTGCTCGTAGCCAGCCTCCACGTCGGCCGTCCACAGGCACATGGACGCCCACCAGATCGCCCAGCTGAGGAGGGCATGGGCTCTTGCATAGCGCGGCTCCAGACTGATGGCTCGCCGAAGGAGTAGCTGGGCTTCCTCGTTCTGCGTCCGCTCTACCGCGTTGAGGAGGGTCATGGCCCGCACCACGAGGCCCCAGGCATCAATGCTGTCCGGCTGCTGCGTCGACGCGCGGAATCCTTCCTCGGCATAAAGGTGCGGCTCAACCGCAGCGACAACCCGCTCCGCGATGTCGTCCTGGACGGCGAAGATGTCCTGCATCTCGCGATCGTACTTCTCGGCCCAGATATGCTTGCCCGTTGTCGCGTCGATGAGCTGGCCGGTAACGCGAATGCGTGAACCGGCGGTTCGGACGCTGCCCTCCAGGACATACCGGATCCCCAGTTCGTCAGCGACCTGTCGAACGTCCACGGCCTTGCCTTTGTAGACGAAGGTGGAGTTCCGGGCGATGACGAAGAGCCAGCGCAGACGCGCAAGGGCTGTGATGATGTCCTCGGTGATGCCATCCGCGAGGAAGTCCCGCTCGGGATCCATTCCCATGTGCACAAAGGGCAAAACGGCGATGGATGGCTTATCGAGGGGCTTTAGAACTGCGGCTTTGGATGGCTGGCGGGTCGTGCCGTCCGGGAACCGGATCGCTCCGCCGCCCGTGGGCCGCAGGGACAGTTGCGTCTGGCTTTCGACGATCGATAGCGTCTTGTCCGAGAAGTGCCCTGTCAGCAGCTTGTCGACCGTAGACTTGCCCAACTTTGTCTTGAACGCGAACTGCTCGCGCGAGATACGCTCCCGCGCGATGTAGTCCCTGATCACGGCCGCGATCTGCTTCCTGTCGTCTAGCATCACCTCGCCTGTCCTGGGTCCTCGGAAAGTGGTCGAGCAACTTTCGGAAAATACAGACAACTTCCGACAAGAGCCACGGAAAAAAATGCTCGCTACAACCTCCGCATTGTCGAGGGGCGCCTCAGCAAGGGCATTGCCGGACGAGAGATCAGGAAGGAAGATCATGTTCGATTGTATCGTACAAACAAGCGAGGCCTTGAGAAGAGCCGCGGAACGAGGCTCCGCGACGCTGCTCCCGGCACTGTGCGGCTGCCAAGCATGCGGAACCACGCAGCTGATTGCAGCTCCTTTGATCGATGTCTGCGCAGCATGCGGTGCCGAGCTGACGGTGCTCAGGTCCGTGACGACATCGCAGGCTTGCGATCAGGAGCCGGAGGTGCTGTCACCGTTTGCGGCGTAACAACATTCAGCCAGGCCGGGGCGCATACCGGCGCCGGAGCCGTGGACTGCGTGACGTCTCAGCCACGGGCCACGGTCGATCTCACAGTCGTGGCATCGTCTCGCCGGCGCTAAATTGCATCAAAAGGATCAGAACCTGTGACCAATCTTTCGAACCTCTGTCTCCGGACAGCTCTCCTGTTTCTCGGAACGGGAGTTGCCATGGGCATATTCATGTCCTTGTCGCAGGATTTCACGATTAGGCCAGTGCATGTGCACGTGAACCTGCTCGGCTGGGTCGGCTTTTTCCTCTACGCATTATTTTATCGCCACTTTCCGCACATTGCCGCAACCCGGCTTTCGTGGATCCATTTCTGGACTGCTGTCACGGGCCTCCCTGCAATGATGGCAGGTCTCGCGCTTGTAGTGCTTGGACACATGGGTCTAGGCTTGCCCCTTCTGCTCGGGGGTGAATTCGTGACCGTGATCTCGGTTGCACTCTTCATCTGTATCGGCTTCATGGCAACAAAGGCTGAGCCGGTCTCGGCGCATCGCGAGAGCCTCGCACCTGCGGAGTGAGCCGCACCGCTGTCATTCCCTATCTCCAGCCAAGAGGGGCAGGCTTCATGGGCAATCCAGATTTGGCAGAGACAATGAGCCCCGGTCGGGCAGCGGATCGGCGTAGCCCGATGGATAGCCGAAGCCGCCGAGCACCCTACGTTCCGCAGGACCACATCGATGCGGATGAACCGAGATGCCCAAGCCGAAGCTCGTCGACGCAGAAACCGTCAGGAGGGCACTCGAGCTTGCCGGTGAAGAAATCCGCGAGCGGAGGATCCTTGGGGAGATCATGCTCCATGGGGGCTGGGCCTGCCTCCTTCGCTATAGCTGGGCCGACGATGGTTCCTGCATCGAAGCCGACATCTCGTTCGACGGCAAGCACGGGCTCGTCCGTCAGGCGACCGCGTGGGCCGGGCGACGCGTTGGGCTTCCCGAGGGGTGGGTGGATGATGTCCTACCATTCCTGTGCGGGGAGGGACCGTCCTCTCCGGGAGGCTTTCCGACCGGGATGTACCCGACATGGGAGCGGCCGGGTCTTCGGGTCCTTGCGGCGCCACCCCGGCTGCTCGTCCCGATGGTGTTCCTGGCCACGCTCCGCCCGATGGGCGACCTCGGCATCGACGACCTTGAGCCAGCTGTGCGGATCGCCGCCGGGATCGGGATCAGGACGGGCGGGCAACTGAAGGCGCTTGTCGATCCTTACCTCAACCAAAAGAAGAAGGACGACAGTGGTAGAGCGCGGGAGATCGGCAGGCGGCTCTCGCTCTTCGAGGCTGCAATCGATCGCTTCGGCTACGGACCAACCTTCAAGGCGAGACCCAGGTCCATTGCCGAGGTCGCTGAGCTGGCGCGGAAGGACCTGGATGACTTCGGGCCTGCGTCCGGCGAATTCGATGCTGCATTCTACATCGAGGAGGTCGCGGCGGCTCGGCAGGCCATGCTCGATCCCGTACCCATCCCGACTGGGCACGCGGAGCATGACGCGGTGATCGGGGCCATGGGGGAGCACCTAGCCCTGCGCTGGGGTCTCAAAGTGCCTGCGTGGACGCGCGAAGCCGTCTTTATGGGCGGGGACGGACCCTATTTCTGGCCGGACTCGCCCGAGGCACGTGACATCCAGATCGTCGAGACCCCTCCTTCGTTCCGACGCCGGCTCCTTTTCTCGTACGCGGAGCCGCTCATGAACGCCAAGTTCCCCCATGCCCGTAAGGTCAGGATGCCTTTCTGGGATTAACCCGGGGTTCAGGAGCGCTCCCGGCGTACCGGACAGCGCTGCGACGAAGCGCGAAGGTAGGCCCCTGACAAGCGGCGGACCTTTCTCACACTTCCACTCTCGGCCACAAATCAAGCAATCAAGGCACTAATTAATGTAGCATAACCTCAGCAAGTGATATCCGCCGGACTCCATGGCGTCCGAGACGCGCCATGCGGCGGCGAAATGCTCAATAGGAGCATCTGACTTTTAATCAGAGGGTCCTGGGTTCGAGTCCCAGCGCGCTCACCAACAATATCAAAGGGTTACCGGCATTTGCCCTTTGAGCCGTTTTCTCCCAGGTAGCCAGACGATCTCTCCGGCTACTCATGAACCCTCGACAGAGGGCGCTGCCTGGAGGCTGATCCGCCGCTCTAGGCTGGCCTCACTCCCATCACCCGTTTAGCATGGCCGCGACTCATCCGGGGGGCGAGGGCGGTACGTATGGGGCACGACCATCACCACGATCATGACGACCACAGCCATCTCTCCGAGATCGAGCTGCGGGTGCGCGCACTGGAGTCTATCCTGGTCGAGAAAGGCTATGTCGATCCTGCGGCCATTGATGCGCTGGTCGAGACCTATGAGGTCAAGGTAGGTCCCCGCAACGGGGCTAAGGTGGTCGCTAAAGCCTGGGCTGATCCGGCCTACCGGGAGTGGCTCCGGGCGGATGCAACGGCTGCCATTGCCTCTCTCGGCTTCATCGGGCGCCAGGGCGAGCATATGGTGGCGGTCGAGAACACCCGAGATGAGCACAACATTGTCGTGTGCACCCTGTGCTCCTGCTACCCGTGGCCGGTGCTTGGCCTTCCTCCGGTCTGGTACAAGTCTGCCCCGTACCGCTCCCGGGCTGTGCTCGATCCTCGTGGGGTTCTGGCCGAGTTTGGCGTGCACCTGCCGGAGACCACCCGCATCCGTGTCTGGGACTCAACCGCGGAGGTCCGGTACCTCGTGATCCCAAGACGACCCGCGGGAACAGAGGGCATGAGCGAGGAGGCCCTGGCTGAACTCGTCACCCGCGACTCCATGATCGGCACCGGGCTCGCCCGGCAACCGGAGGCCGTGCGATGAATGGCGCTCAGGACCTCGGCGGCATGATGGGCTTCGGCCCGATTGCCATCGAACAGGACGAGCCCTGGTTCCATGCCGCATGGGAGCGAAGGGCCTTCGGCCTCACCCTGGCGATGGGGGCCACCGGCAGTTGGAACATCGACATGAGCCGGCACGCCCGGGAGTCCTTGCCACCTGCTGAGTATCTCACCTCGAGCTACTACGAGATCTGGACCAAGGGTGTTGAAAGGCTGGTCGTTGCGGCAGGGCTCGTCTCCAGGGAGGAGCTGACGTGCGGCCAGTCTCTTGCGGAGCCAGCGCCGATCAAGCGCGTACTGAAGGCTGAGGACGTGCCAGTAGTACTGGCCCGCGGTGGTCCGGCCGCGCGTCCGATCGGGCAGCCGGCGCGCTTTACCGTCGGTGACCGGGTTCGCACCCGCACCATGCACCCTCAGGGCCACACCCGCCTGCCGCGGTACGCTCGCGGCAAGACGGGGGTTGTTGAGCTGGTTCATGGCACCCACGTGCTCCCGGACGCGAACGCTCATGGACAAGGCGAGCAGCCGCAATGGCTCTACACGATCTGCTTCTCGGGCCGGGAGCTCTGGGGGGAGCAGGCGGATCCCACCATCAGTGTCTCGATCGATGCCTGGGAGAGCTACCTTGAGCCGGCATGAGGACATGGTCCGTGTGGCCACGGAGGTTGCGCCGATCCCCCGCGATGAGGATGGAGCGCCTGTCTTTCGCGAGCCGTGGGAGGCCCAGGCCTTCGCAATGACGCTGGCTCTCCACGACCAGGGCCTGTTTACCTGGACGGAGTGGGCTGCAGCACTCTCGGCTGCGATCAAACAGGCTCAGGCGTCCGGTGACTGTGACGATGGCTCGACCTACTATCAGCACTGGCTGTCTGCGATCGAGCGGTTGGTCAGGGACAAGGGTATTGCAAGTGAACAGGCCCTAGCGTCACGACGGGATGCGTGGGATCGGGCGGCACACGCGACGCCGCATGGGCAGCCGATTTTGCTCGCGAATGATCCACTCCGATAATCTGCACGCTGCGAAGGCGTGAGTGGCGACGGAGAACACGTTTTGCTGGAACATGAAGAAACGGATTGTCGGGTTTCACCTTGACGAAGAACAGCACTGGGTTGCTGAACTTGAATGTGGCCACAACCAACATGTCCGCCATAATCCGCCTTGGACCATTCGTCCGTGGGTGATTACCGAGGAAGGTCGCGATAGGGCGCTAGGCCACGAGCTGAACTGCAAGAAGTGCGACGTCGGCGCGCCACCCGACCAGAGTGATCTGGATTAATGCCTCAACTGGCACCGAGCCGAGGTAGACGGAGCGTCTGCAGTCGTGGGGTCAGCAGACCTTTACACGGTCGAGCTTTACGGCTCAGTTTGACCCAAAGCGGCCCTTCGGGAGCGCGGGACGGCTTGAGATTCTTACGATGACCTGAGCGTTGGTGTCGCGCGTTGTAAGATACCAAGATGACCAGCGCTGCCCCCCTTCTCCCTCTCCACAAACGAGGTCGAGGACGTCCTGCCACGGCAAGGCTAGCGACCCATCCAGTCGCTGCTACAATAGCCCGGCAGGATATAGTGATGGCCACCCTTCAATGCTGACACTTCGCCAAATCGAGGTTTTCCGCGCCGTGATGCGGGCGCAGACCCTTGTTGGGGCAGCCAGCGAGCTCAAGATTGCCCAGCCCACCGTGACAAAGACAATTCGGCGCATTGAGGATCTGCTGCGAATCCAGCTCTTCGACCGCGCTGGTGGCAGGCTTATTCCTTCCGCTGAGGCCCGGCGCATCCTCGAGGAAGTCGACCGCGCCTTCGAGCAGTTGGAGACGGCGATTGACCGAGCGGCTCGGATCGCCCGGAGCGACGAAGGCCTCTTTCGCTTCGGGGCATCGCCGAGCCTCGGGCGCGTCCTCGTTCCCCGCGCGATTGGCGCGTTGGTTCGCAAACGACCCGGGCTCTCGATCCATCTCCATGCCGATCGACAGGATCATATCATTCGCTGAAGTCCCCGAGGCTCTCGACCGTCTGGGTGGCGCGGTCAACGGCAAGTTGATCGCCCGTATCGGCGACCAGCATTCCTGACGGTTTGCGGTCAGGGACGTTTGGTGGCGTTCCGCATTCCAGGCGCATCGATCGCCAACTCAGTTGTCCATTGAAGCTCGACGAGCATTTTTGGTTCTGTCGCAAACTCGAAGTATAGGCATTTTGCAGTGGCGTTTCCGGGCATGACGGCAGCGCTAAGCCGTTGATTCTACAGCAGCCGGTCAGCACGCGCTTGCCAGTAGAATTAAGTAAAAAAATGAGTTTGCGACAGAACCCATTGAGGCACTGTTTGCGAAGGGCAATCAGGCTATCCTTGGCTGGTCGTCCAAGACATCAGATTACAACGGTTTCCGGGTCGAGGATCACCACACCGATGCCGACGCGGTCCAGATTGTGCTCTCAGCACTCAATCAGATGAAAGAGGAGCGTGATAAGGCAATTGCCTTGATCAGCCTCTTGACCGGCGAACGCAACGCCCTTCGCTCTCACATCACGAGCCTGCATCGTGCCAATACGCCCACCCACCAAGTCTATGCAAAGGTGGGGTTGCATGAAGGTTGCCCTGACTTTGTCTTACGGGCTGCTCAGACTGCCTATCGAAAGGCGCTTCATCCAGATGGGCAGCCCGAGCGGCGTTGGGCAGATGCCCAGCGCCGATTCATCGAGGTAGAGGGGGTGTTCGAAGAGACTAGGCGTCTACGAGACTGTTGATGTTGGCCGCAGCCGCTTTGGCCTTCCTTTTCGGTTGCGTCGGCGAGGCATTGAGACGGTGGCGCATTTCCTTGCCAGTCTTGAAGACGGGCACAGCTTTCTCCGATACCTCAACGAGATCACCTGTCTTGGGGTTGCGGCCTGTGCGAGCACTGCGATTTTTCACTCCAAACGTCCCAAAACCACGAAGTTCAACCCGATCCCCTCGGGCAAGCGCCTCGCCGATGGTGCTGACGATGGCGTTCACGACCTTTTCGAGATCGCGTGGATACAGATGCGGATTTTCCTTGGCGAGCTTCTGGACCAGTTCGGATTTGATCATAGATGGCGTAGGTCTTTGTTGTTGTGCTGTTTTCCGGAATGGTGTCAGAGTAAAAAGATGCCGTCAAGAAATTGAATGTAGAGGTTATGTCCGAGGTTGTCTGGTCTAGGCTCATGATCCAGTGCTTTGACGTTTATAGATTGGCAAATCAGAACATCGGAGCTTGGTGTTATGCGCCGAGTTCGAGAATGAAGAACAGTCCAAATCCAAAAGCAATCAGCCCACCGCTCACGATCTTTGCTACAAGTAGCGGGAATGCGGCGCTCTTGATCTCGGCACGCCTTTCCGCCCTCTCGCTGGGGGACATGCGCTCCACAGCAGCTATATGCTGAGCATAGAGGCTTGACGCTTGCCCGTGGCCAACGGGTCCTCCTCGCTCCATTTCGACGGTCAAGGCGATCACTCCGATGATCAAACCGAGGACGCCGACCCCGAGGAAGCCAACCATTCGATAGGCGACGTAGGATGTTGCTCCCACACTGATCACCAGCAGGGCGGAATAGATCAGGTGTGGTGCCCTGAAGTGGAGGTGCATGGTGCCTCCGGAGACTATGGCGCTTCCACTAGACGGTTCGTTGTGGAGCGTTTCAAGGGCGGTTTGGTCATTTCGCTTGTTGGGCAACTTTATCAGCATCATTCCTAGAAGAGCAGGACAAATGTCCACCAGCACAAGCCAATGCTAACCACGACGGCTGTCCAGTTCAGAATACGGGAGAACAGTCCATCCATGGTAGCCATCTCACGATCACTCGGCTTCGGCGGAAGGTCTACGGGCATGGCCCACCCCCTTGCTGGAGTGGGCAGACCACGAAGGACTTGGCTCTGCTTCCATCACCTTGATCTGCGTCTCGGCGATGACGCACTCGGTGGCACTTGCGAGCGCCCTAATGCGGTACTGTCGCTCGTGCGAGGTCTCGGGCAGCACCTGGACAATGACGTAGGTATTGGGAGTGGCCCCTCTGGGATGGGCTGGGAGAACCGTCTGGCCGACCTGGAACTTGTGCGTCATGGGACACCTCGCTTCGAAAACCGCACCGGTACTCGCGCTTGGACTGAACCTATCATGACAACTGAGGATGATCGGAGCCCTCGATTGGGGCTTGGAGCCGCACAGTGGCTCTATGGGAAGACCAGCACTCAGTAAGCGGCCACGTTCCCACTTTTCTTAACCTATGTAAACTGCTCCCTGAACACCGGATCTCCCGCTGAATTTCTATTCACGAGACAAAAGTCTCAGAAACCACTGTTCAGACGCAGTTTTCTGCGACATTGCTCCTCGTCCAGAGGCAGCATGCTTAGTACGCAGATGATCGAACTCTCTCATCCGCCAGAACTCCTCCGACATGCGCGAGCGCTTGAGCACTGGGCTGACTGCCGAGAGCGTGCTGTGGCGAGACTTGAGCTTAAGATCAGAGAACTGGAAGATCAGCGTCGAACGGATGAGGCAACCCGCCTGCGCTCTGCGGCCCACTACCTCTGCAAAGCGGCGCTCCGCGACCGGAATCGGGCTGCTGAATTGAGACAAGCGGCGCAGCTATAAGCCACCATCCGGTTCTTGCGCCGCAGAGCCGCGCATGGCTTGCTGTGTACAGCATCTCATTTGAGATGCTGGGCAAGGTGCTTGTTCATCTCGAACATGCTCACCTTGTTCTTGCCTCCGAACACCGCCTGAAGCTTCTCGTCCGCCATAATCTCGCGCTTGTTCTGTGGGTTCTGGAGTTTGTGGGTCTTGATGTACGCCCAGACCTTGCTCACCACCTCCGGACGTGGCAAGGGGGCCGTGCCGACAATGGCCGACAGTTCCGGCGACGGCTGCAATGGCTTGAGGAAGGCAGATGTCTGCTCCTGGGGCGCACCCTCGGCTGCTTTCGCCTGCCCCTTCGGGCTCTCAGGTTTTGAAGACGGCATGTGATCCTCCACTGCGCGCGGCACCAGGGATGGTCTTGCACAGCAGACCGCTGTATTCGGTCGTTGCAGCGCCGCTTGCATCAGGCAATCCAGGCCAAGATCGTGCCGGTTCTCCATCTGCAACATCGCGGCAAGCTGGGTGCGGGCTCGGTGCATCCGGCTCTTGATCGTGCCCACAGCAACACCTTGGAGCATCGCCACCTCCTCGTAGGTCTTGCCTTGCTCGGCCACCAGGCGAAGCGCTTCGCGCTGGTCCGGAGGCAGGCGCACGAGCGCCTGTTGAAGGTCTTGCAGCATCAGCCTGGACTCCTGCTCGGGTTGCACCATCAGGGTTCTCGCAAAACCACCCTCCGGGTCCTCGACCTCCCATCGGCGCTGGCGATACTCCGAGTAGAAGCTGTTGCGCAGGATTGTGAAAAGCCTCCAAGTTGCTGCCGTGCTGGAACCGATCCAGGTTCGCCCACGCGCGCAGCACGGTGCTCTGCACAAGGTCATCGCTCCTGACAGGATCGTGGGTCAGAGACAGTGCAAAGTTCCGCAGATGCGGCAGAACGGCGGGAAGCTAGTCCAGCACCTGTTGCGAGCAACGGCTTACGCGGACTTCCTCAACAAGGGCGAGGTGCTGCGTGTGTGAGAGGGGATGGATGTGACGGAGCCGCGCCCGCTTACGTCGGGCAGAGCGGCTGCGACCGATCTCTTTGCGAATGGGATAGCTGTGTTGGCGAGCGGCTTGGGTCATCGCCTCGCTCCACCTTCGTGACAGCTTCACCATACACCTCTGGTTGCCGCTCAGCCAGCCCATTCAACCATGGAACTGGAGACTGCTGACGGCTTGACCCCTTACTGGGGTAAGCGCACCATCGGGTCTACAAGCCTCAGCCCGAGGAGGCTGCCATGGCTGAGCACGACGACGATGTGGCCCTGATCCGGCGCTGGTTTCGAACACTCCAGGTCTGCGTTCAGACAGTGGACTTCGCAGGCTCTCGCCCGCTCTTTGCTGACGATATGATCACCTTTGGCACCTTCACGGCTTTCACTGTTGGACGTGAGGCTACCGAGCAGGAGCAGTGGCGTCACGTCTGGGGCCATATTGACCGGTTCCGCTGGCATCTGGACGATCTGCGCACCATTATGTCGGGCGACCGCCTCACGGCAGTTGGCATGGCGGTGTTCGACTCTACCGGGTACACCGAAGACGGCAAAGCTTTTGATCGGCCAGGACGAGCGACGGTGGTGCTCGGGCGGCAGGCTGTGGGGGAAGAGTGGGTGGCCCAGCACACGCATGTGTCGCTGTTCCCTGGTACCCCCTCACGCTCCTTCGGCACCAAGCAGGACCACCCGCCCGCTTTGTAGAGTAGATAGCTGAGGCTGCCGACGCAGATTTGCGCTTCGCAACAAGAGGGCTGGGTTGGGACGGCTGTTACAGAGAGGTCACCCATGACCGAACGAACCTACAATGTCCTGTTTCTCTGCACTGGCAACTCGGCCCGTTCGATCTTGGCCGAAGGCATCCTGCGCAAGGACGGCGCGGGCTGCTTCATGGCCTACTCGGCGGGCAGTCAGCCGAAGGATGCCGTTAACCCGCTGGCGCTGAGGGTGCTGGAAGCCCATGGCTATCCGACAGACGGGTACCGCTCGAAAAGCTGGGACGAGTTCGCGGCTCCAGGAGCACCTGTCATGGACTTTGTGATCACCGTCTGTGACAGCACGGCGGGTGAAGCCTGCCCTGTTTGGCCGGGGCATCCGTCGATAGCGCATTGGAGCCTCGACGACCCGGTAGCCGTCGAGGACGCGGACGTGGAGAGAGTGAAAGCGTTTGTGAGGGCCTTTCAGTTTCTGAAGAGCCGGATCGGCACGTTCCTGCACTTGCCGCTTTCCAGTCTGGATCGCTTTACGATTGGGAAGCGGCTTCAGGCCATCGGTCATCTGGAGGGAACAAGCACGGTTCCGGCAAGCGGGGCCGATCCGCACCAGAATTAGGCGTATGGCAGTGGCAGAGCCTCACTCTCAACCAAAAAGCGGGGTGGCCGGGTCAACATTCCGGTATTAATGTCACGCCAGCATGGGCTCAGGCGTGAACGGCGAGCGCTCAACCAGCACCACCCTGGCCACTGCGCCAGCGGCCCGCAACTCGTCCAAAACAAGCTTCATACCTCAGAGTCGGCTGCTTGCTGAGCCTCCTGCGTCGTGCGGAACTCCAGCATGGCGAACATGTCGGGGCTTTCCTGATGAGCCGCGCGGTAGGCTATGAAGGATGCCGCGCCAGGGAGTTGCAGAAGCCGAGCGATCCAGTCCCGGACGTGTCGGTTGTAATCGTTCCAATGCCGCGTGTCGGTTGGACGGTTATACTGGAGCATGACATAAGCCATGGCTTCCCTCCTTGGCGTCACCCCAAACGGGTAACGCCTGACAGCCTCTCATCTCATGTCTTGAGCCGTCTGGAATGCCTTCAAATAGGCAGTTTCCGCATCGGGAGGCTCAAGCCCGACCTCGTCAGGATTGAGATCCTGCGCCGCCCTGAGATGAAAGTAAAAGCAAGGTATGGCGGCTCCCATCGCGTGTGGCCCACTCGCAAGATCATTCCTATCAATGCGTGGGCACTACCTGAGTTGCTGCTGGCAAGGAGGGCCCGCCCGCTTCCTGGCTCTGATGCGCTGCGAGACCGACCAGTGTTCCTAATGCCACGCTTGGTGTAAGATAGCCTCAAGAACAAGAAACGAGAATACGGAACCGAGGGAGGCTTATCATGTCACGTGCCCCGGTCCACGAACCAGCGGCTCAGTCCCACGCTGATCGTGGCGTTCTGCCCCCAGAGATACAACAGGTGCTGGCCGCGCTGTCCGAAGTTGAAGCCCGCTACGAGAGCGAACTTGAATGCCTCAAGGGCTGGTCTGGCCCTGACGCGATCAGAGTGCGCTTTATCGAGCAGCTTGACGCTCGCCATGCCGAGGCGCGGGAGCCTCTCGTCCAGCTTCTTGCTGATCTGCATCAGCAGATCACCACGGCGGCGATGCTCCGGAGCCTACGCAGTTCGCAGCACAAGGGTGCCAGGGTCAGCAATGGCTCTAAGCGGGTGAAACCATCTCCTGGTTATCGTCTGCGTGGCTCATCCCAATGGGGAGCATAGCCCCGGCTAGTTCTGCCATAATCCGGGATGTGCTCGTTGTGTCCCCGCCGTTGCCCGTAGATCATTCAGGCCAAGGCATAGCCGATGGCTCCTGCCATGAAGAGCGAGAGGAGCGGGTTTGCCGTCGTATAACGGGTCACAAGGCTTTGCCCCTCACGAACATATCGCTCAGCCTCTGGGTAGCGTTCGCCTGCTTGCCGCACGTAGTGCTCGCCTCGGCTGTATATATTCCCGGCTGCTTCAGAGGCACTTCCGGCCACATCGTTGAGCACCTCCCGCACCTGATCGAGAAGATGCTCATTTGCGTCCTGTTCCGGTCTGCCCTGCTCGTCATCCGCTGACGAGGCATGGGCTTCTTTGTCAGAACGATCAGGCTCAGGCCCCTTGGTGATGGTTACGGAGATTGGATCGCTGGTCAGGAAGGTCTCCTCGATGGCATGGTCGAGTCGTGCATCGAGGTTCTCCTGAGAGTTCTCGGGCAGATCACAATCGGGTGGGCAAGGCTTGGTCTGACTTGTCGCTTCACCCGGACTGGGCTGAAGGTGCATCGGCCATGACCGCTCTCCGTCAGGAGACCGGATCGAGCAACGCATCCGGCTCCGCTTCGCCGAACCAACGCTGGGTGAAATCCCCTGTTCCAGAAAAGCTAACAAAGGTAGAAAGCCTAGCTGAAACCCATGCCAGAGTCGGAAGTTGTGGAGGGTGACCTGAAGCAAATGTCTGAATCACCTTGCCTGGGGCAGCCGGGAAGTGTGGTTCTGTTGCAGCTTTGAAGGCTTCCCGGCGCGGGCTATGGCGGTGAGAGCGTCGGGACGGGGCTATGATGAGGGCAGTCAAGAAGAACCCGTTCAAGGGTCGGCAGTTCACAGCGGAGATCATCCTGTGGGCGGTCCGCTGGTACCTGCAGTTCCCGATCAGCTACCGTGATCTTGCATTCATGTTCTCTGACCGGGGTGTGCAAGTGAA
>NZ_JACXAB010000050.1 GCF_014699075.1 Microvirga sp. | reverse complement strand
TCGTCCCCTCTCAAAGGACATAGCGGTCGAACCCTGTCACCCGGCGGCATAGGAATCCGGGTCCGCCGCAAGCTTGCGTTCAGGCCGAGGAAGCCGCTGTCATCCGCATCAAACGTGTCGAAGAAGCCTTCGTTGCCGCCGAAGAACCCGCCCCGGCCGGGGTGCCGCCGCTGTCCCAGGCCGCAAGCGGTGGAGTGGCGCGCAGGTTCGGGCGGCAGGCCCTTGCCGGTACGCTGCAAAACCCGAACTCGGGCGACCTGTTGTCTCGCGTCTCGCCGGGTGGCGAGGGTCAGTCCAGCACCGTACAAAGCGGACGCTCCTGCGGGAAACCCGGTGTTCAGGTTCGACTTCTCCATCTGACTGGTTCTGACCGAGACGTGGATCTTGCGGTCCGGCGCTTCGATGATTTTGCGCCTTCACGCGCTCTTAGCCGGGACATTGACGGTATTGACTCTGAACCAAGGAGATACGCGATGAGACTCGCAGCGCTTACGATATTCCTGGGCACGACGGCTTTGGTGCCGCTCCCAGCGTCGGCCCAGCCACAGGGTCAGCAGCCGGCCATGCAACAGCGCCAGGCTGCTCAGCCGCAGAACCAGCAGGGGCAGGGTCTGAGGGCCTCGCAGCTGCGCGAACAGACCCTCTACACGCAGAGCGGTCAGCAGATCGGGCGCGTCAACACCCTCGTGCAGGGCCGCGACAATCAAGCCTATGCGGTGGTGGCCTCCGCCAACGGCCAGGTGCTCGTGCCGGTCAATCGTCTTGCCTATCGCAACGACCGGTTCGTCCTCTCCGGCAATGTCGACCAACGCCAGCTTGAGGCTTACAACCAGCAAGTCGCAGCCCAGTACCGCGAGATCGATCCCGAGTATCGGGTAACCATCGTCGGCTATGAGGTTGACCCGGTGGTGGTGGTCCGCCGGCCTGCGGGCGACGGCACCAACGTGGTGGTGCGCCAGGCCGCGCCGACCGTGCGGGTGGATCCCGCCGACCCGCGTGTGATCGTGCACCAGCAGCAGCCGCAGGTGACGGTGAATCAGGCCCAGCCGGAGATCATCGTGCGCCAGCCCCAGCCGACGATACGGGTCGACATCCCGCAACCGGAGATCATCGTGCGTATGCCCCAGCCGGATGTGAACGTGGCAGTGGCGCAGCCTGACGTGCGCGTGCTGATGGAGCGCCCGGACGTATCGGTCGTGCAGCCGGGCCAGCCGCAGGTGCAGGTGGGCCAGGTTCAGCCGCAGGTTATGCTGCAGCGCTCGGCCGATTTGGAGCCCAACGTGCAGGTGCAGCAGGCAGAGGGACAGCCGACGGTACGCTATGAGCGCGCTCAGCCGCGCGTCATCGTCAACCAGGCCGAAGGCCAGCCGAATGTCCGGATCGAACGGCAAGGCCAGGCCAACGTGCGTGTCCAACAGCAGGATCGAACCGGCACCGGCCTGAGCGTGGCGACGTTCGACCGCGACCGCAACAACACGCTCGTGCGCGACGAGTTCAATCCGTTCGTGGACCGCGTTTACACGGGCTGGGATGCCAACCGCAACCAGCGCCTGGAGCGCAACGAGTTCTACGGCGGCCTGTACAACGTGTGGGACATCAACCTCGATGCCCGCTTGACCGAGGATGAGTACAACCAAGCCTGGGACACCTGGGGCACGGGCCTGAATGACATCGAGTACGGTGAGTTCGACCGCAACGATGACGGCTTCCTCGACCGCAACGAATTCGCCGGCGGCTGGGGCGATAACGGTCTGTACGAGCGCTGGGATGCCGACAGGACTGGCTGGCTGGCCGAGAACGAGTTCGGCAACGGTTTGTTCGGCCTCTGGGGCGAGCGCGATCAGATCGCCACGAATGAATTCCAGCCGTGGGTCGGCCGCAACTGGGGCATCGGCGGCACCCAGATGGCGGGAGCTGATGTGAACACATTTGAGCCGCGCTACGACCCCATCGACTCGGGTGCGGAGGTGACCACGGGAGCAGTGGATGCGACCGCCAATGTCCGCCCGTTCCGGGTCTCGGTCCTGGAAGACATGGACGTGTACAGCCTGCGCGGCCAGCAGATCGGCGAGGTCAAGCGCGTGGTGCGCCGCATCGGCGACAACCAGGGCTTCGTGATCCTCGAACATGGGGGATTCTTGGGCCTGGGCGAGAAGGAAGTGCCGCTGCCCATGAACCGTGTGTTCATGATGGGCAACAGGCTTGTGGCTGCTGGCATGACGGAGGCTGAGGTCAATGCCATGCGCGACTGGGACTTCAACGAGCGGGAGTACACCGAGGTCGGCGACAATGAGACTGTCGAGATCGGTCTGCGCGGGTAACCGCCAGACAGCCTGACAAAGACAATGGGGGCCTTGTGCCCCCATTGCTCGCTCAGGTCCGTGTCGTAGTGTGAGGGCCTTCCTGCCAACCCGCGCGGATACCTGCTGGCACATGGGACATTCGCATGACAACAGCACAAACCCGCGCCACGCCGGCGCACCCGTTCGTCGGGGCACCACGCAATGACCTTCCGAGCGCTCAGCCGCAGGACGCCTCAGGGCGGCTGCGCGCCCATCCGGAGCGGGCCGCAACACCCCTGGCCGGCGCCCTGGCAGGACGTATAATCGACGCGCCGGAGCTTGGCGGCCCGGATCCCGGACCGGACTTCTCAGTGCATGCCAGCCCGTGCCGCCTGGCCAACATCCTGCGGCAGCAAATCCTCGCGAAATGGACGGGACAGAAGGCAGCCTTTGGCCGGAATGTCGGCAGGATGCAGGTGCCGGATGTGCCCCGGGGTGATCACCAGACCGGCTTTTCCGGGCGGAGGCGGACCTCACGCGCCGCGCCGGGAGCTGCCCCCGAGGCGCGGTGCGCGCACCTGCTTCTGAATGGCAGAGCGGTGGAGGGCCCCCAAGGGAGGATCACTGTTCTGGGTGTGTGGGCGTGCCAAATATGCGGCCGTGCCAAGTGCAGGATGGGCCGGTCGAGCCGGGCAGGAGCCGTCTCCATTTCGACGCAACCCGATGCCAAGGTTGCCCTCCGGTCAGCCGGATGCCCAGTGTGCCGATGACAGGAACCTGCCGCCAACCAGCACCCCTTCAGCAGGCCCAGGCTCTTGAGCGCTGGGCGGAAGGCCGCGAGCGGGCCGTGGCCGCGCTCACCCGCAGGGCTGAGCGACTGGCCAGCCGTGGGCAGGTGGAGGCGGCGGCCCACCTGCGGTGCACCGCCAATCATCTACGCGACGCAGCGCGGCGCGAGCGCAACCGGGCAGCCGTCCTGAAAGCCGGATTCTTCTGAAGGATCCTCGGGCAGGCGGGGCCTATCCCATCGCCGGCGGTCGATCCATCGGTTGGTCAGTCGGGCGGCGCCGGCACGGTATCCCGACCAGCCGGGTCCGCCAGGGCCGTCAGGGCGCGGAGCCGTGGGGGAGGACCTGCACCAACTCGCGGCCGCGCCTGTCTGAAATAAGGACGACCGCGTCGAGAGTGTGGGTCAGTTCCAGGGCCTCCGTGCGAGCGGCATCCAGCCCGGGCAGAAGCTCCCCTTCGACATCCCGGACGAGATGGCCGCCGTCTCGAACGTGCAGAAAGAAGCCGGGCATGGATCATCATACCTTGGCCAGATGGGCAAGACCGTCAGGTGCACGCTCGCTGCCTCAGGCTGCTGGTACTGTGCCTGATCGGAAACGCGTGATCCGATGGCCGGCTCCATGGGCCCCGGCACCGGCTGCAGGTCCGAGCCCACCGCTGCCATGGCGCGCTGCGTATCCCTCCGTTGGGTCCCGCAGCCGGTCACCAGGGCTAATCGCCCAGCGGATCGCCCGTTTCGCCCACGTCCCCGGGCGGTCCGGACGGCACTCCCATGTCGAGGGCCGGCCCGGACGGGTTCGCGGGATCCTCTCCGCTCGTGATGATCCCGGGCGCGTCATGAGGGTTGTCGAGATCATCGTAACGCTTGCTGATGTTCCAGCGCTCGTCCTCGTACAGCCCCTCGTCCTTGGCAATCACATCCGCCTGCAGCGGGGTGACGGCCGCGGGAAGGGCCAGAGCGGCCGCGGTGGCTAAGGTGAGCAGTCTCTGAACCATGTTCGCTTCCATCATGAGTTCCTCACTGGCGGAAAGCCTGCCCTGTCGGAGCCAGCCGGCATGGCGACCCATCGTTCGGAGGGAGGTACGCACCCGCACCGACTTTGCGCATCGGCCACCACAAGGCGAGGTCACGCGCATTCCGGGCCGTGCCGAATGCCCGTCGGCGTCTTCCCCGGCTCTTTGGTTTGCTACACCGCGTTGCCAGAGCTGGCAGTCCTGGACACCGGGGGTTCCCCCACATTGAGCTTTTCGAACCGGTCCCTTGCGCGAGAAAACGTTTGCTGCCGTACCCGAAATGACTGAGGCCGCACCCCTCAGCCGAAACCGGCCCCGGCCTGGGGCATTGGCCCACAGCGACAATCACCAACCTACCGGGCGGGACAACCCCGGTGCGGCATATCCCGGAGGAATCCATGTTCGATTTTGCAGTGCTGGTCTGGTTGGCTCTCGCGGCCCCCTGCTCGCCGCAACCATCGCCACCGGGAGCGTACGACGCCGTGCCCGAAATCCCGTCATGGTGCGGGCAGAGGCCGGCACCGGACTGGGCAGGCTTCGCCGAGGGGACGAGTGAAGGATGGTGCCCGTTACTGAAGAGGAAAACGTCCATGGCTTTCAACCGGGATCCGGATGAGAGCGGAACGGCCGGCGGCGCCCGCACCAGGGCTCCTTATCACCGCCGCTGGGTGGCCTAGGCCTCGGCGGGCTGTTCATCTTCGTTGTTGGCCTGATCGCCCCGTTCTCAGACGGCTTCGGTGGATTTATTCCTCGGGCTCAGGAAGGGCTGTGCCAAGCCGCCCGCAGCACCAATGCCGGTGTGGAGCTGACTGATTTTGATCGCGGAGGGAAGCACTGGGACCGGTGCTTCAACAGGGATCTCGGCCTGGTTTGAAGGCAACACCGTCCGAACGGCGGCAACCAGATCTGCCGGCCTGTAAGGCTTGGAAATGAACAGCGCGCCTGATGGCAGCACCTTCGGTCCAGGTGCCATTCGGCCTGACGTCACCACGATCCCGATATGAGGCCATGCCTGCTTCACCACGCGGGCAAGGGTGAAGCCATCCAGGGAGCCGGGCATTTCCACATCGGTCACAAGGGCGCGAACGTCGGCTGTCGCCTCAAGCACGGTCAGAGCTTCATCGGCATTGACCACCTCAACGACTTTGAAGCCACCTTCTTCCCTGAGAACATCAGCAGCCATCATGCGAACGAGCGCCTCATCCTCAACAAGGAGGACAACCACCGGCTGTGGGCCGTCTTGATTGGTGTTCATGGTCGGCCCTTTTTCCTCGTCTGCACTCAGACAGGAGGGCTGAGGGCCTCAGGGCTGGGTGGAATTAAGCCAAAGCCGGCTGGTAGACCAGCCGGCGGCTGAAACCCTTCATATTCCTCGATCTCGCTAGAAGATATCGCATTAGTGCCGCGACCCAGGAAGAGTTCGATCGAGGCGGATCGGAAATCCTAGCACGCCATGCCAAAACTGATCCTTGAGCAGGCCAGTGACGTGTCGAGAACGTTCGCGATCACCGCCGTCCACAGGGCGATACAAGCAAGGATCGATCCGGCGAGAACGAGCCAAAGAAGGGACGGCCGCATGGATGCCTCCATCGGCAGGGGAGCGCCTCCGAAATGGGATAAGCCAAAGGATTTCGGCCCAGACACTTGGTACATCAGCGTAGATGGGCCGGTTTCGGCAGGCGGTCCTTAACCTTGATCGAGCTTGGCCGCTAAAAAACTTCTCGAAGATCATTCTATCAGGGGCACTCAAGGACAGCCCTGCTCGCAACGGAGCTCTGAGAGTTCCATATATGGGCTATCGGTAGCCCGCGTTCGGGTTGTTGCCGACTGAGAGATGCGATGTGCTCCCGCCCTTAAGGCAGAGGAGCACCCCATGCCCCGCTACTTCTTCCATGTCACAGATGGCTACTCGGCCCGCGATGACGAGGGCACGGAGCTGCCCGATATCTACACGGCTCAAAGCCAGGCCATTCGCACCAGCGGGGAGCTTCTGCGTGATATGGGCGGGGAGTTCTGGAACGGCACCGAATGGAAGCTGGAGGTGGCCGACGAGCACGCCCAGATTCTGCTCACGCTCCGCTTCTCGGCCGAGGAGCACCCCGCTTTGACCGATCCCTCACGCGACCCTGGCTCTGCTTAAAGGCTCTGTTCCGAGATCCCGTTCTGCTCAATGAGATGCAGGTAGTTGGGGTTGAAGCCGCTGAGCGCCTTCAGCTTTGCGGCGTCCAAGATGACAAGGTGCTTGCCCTTGAGCGTGATCAGCCCGTCACGGCGCAGGCGTTGGAGCACGCGGTTCACATGCACGGACGTCAAACCCACGGTATCGGCTAACTCGACCTGGGTGATGGCCAGCTCATACGTGTCACCGTTGGTTAGCCCGACCGTTTCCAGCCGCAGCAGCAGCTCGCATAGAAGGTGGGCGACCCGGTGCTCGGCCTTTCGGGCGCCGACGTTGACCAGCCATTCGCGCAGCGTGGCCTCGTCCACCAGTGCCGCCCACCAGAACGCCCGGGCGATGGCCGGTCGCTCCATCAGCGCCAGGATCTGGGCGCGTGGGATCTTCACCACTGTGCAAGGGGACAGGGTGGCAATCGTGTGATCCATGGTCTTGAGGATGAAAACATGCAGGTCGCAGAAGTCGCCAGGCACCAGGTAGGCCATGATCTGACGGGTGCCATTCGGGATCATCTTGTAGCGGCAGGCGAAGCCGTCCAGGATCAGGTTTACGTCGCTAGGTGCTTCACCTTCGCGGATCAGATCCACCCGAGGTCCGACGGCCCGGGCTGGGCGGATCACCTCGTCCAGGAGAAGCCTGTCCGCGTCCGGCAGAGGCCCGAAGGCCTCCAGCTTGCGGGTGAGCACGTTCATCATCGGAAAGTCTCCTGAACCTACCACACTTAAGGTAGTGGAAGTGCTCTGCCGGCCAAGAGGACTCGCTTGACTAGCCGCCGGAGCCAGTCACATTCAAGCTGCCGCTATCGACATGACGACGAACCCTTGGCGCTCAAGGTAGTTTGCGGTCAGGTGGGCATTCGGTCAGGCAGCGTATAGACCTCGGAACGTCGCGGGGCTCCTCACATCTGCTGCTACGTCCAACACGTTCGGAACGCTTTTACATATGCTGCCAGATGCCGCAGCGGAAGCACGCCGACGCGCGCTCCCACTACGGACGCAAACATCTCAGCGCACGGGATTCGTGCAGACCCTTTGGAACATCCTGGGGCCCTGACATCAGGGTCATCCACTACCGTATCGAATTCCAGTCCGCACGGGATCCTGGCTAGGAACGGGCCACTCGAGGCGCTGTTGTCTCGACACAGTCCACGGCGCTCGCTTCCGGCCTGTGCAGTGCCCTCGGGCACTGCTCCTCAGCCCAGGCAACGTGCGCCAGCCGCAAGCGACGGTGCAGGTCGACATATCCCGCAGCCCGAGATCATCATGCGCATGCCACAGCCCGATGTGAACGTCGCAATGGCGCAACCGGACGTGAGGGTGCTCATGGAGCGGCCAGACGTATCAGTCGTGCAGCCCGATCAGCCGCAGGTGCAGGTCAGGTGGGCCGAGCCGCGGGTTCTGGTGCAGCGTTCAGCCAACGCCGAGCCGGAGGTGCAAGCCCATCAGGCTGAGGGGCAGCCGACGGTGCGCTATGAGCAGGTCGAGGTGATCGTCAATCGAGCACAGGGCCAGCCGAACGTGCGTATCGAACGGCAAGACAATGGCCAACAAGTGGCATCACGACAGGTGAAGCAGCCTCCGCAGCAACCAGAAACAGTCCAATCTCCCCAGCAGCAGGCTTCGGTCCAGCAGAACAGTTCCAACCAGTCTGCCAGTACACCTCGGATCAGTGATCCGGCAGCACTCGGCGGAACTGTGGCGCCGCCATCAAGACCCGATGCCCAGCAGCAGCAGACCACCGCTGGATCAATCTATTCCGATGAGCAGCGCCGGACCATTCGTGAGCGTGTGAATGCGGGAGACGCGGATACCACCGGCGCGGTGGATGCGAACGCTCAGATGCGCCCAGTACCTGTCTCCAGCCTTGAGGACGTGAACGTTTACAACCCACGCGGCGAGGAACTGGGCGAGGTGGATCGGGTGATCGTCACGCCACAGGACCGCCGCTTCGTCGTGGTCGGCGCAGGCGGCTTCCTCGGCATCGGCCGCGATCGGGTCGCCTTTCCGCTAGAGCGGTTCTGGATGCGCGGTGACCAGCTCGTGATCCGGGGCGTCACACACGGTCGATAACTTTCGATGGGTGAGCCGTAACGAGCAGACTGAGCTGCGGGTCTGGCGATAGGCGTATAGCGAGTGCAACGCTGACCTCGGTGACCAGGGATCCACTCCCTGGCCACCGCCTTTGGACGACGCTGCTCACCACTTAGACGCAGATTGACAATTGCGATGTGCTTCCTGTTCGTCACCATGGAGGCAGCCTGCGGCGCTCCAAGCGGTCTTCGTTCAAGTCCCATGAGAGTTCAAGGAGACCGGCGCGCGAGCTGATGGCGTTGGCGGCCGATCGCACGTCGGACGAAGGGAGGGTTGCGCCTGCCGGGGGAGCAGGTGCCGTTCAAACTCGATCCTCATTGTGCGATAGCAACTGCAACTGAGGTGTTCGAGCCTCTCGCGGTCAACGATGCGAATGAGACGACGCCCCTGGGCGATCACGTTGTTTTTTGCAAGAATGTGAATGCCCTCGGTGATGCTGGCCCGACGGGCGCCGAGCATCTTCGCAATGGTAGCGTGGGTCACCGGCAGGTCAACACAATCGAGATGGTCGTGGACCATCAACAGCCACCGTGCGAGGCGCTGTGACAGGGAATGGGAGGCATTGCAGACACCCGACTGGCCCGCCTGCACCAAGACGCCGTTCACGTAACGCAGAAGCACCGGGCGCAGGGATGGTAGGTTGTCCATGGCACTGCGCAGATCTGTCACTCTCATTCTCAGGGCGCTACCCTCTGATTGGACTACGCGGCGATGCGGCGACGCCTCCATCCCCAAGACAGCAGAAATCCCCACCATTCCCTCACGGCCGATCAACCATACCCCGACACCGTGCTTCACTCCATCCGTGTTCGACAAAACGGAGACGAGCCCACTCTCCATGAAGTACACATGCTCTATCGGAACCCTGGCGTGGTGCAGGATGCGTTGTGGCTTGAGCGAAACCACCTCAAGCTCAGGGATGAGCTGCGCCAAGTCCTGCGGCGCAAGGGACCGCAGGAGCCTGTTGTGCGGAGTCACGATCGGCGCATGGGGCATCTACGGCCTGTCCCTGGCTGCTTAGGTTGGTAGGCTCCCGCACCCTACAGCCGAACCCTGCAACGGGCACGGGGATTTCCTATGTGGTAGTTTAACGAAGTGGGACAGTGTTACTGTGTAGGCAGAGCAAATAGCTGATCACCAGCGCTTACCCCAGCGCGTGTTGCCACTGCTGAATAGGCCAGACATTCAGCCATCAGCCGTGGCCTTACTGGACGCCAGTCGCATAACGGTGCTTCAGCCCGTGCAGGTGAGTACGGAATGCTACGACAACGAGAGTCGATTGGTGCTGGCCGATGGCTGCCGTGTCGCAGTTCATGTCCGGCTGGACGGCGAGGAACATGTTATGCTTCGCGGCCAGTGGCTGCTCGAAGAGGGCTTCGCCCCCTACGGTGAGGCGGCTCCAGTGATGTTCCTATCCTTGCAGGATGCGGAGCAATGGGTATACGCAAACGTCGGTTCAGAACAGCGCTTCTGACGAAAGGCCCGTCCGACCCAATCGCCAGCCCTCGATGTATTCGGTATCAAAACCGGTCGTCCTAGCGAGTTCGGCGCGATCCAAGATTTCGAGAGTCTGCTGCTCGAACCGGATCAGCTCCAGGCCTCGCATCTTTTGCAATATGCGGTTGACGTAAGGGGTGGTCAGGCCCGTACACTCGGCAATGTCCTCCTGCGTGAGCGGAAGCCGCACACTCTCATCGTGGGCAAGTCCGCGCGCGCGCAGGCGCCGGTCTAATTCCAGCAGGAGATGACCCACCCGGGGTAGGGCTGATCTCCGACCGAGATTCACCTCCCACTCGTGCAGGATAGCGCCCTCCCGCAAGGTCATCAGGAACAGGGCGGAGGCCAAGCGCGGGAACCGGCGGTGAATATCCTCAAAGTCCTCAATGTTCAGAGGTGCGACGGTGCAGCGCGTGAGTGTAGCCATGGAATGCAGGGCCGTTCTGTATGCAAGGCACTCAATGCCGAGAATATCACCGGGCAGTCGGAAGTTCAGGATCTGGCGGGCGCCGTTGCGCAGGAGCCTGAATTCGGCAAGCCACCCGGTCTTGAGAATGAATAGCTGCTCACAAGGCTTGCCCTGATCGATCAGCTTGCGCCGGGGCTCTATTTCCTCGGCGCGCTCGGTGAGGCGCTTTAAGTGATCAAGCTCCTCCGCCGACAATGAGAACAGGCGTTCAAACGTCGAAATCCAAGCGCAAGGTTGAGTGGCTTTCACGTTGGGCCTGCCGCTGCTTCCACAGCGGCTACTCTACGATCTGTCGAGCGCCGGAGCAACTGCTTCGGAGGATCGTCGGTGAGCCAACCGCGCTGTCAACAAGGACGTCTGCACCCTCGTCCATCAGGCAGGTCTTGCACATCTATACAGACAAGCGTCGGTCAGAGAGGTGCGAGCAGAAATCCCTGCGGTCGCCACTCCCAAAGGCACTTGGTACGGTGGCGACCCAATCTCGGAATAGCTTCGGAACGGGTGTTCCCCGTCGGCATTCGCCCTTTGGCAGCTCATACTGCAGATGGGCTGACACCAACCTACTGCAACCACCAACCCCATGAGAGGAGGCGCGTATGCGCACACTAATCGTGCCTGCCGTTGCTTTGGCAATGTCAGTATCGTCGGCAGCCCTTGCGCAGGGCCAGCCAAGTGGCAGCCAACCATCCCAGCCGATGTCGACCCGAGGCTACAAGGAAGTTGAGGATGCCCTGAAGCAGGCGGGCATCCAAGATGTCCGCACACTTAATGCCGCCTACCTCGTGAGTGCGGTTACCAAGGGGGGAGAACAGGTCACCTTCGTGGTGGATCCGCCCATCGCCGGCGGGGCATCCTCATCAAGCGGGAGCAGTCAGCAAAGCGCTTCCTCAGGCCAGCAGGGCAGTGCTCCCCCGAACGCGTCGTCCGACCAGAAGATGACGTTGCAAGGTCAGCAGCAGGTTCGCGACAGCCTGACGAAAGCGGGCTTTACCAAGGTTCAGATTCTCGACGCCGCCTACCTGGCCAGCGGGAAGACCCAGAACGGGGACGCAATCACCATGATGATCGACCCGAGTGCCAAGACCGGGGCAACTGGTTCAACCGGATCTGGCGGTCAGGCGAGCACGGGGAAGAGCGGATCGACCTCGAAGCAGTGAGTTGGGCACATGGCACTGGCTGGATTCCCAGCCAGTGCCACTCACGTCCGGTCAGCGGACAAATCCGGCACAAGGAGCCGACGCAGTGCCAAAGCCCGACCCATCCTGCAAGGCGGCAGCTCCGGCTCCAGACCCGTAGCAGAGCTTGGGAGGCGATGAGCTTCGGCGCGATGAGGACTACGTGCGGCGCCTTCTGATCACCTTGGCGGTGATCAGCCTTGCCTATTTCGTTTGGCTTGTCTCGGATGCTCTCCTGCTCGTGTTCGCTGCAGTTCTGCTGGATGGGTTAGCCAATCTGATCCCAGAGTACACGCCTGTACCGCAGCGCTGGTCCCTTACTGCGGCCACCCTTGTCACCGCGCTCTTCCTTGCCACCTTTCTTGCCTTGTTCGGAACCCACCTTGGGGGCCAGATCTCGCAGTTGTCCGAAACCCTGCCACAAGCTATCGATGCCGTCGGGAGCCGGCTTGGCGTCAGCAATGCCAGTGAGACGCTTCGGGAGGCTATTGCCGCGGGCTCCGGCCCCGGGATACTCTCCCGCGCTGTCGGCCTGGGGTACACCCTGCTTGGCACGCTCGCCGATCTGGCCCTCGTCGTGGTCGCAGCCATCTATCTGGCGTCGGATCCAAGACTGTATAGGCGCGGCACCGTCAAGCTGCTGCCTCCGGGCCAGCACCAGCGCATCTTCGACGCAATGAACGTGACCGGCAATGCCCTGCGCCTGTGGTTTGGCGGTCAACTCGTCACCATGACGCTAATCGGTGTGGTGTCAGCACTGGCTTACTGGTGGATCGGGCTACCCTCGCCACTCGCGTTCGGCCTGATCGCCGGTGCGACCAACTTCGTCCCATTCCTCGGCCCCATCCTGGGCGACATTCCAGCATTGGTCTTTGCCACGACGATGGATCTGGCAACGGCGCTCTGGACCGTTGCCGCGGTCTTGGCCATTCAGCAACTCGAGGGGAACCTCATCACGCCGCTCATCCAGCAGCGGGCGGTGTCCATGCCTCCGGCGCTGGTGCTCTTTGCCATCGTTGTTTTCGGGGTCGCTTTCGGCTGGCACGGTGTTGTCCTTGCCGTTCCGCTTGCAGTCGCCATCACTGTGTTGGTGAAGAAACTATGGATCCGGCAAACCTTGGGAGAGCACACCACTGCGCCAGGTGAGGGCGCCGCCAAGCAATGATCCGTGTTACGTTGGCTTCGCGTCCGGGAAAGCTGCCGACAGTCACTGCAATGTGCGGGATCCCCTTGGGGCCAAAGCCTTCATCCAGGGTGCGCAGCACAACGAGCACATGGAGAATCGTGCCAAGGAAAAGGCCGAGCATCAGTTGGATCTGGCGGTCGACCATGAAGGTCGGGCTTAAACGCCGACCAAGCTGGTTTGCTGCAACGGTCAATATCACAAACGTGACGGAAACGACCAGCGAGTTCATCGTCATGAGCCCAGACAGAAGACTGGAATGAAGGTTGCGGGCACTGCTCACATCGCCGCTGTAGAGCCACCAGAGCTACCCTCCGTTCCACCCACCCGGGAGAGAGGCTCCTGAGGTAAGAAGCCACCACGCCGGCCCTAGAGCAGAAGCTCTCATAAGCAGAGGGATGATCCAGAGCTGCCCTTGTAAAATGACCGTTATGTTCCGAACGCGATCCATAGACTATCAACCGCCCCCCTGAGAATGGGACCCGCCCGTTCGCGCATCGAACCTGTCCAAGAGGCACTATCAGGCCGAATTGCTTATCGTAGGTCCAACTGAGTGCCCGCAGTGCCATCCTTCCGGATCCATCGACCTGACTCGAAGGGTTTCGCGCGCCTACACTCATGACAGGTACTGGTTGACAACCTTCTGACAACAGCCTGGGCGGAAGGAGGCTAACCACAGCAAGCTCAGTAGGTGTGACAAGGGCTATATCAGAGCAACGTCCCTATGTGTCCTGCACGCGGGCTCGATTCATGACAACATCTCCCTCAATGGCGGATTTCGGCAGGGAATGCTGTCGGAGATACAAGCAATAGAAGGATCATCGCGGCAATCGCAGCGGCAAGCATTATCCAAACACGGCTGCTCATAACAGCTCCCTCCACGGCGCCGAAGCGCCTTACAAGCGCAAGGTGGCCTCGCCCGAACCGATATTGTCGACGGCGGGCATACATGCGGAACGCAGCGTCAGTAGACGCTGTTCAAACGGCAATCATCACCCGGTACATAAGCGTACCGGAAGCATCGGCGCTCTCCGGTTCCTCTGCCCTCCCAACCACACTCGGGATACCAGCTCCTTGAACTGGTACCCACAGGATGCTGCTGGCGTAGCCGATCAAGAACCAACTGATAAAGCGACCATGCGCCTTGGAAACAATTTTGGTGAGAAGGTATGAACCAAACTTGACTGACTGGCTTCAAAGTCCTGGGGATCAGCCTCACGTTTGGGTGGCCAGAACCCGAAGTTTGTTGAGAGTAGTTTGCATCGATCAGCCGACGCGCAGTAGCAAACCGGTTATCCGAGCCGGTACTGGAGCAGTGCACCATCTTCCTCCGAGTAGAGGAATTTGCGGGCACCGATACCCGACTTTGAATCCTGACACTCAGACGCGCACAATGTCGGCTGAACCCTGCAAGCAATGGGGGCCTAATCGGCCCCCAAAGCGGTACTCTCTGACCGGTCTCAACCACGGAGGCCGATCTCGACGGTTTCGTTGTCGCCGAATTCCCGGAAATTCCGGCCATTGAAATCCCAATCCGGAATTGCATCAACTTCCGCCTCGGTCAAGCCAGCGGCGACGAGGCGATCTCCCATCATGAACACTCGGTTGAGGGGGATCGGAACTTCCTTCTCACCAAGACCAAGGAACCCGCCGTGCTCTAGAACAACATACCCCTGTTTATCTGCAGTTCGCTCGACGAGGCGCTTCACTTCGCCGATCTTTTGGCCACGGATACTGTAGACGTCTCTATCCTCCATATCTGTGATCCTGAACGTGCGGGCGGTGGCACCGACCGCCCCTGTGTCGACCGGGTCGCGCCGCGGCTCCAGTGTGTTCAAGTCAGCGGTCGCTACTGGGCGGACACCCCAGTTGTAGCCAAGCCAAGGACCAAATTCGTTCTCAGCTATCTGACCGTCGCCGCCCCAGAGGCCGAACAGGCCATTCCCCAACTCGTTCTCCGCGAGCCAGCCTCCTCTGTCCGCATCCCAGCGCTCATACAGGCCCTTATCACCCCAACCCGCAGCAAACTCTTCTTGGTCGAGGAAGCCGTCACGATCACGGTCGAAGCGCCCGAGATCGGCTTGGCCAATACCCTCTCCCCAGGTATTCCAGGCCTGGTTGAATTCAGCCCCAGCGAGACGCCCGTCCCGGTTCATGTCCCATACACTGTACAAACCGCCGTAGAACTCATTTCGCTCTACGCGCTGGTTCCGGTTCTCATCCCATCCACTATAGACCCGGTTGGCGAAGGTGTTGAACTCGTTGCGTGCCAAAGTTCGGTTCTGATCTCGATCAAAGGCAGCGAAGCTCCAGTTTGCGCTCGGCCGCTCATTCACAACGATACCGGCTTGATCATGCGCACGATCGGCAGCCGCGTAGTATGATCCCATGTTGGCCCGATAATTGGGATCCGCCTCGCGGTAACCAGCTATTCCGTCACGATATACAGCCAGGCCGCGGAACTCCGCTTCGGTCATCCCTGGGATGATGATCCGATCATCGCGGAGCGTCATGCGAGACAAGGGCAAGATGCGTGCCTCGCCGCCAAGGCCCAGGAACTCACCGAACCGGATAACGCCAAATACCTGCTCACCCTCACCCAGGATTACACGCTCGACCTCCCCGAGATCCTCGCCGCGGGCGTTATAAACATCCTTGCCTTTGATCTGAGAGACTGCCACAGGACGGACTTGATTGCGTCCGGCAGCTTGCTGCCGCTGCGATGGCTGCTGCGTAGATGCAGCCTGAGCCTCCGAGCCCTCACCCATGCGCTCGACGCGCACGTTTGGCTGACCCTGAGCTTGGTTGACGATCACCCGAGGTTGAACTCGCTCGTAACGCACAGTCGGTTGACCTTCAGCCTGCTGCACCTGCACATCAGCCTGAGAATTGACGTTGCGCTGCACCAGGACCTGGGGCTGGGCTCTTTCAACCTGCACCTGTGGCTGCTCCGGCCTCACGAAAGATACGTCTGGCCGTTCCATCAGCACGTTCACGTCCGGTTGGGCCATTGCAACGTTGACGTCTGGCTGAGGCATGCGGACGATGATCTCCGGCTGGGGAATATCGACACGCACTGTCGGCTGAGGCTGACGTACGATGATCTCGGGTTGGGCTTGGTTGACGGTTACCTGCGGCTGCGCTTGGCGCACCACCACCCGAGGATCAGCTGGATCCACGCGCACCGTTGGAGCTGCCTGCTGAACGACGATATCGGCTCCATCGGCAGAACGGCCCGCGTTTGCCGAGTCTACATCAAGGGCGACAACTGCAATTCGGAAGGTCGGATCAAGGTCGCGGTACTGTGTTGCTACTTGCTGCTTGAAGGCTTGGAACTGCCGGGGGTCATCGGTCCCTGATACGACGAGGCGGCTATTTCGATGAGCGAGCCGACTTGTGGGCACGAGCACCTGCCCGTTGCTGCCAGCGACTACAGCAAACGTCTGCTTGTCTTGGCCCTGCACCATCCTGGTGATACGTCCGATCTCCTGACCAGACTGTCCGTAGAGGGTCTGATTTCGCATCTGAGATACGACAAAGTCCAGGTTCTGTTGCGCTCCTGGCCTTTGCTGGTTTTGGGCGGCCTGCGGCCGGGTCTGTGTATTGGCGCCAGCCTGCGAGGCTGGGTTGCTCGACTGCGCTATGGCAGCCACTGGAATTAGGGCCGTGGTGCCCGCGAGGGCTACAAAGGTTGTCAGCTTCATCGCATTTCTCCTTAGCTACTGGTCCGGAAGTCGAATTCCGATACGCATGCTCAGGAGCAATGATCTGACGAAGCCGCGTGTTTCTCCGGCGCACCTGGAGTTTGTACGCAGGCGGACGGTCTTTCTGCCCTGCTATCCTTGGGTCTCAAATCCATGATTTGTCAAACCAGCTCGCTGGCCCGTCCGGCTATGGCTGACCTCGTGGTTAGGCTGCGGCAGCCCGACTCGTTGGATGTTTACACTCGGTGCGGATCCGTACAGTTACCAGAACGGAGCACCGCCCAATCAGTTTGCCCTGTTGATGGCGCTCCTGATATTGCGGAGCTTAGTTCATTTGGAGGTCGGTATGTTTCGTCAATTGCTTGTCGCGTCCATGCTCGCGAGCTCTCTCGTGCCCCTCACTCCATCTTCGAGCTGGGCAGACGTAATCCTTGAGGATAAGGGACTATACAAGAAGGACAGCTGGAACATTAGCAAGCGGTATGATGATCTCGATAATCCCCACGATGCTCCGGGCATCATCACGAAGGGAAGGGACCCTGCCAATCCGTCCGGACCTGCAGTTGACTTCGGGGAGCCTCTTGGTGACAGCGATTCGAAACCTAACAGAGATGATTAGCCCCACTTGAGTCAGGTACGGCAGAAAAGGGCAAGCGATAACGTGGAAGCAGCCGGATTAAAACCGGTGAGAAGAAAGGGTCGGCTAGTAGTAGCCGGCACCAAGGCTGGACCTGCTAGTACTGGGAGCCAGCCTTACTCGTTGTCTGCGGGCACCCAACGCATAGTTTCTTACAAGGCAGCATTGCCGGTCCACAGTGTGGTAGGTGACCGCCGGCCCAAAACTGAACCCGGTATGACCGATATCTTACCAGCCAATCCGGCATATCCAGCGCCTGTAGAAAAGTAGCACTGAGGCAACATACAATCTCCCTTATCTTTTGTCGCAAGCACAGCAGTCACATCCCACTGGCTGCGTCACGCTTCGTATGTCTGCCCAAGGGCGCGCCCGCGGCAACAGGTGCCAGCCTCCAAATCTTTCAAGCGAGTCCACTCGGGGCGGCTCACCGGTAATAGGACATTGTCACACTGGATCCGAAACCATGTCCGCGAAACTCGGACCGTGACCGTACCAACACCCAAAGGCGCTCTGCTCAGTCCTGTGGTTCTCCTCGCGCCAAGCACGTAAACTTTGACTAAGCTTGAAACATCAAGGAGGACCAGTATGCCGGCTCACAGTGAGATCAACCTGCATGAACTCAATAGAGAGCTACAGGAGACCCTCGGAGCGCTTGGCGAGATCGATCGCTGGTATGACGCTGAACGCAGTCTCCTCATGGATCTTCCTGAGGCTGTCCGAGCCGGACTAACCAACGACATCGAAAGGCGCCATAAGCAAAATCGCGAGCCATACGTCCATCACCTCGCCCAGGTCTATCACAAAATCCTGTCTGCCAAGTTGTTTAACAATACTGGGCGCTTCATCCCGAGGTAGTCTGTTCAAGCGCCATGAAGACGGCACTGGGTGTCCGTCCGCCCGACCGAATTTCAGCAGCGACCAAGGATGTCGTTGTTGCAGCTATAGTCGATCCGACTCCGGCAGTGATTTCACCTCCCGGCGCCGACACACTAACAGCGCGGGTACACCTGAGTCGTTCCGCGCCGGACGAGATGCAGAAGCATCGCTGTAGAAAGCGTTCTCAAACAGTTCAGACAATATTACGGAGAGCACAATGAAGATCTTTTGCCGCAGACTGGTTGTGACAAGCCTCGTAGCCGCTGCCCTCCTTGCAGGTGCTGCCTCACATGCCCAGCCGCACCCTACCTCTGCAAAGTTTGAGGAGAGATCCCGGCTCCAAGTTGGACACGTCGACTACTCACAGTCGCTAAAGAGCCTTCTAGAGGCCACCCAGCAGTTACGTGACGCCATTCAACAGCTGGCCCAGCAGGATCCCGGCCCGAAACGCACTGCCGCGATTGACGCGGCACATGACGCGCTTCTCCAAACAAACCGAGCCATGCTCCGACTCCTGCCTGAAGCAAGGATTGCGGACGTACAGGTACGTGAAGCAAAGGAGTGGCCAAAGGATATGGCGCGGTTGGACGCTGCCGCCCGATCCTTGCGAGAGGCGATCGAGACGGCATCGAAGCGCCTGAGCGGAAAAGATCGCGCCGATGCAATCACCTCAATCCGAGAAGCACTTTTAGAAACACAGCAGGCGACGTTTGCAATTTCCGGAAGCCAAGACGAGACAGTGAAAGCCCAGGTTTAGGCGAAACGAGAGGCTCCTCGGTCCAAAGTGAGGCGCAGAGCATCCGGCTTTTGCGCGTCCGTGATCGAGCCAATATCAACTGCACTTCCAACTTAGTGGCTCCACCGCGTCCGATACTGTTACCAATGTCGCGCCGACGCTGACGCGGCAGCTCACACGATGTTCATCTGGATCACTCAGCCTTGTCGCAGACCAGAGCTGTACAGTCGCGCCCTCAGCTATTACGTTCTGCCGCAACATCTTGACTTCGGGCCTGACGTCCGTTGCTGATGCTTGCTACACCCGCTGTGCCCATCTCAATCTTGGACGAAGACCATTCTTGGCTTCGAATGGAGGACTTGACGAACCACTGTCACTCCTGTGCAGCGGAAGCCTGTCAGGATAAACCGGGTCCTGGGTCAGGATCTTCCTGACAATGCAGCTGTTTTCACTGACTTCAAGTTTCCAACCGGAAATTGGAATGTAGTGAGGTGAACTCCGTAGCGTGGACTGTTAGTGCGACGGCGGTTCGTGCGAGAGCAGAGATGCGACCCTCTGGGTTAAGCGGACTTAGCTGGTAAACGTCGTCGGAGGCTCGCGATAGATCGACGACTACTGGAGGGTCCGGTATGCCAATGAGACGAGCCGCTTCCGAACCAGCGGTCAAACTCGCTGCTAGGTTCGTGGCGATCTCCACGGCTCACCTGCTACTTTCCGAACGCCCTTGCCGCCATGTGGACTTTAGACTTGGCTCAGCACCGGGAGGTGAGAATGAGCAGAGGCGACCAGGACTTCGTTCTTGTTGTGGATGACAACATCATCTTTCGCAACTCGCTCGCCGAATGGCTTCGAGATCTAGGATACGAGGTCATTGCGGCAGAGACAGGCGAAATTGCCTTTGTAGAGCTACGTGGCTGGCCGAGGCGCATTGGCTGGCTTTACAGCCGGGCCAGACTACCGGGGTTGATCTGCGGCTGGATCCTTGCCGACGAGTATCACGATATCCACCCGCACCGGGCGGCCGTTCTAACGTCAACTGAGGCTAAGACATCTTCACAGGGTCATATCATCTTGCAAGATCCGAGTCTGGCAGCGGTGTTGGAAGCCCTCCTGCAGCAAATCGATCAGAGCCATACGGCGCAGGCTGTAAAGCGACATGTTCCTGAATATTGTCGCGAGGCAGCATAGGGCCAAATGGGCGTGGCACTCGCCTTTGAGCCGTATGGCGATACCGCCGCTCACATACAATCGTTAGTAGCGTAGCGGCAGGGAGCACCGCAGATGCATATCGCATTTAAGCCGACGACTCCGCGAGCGAACAGATTGAAACCGCAATTCTCTTGGAAGCCTCAGCCTCGGCCCGGGGCGACCGCGCGGCGATACCTCGCTCAGAGACCCTCAATGGCAAACGCTGGCTTGATCGCCGGTCTGGTCTACCTCATCCTTGTGTTGGTGCTTTTTAGCGTACTGCCGACGAGTTCAAGTAGAGGCACGACTTCGGTGCTTACATCTCCTCATCTGCCGACAAAACAAGGCGCGGGCCCTATTGCAGCTTGGAGAAAGCTCTGCGAGTTACATCCGACTGAATGTCAAGTTAACCCGATGGAGTCGGAAACCATACAATTAACGCCGAGGATTTGGTTGTTGCTGGCTTCTGTCAATCAATGGGTGAACGCGACTATAAAACCTCGCGCTGACGTAGACCGTTGGGGCATGGAGGACCACTGGGATTTTCCAAGGGATGGCTACGGCGACTGCGAGGATTATCAACTTTTGAAACGAAAGCTGCTTGTGAGAGCCGGTCTCCCTGCTCGAGCCCTGCGCATGACGGTCGTATTAGATGAGGCGGCCACGGGACACGCTGTTATGCTTGTAAGAACCGACCGCGGCGACTTCATCCTCGACAATAAAAGGAGTGATATCCTTCCTTGGCATGAGACCGGCTATATCTATATCAAGCGTGAAAGTGACGAGGGTGTAGATTGGGTTTGGCTTGGCGCGGCGGCTTCACTTCACAAGGTGGCAAGCTCCCGCTAGTGAGATTTGATCGAGGATCTGACCAGTGAGCGTGTCATGAACAAGGTACGGTAGCAGACATGCTTGCGGAATCCTCGGCGAAACCTGCAAAGGGGCCGCTGCTTTACCGAGAGGCCTCTCGTACGACGATCGTCTTGCTAGGAGGTCTGGACACCAATCTCGGATAGGGGCAGCAAATGTGTAGGATCGCTTTCGGCCTCTTAGCCTGCATCGCTGCCGCGGCATGCTCACCAACAACAACTGGCACCGTAGCAGGCGTAACCACCGGTGCCATTGTCGGCGACCCCGTAGGCGCCCTAGTCGGTGGAGGCATCGGAGCCGCAGCGGGAGCGATCACCACTCAGCCGCTTCAGGCTCAGCCGGGTTATTGCTACGTCTATGATCAAAGAAACCGCAGGCTGATGGATGTTTACGGAAATCCCCAGTTGCGCCGGTGTTGAGGATAACTCGCTACAGGAGGCCTGTCGCTAAGGACAGGCTTTCTTTGGCGGCGCGCTATTCAGTCAATCCACCTAGATTGGGAGTTTCCTCACTCGTCGGCGAGTTGCAGGTGGCATCGCCGTGATGGCGTCCTACCCCACTCCCGATAAGCATCAATGGCAGTAGAGATAGAACCCAACCTAATGAAGGTCAGAGCATAAGACCTCCTGCCCGAATGCATGCGATCGGTTCCGACATCGCTCTTGGACAATGGCTGTGAAACCTTACGGCGGAAGATCATCGGATCATAGGACGCAAAGCAATGATACCAAGATAAATCGCGCCTTGCAGTGCATAACCGGCGTGGCTCAGCATGCCAGTTCCGCTCAGGACGTCAGATTTCACCTACCACAGTGCCTCATCTACTGGAATGGCTGATATTCAGATCTTTGTCTTTTTGGTGGTGCCGTTCTTGACGGTCCTGAGCTGCAGCCTTGCTTGGTGTTCTTGACCATTGAGAGGCAGAAGCCAAAGCAGCCGGCAGCTTCGCCCGAACCCATAATCAGGCCAGGCGCATACAGTCGCAAGCCGCGGAAGAGCTATACGTCAGCGTAATCGGCCGACGTAGATAATGATTGGCCGCTCTACGTTCTAAGAGCTCTGAATCCGCTCAGTTTGGGCATGTCGAACGCGCTTCTGACGGAGCACGTTCATCCACCACGATTGACGACAATCAAAGATCTGACACTGGGGTCCGCCATCCTTCTATTGCCAGACCGTGTCCATGTTGAAGATATTCGTCACGGGTCGGACAGCCGTCTCAGCCCATAGTCGTGGTTTGTGCTCGGAGCGGAACTCAGCTATGCGGCGGTCTGATTCGTCTCACTGGTAAGCGCGTTAATCGCCGTGCGTCACCTGCTGGCGTGCCTCTATGGAGGCAGCTGGCGAACCTTGCTCGGTGCTAGTCAAGAGCATCTGCGGTTAGCAGCTTTCTCTTTCAGAGCTGTGCCCGAGGTTTAATGTAGGTAGGGCAGGGCGAAGACTCGCCACACTACGAGAAGGACCCCGAGCAGGCCGTGAAACGCCAGATCAGAGGCGTCCATCAGGATGTGCTCGCCGAGGACCTCGCTCGTCAGCTCGCGGATCGCTCTGACCAGGTCACCCCAACCTTTGTGTCAGCCATACCGCGCCCGGGCTTGGACTAGCAACGGGAAGCGGCCCGCGGGCGGCTTAGTCACTGCTGATTGCCAGAGCTATGGCGATTTGAGCCTCCGCTATTCGGGTCGGGGAAGGGACGTGGTTCCAAGATGAAACCGGTGCGCCCATCGACTCGGAGGTTCACCTGCTGACCATGCCAGTCGGCGGTGCCAGTATATGTGTAGCCAGCCCAATTTAGATTGGAGATGTCAGTGAAGCCGCGCGACTGGAGCCCCGACCGGACCTAGCTTGGGTCCAGGAGCGGAGCAGAGACCTGAACCTCATCGGAGCCGCTCCCGAAAGTGCGGCTCGAGCCAAACTGCTGGCCCTGATTGGACCCGTAGCTTTGGTCTGAGGCGGAGGGCTGATTCTGCTGCCGCGTCGGGTCGCTGGTCCCCAGCACTGCAGCCAAGGGAGGGTCGATTACCATGAGAAAGACTCTCCCATGTGAGGTGCGGGCTTGAACCAGGTGAGCGGTGTCCAGAATACGAATGTTCTGGAAGCCAGCCTGCCGCAACTCCTGGCGCAAGAGCCTGCGTTGGTCAAAGCGGCTCTGCCTAACGGTCTGAGCTTGGTGATCCTGGTTCTCTGCCGCAGTGGGGGATAGCGGGCCGGCCGGCCAAGTCCGATTGTACTGGCTCGGGTTGTCCGGCTCGTTGTCCACAGCAGGAGAAAGAGGACCAGGAATCCAAATCCGATTGATGCTCGGCTGGTTCAAAGCCTGACCGCCGTCGTTTTGGATCTGGGGATAGCCTGGTTGGGCGAGCACAATAGTCGCCCCCGGCCGCCAAGAGAGGGGCAACAAGCACTGCAGCTGACGTCCGCATGTTTACCTCCTGTGATAGCTGCTCCACGTTGTTTATAATTGCCGTGGACGACCATCAGGTTCGACCGGAGCGTCGCTTATGTACAGCGATGTACATATAACGCAGCTTCAGGCTGGTTTAGCGGAGAACGGTTCTTGCATCACGGGCCAAGCAGCTCCCTGCGCAGTAGCGGGCGCGGATGGAAGCCGGCTCGAGAGATTGTCCGGTTATCCCCATTGTCCGCTCGATGCTCATCAGAGCGGCTCATTAACGGCTCCCATGTATCGACGGTCCGCATGCGGGGCACCGAATCTCAGGCAATTCCGCCGAAGCTGATCCGATACACTAGCCTGCTCTGCAGATGTGTCAGTCCCGCGAGGGTCCGCACAGGTTCACCAGCTATCCCGCCGCCCTTACGCGTGCAGACATCCTCTCCGACGGTGCTAGCTCCTAATGGAAGGAGTCAGCCGGGCTGAGCATGCTCCCGCCCAATCGTTAGCGATGAGCGAAACGGTCTGCTTCCGTACCAGGATCATTCGAACTGGCTGATGCTGGCCAGAACTGCAGGAGGTGCAGAGCATTACCCTGCCAGTTCATAGCTACTGATCGAATGCTTGCTGGAGCTCCATCGGTCTGTAGGCACATTGAATGTCAGGAGGGTCTGATGATTGATCTCCCGGTACTGATATGGATCGGGCTTGGATCTGCAGCAGCCTTGATCTTGGCCGGAAACCTCGCCATGAGCCGATATGGCTGGCTGGCACGGTTGAAAGCACCCGTCCGGGTCTACGGCTCACATTCTCGCAAGACGGGGGAGCCGGTCTCGTCCCGGGGTCGGGAACATCGAAGCCGATGAATTGCTGCAACGGGCAGCACCTCAGGCACGAACAATACAGGCGCACCATAGGAGATGTCGATGGTGTTTCAACGTGGCTCACACGCACCCTATGTCCCAGCTGGTCGGGATTGTCGAGGGCTCGGAAGTGTTTGCTACCATTGCGGCCGTATTCACGTGGACCTGCCTGCCGACGAGCTTGTCACGACGGGTGCTGGCCTCCGGTTGGTGATGCGCCACAGCAAGTGCGGTGGGAGTGGTCCCGCCGGCTAAATCCCCACACACCGCCGCCGCTACCCGGTCGCGGCGGAACGACTGTTGATCATCTTCTGCAAGGGAGACTTTGATGGAACACAAGGATATCGATCAGATCCGCAGTCTGGCAGACGTCCAGCCGCTCCCGCCACATCCATTGACGCGGCGGGAGCGCTTGGAGCGCTGGGCGGAGCAGCTCGAGCGGGATCCTGACCGCCGCCTGAACACGTTGGGTGAGATCGAGTACGCGCCCGAATCCGAACGTCCCCTCATGCGGGCGGACAACTCCCCTCTGACAGCCGCCTTTGAGGATCCAGTCCTTCGAGCAGCAGGTCTCAAGAGCGACAGGCTGGGCGATGCGCTGGCCTTCTTCGAGATCTCGGAAGATGGCGCTCACCACATCATGTGCTCCTGTCTCTATGGTCGGACGATGTCAGCTAGTGCAGCTGCTGCCCGGATCAGGAGTCTCAACGAGGTGCACTGGCTTGTTCCGGCAGTGGTTCTCGCAGGAATGTTTAGCGTCCCCGCTCTGTGCCTTCATCTCCTCGGATGAGCGCTCAGAGTGGCACGGTAATTCATGCCATGGCGAGTTTTCAATGTGATCGTGAAAGGACTTGGCTATGGCTGCCTGGGATCCACACCCAACTGCGCGACAGTATCCGATCCGAATTGCTCAGAGCCGATATGGCCGCAGTTGCAGAAACCGTTGTTTCTCCTAGCCACAGGAACCGTGCCATGGACCAGATGATGACACGAATGCTTATCGCCCTTATAGCACTTGTCTCAATCGCTCCAGCCGCCGCCCAGCAGACCCAGACTGCCGCTAAGCAAGGTCCTTCAGTAGTCCATATCAATCTGCACGAATGGGGCCTCGGGTTGGACGGGCGCGCAACCGTTCCCGGCAATGAGGCTGTGTTCGAGATCCGCAATACCGGTTCCGTCGTGCATTCCTTCGAGATCGAAGGCAAGATCGACGGCAAGGAAGTTGAGGTCGTTTCCGGTCGCCTACAGCCGGGCCAGACCACCAGTTTCACCCTGCGCCTGCCAGCTGGCGAGTACACGGCATACTGTCCGGTAGGCAATCATCGCGAACGGGGCATGCTCGCCGCCATTGTGTTCCGCGGCTATTCGTGATCTCGGACGAGCCCCGGGCGAGTGTCTGGTGCCCAGGGACAGGTGACGTCATGACGAGGACTGCTGTAGCGGATTCCGCGGCCGTCATCCTGTCTGTACTTGCCCTTGTCCGATCGACGCTATGGATTGAGCGTGTGATGTCCGTCGGAGCCAACTGGGTCAACTAAGCAGGAGAGAATGATGAGCAACACCGGCCATCTGTTTCGGTGTCGGACTGCGGATCTTTACGGGCTCACGCAGGACCGGACAGGTGCCAATCTCTCGAAGGATGAATGCCGAGGTAGGTGGCAGCTTGTCAAGACTGTTGAGTTTGAGGGAGGGCTTCCACCTTGGGGCATTGATGCTGCTTGGCAGGAGCGTGACGCTGCAGTGCGCGCTGGGCTTGCGGAAAATGGTTTCTTCATCAGCGAAGGTGGTGCTTTACCTGCCGCCTTTAGATAAGCCAACATCTCTTTCGGAGATCCACCCGAGTGGCGGTGCGGCAGTCGTTCGAAATACGGACTTGTGAGCCGTTGCCGCGTTTCGCCTTGATAGAGAAATGTACACAATCATGAGGACCCGGCAAAGACGCAGACGCTTGGTCGTGAGGGGCAGAGGCCGTACCGTATGGTCAGAAACGCCCGAGACCGCGGGCCATAGGGAAGGACACCTTATTGTAGCTTCATGAGGATCATCCCGCGCATGCCAACCACCCGCTCCTTAGACGAAGGGCTGAGTTGGGCCGCCCAGCTTCCTCATTGAACTGCAACGGAAGACGATCCCATCAATGGGTAGTGAAACTAGCCTAGCCTGCTGTCCGGAGTACAGGTTCGATGCATCTTTTATCCCGCTTGATGTTCGGTATTGCCGGTTTGGTGCTGATGCTGCTCGCTCTAGAGCATCGGACAGGAAATTAGACTCCTGGGGTTTTGAGCTGGCGCGATCTGTGATTCACTTGGTCCGACGGGAGGTGGATCATGGGTCACTGCTATTCTCTCGATCTTCGGGTGCGGGTGGCTGACTTTGTCGAGGCGGGCCACACCTGCCGGGCGGCTGCCGAGCACTTTGACGTCAGCGAGAGCTTCGCCATCAAGCTGGTGCGGCGAACGCGAGACACCGGCTCGCCGGCACCAGCCCGCCAAGGCC
>NZ_JACXAB010000004.1 GCF_014699075.1 Microvirga sp. | reverse complement strand
GTAGCTCTCGGGCGCGAGGCGATCCGGCAGAGCTACAGCGTGCAGTTCGTCACGGCGGCCACCTTGGTGGCGATGCTCGCCAAGGCCCATGACGATGGCGTGCTCGACAGGCAGCTGACGATCCTGGCACGGCCGAAACTGCTGATCATCGATGAGCTCGGCTATCTGCCGTTTGAGGCCAACGCGGCGCACTTGTTCTTCCAGCTGGTGTCGCGCCGCTACGAACGCGGCTCGATCCTGATCACCTCCAACCGCTCCGTGGGCGAATGGGGATCGGTGTTTGGGGATGCCGTTGTAGCGACGGCGATTTTGGATCGCCTGCTTCATCATTCGACGGTGATCACCATCCGCGGCGACAGCTATCGGCTGCGCGAAAAGCGCCGATCCGGCCTGCTGCAGAAGGTTGGAACGGCGCTCGAACCAGAGGGAAACGCAAAGCAATGAGAGGGGGTCAAATCTTAGTTCGCCCAAGGGGTCAATTCTTCGATTCGCTTGACACCACGGGCTGCCCGGCGCGCTACACCCCTGCCGACCAGCTCGACGCCTTGGTCTGGGATGATCTGTGCCACCTGCTGAGCGCCCCCGAGCCACTGGCTGAAGCCGTGGCGCGGGCCCATGGCGGTGCCTGGCTGCCGCAGGAATTGCTCGCCCGTCGCGAGACGCTGCGCCGGGCCCAGGCCCATCTGTCTCAGCAGATCGAGCGCCTCACCGATGCGTATCTGCGGGCGGTCCTGCCGCTTGGCGAGTATGAACGGCGGCGTCGGGACCTGGAACAACGGATGCAGGCGCTGGCCGGTCAGGAGGAGCTTCTGCACAACGATGCCCAGCGCCAGCAGCAGCTTGCCGGCGTGGCGGCCTCTCTGGAGGCCTTTCGCGAGCGGGTGCAGCACGGGCTGGTGAATGCCACCTTTGAGCAGCGTCGGCAGCTCATGCTGTTGCTGGTTAACCGGGTCGTCGTCACGAACGACGAGGTCGAAATCCGGTACGTGCTGCCCACCAGCCGCGAGAGTGAGCACGTCCGCTTTTGTCATCTTCGTAAAGACTACTTCCACCACCCAGCGGCGCGGCAGGAGCACGAAGCCGCGCTTGGCCTCAGGCAGTTTGACCACCTCCAGCTCGATCCCGTGCTCGCGGGCTGCGGCTGCAGGTTTCTCGCCCGTATAGCCCTGATCGACATAAGCCAGATCAACACTCTCGCCAGTGGCGGCTTGCCCGGCTTGGGCCAGCTGTCCCACCTCGACTCAATCATCAGCTGTAGCGGGGGTGAGGTGAGCGGCCAGGAGGTGATCGAAGGTGTCCACTCCCATATGTAGCTTGGAGCCCTTCTTGCAGATTCCGATTTCATTCGGCCAGGGATTCCGAGATGAAGCCGGCCGCGATTCCGATCAATCTCCGGCCAGCGTTCCGAGATCAATCCGGCCACCATTTCGATCATTGTCCGGCCAGGGGCTGAGACAGCGTCGAGGAGTGTTCCCAGGGTCCGCCGATCAGGCATGAAAGCTCCTTTGTTACGAACAAGGAGCGGCTATGCCGGCAAAGAGAAGGCTGACCATGAGAGCCATACGTCACATCCTGCGCCTGCACGCCAGCGGCGCAAGCGACCGGTCGATCGGACGAACCATCGGAGCCGCACGCTCCACCGTGCAAGACACCCTCAAACGGGCCAAAGCCGCCGGGCTGACCTGGCCTGTGCCCGCCGATCTTACTGATGCGGTGCTGGAGCAGCGCCTGTTTGCCAGGAGTGGCGTCAAGACCGGTCTGCGCCGGCGACCAGAGCCGGATTGGGCTGCTCTCGCCCGGGAGATGAAGCGCCCGGGCGTCACGATGACCATCCTGCACGAGGAGTACAGGGCAGCCTACCCCGAGGGCTACGGCTACTCGCGCTTCTGCGACCTGATGCGCGAGTTCGAGCGCCGCCTGTCGCCGACCATGCGCCAGAACCACGTCGCCGGCGACAAGGTCTTCGTCGACTACTCGGGCAAGAAGCTGCCCATCGTCGATCCTGCCACCGGCGAGGTGCGCTATGCCGAGATCTTCGTCGCGGTCCTCGGCGCCTCCAACTTCACCTACGCCGAGGCAACCTGGACCCAGACCCTGCCGGACTGGATCGAGGCGCATGTGCGGATGTTCCGCTTCTTGGGTGGCGTGCCAAGGCTCGTCGTGCCGGACAATCTCAAGAGCGGCGTGCACAAGGCGTCCTTCTACGATCCCGAGCTCAATCGCAGCTACGGCAAGCTCGCGGCTCACTACGACGTCGGCATCCTGCCCACCCGCAGCCGCAAGCCTCGGGACAAGAGCAAGGTGGAGGTGGGCGTGCGCTTTGCCCAGTTCTACATTCTCGGGCGTCTGCGCAACCACACCTTCTTCTCGCTCGCCGAGGCCAATGCCGCCATTGCGGGAGTGGTCGAGCGCATGAACGCCGCGCCCCTGCGTCGCCTCGGCATCAGCCGGCGCGAACTCTTCGAGACGGTGGAGAGACCAACCCTCGCGGCCCTGCCGGCGCAAGATATGAGTTCGCGCAATGGCAGTTCGCCCGCGTTGGGCTCGACTACCACATCGAGGTGGACGGCTTCTTCTACTCCGTGCCCTTCGGCCTCATCGGCGAGCAAGTCGATGTGCGCCTGACGCAGCGGACCCTCGAGGCCTTCCACAAGGGCGAGCGGGTGGCCGCCCACAGCCGTCGCTATGGCGGACAGGCGCATGGCACCAAGCCCGAGCACATGCCGGCCTCACATCGGCATTATGCCTCCTGGTCGCCGCAGCGCTTCCGCTCCTGGGCCGCTTCGTTCGGCCCCAACACCGAGATGCTGATCGGCGCCATCCTGGCCTCCCGCCGCCATCCCGAGCAGGCTTACCGCACCTGCATCGGCGTGCTGCGCCACATGCGTGGTCTGACCAAGGAGCAGGTCGAGGCGGCATCGGCCAAAGCCCTGGCGAACAGGGCCTTCTCCTACAAGGGCATCGTCTCGCTGCTCGATGCCCGCGCGAGCCCTGAGCCTGCGTCCCCCGAGCGTCCTGCCATCACCCACCGCAACATCCGCGGACCGGGCTACTTCCACTGAAGGAGACGACCAGCATGTTGACCCATCCCACTATCGAGTTGCTGCACGATCTCGGCCTGCATGGCATGGCCAAGGGCTTCAAGGCGCTCAGCGACAATCCTGAGGCACCGGCGCTGGGCCATGCCGAATGGCTCGGCCTGATCCTGGATCACGAGGTGACGCTGCGGCAGCAGAAGCGCTTCGAGACCCGGGCCCGCGCCGCCCGGCTGCGCCATCCCGCCAGCATCGAAGATGTCGACTTCCGAGCCCCGCGCTCTCTCGACCGGGCGTTGTTCCTCAAGCTGTCGTCGTGCGACTGGATCCGCGAGCGGCGCAACCTGCTGATCACCGGCCCGTGCGGCGTTGGCAAGAGCTGGCTCGCCTGCGCGCTTGGGCACAAGGCGTGCCGCGAGGACCTGTCGGTGCTCTACCATCGTGTGCCGCGGCTGTTTGCGGCTCTCGCCCTGGCGCGCACGGAGGGCCGCTATGCCCGTCTGTTGCGGACGCTGGCGCGGGCGAAGTTGCTGGTTCTGGACGATTGGGGCCCGGAGCCGCTCACCCCTGAACAGCAGCGGGATCTGATGGAGATCGTGGAGGACCGGTATGATTCCGGCTCGCTGCTGATTACCAGCCAGGTGCCGGTGGAGAAGTGGTACGAGATGATCGGCATTCCGACGCTGGCGGACGCCATTCTCGACCGGGTTGTCCACAACGCCTATCGCCTGAGTTTGACGGGCGAGAGCTTGCGCAAGACCCGCGCGCTCGACGGGGCGGCTTGACCTTCGCGGGAGTGTCACTCACGTTGCAACACAAGGACCCAGGGACCATCCTCAGGTGGCCGACTTCAGATCGGAATCATGGCCGGCTTGAAATCGGAATGCATGGCCGACATCGCGTCGGAACAACTGGCCGACTTCGTCGGAATCCGCACCTTCTTACGCTTGGCGCCATCATAGCCGGCGCGAGCGCCACTCTCAGGGCTGGAGCGCAAGGTGTGGCTGTCGAGCACAGCAGCTGAGGGCTCCTCGCTGCGCCCAACCGCCAGGCGCAACACGGCCCGCAGGTTGTGTGCCAACTCCTCGAAGCAGCCCGTGCTCAGCCAGCACTGCGCGTGCTGGTAGACAGCGGTCTAAGGTGGCAGATCGTTGGGTATCCAGCGCCAGGGTGCACCCGTTTTGATGTTGTGGCGCAGGCCGTTGAACACCTCGCGCAAGGAGTGCTATCGCTGGCCCGCGTGTTCGGTCAGGAGCGTCAGGTAGGGCGATACCAGCGCTTATTCCTCGTCAGACACATCGGACGGGTAAGGTTTGCGAGCAGAGGTCATCTTGCCAGAACCGCAATGACCTCAAGACGGGTCCATAACAGCCTCTAGATGCCGTAATGGGGCTGCCGCTCATGCAGTAGCGGAGCGGGGTGGCTCTCCCTCAGAGTGATGGTGTTGAAACAGGGTCCGAGCGGATCGACCCCAAGTATCATGAGGGACAGCCATGGACTAATATGCCGGAATTGACGCGTCGTTGGAACTCAGCAGCGTCTGTATCCTCAATGCCTCAGGGCAGATCGTCCGCGAGGCAAAGGTCGCTAGCGAGCCTGAGGCGCTTGCCATCTTCCTCGCCAGCCTGAACCTGCCGCTCACCCGCGTTGGCCTGGAGGCTGCTCCCCTGTCGCAGTGACTGTATGCGGGCGTTGTGCAGGCCGGGTTCGAAGTCGTGCTGTTGGAGACCCGGCCTGTGAAGGCGGCACTCTCGGCCATGATCGTCAAGACCGACCGCCGCGACGCCCGCGGCATCGCCCAGTTGCTGCGCATGGGCTGGTTCCGCCCCGTCCACTGCAAGTCGCCGCCGGCGCAGGAAGTTCGGGCCCTGCTTATGGCTCGCAAGCAGCTGCAGGCCAAGATGCGCGATGTTGAGCTCAGCCTGCGTGGTCTCTTGCGCGGCTTCGGCCTGAAGGTGGGCGAGATCCGCAAAGGACAGTTCACGGCTCGAGTGCGCATACTCACAGCCGGCCATGCGATGCTAGAGAAGATTGCTGAGGCCATGTTGCAGGCCCGAGAGGCTCTGCAGACGGAGTTCGCCCGATTGCATCGGGCCATGCTGCGCATCGCCCGGGAGAACGAGGTCTGCCGGAGGCTGATGAGCGTGCCAGGCGTGGGCGCTCTGATTGCGGTGGCCTTCACGTCTGCGGTGGACGACCCTGAACGCTTCGCCCGCTCGCGAGCCGTGGGGGCGCACTTTGGCCTGAGGCCGAAGAAGTACCAGTCGGGCGAGACCGACATTACCGGGGCAGTGAGCCGGGTGGGCGATCTGATGGTGCACGCGGCGCTGTATGAGGGCGCCCACATCCTGCTCACCCGCGCGGTGCGCTTCTCCGCGCTCAAGCGCTGGGCGCTGGAGGTGGCCAAGCGCCGGGGCATGCGGCGCGCCAAGGTGGCACTGGCCCGCAAGCTCGCCGTGACGTGTTAGACAATGGTGCAAGGTTTGCGATCAGCTTTGTCCATACAGTCGCTCGCAAGGCTCTCCGGCGGCACACGACAGGTCCTGCGTTAAACCCTTCAACGGCTCTGGACAAACCAGGCCGATGAAGGACGAGGACTGCCATGGCCAAGCTTTGCAAGCGGCGCCGCCCCTTGCGCCTTGAGATCGGCTTTGATGTCAGACGGGGCAGTCGGGACGTCATGGGATGTGCCTACGAGCGCCTGCTGACCGTGCGCACCTGTTCGCTGCCATCAAGGACACAGGCCGCCCTTTCCGAGGGAGCATGCGATGAGAACGCCACACCTGAAAGCCGTTTCGGCCCCACAGATCCTGCAGGTCGCCCTCTACGCCCGGGTTTCCTCCGACCAGCAGGCTGAACATCACACCATCGACAGCCAGTTGGCGGAGCTGATCGCACGGGCGCAACAGGACGGTCATGCTATGGGCCGTGGCTCACGTCACTACTTACGGCTTCACCGCGTCCATCGTCCCGGCGACGGGACCTCAGGGGAACAGGACGAAAGCCGCCGCGTTCCGAACGCTTGCTCCTCCTATGCGGCAGCTCCCTGCTGGCCCCAGCGGAACGTGGTGCCGTCGATCCACATCCGGTGCAGGATCACGACGTGTTAGACAACGTCCTATGTGGGGAAGCAGCAGTGGCACTGGGCCAACAGATCTCAGCACGCCGACTGGCTTGATCGGCGCTTCAGGTAGAGTGAGCCAGGTGGCTTCCACCGTCAACGGGATTGTTCTCTCCCATAGCAAACACAGGATCCAGCGGTCACAGCCGTGGTCCTCACCGTCCTCAATACGAGATACACCCCAGGTGGAAGGCCCAAACATTATCTACAGGGTCGCTGGCGCGCCCTCACGGCCCGTACAAAGAGAGGTCCTTCCACCCGGCACCGGACGCTCAAAGAACGGCCGGTATTCTGTTCCGCCCTTGATCACCGCGTGCACCACACGGGCCATCTTGGCGGTCAAGGCTGTCACGGCCTTGCGGCGCAGATCGGCATCGTGGCGATCGCGCGCGGTATAGCGGCCGAGTTTATCCCGAAAGCTGTTGTCGCGCTGGCGCATTGCCACCTGGGCGGCCATCCACAGCGCCCGCCGCAAGCGGGCATTGCCGTACTTCGACAGCTTGGTGCGGCCGCGGAACGTGCCCGACTTGCGGGTGGCCAGATCAAGGCCGCAGAACTTCAGGAATTGACGATGGTGCCCGAAGCGGCGCAGATCACCGGCTTCCGCCAGGATCGTCAGGGCATGGATCGGCCCGATGCCCGGAACCGTGCGCAGCCGCCGATAGTCGGCATGATCAGCAAGCATCGCATGAGCCAGATCCTCGATCTGATCCCGCTGGCGGATGAGGCTGCGTGCTTCGGCCAAGACCATGCGGAACATGGTGATCGCCGCCGAGCCTTCCGCCACCGGCAGAGCCGTGGAGGAACGTGCGGTCTCGTAGATGTCGTTGAGCAAGCGAGCCTTGGAAACCTTCCGGCCGATCACGGGCCATGCCTCCTGCACGAAGCTGTCCCGATCCAGATCCACGATGCTGGAGGGTGTGGGAAAGCGTTCGAGCAGCGCCAGGAACCAGTCGGAGCGGCTGTTGCCGGCAAAGCGCTCGACCTCGGGAAAGTACAGGGGCAGGTAATGGGTCAGGATCCGGTGCCAGGTCTCGGTCTTGGCTTTGGAGATCGCCTCGTGGGTGTTCGACAATTCCTGCAGGTCGTTGATCCCGGTCGCCAAGGGATCGACATAGCGCTGGGTCGCGCCGATCCGGATCATGTGCAGGATCACCTGTGCGTCCTTGGGATCGTTCTTGTCCCAGCCGTTGTGCAGCGCCTCGCGGGTACGGGCGAGCGCGACAGACGAGACCAGCCGCAGCTCGAAGCCTGCTGAGAGCAGGCGGTAGGCGAGCCCGCGGTGGTAATCGCCTGTGGCCTCAAAGCCGATGAGCACCGGGCTGCCGTAAGCTGCCAAAGCCTCGACGAGGCGGTCATGATCCACCTTGGTGCTCAGGATGGTAAGCCGCCGGCGTCGGGCCTGACCGGGAGCCTCAATGAGCACCTCGTGGCGGTGCTTGGAGATGTCGATCGCTACAAGAGTGGCAGGAGCGGGTGTAGAATTGAGCTCGGTCATGGTCGGCTGGCCTCCAGCGTGTGTTCAGCGACATCACTGTGAGACCTGCTGGCTGGCCATGACCACCCCGGGTAGCGCGGCTGCGCAACCCGGACCAGCTCCGCCGCGCTGCTTCCCCATGTACTATGGTGCAAAGTTCGGCCGGTTTCAGGTGGACCTGAGAAGCCGGGATCAACCCGGAAGGCTGGTGGGGGAGATGCTCGCTACGAGATCGATGAGGAGGCGGCGCGGATCGTGCACCAGATCTTCACCTGGGTCGGGCACGAGCGCTTGACGCTGGCCGGGGTCTGCCGGCGCCTGCACGCCAGCGGGATTCCAAGTCCGACCGGGCGGCGACACTGGAGCCGGGCGATGATCCATAGCATGTTGCTCAACCCTGCCTATGCGGGACAGGCGCTTTATGGCCGGCGCCAGAGCGTGCCGTGGCGGCCGCCGCTGCATCCGCCGCGTGGCCACGATGGCCTGCCGCGGCGGCCCTGGCGGCAAGTGCCAGCCCCAACTGAGCGGCACATCAGCATCGCGGTGCCGGCGATTGTCGGCGACGAACTCTTCGCGAGTGTCGCCGAGCAACTGGAGACAAGCCGCAAGCGCAATCGCGAGCGGCTTGCGGGCGTCCAGTATCTGCTGCGCGGCCTGCTGGTCTGCCAGAAGTGCGGCTACGGGTTCACGGGCCACCACCATCGGGGGCAGTGGCGCTACTATCGCTGTTGCGGCACCGACCGCAGCCGCTTCCACGGGGCATTCCGGTGTGATGCCCGGCTGGTCGCCACGGAGTTGCTTGATGAGGCGGTGTGGCGTGAGGTCTGCCGTCTGCTAGCCGATCCGGCACAGGTGATCGCCGAGTATCAGCGGCGCCTGGATGCCGTGCAGGCTACGCCGCATCGGCTCGAACTCGATGCCCTTGACCGTCAACTCGCCAAGGCTCGCCGCGCAACCGAGCGGCTGATCGACAGCTACACGGAGGGGCTGATCGAAAAGTCCGAGTTCGAGCCGCGCCTGACCGCGTTGCGCCGCCGGACAGCCCGGCTGGAAGCTGAAGCCAAGGCTCACCAGGAAGCGGATGAGCAAATCCGCTCGCTGCACCTTGTCATTGGGAAGCTGGACCTGTTTGCCGCGATGGTGCACGATCGGCTCGCGGGTGCGGATTGGGCGACATCATCTGTACGCTCGTCAAGCGCATCGAGGTGGCCGATGATGTTGTTCGGGTGATCTCACGCGTGATGTAGCGGTAGCCGAAGGGTGCACGGGACAGGACACTGACGGCGCCGGTTTGAGCGCGGTGGCGCTTGCCGCGCCGGCTGCGCTCCAGCACTTTGGCTCTTTCGTACTCGGCGAACATGCCCTGGAGCTGCAGCAGCAGGCTGTCCTCGGGTGTGGATCCGATTGGGCGATTGAGGAAGATCACCTGCGTGCCGGCATGGGCGAATTCTTCGAGCAGCAGAACCTGATGCGCATAGCTGCGGGCGAGACGATCCGGGGCATGGACGTAAACGAGATCGACGGCCGACAGCGCCACGAGATCGCGCAACCGCTCCAGAGCGGGACGGATCAGGCTGGCGCCACTGTGACCGTTGTCGATGAACCGCAGATCGTCCCGAATACCAGCCCCAGAGCCGTGAGCGCCTGCCGGAAAGGCGCGCTGATGCTGTAACCGGCATCGGCCAGAACGGCCCCAAACCTCACCCCGGCTTGCATGACCCGCCGCAGTTCCGCTAATGCGATCTCCGGCTCGGAGCGTTCCGTCCGGAGCGCCTCAGGCACGCCGGCGTGTTGCAGGCACTCGGGATCCTAGATCCAGGTCTCAGGCAGAAACAGCCGCAGCATGATCGGGACCGGCACCTCATGTTTGGCAAGCGTCAGCGAGACCCGGCGCTGGGCCAAGCGCGTCACGCGTCTCTCGGCGTCGCACGATCTGAGAACCGCCTCCGCTTACATCTTCGGAGCGATCTGCCCAGCCCAAGGGAAAGGCGCCGGATTGGTCTGGACTTCTCGCTGGTGAGTTTCCATATTATTTCAAATATCCGCGATGACAGTTTTACGAACGCTCGGTATCCCGAGCCATGCTTTTAGAGAGCGAAGCCATGGTGGCAGGGAACGGTAATGGCTATACTTTGCTAAGATCTCGCCCAGGTCTCCATAACCGTAGCGGGCATGTTTCTTGAGGTTGACCCGGGTAACGACTGCGCTGACAAGCTCATCAGCCGGCTTGAGTGGGGTTCCTGCTGATCGTAGCAGGTGTAGTGCATTTTGGGCGAGCTCGCGCCTTGTCTGACCCCATTGAACGACGAAGAGCATTTTATCTGCCAACGTCGCGAGAACGCGGGCTTCGGCAGTAGAAAGCAGGGGTGGGCTATCGATCACGATGAAATCGTATACTTTTCGAAGCTCCTGCAAGAGGGGCTGAAGCTGCCCGCCAGTGAGGAGAGCCATGGGATCTCCTTTGATCCGCGATAACGAAAGATGGTCTAGACTGATTTCGGAAATATGCTGAATGGAAGCCCCCAACAACAGGTTGGAGGAATGCGCGATGGTTTTTATGCTCTTTGCTTCGAAGACTAGCTCTCGCATGGTCGCGGGGTGGCGTAGGTCCAAATCAATAAGCACTGTGCGTCTTCCAAGGCCCGCGGCATATACGGCTAGACTAACCGCGAGCGTTGTTTTTCCCTCTCCCGGAACGCTGGAACTGACGAGGACTACTTTGTTGGGGCCTTGAGTTGATGTGAGCTGGAGACCAACCGCAACGGATCGTATAGCTTCGGCGTAAGCAGAAAATGGATTCTCCCGAAGCTGCTGATGGGGACGCAGTTTCTTGGTAATCCGCAATTGCGGGATGAGGCCAAGGCAGGATACGCCCAATGCATCATCAATCTCTCGTTCGCTTCTTAGGCTATGGTCAAGTCGCTCCAAAAGAAGCGCTAGCATACATCCGCCAACCAGAAATAGAATCAATGCTGGGGGAATGAACAGGACCGGATGGTAGGAACTGGGTCGCTCCGGAGGAGGAGCAGCGGAGCTCACACGTATGTCAGGGTTAAGGATTTCGCCAGCTTCGGCAGTCTCTCTCGTGCGAACCAGCATGGCGTTGTAGAGTTGTCCTGCAGCGTTGGCTTCACGCTCAAGATCACGCAATCGAAGGTCGGACTTCTGCGTTTCCCTACTAGCCTCTTGCACAACGGCGAGCCTTTGCTCCATTGATTGAATCTGAGTCTCTATGCTCTTGATATCACCCTCGAGACTTACGCTAATACGGATAGCTTCTCCGGCGAAATTGTTACGAACCTCTTGAACTTGGGCCGGTGTCGAAGGCACTCGTGACTCTGCACCAGCTAGCCCGCCTGAAGAAGCAGACTCGGCACGTAGGAGGGCTAACTCCCGATTTCGCAGTTCAGTGAGCGACAGAAGATTGACCCTTCGTACCAGTTCATCGTTACTGGAGCCTTGGCGCACCAGACTACGGACAGCATTGAGCTGCGACTGCCGTCGAATAAGGTCAGACCGCATAATCGCAAGCTGTCGGGTTAGATCAGCAACCTGCTGTTCAATTAGATCAGATCGATTGGTGCCTTGAGCCCCGTTCTCGATCCGATGCTCAAGAACGGCTGCCTCTGCACGCTCTACATCTTTCTTTAGCACGGGAAGGCGATCACCGAGCCACTCCAACTCACGTTTATTATCTTTGTGTTTCTGCTCAGCTTGATCTGCAACGTATAACTGCGCTGCACGGCTTGCAACAAGTGCAGCTTGCTCCGGACTTGTCCAGGTGAACCTGACAGCTATGACGCGAGATCGCCTCTGCCTGGCTACATCCAAGTTGTGCTGCAGTTCCCTCAGGTTCAATGTTCCGTCGAACGTGGCCAATCTCTGCATGGACTGTTGGCGGCCTGAGAGCTGACGAAGGGTTTCTTTGAGCGCTTTCACACTCCAGTTCACAAATTCAGATATACTGCCTCGCTCGACCAATTGACCAGCAGCCCCCATATTCTGGTTGTGACCACTTTGACTATGATCGTTCGCGAGACTTTCCAGCACATGCTGCAGATGGTCAGGTGAAGAAAGCAACGCGACATGAGTATCGATCAGCGTCTCCTCCGCTTCAGGATCCGTAGCGCCGGCTCGATTTCCAAGCACTCCTGCTTGACGAGGCGTCACCACGAGCTGAACCTCAGCCGTGTACTTCGCGGGAAGCGAAAACCCTATGACTGTAACCAGCAATGTTCCGCAGAGAGCCAGCGACAGGACCAGCACCATTCGTCTGCGAATGATGTTTACAAGCTGCCGAAAGCTGAAATCAGAATCCATATTCAATTCACTCCCCCAATATCAGCCTGTGGAACACCACCAAAGGAGGTCATGCTCGTAGTAAGAACAGCTCTGAAAAGCCGGAAGAACACGGAACGATCATCGTGTTCTTCCTCGCTTTCTAAGCATGTTGATTTGTGATGTGGCAGACACAAGACTGAGAGCAATTGCGAACCAAAAAATAGGTTGTCGTACAATGAAATGGAACATTCCGAAGGCGAGTAGGCAGCAGATCAATGTTGCCAGGCCTGCACGATGAGCTCGTAAAGTGCTGATAACCGTAAGAGCGCAAAGACATAGAAAGTTCAGAACCATGAGCAGACCTCCCTGCGTGAAAAGATCGAGGAACGTGTTGTGAGCCTCGAAGTTCGGAGCCACGCTCGGATCCGGGTTTTCTACTCCTCCAGGCTCATTCTCAGTGCCAAAAGTCGCAGCAATAACAGGGGGCACAACCAAATGCGGTCCTGGACCCAATCCCAACATTCCTGATTGCAATCCTCGCTTTACAGCCTGCGACCACAAGTACATTCTTAAGGACGCATCCTCCTTCAGCCCCTCATCACTCTTGCGGAAGATGCCATTCAGCATGCCCTGCCCTTGACCAAGGAATGATGTTGCGATCGGAACACTCAATGCGAGTGTCACCGGAAGCAACATCACCAATGTCCACGCGAAGCAGGTGCGAATCATCATGCGCTGATCCCATACCTGTAGCCACCTGAATACCTTTAGCACCGAGAAGATGAGGCTCCCTCCTATCAAAGCTACAAAGAATGCATCGCTCTTGGTCAAACGGCCGACAATGGCGGGTAGAATCATGCAAAGCACTGCAAGGATACGAGTGCTCATGCGACGACTTGTTTCTGCAAGATGCACAGACACAAGCGTAAGAACGAGGCACAACAAGGCAAGAGTATTTGGAATTGCCGTCCAGCCGCGAAAACGATCCCACCACCAGCCATCAATACTAGTTATATCAATAACACCGTACCCATCGGCGAGCATAAGCAACAAGGACAAGTTGCCTATGGCTACGACTAACCAAGCAACCCGCTGCAGGCGCGCGACCGCGCCAGGTTCGACAACAAGGAGACAGCTTGTAAAGATCATAAAGCTGTAGGCCATCATATCGTGACGAACCCAACGAGGGTCATGCTTGTCATTGATCAAAAGGGCAGTGAGCGCGCCAAGACATTGCGCGATGACGAACACACACCAGAACGCCATGAGTTTGGAAAGTGCTGGTGTCAATGGCGGCCCCAGTTGAATGACTTCGCGGACAGACATGAGCCCAATCCACAAAGCCAATAACGACTCTCCCGGACCAAGGGGCATACCGGGAAGGCGCAGTTGCGATGCTGTTGAGAGAAGGAGGCCGCACGTAAGAAGCACATCCATAACCACCGTTGAACTGCCCGCTTCCCGTGAGAGTGCTGCCTCAAGATGCCTCGTGTATGCGACATGCCTGTTGAGGAGCCCTGCCGCGTTCATTTGCAGTTCCGCAGTGTGTGCACAACGAACTTGTGTCGCCTAGCATGCATGCTCATGCGTGGATCTTCTGTTGGTGTTCAAAGCGTCCATTAAGGAGCTTAGAATACAAGGACGTATGATGTGCGACTATATGATCGAGGCTGAACTTCTGCTTGATTGTGTCAGAAGCTCGGCCCCCTAGAACTTGGGCCATCTCACGGTTATCCAAGAGATCGAGGATTTTAGAGGCCAGAGCCTTGGGGGAATGGGGTGGAACTAAATAACCGTTCCACTGGTCGTTAATTACATCACGACATCCCGGCATGTCGGTCGTGACGATTGGCAGTTTGGCTAATGCCGCCTCCATCAATGCCCGGGGGATGCCCTCGCGAAACTCTGTCGGGAAAGCGAACACGTTGGCTATGCGGAGCATAGACGGAATATCCGAACGGGGCCCGACCGCCTTCACATAAGGCTGGTGCCGATCCAGCTCAGCCTGTGTCACTGCAAGAGGTCCCTCACTTTCCCTAGGTCCTACGAGAAGGAAGCGCACGTTTGGACGAGCAGCATGCACTGTGGCTGCAGCTTTGAGTAATGTTAGTATTCCTTTATGCCGCGTCATCCGCGAGACTGTCATGACAATCGGCTCATCTGATACGCCAAGTGTTTCACGAAGCTCTTTTGGTGAACTTCCGGCATTTGCCGCCTGCTCAAATCCTCTGATGTCTACGCCTGAACCTGGAATGACGACAGCATCTCCGCGCCCAAGCATTCCATGCCGCCGGAAGAACGAGAGATCATCGCTATTCTGAAACACCGTTGCGGCTATAGAGCGTGCTGCTAACCGGTGCAGGATCCGGTAGACAGGCCGAGCCGCGAGTGCCAAGGGGGATCGGGATGAATAGATAAAATTCAATCCATTGATGGTACGGATCACTTGAATCCCCGGTGTAGCTCGAGCAGCAAGTGGGAGAAGCAGGTTAGGTTTAAGATCGAAGCTCTGGGCGATATCTGGCTGCACCTCTGCAAGAAGACGGGGCAGCGTTCTAAGAGCATCCATATCTGCCCGAGGGCTTACGAAGCGATCGAAACGAAATGGGCGAAAGTCTATCTGTGCTCGTGAGAAGGGTGTAGGATCGCCACTGCCAACAGCTGTCACCCTGTAGCCGCAGCGGCGTAGGGCCAGAATAAACGGGATTCGGAGGTGATGATCCTCTCCTCCGATCAGCATAACATGGGGCATCATGGCAATGCCCCTTCAACACGGCGGCCAACGAGGGGCAGCGCTGGAATGGGCGCAGCTGCACTCTTCCGAGTATCGAGCAATTCACAAATTGGGATCCAATTTACATCGCGGACGAGTGCTGAAAAGCGAGCCTCGCAACGCTGAAGGTTTACCCGCTGACGGAAATTCGTGGTAGCCTTTAGCCCAGTCGGGCGAGGCTGTAGAGGATCGAACTCCCATGGATGGATGTAGAAAACATAAGGCCGTCCAGATCTAAGGATTGCACGGACACCTTGTTTCCAGACTGCATAAGGGAGAAACCGGAAGTAGCCACCGCCTCCCCACGGAATACCACGCTGCCCAACTGGAATACACGAAACGCAGACTTCGTAGAACCCATCCCTTATAGCCACGATGGGAGTGCGAGTTTCGATTCCGTCCAACTTACCGTATCTGTCATGCGCGATCGTGGGAACAGCCGATGAATCGTACGTGAAGCCCTCCTCTTGGAGTATCTCGATTGCCCATTCTGTGATAGAGAAGCAAGGCGCTCTATAGCCGAGCACTGATTTTCCAATCAGATCTTCAAGGTGCTTCTTCGACCGTGTTATATCTGCGCGGAACTGCTTTGGTGTTAGCGAGTAAACGAGCTCATGCCCATAGCCGTGAGACGCCACCTCATGGCCCATTGATGCGATCTGATGGACCAGCCCAGGACATCTCTCGGCAACCCAGCCCAGCACAAAAAATGTCGCACGAGTTTTGCGCGCATCGAGAATATCTAGAATGCGCATTGTGTTCCGCTCTACTCGCAGTTCACAACTGTCCCACCTATCGCGCTCGATGACGCCCTTCATGTTCTCGGTTTGAAACCAGTCCTCAACGTCGATAGACATGGCCGCATGACTGTCAGGATGCTGTTTATGGCTTGAGTTCACGACAGATCGCCTCCTCGCAAACGCCACCTGCGGCAAACCACTCAGTATCGACCCGTATTGCGAGCAGGAACTTTTCGGAAAACCTTGAGTCGTACCAAGTCAGCATTTGCATATATTGTTATGATGTATGGCCGCCCCTAGGTTCCGACTTACGCTTTTTGCCAAGTGCACGGTTGCACCTACACCCATGTGATAACAATCGGCAGATCAGCGCTTTATGTAAAGAACCCATAAGGCGTAGTTCTCCTGAGATGTATCAATCCAGACCAGTGATTTCTATCATCTACACGGATCTCGCGCGGTCTCGGCCGATGCGCTCCGCCTCAAGCCGATTGCTTGAATACTTCACAGTATTTTCATCTCTGTAACAGCCTGACCTGAAGCTTGCAGTAATGGGTAGATGATAGAGGAGTGACATCAGCGTAACATACGATGGGCGCTTTCTCTTTAATCCAATGGGATACTTGATCAGGAATTTAATGATGGCTGTAAAGTCTGGCTGCGCGCAGGACACTAAATCTAGATCGCTGGATCGAGAGCATCATGCCGTTAAACTGGACGTTCGGTTGCATCAGCTCGGCCTCAAGATTTTCTACGCGCTAACCTTGCTTTTCAGCTCACATCTTTCTGCTTCATCCTATGATTCGACGGGATCTGCGAAGGTCGTGCCGATGCTGCGCATGACCCAGCCTGGCTATCTCGAACCTTTCAATGATCCTGCGTTCGGGACATCTGTTACACGCATCACAGATCCTGGGCAGCCAATGTTGCCGGAAGTAAAATGTGATCCAGTTTCTTGCCGGCATCGCTACTCCAGCGCACAGGCGTGGAACGCGGATCAAACCCTTATGGTGATTCCAAAGGGCTGTAATGGCATGTGCTTCCTGGATGGGCAGACCTACAAGCCGGCTTTCTATCGTCCCGTTCATAACGAATGCGAGTGGCACCCCTATGACGCCGCTCTTATGATCTGCATGGACGGGAAGGAGATATACGGGTGGAAGCCAAGGGATGATCTTCGGACCACGATTTACAAGCCGCATGACTACAAGGGTCTTCAGTTCGGCCCATCAAAAGGAAACATGTCTCTCGACGGCCACAAGCTTGTCGTTCGGGCTGTTAACAAGGTCGGATTAATGGTTGCCTTTGCATATGATATCTTCGAGCGAAGAAAGTATCCGGACATCCCAGTCGGAGGTCTTCCAGGCGTGAATGATTATTGCTCGATCTCACCTTCAGCCCAATATGTCCTTTGTGATCAGAGGTTAGTTAATCAGGACCGGTCACCTGATGCATGGCCCCCGGAAATTGATCAAGCTTTCATTTTCACGATCGAGGGAACCCAGGTTCAACATTGGATCGAGCACCATCGACCTGGACATGGTGACATGACGCTCGATCCTGACGGCAGCGATGTATTCATTGGCGTGAGCAAGGCCGAACCTGACAAATTTCACCTTATCAAACGTCGTCTCAAGGACGGTTTGGTGACTGAACTCGCCCCTTACGGGCAACATGAGCACTCCTCCGTTCGCAACATTAGGAGACCGGGTTGGGTGTTCGTAACCTATGTTGGAACAGAGGATCGCGCGCGCGCAGAACAAGGAGTTGTACCATTTTACCAGGAGATCATTGCAGTTCGTACGGATGGCAGCGGCGAGATCCGGCGCATAGCTCATACTCGTGGAGCAGCGCATAACTATACAAGCGAGCCGCATGCGACACCCTCTTCTGATGGATCGCAAGTTGTTTGGGCGAGCAATTGGGGGCTACCTGGTGGCCCAGTGTCCAGCTATGTGGCCAAGATCCTCTGGCCTGGACAATAATTAACAGTTCGAACTTCGCTGCAGACTCGACATCATCAGTTCCGTTATGGCCTGGATCAGCCATTGCACATCACGGCCGAGGAAAAGTGATGGCAGGATCCAGCAGAGAAGCGCCCCTAAAGAAAGATCAAAAAGGCCGACTTCGAGCAGAAAGACAATCGGAGGCACACTCTGGTTGCGCAGCCACTCAGCAAACATCCAGGTAGGGTAACTAAGCACCCCTGCCAAGGCCACGCCAGGCAAATGTGCTCCGGCAAACTCAGACCAGCGCATATTTGTCAGGTGAACACTCAGATGCGCCATCATGACAAAATTGGCGGTCATCGCGATCAGCACTCCAAGTGCAACTCCCTCAACGCCCCACTGCTGTCCAACTAGGGCCAAAATCAATACGCTCACCGCGAAGACTGCCTGTCGCCACGCACGCGCATGAACGGCTCCTGTTGCACGCGTTACCGAGTCACTCAACTTATCGCTCGTGCGGAATAGGGTTCCTAGAACAAGTGCTTGGAATGGAGGAACAACTCCAAGCCATTTAGGTCCCAGCAAAAGCAATACGATTTCTGGCGCCACAATGGCTAGGATCATACTTGCCGGCAGTACAAGAACAGCAGAAATAGCAAGACCACTTCGATATCCCCGCGCAAGGCGGGATGGCTCGAGTTGAACCTGTGCCATTGTGGGAAATAGGACGCTGTCCAAGATCCGGCCGACAAGCAGAGCTGGGGCTGTCATGAGTTGATAAGCATGTGAGTAGAGACCTAGGGCTTGGGAGCCCAACCATCTCCCTACGATGAATTGATCTCCCTGTTGTGCGAGGTAATTACCCAGCCGCGCCAGCGTCAGGCCGCTGCCGAAGTGCAGTAGTTCGCGAACGGTTCTCCAATCAAGCTGCAAGGCTTTAGGATGAGGCTGACGGACAAGAAGAACCAACGTTCTCAAGCTATGTTGAGTCACATGCGCTCCGGCTAAAGCCCAGACTCCGAGTTCAATCCATGCTAATGGAAGCCCAACTCCCACAAAGCCGATCGTGAAAGTTATCGCCTCCATCCGTGAAAGCCATCCGAAGCGAAGATCTCGCTGGACAAGTGCTTCCGCGACGACAGAAACGGCCTGGCATGTAAATACCAAGCTGGAAAAGCGCATAACTGAGGTGAGTTCGGGAATTTTGAAGAAAGCGGAAATGAGCGGCGCAGCAATCCAGATCAAAATCTGGAAGCCGATGTTTAAGAGCAGCGACAGTGTGAATCCAGTCCTCAGGTGGCGCTCTTCCAAAACCCGTCGTTGCACGATCGCCGAGCCGATGCCGAATTGTGAGAAGATGGACAACAAACCGGTTGCTAGGAGAGCCGCCGAGAACACACCGAAGTCGCCTGGAGTTATCAGGCGCGCCAACATGGTGATCGATAGGACCTGAACAATAGCTTGAGAGCCCATCGCAAAGGCGGTCCACAGCACGGCAGACAAGGCGTGCTTAGCCAGTCCTCTCCGTTCACCTTTCTCGTGACTCGGAGTGGTCTGGTCTGGCTCGCTTCTTGTCGCCGTATGCCGCCCTCCACTCATCTTACACTCCATCGGCAAGAGCTGCTTTTCATTCCACAATCAGCCCAGGGCGGCATGAAGACGAAGATTCAAGACGATCATGAGGAGGGCTTATTTAGTTTCCCGGCACTGTGTTCATATTTCCTAGGTTCAAAGTGATCTCGATCACATCACCGGGATTGATGCTCGTATCTTCCTGCGCGTCAACACGGGTCTGTGCTTGCATGTTTCTCCGGTAGATCACGATTTCAGGTGACACGCGTTCGTTATTGCCGGCAATTGCTCCTGAAGAGCCAAGAAGAATAAGCTGCTCACGGAGTGATTGCAGTTGAGCTTTAGTTTGCTCTGCCGTTGCGATAGCCTCCTGAAGCTCCTGCGGGATCATGAGGCGTCGCTCGTCGACTTTCTCAATTTTCCGCGCCAGTTCTTCCCGGACCTGGCGTGCCAAAGCCAGCTTGGCTACCGTGTCCATTTCTCGACTTCTGATAAGAACGGTTGCGCGTTGTTCCTCTGAAACCCGGCTTGAGGCTGCCAAGCCTTTGGAACTGAGTTCGATAATTCTTTTCAGTTCGTCGATCTGCTGCCTGCTTGCATCCCCGTCGTGTTTCTGCTGCAACTGGAGAGCCTCAACATGCTCGTTTGCAAGTTTGAAGGCTGTCTTTAGGTGTTGCTGATCCCGATCGAACTCTATTCGCCGCGTGCCGATGCGCTGAGTCTCAACCTTGATGAGCTCTGCCAAATCTGCTGGGGCGGATGCTTGGTCAATGTCGCTCAAATCCATCTCAGCCTTCCCGGCAGCTTCAGCGCGAAGGCCCGCCGCCCGAACTTGCTGCTTGACCAATTCACTCTTCAAAGTCTGGTATCGGCCACGCAGATCAGCGACTTCGCGGGGCGATACCTGAAACATCCCGGCTCTGCCTGCTCCGAGTCCCCCAGCGAGTGCTACGGCATGGCGAACTGTCATCCCAGGCTGGTATGGGTAAGCTCCCGCCTTGAGGATGTCTCCGTAAATATAGAAGGGCCGCGCTTCCACCAGTTGGAGCAGAACCTCAGCCCCGATCTTGGCTCTCAAAGCCGACAGAGATAGGCCAGCAGCGCGCACTTCGCCGAAAAGCGGGACCATGATGTTGCCATCGGGGTCAATCATCATACGATGTTTCACCTCACTGCGTCCCGCAGCAGAGATTTCCAGAACATCGCCGCTGTCCAGCCGGTACTCCGCCTTTGCGCCTTGTGATGCGCAGACGCACAGAACGAGCAACATTGCAGTGAAAACTGGTGTGACGAGGGCGCGCATGGATACCCTTCGCAAATGTGAGCTCGCACCATCCATCGATTGCCCCTCTGCCAACGATAGCCTCATCAACGCTATGGGCACCCAGCTTCGTTGTAGCCGCCATAGCGGCTTCGCACCCAGTCCAGCATCCAGCCTCTCACCACCTCTCTTCGCACGCACTAGCTCATTCGGATGGTTGTCATGAATAATTGGGGGGATGTCATAATTGGATGCTCTCTGCCGGCCGCGGTCCTTGTGCGCGCATAGCGGATCACCGCGGTGACCTTCACCACCAGCAGGATCCTCAAATACCTGTCGCCCAACTTGGAAATCAGTCCTAACCGCATCTTGCCATCCGAGGAGTTCGGCCGCGGTGTCAGGCCCAGCCATGCGGAAAACTCGCGGCTGGAGCGAAAGTGAGGCGGATCTGGCGCTGTCCCCCTCAGGCCGGGGCAGGGATGGCAGGGGTGGACAAGCTTAGGACAAGTCGCTAGAGACACGCCCGCCGCCCTATTGTTTCGAGAAGCTGCAAAAGGCCATACAGGGCAAGGGCGGTGAGGCGCCGGTGCATTAGTTCCGGCGCCCAAACTATGCGATATGAGGACGTTGTTCTGGTTTTGTCCAGGCGTATGCTTTCTCGCTATAGTCATCCTGATAACGCTGGTCGTGTTCTTCTGACCGGCGATTCCACTCCTGACGTTGTACGCCTTTTTTGGGCGATTTTTAAATCAATCCCGTTTCGACCCGCTTCGGACGGGGTAATTGTCTGAGGATGTTTTTATGGCTACGATTAGATTGAACGAAGTTTACCCCCAAACCCAGTATTCCCGTTTCGACAAACTTGCTCCCAACACCCTAATCGACGCCACGGGCTCGACGTGGACGATTGACAACTCCACGCGCGATGGCGACGGCATGAACACTTGGCCAATTCGCCTGTACAACTCCACTGGCACGGTGCTGAAAGGCGGCACCCTCAAGGGCGAGGTGTCCCTGACCCAGGACTGGGAGGACATCTATTACGCCTATGAGAACGGCAACTCGGCGGGCATCTACATGGATTCCTCGCCCAACACCACGATCCAGGGCTGGAAGATCACCCAGGGCTGGGACGGTATCAGCATCGGCGAGGGATCGACGGCATCGCAGAACTTCGTGATCGAAGATGTGTGGATGACCCATATGCGAGATGACGCCATCGAGAATGACTTTTCTTACAGCGGGACCATCCGCGACGTGCTGATCGATGGAACCTTCGCAGGCATCTCGACCGATGGCGCTCGCAACGGCTCCACGGATGTCCTGAAGATTGACGGCCTACTGATGCGGATGGAAAAGTTCCAGTACACCCATGAGGGTGAGAACTCCGGCCAGGACGCCATCACCCACATGTCGCCGTTCAAGACCAATGAGGGTGGCAACGAATACAGCCCGCGCATGGAGATCAAGAACACGGTCATTGCCATCGAGCGGGTCGATCACGAGGACCTGTACCGCCTGAATGAGGCCTGGACCAATGTCACCGCTTCCGAGAACAATTATTTCCTGAACCTGTCCGACACGCCGCTGCCGTCGAGCTACCCGAAGCCTCCCGCCGGCTTCACGATCCTGCAGGGTCAGGCCGCGCGCAACTTCTGGAGCCAGTCCAAGGATGCCTGGATCGCAAGCCACTCAGGAGACGGGGAGACGCAGCTCCCCACGCCGGCTCCAGTCGAGCCTGCACCAACCCCTACTCCTACCCCGACGCCCACTCCGACTAAGCTCGGCACCGCGGGTAGCGACAACCTCACTGGTGCGTCCGGCTCGGATGTGATCAGCGGCCTCGGCGGATCCGACAAGCTATGGGGCAAGGCTGGCAATGATGTCCTCATTGGTGGATCCGGCAAGGATTTCTTCACGTTCGACACAGCTTTGAACGCCACCACTAACCTGGACACGATCAAGGACTTCAGCGTCGTCGATGACACCATTCGTCTCAACGATTCAATCTTCACCAAAACCTCAGTTGAGGGGCAACTGCGCTCGTCGTGGTTCCGGGCTGGCGAGAAGGCCTTGGATAGCAACGACCATATCGTCTACAACAGGAACACCGGCGCCTTGTATTACGACAAGGACGGATCGGGCTCGGCCGCTGCAGTGAGGTTCGCCATGATCGAGAACAAGGCAGCTCTGACTGCCGCCGACTTTATCGTGATCTAACCTAAGCCTCATCTACAAAAGCGAGCGACCTCGGCCGAATGACCGAGGTCGCTCATTCAGATTTGATGTACGATCCTGAGTGTTATCCCGCCGCTTACCACCGAACCCGCAGCTGTCCGCCGACTCACCAGCGGCGGAACGGCTGGTCATCGTCCGCGCTGAAGTTCCCGTCATCCTCAGATGAGCGCGCATACGCGATCAGATGGTTCGCATAAAAGGCGAACGAGGCCTGCGGAGTGAAGTCATAATTGAGGCGTGCCGAGGCGTAGTAGACGAAGCCGCCCTCCCGGGGATCGCTCCAACCATATCCGGCAGTGCCTTGGATCTCGAACCACCACTTGTCCGCCAGCGGGCCATAGAACTGCAGGCTGGCTTCTAGGGACTGATAGCGCTCAGGATTCCAATACCCATTATCGCTCAATTCCTCGAAGTCGGAGGCCGTGTAGCAAGCGCCGAGCCAGAAATATGGGTTGGCGTTAAACCTCTCGGCGGCCTCGACCTGACCCCAGACGCGGTCATTGCCGTCGGAATAATGGCTGTAGATCGCCCGGCCGCTGAAGTGGGTCGCGTTGTCAGGCGTGATGTCGACCGACAAGCCGAAGTCATTGGCCAGGATATCGTTCACGATTGAGCGCGTGTTCTCGTCCGCCTACCGGCGCCCGAGATTGGGATCGGATCAGATCGAACCGGAGGGGATCCGATGGGATAAGGCTGAAGGTCGTCTCGTGCGTGAGCGTGACTTCCTGATCCTCGTTCCCGTCGGCACGATTCCGCCGCTCCTCCTCTTCTAAGTTGAGCAAGAGCGAGGACTCGAATTCGAAGAAATCGTCAAACCGATGCCGGCCGGAGGTGCCAATGCTGTACATGTCGACACTCGGGAAATCTCCGCCCTGATAGCGCATGAAGCAAGCTTGCGGCGCGAACTTGGTCAGGCCGTTGTTGACGGTTAGTTCGTGAGACGCCTGCAGGAACCGGATCGCCGGATCGTACGAGCGCCTTGCGTACCGAGATTCGACCTGGATCGACGGGCGCCGTTCCAAGCCAATCTGCTCAAGTAGGCGCTGAGCGCCCTCGTCGGCTGGCTTCTGCGCGAGAACCGCGCGGGCGTATCCCTCCGCCAGATCAGGGCGCCCCATCTCCCGTCGGGCTTGAGCAGCAATGAACAGGGTCGCGGGTTTGCGATAATCTGAAGTAAAAAGCGGCTCCAAGCGTGCCAGAGTGGCCCGGGGAAGCCCCATGGATCTCTCGGCTGTGGCTGCGCAGCGGATCGCTTCCACATTGATGGGCTGCAGCGCCAGAACCACCTCGGAATCGACAAGGGTAGCCTTGTGTTCCGTAATGTCATTGAGCGCATTACCCCGCCCGATCAGCGCCTCGATGTCGTTCGAGTTGAATGCCAGGATTTCCGTAAAGACCGGAATGGCAAGCCTTTGTTGGCTGCTCCAGGCCAAGGCGTGGGCGAGGCCGAGCTACGCATCCCAGCGCTCCTTCACATTAAGATCGGCGCGATGCAGGATTTCCGTGGAACAGCGGAATGGCTCTGAGAGGCTGGCCTGTATAAAGGACCTGCTCCGTATATTCCGGCAGCAACTCCCGGCGTTGGCCCGGTATCACGGTCAATGCTCATTCGAACAGGTCGACTGCTTCGGCATTGCGCGTCTGCCCGGTGGCCCGACGGGCAGCACCGACCGGCGCCGAGAAGTGCCGCCTTCTGCAGTTATACGATCCCGAGCGACGAGGTCTTTGTGGTCAGCGATGCCTTGGCCGATGATCGCTTCAAAGACAACCCTTTCGTCACCGGCGCCCCCTACCTCCGGTCCTACGCCGGGGCTCCCCGAATTTTTCTGAAGCACATACGCCTCGGAACGCTGTGCCTTCTCGATACCAAGCCCGGCTCCTTCTCTCGCGGCGACAAGGCCGAGCTTCAGCTCTTCGCAGACAGGATTGTGAAGGAGATCGCGGCGCAGTAACTTGGACGCTCGCTCCATCCCTAAGCCTTGCTCTTCGGCCCCGCGTCAATCCCGAATGTTGTAAAGGTGGACCCGGTGTTGTAAAGGCACACGCGTGTCTTATGGCGCGTGTTCCCAGGCTTGTGGAACGCCTGCGCTAAGGGCTGGATTGATTCAGGAGATTGCTTGGGGGTATGCGCTACGGCGCCTCGCTCAAAAAGTGTTCCTGCCTTGGATCAGACAGGTTTCTCCGCCACGAATTCGCTCCGATGCGGCCTGAGGCGGGCACCAGCATGATGTCATTTTGATTTGGAAGATTGGATTTGGCGGATGAATGCTCCCGCGCCCAAAGTCTCGTTCGTATCCCTGGGCTGCCCGAAGGCCTTGGTCGATTCTGAGCGCATCATCACCCAGCTCCGCGCTCAAGGTTACCAGTTGACCAAAGAGCATGACGGGGCCGACGTGGTGATCGTCAACACCTGCGGCTTCCTCGACAGTGCCAAGGCCGAGTCCCTTGAGGCTATCGGCGAGGCCATGGCTGAGAATGGCAAGGTCATTGTCACAGGCTGCATGGGTGCCGAACCTGAGCAGATCCGCGATCAGTTCCCGAACGTTCTGGCGATCACGGGTCCGCAGGCTTACGAATCCGTCGTCTCGGCCGTCCATCAGGCCGTGCCACCGGCCCACGATCCGTTCGTGGACCTCGTGCCGCCGCAGGGCGTGAAGCTGACGCCGCGCCATTATGCCTATCTGAAGATATCCGAGGGCTGCAACAACCGCTGCTCCTTCTGCATCATCCCGAAGCTCCGCGGTGATCTCGTCAGCCGCCCCATCGGCGACGTTCTGCGCGAGGCCGAGAAGCTTGCCAGGGCGGGTGTCAAGGAACTCCTGGTGATCTCCCAGGACACCAGCGCCTATGGCCTTGACATCAAGTACCAGCCGAGCCTGTGGAAGGATCGGGAGGTCCGCACCCGGTTCTTCGAGTTGGCCAGGGAGTTGGGCGAGCTCGGCATGTGGGTGCGCATGCACTACGTCTACCCCTATCCGCACGTGGACGAGGTCATCCCGCTGATGGCCGAGGGCAAGATCCTTCCCTATCTCGACATCCCCTTCCAGCATGCCTCCCCGAGCGTTCTGAAGCTCATGCGCCGCCCCGGCAATCAGGAGAAGACCCTGGAGCGGATCCACAAATGGCGCGAGATCTGCCCTGATCTGGCGATCCGCTCGACCTTCATCGTCGGCTTCCCCGGCGAGACGGAGGAGGACATGGACCTCCTGGTGCAATGGCTGAAGGACGCGAAGATCGACCGTGCCGGCTGCTTCCAGTACGAGCCGGTCCAGGGCGCGCCCGCCAACGACATCGCCGGCGCAGTGCCGGCCGAGGTGAAGGAGGAGCGCTGGCATCGCTTCATGCAGACCCAGCAGAAGGTCAGCGCCAGGATCCTCAAGAGCAAGGTCGGCAAAACGCTCCCGGTGATCATCGACGAGGCCGGCGCGACGGTCGCCACCGGCCGCACCAAGTATGACGCTCCGGAAATCGACGGCGTGGTCTATGTGGCCTCACGACAGCCGCTCAAGGCCGGCGAGATCGTGAATGTCAGAATAGAAAGCTCGGACGAATACGATCTGCATGGGACAACGGTTTAACCGCCCTGCCCTCTATGCACCTTCAAGCTGAGCGCTGCCGATGATGTTAACACCGGCGGCGCTCAAATCATTTTGGGCTCTCACAAGCGAGCCATTCGTGTCGATGGCCCGCGAGGCATCCTCAATGAGGAAGGTGTCGAAACCGGCAGCGGCAGCATCGAGCGCGGTCCAGGCAACGCAGAAATCCAGGGCTAGTCCCGCGCAGAAGACCCGCCGGAACCCGCGCTCCTTCAAATAACCGGCGAGACCTGTCTGCGTTTGCCGGTCCGCTTCCTTGAAACCCGAGTAACTGTCGATATCCTGGTTGTAGCCTTTGCGGATGACGAGCTGCGCGTGCGGAATATCCAACTCGCGAGAGATCTCTGCGCCGGGTGTGCTCTGCACACAATGGTCCGGCCAGAGGACCTGCGGGCCATAATGCAAATCGATCATCTCGAAGGGTTGCCTGCCCGGATGGTTTGAGGCGAAGGAGGCATGCCCCTTCGGATGCCAGTCCTGCGTTAAGACCACATGGCGGAAGGCTTTGGCGAGGCGATTGATCGGATCGATCACCTCACCGCCTTGCGGCACCGCAAGCGCGCCGCCCGGAAGGAAGTCGTACTGGACGTCAGTTACGATAAGGATGTCCTGATCACCTGGCTTCACGATGCACTGTCCTTCCCTGCACCATAGAGCATCGGACTGTTAAGTGGACGCACCCTTGACGGCGTCGCGATGGCTCCAGGACCGCTAAGATGCAGAACTCACCGGATCCGACTTCTCGTCCGATGCTCTAGGTCGGTTCACGGATATAGCGGTTCAAACGAAAAGAGCAGCCGATCTCTCGGCTGCCCTCACCTCTTGCGACCCGTTTTGGCTTATTGCGGGATCTTGTCCTCGATGCCCTTCACGTAGAAGTTCATGCCGAGCACCTGCTCGTCCGAGAGGGCGCCCTGGCCCTTGCACTCGATCTCCTTGCCGTCCTGACCCGTGATCGGGCACTTGAATGGGTTGAGCTTGCCGGAGCGAATGGCGGCCTCGGTCTCCTGGGCCAGCTTCTTCACGTCGTCGGGCATGTTCTTGTAGGGCGTCATCACGACCATGTTGGAAGCCAGACCGCCCCATACGTCCTCGGACTTCCAGGTGCCGTCGAGGACGGCCTTGGCGCGGGCGACGTAGTAGTCCGACCAGTTGTCGACGATGGCCGTCAGCTGCGCCTTGGGAGCGAAGCGCTCCATGTCCGAAGCCTGGCCGAAGCCGAACTTGCCGCGGGCCTCGGCGGCCTGGATCGGAGCCGGGCTGTCCGTGTGCTGGGCCAGCATGTCGACGCCTTGGTCGAGGAGCGCCTTGGCGGCGTCGCCTTCCTTGGCCGGGTCGTACCAGGTGTTGGCGAACACGATCTTGATCTTGACGGCCGGGTTCACCGATTGGGCGCCGAGATAGAAGGCGTTGATGCCGGCGATCACTTCCGGGATCGGGAAGGCGCCCACATAGCCGATGGTGTTCGACTTGGTCATCTTGCCGGCGATCTGGCCGATGATGTAGCGGCCCTCGTGGAACTTCGCCGCATAGGTCGAGAGGTTGGGGTTGCGCTTGAAGCCGGTGGCGTGCTCGAACTTGATGTTCGGGTACTTCTTGGCGACCTTCAGGGTCGGCTCCATGAAGCCGAAGGAGGTCGTGAAAATCAGGTCATGGCCGGTACGGGCCAGTTGCTCGATGGCGCGCTCGGAATCGGCCTCCGGCACGCTTTCCACGAAGGTCGTGGTGACCTTGCCCGGAAAGGCCTTCTCGATGGCCTGACGGCCCACATCGTGCTGGTAGCTCCAGCCGTGGTCGCCAACCGGGCCCACATAGATGAAGCCGACCTTGATCTTATCCTTTGCCTGGGCAACTGCGCCCGTGGCCGACAGAGCCAGGACCGCTACTCCTGCCAAGGCTCCGAAGACTTTCCCTGAAAACATGCTCGTTCCCTCGAGGTTGGATTTCCACTATTCCGTCGCAGGTCTGGAGGCTTCTGGCAAGAATTCCTCTGCCTACACTTTGGTCAGATTAACACCGCATCGCTCACCGGTCAGGCACGAAGGGCACACCTAAGGATCCGGGGGCTCCAATGGCCCGGCCATGCCGGATGGAGAGGAGGAGAAGGGCGATGATCGTGGCCAGATAGGGCACCGCCGAGAGCACCTGCGACGGCACTCCGAACTGCGCAGCCTGAGCGTGAAGCTGCAGCACCGTGGCGGCACCGAAGATGTACGCACCCACCAGCACCCAGCCGGGCCGCCAGGCGGCGAAAACCACCAGCGCCAGGGCGATCCAGCCGCGTCCTGCCGTCATTCCGGGGGACCAGAAGCGGGTATAGACGAGAGCGAGATAGGCTCCGGCCAAGCCGGCACAGGCCCCGCCGAACAGGATGGCCCAGAAGCGTACTCGCCACACCGGCAGGCCGAGCGCATTGGCCGAGGTATGGTTCTCGCCGATGGAGCGCAGGGTGAGGCCCGAACGGGTGCGCATGAGGTAGAGGCCGACTAGAACCGTCAGCAGGATCGAGGCATAGACGAAGAGATCCTGCTCGAAGAACAGGCGGCCGATGATGGGGATATCGCTCAATCCGGGGATGTCGACCGGCGCGACGGGATCCCGCCGCGCGCCGACGAACGGAGCTCCGATCAGCCCGGAGAGGCCAAGACCCAGGATCGTGAGCGCAAGGCCCGAACCGGTCTGGTTCGCGGCAAAGCCCAGAACGAGCAGCGCGAAGAGCGCCGCCATGAGAGCACCGGCCAGCATGCCGGCGGCCACGCCGAGGAGTGTGGAGTCGAAGGTCACGGCAGCGGCGAAGCTGCAGGCGGCACCCATTACCATCATGCCCTCGACACCCAAGTTCAGGACGCCGGAGCGCTCCGTCACAAGTTCGCCGAGGGCGGCGATCAGCAGCGGCGTGGAGGCGGTGACAATGGTCAGCAGAATGGCCTCGAAAGTGGTCATTTGCCCCCTCCCCGTGTCACGAAGCGAATGCGGTAGCTGACCATGGCATCGGCTGCGAGCACGCATAGCAGCAGGATGCCCTGGAACGCCTGGGTGAGATCGAGCGGCAGTTTCAGCATGATCTGGGCGCTCTCGCCACCGATGAAGGTGAGGGCAACCACAAGCGAAGCAACCAGGATGCCAATGGGATTGAGGCGCCCGAGGAACGCGACCGTGATGGCCGTGAAGCCGTAGCCGGGGGAGATCGACGGCTGGAGCTGGCCAATCTGCCCTGAGACTTCCGAGATGCCTGCCAGTCCGGCGAGCCCACCGGATATCGCGAAGACCGCGAGGATTGTCGCCTTGGAGCTGAAGCCGGCGAAGCGGGCCGCGCGGGGCGCATCGCCCGTGAGCTTCAGGCGGTATCCGAACAGGGTTCGTCCCAAGACGATGGCGGTGACCAGGACGGCGATGGCTGCAAACACCGCCCCGTAATGCACACGGCCGCCTTCCAGGATGGGATGCAGCGTCGCGGATGGGTCGAAGGTGACCGATTGCGGGAAGTTGAAGCCCTTAGGATCGCGCCAGGGTCCGCGCACGAGATAATCGAGGATCAGCTGCGCCACATAAACCAGCATCAGGCTGGTGAGGATTTCGTTGACCCCGAAGCGCGTCTTCAGGAAGGCCGGTATCAGTCCCCAGAGGGCGCCGCCAATGACGCCGAGCAGCAGCATGAGCGGCAGCACCCAGGCGCCGGCATCGGTTCCATGGGTCCGGAGCGCAAGCCAGCCCCCAAGCACCGCCCCGATCACATACTGCCCTTCTGCGCCGATGTTCCAGAGATTGGCGCGAAAGCAATATGACAGGCCGATGGCGATAAGCGCCATCGGGGTGGCCTTGACGATAAGTTCCTGAAGCGACCAGGGGTCGCTCAGCGGCTGGAGCACATAGACATCGAAGGCGGCGATCGGCGAACGGCCCATGAGCCAGATCACGAAGCCCGCAATCAGGAAGGCCGTGATGAAAGCCGCAACCGACGCGAAGACGCGCATCACCGTGGGCGAGTTGGTGCGAGGCGTCAGCTCAAATCGCATGGACGCCTCCCTCAGCCTGAGCAACGCCGAGCATCTCAAGCCCTACTGCTTCCTTGGTCCATTCACCGATGGGCCTCAGGGGGCTCAAAGTGCCCTGGTGGATCACGGCCATGCGGTCGGCCACCTCGAACAGCTCGTCGAGATCCTGGCTGATGACCACCACGGCGCTGCCCTCCCGCGCCAGATCGACCAGGGCCTGACGGATGAGGCGAGCCGCGCCGGCATCGACGCCCCAGGTCGGCTGATCCACGATAAGGAGCTTAGGGCGTCGGATGATCTCGCGGCCGATGACGAACTTCTGCAGGTTTCCGCCCGAAAGCTTGCGCGCCTGTGGGTCTCCTTCGGGCGTGCGCACATCGAAGCTTTGGACGATGGAGCGGGCGACGCGCTTGGCGGCGTTCATCAGGATGAAGCCGGACCGGCTCACCTCGGTGGACGCGTGGGAGATCAGGGTGTTCTCGCTCAGGCTGTGGGTCGGTGCCGCCGAATGGCCCAGCCGCTCCTCCGGCACGAAGGCAGCGCCGACGCGCCTGCGCGCATCGATGCCCATCGTGCCTGAGGGCTTGCCGTTGATGGCAATGGTCTCAGCGTGATCTGCAAGGCGTTCGCCCGACAGTGCGGCAAAGAGCTCGCTCTGCCCGTTGCCCGCAACCCCGGCGATGCCGACGACTTCGCCGGCCCGCGCCGCGAGGTTGATGTCGCGCAAGGCCTGTCCATGCAGGCCAGCCGGCGGCATGGTCAGGTTCGAGACCCTGAGCGTCTCCCCCTGCGGATGATGCGGCGCATCGGTGCGGATATCGCCCACTGCGTTGCCGACCATCAGGGCCGCTATCTCGCGGGCGCTGCTGGCCCGAGGATCGATGGTCGCGACCACCCGCCCTCCCCGCAGGATAGTGGCGCGGCGGCACAGGCGGCGCACCTCCTCCAGCTTGTGGGAGATGTAGAGGATCGAGCAGCCCTCAGCGGAGAGCCTGTCCAAGGTCGTGAAGAGGTGCTCGGCCTCCTGCGGTGTGAGCACGGAGGTCGGCTCGTCGAGGATGAGCAGACGGGGATTCTGGAGCAGGCATCGAACGATCTCGATGCGCTGACGCTCGCCCGCAGACAGGGTCCATATGGCCCGATCTGCATCGAGCGCCAGCCCGTAGGTGCCGCTGATCTCGCCAAGCTTCTCTCGGACGGTCGAGAGGCTCCAATCACCGGAGAGCGCCACAGCGATGTTCTCGGCCACCGTCAACTCGTCGAAGAGCGAGAAATGCTGGAACACCATGCCGAGGCCGAGTGCCCGCGCCTCCACGGGCGAGCCGATGGTCACGGGACGGCCCTCCAGGCGGATCTCGCCGGCACTCGGCTCGATCACGCCGTAGAGGATCTTGACCAGGGTCGACTTCCCTGCCCCGTTTTCTCCGAGAAGTGCGTGAATCTCGCCCGGCTCGATCGACAGGTTGATCCCGTCATTCGCGAGAAGGTCGCCGTAACGCTTGCTGATCCCTTTAAGTTCGACGAGGGGCTGTCCCGAGGGTGGTACGTCTGCCTTCACACAAGCGTCTCTGACTTAAAGGTTGAAGCCGGGTCGGAATCTGCACATGAGTGACATCCCGTACGGAACGTAGCAAGCGCCATACCGGTTCGTCATCTCTTTGTGGGACGATCATAGGGATGCGGCGCACCGGTCGGCAATGGCGAATCCATGGTTTATTGTGAGTCCGCTCCCCGTCCACAAAAATGGTGAAGAGGCAGGCCTTTGACCGAGAGCACCTATAACATCGCCGTCGTTGGCGCCGGAGCCGTGGGCTTGAGCGCTGCTCTGGCTTTCGCCCGCGATGGCTTCAGGACCGTTCTGGTCGGAGGGCTCGATACGCGCCGGGATGGCCGCACCGTCGCCCTCCTCAATGGCTCGGTCCGCTTTCTGGAGGCGCTCGGCGCCTGGCCTGTGATCGTCAACGAGGCGGCGCCGCTCGAAACCATGCGGATCGTCGACGATACTGGCAGCCTGTTCCGCCCCCCGCCAGCCTCTTTTCGGGCCGGCGAGATCGGCCTGGATGCCTTCGGCTGGAACGTGGAGAACGCCACCCTGGTCGAGAAACTGACCGAAGCCGCGCGGACTTGTGAAAACCTGACCTTCGTGTCGGAATTCGCAACCGGCTTCGAAGCAGGCGAAACAGAAGCCGTCCTGACACTAACCGATGGCGGAATCATCAAGGCGAGCCTTGTGGTTGCCGCGGATGGGCGCAATTCCAAGCTGCGCCAGATCGCCGGTATCGGGAGCCAGACATGGTCCTACCCGCAATCGGCCGTAACCGTCATCCTCGCTCATGACCGGGACCACCGGGAGACCTCGACCGAGTTTCACACCCGGCATGGACCTTTCACCCTGGTTCCCCTGCCCGGCCGGCGCTCCAGCCTCGTCTGGGTGACCAGCAAGGCTGAGGCAGAACGCCTGTCCAAGCTTGACGATGCTGCCCTGGCGCTCGCCATCGAGCGGCAGGCCCAGTCCCATCTCGGCGCCATGCGCATCGACGGACCGCGCGGTCTCGTGCCGATGACGGGCCTGTCGGTGAACCGCTACTGGGCCCCTCGCCTCGCCCTCGTGGGCGAAGCCGCTCACGTGTTTCCGCCCATCGGCGCGCAGGGCCTCAATCTCGGCTTCCGGGATGCAGCCTCCTTACGGGACGCAGTCGTTGACGGGCAGAACGAGGGCTTGGATCTCGGATCGGAAGAGGCCCTGGGCCGCTACCAGCGCAGCCGCGATCTCGACGTCCGCCTGCGCACGGCTGCCGTAGACGGGCTCAACCGCACCCTCCTCACCGGCATGATCCCGACGGACTTCCTCCGGGGGGCCGGCCTCCTGGCGCTCAGTAATGTCGGCCCCTTACGCCGGATCGTGATGCGTGAGGGGGTGCTGCCGCAGGTGGGCGCACCGCGCCTGATGCAGGACGCCTCGCCGGCTTAGGGGAAGAGGTCGTAAGGCACGGCGCCGGTCTTGGTGGTGATGTAGAGGATGCCGGTCAGCGTCAGCATCGAGACTAGCGTCCCGATGAGCACGCAGGCCGAGGCGCGCTCCACGCCCACATTGTACTGGGTCGAGATGACGAAGATGTTCAGGGCCGGCGGCAACGCCGCCATGATGATTGCCGCATAGGTCCAGGCGGGGCCGAAATCTCCGAGGGCCGAGAGCACCACCCAGACGAGAAGCGGGTGGAGGATCAGCTTGATGAAGACCAGGACCGGCACCTCGCCGGGCATCTGCCTCAAGGGCCGCAGGGCCACGGTAACGCCGAGGATGAACAGAGCGCAGGGCGCCGCGGCTCCCGAGAGCCAGGTGACGATCTGGTCGGCAGCCTGCGGCAGCCGGACATGCAGGTAGCTTGCCGCGACGCCGATGGCAGTGGCGACATTGAAGGGGTGTGTCACCACCCGCCAGACGATCCTGCGGATCGTAGCCGAGAGGCTCAGCTTCTCCACGCCAGCCAGGGACATGAGAAGCGGCACGACCGAGAACAGGAACAGGTTGTCGAAGACGAAGATCAGCACCACCGGGGCGCTGGCCGAGGCGCCGATGGCCGCCAGGATCAGCGGCGGCCCCATATAACCGATATTGGAATAGGACCCGGCCACACCCTGCATGACCGATTGCGGGAGGTCCCTGGTATAGCGCCATCCGGTGGCGAAGGAGAGCGCAAAGGCGCAGAAGGTCGAGAATGTCGTCGCCAGAATGAAGGGCCAGTTCGCAAGCTCGTCCAGCGGCTTGTCGGCAATGAGGCGATAGAACAGGCAGGGCAGCGCCACATAGATGAGGAAGAACTGCATCCAGGCCAGCCCTGCCTCCGGCTGCTTCACCACCTTGCCGCAGAAGAAGCCGAGCCCGATGAGGCCGAAGAAGGGGGCGAGCAGGTTGAACAGCCCGATCAGGTCGGACATGGGCGGCTCCAAGCAGAGGGAAGAGGCGGATGCGGGCGTGGGAACCCCTTCTGGCAAGGTTCCAACCTTGCGGTAATCCCATCCGTTGGACCACCCCTAGTCCTAAAAATGCAGGGCTGGGACGGAACGAACTCCGCTCTCCTCATCGTGAGGTGGGCAAGTTTGGAGATTCCCTCCCGGGTGTTTATATGAAGGTCCAGGAGTTAAGACCATGAAAGCGAGTTCAGCCAAATTCGCGATCGGCCAGGTGGTCCGCCACCGGGTGTTTGACTTCAGGGGGCTCATATTCGACGTCGACCCTGAATTCGACAACACAGAAGAGTGGTGGCTCTCGATCCCCGAGGAAGTCCGGCCCCGCAAGGACCAGCCCTTCTACCACCTCTTCGCCGAGAACGCGGAAACCGAGTACATAGCTTATGTCTCCGAGCAGAACCTTCTGCCCGACGAGTCAGGCGAGCCGTTGCGCAACCCGATGATCGGCGAGATGTTCACACGCCAGAAGAACGGCACCTACAGGGCGCACCCGATTCTGGCGAATTAAGAACAAGCGCATCAAAAGAAAACGCCGGGCCATGAGCCCGGCGTTTCTGTTTCTTGGAAGGTCTCTCGCCTTACGGCTTGGGAGCAGCCTGGGCGGCCGGAGCGGCTGCACCCGGAGCGACAGGAGCGCCCGGTGCGCCGGCGGCACCGTTCAGCATCTTCTGGCGCATCTCTTCGCTCTTCTTCTGAAGCTCTTCCTGCAGCTTCTTCTGCTGCTCTTCGAGCACCTTCGGGTCGATCGGCGGGCCGTCGAAGGACTTGCCGAAGCCGGCGGCCGGAACAGCGAAGGTGATCTCGCGGCCCATCTGATTCTGAACGCTGACGTTCAGGTTGGCGCCCTTCTTGAGAGAGGCGATGAAGTCGTCCTTCACAGCCGCTTCGGCGAAGCAGCCGTTGGGCAGGCACATGACGTAACGGCCGGCGACGGCTTGGCCCTGATCGACCGTGAAGCGTAGGCCCGGCTGCAGGAGCAGGCCGAGCGGCATCACGAAGCGAACGACCTTCTGCGGCTGCTGGCCCTTCACGTCATAGACGGCAAGCGCGAGAACCGGCTGGCCCTGATCCGACACGAAGTCGCGGGTGGTGTAGCAGATCTCGGTCTTGGTGTTCTGGTCCGTGCCGCAGACCTTTGTCCATTCCGGCTGGGACGGCTCGGCCTTCACCTGAACGACCGTGGGACCGGCATTCTGCTGCGGCTGGGCGCCCTGGGCCTGAGCCGGGGCTGCAGGCCGTGCCGGCTGAGCGCCAGGAACCGTAGGAGGAGCGGCAGGGCGTGCCGGCTGGGCTGCCGGAGCCGCAGGGCGCTGGGCCGGAGCGGTCTGAGCCGGAGCAGGTTGAGCCGGAGCGGTCTGGGCCAGAACGGGTGCGCTCACCAGAACGGCAAGAGCAGTTGCCAGGCCACGGGTCCCCCCCAGGCTCGCGAAGCGTGTCGCGAAAGACATGTCGTTAGATCCTCTTCAGTCGAAAGGTCGGCTTTCGAAGTGGCCGTTGATCCGGCACGTTCTTAACCTGTGATGACGTGGTCAAATCCTTGCCCAATGTGGCGAAGACAAGACGCGTGGCGCTCCTTTAACCTTTCGTGTGGTAGGTTTCCAGTCACCCAGGGCAAAATTCTGTACAACATTGCTCAGGTGGGAACCGGCATCGGGAGAGCCATGGGCCGCTGGCTTATATCAAATCTGCTGTTTTCGGCTGCTCTTGCCATTATGACCTTCGGCGCCTCTGCTCTAGAGGCGCTGCCACTGCGGCATGGCATCGCGATGCACGGCGAGCCTGCGCTCACGTCCGGCTTCGAACACCTGCCCTATGCCAATCCTCAGGCACCCAAGGGCGGACGAATCACGCTCGCCCTGCAGGGCACCTTCGACAGCCTCAATCCCCTGATCGTCCTCGGCGTCGCGCCGGATGTGGTGCCGCGCTACGTGCTCCAGCCTCTCATGATGCGCTCCGCCGACGAGCCTTTCACGATCTACGGCCTTCTCGCCCGCGGCGTTGAAATGCCAGAGGACCGGAGCTTCATCACCTTCCACCTCGATCCCCGTGCCCGTTTCTCAGACGGTCATCCGCTCACGGCGGAGGATGTGCGCTTCTCGTTCGAGATGCTGAAGAAGAACGGCAAGCCGTTTCACCGTTCGAGCTTCGGGCAGGTCAAGGCGGTCGAGATCCTCGACCCGCACCGCATCAGGTTCGATCTCTCGGGCTCCAATGACCGTGAACTGCCGCTCCTGATCGGGATGATGACGATCTTTCCGGCTCATGCGACCAATCCCGACACGTTCGACAAGACCAGTCTCACCCCACCGATCGGCTCGGGGCCTTATGCCCTGACCGAGGTCAAGCCTGGGGAACGGGTGGTGCTAACCCGGCGCAAGGACTACTGGGGCGAGGATCTGCCCATCACCCGCGGCCTCTACAACTGCGACGAGATCCGATACGATTTCTATCGCGATGCAAACACCTTGTTCGAGGCTTTTAAGGCAAGGCTTTACGATTTCAGGATCGAGGGCGACCCGGGCCAATGGGCGACCGGCTACGACATTCCGGCAGTCAGAAGCGGGCGCGTCATCCGTGAGACCATGGCGACCCGGCTGCCCAAGGGTATGAACGGCTTTGTCTTCAATACCCGCAAGCCCCTTTTCAGCGACGTGCGGGTGCGCGAGGCCCTGAGCCACCTGTTCGACTTCGATTGGGTGAACCGCAACCTCTTCTTCGGGCAACTCACCCGCTCCAACAGCTACTTCTCCGGGTCTGATCTTGCCTCCACCGGAAGGCCCGCCGATGCACGCGAGCGTGTGCTGCTGGCAGGATCTCAATCACCTATAAGGGACGACATCCTCGAAGGCCGCTGGGAGCCGCCGGCGAGCGACGGTTCGGGCCGGGACCGGGATATGGCCCGGAAGGCGCTCGCTCTTCTGGCCGATGCCGGCTGGGTGCTCGAAGGCGATATCCTGCGGAAGAAAGAGACGGGCGAGCCTTTCACCTTCGAGATGCTGGTCAATTCCCGCTCGCAGGAGCGGCTTGCTCTCAACTTCTCCCAGTCCTTGAGCCGCATCGGCATTCAGGCGCGGGTGCGCCTCGTCGACGACGTTCAGTACTGGCGGCGCTTAGCTCGATTCGACTTCGATATGGTTCAATGGCTCTGGCCCGTCTCTCTCTCCCCCGGCAACGAACAACGTAACCGCTGGGGGTCGGCGGCGGCGCAAAGGAGCGGGTCTCATAACCACGCTGGGGTAGCCTCCCCGGCGATCGATCGGCTGATCGATGCACTGCTGGAGGCCAAAAGCCGCGAGGACTTCGTATCGGCCGTCCGCGCCCTGGATCGCACCTTGCTGTCAGGCTTCTATGTGGTTCCGCTGTTTTATCTGAAGGATCAATGGCTTGCCTATAGCAGCGAGCTGAGCAAGCCCGAAACCGTGCCCCTCATGGGGACCAATATCGACACTTGGTGGCGGCAACCGCATTGATCCACAGGAATGGCCCCGCTCGCCTGCTGTTGAGCTTCCATTCATGTAGAAGATGAAACTAATGCCCTGCTTCGACGTTAGGTGAGTACTTCCTGTCCCACTGTCGCGTCTAAATGCAGGGTATCGTCATGAACGCAATGCCGAAGGTCCTCGTTGTCGATAGTGGCGAGCGCGCCCCCGATGGCGCTCTGTCCGTCGAACTGGCCGGCATGGGATATGCGAGCGTGACCACTCCTTTTGAGGCTGCAGACGACGTATTGGCCCTAATCCCGAGCCCGGCTGCCGTGGTGCTGCAGATGCCCCGCCATGCCGATTGGGCGGAGCGCAAGCGCTTCCTCGACCTCGCCCGCCGTCTGCGCAAGAACCTGGGCGAGAGTGGAACTCCGGTCATCATTACCGGCGGAGTCAACGGAGCCGCCACGATGCTCCAGAACCAGCTCAGCGTACGTGCCGTCGCGGCGCCGGATCTCTAGCCCTTCAGGAGCCGGAAGGCTCCTTCTTCCGGTTTTGCCTGATCTTCGCCAATCCTGAACAAGACGGCCGGTGTCGCATACATCAATCGCGACCATGTTTAATCAGAACTCTTTCTTACAATCAGGCGGCCTTTTTCTCCGCGATTCGGGCGAGGCTGCGCAGGATTGTGGTCGCGGCCTTGATGCGCTCGTCCGGCGTCTCGATGTCTCGGATGAACACGATCTTCATGTCCGGACGTACCTTCGCGAAGGAAGCCTGCTCTGTGACATAGGAGATGAGCCCGGTCGGGTTGGCGAAGGAATTGTCGCGGAACGAGATGATGATGCCCTTCGGCCCGCCATCGACCTTCTCCACATTGGCCCGGCGGCAGAGCACCTTGATCGCCATGATCTTGAGAAGCTGGTCGACCTCCGAGGGCACGGGTCCGAACCGGTCGACCATCTCCGCCCGGAAGGCGTCGATTTCCTGGTCGGTCTCGAACGTGGAGAGACGGCGATAGAGGCCGAGGCGCAGCTGCAGATCGGCGATGTAGCTCTCCGGGATCATGACCGGCGCGCCGACCGCAATGGTAGGCGACCACTGGTCCTCCGTAGGCTCCTCGATGCCGGCCTTGAGCTGGGCCACCGCCTCCTCCAGCATCTGCTGGTAAAGCTCGTAACCCACCTCCTTGATGTGGCCCGACTGCTCCTCGCCGAGCAGGTTGCCGGCGCCGCGGATGTCGAGGTCGTGGGAGGCGAGCTGGAAGCCCGCACCCAGGGTGTCGAGGGTCTGGAGCACCTTGAGGCGCCGCTCCGCCTGCACCGTTAGGGACTTGTTGGCCGGTACCGTGAACAGGGCATAGGCGCGGGTCTTGGAGCGCCCGACACGACCCCGCAGCTGATAGAGCTGCGACAGGCCGAACATGTCGGCCCGGTGGACGATCAGCGTATTGGCGGTCGGGATGTCGAGGCCCGATTCCACGATGGTGGTGGAGAGCAGGATGTCGTACTTGCCCTCGTAAAAGGCCGTCATGACATCCTCGAGCTGGCCCGCCGCCATCTGGCCGTGCGCCACCGCCACCTTGGCCTCCGGCACCTCCTTGTCGAGGAAGGCTTTCACCTCGCCGAGATCGTCGAGGCGCGGCACCACGTAGAAGGCCTGCCCACCCCGGTAGCGCTCGCGCAGCAGCGCCTCGCGGACGAGGAGTGGGTCGAATGGCGTGATGAAGGTGCGAACCGCGAGGCGGTCCACCGGTGGGGTTGTGATCAGGGACAGCTCGCGCACGCCGGTAAGAGCCAGCTGCAGGGTGCGCGGGATCGGGGTGGCCGACAGGGTCAGGACGTGGACCTCGGCGCGCAACTCCTTCAGGCGCTCCTTGTGGGTGACGCCGAAATGCTGCTCCTCATCGATGACGATGAGGCCGATATCCTTGAACTTGATGGCCTTGCCGAGAAGCGCATGGGTGCCGATGACGATATCGACGGACCCGTCGGTCAGCCCCTCCTTCGTCTTCTTCATCTCAGCCGCAGGGACAAAGCGGGAGGCCTGCGCCACGTTGAGCGGCAGGCCGCGGAAGCGGTCGCAGAAGGTCCGGTAGTGCTGACGCGCCAGAAGGGTCGTGGGCACGACGACGGCAACCTGCTTGCCGCTCATGGCCGCCACGAAGGCGGCGCGCAACGCCACCTCGGTCTTGCCGAAGCCGACGTCGCCGCAGACGAGTCGATCCATGGGGCGGCCCGAACCCATGTCGTCCAGAACCGCCTCGATGGCGTTGAGCTGGTCTTCCGTCTCGTCGTAGGGAAAGCGGGCGGCGAACTCGTCGTAGATGCCTTCCGGAGGGGTCAAGCGCGGGGCATCCTTGAGGATGCGGGCGGCGGCGATCTTCATGAGCGCGCCGGCCATCTCGCGGATGCGCTGCTTCATGCGCGCCTTGCGCGCCTGCCACGCCCCGCCGCCGAGCTTGTCGAGCTGGACCTCCGTCTCCTCCGAGCCGTAGCGGGTCAGGAGTTCGATGTTCTCCACCGGCAGGAACAGGCGGTCGCCGCCGGCATAATGCAGCTCAAGGCAGTCGTGCGGGGCGCCGGCCGCCTCGATGGTCTTCAGCCCCTCGAAGCGCCCGATCCCGTGATCCACGTGCACCACGAGGTCGCCGGGCGTGAGCGCCGCCACCTCGGTGAGGAAGTCCTGCGGCCGCTTCGACTTGCGCTTCTGGCGCACGAGACGGTCGCCCAGAATGTCCTGCTCGCTGATGACAACGAGATCGGCAGTCTCAAAACCCGATTCCAGGGGCCAGATGCCGACCGGTATCTCGTTGCGCGGATAGGCCAGCGCCTCCGAGAACCGGCCAATCGGCTTCGTCTGGCGCAGGTCGTGATCCTGCAGCACATGGCAGAGCCGCTCCCGCGAGCCCTCCGACCAGGCGCCCAGCATGACGCGCTTCTTGGCGGCCTGCAGGTCGCGGATATGACGGATGACCGCCTCGAACACGTTGGCGTTCTCGTCCGCCCGCTCGGCGATGAAGTTGCGGCCCTGCCGCGCCTCGCAGTCGATGACAAGCCGGCCCGAGGATTCGGGCAGCGCGAAAGGTGTCAGGCGCGCGAGCGGAAGGGCGGCGGTGCGTTCCGACCACTCCTCCGGCTTGAAATAGAGCGCATCCGGCGGCAGCGGGCGATAAGGCGCGACGCCGGGCTGGTTCTGGCCCATGCCCTCGCGGCGGGCATCATAATAGTCCTTCACCTGCGACAGGCGCTCGGCTGCCGCATCATCGGCCAGTGCGTCGAACACAACCGGGATGCCGGGCAGGTAGTCGAACAGCGTATCCAGATGATCGTGGAACAGCGGCATCCAGTGTTCGAGGCCGGGATAGCGCCTCCCCTCGCTGATCGCCTCATAGAGCCGGTCGTCGCGGGTCGGTGCCCCGAAGGCTGCCACATAGGCCTGCCGGAAGCGCTTGATGCTCCCGGTGGTCAGCTGCACCTCGCTCATGGGTACGAGATCGAGAGCGCGCAGGGTGCCGACCGTGCGCTGGGTCTCCGGATCGAAGGCCCGGATCGATTCCAGCGCGTCGCCGAAGAAATCGAGGCGAACCGGGTTGGGAAGACCTGCCGGGAAGAGGTCGATGATGCCGCCGCGGACCGCGTATTCGCCCGTGTCACGCACGGTGCCGGTGCGGAGAAAACCGTTAGCCTCCAGCCAATTGACCAACTGGGTCGTGTCCACCACGTTGCCGGGCGCAGCCGAGAAGGTCTCCGCCGCGATACGGGCCTTCGGCGGCACGCGCTGGACGAGGGCGTTCACCGTGGTCGAAAGGATGCGGGGCTTGTCCTCGGAAGTCTTGGAGCGGGCGAGCCGCGCCAGGGTCGTCATGCGCTGCGCCGTGATCGCCGCATTGGGCGAGACGCGGTCGTATGGCTGGCAATCCCAGGCCGGGAAGGTCAGAATCTCAATCTCCGGCGCGATGAAGCCGAGGCTGCTGGCGAAATTCTGCTGCCGCTGCCCGTCGCGGGCCACATGCACCAGAACGGCCGGCCCCTCTACGTGCCCCGAGAGGCCGCGGGCCAGATCGGCGACGGCAAGCGCATCGAAGCCGTCCGGCGCGCCGGACAAGGTGAGGCTTTGCCCCTTTTTCAGAGCATCAAGGGCGCGGGTCAGGGCAGGCTTCATGGTGAAATATCAGGCCAGAGATCAAAGGGAACGCGGGCGTTTCCGCTCGGTTCGGTCAAAACGGCGCTGCCAGAGCGTCAGCTGTGTATCGGCGACGTGTGGGTGTGAAAGGCCTTCAAGCGCCTGAATAGGGGCGTGTCGTAATTCGAGGGCGTCTCGATCTCGCCAGTGATCCAGCCCAGCAGGTCCCGGTCCGTCACCTCGATCAGACGCTCGAACTCGGCAAGATCCTCCTCGGAGAGCTCCCCGATTTCCGCATCGGCAAAGCGGCCCATGATCAGGTCCATCTCCCGCATGCCCCGGTGCCAGGAACGGTACAGGATCTGCCTGCGGCGAATATCAAGGCCGGCGCTGCTGCGTGTTGTTCCGCTCATGACGATGCTCCGATCTGATAAGTGGCCGTCGCCTCCGGCTGACCTAGCGCATTGTGCGGACCCAGAGGGCCGCGTCAGCGAAAAGTGGATCCGGTTTTCCGCACTGAACGATGCGCCGTATAGAGGATTGAGCATCGGAGTCGATCCCAAAAGTGCATTTCACTTTTGGGTCCGATGCTCTAGCCGCTATATAACCATCTCCCTTCCAGTTGCCACCCATTTGAATGTCACTGCGTCCTTCCATTCTCGATCCGCTATTCGCCCCGGCCAACACCCTGCCAGGGGTCGGCCCAAAGATCGCTCCCCTGCTCGACCGCCTCCTCGGCGAGCCGGGCAAGCCCACGCGTGTGGCAGACCTTCTGTTCCATCTGCCGAGCAGCGGCATTTCCCGGGAGATGAAGGGCTCCGTAGCGGATGCTCCTGTCGGCGAGCCGGTCACCCTCTCGGTGAGCGTCGTCGCGCACCGCCCGCCCCCGCCCGGCCGCCGGGCGCCGTACCGAATCCTGGTGGAGGACGAGACCGGCGATGTGACGCTGATCTTCTTCAACGGTCAGAAGGCCCGCCTGGAGAAGATCCTGCCCGTCGGTGAGCGCCGCTATGTCTCCGGCAAGATTGAACTCTGGGAGGGCCGCCGGCAGATGGTTCATCCGGACCGGATCCTCGACGACCGTGGCATCGAGAATCTGCCGGCGGTCGAAGCCGTCTATGGGCTCACCGAGGGTCTCTCATCGCGCATGGTAGCCAAGTATATCGGTGCGGCCCTCGAAACGGTCCCGAACCTGCCCGAATGGCAGGATCCAGCCTGGATGGGCCGCAACGCCTTGCCCGAGTTCCGGCAGGCGCTCTTTGCCCTCCACAGACCTGACAATGCGGCGCAGCTCTCAGAGGAAGCGATCGCCAAATCCGCCCCGCGCCGGCGCCTGGCTTATGACGAATTGCTTGCCTCGCAGCTTGCCCTCGCCCTCGTGCGAAGCCGCATGCGGCGGCTGCCGGGCCGGGTGAATGCGGGCGATGGGCGTCTGGTCGAGCGCCTGAGATCCGCCCTGCCCTTCGGACTGACGGCATCGCAGGAAAAAGCCGTCGAGGACATTCGCCACGATCTGGTTTCCGACAAGAAGATGCTGCGGCTGCTACAGGGCGATGTAGGATCGGGAAAAACCGTCGTCGGCCTGCTCACCATGGCCAGTGCCATCGAGGCGGGGCGTCAGGCGGCCATGATGGCGCCCACCGAAATCCTCGCCCGCCAGCATTACGAGCGGCTTGCGCCGATGGCCGAGCAGGCCGGCCTGACCATCGCGCTCCTGACCGGACGTGAGAAGGGTGTCGCGCGCCGAACGATTCTCGCGGGCCTTGCTGACGGCAGCATTCAGATTGCGGTCGGCACCCATGCGTTGTTTCAGGAAGGCGTCGCGTTCCATGATCTGGGTGTTGCTGTCGTGGACGAGCAGCACCGTTTCGGGGTGCATCAGCGCCTGGCGCTCGGCTCCAAGGGTGAGGCCGTCGACATCCTTGTGATGACCGCGACTCCGATCCCGCGCACCTTGGCTCTCACCTATTTCGGCGACATGGACGTGTCGGTGCTGAGCGAGAAGCCGGCGGGCCGCAAGCCCATTTCGACAAAGCTCATCGCCATCGACAGGCTCGACGAAGTGGTGGGCGGAATCGGGCGGGCCATCGCCAACGGCGATCAGGTCTACTGGGTCTGTCCGCTTGTGGGTGAATCTGAGTCCATTGACCTCGCTGCCGCCGAGGAGCGGTTCGAGTTGCTGAAAGGCTTCTTTGGCGACCAAGTCGGCCTCGTACATGGAAAGATGGCGGGCCGGGACAAAGACGCCGCCATGGAGCGGTTCTCGGGCGGTGAGACCAAGATCCTGGTCTCCACCACGGTAATCGAGGTAGGCGTCGACGTGCCGAACGCCACCATCATGGTGATCGAACATGCCGAGCGCTTCGGCCTCGCGCAATTGCACCAGCTGCGCGGGCGGATAGGACGCGGCTCGAAATCCTCGACATGCCTGCTGGTCTACAAGGGCCCACTGGGCCAAGTCGCACAGGCGCGACTTGAGATGATGCGCCAGACGGAAGACGGCTTCCGCATCGCCGAGGAGGATCTGCGGCTGCGCGGTGAAGGCGAAGTGCTCGGCACCCGTCAGTCGGGCACCCCCGGCTTCAAGCTGGCCCGTCTTGAGGTGGATGGCGACCTCCTCGGCGCGGCCCGCGACGATGCCCGCCTGATCGTTGATCGCGACCCGGACCTCGTGAGCGAGCGGGGGCAAGCCTTGCGAGTGCTGCTCTACCTGTTCGAGCGCGATTCCGCGATCCGGCTACTGCGGGCGGGATAGACCTGAACGGTTGAAGACACGCCCCGTCATGGCCGGGTTTGTCCCGGCCATCTCGCTGCTGTGAAGCGCCAGGCTTTTCCAATCGAGATCACCGGCACAAGGCCGGTGATGACATGAAATAAGTGCCTATTCCACCGTCACGGACTTGGCGAGGTTGCGCGGCTGGTCCACGTCCTTCCCCATGAAGACGGCCGTGTGATAGGCGAGCAGCTGGATCGGGATCGAGTTGATGATTGGCGCCACAATAGGATGCACCGATGGCATCACGATCGTGGCCATGGTGTCGAGACCGGTTTCCAGGGCACCCTTCTCGTCGGTGATCAGAATGATGCGCCCGCCGCGGGCTGCGACTTCCTGCATGTTGGAAACGGTCTTTTCAAAAATGGTATCGTGGGGCGCAATGACGATGACCGGCATCGTCTCGTCGATCAGCGCGATGGGGCCGTGCTTCAGCTCGCCGGCCGCATAGCCTTCCGCATGGATGTAGGAGATCTCCTTGAGCTTCAGGGCACCCTCCATCGCAAGGGGGTACGAGGTGCCGCGTCCGAGATAGAGAACGTCCTTGGCCTTGGAGAGTTCGCGGGAGAGAACCTCGATCTGATGCTCGCGCTTGATCGCTTCGGTTATCTGGCCCGGCACGGCAATCAGGGCGTTCACCAGTTCCTTCTCGTCCTCGGCACTCAGCGTTCCACGCGCCCGGCCGGCTGCGATGGCGAGAGACAGGAGCACGGTCAGCTGGCAGGTGAATGCCTTGGTCGATGCCACGCCGACTTCGACGCCAGCAAGGGTCTGCGCAACCACATTGCTCTCGCGAGCCATGGTGGATGTCGGCACGTTCACCACGGAGAGCGTATGCTGCTTCTCGGACGTGGCGTAGCGCAGCGACGCCAAGGTGTCCGCCGTCTCGCCCGATTGCGAGACGAAGAGCGCCAGACCGCCCGGCTCCAGAGGAGCCTCCCGATAGCGGAACTCGGACGCCACATCGATCTCGACCGGAATACGCGCCAGACGCTCGAACCAATATTTCGAGATCAGCCCCGCCAGATACGCGGTGCCACAGGCGGAGATCGAGATACGATTGAGGTTCTTGAAGTCGAAGGGCAATTCGAACGGCAGCTCAACCCGTTCACCCGAGAAGTTGACGTAGTGCGCGAGCGTGCGCCCCACGACCTCAGCCTGCTCGTGAATTTCCTTGGCCATGAAGTGGCGGTAGTTGCCCTTATCGGCCATGAAGGATCCGGCCGGGATTCTGTGGCGGGCCCGCTGCACGGAACGTCCGGATTCATCGTGAATATCGGCGCCTCTATGGGTCAGGATCGCCCAGTCGCCATCTTCCAGATAGGCGACGCTGTCGGTGAACGGCGCCAGCGCCAAAGCATCGGAGCCGAGATACATTTCGCCGTCCCCATAGCCGATCGCGAGAGGAGCGCCGTGGCGTGCGCCGATCAGCAGATCATCCTCGCCGGAGAACAGGAAGCCGAGCGCGAACGCACCGCGCAGGCGCGGCAGAGTGACGGCAACGGCCTCGATCGGCCCACGGCCCTGGCGGATCTCATAGGTGACGAGCTGGGCCACAACCTCGGTGTCGGTCTCGGTCTCAAACCGGATGCCTTTGGCCTCGAGCCCGGTCTTCAGCTCGCGGAAATTCTCGATGATGCCGTTATGGACAACGGCCAGTTTGTCGGTGGCGTGCGGATGCGCGTTGGTCTCGTTGGGCTTGCCGTGGGTCGCCCAGCGGGTGTGGCCGATGCCGATGACGCCGGAAAGAGGAGATTGGGAAAGCTTGGTCTCGAGATTGCGCAGCTTGCCCTCGGCCCGCCGGCGGTCGAGGCGCCCCTCCTCCAGAGTTGCGACGCCGGCGGAATCGTAACCCCGGTATTCAAGCCGCTTGAGCGCCTCCACGATCTGGGGAGCGACCGGCGTTTTCCCAATGATTCCAACAATTCCACACATGATGAAGAACTTCCTTTTGTAACGCGACCAACGCTACGCTTAACGCCTCTCTTACAAAGGGAGGCCTCAAGGGCAGAATCAACTTGCGTAACCTATTGTGACAAACGGCCTTATTTCTTCTTGGCGGCTTGAGCCTTTTCTCGGAATTCGATGGCCCAGCCCTCTTTGACGGTCTGACGTCCTCGGCCAAGACCTAAGGCATTATTGGGGATATTGTCCGTAATAACTGAGCCGGAACCGACGAATGCACCCTTGCCTATGGTAATGGGGGCCACCAGCGAGGAGTTGGAGCCGATGAAGGCGCCCTCGCCGATTTCGGTCCGGTGCTTGTTGAATCCGTCGTAGTTGCAGGTGATGGTGCCGGCTCCGATATTGGCCTCGGCGCCCACACTGGCATCTCCGAGATAGGTCAGGTGGCTGACCTTGGCGCCTGCCCCGAGATCCGTGTTCTTGATCTCGACGAAGTTTCCGACCTTGGCCTTAGGGCCGATCATTGCACCGGGGCGCAGGCGGGCGAAGGGACCGACTCCTGCCCCAGAAGCAATCCGCGCTCCTTCCAGATGGCTGAAGCTGTGGATGACGGCTGCCTCCTCCACCACCACACCCGGACCGAAGACCACATGCGGCTCGACCACCACATCCTGCCCGAGCCGGGTGTCGTGGCTGAAGAACACCGTCTCCGGAGCAATCAGCGTGACGCCGGACGCCATGGCGGCTTGGCGCAGGCGGTCCTGGATCATGCGCTCGGCGGCTGCGAGCTGCGCCCGGTCGTTGACCCCATGCACCTCTTCCTCCGACACGACGGCAATGGCCGTCCTGTGGCCCAGGCTGCGGGCGATCTCGACGATGTCGGTGAGGTAGTATTCTCCTTTGGCGTTGTTGTTCTCGACCCTGTCGAGGAGGGTGAGAGCCAGATCGCCCCGGATCGCCATCAGCCCGCCATTGCACAGGGTAATCGCCCGCTCGGCCTCGCTGGCATCCCGGTGCTCGCGAATGGCCAGAAGCTCTTTGCCCGATGTGATGAAGCGGCCATAGCCGGTCGGGTCCTTCGCCTCGAAGCCCATGGCGACCACGGCGGCCCCTTCCGCTAGGGGCGCCCTCAGCTTTGTGAAGGTCTCGGGCAGGATCAGGGGCGTATCGCCGAACGCGATGATCACATCGTCGACCGGCTGCGCCAGCGCCTCCCGGGCGCTCAGAACGGCATGAGCGGTCCCGAGCCGGTCTGTCTGAACGAAGATCCTGGCCTCGGCCGAGATCTTCTGAACCTCCCTGGCCACGTCCTCACGATCCGGACCGACCACGACGGCGGTGCTCGTGGCGCCTGCCTGGGTCAGGGTCGCCAGGACATGGCCCAACATGGAGCGGTTAGCGACCTGATGCAGCACCTTGGGCTTTGCGGATTTCATCCGGGTGCCCTCGCCTGCTCCAAGCACGATAGCCAGGCAGCTCCGAGACGAGACTTGGGAGGCGTGAGACAGGGTCATACAGTTTCAATCCGGTGGGGCACTGCCGTGCAGCTAAATCAGAAGGGGTAAATCGGCAATCGTTTCGTGAGCAATCAGGCAGTTTGCCCAATGGCCGCGTTTACTTCGTGCTCACAATTGACGATATGTATAAAGCATTCCACTTGTCTGGCTGAAGAGCCTTCGTACACGCAAGAGTATTACTGTGCCGGTATCGCCAAGGGGTCGATCCCCCTTCCATCCTCGCCGGCGCGACATGCTGGCCTACATCGGTGCCTCCGTCGCCGGGCTGGCATTCGCGTCGAGCCTTAGGGCGCAGACGCCTCAAGAGACGATTTCAGCCAGAATGGGAGAGAATCAACGGTTCGATCCGGCGGTTGTGGTCGACATTGCGCGCCAGCTTGCCAAGAAGCCGTTTGCCCCTCCTCCGAACGACCTGCCGGATGTGTTCGCGAATCTGAACCCGGAGCAGTATGGCGCGATCCGCTACACGCAGCCGCCTATCTGGGCTTCTGAGAACCGTGGAATCTCAGTCGAGCCGCTCCATCGTGGTTTCGTGTTCCGGGATGCGGTCGAGCTTTTCATGGTCGAGGACGGAGCCGTTCGCCGCATCGGCTACCAGCCGTCCCAGTTCGAATTCGGCCGGGTCAACCTGCCGAACAATCTGGGGGATATCCGTTATTCGGGGTTCAAGCTGATCGCCCAGGTGGGCAACGGCCGGCCATTCGACTTTGCGGTCGTGCAGGGCGGCACCTTTTTCCGTGCGCTCGCCCGAGGTCAGAACTATGGCGCCATCGCACGGGCATTGACCTTACGTCCGGCCGAGGCCCGCGGCGAGGAATTCCCCGCCTTCCGTGCCTTCTGGCTCGAGCGACCAGCTGTGGGCAGCAACAGCATCACGATTCACGGCGTTCTCGATTCCGAATCGACGACGGGTGCCGTCCGCATGACCTTCCGCCCAGGCGACATGACCATCGTCGACGTGGAAACCACCCTGTTTCCGCGCGTCAACCTGGAGCATGTTGGCTTAGGTGGCCTCGCCTCGACCTATCTTTATGGGGCGAACGACCTTCTCAACTCGGACGACATTCGACCCGCCGTCCACGATTCATCGGGCCTTCAGATGCTGAACGGCTCCGGCGAATGGCTCTGGCGGCCGCTTCACAATCCGGAGACGCTCCAGATATCCGCCTTTGTCGACAATGCTCCCCGGGGCTTCGGTCTGCTGCAGCGCGAGCGGTCCTTTGAGGCTTTCCAGGACGACGATCAGCGGTTCGAGCGTCGGCCGAGCGTCTGGATCGAACCCCTCGGAGATTGGGGCCAGGGCAGCGTGCAGCTGCTGGAGATCCCGACCGACGCCGAGATCAACGACAACATCCTCACCTACTGGCGTCCGAGGGCACCCATGGCGGCCGGGTCGGAGGTTGCGTTGGCCTATCGGCAGTACTGGGGTTGGAGCGCGCCGGAGCGCCCGCCCCTCGCGACTGTGACACAGACCCGGTCGGGCCGAGGCAGCGGAGCCCGGCGACGGCGGTTCACGGTGGACTTCTCGGGCGACATGCTGGGTGAGAATCTGCCGGCGGACCTAAAATCTGTCTTAACCGTTGGCCCTGGAACGTTCCAAAACCTCAAACTTTTGCCATATCCTGAGAGAAAGACAGTACGTGTCGCATTCGAGCTTGACCCAGGCAACGAAAACGCGTGTGAGATGCGCCTGATCCTTGAAGCAGGCGGGAAACCGATTAGCGAGACATGGCTGTATCGTTGGACACCGTAAGTCACGATTCGAACCCGAACGTAGCTGCTCTTGAGCGGCCCACCGCCGCTATGCCCCCCGAAAAGCACCTCGATATGCCGACCCAGTCGCTCCGGCACTGGTCGGCGTCGGAAGAGCGCAAGCCTGTCCTGCAGCACCCGAAACTGGGAACTTGGCTCGCGCGCCTTTTCGTTTTTGGCGGCGGTCTCCTGATTACGGCCTACGGTACCTGGGAGATGTATCAGGTCGTGTCGGTCAGCCGCACCACGGCTCTCCAGTGGGTGCTCCTCGGCCTGTTCACGGTCAATTTCTCGTGGATCGCCGTTGCGTTCACCAGCGCGCTCCTGGGCTTCCTCGCTTTGCTCCGTCGCCCAGGACATGGGGGCCCACTGCCTTCGACGCTCCAGCAGAAGACCGCCATCGTCATGCCGGTCTATAACGAGCAGACCGACCGCACCTTCGCGGCCCTCGAAGCGATCTATGAATCGGTTCAGGCGACAGGGCTCGGGGACAGCTTCGACTATTTCATCCTCTCGGACACCACGAACCCTGATGCCTGGGTTGCGGAAGAGCGGGCTTTCCTGGCGTTGAGAGAGCGCCTGGGACCCGGGGCTCGGTTCTACTACCGTCACCGCCAAAAAAACCATCACCGCAAGGCCGGCAACATCGCCGATTTCGTCTCCCGCTGGGGCGGGCATTACGAGCACATGCTGGTGCTCGATGCCGACAGCCTCATGACCGGCGAGTGCATCGTGCGCCTGGCTGCCGCCATGGAAGCCGATCCGGATGCAGGCATCATCCAGTCCCTGCCGCTCATCATCAACCGCAACACCTTGTTTGCCCGACTCCAGCAATATGCCGCCCGCGTGACCGGTCCTGTGATCGCCATGGGCCTTGCGGTCTGGATGGGACGCGACGGCAATTACTGGGGCCACAACGCCATCATCCGCACCAAGGCTTTCGCGGCTCATGGCGGCTTGCCGGACCTCAAGGGCAAGCCGCCCTTTGGTGGACACATCCTCAGCCACGACTTCGTGGAAGCCGCCCTGCTCCGCCGCGCCGGCTGGTCGGTCTACATGCTTGCGGACTTGCAGGGGTCCTATGAGGAAAGCCCGCCTTCCCTGATCGACCTGTCGGCCCGCGACCGGCGCTGGTGCCAAGGCAATCTCCAGCACATGCGAGTGGTTGCCGCCAAGGGCCTGAAGTTGCCGACGCGCCAGCACTTCGCCACCGGCATCATGTCGTATCTCGCCTCGCCGTTCTGGCTGTTCCAGCTGATCGTCGGTATCGCCCTGGTTCTGCAGACCACCTACATCCGGCCGGAATATTTCGCCCGTGATTTCCGCCTTTACCCGATCTGGCCGCGGTTCGACCCCGAGCGAGCCCTCACGCTGTTTGCCGTGACCATGGGGATCCTGCTTGCACCGAAGTTTTTTGGGCTGATCCTGATGCTGATCCGCGGGAGCGACCGGCGCGCCTCGGGAGGTGGAATCCGGTTGGTCATCTCCTCGACCATCGAGATCATCCTATCGGCTCTCCTAGCGCCGATCCTCATGCTCATCCAGTCCGGTTCGGTGTTCCAGATCCTGCTCGGGCGCGACACGGGCTGGCAGCCGCAGCGTCGCGACGACGGCTCCATTCCGTTCAAGGACATCGTCCGTCGCCACCGGGCCCATACGGTGCTGGGAGCCCTTGCCGGTCTCTCGGCATTCATGATCGCCACGTCCCTGTTCCTGTGGATGTCGCCGACGATCATCGGTCTGCTGCTTGCGATCCCGCTCTCCTGGCTCAGCGGCCAATTGGGAGCAGGTCTCGCCTTGAAGCGGCTTGGGCTTCTCAGGACGCCCGAGGAGCACCAGCCTCCGGCCATCGCCACGCGCGCCAACGAGCTTCAAGCCCGCAACATCACCTTCGGCTTCGACGACGCGGACAGCCTGAGGGCCATCTACGAGAATCCGACCCTCAGGGAGCGTCATGTCGAGATGCTTCCGCCGGCCCCGCCTCGCAAACGTGGGATCATCGAGACGGAGCGTGCGCTCGCGGAGGCTAAACTCGTCGATGCCGAAACCATCGACGATGCGGTGAACTGGCTTCACAACAAGGAGCGCATGGTCGTCCTCCACGACCGCGCACTCATCGACATGCTGGTCCACTTGAAGCCCAAACCAGCCGAAGCGCAGGCCGCGGAGTAGCTCGGATCCGGGGCTGTCACGCCCCGGCTTCCATGGGGATGATTGCGGACGTCTTTTCCGCATCCCCCGCCACTTCACTCAAAACCCAGTCGCGGAACGCTTCAATCTTGGCGGAGCGCCGGCGCGCTTTCGGGTAGACCAGCCAGTAGCCCCGTTCGGACGTGGCGAGCAGGTCGAACGGCTGAACGAGACGACCTGCCGCGAGATCCGCCGGGAAGAAGTAGGGGTTGATCAGGGCAAATCCCTGCCCTGCCATGGCGGCCATGCCCTCGAACTGCTGAGCGCCGAGATAGTTGTCGGGGCGCTGCGAAGGATCGAAGTCCTTCACCCCTGCGGCAGAAAACCAGTCCTGCCACCAGGGATCGTTCGGCGAGATGATTGGAAATCGCAAAATATCGGATGGTTCTTCGAGCGTGATGCCCTGGAGCAGCGTGGGGCTGCAGACCGGTGTGAACAGGTTCGGAAACAGAAGATGCGCCTCCAGCCCGGGCCAGTTCCCGTTGCCGCTTCTGATGCCTAAGTCGAAGTCGCTCTGGCCGAAATCCACCACCTGCCCCGAGATATTGATCTGAACGGCAATATCCGGATGGAGCTGCTGAAAGCGCCCCAGCCGGGGTACCAGCCAGTTTGCCGCAAAGGTGGTGAGCGTCGAGATCGAGAGTACGGTTTGAGCCGTTGCTTCAATGCCCGCAAAGGCAGTGCGCAATGCTTCGAAAGCCTCGGTCACGGCGGGAGCAAGTTGCCGCCCTTTGGCCGTCAGGCTGACTTGGCGCGGCAAACGGACGAACAGCGGCGCGCCGATGCGGTCCTCCAGAATTTTGATCTGGTAGCTCACGGCGGCCTGTGTCATGCCCAGTTCCTCGGCTGCCCGGGTAAAGCTTTGGTGCCGCGCCGCTGCCTCGAAGACCCTGACGGCGCTCATGGGGGGAAGTTTCGACAGCATCTTGGGCATAGATCATCCATAAGGCTGCCTTATGCCAGCCTATTGGCATTTGCTTTGTCAAGCTCCTGAAACGGGAGCACCTTACAGATGCTGGATCGAGGGCTTCGGAAGCCCTCTGGCGAAACAAATCGGTAGGCTGTCATGAGGTACGAAGAGACTCGCCGCTCGCGCGGTATCGAGAACGCTTGGCTGCGCCTGAAGCTCTGGCTCCAGCCAGGGCTTCTCAGGACCGATACGGCTATCTGGGATCTGAGCCACCTGTCTGATCATGAGCGGCGCGACATCGGTCTGCCCGACCCTGTCCGCTACATGGATTGGCGAACCCTGAAAGATCAGAAGTAGCTTTCGCGATCAGGAGGTCAGGCGGCTCGGCTTGAGCTCTCCGCTCTGTTCCAGCAGGGAGTGGCCGGTGGAGGCGATGTGAGCCTCGATGCGCTTCAGGTCACGGACGATGTCGAGCTGAAGCGTGCCTGTGTCCCCTGCAGTCCGGCCGGACCGAAGCTGATCGAGATGCTTCTGTGCCACCGCGCGCTCGAGATCCCGGAAGCGCTCCTTCTCGGAGACGAGCCTGCGAGCCGAGCCGATGTCCTGGAACATGAGCACGGAGGCGGCCAGCTGCAGGTGCTCCAGCAGCTTGGCGTGCATGCTGGTGATGTCGTCCAAGCTGTCCTTCGGCAGGCGCAGGTGGTTTTTGATGCGTTTGGCGGCAAGCTCCATCAGGTTCTTGTCGATGATGTCGCCCACATGCTCCAGATTGATCGCGAAGGCGAGGATGTCCGAGAGGCGTTTCGCCTCCGCCTCGTTCAATGCTTCATGGTTGATGGAGCTGAGATAGCGCCTGATGGCGCTGAATAGGCGATCCAGCACGTCGTCTGTGCGGCTGACCTGATCAACGCGGCTGATGTCGTCTTCCCGGAACAGATCCTGCGAGCTGCGCAGCATCGCATCGACCGTATCGACCATCCGCAGAACCTCACGGGCTGCGTTGGACAGGGCAACGGACGGCGTGTCCAAGGCATCCTTGTCCAGATATTGCGGCACTCCTGGGTCGGAGGCCTGGAGCTTCTCAGGAAACAGCCTGACGAGCAGCTTTGCGACCCATGGCAGTGGCAGAATGAAGAGGGCGGCCAGCGCCACATTGAAGATCGTGTGAAAGTTCGCTGCGAGACGCGATGGATTCGGGTCGATCAGCGTGATGGCTGATAAAATTGGCTCGATGAGAGGCAACGCCACGGCACATCCGACGACCCGCGTGGCCAGGTTTCCGATCGGCACCCGGATCTTGGCCGGATCGCCTCCCATGGCTTCCAGGAAGGGATTGAGTGCGCTGCCGAGATTGGCGCCGAGCACCATCACGAGAGCCGCGGACGGTCCGATCACGCCGGCTGCGGCCAGGGACATGATCAGCAGCATCGCGGCCACGCTGGAATGGGCGATCCACGCAAAGAACGCCGACAGGAAGACCAGGATCAGCGGATCTGAAGCGATGGACGCAAGGAGCTCCTTCAGGACAGCCGAGTTCTCGATCAGATGGATCGTCTCGCTCAGCAGGTGAAGCGACAGAAGCATCAATCCAAGGCCGATGGCAACGCGACCCAGATCCTTCGTCCGGCTTGTTTTCCCGCGCCGGAAAGCCATGAAGCCGCCGAAGACAAGAACCGGGAAGATCAGGGAAACATCGAAGGACAGCACCTGTACGATCAGGGTGGTGCCCACATTGGCCCCCAGCATCACGGCAAGAGCCGGAACGATGTCCACCGCTCCCCCGGCCGTGAAGGACGCCACCATCAGGGCTGTGGCCGTACTGCTCTGGAGAACGGTGGTGACGCCGACACCGGCCAGAAAGGCTTGCAGGCGGTTTCTCAGCGCCACCCCCAGGATCCAGCGCAGATCGCTACCGAAAGCGCGCTGCACCCCGCTATTGACCATGGTGATGCCCCAGAGAAGCAGGGCAATCTCACCGAACAGGTGGATCAAGACGGATGTAGCAGACATTCAGCCCTCGAAAACCCAAAGAGATGGCACAATCGACCTGCTTATCCTTCAAAAGCTAGGATCGCAATCAGGTTGCCGGCTAATCATGATGGCGGGTGCGAGAGCGCCATAAAATTCTGCCGGTTAGGGCAGATTGAAATGCGCCTCGATAGCTAAGGGGAATCTAATCCTAATTGCCTAATAAGTTCAAAGATTTGAACCTGCATACCCTTCCAGGGACGACCGAATGTGGATGTGGAACAATTTGGCTACTCCGAACGCATGCCCCTATCCCCGAAATGACGTCTGCTCTTTTCCACATTTAGCCGGTACGCATGAGTATCCGGCGCGGCCAAGTCTTAAGGGTTGCATTCTTGATAGACGGTATTTCAATAGTGAGTTTGCGAGGATGTGAGATGGGTTTGGACGATCCATTTCCGATTGAGAAATGCTCCGGACGAGTCCGGGGGGCCATCCTGGCAGAATTCCAGGGGCGGTGTCCTACGATCCGCGAGGTCGCCAGCATCTCCGATGCCCAGTGGCTGACTGTGCCTAATATTGGCCCGACGACCCTGGAGGAATTGCGCAGCATGGCACAACCGCTGCCGAATGGAGAAGATGGTGCCGCTGCCTCCCAGATGCCGGACCATGAGATCCTGTCGCGATTAAGCCGGCTGCAGCGGGAATTGAATATCTTGGTCGGCGCGATCCGAACAAGACTGAATGCCACTCACTCCAGAAGAAATCCGCACAGATAAAAGCGTTGGTGTCTTTCCCTTTCAGATATCCGAGCGACCGCTTTGTACCTGCATAGTGAGGATTGGCTTTGGTATCCAATGGTTTCTTAGCGGAACCTCACTGTTATACGATGCAATGAAGTTGCATCTACGAATAATGTTAAAAGACAAGCTTATGTGTGCCTTGTATAGAGACTTTGGCAGCGATTGACTTTGCGTCATGAAAAGAGTTGATGGATCCCAAAATATGGAGTGGCTCGCTCTGACCTCACTGCGTCAGCTAACTCTTGTCTGGGGCAAGTTTCATGTCTGGCGTGGTTCGAGCGCTCGAGTTCATCATCAACAAGGATGAACTGATCGGTAACACCGGTTCCGAATACGAAATCGGCACTCCTGCAGTTAATTTTCTCGTTGAGCAGCTTGCAGACGGCACCCTCCGGTTGACTGCAACCATCCTGGATAATGACGCCAATGGGACTGAGGAAACTGCCGATCTTCGCGGCATTTTCTTCCATGTTGCAGGTGTCGAGAACGACCCTGCAGACGAAACTTGGCTGAAGGGTCTCTCGGTTGTGGGAGCCGCCGGTTTCGAACCCATGATCGAAGGCCAGCTGTTCGACGCGGATGGGGTCGAGTCTGTGCCGGGCAGCGGCAACAGCGACACCATGAAGGGTCGCCCCCTCACCCCCTACGATGTGGGCATCGGCATCGGAACGTCCGGCATGGGACGGGATGACATCAAAACGGTCTCCATCATCCTGGACCACGCCACCGACAACCTGACCCTCGAGCATCTGGCGCAGCAGGGCTTCGGCGCACGTCTCACGAGCGTCGGCCCGGACGGTGCCAAGCGGGAGGACAGTCTGAAGCTTTGGGGACTTGCGCCCGCAGCACCGATCGTTGCGAACCCGGCAGCACCGACTGGGTCTCTTTCAGGGCGAGTTTGGCTCGATCTCGACCAAGATGGTCTGCAGGGTGACAGCGGCCAGGAGAATGGCCTGCCCGGTATCGAGGTCAATCTAATCGATTCCAGCGGCAAGATCGTGTCGACTGTCACTACGAACGAAAATGGCGAGTATCGCTTGGGTGATCTCTCGTTCGGAACCTATGACGTTCAGTTCGGCAAGGGGCCTGTTGGCACATATCAGTTCACGGCAATGAATGCCGGCTCGGACGAAGCCCGGGACAGCGATGCCGACGCAAGCACCGGCCGTACGGGATCCTACACGATCAGCGAGACGCTGAGGCACGTCACGGCCGTAGACGCCGGGTTGTCCAAGGTTGACGTTCAACCCCCTGCCCCGACTCCTGTGAAGGAGATCGGAAACGACGATCTCATCGAGGCAGGCGACCACGACGACTTCATCCATGGCGGCAGCGGCAATGACGAAATGCAGTGTGAAGGCGGCAACGACACGATCTACGGCGGCACGGATCGCGGCGAAATTGCCTTGAACCCCGGCAACGGAAAGCTGAACAAGGTTCTCATCGGCGACAACCTTTACGGCAACGACGGCCACGATACCTATCGCTATGCCAAGGGCGATGGCGTCGACATGATCTGGGACTTCAGGCCCGGCGACGATGTCATCGAGCTTTCGGGCTATTCCCTCAAGGATATCAAGGCAACTTGGGTCGGCAAGGTTGCGAACTGGATCGATACGCCGAAGCACACCAAACTTGCGCTGACGTTCAGCGATGGCGGCGCCATCGTCTTCAACGACTACTCGGGACTGGACAGCAGTTCGGCCGCCGTCCTTAAGCTAAGCGACGGCACGGTGGTCAAGTTCGCAGATCTGGTTGCACTGGCTGGCAGCAAGCCTGCCAATGCCGATGCCAACGACGAGCGGCAGGTCGCCCTTCGCAAATACGAATGGCGGGATCTCGGCAAGGGCCAGAACGGCTATGGCGGCAATGACCGGGACAAGCTGATTGGCGCAAGCGGTGACGACAATCTTTATGGCAATGAGGGCGTCAACGGCCTGAACGGCAAAGATGGCAACGATCAGCTGTTCGGAGGCAACACCCGGGACGTCATGATCGGCGCAAGCGGCGATGACATCGGCTATGGCAATGGCGGTGACGATCTGATCGTTGGCGGAGCCGGTTCCGACAGGCTCTATGGCACGGGCGGTGCAGATTATATCTTTGGCGACGAGATGCCCCTCGGCTTCGTCCTGCCATCCACCTTCTCGGGCGATCTCGCTTGGCTGCAGGAGGAGAAGACGCTCGTCACTTCCTCCAGCATGACGCTCGCTGACGATGTGAGCAACATCACGGCTTCCGGCACAACTTACCTCAGCCTCACCGGCAACAAGTTGAACAACGTGATGATCGGCAACGCCGGCAAGAACGTGATTGCAGCTGCCGAGGGTGACGACATGGTCTTCGGTGGTTACGGCAACGACGTCCTGGCCGGGGGCACCGGCAGGGACAAATTTGTGTTCAATGAACGGCTGGGCAGTTCGACGACCGACAGACAGGTAAACTTCGATACGATCACCGACTCCAAGGTGAAAGACGATGTATTCTACCTCGACGACGCCGTGTTCAAGAAGCTCGGCAAAGGCTCGCTCGATAAGCCGTCGCAGCTGAACAAGAGTTTCTTCACGGTCGGTACAATGGCCAAAGACAAGAACGACTACCTGGTCTACGACAAGGCCTCAGGCGTTCTCTCTTACGATGCTGATGGTTCAGGGACGAAGATCAAGGCAGTCGAGTTCGCCAAGATCGGCGCAGGCCTCAATCTGAAGTACAGTCACTTCTATCTGATCTGACGATCCGAAGGATCCTAACTGATCTTCACGGCGGCAGGTGCCCAGGGAACTCGCACGTCCTTTTTGAAAGAAGTGCATGTGAAGATCTCCTTCAGATTGAGAAGGGCAGCACGGCACGTGTCCCGGCATGCTGCTGATCGAACTCGATAGCGGATTGCAGATTGGACGCCATGGCCTTCACGATCTTCGTGCCAAGGCCGCTTCCCTGCACTTCCCCGTCGCCCTTCCAACCAATGCCGTCATCCTCGACCACAAGGACAGCCTTCTCGCCGGAGGACGACAGGGCAACCCGAATGTCGCCGGAAGCACCCTCGGGATAGGCATACTTGAAAGCGTTGGTGACGAGTTCTGTCACGATGACCCCAACGGAGACGGCCTTGTCGGTGGGAATCGCGATCGGCTCCGCCAGAACCCTGATCGTATGCACGCGACCGGCAGCCCTCATGGCGCCTTCCAGTTCCTCGACCAACCCTTGGAGATAGGTGTCCATCTCCACGAAGCGAACGTCGTTAGAGGTATAAAGACGCCGGTGAATCTGCGATATGGCCGTTATCCGGCTCTGGGTTTCGGTGAGGGTGTCCCTTGCGATCGTATCGTTCCGCAGTGCTCTCTGCTGCATGGCCACAAGAGAGGCAACAAGCTGCAGGCTATTGGCGACCCTATGGTTGACTTCGCGAAGGAGCATCTCCGCCCGCTCCCGCGCCGCACGCATTTCCCGCTCGGCCGCTTCTTTCTCCCGTCTGAGACGAGCCGCTGCAAGAGCCTGCTCGGCAGCCGTGCGGAGAAGATCAAGGAAGACCCCACCCACATCTTTGATCACATAGTCCGCCGCACCCGCCTTGAGAGCGGCAACCGCAATCCGGCCTTCATCGGTGCCGGTCACGTAGATCACCGGCGGAGGATCGGGGAGCTTGTGGATCTCCGTGAGGACTTCCAGCCCCTCCTTGCCCGGCATGAAGTGATCCAAAGCGATCACGTCGAAACGCTCCGTGGCGAGCTGTCTCAGTCCCTCGTCGCCACTCAACGCATGTCTGACATGGAAGCCGTGGCGCGAAAGGGCTCGCTCGACAAGGCGACCAAGGCCGTGGTCGTCATCGATGTACAGGAGCCGGATCGGCGGGCTGTCTGTAATGCCTTCAATCATAGGGTCTCTGGAACCTGGATAACAGACAGGAACAATCCCAGCTGGCGTATGGCTTGGGAGAACGACTCGTACTCGACCGGCTTCGTGATGTAGACGTTGGCGCCGAGGTCGTAGCAACGCTGGATTTCACGCTGGTCGTCGGTGGTCGTGAGCACAACCACCGGCGCGCGCTTCAACTTCTCGTCCGCTTTCAGCTTGATGAGAATGTCCACCCCGTTCATGTCCGGCAGGTTCAGATCCAGCAGAACGAGGAACGGCCCGGCATTGCGAACATCGTCGCTGAACATGTGCTCTAGAGCGCTGGTCCCGCTCGCAAAGGTCCGGATCTCGTTGCAGACGCCTGCTCGGCGAATGTTCTTCTCGATCAGGCGAGCATGCCCCTCATCGTCCTCGACCATGATGATGGTGACAGGCTGCTGCTGGGGCATTAGGCGGCTTCCGAATTCGTGCTGATGTATTTTGGCAGAACTACCGTGAAGGTCGAGCCCTCACCCGGTCGCGAGGACACGGTGATCGTGCCGCCAAGCCTTCGCACGAGCGCACGCACATGTGCAAGTCCGATACCCTCCCCCTGCTGGTCCTGAACGCCGGAGCGTCGGAACAGGTCGAAGATCCGCTCGAAGTCCTTGGGGGCGATCCCTCGACCGTTATCCTCGATTTCGAACCGGACACTCGCTCCAAGGTCACTGCCTCGGACGACGATCCGCCCAGGGCGGCCAGTGTCTAAGTACTTGACGGCGTTGTCGAACAAATTCCCAAAGACCTGCTCGATGGCAAGCCGATCGCTTGTGAGGTCCGGGACAGCCTCGATGACCAGCTCCGCGCCGCGCTCCTGGAGCTGATGTGCGACGCTTTCGCACTGGGCCTCAAGCAGCTGGCGCATGCCGAGCGGCTCCGGCATGAGAACGCGCCTTCCCTCGCGGGAGAGTTTCAGGATAGCGTTGATCAGCTTGTCCATCTTGACGGTCGAGGAACGGATAAACCCGATCGCCTCCGGCAGGTCCGTCTCAACAGCCGTCTGGGTCTCCGCGGTGACCAGCTGAGGGTCCTTCGCAAGAACATGCCGATAGAAGCGCTCCACCTCTGTTTGTGCGGCCTCGAGCTCACTGGTGAAACCCATGACGTTGACGAGGGGCGCCCTGAGATCGTGGCTCACGATATAGGCAAAGCGCTGGATTTCCTCGTTGGCCTCATCCAGTTCAGCCACGCGTTCCGTCAGCATCGATGCGAGCCGGCGTGTCTCCTCCTGAGCCATCTTGAGGTCGTGGATGTCCGTGCAGCTGCCGTACCACCGAGCGATGCGCCCCTTGTCGTCGCGAAGCGGCTGGGCCCGGCCAAGAACCCAGCGATACTCGCCCGAGCGATGCCGAAGGCGGTATTCAATGTGGTAGGGCTCCCCTGTTTCCAGGCATTGGCGCCATACACCCCAGGCCCTGTCCTGGTCATCCGGATGGAACATGCCGTTCCATCCTTCTCCGTCCGTCGTGCCCTCGGGAACGCCCGTGTATTCGTACCAACGTTGATTGTAATAGTCATGGGAGCCGTTCGGCTGCGTTGCCCAGATCATCTGATCGATGGAGTTGGCAATGACCCGGAAGCGTTCCTCGCTCGCGCGCAGAGCCTGCTCATTCCGCTTCTGCTCGGTCACATCATGACCCTGGACGAAAATCCCGGACACCTTACCGTCCGTGTCGAAGATCGGCTGGTAGACGAAATCGAGAAAGCGCTCCTCCGGAGCGCCGCCGGAGCTTGGCTCAAGGACGATCCTGATGCTCCGGCCGACGAAGGGCTGTCCGCTTTGATGCACGCGGTCGAGCAGAGCCAGGAAACCCTGCTCGACGACTTCAGGCAATGCCTCCCGGACGCTCTTTCCGATGATGTTCTCACGGCCGATCAGCCGCAGATAGGCGGCATTGGCCATCGTAAAAACATGGTCCGGGCCGCTGAGGGCCGCCATGAAGCCGGGAGCCTGCTCGAAGAGACCCCGCAGGTGCTGGCGCTCCTCTGTCAGAGCCTGATTGGCCTCCTGCACTGCCTGCGCCCTGCGGAGCATCCCCGTCTCGATCAGAACGGACGGCCCGGACGACAAGCCGGAGCTTTTTGCGAGAACCCGCAAACGCTGCAGCTCGGTCACATCGACCGTATGCTGAAGGATGAAGGTCATCTCGCCCGCATGATTGAAGAGCGGCGTGTGAGACGCGCTCCAGAAGCGTTCCTCGAAGCCCTGGTCGTTGGGAAGGGGAATAGCGTATTCGATGATGGGAATATGATCGGCCACCCTCTCGCGGATCACCTTCTCGAAGGAGCTCCGCAACTGTCGATGGCCTGAGGAGGCCGGATCGCTGGGAAAGGCCTCGAACATGTTGCGCCCGACTAGATCCTCCCGCTCGCGCATGGTGACCTTGAGGTAGGCATCGTTCATCCCGACGATGTTGAGGGAAAGGTCCAGAAGCACATAAGGATTGGGGGATGCGCTGAACAGCGCCTCAAAATTGATTGTCTTCAAAAACTTGCGCTGGACAGCAGCCAGCCTCCCTATCTGAGCCGGGCGGAGCTTATGCGTATTTAGGCGCAGTCTCGCCGAGAGCCATGGGAAGCACCCAATACAACCGGGTCTGTGACGGAATCGACACTCTTCGTGGCGCTTACGCTACGACCGGCACCTAGCCAACCCCGCGACCGCGGCGCAACAAAACCTTGGCCACAAGCGTTCCGCTGCTGAGCCGAGGTTCATTGCCTGCATGCAAGAGGGTTCAGGGTTGATGACGAATGGAGCAGGCACATCAGCGCCTTTCCCTGAGACAGGGCAGTTCGCCCAGTTGCAGGCGCGCCTGGCCCCCATGTTCCGCGGCTTCTCGGATCAGGATGCTCCCCGCACGGTCATCATTGTTCCGAGCCTGACCATGGATCGGGAGGTTCTCGCCAACATCTCGGGCGTTCACCACTACGAAGAGCGGATGCTCTGCTATCTGATGCTCCTGCGGCTGCCCCGGACGCAGATCATCTATCTGACAAGCCACCCGGTACCGGAGCCGATCATCGACTATTACTTGCATTTGCTGCCGGGCATCCCGGCGCAGCATGCCAGGAAACGCCTGACCCTTCTCTCCTGTCACGACGGTTCGCGCACCTCCCTGACCGAAAAGATCATCGAGCGCCCTCGCCTGCAGCAGCGGATCCGGGACGCCATCGCCGATCCGGCCGCCGCCTACATGATCTGCTTCAACGTGACGGAGTTGGAGCGCGACCTTGCCCTCAGCCTCGACCTGCCGATCTATGGCTGCGACCCCGACCTGCTCTCGCTCGGCTCCAAGAGCGGCTCAAGGAAGATCTTCCGTGACGCCGGCATCGCGATGCCCGAGGGGTTTGAGGACCTCTTCACGCCGGATCAGATCGTCGATGCGCTGTTGGAGCTCAAGCACCGTCGGCCTACCATCAGGCGAGCGGTGGTGAAGCTCAATGAAGGGTTTTCGGGCGAAGGCAATGCCATCTTCGCCTATGAGGGAGCACCGGAAGGCGCTGATCTGCGGAACTGGATCCGCAGCCGCCTTCCACACCTCGCTTTCGAGGCCAAGGATATGACCTGGGAGCTGTTCGAGGAAAAGCTCTCCGTCATGGGCGGCATTGTGGAGGAGTTCATCGAAGGTGAGGTCAAGCGATCCCCTTCGGCTCAGTTCCGCATCGACCCGCTCGGGCAGCTCGAGCCTGTCTCGACACACGATCAGGTTCTCGGAGGTGACAGCGGACAAGTCTTCCTCGGCTGCACCTTCCCGGCCGACGAGCACTACCGCCTCGAGATTCAGGAGGATGGCTTGAAGGCAGCCCGGACGCTTGCCGAGCAAGGCGTCTGCGGGCGCTTCGCCATCGATTTCCTGTCGGTTCTGGAAGGCAACGAATGGCGCCATTATGCCATCGAGATCAACCTGAGGCGCGGGGGCACGACGCATCCGTTCATGATGCTCGAGTTCCTCACGGACGGCTGCTACGACCCGGCCACCGGCAACTTCCTCACCCCGGCCGGTCACCCCCGTTGCTACTACGCCTCAGACAATCTTGAATCGCCGCTCTATCGCGGTCTCACCCCTGGCGACCTGATCGATATCGCGGCCATCAACAGGCTGCACTTCGATGGAGCCTGCCAGAAGGGCGTCGTCTTCCACCTGATCGGCGCCCTCTCGGAATTCGGCAAGCTCGGCGTTCTGTGCATCGCTCCCTCCCACGATGAGGCCAATGCGCTCTACCGCCGCACGACCGCGGTGCTCGACCGGGAGAGCACAACGGTCTGACCCACGGTCTCAGCTTTCGTAGGTGATCTGCACCCGAGCCGCCGCCTGACGTGCCCGCTCGCGGGCCTCCTCCACGGTGTTCACGGAGGCCAGAGCAACGCCCATGCGACGATGCTTGCGGGTCGTCGGTTTGCCGAACAGGCGGACTTCCACGTCAGCATCCTCGGAAGCGAGCGCCAGCGCTTCCCGCAGCCCCTGAATCGAGAAACGTTCCGCCTCCCGGTCCGCCAGGATCACGGCCGATGCGGTGGGGCCGTTGAGGCGAACCGGCGGGACCGGCAGCCCCAGGACGGCGCGGGCATGGAGATCGAATTCGGAGAGGTTCTGGGACAGAAGGGTGACGAGGCCGGTGTCATGCGGGCGGGGTGAGAGTTCCGAGAAGATCACCTCGTCGCGGGTGACGAAAAACTCGACACCGAAGATCCCGTAACCCCCGAGGTTATCGACAACCTTGCGGGCCATCTCCTGGGCATCGGCGAGCAGCTTGTCGGTCATCGGCGTCGGCTGCCAGGATTCCTGATAATCCCCCCGCTCCTGCCGGTGCCCGATTGGCTCGCAGAAGGACACGCCCTCGCGGGAGCGGATCGTCAGCAGGGTGATCTCGTACTCGATCGCAACGAACTCTTCGACGATCACCTTCTTGCGGTCGCCCCGCATGTTGGCCACGGCATCGTTCCAGGCCTGCTCCAGCTGATCGGCCGTCCGCACGGTGCTCTGACCTTTGCCTGAGGAGGACATGACCGGCTTGATAACGCAGGGCAGGCCTGTGTGCTCGGCCCCCGCCCTCACCTCTTCCAGGCTCTCCGCATATCTGTACTTCGAGGTGCGCAGCCCAAGCTCGGTGGCGGCAAGCTCGCGGATCCGGTCCCGATTCATGGTCAGCGAGGCCGCGCGGGCTGAGGGCACGACCGTAAAGCCCTTATCCTCGAATTCCTGCAGCACCTCGGTGCGGATCGCCTCGATCTCCGGCACGATGAAGTCAGGATTATGCTTCTCGATAGCCTGCCGCAGGGCATCCGCATCCAGCATGGAGAAAACTTCGGCTTCGTCCGAGACCTGCATGGCCGGTGCATTGGCATAGCTGTCGCATGCCACCACATGGCATCCGTACCGTTTCGCCGAAATGACGAACTCCTTGCCGAGTTCGCCGGATCCGAGGAGGAGAATTTTGGCAGTGAACACAGGATTGCCTTTCGGGTTCTGGGCCGCGACGACACTGAATGCCCCAGCGGCTCGATATGGTCGAGTCTGCCCTGGCAGAAAAGGGCAATAGCGCACGCAAACTGCACGCCCGGCCGGTAAGCGCCCTTCCTGAAAAAGCTTTGTTCCTGGCCATTTTCCCGGGTTCGCCATGGATCCGGTTCCGTTCAGCGGCGTTCAAGAGCATCGAGGGGATTTCAGCCTCGCTTGCGCTCAGTGCAGCCCTGCCGTCTCAACCATGCATTACGCAAACCTGAGTGTCGTGAGTTAAGGGTCTGCCCAGGAGAAGCCCGATGCTAGCCAAGAAGAAATCTTCGGAAACTCATAACCGCCGTGTGACCCGCGTTGACCCTCCTGCCCTTGAGGAAGCGATTGCGGCTGCCCAGGGCCTGACGGACGATGTCGAGAGCCAGATCGAGATCGCCGCGCAGCTCATGGGAATGTCCGAGGACGAGGTCAGACCCGAGGTCATGAAGGCTGTCGTTCCGGCTCCGGTCCGTCGACCCATGCGCTTGGCAGGCCCCTTCTCCATGCCGGAACGCAACGAGGGACCGAAAGTCGTGGTGGTCGAACGAAAGCGCCCTCGCCTCGTCATGCCGCGATAAGCCTGTTATCCTGTTCTCCCGCCCGATGGCGCTGGCCTGATCGGCTGGCGCCTTTGCGTTTTCTAACTGTCCTCCTGCGTGCGGGATTGCCCGAACATGGTCAAAGGTATCGTCCTCGCCTTCCTCGCCTTCGCGGTCTTCGCCTGGGGCGATGCCATCGTGAAGGCGATCGGCCATGGCCTCGATCCATTCGAGGTGACCTTCTTCGGCTATCTTATCCCGCTGATCCTTTCCCCCGTCTTCATGAGAACCGGCGACAGCTTGCTCGACATGGTGCGCTGGAACAGGCCCTGGCTCATGGGGCTCAGGGTCTTCCTGATCGCCGCCACCACGCCGCTCAGCGTTATGGCGTTCCGGAGCCTGCCCTTTGCGGAAGCCTTCGCGCTCCTGTTCCTCATGCCGAGCCTGGTGACCGTTCTTTCCATCTTCATCCTGACGGAACACGTCCGCTGGCGGCGCGGTCTTGCCGTCTGCGCCGCCTTCATCGGTGTGCTGGTCATCGTGCGTCCCGGCTTCAAGGAACTGTTGCCTGGTCATTTTGCAGCTCTCGCGGCTGCTTTGTGCGCGGCCGGAGGGGTTATCACCGGCCGCATGATCGGGCACACGGAGAAACGGTTCACCCTGATCAGCACGGTGTTCCTGGCGACAACCCTCCTGGCCGGCGTGCTGATGATCCCGGGCTTCGCGTGGCCCACAGGGTACCAGTGGATCCTGCTCCTGGCCTTTGCCGCCACGGCCTTCGTCGCGCAGGCTCTGTTCATTGTAGCGACCATGTATGCGCCGGCCGACCGCCTGGGGGCGGCCCAATACAGCCAGATCCTCTGGGCTCTTGCGATCGGAGCCCTCTTCTTCGACGAGTGGCCTGACGCTTTGGCCCTGTTCGGCATCGTCATCGTGGTGGCAGCCGGCCTGTTCATCTTTGCCCGCGAGCAGACGCTCAAGCGCGGCCGGCCGGAGGCAGCCCCGCTGCCCGAAACCGTACCTCCGGCGCCGGCGGCGACATCCACGCCGCGCTGAAGCCGTCATCACAGAGGTGCGACTTCTGCCGCACCCGCGTTCACTCGCCTGCCCCGTGCCCTATGTCCCTGAACGGCAACCAATAAGGCTTGGTCCTCAGCCAATGGCCAGACAGGCAGGGTGGGTTTCGTGACAGGCGCCTATATCAACCGGATCGGCACGGCTGTGCCTGAGCATGATGTTCATCAGACCTTTATCGGTTTTGTCGACAACCTCTTGCCCGAGCGAAAGGACAAGCTTCTGTTCAGGCGGATGGTGCAGCGCTCCGGCATCGAGCATCGCTTTTCAACACTAACACCCAGTGAGAATCTGGACATCGCAGCCGATCAGGAAGGGTTCTTCCAACCGGGGCAGTTTGCCGGGACGGCGGCCCGGATGAGCCGCTTCGAGACCCATGCCGTTGACCTTGCCGAGAAGGCAGTTGAGGCCCTCGAGTTGGGCGAGGAGCTCTCCTCACTGACCCATCTCGTTGTGGCATCCTGCACGGGCTTCACCGCTCCGGGGCTCGATCAGCAGCTGATGGAACGCCTCGGCCTCAATCCTTCCATTGAACGCACCATGGTCGGGTTCATGGGCTGTGCGGCGGCCGTCAACGCGTTGAAGCTGGCGCACCACATTGTCCGGTCGGAGCCCTCGGCGAAGGTGCTGGTCGTCAATCTGGAACTCTGCACGCTTCATCTTCAGGAAACCTCCGACCTTGAGGTGATCCTAGGGGCTCTGCTGTTCGGGGACGGATGCGCCGCGAGCCTCGTGTCCGCCGAGCCGCGGGGCATTGCCCTCAAGGATTTCCGCGTCGCGACCATTCCGGACACGGGGGATCTCATCACGTGGCGCATCGGCGATGCCGGCTTTCAGATGAGCCTGTCCGGCGAGGTCCCGCAGCAGATCGCAAAAGCGCTTCGGCATGAGGCGACCCGCAACGACGATGGCGGCATCCTGCGTGGCCAGCACAAGGACGACTTCGACCTCTGGGCCGTTCATGCGGGCGGCCGTACGATTCTCGATGCGGTCGAGCAAGGCCTTGAGCTTGCCCCGGAGGCCCTGCGCTGGTCCCGGGGTGTCCTCCGGGATTTCGGCAACATGTCGTCCGCCACCCTGATGTTTGTGCTCGACCGCATGATGCAGCAGGCGCCACCGGATTCGAAGGGCTTCGGCATGGCCTTCGGGCCTGGGCTGGTCGCCGAAACCTTCCGGTTCGATATCGCAGGATAAGGATGCCATGGGCCGGAGCTTCGCCGAGCGCAGCCATGAGACGGAGTTGATGGACACCGAAGCCGTCAGTTTCGAGGATTACCGCGACTGCCTCAAGGACCTCGCCACGGTCAATGCCTTGACTCTGACCCACGGCCCAGTCCTCACATGGCTCGACCGCGCCACTCGCAATCTGGCACCGAACGAGCGTGCGACGGTTCTTGATGTGGGCTACGGCTATGGCGATCTCCTGCGCAGGGTCCATGACTGGAGCCGCCGCAAGGGCCGCCTGGTCGATCTGGTCGGGATCGACCTCAATCCCATGAGCGAGCCGATTGCGAAAGCTGCGACACCGTCCGATGTCTCCATCGATTTCCGGACCGGGAACGTCTTCGACTACACGCCCGAGCGGCCCGTCGATTTCGTCATCAGCTCACAGACGACGCATCATATGTCGAACGAGGAGCTTGCAACCTTCATCCGCTGGATGGAACAGGTGGCGGCACGCGGCTGGTATATTGCCGACCTTCATCGCCATCCTGTGCCGTTTCACGTCTTCGGCGCCCTTGCACGCGTCGCGCGCTGGCATCGCTTCGTTCAGCATGACGGTCCTGTCTCCATAGCCCGCAGCTTTCGGAAAGCGGATTGGAAAAAGATCCTGCATGCGGCGGGTGTTGCGCCCGAAGCGGCGGAAATCCGCTGGCATGTTCCGTTCCGCCTCTGCGTCAGCAGGCTGAAATGAACCAGCACCGCACAGAGAAGATCGTGATTGTCGGAGGAGGACTTGCAGGCGCCTCGGCCGCCTGCGTCCTGGGCAGGGAAGGACACTCGGCGCTTCTCCTTGAGCGCGATCGGGAACCGCGTAATAAAGTCTGCGGCGAGTTCCTCAGTGTCGAGGCTCAAACCTATCTTGCCGGTCTCGGCATCGATCTCGACGACCTGGGCGCGAGCCGCATTTCACGTCTTGGGCTGTATCATCGCGGGATGCAGGCGGAAGCGAAGTTGCCCTTCCTGGCCCGTGGCCTCTCCCGCAAGGTTCTGGACGAGGCGCTTCTGCAAAAGGCCATATTGCACGGTGCTCGGATCATGCGGGGCGTAAGCGTGCGATCCGTCACCACAGAAGAAACAGCCAGTTGGATCGACGCGGGTTCGTTTGGCGGCATTCAAGCCGAAACGCTCTTCCTGGCCAGCGGCAAGCATGGCGTCAGGGGCATCAAAAGGCCGGCTTCAGGATCGATCAACGACCTCATCGGGTTTAAGATGCACTACCGGCTGTCGGCGGAGCAGCGAACTTCCCTTGACGGCGCGATTGAAGTCATCCTGTTCGAAGACGGCTATGCGGGGCTGCAACTGATCGAGGATGGCATTGCTAATCTCTGCCTAGTCGTAGCCCAGGAACGTTTCGAGCGGGCCGGCAAGAGCTGGGACAGCCTTGTCGAGCAGATCACCGGCGAATGCCACATCCTGGCAGATCGACTGGAGGACGCACTCGCGGCCTTCGACAAGCCCCTGTCGATTTTTCAAGTTCCCTATGGTTTCGTGCATCAGCCCGAGACGACCGGGCCGCAGGGACTCTTTCGTCTCGGGGATCAGATGGGAGTCATCCCCTCTTTCACCGGTGAGGGCATGTCGATGGCGCTTCACAGCGGTTATCTTGCGGCCAGGATATTTCTTCGACATGGCCGCACCAGCAGCCAGTACCATCGCAAGATGGCATCTGACATCCAGCGACAGGTTCAGCTCGCCTTCCTGCTCAACAAGGCTGCGCGCTTCGGGCCGGGGCAGGCGGCGCTCTTTCACCTCTGCCGCACATGGCCCTCTCTCATGCGGCAGGTTGCGACCTTCACCCGAATCCGGGAGGGTTCCATGCAGGGAGCCCTGGCACTGGTATGATCGTGCCGCGGGAGGTTCAAACATCCGCCGCCGTCGCGGAGCATTACGACGAGCTGGACCCGTTCTACCGCGAGATCTGGGGCGAGCATGTCCATCACGGCCTCTGGGCCAGCGGCGAGGAAACCCCGGACCAAGCGGTCGAAGCCCTTCTTGCCCGTCTCGCCGGCAAGCTGAATCTTCATCCTGGCCAGCATATCTGCGATGTCGGCTGCGGCTATGGCGCAACGGCGGAATGGCTCGCCCGTCACTATGATGTCCGCGTGACGGGCGTCACAATCTCGTCCGCGCAGCTTCGGCAGGCCCAGGCCCGGAGCGCCGCGTCGCCTCTGCTGCACTTCAGCCAGCAGGATTGGCTCGAGAATACATTCGAGAATGAGACCTTCGATCATGTGATCGCTATCGAGAGTTCCGAGCACATGCCGGACAAGCAGCGGTTCTTCGACGAGGCTTTTCGCACCATTCGTCCCGGCGGGCGCTTCGCCGTCTGTGCGTGGCTGGCCCGAAATGACGCACGCCCGTGGGAGGAACGCTACCTGCTGGAGCCGATCTGCCGTGAAGGGCGTCTGCCGGGCATGGGGAGCGAAGCGGAGTATCGCGCATGGGCCAGCAAAGCCGGCTTCGTGGTGGAGGGGGTGGAAGATCTCAGCAACAAGGTCCGGCGCACCTGGGCGCTCTGCACGGGACGGGTTGCAAGGAAGCTCCTGACCCATCCGCAATACAGGCGCTACCTGCTGAATGCTCGCGCCAAGAACCGCGTCTTCGCCCTGAGCGTTCCGCGCATCTGGATGGCCTATCTGACTGGCTCGATGCGCTACGGTGTTCTGACGGCGCACAAACCAGGATAGCTCTCAAACATCTCTCAAATCAGGCTGAACGAGCCAGCAATTCCGCCGTATCTGACGCACCCATGGCGCTCGCCAGCGCCTCGGCCGTGAGCCCGCCGGCATCTTGCGCCTGAACATCCGCGCCCCGCGCCAGCAGCATCTCGACGATCTCTACCCGGTTGAACATGGCCGCCACCATGAGCGGAGTCTTGCCGCCGTCGGCCCGGCCGTTCACGTCGGCACCTCCGTCGAGGAGGCACTCCACCGATGCCACATCGCCTTTGAAGGCGGCCCCCGCGAGGGGCGTCTGCCCACGATCGTTGGAGAGTTCAGGATCGGCGCCATGCTGCAGCAGAACCCGCACGGCCTCGGCGTGCCCGTGATAGCTCGCCAGCATCAGGAGCGAGTCGCCCTTCTCGTTGCGAAGGTTTGGCGGCAGGCCCATGCCGAGTAGGTCGCCCAGCTCGTGCACCTGACCTGCCCGCGCATGCTGGAAAACACGTTGAGCGAAGGCGATGGTCTCCTCGTCGAGTTCCGGAGATGGCTTCTGCGGCTCATCGGTCATCGCGGTCTCCCCTATTCGATGGATGCGTTTGTCGAAACGGCGGTGAGGCATTGAGCGAGAAGGTCAAGCGCTTCAGAACCGTTGACGCCGAGTGCTACCTGCACAGGGCTTCCATCCGGGCTGATTGTGAGCGCTCCAGCCATCTCCCCACTTCCGGTGTCAACACTCAGACGAAGCTCCTCGATGCGGAAGAGTTCAGGCGCAATGGCGTACAGCATTACGCATGGATCGTGGAGCGGACGGCTTTCCCGGTTCGTTGCCGCCTCGAAATAAGATTCGATGAGGCTGCCCACCATGACAGCCATCGGCTTTCCGTCCGCTGCCAGTGTCTGGACGAACTCGCGGGTGGCGCGCACGCGTCGGGTAACGTCGAGAGGAACGAGCACAAGGGACAGTCCTGATGCAACGGCAACCGCCGCTGCGTCGGGATCGGCCCACAGATTGAACTCGGAACGCGGCCCGACATTGCCGTGTTCATGGATTGCCCCACCCATGGCGATGATCCGGCCAATGCGCCTAGCTGCCTCGGGCCGCTCCACGATCAGACGAGCTAGGTTGGTCAGCGGCCCGAGGGCGAGCACATCGACCATGCCTGCCGGCTGCTCCATCAGGAAATCCGCCAGCCATTCCACCGCATGCCGGCTCTCAGGAAGACGCGCGGGCTCAGGCAGGGCAACACCGCCGATGCCGTCTTCGCCATGCAGGTTCAGCGGCTCCGGTCCGACCCGCGACAGAGGCGCGGCTGCCCCTCGAAATACCGGAATATCTTCCCGATTTGCGAATGCGAGAAGGCGGCCGGCGTTCCGCATCGTGGTTTCGATGCCGATGTTGCCCGCCACGGTCGTGATCCCGGCGATGGAGAAGCCGGGCGAAGCGAGCGCCAGGAGAATACCGATGGCATCGTCGATGCCGGGATCGGTATCGATGACGGTCAGGCGGGGTTTTGCGAGGGTCATGATCGGGGTAGAAACCTTCCAGGTCCGTGTCGTTTCTTATCCGACAGCAGACCGCTTTTGACCATAGCCACAGGTGCGCCGTGACCCATTCCGCTTCGCTTCCCGACGACCTTCTGGTGAATGCCGCGGATGAGGTGAAGATCCGTCAGGACCTCGTACTGGTCGCCCTCGGCAAGCGGCCGGCGGACAGGCTCCTGCGCGTCGGACGGCTGCTCGATGTTCATACCCGCACCTGGCTAGATGATCAGGAGATCGCGATCCGCGGTCGGCGCATTGCCTGGACCGGACCTGCTGGCAAGTTTCCGGGAACAACGCTCGCGCGGGAGGACCGCTCGAAACTTGCTGCCGTTCCGGGTTTCGGTGAGGTGCACAAGCACATCGAGAGTTCGCACATCACGCCGGAACACGAGGCAGCGCTGGTCCTCCCGCGCGGCAACACCTGGACATGCGAGGCAAGCCATGAATTCTCGAATGTCGATGGTCCGCACAATCTGGAATTCTGGCTGACGGCGCGCCGGCATGGCTCGCCGATGAAGATTTTCCTGCTTCCCGGCTCGGCGGTGCCGCCCACGGCCTATGAATGGGGTGGCGGATATTACGACTACGACGACCAGACGAGATTCCTGAAGCAGAGCCTGATGGTAGCGGGTCTCGACGAGGTCATGGACTGGCCTGCCGTCTGGAATCCTGAGAACCCGTCACACAAGAGGCTCTGGGGCATGATCCAGGCTACGTTCGAGCTGCGCGGCGTGGTTGAAGGCCACGGCGCCGGTCTGCGAGACCTCAACTCCATCAACGCCTTTGCGGCGGCGGGCCTCGCATCCGATCATGAAGGTTGGACCGCCGAGGAGGTGTGGGACAAGCTGCGCCACGGCATCTTCATCGAGATCCGGCCGCATTCCATGCCGGAGATCATCCAGGGCCTGCTCCAGCGTGGCCTGTCCGACTGGTCTCAGGTGGCCTTTGCCACCGATGACCGCAGCGCCTCGGATACGCTGAAGATGGGAGCAACCGACTACAATGTGCGCCTCGCCATCCAGTCCGGCCTCTCGCCGGAGATCGCGGTTCAGTGCGTGACCATCAATCCTGCGCGCCATATGCGTCTGACACCCTGGGTCGGCAGCATCGCGCCGGGGCGCTTCGCCGATCTCGTGCTGCTCGACGACGTCGAAACCGTCTCAATCGCCGAAGTCTGGGCTGATGGACACCCTGTCTCCAAGGTCACGGAATATCTCGGCGCCCTGCCCCATATCGACTGGCCGGATTGGGCCTCGAAGACCGTCAACATCAAGCGCAGGATTGAAGCCAAAGATTTCGCCATTGATGCAGAACCCGGCCGCAGCACAATGCAGGCTGCCTTGCTTCGCCCTTTCCACTGGCACGACGACTTCATCACCATGGAGCTTCCCGTCACGCATGGCGAGGTCCAGCGCGATCCAGCTCGGAACGTCACCAAGTTTGCCATCGTGGACCGCTTCTCGGGCAAGGGACAGATCTCCCGCATGTTCTGGCTCGGCTGCGGACCGAAGACGCCCGACACGGCGGTCGGCTGCACGGTCGCGCATGACAAGCACAATCTTTGGATCGTGGGCTCGTCCGATGAAGCCATGGCGATGGTGGCCAATCGTGTCGCGGAGATCGGCGGCGGATGGGTTCTCGTCAGCGGCGGCAAGGTTCTTGCGGAGGTGCGCTACGAAATCGGTGGGCTGATGACTCAGCGCTCGGCTGAAGAGCTCGATGTCGATATGCAGAAGCTCTATGCGGAAGCCGAAGCAATCGATTGGCTCTACGAGCCGACTTTCTCGCCGCGTTGGTATCCGGGTTTTCCGGAGCGGCTGCAATTTGCCACGCTCACCTGCGCTCCCTGGCGCTGGGTCCTGGTCGCGCCTTGCGAGGCCGCTCCCCAAGGTTTCATCAATGTGGCGACCGGGCAGACCCACCCGGTCGTCTGGTGAGGCTCAACCGGCGGCGTCGATCCGGGCCATCTCGGCCTTGAACTCCGTTGCAATCTGCCCCGCGTCCCGCAGGATCTTCTTGCGCTCCAGGCTTTCAACGTTGCGGCCGCGCATGATCCAGCGGCCGCCGACCATCACGTCCTGCACGTCCACGGGCATCGCGGAGAACACGAGGGTCGCGTAAATGTCGTAGACGGGCTGCAGCCGGGGCGCGGACAGGTCGATGCGGATGAGGTCGGCCTGCTTGCCGGGTTCGAGCGAGCCGATCCGGCTGTCGAGGCCGAGCACCTGCGCGCCTTCCAGCGTTGCCATGCGGATCACCTGCGCGGCCGGCATGGGCTTGCGGCTGTGACCCAGCAGCTTCTGGAACATGGAGACCGGCCCGAACTGGCTGAACAGGTCCAGCGTATTGCCGCTCATCGGTCCGTCGGTGGCGATGCCCACCTTGATGCCTGCTGCCCGCATGGCCTCAATGGGAGCAATCCCGCGCCCGGCCTTGGCGTTGGACCGGGCGTTGTGGGCGACGCGCACATCCGCTTTGGCCAAACGTTCGATTTCGAACGGGTCGATGTGCAGGCAATGAGCGGCGATCAGGCCCGGGAGCAACAGCCCCGCCTTTTCAACGACAGCGACCGGCCGCAACCCATGGTTCTTGCGGCACCATTCCATCTCGCTGTCCATCTCAGCGAGATGGAGCTGCACCGGCACCTCGGGATGAGCTTCAGCCCACCGGGCAACGCGGGTCATCACCTCGATATCGGTCGAGTAAGGTGCGTGAGGCGCGATGGAGGCAATGACCCGGTCATGTCCGGAAAACTCGGAGACGAGCTCCTCGACCAGCGCGAAGCCCTCATCAACCGTCTTATGATCCGGCGGGTCGAAGGTCGCCAGCGTCTGCCCCACGACGCCGCGCAAGCCAGCCTGATCGAGAGCCCGCCCGACCTCCGTCTCGTAGTAGTACATGTCGGCGATGGTGGTGACGCCTGCCTCGATGGATTCGAGTGCACCGAGGAGCGTGCCCACCCGCACCATCTCGGGCGTGACGAACTTGCGCTCCATCGGCAGCACATAGCGGAACAGCCTGTCGTCCACGTCCTCGCCGAGACCGCGGAACAGTGTCATGGCCAGATGAGCATGGGGGTTGACCATGCCGGGCATGATCACGTCGCCTTCTGCATCGATGACCTCCGCACCGTCTACCTGCGGCGGCTCGCCGGCGCCAAGCGCCCGGATCGTGCTGCCCTCGATATGGATCCACCCGCCTTCCATGACGCTCATGGTCTCGTCGATGGGGAGCAGGCAGGCGTTCCTGATGAGGACCGATGCCATCACTGGGCTCCGTCGGCGGAAAGGATAGTGCATTGCTCCGGCATCGGAACGAGCTTTACGCTGGCTCGGGCCTCCAGAGGTGTCGTGAGGCTGCCATTGGCGACGAGATGGCCAGCCTCAGTCACGCACTGGTACTGATAGGCGCGGCCGAGATAGGTCCGCAGGCCCAGCTGGGCCGGAAGGCCCTCGGCTGCGGGATCGGTGGATACCACCAGGCCATCGGGTCTGGTCGCCAGCAGGAAGCTGTCGGGGATAGCACCATAGGAGGCTTGCGACAGCCGCAGGGTCATTCCGGCTGTCTCGGCGGTGGCTACATCACCATCACGCGCCACCACCTTGAACGGGATGATGTTCTCGAACCCGACGAAGCGGGCCACGAAGGTGTTGGCGGGGCGCCGATAGAGAACTTCCGGCCGGTCGAACTGCATGAGGCGCCCGGCATTCATGATGGCGACACGGTCGGAGATCGAGAAGGCCTCCTCCTGATCATGGGTGACATAGACCGAGGTGGTGCCGTTGGACCGCTGCAGCTGGCGGATCTCCACCCGCATATCGACCCGGAGCTTGGCATCGAGGTTCGAGAGAGGCTCGTCGAACATCAGCAGCGGCGGCTCGATTACGAGGGCTCGCGCCAAGGCCACGCGCTGCTTCTGCCCACCCGAGAGCGCACCGGGCGCACGATCCGCCAAAGCTGCAAGGCCCACACGCTCCAGCATGGCCATGGCCCGTTTGCGGCGCTCCGTCGATCCGATGCCGCGCTGCTTGAGCCCGAAGGCAACGTTGTCGAGCACGGAGAGATGCGGAAACAGGGCATAGTTCTGGAAGACGAGACCGATATCCCGCTTGTGGGGCGGCAGGCGCGTGAGGTCGCGGCCTCCAAGCTGGATCAAGCCGGTGGTCGGCGAGAGGAAGCCCGCAATCAGGCGCAGGGTCGTGGTCTTGCCGCAGCCGCTGGCCCCGAGAAGCGAGACGAGTTCACCGGCCTGCACCGAGAGTGAGAGGTCCTCGAGGACCTTGGTCGTTCCGTAATGGGCGGAGATGGCGTGGAGATCGAGGGGCTGTGTCACGGAAAACTACTTCGCAAGAAAGGTGAGACCGAGAGTTCGCTCCACCACAGCCATCACGGCCACGGTGAGGAACATCAGAAGCACGGAGACTGACGCGACCGTCGGGTCGAAGAATTGCTCGACGTGCGCGAGGATCTGAATCGGCAGGGTGCTGATCCCCGGACCTGTCAGGAAGAGCGACACCGATACGTCGTTGAGCGAGGTGATGAAGGCGAGAATGAAGGCGGCGATCACCCCTGCCCTCACGTTCGGCAGCACGATGGTGAAGAAGGTCTTGATCGGCGCACTCCCCAGGCTGATCGCCGCCTCCTCGATGGAGAAATCGAAGGACGCAAGGCTCGCGCTGATCACGCGGACTACGTAAGGGAGGACGAGGAGCGTGTGTCCGATGAGAAGAGCTGCGAAGATCGGCACTCCCGTGCCGACGGTCAGCGACTTCAGCAGCGCAAAGCCGAAGACGATCTCCGGTACGAGGATCGGCAGCACGAACAATGTCCCTAGCCATTTCGGGAGTTCGACCCGGAAGCGGTTAAGGGCATACGCGGCCGGGATGCCGATCAGGAGCGCGAGAAGCGTCCCCATAAAGGCAATCTGCAGGCTCGTCACGATGGTCCGCCGGAAAGCGCTGATCTCGAAGATATTCTCAAACCAGCGCAGGGACAGCCCCTGCGGCGGAAAGGTGAGATAGGTGGTGTCGCTGAGCGCCGCGCCGACCACGATGACCAGCGGCAGCATGAGGAACAGATAGACCAGCGCCGCGACGCCGATCAGGATGGGATGAGGTCTGTCGGACATCATGTGGCCATGGGATTGATACGGCGGGCGATGTTGCTCATCGCGAGGACGATGGTGATGGTGATCACCGTCATGATGGCCGCAATGGTCGAGGCCCCGACCCAATCGAAGGACACCATGGCACGCTGGTGAAGCAGCGTGGCGAGTACCGTCTGGCGCTCGCCGCCGAGCAGCTGCGGCGTGGCATAGGCCGTGAAGCTGCCGGTGAAGACGAGTACGGCGCCCACGATCAGGCCAGGGACCGCGAGGGGCAGCAGCACCTGCCAGAAGGTGGCAAGCGGTGAAGCTCCGAGCGACGAGGAGGCCTGCAGCACATCCTTGGGGATGTTCTCAAGCACACCGACGAGCGAGAGCACCATCAGCGGTACGAAGAGATAGACCATGCCGATGATGACGGCCCCCTGCGTGTAGAGCATCTCAAGCGGCTCGTTGACGATGCCGAGCCCCAGCAGGGTCTGGTTCAGAATGCCGTTACGGCCCAGGATGATGAGCCAGGCGAAGGCGCGAACCACGACACCGGTCAGAAGCGGGAACACGGCTGCAACGATGAGCAGGCTCTTCAGCTTTCCCGGTGCGCGGGAGACCACATAGGCGGTCATGAAGCCGAAGATCAGCGAGATGATCGTGGTGATGGCTGCGATCTGGAGCGTCCGGAACAGGACAGTCGTGCGGAATCCGCTATTGAAATAGGAAATGTAGGGGGCAAAGACCCCGCGAGGATCCATGAAGGTGCCGGCGATCACGGCTCCGATGGGAATGAGCAGGAAGCCAATGATGGCGAGCGTGGCGGGCGCGGAGAGCGCCCACCCGGTTGCGCCGTTGCGGCGCCAGAAACGTCTTGAGGTCATGATCGCTGGATTACTTCCCGAAGACCTCGCTCCAGGCATCGATCCAGTCGTTCTTCGCCGCATTGAGCTTTTCGTAATCAAGGCGCTTGAGGGACGAGATCATCTTCTGCCCATAGGTCCAGCGGGCTGCCTCTTCCGGCTTCAGCTGCACGGCGGTTGCAACGGGAGCGTCCACTCCGCGCTCGGCCAGAATCTGCTGAATCTTGGGGTCGAGGATGAAATTGATGAACTGGTGGGCAAGTTCGGGGTTCGCCGCGCCCTTGGCGATGTTCACCGTGTTGAGGGTCGCATAGTCCCCCTCCTTCAGCTCTGCCCAGCGGACCGTCGGCACGGCCGCCTGGATCTGAGCCAGGGTGAAATCCTGCGCCATGGCGACGGAAATCTCGCCGGTCGAGAAGAGGTTCACCAACTCGGAGCCGGTGTTGTAGTTCTTCACCACGTTGGGCTTCAGCTGCTCGATTGCCTTGAAAGCCGCCTTCTCGTCCTTGTAGGGATCGACGCCTGCCTTGCTGGCAGCAACCAGAACGGTCATCGGACCGGCTGTGGTGGTGATGCCTGGCAGAGACACACGACGCTTCAGGTCTTCCCGCCACAGGTCGTTCCAGGAGGTGATCGGTGTGCTCACCTTGGCGCTGTCGTAGATGATGCCGACGCGGCCGATGGTGTAGGCCGGGCCGAACTGGCCCTGAGGAGCCCGGGCTAGTTCGTAGATGCCGTTGAGGTTGGGGAGCTTGGAGCGGTCGACCGGCTGGAACAGGCCTTCCTGAATGCCGAGCTGGGAGAAGCTGTCGGTGAGATAGACCACGTCAACGCCGCTTCCGCCGCGGATCTTGATCTTGTTGAGGCGGTCAGCATTGTTGCCGGTCTCGAAGACCAGATCACAGCCGCATTGGGCGCGGAACGGCTTCAGGACGATCTCCTCCAGCTTGTCGCCATTGAAGCCCCACCAGGAGATCGTCAGGGTCTTATTCTGAGCCATGGCCGGCGCTGAGGACAGAGCTGCCAGAAGAAAGGCCGTGCTTACAAGCGGTTTGTACCAACGCCTTACCATCTCAGGATCTCCGAAGTTTCAATGTTTCGCTGCCGACGAGGTCGTCACCCGGTCAAGGTGCCCTAGGCATTAACACAACCATGGCCATGGAAAAGCCCTTCCCCTCACGGGTATTGCTCACGTTACAGCCAATCTGCTCAAAAAGCTCGCAAATCAGAAGGCAGGCGTCCATCCGCCAGCAGCTGTACGCATCAGGCGCGGTGTCCGCAGCACGCCGACGACCCGCTCTAGCCATTGCGGGTCGATGGCTGCGAGCTTTTCCCGCCAAGCATCCGTCTGAAGCATCGCTGCGCCGATGGCGACAGGTCTGACTCCACATGAGGCGAGGAGCTCCAGTGCGGCGGCTATTGATCGTCCACTGCTGATCACATCATCCACCAGGAGAACCCGCCTGTTCTCGAGCAAGGGCAGCATGCGCGGATCGAAATAGAGCCGCTTGGGCTTGTCCGGGCTGGTAATCGAGGTCATGGGAACCGAAAGATCCTCCCGGTACCAGAACTTGCGCGAGGTCCCGAGGGGAACATAGCGGCTGTGCCCCAGCTTCTTGGCCGTGCCGCTCGCCAGGGTGAGTCCTAAGGTCGGAAGCCCGACCACCACCTCTGGAGCGAACGAGCGGACCTTCTCGGCGAGGCTGGCGCACAGCGCGTCCTCCACGGCAAAGCCGGCTTGGTTGATAATGAGCGATGCCAGAGCATGCTCACCATCCGCCAGCTCCCGGATTGGCAGTCGCAGCTTACGTCCATCATCGAATTCGGCTGGATAGAAGCCGCGATGCTCCCCAGCCGCCTGCCGGTCGAAGGTCGATGGCGGGTGGATCTCCTGCCAGAAATCGTGGGGCTGCATCGCTCGTTCCTGTCTCTTCGACGCGCGAAGGATGATTGTGGGCTGTCCTCTGCCGGGTTATCGATCGATTCGAGCCCGCATATCCAGGACGACACCACGATGCTCCTTCAGGACCTCATCCAGGCGGACCTACCATTCCTGCGGAGCCTCCGCCAGGATCTTCATGCCCATCCGGAACTGGGTTTCGAAGAGGAGCGGACGAGCGGGATTGTCGCCTCCCTGCTGGAAGACGCGGGCCTTCAAGTGCATCGGGGGCTCGGCAAGACAGGTGTCATTGGCACCCTGCAGGTCGGCAACGGCACGCGTAGCATCGGCCTTCGTGCCGATATGGACGCACTGGCAATGCCCGAGCAGGTGGAGCGTCCATACAAATCGAAGTTTCCCGGCAAGATGCACGCCTGCGGCCATGACGGGCACACGACGCTCCTCCTCGGAGCGGCCCGTTACCTCGCCAGCACCCGCAACTTTTCCGGCACTGTGCATTTCATCTTCCAGCCAGCAGAGGAAGGCCGGGGCGGCGCGAAGAAGATGGTGGAGGATGGACTCTTCCGCCTCTTTCCCTGCGACGCGGTTTATGGCCTGCACAACATGCCAGGACTAGCGGTGAACGAGATGGCCGTCACCGCTGGCCCGCAGCTTGCATCATCGGACAGCTGGTTCGTGACCTTCAAGGGCATCGGCACCCATGGGGCAAAGCCTCATCTCGGCAAGGATCCGATCACGGCGAGCGGCCACTTCCTTGCTGCTTTGCAGACCATCGTTGGGCGCGTCGTCAATCCGTTGCAGCCTGCGGTGGTGAGTGCCTGCTCAGTCCAGGCCGGTGATCCACGAGCGCTGAACGTCATTCCTGATCTGGTCGAGATCGGCGGCACGGCGCGAGCCTATTCCGCCGAGGTGCGCAACCAACTCGAAGCTGAGATCGGGCGCCTCGCCAGGGGCACTGCCGCGATGTTCGGCATCGATGTTTCGTATGAATTCCGCAGGCGCATCCCGCCCGTGATCAACCATGCCGATGCCACGGCCCGAGCCTTGAGGGCAGCGCAAGCCGTCTGCGGCTCAAACGTCGTAACGAACTTCGAGCCCTCTACCGCGGGCGATGACTTTGCTTTCTTCAGCGAGGCTTCTCCCGGCGCCTATGTGTGGCTTGGGAACGGCCCCGCCGTCGACGGAGCGCTCCACCACAACACGGCCTATGACTTCAACGACGAGGCTATCCCAACCGGCGTTGCCTTCTGGGCAGCCCTCATCGAGCAGGAGCTTGCGGCCTAGCGCCTCTTGGCGCGGTATTGCTCCATCTCACCAGCATCGGCGTCAGACCGCCGCCGCCGGTTCTTTCTTTGCTTCTGCGGAGCTTTGCCTCTGTCCCGTCGCGCCTTGTCCTCGGGCTTCCGGCGCTGCGAAACGGAAGTCGACACAAGCTTCTCCTCGATCTTGGCGTTGAGGCTGGCGCGCAGATCGACGACTGCCTCCACATCCTGGAAGACATTCGGATAGCGTTGGGCGAGCCAAAGCCAGGAGGTGGCGATCTTCACCCGGGCCTCCAGCTTGAGGAGATCCGTGTTGACGCCGAAATCAGGCGCCTGCACACGCCCGTCGCGGGCATGCTGCCGAGCCCAGTCGACGAGCAGTTCCACGGCCAATTGCTCGCGTCCATCGACCGGTGCCATGGAATAGGACAACCGGTGGAGGATCGGCATATCGACCGTGTCGAGAAGCGTTGCCAGCTCGATCATCTCATCCATGTCGGCCATGCGCAGATCCGGATGACCGGCCACGAGGGTGTCGTAAAGATGCCGGAGCACGTGGCCTAGACGGTCGGTCTGCAGCACCTCGCTCGCCGAGAGCACCGTCTCCTGGTTCGGGCGCACATAGGCCTTGCCCCGCAGCTTGCCGGCATCGCCCGTCAGCGCGTTGCCGATGATCTTCTCCACCTGGGCGTAGCCGCCGACATCGGGTAGAGCCGTCACGAGGCCCTCGTCGTGGTGGCCGAAGCGCCCTGCCCGGCCGGCGATCTGCTTGATCTCCATGGCGGTGAGCTGGCGGTCGCGGACGCCGTCGAACTTGCGCAAGGTGGAGAAAACAACACGCCGAAGCGGCCCGATATTCAATCCCATGCCGATGGCATCGGTTGCCACCAGAATTTCGGCCTCGCCATTGCGGAAGCGTGCGGCCTCGGCCCGGCGAACCTCGGGACCGAGCGCACCATAGACGGTCGCCACCGTGCGCCCGGACTGCACGAGGCGCGTGCGCAGGTCGTGTACATCGCGGCGGGTGAAGGCCACGACGGCATCGCCTCGCATAAGCTTGTTGAGATTGGCCGGCACACCCTCCACGCGCAGCCTGCCCTTGCGCTTGAGGATCTTCACCTCCAGGGGTTCGCCGGTCATGGCGAGCAGGTGCTCGACGAGAGGGATCGCCTCCGGCGCACCCGTCAGCACAACGAGTTTCGCGGGGGCTCCAATCATTGCCTGTGTCCAGGCCCAGCCGCGGCTCGGGTCTCCCAGCATCTGCACTTCGTCGATCACGCACACATCAACAACGCGATGCAGATCGAGCGTCTCAATGGTTCGGGCGATATGCGTCGCGCCTTCCGGCAGCACCCGCTCCTCGCCCGTTACCATGCCGGCGGGTAGGCCCTCTTCGCTCATACGCTCGAAGTGCTCGAGCGCCAGGAGGCGCAGGGGCGAAAGGATTTCGGCGGTCTCCGCCTCGCGAGCGAGCTTCAGCGCCTCATAGGTTTTGCCTGAGTTGGTCGGCCCGGCCAAGAACAGGAAGCGGCGATTGAGGGAGCGGGCGACCGGGAAGATCGCCGCATAGCGCTCGTAGCCGGAAGCCTCTCGGATCTGCGCCTCGCGCAGGTGCCGGAGCCTCCGGGCAGCCGCCTTCGAGCGGTAATCGTCCAGCTTCTGGCGCAGCTTGCGCGCCGCACCGGCAGGACCGCCCTTGTCGGACGCATGAACCCGGTCGAGCTTATCGAGAGCGGCACGAATGCCGCCAAGAATGGCCTGCCGCTCGTCGGCATCCTCAAACGCGTCGAGATAGGTTTCGAGCTCGTCACGCCAGCCGGCGAGCTCCTGCTCGCAAGCCTCGAACGTGGCATCCCGCAGCTCGATCAGCCTAGCCTCGAGAGCCTCGGATGCCGCAGCAAGCTCGGTGCGTTCCACGCGGGCCGGTGCCAGTGCCACGGCCGCGACTTCGACAGGCTCGGCGAAGGCGAACTCGATGGCGATCTCGATGGGCTCGCTGTCGGGCATAACCTGCATCGGCTGGCTGAACACCGCCCGATAGCCGGCGAATACGCGCTCGGGCTTCCAGCGGCCGCTCTCGATCCGGCGGATGTCCTCGGCGACATAGATGCCGGTGTTCCTGCGAACAGGCGCAAGGATGCTCTGGCGCCGCCGATGAACTGCATCGTCCGGCGACTGGTCGCTGTCCTTTCGGCGACCATGAGAACGCTGCGCGGATCCACTCTCGTCGCCCTGCCCGCGCCAGGCCGGAACCTGAGCGGCAAGCGGCCCGACGACATCCGGATCGAACAACGGCTCCTCTATGCTGCGTCCGCGCCGCTGCACGGTCCGGTGCTCCGCCACCGGAATCAGCCCGGCCTCGATCCATCGCTCGCATTCGGCTTGGCTGGCGAGCAGGATGCCCGGCAGGTGGTTGAGGCTGACAAGGTTCTTCGATTTCTTGGACATTCAGATTTCCGAAAGGCGGAACGCGCCAACGCGGCTCCTGCCTCTTTCATGGGACAGCCTGTCATCGCAGCTTGCGCCGCGTGCCGGGGTAAACACCAAAGGGCTGCAGATGTTTTCGAGTGTCGCTGTGAAGCGATGATGACCCCGCTGCTCCGGACATTCCTCCGGAGCGGGATTGCGGGGTTAAGATGTTGAGGTGCCGCGCTTTTCCTCTGTTCCTATGTGATCACGGCAGAGTGCAATATCAAGGGAGCCCCTAGCTATGGGGAGACGCCCCCCGCAAAGATTTATCCCCTGATTAACAGGCCTGCGCCAGCTCACGCGAGTCCTGTGCCGTTCAACGTCCTTCGCAGGAAAGACAAACCCAGCGCCGAGAGAAAAGCCGCCTGCTCCTTGTTGGCGGCGCCATGGCCGCCATCGTCGGGCTCGTAGAAGAAGACCGGCTGTTTCATGGCCTCAAGCTTGGACGCCATTTTGCGGGCGTGGCCCGGATGGACGCGATCATCCCGTCGGGATGTCACCAGCAGCACCGGAGGATAGGCACGGCCCTCCTCCAGGTTCTGGTAGGCTGAAAAGCCTGCCATGTAGGCCCAATCCTCAGGCTTGCCCGGATCGCCGTATTCTGCCACCCAGCTGGGCCCGGCCAGCAGGCGCGTATAGCGGTGCATGTCGAGGAGCGGCACGGTGCACCAGATGGCCCCGAAGCGCTCAGGGTACCGGGTGAGCATATTGCCCACGAGGAGGCCGCCGTTTGAGCCGCCATAGGCCGCCAGCTGCTTCGGTGTGGTCACACCCCGTATGGCGAGGTCCTGGGCGATGGCGGCGAAATCGTCGTGGGACAGGCGCTTGCCTTCGCGCATGCCGGCTTTGTGCCAGGCTGCACCGAACTCGCCGCCGCCGCGGATATTGGCCACTACCCAGACATTCCCCCGCTCCAGCCACGTCTTGCCGATGCCGCCGAGGTAGCCCGGTGTCATCGAGACAGAGAAGCCGCCATAGCCGTAGAGCACTGTCGGGCGTGGTCCGTTCTGGCCTTTCGGTCCGATCTGATAATACGGGATCCGCTCCCCATCCACCGAGACGGCCTCATGGCGCGTCACCTCCAGGCCGGAGGCGTCGAAGGCGGCGGGCGCTTCCTTGAGCACCTCAATCCGCTTGTCCTCCGTCACCAGCGCGAGCTTCGTCGGCTCGACGAAGCTGGAGATCGTCAGGAGAAGCTCGTCGGTTCGCTCCAACTGGCTGGCGTCCAGGGACATGGCATGGACGGAAGCCGTATCCGGCAGCCCCTCCAATTGCTCCAGGCTCCAGGGAGAACCTGGCGTGCCGAGCCAGATCTGGCTGGCGAGATTGTCGAGAACCGTGAGCACCAGCCGGGACTTCGTCCACCAGAACCCGGAGAGAACCCGCCGCGGCCCGGGCTCGAACAGCACCTCGAACCGGCGGTCTCCCTCAAGGAATCGCGAGAAGCTGATGGCCAGCAGTGAGTCGGCCGGATAGGTGCGCTCCGGCAGGGGCCAATCGCTTTTCAGCTTCACGACGAGCCAGTCCTTCTCCACACCGAAGCGGGCGTCGAGCGGCAGGTCGATCAGCAGGGGCTCGCCATTCTCCCTTGCGAGGTAGCTGAGCCCCTCCTCGAAGGTGATCTGCCGTCGGTAAAAGGTGCGCTCGAACCCGGGCTCGCGATCCACCGAGGCCGAGATGTAGATGTCGCTGCCCTCGCCCTCGAAGAGCACAGGCGCCTGCATGAAATCCGAGCCGCGGCGCCACAGGCGCACGGTCCGCGGATAGCCGGAAGCAGTGGCGGCGTTTGCCCCGAGGGTGGTCGAGACGAGGAGCGTATCCGCATCGAGCCAAGCTGTTCCGCCCTTGGCCTCCTGGAGGGCAAAGCCGTTCTCGACAAATCGTTTCTCGACGAGATCGAACTCGCGGATCACCACGGCGTCGGCGCCGCCCCGGGACAGGCTTACCAAGCCGTAGCGTTGTTCCGGCTGAAGCGTGCCGCAGCCTTTCCAGACCCAATCCTCCCCCTCCAGGCCCGCAAGCGCGTCGATGTCGAGAACGGTCTCCCAGGTTGGCTCGGGCTGCCGGTAATCCTCCATGGTGGTGCGTCGCCACAGGCCGCGCACATGGGAAGCGTCCTGCCAGAAGTTGTAGAGCTGACCCCGCCGCCGGGTGATGAACGGGATGTTGTCCGGACGGGTCGAGATCTCGTAGATCGTCTTCTTGTCGGCCTCGAAAGCCTGATCGCACAGGGCCGCCTTGGTCGCCTCATTATGGGTTCGCACCCAGGTCAGAGCTTCCTGACCCTCCACATCTTCCAGCCAGAGATAGGGATCGGTACGTTCCTGCATCTGTTCGACCTTCATGTGGATTTCGCCCAGATGGGCTTGAGGGGCGGAAGACAATCGACAACAGGATTATTGGTCAACTGAGGCCTGCGGCAACATCCCGGTCGTGAACCGAACCGTTCACCATCCGTTGAAGGTCAAATCACTTAGAAGGGGGCCAGCATGGATCCGTTCGTTTCGGCGTTGGAAGAACTCGCGGAAGCGCTGCTCGCAGGAGAGGATCCGGAAGGCGCGTTGCAGGACATCGCCCAGGAACACGAGCTTCCGGCGCCTGCCCTGCGCAATCGGGCCCTGCGGGCATTCGGTCCCCTGGAGACCTACAAGCAGCGTCAGGCGGAGTTGAAGAAGGAGCGGGACCAAACCGCCCGACGCCGCGACCCGGTTTTCGCCGGCGCGTCGTTTCTGGCCGCGGTCGCGAGCCTCAGCCCCAAGCTGAGCACCGAGGACAGGCGCGCCGAGATCGAACGCCTCGCAGCCGAGTACGATGTTGACCCTGCTGCGCACAAGGATGCCATCGAGCGGCTGCGCAGGCGCTGAAACCCGGCAGAACAGTCAGGTGCGCAGATTGTTGAAGCAGCCTGCGGGCAGTCCGGCTCCGGTCACGAGGATCGCACCATGCTTGAACAGTCGCCAGCCTGACCGCCCATCAGCCAGCCTGACCACCGCAAGCTCGCCGCTGCTATCTGTCCAGACCAGTTGCGCATCGACTGCTGCGAGCGATCTGACGACGCGGTCCTGTCCGGTGCCTGGGGCGAACAGCACCGTGGTGAACTCGCTGCTCTTCAGGGGCCAGATACCGAAAGCTCCTCCGCTCAAAACCAGAACGGTCACCAATGCGCGGGTTGCAGCGGAGGAGCGGCCAGTGGCAGCTTCATCGTCCCTTGGCCCGCCCATGATCCACCCCAGGATCACCGGTACGAGGCCGAAGAGACCTAGCCAGAGAAGATCCCAGAAGAGCGGGCTGCTGCTGTCCATCCGGATACGGTGGATCCCGAGCAGCCAATGCGAGAGAGCGGCATCGACCATGTGCCAGGCACCGAAGCCGATCAGAATTCCGGCGAACAGCAGACGACCAGAAATCCCAACGGCGTTGCGCCGGGAGGCCCACAGCATCCAAAGCCCTACGGCTGCGATAACGTACATGAGGGCATGGAAATACCCGTCGACAGCGACCTGAAACCGGATGTCGTCGCCATTGATGGCACTCAGGAGATGATGCCATTGCAGGATCTGGTGGAGCAGAATTCCATCGAAGAAGCCGCCGAGGGCAAAGCCGAGCACGTAGCCCGGCCATGGATGATAACGTCGGGATGCGGTGATTGCCACGATGCGACCTGGGTTCAAGAGCCGTTCCAGTCTCTCAACCTTCGGTGCCGATCCAGGTTTCAAAGGTTAATCCATGTTTACGTTTGCGTTTGATATGTCGGGTTCCTGACAGACGAGGTGCGGACCCTCAGGTAGGATTCGAATCAACAACACAACGAACGATTTGCAAGGGGGCACAAGCATGGCTCTCCGAAACTCGGCCGTCGTCTTCCTCAGCAGGGAGAGTCAAGGCTGCTTTTCGGACCATGAGGTGCCAGATGAAGAGCAGGAAAAGAAAGCCGTCTGAGTCGAAAGCCCGTCGCGCTGCAAAGCTTGAGCGGCAACTCAAGATGATCGAAGCGCAGATCGCCCTTTTGGAAAAGGACGCCGGCCTTCAGCTCGCCGTGCAGGACCACTTCGTTTTGTGGAGACGCCCAAACCTGTTCGCACCCTGGCCGCTCGGAGTTCAGCACTAGATAAACTTTGGACCGCCGCACTCCACCGTCTCCTTCATCGAGGTCTATGAAAGCGAGTGAGGGCCGTCGTCCAACCTTGCGGCCGCAATGCCACGACGGCAACGATGAGCGCGACCAGGACGAGAGTCATCATCACCTGCGCGACGCCGAAGATCGGCGCATCCTTGGCGACGAACCAGCCCGTCACGAAGCCGGCCGCGATCATCTAGAGTCGAACGATCAAGCTGAGCAGGTAAGCCTCCGTTCCTGTCGGAGGTGTCCTGCGCATCGCAGCGGAGCATTCGGGTCTTTCCCTGTTGCCGATCAAGGTCGTGTCAATTTGTTCTGGTGATGGCCTTCAGGTCCAGTAGAGAATCCGAGCAGACGGAAGATGGTCTCTGACCGCATGCTCAAAGAAGCCTCGCATCTGCTTCATGAGATCGGATGTGTAGACAAATTTGACCGAGTTGAACTTGGTTGTCTTCCGCGCCCGTGTCTGCTCGTCCATGTCCAGGTCCGAACCCGGATACCACCCGTTCAGGACGGTCTTGGACCCTGGCGTGAAACGGTGGGTGATGAGTTCCACCGACAGGTCGAGATCGGGCACGTCCCGCATTGCGGCAGCGGCATCCTCGAGCAAAGTGCCATAGGCCTCGCGCCAGTTCTCGACAGGCATGATCGGCGCAATCGTCAGGCCGACCCTGTAGCCGGCCAGGGCCGCCGATCGCATGGCGTTCAGCCGCGCCGCGACCGATGCGGTGCCGCCCTCGAAGCGAGCCGCCGGCTTCGCGTTGACGGAAAAGCGGATCCGGGTGCGTCGGTTATGCGAGACCGCGAGCAGAGGCTGGACCGCGTCATACTTGGTGGTGAAGCGGAGCTGCACAGGAGCCTCCCACGATCCGAAATGCGCGATCGTCGCCGCCAGCGATCCGGTGAGGTGCTCAATCCCCAGCGGGTCAGTATAGCAGGACGCCTCGAACGTGGTGCCCTCATGCATCCGGTCCGCTGACCTGGAGGTGACGGCGCCCTTGCCTGCATAGTCTTCTAGGCTGCCGAGGATGTCGGGCATGTTGGCGTAAACCCTCGTGACTGGAGGGCCCGACAGGGAGCCTGCGAGGTAACAGTACTGGCAATGAGCCGGGCAGCCTTCTGCCAGATCGACCCGCCAGTCCGCGCTCGGCGGTATGGGCTGCAGGCGAAGCTTGCCGGGAGGCGCCACGACAACGGCGAGCGTCGTCTTGGCATTCACATAGCTCTGCCGCTCATTCTCGCCGGTCAGGCCCGTGAGCCGGTTGCTTTTCAGCTCGACGATTTCCGATCCCAGCGACGACGCCCGTTCAAGAATGGCGCGGCCGTGCTCCCATTCCAGCGCCGCCGGCGTGACGAGCACGCGCCTGGGTCGCCAGATCTTGGGCGCAGCCTCCCTCCTCTCGTCCAGAGCCAATTCGGCGTTCAAAGCGGCATCTCCTTCAGCGGAGTGAACGCCGATCGGGAACGCAGGATCCTTCGCGGGCAATCTGCCACAGCTTCAGGTCTGATCCGACGCAAACCTCAGAACGGGATGCGTTGACCATCCCAGGCGAAGAACCCGCCGCTGTCCGTAGCAGTGAGGCCATCCAGCACCATGAGCAGCCGCTGGGCTGAATAGGCCGGTGTGAACAGCTTCCCGCTTTCAACCCCGCTTTGGAAGGGATGGCTCAGGGCCGTGTCGACGGTTCCAGGATGAAGCGCGACACAGATGGCGTCGGGCTTCTGGCGTCTGACTTCGACCGCCAGGGTCCGCATGAACTGGTTGAGAGCAGCCTTCGAGGCGCGGTAGCCGTACCACCCACCGAGCCGATTGTCCTCGATGCTGCCGACACGAGCCGAGATCACAGCGAAGATGCTCTTTCCATTTTTCGGCAACAGAGGGACCATGTGCTTGGCGACAAGCGCGGGGCCGATAGCATTGACACGAAAGCTCCGGGCCAGGAGTTCCGGATCGAGACTGCGATAGGTTTTCTCCGGCTGATGATCCGCGGCATGGAGCAATCCGGTTGCCACAACGACAAGGCGCAAAGGGGCACCGTACCGGAGTCCATCGGCTGCCGCAGCGATGCTAAACTCGTGTTCGATGTCGATGACGCCGGAGCTTACCCCCACGGACTCGTTGTCGCGTTCCTTTCGTGCAAGGGCATGAACAGTCTCGAACCCCTCTCCCGCGAGCAGTTCCGTGGCGGCCGTTCCGATTCCTCCGGAAGCGCCGATGACGGCGGCTCGCGAGGGCCGCTCAAGACTTGCGAATAGGTTCGATGAGGCCATGGGATTCCCGGCAGGAGTGACACGCAATTATGCGCGGCCTTCCTCATGCAGGGAAAGACCTTTCAGCCCGTCCCGCATCCACCGTCAGTTTTCGTGAACGAGGCAGCCGGATCAGAAGCGCCGCGCAGAGAAGGGGCTCCCGTCGACCGGGCCGGATCGCCCCTCAAGCATGCTCGCCACCATCTGGGCCGTGATGGCTGCCTGGGTAAGACCGTAATGCCCGTGACCGAAGGCGTAGATCACGCGCCGGTCCCGTCCGGCAGGCCCGATTACCGGCAGGGAGTCCGGAATCGAGGGCCGGAAGCCCATCCATCGCTTTGCGGCCGGTTGGGATTGCAGATGTGGCAGGAATCGCGTCAGGCGCTGCACCATGGCGTCGGTTCGACTGTGGTTGGGCGCAGCCTCAAGTCCGGCGAACTCGACCGCGCCACCAACCCGGTCGCCCGTATTGAGTGGCGTCGTGACGAAGCCCTCGCCCTCGAACATGATTGGCCGGCCGATCCCGAACGTGCCCTTCGCATAGGTCGCGTTGTAGCCTCGCTCCGTATCGAGCGGAATCCGGTCGCCGAGTTGAGCCGCCAATGCGCGAGACCAGATGCCGGCCGAGACCACTACCTGGTCGGCGGTCACGGCCGGACCTCCCCCATCCGTATGAACGCGCACGTCCCTGTTTTGCAGCTCGATTCTTGAAGCGTGCGCCGCCACAGGAACCGCGCCGCGCTCCAGAGCCAGTCGCAGAAGGTCAGCAGCCAGAACAGCCGGATCGGACACATGGCAGGCGTCGGGATACAGCACGGCGGCTTCTACGTTGCGAAGCGCGGGCTCAAGCTCTGCGAGCGCCGCGGGGCTCAGCGCTTCCGCCTCGATCCCGAAACTGCGCTGACGTTCGATGATGTCCTGCGATCGATTGAAGTCGCCCTGGTGCCTCCACACGGAGAGGATGCCGTTTTCTCTGAGATGCCCGTTCAGAGCGAGAGACGACAGAAGGCTCTTCCAGGCCGGCAGCGACTCCGCATTGATCGAGCGGATCGCCCCGATGCTCGATTTGATGCGTGAGGGCGACGAGGCCAGCAGGAAGCGTGCCAGCCAGGGTGCCAGATGCGGCAGGTAGCCCGGCCGGATGGTCAGCGGCCCGAGCGGGTCCATGAGCCAGCGCGGCAGGTTCCGCCACGCCTTCGGCGAGGCGAGCGGCATGATGTCGGTATGGGCGATCCAGCCGGCGTTCCCGTCCGTCGGACGCCCCTGCTTTGCGCCGGGCTCGATCAGAACGACCTCATGGCCCCTGTCGAGCAAGGCGTGCGCCGTGGCAAGCCCCACAACGCCGGCTCCGATGATCGCAACCCGCATGTTACTTTCCTAGAACAGGCCTAAGGCCTAGCGGTTCTGGTCGACGACCTGGAAGCCGTTGGCGAAGGGATCCCGGTCGTCGATGAAGATGGTGTTGAACCCGGTCACGCGGGCCCAGCCTTCGATCGACGGGATGATCGCATCGCGATCACCCACCTTGGTGCGCCCCTCGATGCGCCCCGTGAAGGTGGAGCCGATGATGCTCTCATGGACGAACGCATCCCCCTCGTTCAAGGCGCCGCGGGCCGCAAGATGCGCCATGCGGGCGGAGGTGCCCGTGCCGCAGGGCGAGCGGTCGATGGCCTTGTCGCCATAGAACACCGCGTTGCGCGCTGTGCTGCCCGGATTCTGGGCTTTTCCTGTCCAGAGCACATGCGTCAGCCGGTCGATGGCCGGATTCTCGGGATGGGCGATCTGGTAGCGCGCATTGAACGCCTCGCGCAGCTTCGGGCTCCAGCGCAGGATGTCGGACGGATTGACGTCCGCAACATCCGTATAAAGCCGCTGCGGCTCCACGATGGCATAGAAGTTGCCGCCATAGGCGACATCCACCATGAGGTGTCCAAGCCCTTCGACCTCGACCTCGTAGCCGGTGCCATAAAGGAACGACGGGATGTTGGTGATACGCACGCGCTCGACGAAGGGACCGTTTTGCTCGTAACGCGCTTCGACCACGCCGGCCGGCGTGTCGAGCCGAAGCAGGCCCGGGGTTTTCGGGTGGATGAGACCATTCTCGAGCGCGATGGTCACCGTCCCGATGGTGCCATGGCCGCACATGGGCAGGCAGCCCGAGGTTTCGATGAACAGGATGCCCACGTCGCAATCCGGCCGGGTCGGCGGATAGAGGATGGAGCCCGACATCATGTCGTGCCCGCGCGGCTCGAACATCAGCCCGGTCCGGATCCAATCATATTCCGCTAAGAAGTGCTGGCGGCGCTCGAACATCGTGTCCCCCTTTAGCTGGGGGATGCTGCCGCCGCCCACCACGCGTACCGGGTTGCCGCAGGTGTGGCCGTCGATGCAGAAGAAGGTATGGCGCGCCATGGCCTCACTCGCTGTTCACAAGAGGTCTTATCGCAGATGAAAGGCGGTGCGGTCACGCACCGCCTCGATTTGTCAGGCCGCGGACCTCAGGCCCACGTCCGGCAGCTTCGGACGATTCTTGAGAGCCTTGTCCATGACAGCCTCAACATGAGCGCGGTCCGCTCCTTCGAGGGGCAGACGCGGCGGACGGGTGAGCGCGGAGCCACGGCCCATGATCTCTTCGCACAGCTTGATGCACTGGACGAGATCAGGGCGGGCATCGAGATGCAGAAGCGGCATGAACCACTCGTAGAGCGCCCTCGCCTCCTCATAGCGGCCAGCCTTGGCCAGACGGAACAGCGTCTCGCCCTCTTGCGGGAAGGCATTCGACATGCCTGAGATCCAGCCCTCGGCGCCGAGCATTACGCTCTCGACCACCACATCGTCCAAGCCTGCGAACAGGACGAAGCGGTCGCCGACCATGTTCTTGGTGTCGATGAAACGTCGCGTGTCGCCGGATGAATCCTTGAAGCAGACGACGGTCTCGCAATCGGCCAGCGAGGCCAGGATATCGGGCGTTACGTCGTTCTTGTAGATCGGTGGGTTGTTGTAGACCATTACCGGCAGGTCGGTGGCCTTGGCGACGCCGCGGAAATGGGCGGCCGTCTCATGCGGCTTCGAGGAATAGACCAGGGCCGGCATGACCATCACGCCATCGACCCCGACGCGCGCGGCCTCCTTGGCCACCTCTGAGGCGAACTGCGTGGTGAACTCGGCGATGCCGGCGATCACCGGCACCCGGCCTCGGGACACGCTCTTGGCGGTCTCCATGACGGCAACCTTCTCGGAGCGGCTGAGCGACGTGTTTTCGCCGACGGTGCCGCAGACGACGAGGCCGGAAACGCCATCCCGGATCAGGCCGTCCAGCACTTTGGCCGTCGCATCCAGATCAAGATCGTAATTCGGCTTGAACTGGGTGGTGACTGCTGGAAAGACGCCTTCCCATCCGATCTTGTTCGCCATTGTGACCCTGCTCCCGGTGGTGGATTGAAGTTCCGTATTGTAGATTGTATAAAATCTCTGCTGTCAAGCGAGCCGTGCCCTCCTGACCCATGAGTTTGATGACGAACCCAGCTGCACCATTGCCGAAGCCCGTTCAGAAGACCTTCCAGTACCGGACGATTTCCGCCTCCGTGGCCGGGGAACTGCGCCGGCGTATCGTGGACGGTGAGTTCCAGGCTGGCTTTCAGCTGCGTCAGGAGGCTCTGGCCGTGGAGTTCGGTGTCAGCCGTATTCCCGTCCGCGAGGCGCTGATGCAGCTTGAAGCTGAGGGACTCGTCAAGATTCACCCCCATCGGGGCGCCATCGTGTCGGCGCTCTCGCCGGCGGAGGTCGAGGAGTTGTTCGATCTCAGGGCACTCCTCGAGCCGCGGCTTCTCAAGGCCTCGGCTCGGCACCTGACAGAAGAGGATTACCAGCGGCTGAGAGACATCCTGCAGGAATACAGCTCGGAGCTTCACGCCATGCAGGTGAGCCGCTGGGGCGAGCTGAATCGGGAGTTCCACATGGTCCTCTACCAACATGCAGGTCAGCCCCGCTCACTCGCCATCGTGGCGAACCTTTTGCAGGAATGCGACCGGCACACCCGCCTACAGCTCGCCCTGACCGATGGCCGGGCACGAGCCGAAGCCGAACACGACGAACTGCTCCGCCTCTGCGCCGGGGGCCAGATCGAGGCAGCCTGCAACCTCCTGAAGACCCATATCGAAGGCGCGGGGACGTCGCTCCTGAAGTACATTCACGAGCATCAGAAGGACGGCAGGGCCGCGGTCTCGGTCTGATTATGAGCCCTGGAGCGCGGGCTCGGCCTGCTGCTTCATGCGGATCTTCGCCTGACGGGTCATCCAGACGGTGAGGACGATTGTTGCCACGAGCCCCACGCCCAGCAGAATCCAGTTCATCACACCCGCGCCCCCTTCGGCTGCGGTGCGTCCGATCACGCCGATCCATACATTCTGAATCGTCCCAGGCACGATGCCGATAGCCGTTGCCAAGAGGAACGAGCCGAGGCGAACGCCTGTGACACCGAAAGCATAGTTCTCGACGGCAAAGGGCGTGACCGGTGTCAGGCGGGCCAACACGATGGTCTTGAACGACTCCTCGTGAGCAACCGCATCAACGGCCTTCATCGTCGGATGTCGGTCGAGGAAGCGTTTCACCCGTTCCCGGGCAAGATAGCGGCTGATCAGGAAGGAGATGAGGGCTGCCGTCATGCCGCCGAAGAAGCAGATCGCCAGCGCCCACCAGCCATAGGCGACAGCGACCGCGAGGGTTAGTGCGACGCCCGGCACAAGCAGCACCGTGCAGATCACATAGGCAATGCTGACGATCACAACGCCTGTTGTGCCAAGGCCTTGCGCCCATTGGCTGAAGTCATGCAGCCACTGATCCATAGGCAGCAGGAACCAGGCGGCAATCAGGACGACAAAGCCGAGCACGGATGCGACGGCGAGCCAAATGAAATGGCGGTTGTGTGATGCAGGTGGCAAGGACGCGGGCTTCTCGATTAGCCGAGGCCAAACGCTTGATCGTCCCTGCCGTTCCGGGCTGAAGTTCTGAATGCAGCCGCCGCACGGCTGCCTCACCTATTGGTGAATGGCGACTCCGGTAGGGCTCGAACCTACGACCTGCCGCTTAGAAGGCGGCTGCTCTATCCAGCTGAGCTACGGAGCCGTCTGGTGGCTAGCCTCGACCTCAGTGGGTCCAGGGGCCGACGCGGTTGAACTTGAAATTGTCGGAGTAGGAGATCGTCCGCCGCTTGATCTCGTGCGGCTCCTCGACCCGGTAGGCGATGCCTTCCCGCTCCGCATAGGCCATGGCTTCTTCCTTCGAATCGAACCACAGGCGGATCTGCTGGCGGGTGTCGCCCGAGCTGGTCCAGCCCATGAGGGGCTCGATCTCGCGGGGCTTGTCCTGCTCGAAGACGAGAAGCCACTGCTTCGTCCGGGCCATCCCGGACTGGGTTGCAGATTTGGCAGGCTTGTAAATCCGTGCAGGCATCGGTTTTGGACTCTCTCCAAGACTCATGCGGTGATGATGGTCGGGGCGGCAGGATTTGAACCCGCGACCCTCTGCTCCCAAAGCAGATGCGCTACCAGACTGCGCTACACCCCGATATCTTCAACAGCTTGGTTTCTCTATCGATTTGAGAACCCCTGTGCAAGCCCTCCAGTTCCTCGTCGGGTGACCTTGTCAGTCAACACCAGGGACGCCTCTCGAGATGCTCTGAAAAAGCAAGCACATTCCTAATGGCAAGAAAGTATTCAATCAGCGCCATAGGAAAAAGGGCCGCGCCCTGCCATTCATCGACAGTGTCCGCGACCCTCCCGGCCCGTATTGCCCCTACGGGAAATTCCCTCCTAGGACAATGTTTACGTTTGATCAACCTGATTTCGTTCATAGATGAACTTTAATACGAGATACAATATCTCATCAAATCCTTGCAACAGCTTTGGATTTCCCGATCTGCCGCATTGATGACATGTTCGTGCGGCAGATATTGAAGAACCGGCCTTCTTTGCCCCTACGGGCCGGACACTTAAGCGTCCATCTAGCATGGGCGCTTTCTTTTGCGGGGGACTATCCGAACGCCAGCATGATCGTAATCAGCGCGCCAAGGGCGACAACGCCCATGGCGAAGCCGGCGACGGTCAGGGCGTTGTTGCGGTCTCGGCGATCCATGGGACTCTCCGGCTTCCTCGAGCTCACCCCCTGCCAACGCGGAACAAGGGCGAATGTCTCAGACAAGTGACTGCACCAGCATTTGAGACGGCTCGACGGGATGCCCAAACCCTCCCCGTGGCAAAGGGCTCGGCGTGCCGCTCAGCACGCATTGCTGGTCCTTGGCTGTTACATCGCCGGTGATCACCCAATGGATGATCTTTTCGTCCTCATCGATCTCGAGCACCATTTCGAGAACCGAGTTTTCCGCATAGACCCCAAAGAAGCCGTACCGGCGAGCACCCCAGGAAGGCAGACTGAAACGCTCGACCTCATGGGTCAGGCCATGGCAACGCGCCAGGGTCAGCTGCAAATCCTCGATTGAGTATCTTGCCTGCAGCGATGGTGCCAGAAGCTCGTGAAGCGCCGCGGCGTCCCTTGCATTATAGACGCGCAGAAGGCTCTGGGAGACATTGATCACCGCATGAGGGCCGACCTGGGCGGACGCGGCATCCGTCAGCAGCAGGCCGGCCAAGCCAGCGGCCACTCTCATATGCCTGCCGAACACCCCTGCCTGCAACGGTCTCAACGCTTGAAGATGGGGTGCTCCACCCGGTCGCCTGGCTTGATGCCTAACTTGCCTGCCATGCCGGCGTTCAGTTCAAGAACGGCGAGAACCGGCTCGCCGGACGGGATAGTGCGGGTCGACAGGGGCTCGGTGTTCGCGGCGATGCGGGCGATGGTCCCATCGGGCCTGATGAACAGCATGTCGAGGGACAGGTAGGTGTTCTGCATCCACATGGACACCGGTTCGACGCGCCCGAAGTCGAACAGCATGCCCTGGTCCGCCGGCATGGAGCGCCGGAACATCAGCCCCTGCGCCCGGTCCGCATCGTTGCGGGCCACCTCGACGCGGAAGGACTGCTTTTGTCCGCCCTGAGTGGCAATCGACAGGGTCTCAAGAGCCTGCGCGTATGCGGCCCCGGCGAAAGCCGCGACAAAGCCAAGAGCCGGAAGAGCCGGCCGGAACCGCTGCAGCACGGATGGTCTCATCAATGGGAATGCGGCAGGGCCATCTCGGCCAGACGGACCTCGGCAGCCATCAGCCCCTTCGAGCCGTCTCCGAACCGCACGAAGACCTGCTCGCCGGGCTTGAGCTCGGCAATGCCGTAGCGGCGCAGGGTCTCCATGTGGACGAAGATATCCGGCTTGCCCTCGCCCTGGGTGAGGAAGCCGAAGCCGCGTAGGCGGTTGAACCACTTCACGACCGCAGGCTCCAGACCGCTCGTCGGCACCACCTGGACATGGGTGCGCGGCAGCGGAAGCTCGGACGGGTGAAGCGCCGTCGACTCGTCGAGGGACAGGATGCGGAACGCCTGAAGGCCGCGCGGGCGCTGAACCGCCTCGACGACGATCCTGGCTCCTTCATTGGCGGCCTGGTAGCCATCGCGGCGCAGGCAGGTCACATGAAGCAGAACATCCGGCATGCCGTTATCGGGAATGATGAAGCCGAAACCCTTGGCCACATCGAACCACTTGATACGGCCGCTGACCTGAACGAGGTCGAGAGCGCCCTCCTCCGAGCCCGGCTGAGAAACCTCGCGGCGCCCATGGTCTAAGGAAGGATTCTCCTCTCGGAGACTGAAAGAATTGGAGCCGTAATCGCCAGTCATGAAATAACCCAAACTCGAATCATGAACCCGATTCTTAAAAAGAGGATAACATCGTCCTGAATCAGGGGAAGCCAGAAAGACGCCTCAACGGCCGATGAAATTTTCGGCACGCTGCATGTTCTTGAAGTTACGCGATAAATTCTGAGAAGACTTCGCCGATTTCCGCATGGATCACCAGATCGGCGGCCTGATCGAGGGGTGTCGGCTCCCGATTGAGGATAACAAGGCGCGCGCCGTTCTCCTTTGCGAAGGCCGGAAATGCAGCCGCGGGAAAGACCACCAGCGATGAGCCGGCCACCAGGAAGAGGTCGCAAGCCGCCGTGAGCGTCTGCGCCCGCCGCATGGGTTCCTCCGGCATGGCCTGCCCGAACGAGATAGTCGCCGATTTGAGAATGCCTCCGCAGACCATGCATTCCGGCGGATCGCTGTTCCGCTCGAAATGATAGCGGACATAGGCGAGTTCATGGCGGCCGCCGCAGGACAGGCACTTGGCGTAGGTGCCGTTGCCATGCAGCTCGATGACCTGATCCTCCCTCAAGCCAGACTCCTGATGGAACCCGTCGATGTTCTGGGTGATGACCGCAGGCATACGCCCGGAGGCGACCAGCGACGCAAATCCGATATGACCGGCGCTCGGGCGTGCCCCGCTATAAAGGTCATCCATGGTGAACTTGCGCCGCCATGCCACCCGACGGGCCTCCGGATCCTGAAGAAAGAGCTCGAACGAAATCGGCTTGTTGCGCATCCAGGGACTGCCCGGTGACCGGAAGTCCGGAATGCCGCTCTCGGTCGAGATCCCAGCCCCCGTGAAGCCTGCCACGATCCGTGCACCTTGAATCATGTCCCGCAATGTGGCGATAGAAGACTTAAGGCTTTCGGTCATGTCTGCTCATATAAGACCGGACGACCAGGAAGGAACGCCCCTGCCCATGAGACACTCGGATGTGAAGGCCGGTTCTTTCCCGCCTCAAGCGATTGCGGGTCAACGGTGGGACGCCGTCGACGTTGCCCGTGGCCTCGCGATTCTGGCGATGATCGTCTATCACTTCAGCTGGGACCTGAGCTTCCTGCAGCTTATCGAGACCAACATCTTGCAGGTTCCGGCCTGGCGCTGGTTCGCGCGCGGCATTGCGGGCTCCTTTCTGCTGCTCTCGGGACTTGGCCTCGTCCTCGCTCACGCAAAGGGCGTCAACGGTCTCGCTTTTCTGAAACGTCTCACGAAGGTGGGTGGTGCTGCGCTCGCAGTGACGGTGGCCACGTACTTTGCTTTTCCGGACAGCTATATCTTCTTCGGCATCCTTCACTGCATCGCGGTCTCGGGCGTGCTGGCCCTGCCATTCCTGAGGCTGCACCCTGCCATAACACTTGCCGCCGCGGCCCTGTGCCTCGTGGCGCCGTATCTTCTCACGAGCCCCGCCCTCGACGCCGCATGGTTCGACTGGCTCGGCCTCGGATCGACCGATCCGGTCACCAACGATTACGTGCCGATCTTTCCGTGGTTCGGCTTCGTGCTGACCGGAGTGGCTGCCGGCCGGCTCATGCTGTCACGGCAGGCGGTCATGACCCTGGCCAGCTGGCGTTCCAGGAGCCGGCTCTCGAAACTTCTGATCTGGGCGGGGCGCAAAAGCCTGCCGATCTACCTGACCCACCAGATCATCCTGCTGACCGCACTCTATGGCGTGCTGCAGCTCATCGGCCCCAATCGTATGGCCGAGGCACAGCCCTTCATGGTCCAGTGCGAGGCCAGCTGCCTGCAGAATGCACAGCCCCAGACGTGCCGGGCTCTCTGCTCCTGCACCGTTGAAACACTCCGCCAGAGCGACCTCTGGCAGAAGGTGCTCAACGACACAACGACGGCCGAGGACCAGACGCGGATTTCACGCGCCGCGCAGCAATGCCTGCGCCAGAGCCCACCCTCGTAGGACGCCTCCCGTATGGCGGCTCTCGCTGATTGATTGAGCTGTAGAGAGGATCTTAGACTTTCGTTGCAAGCTTGAGCTTGTCATGGAATTTTGAAACAGGATAAAGTATCTATCGTTTTATTCCCTTACGTTAGCTACCCAGGACCACTCCAGTGACCTTTCCATTGAAGGCAGATGTCGCCCAGCATGTCATCGCGCTCTGCCAATCGCTCGACGGGAATAAGACGACCTCTATCGCCATAGATGTCTCGCTGACGCGCACACTCGCCTTCGACTCCCTTAAGCTCATGCAGTTCTTCGCAGGGGTCGAGCAAATCTATCCCGGCATCGCCCTTGAAGACTGGTTTATCGAGCACAGCACCGATGGGCGGGACACGCTTGGCAGCGCAGTCGCCTACATGACGAGATTTCTCGCGCCAAGCCCCTGAAAGGTTGAAACCGGGCCTGCATCGGTCCAACTAGTAGCAGCCGGCGGGCAGCCGGTGTCCTATAACCCGCCCGCATCTACCGGAGGCGAATTGTGCTGCGCGATTACCTGGCTGAGCTCCCGCTCATTGCGATCCTCCGGGGCCTGAAACCCGAAAACGCCGAGGCCGTCGGTCACGCTCTGGTTGAGGCAGGTTTTCGCATCATCGAAGTTCCGCTCAATTCTCCGGAGCCATTTCGCAGCATCGAGATCCTCGCCAAGACCATGCCACGCAACGTCCTCGTCGGCGCCGGCACGGTCCTCGACCCTGAGCAGGTGAACGGGATCCGCGACGTGGGTGGCCGGCTGATCGTCATGCCTCATGCGGATCTCGACGTCATCAGGCGGGCCAAGGAGCAGGATCTTATCTGCACCCCCGGCGTGGCAACACCCACCGAGGCTTTCGCGGCGCTCAAGGCCGGAGCCGACGCCATCAAGATCTTTCCCGCAGAGGCCATCCCGCCGGCTGTCGTGAAAGCCTGGCGGGCTGTACTGCCGAAGGACGCCCTCGTTGTGCCGGTCGGCGGCATCAAGCCGGACAACATGAGGCCCTATGTGGACGCCGGAGCCAACGGGTTCGGGCTCGGCTCGGCTCTCTTCACACCGGCCATGTCAGTCGAGGAAATCCGCCGGAATGCTCGCGATTTCGCAACTGCCTGGCGGGGTCTCAACGTCGCTTGACCTTTTAGAGACCGTCAGTCCGAAACATCGTGGCAGGAACCCCTGAGGGCGTAAGCCGTTCTCAGGAAGAGATGCCCCTTTGTTGGAGTTTGACGATGAAAAAGACGGCTTTGATCTTCGCAGCTTCGCTTCTGACCACCGCTGCATTCGCTCAGGACACGACCACGACCATCAAGAAGGAAGAGGGCCTCCTGGGCAGCAAGACGACCATTGAGCGCTCCTCGGAGCCGAGCACGACGTCTTCCACGTCGGTGACGACCTCCACGACCGGCAGCGTCGGCTGCACCTCCGAGACCAAGCAGAAGACCGACGAGTTCGGCGATACGACGACCAAGAAGAAGGTCGAGTGCTAAACCGCTCTCGCGCTCTTTCCAGCCGGGCCCGGCCAGTCGCGCCGGGCCTTTTGCTTATCGGCGCCGCCCACCGCGAAAGAACGGAACGGTCAGGAGGCGCCTCCCCGTCTCGTCGGTGATCTCAAGCTCGATATTGCCGGCATCGGCCAGCTCGTCGCGAAGCTCTTCGACAGTCGCCAGAGCTTCAGCCTTGGCCGCGTCGAGATCGGGCAGCTCGACGCCCTCCTCATCCTCATCGAGGTCGTATCCGTCCCGGATGTTGAAGAAATAGCGGGGCATGGTTCCAGCTTCATTCTGATGTGTGGCGGGAGAAACGCCTTTGTCGACGCCAGGTTCAACCGGGCGCCTTACGTCTCCTATACACATTCCTATCTCGCACAACAGCTGGGATCCGAACCGTGGAGCTTTTTTCCAGATAGCGCGTTTATCCGCACGCCAAGGGCAGTGCGGGTCAACCGTATAGGCAGATACCATGGTCCGTTCTTCCCTTGCCCCGCTCGCGGCGTTGGCCGCTCTGACGGCGATCGCCGCATCTCCAGCCAGTGCTCAATCGGCCTGCGGTCCCCGCGAACAGCTCGTCAAGCTGCTGGCCAGTCAATACAAGGAAGATCCCGTGGGCATGGGCCTGTCCCAGCCCGGACAGATTCTAGAGGTTTTCGCTTCCTCGAACGGCTCCTGGACGATGATCATGACTATGCCGGACGGGAAAGCCTGCATGATCGCTGCCGGGGACAATTGGGAGATGGTGACCAAGGTCAAAGGCAATCCGGTCTGACGGATGTGCCATCCGCTTGGCCTGACCCTCTAAAGCCGGAGCTTGCCGAATTCTTCTTTGGTGTCGATGTCTTGGACAACGGCTCTGTCCGATGTCGGCCATTCCACAACGTCCGACCTTCCGCGAAGGATGGGGCCTGCGCCGACGTCGCCGGAAAGGCTTTCGATTGCAGCCTGAAGAGCACGCGAGATCACGACGGGATTGCCGCGCCGGCCATCCAGCGTCGGCACCAGGGCAACCGGCTCTCTTCTCTCATGCCAGCCGGCCACGAGAGCGTCGATGAGGTCGGTGGTCACGAGCGGCATGTCTCCCAGGAGGACAAGAGCGGCTCGCGCCTCCGGCGGCAATGCAGCGAATCCGGCCTTCAGCGACGTCGACAGGCCATCCGCGAACAAAGGATTGTGAACGACCCTAACCGCGAGCCCCTGCAGCTCTGCCCGAACGGCGTCGGCGCGATGACCCGTCACCACGATGACAGGGCTGGCGGTGGAATCGACGGCAGCCTCCGCCGCATGACGCACCAGCGCCTTGCCGCCAACTTGAGCCAGCAGCTTCGGCTCCGCGCCGAACCGGGTGCCGCGCCCGGCCGCAAGGAGAATGGCCGCCACATCGCTCATTCCTCACCCTCGCTCTCGCCACCCTGGCGGGGCTGCGGCCGGGAGACGATCTCCATGAGAAGCCCCCCGACCCCGAGCGACATGATGTCGGCCCGGGTCACGGGCACGTTCGCCAGAAGGCGGTGCAGGATCCAGTCGAATCCGTTCTCCTTTGGCGATCGGGCGCAACCAGGGGCGCCGATGACGGGTTTGCCGGCGATGGAGCCCACAAGAAGCAGGTTTCCCGGATCGACCGGCATGCCGAAATGCTCCACCCGCCCGCCAGCCATCTCGATGGCCGAGGGAATGACGTCTCGCCTGTCGGCGATGGCCGAGGCCCCGAAGATGACGATGAGGTCCGTGTCGGCGCTCGCCTGGAGAGCCAGTTCCTCTGCCAGGGTAGAGGCTTCATGGGGCACACGGCGATCCTGCACGATCCGCGCCTGGGCCGGGTCCAGCCGTCTGGCGAGCACGGCAAGGGTTTTGTCGATTACGCTGGGCTTGAGACCTGGAAGTACAGTGGAGATGACGCCAACCGAGCGGCGGGTGTAGGGAGCAACCCGCAGGGCACCCTCGCCGAGCCTGTCGATCCCCTTCTGCAGCAGTCCCGCCGGGATGGCGTAAGGAATGATCTTGACGGTGCCAACCATCTCGCCTGCGACGACAGGCTTGTAGGCCGGCAGGGTGGCAGCCGTCATGGCCTCATTGACGGCGTTGAGGCCATGGATCGCATCCACATCAATGAGGAGAACGCCCGCAGTTTCGGCGTGGAGATTGGAGCGTCCGGTAAAAGGCTCTTCGACAGCCACGTTATTGCCCGCAAGGGCGTGAGCCAACTGGAGGGCTGCCTCGTCTTCGGCAATATCGCCAGGTTCGAACCGGGCTGCGATGAGGGTCTCGACACCGGCTTGCTTCAAGTGCATTGCGACTTCCGCCGTGACGAGGGTTCCCTTCTTCACCACTACGTCGCCTGCCCGGACGCTGTGGGCCGCCAGAGCCCCGATTGCTTCGTCGATTGGAACCTGCCCGAACTTCACGCTAGGCGCCTCCGCCCCTTGCGCAAGCTGGCGACGATCTCGGCCAGGATCGAGACTGCTATTTCCGCAGGCGAGACGGCCCCGATATCGAGGCCGATGGGCGCATGAATTCGAGAGAGATCCGCTTGTGCAAATCCGGCCTCGGTCAGGCGCTGAACCCGACGTTCATGGGTTTTGCGCGAGCCGAGCGCACCGATGTAGAAGCACTCCGATCGCAGGGCGGCGGTGAGAGCAGGATCGTCGATCTTCGGATCGTGGGTGAGCGCCACGATGGCTGTATAAGGGTCGATGCCGATCTCCGGCAAAACCGTATCGGGCCATTCTGCCAGCACCGGCACATCGGGGAAGCGCTCGGGTGTCGCGAATGCCGTGCGCGGATCGATAATGGTCACATCGAGGTCGAGACCCTTGGCCATCGGCGCCAGCGCCTGGCTGATGTGAACGGCCCCGATGACCACTAACCTGACCGGCGGCGCCTGCACGGTGAGAAAGAACTGGCGGCCCTCCCACTCGACAAGTCCGCTCTTGCCTCGCCGCAAAGCATCCAGCAGTTCCTCGGCCAGCAGGTCTCCGTCGACCTCGGCCTCGCGAACAAGACGCTGCTCACCCGATTCAACGTCCGTTACGAGAATGGCTGCGCGCCGGGCGGCCCTCTCTGCATTCAAATCGGACAGAAGGCTCAGGCGCATGCCGGCTAATCCACCCGCTCGACATAGACCCTGATGCGCCCGCCGCAGGAGAGCCCGACCTGCCAGGCGGTTTCGTCGGCCACGCCGAACTCGATCATGCGCGGCTTTCCGTCAGTGATCACGTCCAGTGCCTCCGTGATCACCGCGCCTTCGACGCATCCGCCGGATACGGAGCCGAGGAAGTTCGTGTCCTGGTCGATCACCAGATGGCTCCCCACGGGTCGGGGCGCCGACCCCCAGGTCTCGACCACCGTCGCAATGGCGACGCCCCTGCCCTCGCGCCTCCAGGATTCTGCCGTCTTCAGGATATCCGTGTCGGTCGAAAGCATGAAATTTCCCGGCAAAGGAGAAGTTCGCCGATCGATACTGCCACCACCAGCCCTCGAACGGCAACAGGCATGGGACCGGTTACATGCCGTGGCATTGACAGGCACGGCGTTGCGGCGTCTGATTCCTCCGGGACAAGCACCTCGTCGGATGGATCGCCCGCAGGATGCTGAACGATATCTATAGCCGCCGCATCCTGGAGCTTGCGGCCGACATTCCGCTTCAGGGAACAATGCCGGACGCGCATGCGAGCGCGAAGGCTCATTCGAAACTATGCGGGTCGACGGTCACGGTTCATCTGAAACTCGACGGCGATGTGGTCAGCGCCTTCGCCCATGACGTGAAGGCCTGTGCCCTGGGTCAAGCCTCCTCGTCTGTCATGGGACGGCATGTGGTCGGCTCGACCGCCGACGAGCTTCGGGCGCTCCGCGAGATCATGAATCGCATGCTGAAGGCTGGCGGCAATCCGCCCTCCGGCAAGTGGGCCGACTTGGCGTTCCTGGAGCCGGCCCGAGACCTGAAAGCCCGGCACGCCTCTATTCTCCTCACCTTCGACGCTGTCGTCGATGCGCTTGCCCGAGCTCAGGCTGTCACATCCTCGGATAATTGAGCACTGCGAGTCAGCGTGCATTGCAGCAATGCTTGGCAGGTGACGCGCCGCCTGATTTGCCCTTACTCTGCTGTCGGGCTGTTGACAGGAGGAGAACGCAGCATGGCAATGACGATGCAGGGCGAGGTGGCACTTCCGGCCGACCGGGCGACGGTGTGGGCGGCTCTCAACAATCCGGAAGTCCTGAAGGCAGCGATTCCTGGATGCCAGGAACTGGAGAAGGTCAGTGACACCGAGTTTCAGGCGGTTGCAAAGGTATCCGTCGGACCGGTGAAGGCAACCTTCAAGGGTGGGGTGAACCTCACCGATCTTGATCCGCCCAACGGCTACACCATCAGCGGCGAGGGACAGGGCGGCGTTGCCGGCTGGGCCAAGGGCGGAGCGAAGGTTCGGCTCGAAGACATGGAGGGCGGCACCAGGCTGATCTATGATGTCGAGGCCAATATAGGCGGCAAGATCGCCCAGCTCGGCGGGCGCCTCATCAACGGCGTCGCCAAGAAATATGCCGACGAGTTCTTCGCGAACTTCGCCAAGATCCTCTCGCCTGCCGAAACCGCCGCCTGACCGGATTTTCAGTCACCGACCTTTGAACCATTCCAATGCTTGACCGCTCCACCGGGGCGGGCCACACTCGGCTTCGATGGATCGCATTCGTGCGGTCGTCCAACAACAATACCTGCCGGTGTCTGAGACCACCTGAAGGTTGGCCTGACTTCCGGCGTTTGAGGAGGAAGCCACGCATGACAACCGTCTCCCTGACGGTGAACGGTCAATCCGTCACCGCAGACGTCGATCCCCGCACTCTGCTCGTCCACTTCCTGCGCGACAACTTGAGACTTACCGGAACCCATGTGGGCTGCGACACCAGCCAGTGCGGCGCCTGCGTCGTTCATCTGAACGGACAGGCTGTGAAGTCCTGCACCACCCTGGCCGTTCAGGCCAATGCGAGCGTAGTCACCACCATCGAAGGCATCTCCCAAGGTGGCGAGCTGCACCCGATGCAGGCGGCTTTCCGTGAGCATCACGGCCTTCAATGCGGGTACTGCACGCCGGGCATGATCATGTCCGCCATCGACATTGTGAACCGCAAGGGCAACGCCCTCGACGAGCAGACCATCCGGGCCGAGCTCGAAGGCAATCTGTGCCGCTGCACGGGCTATCACAACATCGTCAAGGCTGTTGCCGCCGGAGCCCAGGGCATGGCGCAAGCGCCACTGCAGCAGGCGGCGGAATAGGGCGAGACGCTCGACCACGGCACGGCCCGAACAGGCACAAGCTGCAGGCGAGCATCGAAGCAGGCAACATTAACTTCAAAGCCTTCTTCGCGATGTCCGCTTCGCTTCCCGGTGAGGGCGAACGAAGACCAGGGAGGATTTCATGACCGCAACAGGGATCGGCGCACCCGTCCGCCGGAAAGAGGATCAGCGTTTCGTCACCGGCCAGGGACGCTACGTGGACGACTTCAACAGACCTGGCCAAGCCCACGCCTATTTCCTCCGCTCGCCTCACGCTCACGCAGCGATCCGTTCCATCGATACGGGACTGGCCATGATCATGCCGGGCGTGATCGCGGTCTTCACAGGCGACGACCTCGCAGCCGACAAGATCGGCGGCCTCATCTGCGGCTGGATGATCCATTCCAAGGATGGTTCTCCTATGAAGGCCGGCCCGCACCCAGCGTTGGCCCAGGGCAAGGTGCGCTACGTGGGCGACCACGTGGCGGTGGTGATCGCCGAGACGCTTGCCCAGGCGAAGGATGCGGCGGAAGCCATCGTGGTCGATTACGATGTTCTCCCGGCCGTGGTCGACACGGCTCAGGCGACAAAGGCACAGGTCCAAGTGCACGACGTCTCGCCCGACAACACGGTGTTCAACTGGCACCTCGGCAACAAGGACGAGACGGAGGCAGCCTTCGCACGGGCCAAGCACGTCACCAAGATCGATCTCGTCAACAACCGTCTGGTGCCGAACCCCATCGAGCCCCGCGCGGCCGTTGGCGAATACGACTTCGGAACCGACAACTACACCCTCTACACCACGAGCCAGAACCCGCACGTGGCCCGGCTCGTCCTTTCGGCCTTCATCGGCGTGGCGCCTGAGCACAAGCTGCGCGTCATTGCGCCGGATGTGGGCGGAGGATTCGGATCCAAGATCTTCATCTATGCGGAGGAGACGGTCTGCGTCTGGGCGGCGAAGAAGGTCAAGCGCCCGGTGAAGTGGACTTCGGATCGCTCGGAAGCCTTCCTGTCCGACGCCCATGGCCGCGACCACGTCACCCATGCTGAGATGGCCACCGACGAGACCGGTAAGATCATTGCCCTCAGGGTTCACACCACGGCTAATCTCGGCGCCTATCTCTCCACCTTCTCCTCGTCCGTGCCGACCTATCTGTACGCCCCGCTCCTGTCGGGCCAGTACGACATCCCGGCGATCTACTGCGAGGTCGATGGGGTCTACACGAACACCGCACCGGTCGACGCCTATCGCGGAGCGGGGCGGCCCGAGGCTACCTTCGTGGTCGAGCGTCTCGTGGAGAAGACGGCGCGGGAACTGGGCCAGAACCCGGCTGAGTTCCGCCGCAAGAACTACATCACGCAATTCCCGCATGTGACCCCGGTCATCATGACCTATGACACGGGCGACTATGCCGCCTCCCTCGACAAGGCGCTGGAGATTGCCGACTACAAGAACTTCGATAGCCGCAAGCAGGAAAGCGCCCGCCGCGGCAAGCTGCGGGGCATCGGCTTCTCGAGCTATATCGAGGCCTGCGGCATCGCTCCCTCGCAGGCGGTCGGCTCCCTCGGTGCGGGCGTCGGTCTTTGGGAATCGGCCGAAGTGCGCGTCAACCCGACCGGCTCCGTCGAGGTGCTGACCGGCTCGCACAGCCACGGCCAGGGTCACGAGACCACCTTCGCCCAACTCGTGTCGGACCGGCTCGGCATCTCCATAGATCAGGTCAGCATCGTCCACGGCGACACCGACAAGGTGCAGTTCGGCATGGGCACGTATGGCTCGCGCTCCGGCGCGGTGGGCATGTCGGCCATCGCCAAGGCGATCGACAAGGTAATCGCCAAGGGCAAGAAGGTGGCGGCCCACGTGCTCGAAGCGTCCGAGGGCGACATCGAGTTCAAGGACGGCCAGTTCGGCGTCGCCGGCACTGACCGTTCCATGGCCTTCGGCGAGATCGCCCTCCAGGCCTATATCGCCCACAAGTTCTCCGGCCAGGATCTGGAGCCCGGCCTGAAGGAGGGAGCGTTCTACGATCCCACCAACTTCACCTTCCCGGCCGGCGTGCACATCTGCGAAGTGGAGATCGACCCCGATACCGGCGTAACCAAGATCGAGCGCTGGACGGCAGTGGACGATTTCGGGGTGATCATCAACCCGATGATCGTCGAAGGCCAGGTCCATGGCGGCATCGCGCAGGGTGTCGGCCAGGCGCTCCTTGAGGGTGCCTTCTATGACGAAAGTGGCCAGCTCATCACGGCGAGCTTCAACGATTACTGTATGCCGCGCGCCATCGACCTGCCGTCCTTCCAGGTCGGCATGACGGTAACCCCCTGCCCTTCGAACCCGCTCGGAATCAAGGGCTGCGGCGAGGCGGGAGCCATCGCGGCTCCGCCGGCGGTCATCAACGCCATCACCGATGCGCTGGGACACGAGGACATCGCCATGCCGGCGACACCTCAGGCAGTGTGGCGGGCGGCTCAAAAAGCACGCATGCCCATGGCGGCGGAATAAGGGAGGACGGGAATGTACGCTTTCGAATATCACCGCCCCACGAGCGTCAAGGAGGCTGCCGGCCTCGCCGGCACAGCCGAGGACATCAAGTTCCTCGCCGGCGGGCACACGCTGCTTCCGACCATGAAGCTGCGGCTCGCGGGCCCGGCCAACCTGATCGATCTCAGCCAGATCGCGGAGCTTCGCGGCATCGAGCGATCAGGCGACACGATCACCATCGGGGCCATGATGAAACATGCGGAGGTCGCGAACTCGGCCGAGTTGAAGGAGGCGATCCCGGCTTTGGCCGAGATGGCCGAGCTCATCGGGGATCCGCATGTGCGCAATCGCGGCACCATCGGCGGTTCCATCGCCAACAATGACCCGTCGGCGGATTATCCGGCCGCGTGTCTTGCGCTCAACGTGACGATCATCACCAACCAGCGCAAGATCGCCGCGGACGACTTCTTCCAGGGCATCTTCACCACGGCTCTGGAGGAAGGCGAGATCATCACGCAGGTGTCGTTCAAGGCCCCATCGCAGGCCGCCTACGTCAAGTTCCGCAACCCGGCCTCGCGCTATGCCCTTGTCGGCGTGTTCGTAGCCAAGCATGCGGACGGTGTCCGCGTTGCTGTGACGGGGGCCGGCTCGAACGGCGTGTTCCGAGCCGCCGATATGGAACAGGCACTGAATGGGAACTTCGCGGCTGAAGCCCTCAACGGCGTCACCGTTGCGGAGAGCGAGATGAACAGCGACATGCATGCCGATGCCGCCTATCGTGCTCATCTCGTCGGCGTCATGGCACGGCGCGCCGTGCAGGCCGCCACCTCGCGGGGCTGAACGGCCACACCTGAACGATGTTGACCTGATGCCCGGGCTGAGCTCGGGCATCTTGCCCTCAGGGAGAAGCACAGCCCTTGGCCGACCAACCCGGTTCCATCGATAGCACTTTGGCTCTTCTTGAGAGCGCCGGCTATGTGGCTGACCGTTCGCTCGCCACAGTGCTCTTTCTCGCGCTGAAACTTGGACGTCCGCTCTTCCTGGAAGGGGAAGCTGGCGTTGGAAAGACCGAGATCGCGAAGGTGCTATCATCGGCACTCGGGCGACGACTCATCCGGCTGCAATGCTATGAGGGCCTCGACGTCGCCTCGGCGGTTTATGAATGGAACTACGCCGGGCAGATGATGGCCATCCGGCTGGCCGAGGTCGGCGGACCGGTGGATCGCGACACGTTGGAGAGCGACCTGTTCTCGGAACGATACTTGGTGAGGCGCCCGCTCCTGCAGGCGTTGGAGCCCGACACCTCTGGCGCGCCGGTACTCCTCATCGACGAACTCGACCGCACGGACGAGGCCTTTGAGGCCTTTCTTCTGGAGGTGCTGTCCGACTTCCAGGTCACGATCCCGGAACTCGGCACGGTCAAGGCGGAGCACCCGCCCATCGTCATCATCACGTCCAACCGCACCCGCGAGATCCACGACGCGCTCAAGCGCCGCTGCCTCTATCACTGGGTCGATTATCCGGATGCCGAGCGGGAGCTCGCGATCCTCTCAAGCCGTGTTCCGCAGGCCGCCAAGCGCCTGTCGCAGGAGATCGTCGCCTTCGTCCAGGCGATCCGGAAGGAAGATCTGTTCAAGGCACCGGGCGTGGCCGAAACCCTCGATTGGGCCTCGGCTCTCGTGGAGCTCGATGCGGTGGCGCTCGACCCGGCTCTGGTCTCGGACACGCTGGGCGTTCTGCTGAAGTACCAGGACGACATGCAGAAGATGCAGGGCAGCCGCGCGAAAGACATGCTCGATCAGGTTCAGAGCGTGCTGAGGGCGCACGCGTGACGAAGAAGACCGCCGACCAGGGTGAGGGTCGTCTTGCGGACAACATAGCGTATTTCGCCCGTGCCCTGCGCGCCGCAGGTCTGCCGGTCGGGCCTGGAGCGGTTCTGGATGCCATCGCGGCAGTCGAGGCGGCGCGGATCGGCATGCGCGAAGACTTCTACTGGACGCTCCATGCCGTCTTCGTGAAGCGGCACGAGCACAGCATTCTGTTCGATCAGGCTTTCCGAATCTTTTGGCGGCGGCGCGCGCTCATCGAGAAGCTCATTGCACAAATGTCACCCATCGCTCCTGGGGGCGCCAAGGAGGAGAAGAAGCCCCAGGCCGGCGCCCTGCGCGTGGCTGAGGCCTTGACTACACCACGGCAGGAGAAGCCGGAGCCGGTTGAGAAGACCGAGTTCTTCGCACGCCTCACCGTGTCCGACCGCGAGGTTCTGAAGGCGAAGGATTTCGCCCAGATGTCGGCGGCCGAGATCACTGTCACCAAGCGCTTGATCGCCGAGATGTCCCTGCCGGATGACGAAGTGACCACGCGCCGCTTCCTGTCGGATCCACGCGGCCGCCGGATCGATCCGCGAAAGACATTCCGGCGCTCCCTGCGCGGCGGCGGGGCTGCCATTGATCTGGCCTACCGCTCTCCTGCGGTCCGCCATGCGCCGGTGGTGGCGCTCATGGACATCTCAGGCTCCATGGCGGAGTACTCGCGGCTCTTCCTGCATTTCCTGCATGCCATCGCGGAGAAGAGGCGAAAGGTTCACTCCTTCGTCTTCGCCACGCGCCTGACCAACATCAGCCGTGAGCTGACGAGCCGCGACCCGGACGAGGCGCTCGCCCGCGCGTCGAAGCGCGTGCAGGATTGGGAGGGCGGAACCCGGATCGCCCATGCGCTCCACGACTTCAATCGCCATTGGTCACGTCGTGTGCTCGGCCAGGGCGCGATTGTGCTGCTGTTCACGGACGGGCTTGAGCGGGAGGTGACCAGGGAACTGACCTTCGAGATGGACCGGCTCAAGCGCTCGTGTCGCCGCCTGATCTGGCTGAACCCGCTCCTGCGCTTCGACGCGTTCGAGGCCCGTGCGACCGGCATCCGGGCGATGCTGCCCCATGTGGACGAGTTCCGCCCGATTCACTCTCTCGCATCGATGCAGGAGCTGTGCCGTGCTTTGTCTGGCGAGCCGACCGAGCGAAGCAATCCGCGCCAGTGGCTGCGGGCATCATGAGCCATGCGCAGCAAGCCTCGAACCTGCGACAGCAGAACCACCCTTCTGGGGGCTGCGCCTGATGACAATTCAGGCGCAAGAACGCCTTCAATTCATTTAGAACATTGATTTTTCGAGATGAAGATAGTGTGGCGCGCCCTAGGGGAGTCGAACCCCTCTCTCCAGCGTGAAAGGCTGGCGTCCTAACCGATAGACGAAGGGCGCGGGTCATTCGGGGTGATGCCGCCGAAGTGGGCGAACCTATAGATGGGTTCGTGATGCATCGCAAGCACCCGAATTCAATTATTCGGGCCGTGCGGCATCCGCGATGCGAAGCTCGGCTTTTTCCCCTCCGCCCCATCGGTCGATGGAGAGCGTGCCCGCCACATGAAGCGGGTTGCCGATGGCCTGTGACAGGACATTGCCCAGCGGCTGACCTGCGGCGCGGAAGGCGATTCCGCCGATGAAGCTGCCGTCGCCGCCGCGAAGCTTCACGCGCAGATGCCCGCCGCTGCCGACCTCGCGCGCCTCAATCACCCGATGCTGTGGGAAGACGAACATGGGCTCGGGCTGGCCTTGGCCGAACGGACCTGCCCTTTCGAGCGCCGTCACCACGGCAGGCTGGGCGCCACCGGCGGTCAGGGTCGCATCGACGGCGAAACTGTCCCGCAGCCGCATGGCGCTCACGGGTTCGGAGAGCCTCTCGGTGACGAAATCGAGGAAGCGCTGGAGGTCGATTGCCTGGATGGTCACGCCGGCCGCCATGGTGTGTCCGCCGCCCTTGATGGCAAGCCCGACATCCACGGCTGCCCGCACGGCGTAGCCCAGATCGACACCGGGGACGGAGCGGCCGGAGCCGGTCGCCGTCCCGTCCTGATTCAGGGTGAAGGCAAAGGCTGGGCGGCGGAATCGCTCCTTGGTGCGGGCGGAGATCAGACCGACGACGCCGGGATGCCACTCGGCAGAGGCGGTCACGAGAACCGGCAAGTCCGGCATGCGTTCCAGGGCCATCATGGCTTGAGCCTCAGCCTCGGCGACGGCCACCACCTCGATGGCCTGCCGGTCCCGGTTGAGCCGGTCCAACTCCGCAGCCAGCCTGCCGGCCTGGACCGGGTCTTCGGTCAGGAGGAGCCTTGAGCCCAAAGCGGCATCACCGATCCGCCCGCCGGCATTGATGCGTGGTCCGACAAGATAGCCGAGATGCCAGCTTTCCGGCGCTCCTGTGAGACCCGCCGTATCGAAAAGCGCCGCCAGGCCCACCCGGCGGCGGCTTCTCATGATAGCGAGTCCCTGGCGCACGAAGGCGCGGTTCAGGCCCAGCAGCGGCACCACGTCCGCCACCGTGGCGAGGGCCACGAGGTCGAGGCTGCCCATCAGGTCGGGCTCGGGGCGGCCATTGAAGAACCCACGCGAGCGCAGCGTGCGGTTGAGGGCGACGAGGGTGAGAAAGACTACGCCCGCGGCGCAGAGGTGGCCGAGGCCCGACAGGTCGTCCTGCCGGTTCGGGTTTACGATGGCGAGCGCCTCCGGCAACTGCTCGGGGGCCTGGTGGTGGTCGAGAACAAGCGGATCAAGGCTCAGTCGGCGGGCTTCGGCCAGGGGCTCGATGCTGGCCGTGCCGCAATCGACCGTCACTAGGATGTCGGCACCCTGCTCCTTCAAGGCCCGGATTGCGTCCACGTTCGGGCCATAGCCCTCCGTGATCCGGTCGGGAATGTGGATCGCGTATTCCACCCCGCAGGCGCGCAGATATTCGGCCAGCAGCGCTGCGCTGCAGGCGCCGTCGACGTCATAATCGCCGAAGATCGCCACCGTCTCATTGCGGGTCACTGCATCGGCGAGACGCGAGGCGGCCGCCTCCATGTCGGTGAGCTTGTGCGGGTCCGGCATGAGGTCCCGCAGGCGCGGATTGAGGAAACCGTCCGTATCATGAATGCCGACACCCCGGCCGGCGAGCACACGGGCGAGAACATCGGGCAGGCCATGGGTCTGGGCGATGGCAAGCGCAATCGTGCTCTGGGCGGCATCGCAGCGCTCGACCCAGGTGCGCCCGAGGGCGGAATTGGCGACGCCCAGGAAAGGTTTGGGCAGGTGAAGAGGAGATGATTCGGTCACGACGGGACTCTTACCCGCGAATTGTGGTCAAAGCACCTTCGCCACATCGTCACTCCCTGGGCGCTCGAACCGTGAAAGCGTCAGCCCAGCATGTGCCGATACTGAATGAAGCCGCTGCGGGAGGCGACCTTCTCGTAAAGCGCCTGGGCTGCCGTGTTGGACTCGTGTGTCAGCCAGTAGACGCGGCTTGCGCCATCTGTTTTCGCCTGCTCATAGACGGCCTCGATCAGGGCACGGCCGGCACCCTGCCCGCGGGCTTCTTCCGCCGTGAACAGATCCTGCAGATAACAGTAGTCGCCCGTCGTCCAGGTGGAGCGGTGATAGATGTAATGCACGATGCCGACGACCCTGCCGTCGCGTTCGGCCACAAGGCCATTCATGGGCTCAGCCGGATCGTTGAGCCGCCGCCACGTCTCCTCGGTCACCTCTGCGGCCAGAGAGGCGTTGTAGAAGGTCAGATAGCCCTGCCATAGGGGTTCCCAAGCGGCACGGTCGTCGGGACGGAAGGGGCGGATGTGAAGCATTTGGTTCTCCCGGCATATACCATCGTCATCCCCGGACTTGTTCCGGGGATTCACGTCTTAAGCGTCCTCAGAACGTGGATGGCCGGGACAAGCCCGGCCATGACGCAGTATGGATTGTGGTCTGTACCTGGAGCAACTCAATCCAGGTGGAACTTCGACAGCTCCCGGTGCTCGCCGTAGATGCGGCGGACGGTGCCGGTGGCGGAGCGGTAGACGACGGTTTCCGTGGTGATCACGTCCCTGCCGAAATGAACGCCCTTGATCAGCGCACCGTCGGTCACGCCTGTGGCGGCCACGATCACGTCGCCGCGGGCGAGGTCCGTCATGTCGTATTTCCGGTTCGGATCCGTCACGCCCATCTGCAGAGCGCGGGAGCGCTTCTCCTCGGTGTCGAGGATCAGCCGGGCCTGCATCTGCCCGCCGATGCAGCGGAGCGCCCCTGCCGCCAGCACGCCCTCGGGGGCGGCGCCGATGCCAAGATAGATGTCGATGCCAGTCTCTTCCGGTTTCGTGGTGAAGATCACGCCGGCCACGTCGCCGTCGGAGATCAACCGGATGCCGGCGCCCGTCTTGCGAATGGCCGCGATAAGGTCCGCGTGGCGCGGACGGTCGAGCACGAGGGCGGTGAGCTCGTTCACCTTCACGCCCTTCGCCCTGGCGAGGTTGTTCAGGTTCTCCTCGGGGCTGGCGTCGAGGTCGACGGTGCCGGTCGGGTAGCCGGTGCCGATGGCGATCTTGTGCATGTAGACGTCGGGAGCGGCCAGCAGGGTTCCGGCCTCCGCCATCGCCATGACGGCGATGGAGCCCGGCATATCCTTGGCGCAAAGCGTCGTGCCTTCGAGCGGGTCGACAGCGATGTCGACCTTCGGGCCCTGCTTGTTGCCGACGCGCTCGCCGATGAAGAGCATCGGGGCCTCGTCACGCTCGCCCTCGCCGATCACCACCGTGCCGTCGATGGGCAGCTTGTTCAGCTCACGGCGCATGGCATCCACGGCCGCCTGGTCGGCAGCCTTCTCGTTGCCGCGGCCGCGCAGCCTGGCGGACGCCACCGCCGCGCGCTCGGTCACGCGGACGAGTTCCAGGGTCAGAATGCGCTCGATGATTTGGCCCGGTTGGACGGTAATGCCTTGCGACATGGACGTGTCGTCTCCCTTATTGTGGTCGTGAGCGGGCCATAGGGCCCGGATTCCGGTTACTCGCGTTCGATGCGAATGACTTGGGGCGGCTCGGCAATAAGACCATCCCCCGTAATTTTTTGAAGGGCTGAGCGGATTGAAGCCTCGGTGGCCGCATAGGTGATGAGCACCAGTGGAACCGGGGCGCCGGAGCGCCCATGCGGATCCTTGTTCGCGGCGACTTCCGAGCGCTTCTGGAGAATGCTCTCTAGGGAGATGTCGGCTTCGGCCATCCGTGTTGCCACGCCGGCGGCGACGCCTGGGCGGTCATGGACGGTCAGGCGGATATAGTAGCCGCCCTCGTGGCGCTGCATGGGCGCCCGGGGCGCCTTTTCCAGCTGGTCGATGGGTGCGCCGAAGAGCGGCTGCACCTTGCCGGTTGCCACATCGGCAATGTCCGCCACGACGGCGGACGCGGTGGCATCACCCCCTGCCCCCGGTCCGATCAGGGTGAGCTCGCGAACCGCGTCGGCGTCGATGGTGACGGCGTTCGTCACGCCCATCACTTGGGCAATGGAGGACGTGCGGGGCACCATGGTCGGGTGGACGCGCTGTTCGATCCCGGTCTTCGTGCGCTCGGCAACCCCTAACAGCTTGATGCGGAAGCCCAGCTCCTTCGCCATGGCGAGGTCGAGCGGCGCAATGGAGGAGATGCCTTCCACATAGATCGCTTCCGCGTCGATCTGCGTGCCGAAGGCGAGGCTGGTGAGGATCGCGAGCTTGTGGGCCGTGTCGAAGCCCTCGACATCGAAGGTCGGATCGGCCTCCGCATAGCCGAGGCGCTGGGCGTCCTTCAGGCATTCCTGGAAGGTCAGACCCTCCAACTCCATCCGTGAGAGGATGTAGTTGCAGGTGCCGTTGAGGATGCCGTAGAGCCGCGAGATCCGGTTGGCCGGCATGGCCTCACGCAGAGTCTTGATGATCGGAATGCCACCGGCGACGGACGCCTCGAAGGCGAGCGACACGCCCTTCTCTTCCGCCAGCTTTGCAAGCTTGAGACCGTGCTTGGCGAGCAGAGCCTTGTTGGCCGTCACCACATGCTTGCTATGGGAAAGCGCCGTGCGCACCGTCTCCAGGGCCGCCCCGTCCGCGCCGCCGACGAGTTCGACGACACAATCCACGTCAGTTGCGCCGGCAAGATCCACCGGATTGTCGAACCACGTGAAGCGCGAGAGGTCGACGCCGCGGTCCTTGGACCTGTCACGGGCCGAAATGGCCACAACCTGAACGGGCTTTCCGCCGCGCTGGGCGATGGCCTCATTCTGGCGGTCGAGGATGCGAATGACCGATGCGCCGACGGTGCCGAGGCCGGCAATACCGACCCGAAGGGGACGTGTCACGAACAGCAGCTCCTTGAAAATCTTGGGCTGCTTTTACGACCGCCGGGGTTCCATGTCCATGCGGACCGGAACCCCGGTCACAGACGTCGGCATAGATTCCTGCCGGAAGGATCAGACCCGCCGGACCATCGGCACCACGTTGTGGAGGGTCTGGTCGGCGCTGTCGAAGAATTTGCGGATGTTGCGGGCGGCCTGGCGGATGCGCTGCTCGTTCTCCACGAGGGCGATGCGCACGTAATCGTCACCGTGCTCGCCGAAGCCGATTCCGGGCGCCACCGCCACATCGGCCTTCTCCACCAGGAGCTTGGAGAACTCCAGGCTGCCCAAGGAGCGGAATTTCTCCGGGATCTGCACCCAGGCGAACATGGACGCGGTGGGCACGGGCACGTCCCAGCCGGCCTTGGCGAAGGAATCGACCATCACGTCGCGGCGGCGCTTATAGGTGGCACGCATTTCGCGGATGCAGTCGTCCGGGCCGTTCAGCGCGGCGGTGGCCGCCACCTGTACCGGCGTGAAGGCGCCGTAATCGAGATAGGACTTCACCCGGGCGAGTGCCGCCAGGAGACGCTCGTTGCCCACCGCGAAGCCGATGCGCCAGCCGGCCATCGAGAAGGTCTTGGACATGGAGGTGAACTCCACGGCCACATCCATGGCGCCGGGCACCTGGAGAATCGAGGGCGGCGGGTTCGATTCGTCGAAGTAGACTTCCGAATAGGCGAGATCCGACAGCAGGATCAGCTCGTGCCTCTTCGCGAAGGCCACAAGGTCCCGGTAGAAATCCAGGGAGGCCACATAGGCGGTCGGGTTCGACGGATAGCAGACCACGAGCGCTACAGGCTTCGGGATCGAGTGCGCCACGGCCCGCTCGGCGGCGACGAAGAAGTCCGGGGTCGGCTCGGCTGGAACCGACCGGATGACGCCGCCCGCCATCAGGAAGCCGAAGGCGTGGATCGGATAGCTCGGATTCGGCACCAGAATCACGTCGCCCGGCTCCGTGATCGCCTGAGCCATGTTGGCGAAGCCCTCCTTGGAGCCGAGGGTCGCGACCACCTGGGTGTCCGGGTTGAGCTTCACGCCGAAACGGCGCTCGTAATAGCCGGCCTGGGCGCGGCGCAGGCCGCCGATACCCTTGGAGGCCGAATAGCGGTCGGTGCGGGGCTTGCCCACGGTCTCGACGAGCTTGTCGATCACATGCTGCGGTGCTTGGAGGTCCGGATTGCCCATGCCGAGATCTATAATGTCGGCCCCGTTGGCGCGGGCCGCGGCCTTGATCCGGTTGACCTGCTCGAAGACGTAAGGCGGAAGGCGCTTAATCCGGTAGAAATCAGACATGGTTCTCGTCTCCGAGCGGAATCACATCATTCCGTATAGGCACTAAGGCCTTCTGTTGGAATTCGCCTTCTGGCGCGTTTGCTGCGACGTGTTGGCAGAGGAGTTTGCAGGCAGCCTGACAGGCTCAGGCGGCGGCGTCTTGCCCAGTTCCGCCGCGGCAGCGCCCGCAGCCTCGTTCCGGTTGCGCAGAGCATCGAGCTCGGCTTCAGCTGCCTTGATCTCGGCCGCCGTGCGAGCCGGTGTCGGACGCTCCGGGACGGGTGTGCCGATCGGCATGTAGTCGAGATTAGCCGGCCTTGAGCGCGCCACGAAATCGGGCGTCGGCGCCAATTGAGGACCGGCTCCCAGCGAGGTAGCCACGTCCCGCACGGGATTGCTGTTGCAGCCGGCCACGCCAGAGGCTGCGAGCAGAACCAGTGCAAACGCTGGAGCGTGAGGGATCGAAAAGAGCTTCGTACGCATTTCTGATACCTAAGGATGGCAACATGACTCTGGCAAACCCAGCGTGTCGAACGCTAAGATGTCGGAAGTGCAGCCTGAGGGCAATGTTGCTGCGATAGAGGGAGATCGCCTTATGGACAAGCCATATGGTGAAGAGAAGACCCAAGGCCCCACTCCGGACTTCGAGGAACTCTCCCATAACGTCGCGCGGTTCATCGAGGGCGCCGGCAAGGCGGCCGCCGCCTACCTCAAGCCAGTCCAGGAAGGCAAAACCCTGTCGGAGCCGCCGGGCGACACGTCGGAGGCGATCAAATCCCTGACCCGGGTGGCCGAAGCGTGGATGACCGACCCGCATAGGAGCCTGGAGGCTCAGACCCGCCTCGGCACCCAGTTCATGAGCCTGTGGGCCTCAACTCTGAAGCGCGCCCAAGGCGAGCCAACGGAGCCGGTCGCCGAGCCCGAGCCCAAGGACAACCGCTTCAAGGATCCCGAATGGTCCGAAAATCCGATCTTCGACTTCCTGAAGCAGGCCTACCTAATCTCCTCCCGTTGGGCGGAGGAGCTCGTGGAGAATGCAGACGGCCTCGACGAGCGCACGCGCCACAAGGCGCAGTTCTACCTCAAGCAACTGTCCAGCGCGCTCTCTCCCTCCAATTTCCTGCTGACGAACCCTGAACTGATCCGCGAGACCATGCGCGAGAACGGCGCCAATCTGGTGCGCGGCATCACCATGCTGGCGGAGGACATCGAAGCAGGCCAAGGTGAGCTGAAGATCCGCCAGTCGGACCCGAGCAATTTCAGGATCGGGGCCAACATCGCCAACACCCCCGGCAAGGTGATCTTCCGCAACGAACTGATCGAGCTGATCCAGTACGCGCCGGCCACCGAGAAGGTGCTGAAGCGGCCCCTGCTGATCGTGCCGCCCTGGATCAACAAGTACTACATTCTCGATCTGAACCCGGAGAAGAGCTTCATCCGCTGGGCTGTGGCTCAGGGCCTGACCGTCTTCTGCATCTCGTGGGTGAACCCGGCCGAGCAGCATGCGGAAAAAGGCTTCGAGCATTACATGCGCGACGGCATCTTCGCGGCGCTGGAAGCGATCGAGCAGGCGACAGGCGAAAAGAAGGTGACGGCGATCGGCTACTGCGTCGGCGGCACGCTGCTCGCCACGACGCTGGCCTACATGGCCGCCAAGCGGGACAAGCGCATCGACAGCGCAACGCTCTTTACCGCCCAGGTGGACTTCACCCATGCGGGCGATCTGAAAGTGTTCGCCGGAGAGCAGGAGGTCCAGAGCCTTGAGGCCTCCATGAAGAAGCGCGGGTATCTCGAAGGCGCGCGCATGGCCAACGCTTTCAACATGCTGCGGCCGACCGATCTTATCTGGCCCTACGTGGTCAACGTCTACATGAAGGGCAAGGCGCCGCTCCCGTTCGACCTGCTCTACTGGAACGCTGACTCGACCCGGATGCCGGCAGCCAATCATGCCTTCTATCTGCGCAACTGCTACCTGGAGAACAAGCTTGCTAAAGGTGAGATGGAGCTTGCAGGGGTGAAGCTTGATCTGAAGAAGGTGAAGGTGCCGATCTTCAACCTCGCCACCAAGGAAGACCACATCGCCCCTGCCCGCTCGGTGTTCGTCGGTTCGAAGGCTTTCGGTGGACCGGTCGATTACGTGCTCGCCGGATCGGGGCACATTGCCGGCGTGGTCAATCCGCCCGGAAAGCCGAAGTACCAGTTCTGGACCGGCGGCCCGGTGGAGGGCGAGTTGGAGGACTGGATGAATCAGGCGGCCGAGACGCCCGGCTCCTGGTGGCCCTATTGGTTCGAATGGATCAAGGCTCAAGGCCCCAAGATGGTGCCGGCGCGTGAGCCCGGGGGCGGCAAGCTGGAGCCTCTGTGCGATGCGCCGGGGACCTACGTCCTGGCGAAGTCCTGAACTTCAGCTTTCTAGCGGCATCAAAAAGAAAGGCCGGCGGAACGCCGGCCTTTCTTCTGTCTGCGTGTTGCAGAACTCAGTACTTGCGGACGATCGGAGCAGCCGGGATGGCAACGGCCGGATTGTCCCAGCGATAGCGCAGACCGACCGACACGATGTCGACGCTTGCGTCCACATCGGCCACGAAGGGCAGCCCTTCGTAATCCTGGTGACCCGGAAGGATGCGGATATCCGTCTCCTTGGCGAAGATGTGCGTGTAGGCGACATCGAAGGTCAGCTTGTCGTTCCACTGGTAGCTGGCACCGACCGATGCCCAGATGCGGTCGTTGTCAGGCAGGCGGGTGGAGCGGATCTCCGTATCGATCGGCGACTCCTCGTAGGCCACACCGGCGCGAAGGGTCAGCTGGTTGTTCAGCTTGTAGTCGAAGCCGAGGGAGTAGAAGTAGCCGTCGTCATAGTTGAGCGGAAGGTCGGTGACGACCACGCCGCCCGGACCGGTGACGAGAGGCGTCTCGAGCACGCTCCAGTTCGTCCACTCGAAGCCGGCGTGCACGGTCAGGGCCGGCGTGATGGCCTGGGAGATGCCGATGGTGAGCTGATCCGGGGTCGTCAGATCGGAGCTGATCGGAATGCTGCCTGCCGGGGACGTGACCGTTCCCTCGAGCTCGTGATCGATCCGCGAGCGGTAACCGATGCCGATCGAGGTGCCTGCGAACGGCGTGAGGGTCACACCGGCCGTAAAGCCGAAGCCGACATCGTCACCGTCGAGGATGACGCTCGGAGCGCCCGGGGTGACGGCAGCGGCCCGCTTGAGGCGGATGTCGAAATACTGGAGGGACGGACCGGCCGCGACGGACAGCCAGTTGTTCACCTTGATGCCGAGGACCGGGTTGACGTTCAAGGAGAACACCTTGGACGAGCGCGAGTAGACCTGGCCGGCCCAGTTGTCCCGCGGATCGGTCACAAGCCCGTAGGGCGAAGTGGTGGACAAGCCGACCCAGAGCATGTCGTTGATCTGGTAGGAGTTGTAGCTCGCCGGAACGATGGCGTCCTGACCGATATCGCCGGAGCCGCCGAACGCGAAGGTCGGGACGGACGGAAGCGGGTTGATATCGACGCGCGGAACGATGAGGGACAGGCTCGCCTCGGTGTTCCAGCCCGGCATCATCGTGATGACGGCCGGGTTCCAGAACATGGACGAGAGATAGCCGGAGCCGGACGCTGCGCCAGCGAAGGAAAGGCCCTGAGCTGTAGCGCTCTGCTCGCGGATGCCGAAGGCACCGGCATGAGCGCCACCCTGAGCGGCGACGAGAGCTGCCAGCGAGACTGCAGCCAGCGACAAAGAACGAGAGAGACGACCCATGGAGTTTTCCTACCCATTTGCTTCTTGTGCGGGCGAATCCCGCCTTGAGCCCAATCTGCCAATGCTCAAATTTTGCCGCAATCTGTTTATGAAGTGAGGCGAGCCCGTTAATAAGTCATAAACTCCATGTATACTTGATAAAGAATACTGAGATTTACTTGTATTAATCTACAACAGTTGAAAGTATGGAACAATCGTTCACATCTAAACGAGTGTATTAGCCGCTAATCGACGGCTACTTTCTAACACCTGTGGGAATAAGGGAATCACGCACTTTGTATGGGCTCGTGGCAAAACAGCAACATATTTGCACTCAGAACATGCATTGTTGCGGAGCGCGTTCACGCCAATTATGCACATGCCGCAACGAGAGGAGTGTTCAATGAAGCTGGTGAGATTTGGGGAAGCGGGCCGGGAGAAGCCCGGATTGGTCGATGCCCAAGGGCAGGTTCGTGACTTGTCGGGCCTTGTTCCCGACATCACCGGAGGCACCTTGTCGACAGAGGCCTTGAACCGGATCCGTCAGGCAGACCTTTCCAGCCTTCCGGTCGCTCCCTCGGGCCAGCGCCTGGGCGCCTGCGTGGGGCAAGTGCGCAATTTCATCGCCATCGGGTTGAACTATGCTGACCATGCGGCTGAGACGGGCGCAGCCATTCCGGCAGAGCCCATCGTGTTCAACAAGGCGCCCTCCTGCATCGTCGGCCCCAATGACGACGTCATCATCCCTCGGGGATCGCAGAAGACCGACTGGGAGGTGGAGCTGGCCATCGTGATCGGCGAGCGGGCGTCCTATATCGGCGCCAACGAGGCGCTGGAGTTCGTTGCCGGCTACTGCGTCTGCAACGATGTCTCCGAGCGTGAATTCCAGATCGAGCGCGGCGGCACCTGGACCAAGGGCAAGGGCTGCCCGACCTTCGGTCCCCTCGGTCCCTGGCTCGTTACAAAGGACGAGATCCCCGACCCGCAGAACCTCTCCATGTGGCTCGACGTGAACGGCGAGCGCGTGCAGAACGGCTCGACCAAGACCATGATCTTCAACGTGGCGCAAATCGTGTCTTACGTCTCGCACTTCATGATCCTGGAGCCCGGCGACGTGATCACCACCGGCACCCCGCCCGGCGTGGGTATGGGGATGAAGCCGCAGCGCTTCTTGAAGGCCGGCGACGTGGTTTCGCTTGGGATCGAGGGGCTTGGCGAGCAGCGCCAGCGCGTCGTCGCATTCGAAGGGAATGCGGTGGACACCAGCAAGAGCTGGAAGGGGCACTAACGCTTCGAAACCTGCTTCACCGTCATGGCCGGGCTTGTCCCGGCCATCTCATTTTTATAAGCCTCATCGCCGCTTGGATCGAGATCACCGGCACAAGGCCAGTGATGACAATCGGAGCGGCACTGCTCTTCAAATCAGCCCCAGCATGAGCTGAATGTTCTGCACCGCCGCACCAGAGGCGCCCTTGCCGAGGTTGTCGAGGCGCGCGACCAGGAGCGCGTGGTTGTAGCTCTCGTGCTGGAAGACGAAGAGTTCCAGCCGGTCGGTGTCGTTCAGGGCCTCGGGCTCGAGGCGCTCGACTTTCTTGCCGTCCCGGATTGTCGGCACCACGCTGACAAGACCGCCGCCCTGATAGTGCTCCATGAGCGCAGCCTCGATATCGCCTGCCTTCGGCTTGCCCGGCAGCAGGTCGAGGTGGAGCGGCACGCTCACCAGCATGCCCTGGCGGAAATTACCGACGGAGGGGATGAAGATGGGCCGCCGGGTCAGGCCGGTGTACTTCTGCAGTTCGGGCACGTGCTTGTGCTCGAAGCCGAGGCCGTAGAGTTCGAAGGCCGGAGCCGTGCCGGCCCCGTAGGCTTCGATCATCGAGCGCCCGCCCCCGCTGTAGCCGCTCACCGCATTCACGCTGATCGGATAATCGGTCGGGACGAGGCCAGCATCCACCAGAGGCCGGATGAGCGCGATGGCGCCTGTGGGATAGCAGCCCGGATTGGCAACCCGGTCGGCATTGGCAACCGCTTTCCGCTGAGCGAAATCGAGCTCGGCAAAGCCGTACACCCAGCCGGGGCTCACCCGATGGGCCGTGCTGGCGTCGAGAATCCGAGGCTTCTGGCCGCTCAGGCCGTCCACGAGGCTCACGGTCTCCCGGGCTGCATCGTCGTGCAGGCACAGCACAACAAGATCGACCTCGGCCAGGATCTCACGCTTGGCCGCCGGATCCTTGCGCCGCTCGGGATCGATGCTGCGGATCTTGACGCCGGGCACGCTCTGGAGACGATCGCGGATCCCGAGGCCGGTGGTGCCCGCCTCCCCGTCGATGAAGACGGTCTTGGTCCGCTGGCTGAGTTCCGTTGAGCTTTGAGTCATGGTCGTCATGGTCGATCCGTTTTCACCTGTGGCCGCCCGTCCCTAGGCAAAGCCGTTAGTCCCGATATGGTTCTTGGAAAACAAAAAAGCCGCGCATCGGCGCGGCTTGCGGTCAGGCTCGGACAGCCATCATCGCACGCGCGCCGCGGCGGCGGTCATTCGGCGTCGGATGATGGAAAAGCTCTGGCTCATGAAAGCTGTATGAGGTTGAAGCCCTGTCCTGTCAACAAGCGCGGCCATATAGATAAGAAAAAAGGGCGGCCCGAGAGCCGCCCCTTCTGAAATGTCTGGCCGAAGGAGCCTTAGCGCTTCGAGAACTGGAAGCTGCGGCGGGCCTTCTTCTTGCCGTACTTCTTACGCTCGACGACGCGCGGATCGCGGGTCAGGAAGCCTTCCTTCTTGAGCGGGCCGCGAAGCTCCGGCTCATAGTAGGTCAGCGCCTTGGCGAGGCCGTGACGGACCGCGCCAGCCTGGCCGGAGAGACCGCCGCCGTCGACGTTGACGGTGATGTCGTACTGGCCTTCGCGCTGGGCGATCTGGAGCGGCTGAGCGAGGATCATGCGCAGCACGGGACGGGCGAAGTAAACTTCAGCCGTACGGCCGTTGATCACGATCTTGCCGGATCCGGGCTTGATCCACACGCGGGCAACCGCGTCCTTGCGCTTGCCGGTGGCATAGGCGCGGCCGAGCGAGTCGAGCTTCTGGACGTGCTTCGGAGCTTCCGGAGCAGCGGTCTCAGCATTTGTGCCGAGATCGGCGAGAGACTGGAGGGTCGCCATGATTATGCTCTCACGTTCTTGCTGTTGAGGGCGCCAACATCCAGCGTCTCCGGCTGCTGAGCCGTATGCGGATGCTCAGCGCCCTTGTAGACGCGCAGGTTGCCCATGATCTGACGGAAGAGCGGGCCGCGGGGGAGCATGCGCTCCACAGCCTTCTCGACCACGCGCTCAGGGAAGCGGCCGTCGAGAATGAACTTCGCGGTGCGCTCCTTGATGCCGCCCGGATAACCGGTGTGGTGGTAGTACACCTTCTGCTCGCGCTTGCGGCCGGTGAACACCACCTTGTCGGCGTTGATGACGATAACATTGTCGCCGCAGTCGACGTGGGGCGTATAGCTCGCCTTGTGCTTGCCACGCAGGCGCATGGCAACGACCGAAGCGAGACGGCCTACAACGAGGCCCTTCGCGTCGATCACAACCCACTTCTTTTCGACATCGGCGGGCTTCAGCGAAGTCGTAGTCTTCATTGCGCTGTATCCCGTTGGAGCCAAATGGCTCAGGTTCTGAAAACGACAAACCGCCGCGAGGTGCGGCGGCGAGTGAGGGCTGTTTAGTGTTTTCAGGCACGCAAGTCAACGGGAAACATGCACCGTCTGCTCATCAAAAAACTAATCAGAAACATATGCTTAGTTCCACATGGTATTAAAACACCACATATAAGGTATCATAACACCACACATCGGCGACCTTAATTTGGCGGAGGCTATGCTTGGCCTTAAGTCTGAGGCACAATCAGCTCATAGAAATAATAAGGGGCACTCCATGGCTGATGCACTGATCTTCTTCACCAATCCCATGTCGCGCGGCCGCATCGTGCGCTGGATGCTGGAGGAAACGGGCTGTGCCTATCGCACGGAGATTCTGGGCTTCGGGCCGGAAATGAAGGCCTCCGGCTACCGATCCATCAACCCAATGGGCAAGGTGCCGGCCATCCTGCACGAGGGAACTGTCGTCACCGAGGCGGCGGCGATCTGCGCCTATCTGGCCGATGCGTTCCCCAATGCCAAGCTGGCTCCGCCTCCGGGAGACCCCCGCCGGGGCACCTATTACCGCTGGATGTTCTTCGCCGCTGGTCCCGTAGAGGCCGCAGTGAGCAACAAGTCCATGGGCTTCGAGGTACCGGCCGACCGACAGGGCATGATCGGCTACGGCTGCATCGAGGATGTTCTGAACGCCTTGGAATACGCGGTGTCCCAATCCGAATACATTGCCGGGGATCAGTTCACCGCCGCCGATGTCTATGTCGGCTCGCAGATCGGCTGGGGCATGATGTTCGGAACAATCGAGAAGCGGCCCGCCTTCGAGGCTTATTGGAACCGGATCGGCAATCGCCCGGCCGCCCTCCGGGCTCGCGAGAAGGACGACGCGCTCCTGCCGCCGAAAGCTTGAGCAATCTTTTGAAGTTCAGCGGCGCTCCGGAATCGAATAGGTTCCGGTCGCATGGCAGACCACATCCGGGGTGCCCTCGGAATAGATCGACACCTCGCCCACCGCGAGCCGCTTGCCGAGCTTCAGCAGGCGACAATCGGCGATGAGGTCGCGCTGCTCGGGCTTCCTCAGGAAGTTGAAGTTCAGGCTCGTGGTGACGGCGAGCGCCACCGGGCCGATATGGGCCAGAATCGCAACGTAGAGGGCGAGATCGCCCAAGGCCATCATGGCCGGTCCCGAGATCGTCCCTCCGGGGCGGATATGGCGCTCGTGGTATGTCATCCGCATCCGGGCCGAGAGCGGCCCGACCCCGTCCACGAAATAGGTCTGCCCGCCCATGTGGATCTGCGGGAACTCCCGGTCGAGAAAGGCCGCGAGCTCGTCTCGGGTCATGATGGGATGGTGCGATGCCATAACTATGCGATGCTCATTGAACTGCCCTGCCCTATCCCATACGTTCCCTTCATGAATCACGACAATTATCCGAACGATTACATCCGCGGCATCCTCAACAGCGTGAAGACCATCGCGCTGGTCGGCGCCTCACAGAACCCGGCGCGCCCGAGCTGGATCGTCACCAAGTACCTGCTGGAGCGAGGCTACGACGTGATCCCGATCAATCCCGGGCTGGCCGGCAGCGAGCTTCTGGGCAAGATGGTCTACGCCTCCCTCAATGACGTGCCTGTCCCGATCGACATGGTCGAGGTGTTTCGCAACTCGGAGGCCGCCGGGCCCGTCACGGACGAGGTGCTGGCGCTCGATCCGTTGCCGAAGGTTCTCTGGATGCAGCTCTCCGTCCGCAACGACGAGGCTGCCGCCAAAGCCGAGGCGAAGGGCCTGCAGGTGGTCATGGACCGTTGTCCCAAGATCGAATTCGGCCGCCTCTCCGGCGAGATCTCCTGGCAGGGCGTGAACTCGCGGATGATCAGCGCGAAAAAGCCGGTTCTGTCGGGCAAAGGCTTCCAGAAACTCAGCCTCAATCGGCCGTAAGTCGTAGCGGCAGCTTTGCACCGACTGCCTTGACCCGAAGAACGTTTCGTTCTTTATAGAGAACAGAACGTCGTCCTTGAGAAGAGGCTGCTGCCATGTCCGACCGTCTGCCAGGTTTCAACACGCTTGCCATCCACGCCGGAGCAGCTCCCGATGCAGCCACCGGCGCACGGGCGACGCCGATCTACCAGACGACCTCATTCGTCTTCGACGACGTCGATCACGCTGCCTCGCTGTTCGGGCTCCAAGCCTTCGGCAACATCTATTCCCGCATCGGCAACCCCACCTGCGCGGTGCTCGAGGAGCGTGTTGCAGCGCTTGAAGGCGGCACAGCGGCCTTGGCGGTGGCGTCAGGCCATGCGGCCGAGTTCCTGACCTTCCATACCCTGCTTCAGCCCGGCGACGAGTTCATCGCAGCCAAGAAGCTCTATGGCGGCTCGATCAACCAGTTCAATCACGCCTACAAGAACTTCGGCTGGAACGTGGTCTGGGCCGATTCGGACGATCCGTCCTCCTTCGAGGCAGCCATCACCCCGAAGACCAAGGCCATCTTCGTGGAATCCATCGCGAATCCTGGCGGCGTGATCGTGGACCTGAAGGCCATTGCGGCCATCGCCAAGAAACACCGCATCCCGTTCATCGTCGACAACACGATGGCGTCCCCCTACCTGATCCGCCCGTTCGAGCACGGGGCGGACATCATCGTGCACTCGGCCACCAAGTTCCTCGGCGGCCACGGGAACTCCGTCGGTGGCGTTATCGTGGATGGCGGCTCGTTCAACTTCGCGGGCGACGACCGCTACCCGATGCTCTCCAAGCCTCGTCCGGAATATGCCGGGATGGTGTTGGGAGAAACCTTCGGGAATTTCGGCTTTGCCATCGCCTGCCGCGTGCTCGGCCTGCGCGACCTCGGTCCGGCGCTCTCGCCGTTCAACGCCTTCCTCATCCTGAATGGCATCGAGACCCTGCCCCTGCGCATGCAGCGCCATTCGGACAATGCTCTCGCCGTGGCGGAGCATCTGCAGGGCCACAGCAAGATCTCCTGGGTAAGCTATCCAGGCCTGCGTTCGGACCGCTACCACAACCTCGCCAAGGAATACTGCCCCAAGGGGGCCGGTGCGGTGTTCACCTTCGGGCTTAAGGGCGGCTACGAGGCCGGCGTGAAGCTTGTGTCGAACCTCAAGCTCTTCTCGCATCTGGCCAATATCGGCGACACCCGCTCCCTGGTGATCCACCCGGCCTCGACTACCCACCGCCAGCTCACGGACGAGCAGAAGACCCAGGCCGGTGCCGGCCCGGAGGTGGTGCGCCTGTCCATCGGCCTTGAGGATACGCAGGACCTGATCGACGACCTGAATCAGGCGCTGGATGCGGCATAAGCTGCGCTGGGATTAAGCAAGACAAACAAAAAGGGCGGCTCGTAGCCGCCCTTTTTCATGCCGTGAAGCTCGGGTGTTACGCGGCGCGGGATGAACCCGCCTTCTTGTAGGTGTTGTGGATGGCGTTCAGAGAACGCTCGAGCGCCGTCCAGAGGCGTCCGATTTCGTCCGCTCCCTGCGAGTTCGCATCGTATTCCCGGGCGCCCTCGCCTGTTGAAAGGGAGAGCGTCAGTTCAGGACGATGCGTGATCTGGCCAGCCCAGACGGGGACTTGCAGCGCGTTCAGGGCTCCACGTGCGTCAGCCACCACAGCCGCCTCGCTATCCCCGTGCTTGGCCGGCGCGGCGTTGATCACGGCCGCATAAGGCTTACGGTGCTCGCGGGCGATAGCCACCGTATCTTGCAGGGCCGCAATGTCGAACAGGCTCGCCCGGGACGGAATGATCACGAGGGTCGCCTGCTTGATTGCCTCGGCAACGATGGAAGACTTGTTTGGGGGCGTGTCGACGAGAACCCACTCATAGCCCTCGCGCTTGGCGTCCCGGATGGCATCAGCGATGTTGCGGACGTTGTGCTTGAGGCCAAGGTATTCCTGGTTCCGAATCTTGTGCCACAAGGACAAGGACCCCTGCGGATCGTTGTCGATCAGCAATGTACGGCGTGAAGGGTTGGCGATGTAACTCGCGAGATGAGCAGCGAGCGTGCTCTTACCCGAGCCGCCTTTTCGCGAAGCAAAGACCAGCACGTTCATGCCTGACTCCTTATCAGCCTGTTCCTGCAGCACTACGCTTGAGGGTTAAGGCTATCTTAATATTGTTCACCAGTAGCAGAGCAAGACCTGATTTCCTAATTCCGGCCCTGTTCCCACTGCGATTTTACAGTTTTCAGGTCAGAACCGCTCAGGGGCGGCATCTGAGCGGCTATTGAACTAAGCTTGGCGAAGCTGTGCAGTCCGAAAGGAAACATCAGGTCTGAAATCAATGTGCCTGCTGCGAAAACAGGGTCCCTGAGCTTTGAGCGGTCCTTGATACGGTCACGCAGGAAGGTTGTGGGAATTTTTCACATTTCGTGTTCGAACCTGCTTTCGAGACTCGGAACCACCCCTCTGCTTGGCCGTTAAGCTCCAGACTTCACTAATTAGGAGCTGACACATGTCTAAGAAAATTTTGTTTGCAGGCGCTGTTCTTGTGGCCCTTGCCCCGGTTGGCGCTTTTGCTCAGTCCGGCGGCGCTGCGGCCGGCGCAACCACCGGTGCCGTTGGCGGCGCCATCGTCGGCGGCCCGGTTGGCGCAGCCATCGGCGGCGTGACGGGTGCGATCGTGGGCGGTCTGGCCGAGCAGCAGCAGCCCCAGTTCCGCCAGTACGTGGTGACCCAGGGCGTTCCGTCCTACCGTTACCAGGAAGAGGTTCGCGTCGGTGCGACCCTGCCGTCCTCTGGCGTGCAGTACTATGAGGTTCCGCAGCAGTACGGCGTCACCAACTACCGCTACACGGTTGTGAACGACACCCCGGTTCTGGTCGAGCCCGGCACCCGCCGCATCGTCCAGATCATCCGCTAATCTCTGCAGCGGTTGAAGATCAGGGCGGCCGAAAGGCCGCCCTTTTTTCATGTCCGGGCGCTCACGCGGGCATGAACGACAGCCATGGCAAGAACAACCATGGCAAAAACCTGGTGAGCAAGACCGGCCCAGAGAGGTACCACGAGCAGCAGGGTCACGATCCCGAGCACCATCTGCGCCAGGGTCAGGCCAGCCATGGCCGTGGCCCGGCTGGCGGCCTTTGAGTTCGGTGCCGTCCGCCGCAGGGTCCAGGCATGCCACAGGGCAAAAGCCACGATGGCATAGGCAACCAAGCGGTGGTTGAACTGAACCAGCACGACATTGTCGACGAAGTTCTCAATCCATGGCGTGACCGAGAACAGGGCCGACGCTGGAGGTACGAAAGCGCCGTCCATCAAGGGCCAGGTGTTATAGGTCAAGCCAGCTTTCGAGCCGGCAACGAGGCCACCAAGCGCTATCTGGAACAGGATCAGTCCCATGAGGATGCGCGGCGCGTAGCCTGCCCGCACCTCCGGCGCAGCGGAGCGCTCCTTCAGGCCGGCCGCGACCCAGACGAGGCAGGCCAGGATGATGCTGGCGACCGTGAGGTGAAGGGCCAGCTTGATGGGCGCCACGGCCGTCATGCCGGGCTTAAGGCCCGAGGCCACCATGATCCAGCCGATGGCGCCTTGCAGCCCGCCCAGGGCCCCGATGCCCAGGAGGGTCAGGGCAAGCCTGCCTTTGATAAAACCCCTCGCCCAGAACCAGACCAGGGGCAGGAAGAACACGATGCCGAGGAGCCGGCCGAGCTGCCGATGCCCCCATTCCCAGCCATAGATGAACTTGAACTCGGACAGGGTCATGCCCTTGTTCACGAGCTCGTACTGCGAGATCAGCTTGTATTTCTCGAACTCGACCAGCCAGGCCTGTTCGGTGAGCGGCGGAATGGCGCCGGTGACCGGCCGCCATTCGGTGATCGAGAGACCTGAGCCGGTCAGGCGCGTGGCGCCGCCGACGGCGACCATCAGCACCACCAGGGCTGCAAGGGTGTAGATCCAGGCGCGGACTGCGGACAGGGAACGGGTTTGGGGCACGCGCGCCAGCGGCATGCCTTCGGTGGAGGCTGCGACAGCCATGCTCACTCTCATCATCGATTAGGGCTTGAACCCAGGATATGGACGTCACATAGAGGCTACGCCTCCCGGAGGCAATTCATGCCGGTGACGCACCGTCGGGATGAGATTTCACGAAGTTGAGGGTTTCGGGCATGGGTACGCGCGCACGCAAGCTGATCGGCACAGTGGTGATGCTGGCGTTCATCTTCTTCTACGCGCTCTTTGCCATGGCGGTCGCCGAAGGCCGGATCTCCGAGGCGCCGAAGCTCATCCAGACCGTGGCATACATCGTTCTCGGCCTGATCTGGATTGTCCCGCTCATGCCGCTCATTCGCTGGATGGCGAAGCCCGACAAGTCGTGAGGCTCAGGCCCCGCCAACTCCTTCGATAATCGTGCCGGAGCCGCCGCAGGTCTGGCACGCCGCTGCACCGATGCGGCCGCTGCCCTTGCATTCCGGGCACACATTCTCGCCGGTGCCGGGAGTGCCCGGTTTCGCCTGATCGCCGGGGTTCAGCTTCGTCCGATCGGAACCGGCCTGATCTTTCGGTGTGCTGGTCATGGCAAATCTCGCATGGTTCTCATGCGATCAACGCGGCAGCAAAACCCCGGTTCTCCACCGTTTCAAAGAAAAGGCCCGCTCGGAGGCGGGCCTGATCTGATGCTTTAATGGCAAACCCTGCGGCTGCGGTGCTCCCAGCCCCAGCCAGGAACCCACTCGCGATAGCGTTCGGTTGTGCACTGCTCCACATAGACCCGCTCGCGGACCGGACGCTCATAGTAAACCGGCTCCCGACGCTCCTCCACATAGACCGGCGGTGGCGGAGGCGCCGCGCGATAAACGACGGGCGGCTGAGGCTGAGCCACAGCGGCGCCAACGGCAGCACCTACGGCAAGACCGCCCAGCGCGCCGAGGGCCACAGCGGCACCAGGCGACAGGCGATCACGCGCTGCGGCCGGTTCGGCAACAGCCAGGCCGGAGACCAGCGCCAGAGCAGCGGCCGTGCCGGAAACAAGACGGAAGATCCTCATGATCAACACCCCGACAGAAGGGAGGCCCCATGTCTCCCTCTTCATGTCATGAGATATACTGTTCGAAACCTCTCTGAAAGCTGAACAGATTGTGGCAAAGCTTGGGTTTTGGCCGATCTTGCCGGAATGGTGAGCAACCTCTTAACGCGAGTTAAGCGACCGATCAGGCGGCCGCAGTCCGCAGCGGCACCGAGAGGAGCACGCGCACCAGATCCGCCTGCCGGTTGGTGTCCGTCTTGCGGAACAGGTTCTTGAGGTGGAACACGACGGTGGTCTGAGCCACCTCGAGTTCCTCTGCAATCTGGTCCAGGCGCTTGCCGTCGATCAGCATCAGCGCGACGCGCGTCTCGGATGGCGTCAGGTTGTACAGGCGGACGAGCGTGTCGCCGGAAACCTTGGCGCGCTGCTCCGTGTCGATGACGAGAAGCACCACAGCCTCGGGCCGCTCCTCGGGCGAGAAGCGCTGGCCTGGGATCAGCACGAGATAAGGCCGTCCGCCCGAGACGCGCGGGAAAGAGATGATTTCGTCAAGGGTTTCCTCCTCGAAGGCTTTCTCGATGGCTGAATAGAGCTTGCTGTTCTGCTTGGCCACGGAGCCTTTCAGGATGCCCTGCGATGCGCTCAAGCCATCGTCCTCGGCGAGAATGCGCTGCGCCTCCTTGTTCATCACCCGAACCTCGCCGGCCTCGTTGACGATCACGACGCCCACAAGGAAGCGGTCGAAAGCGAATGTGGCCTTGTAGAGAGCATCGACGGTGCGCCCCTGAGAGGCCTTGAGAATTTCCTGCCAGGATTCCTCAGCCCGATGAACGGCGCTCGACTGCACCCGAGCCACCTGATCGAGGCGGGCAGCGACCGTCGCGAGCAGGATCTCGTAGTCGATGGGCTTGACCAGGTAGTCGTCCGCTCCGGCCTGCTTTCCGGTCAGGACGTCGTTGCGCTCGGCGAGAGCCGTGAGGAAGATGAAGGGAACGTCCACCATGCTCCCCTGCTCGCGCAGGGCCTTGAGAACATCGTAGCCGCCAAGGCCCGGCATGGTGATGTCGCACAGGACCAGATCCGGACGATGCTTTTCGAGAAGCGCCAGCGCCTCGCTGCCGTTGGCTGCCTGCAGCACGCGATAATTGGCGGCTTCCAGTTCCTCGGCGATATCGCTCCGGAGATCGTTTTCGTCTTCAACGCAGAGAATTGTTTGTTGTTTTGTCATGATCGTGGTCACTCATGCAGCCTGCTGCGCTTGATCCGCATTGGCGATGGGTAGGTCGAAGGTGAACAGGGAGCCGGCCGCCTCGTAGCTCTCAACATGGATCTCGCCTCCATGGAGGTGCATGATCCGCTGGGCGAAGTTCAGGCCAATGCCGGTGCCGGCAATACCGGAGGCGGTGCTGGCGCGATAAAAGCGCTCAAAGATCTTCGGCAGTTCGCCTGCCGGAATTCCGATGCCCCAGTCGCGAACGGAACAATGGGCTCTGGAACCATCCATCCAGATCTTGATCTCGACGACAGGCGAGGCTCCGGAATACTTGATGGCGTTGGACAGAAGGTTCACCACAACCTGCTCGATCAGCATGCCGTCGCAATAAACGCGGACAGGCGCATCCGGCACGTCGAAACGAATATCGGCCTGATCGCTGACCTCCCGCTGCCGCTCGCAGATGTCCATGACCAGATCGACTAGGTTGTAGGATGCCGGATTCAGCTCGATCGTTCCGGCATCGAGCTTGGCGGCATTCAGAACGCTGTCCACTAGGCGCGTCAGCCTGGTTCCCGCATTGCGGATCTTCTGGACCCGGGTGACGAGTTCGTCCTGGGTCAGCGCCGCGCCGCGTCGCAGGATGCGCTGCGCGCTTGAGTCCAGGATGGCGAGCGGTGTCCGGAACTGGTGAGACACCATCGACACGAAGCTGCGATAGGCGTTCGTCGTCTCGCGCTCGCGCTCGAGCGCGGACTCAAGGGCCTTCGCAACCTGCTTGTAGCCGCTGATATCGGTCAGGCGGACGAAGATCGTGGCTCCATCGGCCTTCGTGAGGGAGAGCCGGTGCCAAGTGTCCTTCTTCACCAGGAGATCGAATTCGAGTTCCTCGAACGGTGCCTGGGCTTTCACGAGGCGCAGATCGGCTCCCTCGCACATGGCGAAGCACCGCAAGAACACGGGTAGGCTCATATCCTCGGCACACCACAGGGACACGGGAGCCGCCGCCCAGATCTGCTCGTTGGCGAAGAGCAGCTTGCCGGTCCAATCGAAGGCCGCAAAGCCTTCGGAGGCGGAGTTGATGGCTGCGATCAGGCGGCGCTCGGCCTGACGCAAGGCCGCGGTTCTTTGGAGAACCTTGATCTCGAGATCGAAGTTCTGCCGCTCAGCCTGCTTGCGCGCAAGCCACTGCTCGGTCACATCGCGGAGGAAGGCAATGCCCAGCTTCCGCTCAGCCATGAAGATGGGGAAGCTGTTGATTTCCAGGCAGCGCTCGTGACCTTCCGACGTCGCAGCCTCGTGCTCCAGGATCGAGCTGGCACCTTCGGTAGCCTGAGTCAGGGCAGCGACGATTTCGGGCTTGCTGAACAACCGGTCCAGATTCTCCATACGCTGGCCGATCGCCTGGTCCGGCTTGACATTCAGCAAGTCCTCCATGCCCGGATTCCACAGCAGGCACCGGAGCCGGCTGTCGAACATGATGATGCCCTGGTTGCTGATGTTGTTGATCACCAGGTCTGACAACTCCTGCTCCTGCTTGAGCAGCTGCTTGGCCTGGCTCGCCTCCTGGACGCCCTTGAAAAGGCGAATAAGAAGGAAGGCAGCGCTTAGAACAATGCCCATCAGGAAGGCAAAGCCTTCGAACATCACCTGCAGATAGCCGGATCGCTCCAAGGCAGTCTGATCGTGGCTTGACGTGACCATTCGATTGGCAGCGTCCCTCAGCCGGGATGCGAGCTGCTTCATCTGCTCGCGAAGCTTCACCGCAGCTTGGGCGTTGGTCCCATCCCGAAGCAGCGGCTCCGCCGTTGTGAGCTGGGTGTAGGCCTGCTTGATGTCTGGTGTAACGCCAACATCGTCCATCAGCTTGCCCTGGCGCCCTTCGAGCAAAACCGACAACCGGCTGATCAGGATGCTGCTTCGAAAGCCCGGCTGCTGCTCCGGCGTGTTGAAACCTTCGTTTGCAGCCGCACGGGTCAATGTCTCGGCAAAAACGGAAGCCTCGAATTGAGCCTGGGTGACAAACCAAAGCGTTGTGAAGGAGCCATCGTTCCGAAACTTGTGCTCCATCTCGAACAGGCGCGCGACGGTAAAGCCAAGGCACACGATCAGGCTTGCGGTTGCAAGAAGCGTGACCAATGCCGCCTTGTAGTTATGTAAGCTGAACCGCATGACTACTCGACATGAATCTTGTTGAGCTGCCAAACCCAACGGTAATCATATCTGGCGTCCTGAAGAACTTTGTGAGCATCCCTCGGATAAACGATCCATAACGGTCCCTTGTCGCGGATCGTCAGCATTCGGCCATCCACCTTCGTCGCGAGGATGGGCTCGAATTTAAGGTCCTCCACGGGAATGACCGCGGCATAGTCGTTTAGGGCCGATGCTCTCAAGCTCTTGCCCTGGAATCCAATCCTTTCCAGCAACGCGCGAAGGGGGACCCCCTCGAAAAACTGGGGCACCTCGGACACCTCAGATCGTGTAGCAAAAGATGCCTTGCCGAGCCCCTCCAGCGTTTCCAAGTCGAACAAGGCAACGCCGTTGCCGTTGGTCTGCTCGATCTTGCCGGACACGGTCAGCACGACGGGCCCCTTGGGCAACGGCAACGGCTCTGTCGCGGAAGACAGACCGCTCATGCCCATGGCTATTGCAAAAGATAGAAGCCCGATGAGTGGACGCATCAGTTCCCATTCAGCGACAGATTATAATATAACGGCCTCATCTTCTCCGATTTCGTCGAAAAAATCTAGAAGGATCAAGGAGAAAAGGCGCGGGGCGTGACTTTGATGAATACTACTCACTCGTTAATACATTTCGAGTGAATTTGTTAATATTCCAAAGTAAGCTTGCATATTCGAGTGCAACATTGACAATAATACTGAGGGTTTCACCAATCCTCCTTCAAAATTTGCATCCGTGAGAAGCAAAGCCAGGCAGGTTGAATTAAGCTGGCACCGGTAGTCCGCATATCCAGCTTTGCAAGCTTGGCCGCAGAAGTTATAATCAGGTCAAATCAATAGAGGATTGCTGTCGGCTGATCGAGCCCAACAGGAGATAACTATGCGTAAGTTCATGATGGCCCTGGTTGGCGTGGCCATGTTGGCCCCTGCCCTCCCGGCCAGTGCAAGCCCCGTTCAAGCCCGTCCCCTTCCCCAGGTCGAGCAAGCCTACCCGAACGAGAGCTATGCCCAGTATTATCGGCGCGGGTATCGCCCCTATTACCGTGACCGGTACTACTATCGCCGGGACAATGGCGCTGCCGTTGCGGCGGGTGTCGCTGGCCTTGCTGCCGGCGCCCTGATCGCCGGCGCGATCGCCAGCCAAGCTCAGCCTGCTGCTCCGCAGCCGCCCGGCATTGTCGATCCGCAGGTTGCAGCTTACTGCGCCCGCAAGTACCGGTCCTACGACCCTGCGAGCGGAACATTCCTCGCGTCTAACGGAATGCGGTACGTCTGCACTTATCCGTAATTCTCTGCTGGACATCTCTTCTCAAGCCCTGCGGCAGTCCTCTGCCGCAGGGTTTCTGCTTATGTAACACACCCCTGCCCTGGGCCTTTACCTCGCGGAGACACGCCTTAGAACAACACACGAGGCAGTAAGATCAGCAAGATGCCCAACAATGAAACGGGAAGGCTCAGGGACAACTCCATGGCTCAAGATTCTGATAACGGCGGAACCGTTATTCCTCCAACCGAGGCCGCCATCCTGACCTCCGGCAACATGACGGATCTTGAGCTGATCCTTCCGGATATGGGTGACAGCGACCTGCCGGAGATCGCCATCTTTCTCGTGGCCTGCGCGATGCGTTTTCACAGCGATCCCGACTTCGTCCAGGAACAGCTTGAGTGGCTGGTCCAGGCCCACGATTCCGAGGTGGATGAAGGCATGAAACCAGACCAGCTCAACTCCGCCAACGACGATTGATGTTCTTGCGCCTTCAGATGCCAGGTTAGTCTACGAACTCCACCGGGGTGCCCTTCTCGACCATCCCGGCCAGTTCCTGCACGTCCCAGTTCGTCAGCCGCACGCACCCTTGGGAGTAGGCCTTGCCGACCTTCTCAGGTTCGGGCGTGCCGTGGATGCCGAAGGACTCGACCGACAGATCGATCCAGGTGCTGCCGACAGGATTGTTGGGTCCCGGCTTGATCTCGAACTTCTCCTTCGCCTTCACGCCTTTGAAGGCATAATCCGGGTTGTAGGTGTAGTTCGGATTCTTTGCGACAGCCCGGACGGTATGGGAGCCGCTGGGCGCCGGCTTCTCCTCGCTGCCGATGGAAGCAGGATAAACCGCCATTACGGCACCGTCCTTGCCCAGGGCGCGCAAGACCTTCTCGCTTTTGACGATCTGGATTTTGGCCACCTTCTCCTTTTTCCCGGGATCGGCCTTCGCGTCCACACTGGCGACAACAACATTCGTGCCGGCCTTGTCGAAAGCCTTGTCGGGGTTCAAAGCCTTGAGCAGGTCGACATCCATGTGGAATTTCTCGGCCAGAAGCTCCGCTGGACTGGAATAGGCGAGCCGGTCCAGCTTCGCCTGATCTTCCAGTTTGTCCGGGATTTCGACGAAGGGGCCTTTCACGTCCTCGTCGGTGATCGTGTATTCGCTCAGCACCGGCTCAGCCGATGTTTCCGCGAGCTTTTTCCAGACTTCCTCGTCGAGCGCTCCGTCCGGTTTGAGTTCATGGGTCTTCTCAAAGATTTTGAGCGCGTTCTGAAGGTTCTCGCCGTTGTGCCCGTCGATGACGCCGGGCGAGAAGCGGGCCCGGTCGAGCAGGACCTGGGCCTTGATTAGAACCGGATCGATCTCCTTGCCCTTGCCGCTCTTGGCTCCCCACTCGGCGCCGTTCACCGCTTCCGGTTTGAGATCTTGAGGCGCGGCCAGTGCAGGACCAAGGAAGCACAGGACCCCAAAAGCAGCATAGGCTGTCGACTTCATGAGAGACTCCACAAGCAATGTCATGAACGACAAAGCCGGGGAACGCCTCCCTGTTCCCGCAATCTACTGGCAGATCCTGTAGTCCCCCTTGCGTTCGCGCAGGTCGAGGTGAAGGTGATCGCCGTGGGCCGCGTCCGAGCCCGGGCCGAGCACCGTGTTGAAGATGGGACAGGCGGCCTTCTGGATGGCAGACTGAAAAGTCGCTTCCGGCGAGCTCTCGGACTGCGCGGCAATCGACAGCGGCGGGCGCTTGGCGAACTCGAAGCCCATGACATCGACCCCGTTGCCGAGTGCATGCTCGCTGAGCTTGGCTCCGTTGCGCTGGTCACGGCATTGATAGGATGTTCCGATCAGAAGCTTCGTCGGCGCACTCTGGAACTGCCGCTCGGCCTCGGGAGCAACCACCTCGCTCATCCAGCGCGCAAGGCTCTCGGCCACTGGGCACGCCATGAGCGACGCCGGAGCAATCTCGATGCCATCGGGCAGGGATGACAGGAGGACGGGGTTCTCGACACTGCACCGTCCCTCCTGCACAGGAGGCCGCTTCTCGAACCGCAATCCCAGCTTGGTGAGCCTGTCGAGACAGGCGCTGTGGGCGTTGTCGTCGGACTCCGTCTTTTCGACAGGCGTATCGGCAGCAGGTGGGCTTTCGGATCGGGGTTCGGAAGCGGGCGTTTCCGGCCGGTCGGGGCGCGGCGGCGGCAGGGGCGCTGTTGGCGCCTGTGCCCAGGCAGCGGATGCCAGCATCAGCAGCAGAACCATGTTGCCGCTCACTCGCCCTGCCCTGCGGCTCCGAAGGTTCATCACAACTCCAATTTTTCGCCTGTCAGTTCTATAACCCTCATGCGCCGAGCTTAAGTTCCCGCTCAGCCTTCTGCGCGTCTTGTTCCGATGCCGGAACGCACCAAAATCCTGTGGAGGATTGGAGGGCCCAGCATGAGGGCATTCCCGGGAATGGATACCGGTTCGGACAGGAGCCTTGCGCTCGTCTCAATATCGACCCAGGAGCATGAGAGCTCCCGCACGAAGCGCGTCGAAGAACTCGAGGCGCGGATTGCCCGGTTGCAGACAGAGCTTCAGGAAGCCGAGACCGAACTTGAGCGCGAAAGGACACGCCTGCCCGCACCCGGCGATTTCGTCCGCTGTCCTCTGACGAACTTCTTCGGACGCGTGACGAAGATTACGCCTCGGCCTCATGGACGTCCCTGGATCGAGATCGTTCCTTATCTCGGGCCTGACCTGCCAGGTCATTCGACCATGGATCTCTTCGACAGTTGGGAACTGATCGACCCTCCCTCAAAGGAGGCAGCGGCGCAGGGCGAGGCTGAAAACTCCTTGAAGCTGCCGACCATTGCTCCCTTCATGCCAACGGGCAGGCCTGCGCGCGGCCATGAGCTTGGAGAGGACGACATCGAAGTGTCGCTTCAAAGGCTCTGGACACCGGTCAGGGGTGCCTCATCGTAGTTCTGAAGCCTGCCGATATACCTGCAACAATTCCACGCATGTTGCGTTTGCCCTCCGGTTTCGCCACCTGAGACGCCAGCGAAGCCCCCGCCGCATGGCACTCGGAAGACCTGATCTCCCGGCCTCTTCCCTGCACCTGCCATCGCATGAGCGACCACTTGGATGATGGGAAGACAGCGATGGCAGAGGATGGGCAGAATGTACGGCTCCAGGTCGCGAATGCCCGACCCGACGACTCTGGGCGAGGCATCGCCCGTATGAGCCGGCAGGCACTGGCCGAGATCGGGGTGCAGGAAGGCCAGGCCGTTGAGATCATCGGAAAGCGCCACACCACGGCCATCGCAGTCACGCCCTATGCCGAGGACGAAGGTCTCACCATCGTGCGCCTCGATGGCCTGCAGCGCGTGAATGCAGGTGTCGGCAGCGGCGACCATGTGGAGGTCAAACGAGCCGATGTCCGCCCCGCGACCCGCGTCGTGCTCGCACCGGCCCAAAAGGGGCTGCGGCTTCAGGGTTCCGGCGATGCGCTGAAACGCACGTTCTACCAGCGCCCGCTCACGGCCGGCGACGTGATCTCCACCTCCGTGTACTCGCAGCGTTCGACCGATCAGCGCCTGCCGGAGGAGTTGCGTGGCCTGCTCAACATCCCGGCCTACGGCCTTCAGGAGATCCGCCTCGTCGTTGTCACGACTCAGCCGCGTGGCATCGTGCACGTGACAGCGGAAACCGAGATCGAGCTGCGTCCGCAATTCGAGGAGCCGCGGGAGGCCCGCCGTGCCGATGTCACCTATGACGATATCGGCGGTCTCGGCAACACGGTGGATCAGCTCCGCGAGATGGTGGAACTGCCGCTTCGCCACCCCGAGCTGTTTCAGCGTCTCGGGATCGACCCGCCCAAGGGTGTGCTGCTCTACGGTCCGCCCGGCACCGGCAAAACCCGGTTGGCGCGGGCGGTAGCCAACGAGACGGAGGCGCAGTTCTACCACATTGCCGGCCCCGAAATCATGGGCCGTCACTATGGCGAGTCGGAGCAGCGGCTGCGTCAGGTGTTTCAGGAGGCGCAGCAGAATGCACCTGCGATCATCTTCATCGATGAGATCGACAGCATCGCGCCCAAGCGCGAGGAGGTGACCGGCGAGGTCGAGCGGCGCATCGTGGCGCAGCTTCTCACCCTCATGGACGGCCTGGAGCCGCGGCAGAACATCGTGGTGATCGGCGCCACCAACCGTCGCGAGGCCATCGACGAAGCGCTGCGCCGACCGGGCCGGTTCGATCGCGAGATCGTCATCGGCGTGCCGGACGAGCCGGGCCGCCGCGAGATCATGGGCATTCACACCCGCGGCATGCCCTTGGCCGAGGACGTGAACCTCGATGAGATCGCCCGCATCTCTTACGGTTTCGTCGGAGCCGATCTTGCGGCGCTCTCCCGCGAGGCCGCCATGGACTCGCTGCGGCGGATCCTGCCGGGCATCAGCCTGCGTGATGGCATCCCGTCGAACGTGCTGGAGAGCCTGCAGGTGAACCGGCAGGATTTCATGAATGCCATGAAGCGCGTCCAACCGTCCGCGCTCCGCGAAATCATGATCCAAGTGCCCAACGTCACCTGGGACGATATCGGCGGTGTCGAGGAGGCACGCACCCGCCTGCGCGAGGGCGTAGAGCTTCCTCTCAAGAGCCCCGAGTCCTTCCGCCGCCTCGGGATCCGGCCGGCCAAAGGATTCCTGCTCTTCGGCCCACCCGGAACCGGCAAGACGCTGCTGGCGAAAGCAGTTGCCCGGGAAGCCCAGGCCAATTTCATCGCGACGAAATCCTCCGACCTCCTGTCCAAGTGGTACGGTGAATCTGAGCAGCAGGTCTCCCGCCTCTTCGCCCGCGCCCGTCAGGTCGCCCCGACGGTGATCTTCATCGACGAAATCGACTCACTGGCTCCCATACGCGGCGGCGGCCTCGGCGAACCTGCCGTCACGGAGCGGGTGGTCAACACGATTCTGGCCGAAATGGATGGCCTTGAGGAGTTGCAGGGAGTCGTCGTGCTGGCGGCAACGAACCGCCCCACTCTCATCGACCCTGCCCTGCTGCGGCCGGGCCGCTTGGACGAGCTGGTCTATGTGTCGGTTCCCGATGCCAAAGGCCGGCGGCACATTCTCAACATCCACACCAAGGCGATGCCGCTGGGACCTGATGTCGATCTGGACAGCATCGCCGAACGAACGGACCGGTATACGGGGGCTGATCTTGAGGACCTGACGCGCAGAGCCGGCCTCATGGCCCTTCGTGAGTCACTGCAAGCCCAGCAAGTGACCATGGCTCATTTCGAGAGTTCGCTGCGCGAGACGCGCCCCTCCGTGACCCCAGAGATGGAGCGGGAATATGAGCAGCTGGTCGGCACCCTCAAGCAGACGGGGCCGCAGCGCCAGGCCATCGGCTTCCTGCCCTTGAGGCAGGCGGCCGAGTAGGCTGATCGCTTGAACAGAAAAAAGGGCGCGGACCCGCAGGTCCACGCCCTTCAATGGGGAGTTGGAGCTTACTGCGCGCAAGCCACCGGAATGCGAGTGTTGGACTGCCGATCAAGAACCGTGCGGCACGGCACGCCATTCACCGTCCGGATCTCATGCGGCGCCGCATAGGGGAACGGCGAAGCCGGGGTGCCGGATACGGGAGCGCCCATCATGGGGCCGACCGGAGCGGGAGCGATGCTGCCCGTTGCAACCACGTCAGTGTCCATGGCCATGGGAGCAGCCGAAACACCCGCCACAGGACCGGCGCAAGCGACCGGAATACGGGTCTTCGAGCTATAATCATAAACGGTACGGCACGGCACGCCGTTGATCCAACGGATCTCATGCGGAGCCGCATACGGGAACGGGGAATTCGGCGTTCCGGAAGCCGGCTGAGCAACGGCAGAGCCAATCCCGGAAAGGGCCATCAGGCCGGCGCCAGCAATGAGTGCGATCCTCTTCATAGAAGTCTCCTGTGCTTGGTTTAGGCATGGCTTCTCGCCATAAGAACACAGGCTTAACGCATGCGGGCCGAATGGTTTCCAAGCGTATTCTTGCCCCACGGAGTTGTGATTGTCGCAATATAAAAGCCCAAGCTTGGGTATTGTTAAGCCTGCGACCCTTACATTACCTTATAAACTACGCCTCCGGGCGTGCGAATTCGCACAGAAAACAAGAACAACGTTTGTGCTTGATGGACTAAATTGTTTCTAAGGTAAGCCAATCTTGAAAGTGTAAAGCTTTTTCTCGCGCTAACCCGCGCCGGCTCTAGTGGCAAGCCACAGCCCAGTGACGACACCTGCGAGCCCGAGAAAGACGCCAAGGGTAAACGACTCGCTGAGGAGGAGCGCACCGAGCAGGGATGCCGTGACAGGGCTTAGGGACAGGAAAACGGTCACGCGGGTCGGCGTCGTATGCTTGAGCGCCCAGAGCCACAGAACGTAGCCGATGCCGCTTGAGAGGCCGATCAGCAGAACAACAATCCAGCCGCGCTGACCGAGGTGCGTTCCTTGCGTGAAGAGCCCCTCCAGACCTGCCGGACCGGCCAGGAACACAACAGAGGCCAGCATCGCCACGGCCCCGATCGGCAGGGTGGGATAGCGTGAGAGGTAAGGGCGATACAGCACGGAACTCACGGCGCCGCAAAGCGCCGCGGCAAGCACGAGGAGCGCTCCGACAACATCGCTTGTGCCGTTTGTGGCAATCAGCCTCTCGCCCAAGGCTATCGCAACCCCGATAACGGTCAGGAGCACACCGGCGGTTTTGAGGCCTGTCAGACGCTCGCGCCCGAGATATGCCGCGATGACCATGGTCATCAAAGGAAAGGTGGAAAACAGGAGCGCTGCGCGCGTGGACGAGATGAACTGGAGGCCGAGATTCAGAAGAGCGATGAGAATGCCGAATTGAACAATTCCGAGCCCCATGACGGCGAGAAGGTCACGAGATGCGAACCGCACTCGCCCGCCTGCGATCACGAATGGCGCAAGGCACAGGACGGCGATGGCGTAGCGCAGGAAAGCCAGGGATGCCGGACCGATGTCATGAATGACGAAGCGGCTCGCCACCAGGGCCGCCCCAACCTGAACACCCGTTGCTGCGGCAGCCGCTAGGGCGAGTGTTTCATGCCGTCTCACAGGTCGAGATCCCAGGTCTGCCCGACGAGATCTTTGCCGAACGAATGATGCGCTTCTTCTTTCACCAGACGGAAGCCTGTCGCCTGATAGATTCCGCGAGCCGCCACGAGCACGTCGTTGGTCCAGAGGGTCAGCGTTCGATATCCCTTGGATCGGGCGAAGGCGATGCACTCGTCGACAAGCCGGCGTCCGAGGCCAAGCCCTCTTGCTGAGGGCTCCACATAGAGCAGCCGGAGTTTGGCGACCTCGTCCGAGTGACGCACCAGGAAAACGCTGCCGACGATCTCGCCGTCCCGCTCCGCAATCCAGCAGCGCTCCCGCTCCAGATCGAAGGCTCTGACGAACGAGGCGGCAATCTCCGCGACCAAAGCCTCGAAGGTCTCGTCCCACCCGTATTCCTGCGCATAGAGCAGCCCCTGCCGGTGGGCGATCCAGCCGACGTCGCCGACCCGGTGCGGCCGCAGGGTGTAGGGAACGTCCGGCACCGAGCCGCCGATGAGCCGCTCGACAACGCTCATGGCCTGGACCAGCCTCTCCTGCTCGGCGATTGAGAGCTTGGACAGCATAGCGCCGATCTGATCGGCGGACGCTTGGCTGAGAGGTTCGAAGGCCGAACGTCCGGCATCGGTGAGGGAGAGAAAAACCTGACGCCGGTCATCCTCCGACCGGGACTTCTGGAGCAAGTCGCGGCCTTTGAACTTCTTGAGGATGCGGCTGAGATAACCCGGATCGAGGCCCAGATCCTGACCCAGCGCCGCTGCGGTCAACGGTCCACGATGGGCAAGTTCGTAGAGGATGCGGACCTCGGTCAGAGAGTACTCGCTGTCGAGAAGCCCCTCGTTCAGAAGCCCGATATGACGCGTATAGAAACGGTTGAACCGTCGGACCTGCTCGACCCGACCATCCGCAGGCAGATTGGACAGTTGAGACATCGCCGCCTCCCCTGCCCATGACACTCGACCAGATAGTTGACGGAGTCAACTATCTGTCTGGCGCTGACAGCCTATGCGGCTGCATCGACAGTCAGACGCCCTTCATGAATGGCGTGGCAGGCGACACCCCCGAGGAGCGGCGGAATTTCAGCCCGGCAGCGTTCGTTGGCAAACGGGCAGCGCGCGTTGAAGGTGCAGCCGGAGGGCGGGCTGATCGGGTTGGGAATCTCGCCGCTCACCGGAATGCGCTGGCGCCCGGTCATGCCTACGTCCGGCACCGCATCGAGGAGCATCCGGGTATAGGGATGCTTCGGCTGCGCGAAGAGCTCGCGCCCGTTCGATATCTCGACGATGCGTCCCAGATACATCACGCCGATCCGGGTCGCCATGTGGCGCACCACGGCGAGGTTGTGGCTGATGAGCAGGTAGGTCAGGCCGAGGCGATCCTGCAGGTCGCGCATGAGGTTCAGGATCTGGGCCTGAACCGATACATCGAGCGCCGAGGTCGGCTCGTCGCAGACGATGAATTCTGCATTCGACGCAAGCGCACGGGCAATCGCAACGCGCTGGCGCTGTCCGCCGGAGAACTCGTGCGGGTACTTCTTGCCGTCCGCCGGGTGAAGCCCGACCAGCGTCAACAACTCGCCGACTCGATCCGTGATCTCCTTCTCCCGCTCGATCAACCGGAAGGCCCGGATGGGCTCGGCGACGATGCGGTCCACCTGCCAGCGCGGATTAAGGCTGGCATAGGGATCCTGGAAGATCATCTGAATGCGCCGGCGCAGGCGCTGGCGCTCGGCCAGAGCAGCCCTGCTCGACATGGAGACCCCGTCGATCACCACCTCGCCATTCGTCGGAGGCAGCAATCCCACCACCATGCGGGCCACCGTCGACTTGCCCGAGCCGGACTCGCCGACAAGCGCAAAGGTTTCGCCTTTGGCGATGGAGAACGAGACGCCGTCGACCGCTTTCAGAAATTGCTTCTCGCCGCCTTCCAGCACCCGGTTGAGCCAGGGCTTGGAGACGTCGAACTCACGGCGCAGGTCTTTGACTTCGACATAGGAACGTTCGGTCACGCGACGGCCTCCGACCGGACGGAAGATTGATCGTAGAGATGGCAGGCAACCCGGTGCTCGCTGTGCTGGATCGGCTCCGGCCGCTCGACCCGGCAGCGGTCAAACACATAGGGACAGCGCGGATTGAAGGGGCAGCCCGGCGGAATGGCCGACAGGCGCGGCATTGAGCCAGGGATCTGCACAAGGCGGTCCGTCTCGCTCTCCAGAGACGGGATCGCCCCCATGAGCCCCTTGGCATAGGGATGCAGCGGGTTCTGCACCACCTCCCGCACGGGACCGATCTCGGCGATGCGGCCCGCATACATCACGGCGACGCGGTCGGCGGTCTCGGCGATCACACCCATATCGTGCGTGACCAGCATGATGGCCGTGCCGTGCTCGCGCCCAAGACGCTTCAGCAGCGAGATGATCTGCGCCTGGACGGAAACGTCGAGGGCCGTTGTCGGCTCATCGGCGATGATGAGTTCCGGCTCCGCACAAAGCGCAAGCGCAATGACGACGCGCTGGCGCATGCCGCCGGAGAACTCGTGCGGATAGCTGTCGATCCGCCTCTCCGGCGCTGGGATGCCGACCTCCGCCAGGAGGTCGATGGCGCGCTTGCGCGCGCCGGAAGCGGAGAGGTTTGTGTGGGTGCGGATGGTCTCGACGAGCTGCTCGCTGACTCGGTAGAGCGGGTTGAGGCTCGTCAGCGGATCCTGGAAGATCATGCCGATGCGCTTGCCGCGCACCCGGCGCATCTCCTCGGGCGGCAGGTTGTCGATGCGCATGCCCGACAACAGGACCTCGCCGCCGGCGATGCGGCCCGGCGGATCGATGAGGCCGATGACGGCGGAGCCCGTCACCGATTTGCCGGCACCGGATTCACCGACGACGCCCAGCACCTCGCCCTTGCCAATGTCAAAGGAGATGCCGTCGATGGCCTTGAGGATGCCACGGCGCGTGACGAACTCGACGCGCAGGTCACGGACGGAGAGGACAGGTTGAGCCATGGATGTCGCCTCTCTCATCGCAGTTTCGGATTGAGCGCATCGCGCAGCCAATCGCCCAAGAGGTTGATGGCGAGCACCAGAACGGCCAGCGCAATGCCCGGGAAGGCCACGATCCACCACTCGCCGGAGAACAGATAGTTGTTGCCGATGCGGATGAGCGTGCCGAGCGACGGCATGGTCTCGGGCATGCCGGTGCCGAGGAACGACAGTGTCGCCTCGGTAATGACGGCAAGTGCCAGGTTGATGGTGGCGATCACCAGCACCGGACCAAGGACATTGGGCAGGACGTGCCGGAACATGATCACCGGAGTCGGCAGTCCGATGAGGCGCGCCGCAGCAATGTAGTCCTTGTTCTTCTCCACCATCACCGAGCCGCGGACGGTGCGGGCGTACTGCACCCAGAAGCTCAGACCGATGGAGAAGACCAGCACGGAGAGGGTCGTCATCTCATCGAGCTGCCCCCCGAGGACGGCTTTCACCACCCCGTCAACGAGGAGGGCGATGAGAATCGCCGGGAAGGTCAGCTGCACATCGGCGATGCGCATGATGATGGCATCCGTCGTGCCGCCCACATAGCCGGCGACCAGCCCAAGGGTGATCCCGAGCGTGGCCGAGAGCGCCACGCCAAGGATGCCGACTGTGAGCGAGATCCGGAGGCCGTAGAGGATGGCCGAGAAGATGTCCCGGCCCTGCTCGTCCGTACCCAGCACAAACGGCATCTGCCCTTCCGCATCCCAGATCGGCGGCAGCCGGCTGTTCATGAGCTCCAGCTGCGCGGGATCGAACGGATCCTGCGGCGACAGGACTCCTGCCAGGATGGCGGAAGCCATGAAGAGACCGGTCAGGACGGCGGCCACCATTGTGAGCTTGGAGCGCTTGAAGCTCGCCCAGACGTCGCTGTCGAAGAAGCGGCCGGCCCATGTGGTGGGCGGGGAATGCGGCGTGGGAGCCGCCTGGATTGCGTCTGCCATTCTTCCCTCCTCAGGCCGGCTGCCGGATGGACGTTCTCAGGCGGGGATCGACGATCGTGTAGAGGATGTCGACGGCGAGGTTGATCAGGACGAAGATGAGCGCCACCAGCATCAGGTAGGCTGCCATGATTGGAATATCGACGTTCTGCACCGCCTGCACGAACAGAAGACCCATCCCGGGCCACTGGAACACGGTCTCGGTGATGATTGCGAAGGCAATCACCGAGCCGAACTGCAGGCCCACGATGGTGATGACCGGAACCAGCGTGTTCTTGAGCGCATGTCCGAAATGAATGGCCCGGGTGGTGAGCCCCCTCGCCCGTGCGAACTTGATGTAGTCGGTGCGCAGCACCTCCAGCATCTCGGCCCGGACGATGCGCATGATCAGGGTCATCTGGAACAGGCCTAGCGTGATCGACGGCATGATCAGAGCCTTCAGGCCCGAGGTAGTGAGAAGCCCCGTCGACCACCACCCCAGGCGAACCGTGTCGCCGCGCCCGAAGGACGGCAGCCATCCAAGGATGACGGAAAACAGATAGATCAGCAGAATGCCGATCAAAAAAGTGGGCAGCGAGATGCCGATCAGCGAGATCGTCTGGAATACCTTGGCCAGGAAGCTGTCCCGTTTCAGGCCTGAATAGACCCCCATGAGCACGCCGAATCCGATCGCAAAGAGGGTTGCGCAGAAGGCCAGTTCCAGGGTGGCGGGCATGCGCTCGGCCAAGAGGTCCGAGACGGGCTGCCGGAACTGGTAGGACACGCCGAACTCGCCTTGAACGGCACGAGAAAGATAACGGGCGAACTGCACCGGAACCGGGTCATCGAGGCCGAGGGAGCGGCGGACCTGTTCCCGCTCCGCCGCGGGGGTGTCGAGGGAGACGATCTGGTTCACCGGATCGCCGGCGAAGCGGAACATCGCGAACGAAATGATGCCGACGGCCAGGAGAACGCCAATGGCCTGCAGGGCACGTCGGATGACAAAAGCAAACATGCACAATCTCTTGATCGCTGCGCCTCGGGCGAGCCTTTCGTCCGGGGCCTTCGAATGAATTGTCCCGGGCAGCGCGCTGCCCGGGACATGCGATCAGGCGCGGACTATTCCTTCTTCTGGGCCCAGTAGAGCAGCACCTGGTTGTCGGCGCGCTGGGTCAGCGTCACCTTGTTCGAGACGCCCCAGGCGAGGGCCTGCTGGTGCAGCGGGATGTAGGAGTAGTCTTCGGTCGAAATCTTGTACGCTTCCTTGATCATCTGGTCGCGCTTCTCCTTGTTGCTCTCGACCAAGATCTTGTCCGTCAGCTCGTCATGCTGCTTGTTGCAGTAGTTGCCGAGATTCGACTCGCCGCGCGAGGATTGCGCGTTGTCGCGGCAGCCCTGGATGTCGAACAGCACGTTGTGGCTGTCGAAGGTGCCCGGCGTCCAACCCAGCAGGTAGAAGGACGTGTTGTAGTTGCCGGACTTCAGCACCTTGGCGAAGTACTGCGCCTTGGGCTGGGCCATCAGGTTCACCTTGACGCCGGCGCGGGCCAGCATGCCGACGACGGCCTGGCAGATCGCCTCGTCGTTGACATAGCGGTCGTTCGGGCAGTCCATGCCGACCTCGAAGCCGTTCGGGTAGCCCGCATCGGCCAGGAGCTTCTTGGCAGCCTCGACGTCATATTTCGGGCGCTCGAAGTCCTTCGAGAGCGCGAAGATCTGAGGCGCGATCATGAGAGCCGAGGGCGTCGCCATGCCGCGCATGACGCGGGACTTGATGGTCTCGATGTCGATGGCCTTGTAGAAGGCCTCGCGCACGCGCTTGTCCTTGAAGGGGTTCTTTCCCTTCACGTTCGAGAACAGAAGCTCGTCGCGGGTCTGGTCGAAGCCCAGGAAGATGGTGCGCAGCTCGGGGCCTGCCTGCACCTTCGCGTTGGCGCTGCTATTGACGCGCTGGACGTCCTGCAGCGGAACCGGCTCGACCACGTCCACCTCGCCCGAGAGCAGCGCAGCCACGCGTGTGGCATCGGATGCGATCGGGGTGAAGACGATCTCGTCGAGGTTATGCTCGACCTTGCCCCACCATTCCTTGTGCGGCTTGAAGACGGTCTTCACGCCGGGCTGGTGGCTTTCGATCTTGAACGGGCCGGTGCCGTTGGCGTTCAGCGAGGCGTAGCTCGGCGTCGTCGCAGCAGCCGGGGTCGGCGCAACGCTGTTGTTCGCCTCCGACCACTCCTTGTCCATGATGTACCAGGTGTCCCACTGGGCATTCATGATCGGGTTGGGCGACTTCAGCTTCACGTCGACCGTGTGGTCGTCGACCTTCACCCATTCGGAGCCGCTCGGCACGCGGGTCTGGAAGTTCGAGCCCTGGGCGCGTACGCGGGTAGCCGAGAAGATCACGTCATCGGCGTTGAACGGATTGCCGTTGTGGAACTTCACGTTCTTGCGCAGGAACAGGCGCCAAGTCATGCCGTCTTCGCTGATCTCCCAGCGCTCGGCGAGGCCCGGGATGATGGACAGGTCCTTGTCGCGCTTGGTCAGGCCTTCATAGACATGTCCATGATGGGCGATCGTGGTGGTCTCGTTGAGGGTATAGGGATCGAGCGACTTCAGGTCGCCCTGGTTGGCATAGCGCAGGGTCACAGCCATGGCCGGCAGGGCAGCGCCGGTCATCAGCACGGCAACCGTGGCGGCAAGAAATTTCGTACGTTTGGTCATCGTGTCTCTTTCTCCTCTGGAAGCCCCGCGTCTGTGCGCGGTGTTCTTCTTGTCGGAAAGCCGGCCTTGGCCGCGTGCCTTCCGTCCGGGATGAAGTTAGGCAGGAAAGTGGCCGGCGGTCTAGCCCTGTCTTGGACCACCCTGCTTACCAATTAGGCACAGAGCTCCCCGATGATGCGCCGCAGCAAACGCTCGCCGGATTCCAGTTCGCTGATCTCGATATATTCATCAGGCTGATGAGCCTGGGCGATGTCGCCGGGGCCGCAGACCACCGTCGACCAGCCCGCCTGCTGGAAGATGCCGGCCTCAGTGCCGTAAGAGACGACGTGAGTGCCGTTGTCGCCTGTGAGCCTGCGCATGAGGCGCTCGGCCTCCCCGTCGGTCTCGGGCCTGAGCCCCGGCACCTCGGCGATCAGCTCGACGGCGATTCCGGTCTCCGGCCTTATCGCCTTCATCCGCGGCTCGACCACCTCCCGGATATACGCCTCGTAGCGATCCAGATAGCCGCGCGGGCTCTCCGTGGGGATCGCCCGGATGTCGCTGAAGAACCACGCGGAGGAGGACACCACGTTGGCGGCATTGCCGCCCGCCACCATGCCGCAATGCAGCGTGGTGTAGGGTGGCTCGAACGGATTGGCCGGATCGGCGCGGCGGCGGTTCTCCTCCATCACGTCCTCGTGCCAGGCAATGAGGCGGGCCGCGTTCATGACCGCGCTCACCCCCTGGTCGATCCGGCTGGAATGGACCGCGTAGCCGGTCACCTGCGTGCGCAGCTGCACGGAGGCCTTGTGACCCGTCACCACCGCATGGCGTGTCGGCTCACCTACGATCACGGCAGCAGGTTTCGGAAGCGATCGCGCCATGGCCTCCACCATGGAGGGCGCACCCCGGCAGGCGATCTCCTCGTCATAGGAGAGCGCAATATGAACCGGCCGCTTCAGGGGCATCTTCGCCATCTCGGGCACCAGCGCCAGCACGAGCGCGTCGAAGCCTTTCATGTCTGCCGAGCCGCGCCCATAGAGGCGGCCATTCTTCTCGGTCAGCGTCCAGGGATCGGTGGTCCAATTCTGCCCCTCCACGGGCACCACGTCCGTATGGCCGGAGAACACGACCCCGCCCTCCACCTTCGGGCCGATGGTGGCGTAGAGGTTGGCCTTGTCGCCCTCCGGGCTCATCACGAGAGTGCTTTCCACCCCGTGGCTGTTGAGCCAGTCCCGGCAGAAGCTGATGATGTCGAGATTGCTGCTCGTCGAAACGCTCGGAAAGGCGACCAGACGCGCGAGCATCTCGCGGGGCGATAAGGACATGTCGTGCTTCTCCCAAGGAAAGGCGTGAGCATCCGATCCCGCAGCGCGCTTGGTCAAGCCGGAATTATCACCCATACACCGGCGGCTGCCTGTTGACGCGGCGGGCCGCGCGCCACCATGATCCGCCCTCCTCCCATTCCGGCCCGACGGAGACACGATGACCACCTTTGACGTCACGCTTGCCGATATCGAAGCCGCCCGCGGCCGCATCGCCGGACGGGTCCGGCGCACGCCAGCCTTCGACAGCCCTGAGGTGTCGGCGCGGCTCGGCAGGCGTACGACCTTGAAGATGGAGGCGCTGCAGCTTGCCGGTTCGTTCAAGGTGCGCGGCGTCTTCAACAAGGTGTTCACCTTGAGCGACGAAGAGCGCCGTCGCGGGCTGGTGACGGTGTCGGGCGGCAACCATGCCATCGCGGTCGCGCGCGTCGCCGGGACGCTGGGCCTCGACGCCCTCGTGCTGATGCCGAAGGTCACGCCACGCTTCAACGTCGATCTCGCGACGAAATACGGTGCTCGCATCGAACTCTGCGACGATGCCGCCGAGGCCTTCGCCAAGGCTGAGGAGTACCAGCGCCAGGGGCGGCTGTTCGTCCACCCTTATGACGATCCGGCGATCATCGCGGGCCACGGTACCCTCGGGCTCGAATTCCTTGAAGACATCCCCGATCTCACCCACGTCTTCGTCTCCATCGGCGGCGGCGGCATGATGTCCGGCGTCGCGGCTGCCTTGAAGGCGAAGCGGCCCTCGCTGACGATTTACGGTGTTGAAACCATTGGCGCCCCGACCATGACCGAGGCGCTGAAGGCAGGCGAGCCGGTGACGATCCGCCCGACCTCCATCGCCAGGACTCTTGGTGCACCATTCGCAACCCACAGGACGGTCGCGGGCGCCAAGCTCTTCCTCAAGGAGATCATTCTCGTGGAAGACGAGCGGGTGATTGCCGATGTGAGCTGGCTTCTGCAGAAGGAAAAGCTCCTCTGCGAACCCGCTGCCGCCTGCGTGCTGACAGCGGCTGAAACCGTTGCCTCATCCCTGCCCGAGGACAGCGTGATCGGCCTCGTGCTGTGCGGCTCGAACCTGTCCCTGGACGATCTGGACGGCTGGCGTTAGGCCTCCAAGGGGGCCTGATCGCGCCAGCCATCCCCCAGGGAGCTTAAGGGTATCGGATCCAACAAGGTGCTGCCGAGTTGTCTGCAGGACAGCTCAACTGGAAAGTACCGCGCATGGTTGATCCGGCTCTCCCTGCCCCTCAGCCGGCTCCACCGCCTGCGGCAGGCTCGTCTCTCTTCACGGCCGGCGGGATCGTTCTGGCGATCGGAGCGCTCTATTTCGGCCGTGACATCTTCATCCCGTTCGCCGTCGGCATCCTCCTCAGCTTTGCGCTGACTCCTCTCGTCAACCGGCTCCGGCGATTGAGGCTCCCGAGGGTGGCTGCCGCGTTGATCGCCGTGACCCTGGCCTTCGTCCTGATCGGAGGCCTCACCTATGTGGTCGGCCGCCAGCTTGTGCAGCTCGCCAACAACTTGCCCAGCTATCAGACGACGATTACGGAGAAGATCCGCGCCCTGCAAACCTCCGCTCCCGGAGGCGGGGTCGTGGACAAGGTCACGACCACCATTCAGGACCTAAGCAAGGAAATCTCAGGGGCAGAGAAGGCGACCGACAAAGCCGCCGAGCAGGCCGGCACGGCTCTCGGGAGCCCCCCTGCCTCACAGGAGCCCGTTACCGTCCGGCTCGAGCGACCCGAATCCCAGCCGCTGGAGATCATCCAGACCATTGTCGGTCCGCTCCTCGCCCCGCTGGCAACAGCGGGTCTGATCGTCATCTTCGTCATCTTCATCCTGCTCGAGCAGGAGGATCTGCGTGACCGCTTCATCAAGCTCGCGGGCGCCGGCGATCTTCAGAAGACCACGCAGGCACTCAACGATGCGGCCGCACGGGTGAGCCGCTACCTGCTGATGCAGCTTATCGTCAACCTAACCTACGGAGTCCCTATAGGGATCGTGCTCTACTTCATCGGCGTTCCCAATGCGGTGCTGTGGGGCCTGCTGGCGGCGGTGCTGCGCTTCGTGCCCTATCTCGGTCCGTTTCTGGCCGCGACCTTTCCCATCGCGCTCGCCTTCGCGGTCGACCCGGGCTGGTCGATGCTGCTGTGGGTCGTGGGATTGTTTCTTCTCGCCGAACTTATCAGCAACAACGTCATCGAGCCCTGGCTCTATGGATCCAGCACGGGCCTGTCGTCGCTCGCCATCATCATGGCGGCGATCTTCTGGACCACCTTGTGGGGACCGGTCGGGCTCTTCCTGGCAACGCCCCTGACCGTCTGCCTTGTGGTGATCGGCCGATACGTTCCGCAGCTCGAGTTTCTCGGTGTCCTCCTCGGCAGCGATCCGGTTCTCGCCCCTGAGGAACGCCTCTACCAGCGCCTGCTCGCCGGCAATCTGGAAGAAGCCACAGAGATTGCCGAAGATTACGTGGACGAGCATTCCTCGCGCGAGTTCTACGACCATGTCGCGATCCCGGCCCTTCGCCTGGCCGAGAACGATCGCCAGCGCAGCACCACCGACACCAACTACCGGCGCGCGGTCGCGAGCACGGCCATCTGTGTGGTGAGGGAGGTCGAAGACCACGTTCGGGAGAAAACATCGTCCTCGCAGGAGGCGGATGGCGCTGACAAGGCCCCATCCTCTGCGACCAGTCCGAACAAGCCCATTCTCTGCATTGCGGGACGGACGGAGCTCGATCGGGCTGCAGCCGAGATGCTGGCGCAGGTTCTTGAGGAGAACGGAGCCGGAGCGCGAGTCCTGCCGCCGATTGCAGTGACTGAGGGTGCTTTGGCGCAACTTGACCTCACCGGAGTGGAGGTGGTGTGCCTGTCCTACCTTCACCCTCAGCCGCAGGTCTTCGCCCGCTACATCTGCCGGCGTTTGCGCCGGCGGGCGCCTCACGTAAAATTGGTCGTGTGCTGCTGGAACGCTCCGCCACAGGGAACCCACACGGAGGATTTGGCCCGGCAGATGTCCGCCGATGCGGCGATCCTGTCGCTCGATGTGTGCGTCAATCAGGTCAGTGCGTGGCTTGCACATGAGGAAACCACTTCCGATACGAGTGGCAACCAAACGCCTGCTACGATCGACAATGAGCACGAACGGCTCGCCGCCATGCAGCACCTTGGGCTTGCAGGAGGGCATCGCCATTCCTTCGATGAGGTTGCAAAACGCGTTGCCGAAGCGTTCGGCGCTCCGATCGCGCTCGTGTCGATGATCACGGAGGAGCAACAGCTCATGCCGGGCGCGCAGGGTCTGCCGCCCGATCTTAACGCCAGCCGGCAGGTTCCCCGCGAGGAGTCTGTCTGCGGCCACGTGGTGGCGACCGACGAGGTGGTCGTATCCGAGGACGTGACGAAGGACCCCCGGTTTACGAACAATCCGCTCGTGCTCGAAAAAGGCATTCGGTTCTACGCCGGAGCGCCCTTGCGCACCTCCACCGGCCTCGCCCTAGGCTCCCTGTGCGTCATTGACATGGAGCCGCGTGAGTTTTCCGATGAGGACCGCATCAGGCTGCAACAGATGGCCGACGACCTCATGGCTGAACTGGAAAGCAACTCTCAAAAGCCAAATGAACAGGGAGCACCCGCCCCCATGTCAGGGCAGAGACAGAAGCAGGATGCATCGTCCTGAGCGAAGTATCGGAACGTCAGCCGTCAGATGGAGCGGCGGCGAAGCGAGACAGCCAGGCTGAAGAGCAACGCTCCTGCCGCCATGGCGACCAGGATCGTCCATGCTGTCCAAAGCGACGTAGAGGATGATCCCGGCGTGAGCGCCGACGAATAAGCCTGGATCGACCACGCGTTCGGCGTCCACCATCCGGCCTCCTGCAGCCAGGGCGGCAGGAAGAAGCGCGGAACCATGCTGCCGCCGGCAGCAGACAGGATGAGCACCACGAAGGTGGACAGCACCTGCGCCTGCTGACGGGAGGAGCAGATCACGCACAGGCTCAGGGCAAGGCCGGACGTCGCCGCGGCGACCGCAAGGGTCGTGGTGAGCCATGGACCAAAGGAGGCGATGAAATCCACCCCGTAGAGAATGTAGGCCGCCATAAAGACCAGGGCCGCTTGCACGCTCCCCTGCGCGACGAGGAACAGGAACTTGCCTAAGATGATCGTCGCGATGGCTCCAGGTCCTGCCAGCAGGCGATCATAGACGCCCAGGCGCCGCTCCTCGATGAGCCCGACGGCGCCCTGCACGGCTGCCAGAAGGAGGAACATCACCGCGACGGCGCCGGCATAGTAGGATACAGCCCAACCGGCATTCTGCGGCAGGGCAGATTCGCTAGCGACCAGACCCGCGTCCCGCATGCGCGGATCGTTGCGTGTCGCGTCCGCCTTTTCCTTGAAGGTCTCGTCGATCCAGATTCTCTGCTCGGACGTAATTCCGCCGATGGCTTCCAGATCGGCCAGCACCTGGGCGAACGCGACGTCCGGCATGTGGACTGCCAGAAGCCGCTGCAGGTGGCCTGCCATGATGGCACCGGCAATCGCCCGCGCCTCGTGGGTGACGAGGAGGACGGGAGCGCCGGCGCTGCGTTCATTGAGATCGGTCCTGAGGATGAGCCCCAGATCGACCGCGCCGTCCTTCACCAAGCCGCGCACGCTCTCGGCCGAGGCATCGTCACTGTGGGTGACGCGCAAGGTCGGCTCCCGCCGGAGCACCTGGACCAGTTGCGCGGTCGTCGGAGTTCGCGCCAGATCGGCGATACCCACATGAAGCCGGAGCTGGTCGCCACCGGCGGATGAGAAGATCGCCGCAAAAATCACGAAGATCAGCGGCGGCAGCACGAACGCCATGGCGAGCGCGCCACGATCCCTGAGCAAGGTCAGGAACATGACCCGAGCGGCCGGAAAGATCATGAGCGTGTGCCTTCCACATGAGCCAGAACATGTTCCAGCCCCGGCTCGCGAAGGCGGATCTCGTGCAGATCGATGCCATGCCGCCGCAGCGCAGCCGGCAGAGCCCCGAACCCTTCAACACCTGCTGACCATGAGGTCCATTCAAGCGGGTTGGCTGTCGGCGCCAGCCCCAATCGTTCGAGAGCGCTCTTCACGGTGTCGCCTGGCTCCCGGCTCAAGGTCACGACCACCTCGCGTCTGTCGCCGAACATGCGGCGGAGAATGTCGCCGACAGGCCCCTCCTCGGTCATGCGGCCGGATGCGAGAATGCCGATCCGATCAGCCAGGACCCTGGCCTCGTCGAGGTCGTGAGTCGTGAGCAGGATGGACGCGCCGTCATCCCGCAACTGCCTCAGGGCCCTGTGAAGGGACAGCCGGGCATCCACATCGACGCCGACGCTCGGCTCGTCCAGAAGGAGAAGCCTGGGCCGCGTCAGCAGGGCTGCGGCGATGTTGGCCCGGCGTTTGTAGCCGCCGGAAAGATGATCGATCAGGTCGCTTTGTCGGCCCTCCACCTGAACCAACGCCATCGCCTCCGCGACCCGCGTGGGAATCTCGCGCTTCGGCAGCCCCGCCATTCCGGCCATGATCTCAAGGTTTTCCCGAACTGTCAGGCGCGGATAGAGTGCGATCTCCTGCGGAACCAGGCTCATCAGCCGGCGAGGCGCAGCCTCCCTGCCGGGATTGCCTCCGAACACCCGCACCTCGCCGGATGTCGGCTGGAGTTGGCCCGTCATGAGCCGCATCAGGGTGGTCTTTCCCGTCCCGTTGCGTCCCAGCAGCGCGAAGATCTCGCCCTGGTTCAGGGACAGGTTCAAACCCTGCAGAACCTCACGCGCGCCCAAGCAAACATGAACCTGGCTCAAAACCGCAATCGCCGGTTCCGTATGTGCGGGCGCCGGCTTGGGCATCGTCGACAGGTTCTGACGCGCAGGAATGGCTGTCTCCTCGAGAGAAGTCGGCAGTGGCCGCCTCACGTCAGGAACCTAGCTCCGATTCCAGTTTCGGGAAGAGCGCGCGTTCATGTGATCCCCAGAGGAGCCGTGCGCTCTCGCATTCTTGAAGCCAAGCGCCAAGTTTGTCCTGGCCGGCCGCTCAAGGCGCGGCGCTCAACGAGGTGCACCATCCATGCTTCGATCGACGATTGGAATGATCGCTGTTCTCATGCTGACGGGCGCGGCGGAGGCAGCTCCGCTGACCGTTCAGGTGGAGGGCGCCATTCCGGGCCAGGGCTCCATTCTGGTCGGCATCTGCTCGGGATCCCTCGATTTCGGCTCCTGCCGGTATAGCCAGACTGTGCAGCCCCCGGCGGCGGAGTTTCAGGTCGCCTTCCCTGATGTTCCTGACGGATCCTACGCCATCGCCGTCTTCCAGGACACGAACGGCAACAACAACCTCGACCGCGACCAAAGAGGGCTGCCCCTGGAGCCCTATGGCTTCAGCAACGGAACGGGCCGCACGGCCCCGCCTTCGTTCGAGGCTGCCCGCATCATTGTCACGGGTCCGACCCTCGCAAAGGTCCGGATTGCCCGCTCGCCTTTGGCGCGCTGAACCTTCCTCGCGAGAGGCAAGAATCTCAAATTTTTGAAGAGATCAGAGCAAGGCAAAGGGGCCTAAACTCTTGAATTAATGGTCGGAGCGAGAGGATTTGAACCTCCGACCCCTAGTCCCCCAGACTAGTGCGCTAACCGGGCTGCGCTACGCTCCGACTGCCGAAAGGCTTGGATGCTCTAACTTTTTAGGAGCGGTAGCGCAACCCTGAAATTCATCTGCCGGACAGAAAGGGCTTGCCCGTCGCCGAGCGGTTCATCGGGCCATGTTCTTGCGGGGCGCTTTCTGCCCTTCAGCCCCTTTCAGATCACGTCACTCTTCAGCCGGTGCCGATCCAGCCCCTCCCCGTCCTGATGGAGTGCCGTCGGAATCCAAGCCCTCTGGGCTGCTTGCCCACCGAGCCTGAGCGGCACCGAGGCCGCACCGGTCGGATCGAAGCCTGCCGATAGCAGCAGGGAGTAGATGCCTCCCTACACCCTGCTGTCTTCCCAAAGGCTTGGATGATCAGATCGCCTCAATCCAAAAGTCTGTTGAGGACATTTTCCGGCCTGCTCCGATCTTCACGAATGGAATAGCTTCCTTTGAACCTGTTCCATCGGCATCATAGTAGATCGTGCCGTTCTTGGGATTATAGATGATACGATCATTGCTATCGTGAGCCTTGATGCCTTGCCAGAAGGCACTGGGTTTCATCCATGTGCTGGCTTTTCCGACCCCTGCAAACGCGTACTTTGAAAGCACAATCGAATCGTAGTTTCTGTTGTAATCCGTGATTATGTCCGTCGATGTCTTCGACAGCGCTGAGTTTCCGAAGAAGAAACCATCGTATCCGTCGCCGCCTGTAAGCCTATCACGGCCTCGGCTGCCGGAAATGAAGTCATCCCCGGCCCCGCCGTAGATCCGGTCGTTACCCCCGTTACCCCAAAGATCGTTGTCAAGCTCGTTGCCATAGATTGTATCAGGCCCGGCTGTGCCTAATGCGACCGTGGTACCTTGAGCATAGATGATAGCCATCCCTAATCCTCATTTGTCCGTCAGTACAAAGCCCCACTGGTTTATCTCGCGCCAGGCTCAAGCCTGATTCTGTGAGACAGGTTTACGTAATTACATTGTACATGAGCTAAAGCTGTGCGGCACCGCACGGGACTGTGAACTGCGGTTCCCGATCCAGCCAACCGCTGCGCTGAAACCTTCCCGCGGCCATGACGTTCGCATCGCAACGGCGGCCCAGAGTCGAGCGTCATCTTCGGCGTGTCGCGGCCGAGCCGGTATGTTCAGCAGGAGAGATTTATGGATCGTCGTGCGCTCCTCGGCGGCTTGGCCGCCGCGCTTATCGTTGCCCCTGCCCTCGCTCAGACCAGCGGGTCTTCATCTACCATGCCGACAGGTTCGTCGGGCAGCATGCCGATGAACCGCGCGGGCGGTCAGATGAGCCAAGCCGACATGCAGCACATGCAGCAGACCATGCAACTCGGCATGGTGGCTCTGGAATCGAGCCGCATGGCCATGAACAAGATTCGCAATGGCGACCTCAAGCGCTTCGCCAACTTCGAGGTACAGGAGCAGACCACCCTGTCGGAAGTCCTGCGCTCCATGATGGACCCTGGAGCAACCGCCGCAACGGGATCGGCGAGCAGCCAGTCGGCTCAGCCTGCCATGCAGATGGACGCCAGCGCCCGTGACATGATGCAGAAGATGCAGAACCAGCAGGCCGGGCCTGAGTTCGACAAGATGTACCTGGAAGCGCAGCTCCAGGGCCACCGCGACCTGCTGCAGGTCCAGGAGCGCTATCTGCAGGCCAACCCGCAGAACCGCGAGCATATGAACGTCGCCAAGATGGCCCGCGGGCATATCCGCGAGCACATCGCCATGCTCGAAGAGATGCAGAAGACCGTCCGCTAAGGCGCTAGAAAAAACCCGCTCCAGTGAAGGCTGGAGCGGGTTCAAGTCTCAGGAGCAATCCTTGGAGGGATCCTGTCCAACCCCTCGGAAAACGGATTGTTTCATGCAACGGGTGCGGCGTTCGACCCCATCGCCCAATCAGGCCCGTCACCTTCGCCAGACCGGTGAACTTCTTCAGAGCACCATTCGTTCTCATGCTGCCGCCTTGGCGAGAGATGGAACGGTGCTGGCATGCAGAGCAGCCTTAAAGAACGGGAAAGGGTGCTGAGAGGAAGCCCGAGCACGTCTCCGGCCCAGCCGCCCGGCTTCACCTCCGTGCTGGAGAGGAACATCAATGCCCTGCGCCACAAGCGCCAGGAGGAAGAAAGAAAGGCCAGTCTTCAGGATCGGATTGCCCAGACAATTACCCGCTTCACAGGCAGCATGGCGTTCGTCTACGTGCACCTTGCCCTGGTCGCCGGGTGGGTTGCCGCTAATCTTGGAATCATCCCCGGTGCGCCGGTCTTCGATCCGACTTTCGTGATCCTTGCGACCTTTGCGTCCGTGGAGGCGATCTTTCTCTCCACCTTCGTCCTGATCAGCCAGAACCGTGCAGCCGCAGAAGCGGACCGTCGCTCGGAGCTGGATCTTCAGACCAACCTTCTCTCAGAGCATGAGATCACCCGACTTCTGACCCTCACACGCGCCATCGCCGAGCATCTGGGCATCCAGGAAGCCAATGACCCTAGCTTGGAAGAACTGGAGCGGCATGTTGCGCCGGAAAAGGTGCTCGACCGGCTGACGCAGGACGGCGAGAACAGCTCGTCGTGACGAGGCGCCTTGAGGAGATCAGGCCTTCATTAGGGGAAATGGTGGGCGGTGAGGGGTTCGAACCCCCGACCTGCGGTGTGTAAAACCGATGCTCTACCAGCTGAGCTAACCGCCCGACAGGCCTGACATAAAAACAGAAGGCCAACAACGCAAGCGCTGTTGGCCCTCATCGCAACCAAACGCTGTCAAAAAGCGATTACTTCGCGTTGACGGCGTCCTTCAGGCCGGCGCCTGCGCGGAACTTGGGGGTCTTGGAAGCGGGAACCTTGACCTTTTCGCCGGTGCGCGGGTTGCGCGCCTCGCCGGCGGCGCGGTTGGTCACCACGAACGTGCCGAAACCGACGATCTTGACTTCGTCGCCCTGCTTCAGAGCGCCGGTGATCGCCTCGATGGCGGCGTCGATCGCATCACCAGCCTGGCCACGCGAAAGGCCCACCTTGTCGGCAACGGCCGCAACGAGCTCGCCTTTATTCATGTCTTATCCTCCAGTGATCACGGCAGCCGCAAAAGGAAATGGTCCACCGTTTCAGGGACCACCCGTTTGGCTCAAAGCTTATCCGTAAGCAACCCCGAAGTGGCTGAAATCAGGCGTTTTTCGGCACATTTTCCCAAAAAGAAGCCCCCGGACACGAGTCCGGGGGCTCCTGTCGTTACGTCAGGCAGAGGCTTTAGTGAGCCACGACCCCGGTCGAGTCGTCCTCGACTGCAGGCTTCGGATTCTTGAGAACCGAGGCCTCGTCCCATTCGATCCGCTCCGGCATGCGCACGAGGGCATGCTGGAGAACCTGATCCATCATGGAGACAGGCACGATCTCAAGCCCGTTCTTCACGCTTGCCGGGATGTCGGCCAAGTCCTTGGCGTTCTCCTCGGGGATCAGAACCTTCTTGATGCCTCCGCGCAGGGCCGCCAGGAGCTTCTCTTTCAGGCCGCCGATGGGCAGCACCCTGCCCCGCAACGTGACCTCACCCGTCATGGCGATATCGCGGCGAACCGGGATGCTCGTGATGACGGACACGATGGCGGTCGCCATGGCGATGCCGGCCGAGGGACCATCCTTGGGCGTCGCACCTTCCGGCACGTGCACGTGGATGTCACGACGGTCGAACATGGGCGGCTCGACGCCGAAATCGAGGGCCCGGGAGCGGACATAGGATGCCGCAGCCGAGATCGATTCCTTCATGACGTCACGCAGGTTGCCGGTGACGGTCATCTTGCCCTTGCCCGGCATCATGATGCCTTCGATGGTCAGCAACTCGCCGCCCACCTCGGTCCAGGCCAAGCCCGTGACGGCACCGACCATGTCCTCGGTCTCGGCCTCGCCGTAGCGATAGCGCGGGGGCCCGAGGAACTCCGGCAGGTTGTCGGTCGTCACCTCCACCGACTTGACCTTGGAGATCAGGATCTCCTTCACGGCCTTGCGGATGAGGTTGGCGATCTCACGCTCCAGGTTACGCACGCCGGCCTCGCGGGTGTAGCGGCGGATCAGCATGAGGAGAGCCTCGTCGCCGATCTTCCACTCCTTGTCCGCCAAGCCATGCTTCTTCATGGAGGACGGGATCAGGTGGGTGCGGGCAATCTCGGCCTTCTCCTCCTCGGTGTAACCCGCGATGCGGATCACTTCCATACGGTCGAGAAGCGGGCCGGGAATGTTGAGCGTATTGGCCGTCGTGACGAACATCACGTTGGACAGGTCGTAGTCGACCTCCAGGTAATGGTCGTTGAAGGTCGAGTTCTGCTCAGGGTCGAGAACCTCAAGCAGGGCTGCCGACGGGTCGCCGCGGAAGTCCATGCCCATCTTGTCGATTTCGTCGAGCAGGATGAGCGGGTTGGACGTCTTGGCCTTGCGCATCGACTGGACGATCTTGCCGGGCATCGAGCCGATATAGGTCCGGCGGTGGCCGCGGATCTCCGACTCGTCACGGACGCCGCCGAGCGACATGCGCACGAACTCACGGCCCGTGGCCTTGGCGATCGACTTGCCGAGGGAGGTCTTACCCACGCCGGGAGGGCCGACGAGGCAGAGGATCGGGCCCGTGAGCTTGTTGGCGCGCTGCTGCACGGCCAGGTACTCGACGATGCGCTCCTTGACCTTCTCGAGGCCGTAGTGATCCGCATCGAGCAGATCCTGGGCAGCCTTCAGGTCCTTCTTCATCTTCGAGCGGCGGTTCCACGGGATCCCGAGCAACCAGTCGAGATAGTTGCGCACGACGGTGGCTTCCGCCGACATAGGCGACATCTGGCGGAGCTTCTTGAGCTCGCCCATCGCCTTTTCGCGGGCTTCCTTCGTGAACTTGGTCTTCTCGATCTTCTCCTCGAGCTCGGCCAGCTCGTCGCGACCTTCGTCGTCGCCGAGCTCCTTCTGGATCGCCTTCATCTGCTCGTTGAGGTAGTACTCGCGCTGCGTCTTCTCCATCTGACGCTTCACGCGGGTGCGGATCCGCTTCTCGACCTGGAGAACCGAAATCTCGCTCTCCATCATGCCGAGCACCTTCTCCAGGCGCTGGGCAACGGTCGGGGTCTCGAGGATGGCCTGCTTGTCGGCGATCTTGATGGCGAGGTGCGAAGCGATGGTGTCGGCGAGCTTGGCCGGCTCGTCGATCTGGGTCACCGCGGTCACAACCTCGGGCGACACTTTCTTGTTGAGCTTCACGTAGTTCTCGAACTCGGACACCACGGAGCGGGCCAGCGCCTCGGCCTCCACCTGGTCACCGAGCGCATCGGGCAGAGCCTCGGCCTCGGCCTCGTAATATTCGTCCGTGCGGGTATAGGTCTTCACCTTGGCCCGGCTCGCGCCCTCAACCAGCACCTTCACGGTGCCGTCGGGCAGCTTCAGGAGCTGAAGCACATTGGCCAGGGTTCCGACCTTGTAGATCGCATCCGTTGCCGGATCGTCATCCGTTGCATCGATCTGGGTCGCCAGAAGGATGTGACGGTCTCCCTTGACCACCTCCTCAAGCGCGCGGATCGACTTTTCGCGGCCGACGAAGAGCGGCACGATCATATGCGGAAAGACAACAATGTCGCGCAGAGGCAGAACCGCATAGGTTCCGGTCGAGCCTGGAACAACAGGCTGACGTGGCTTCGATTGTGTCATGAGACGACTTCCTTTTCACTGCGTCCGGGGATCCCCTCACATGAGCTGGACCTCAGACGGATAACCGGAATGCTCAGGCTCTTGTTATGGGCTGCATCCGGTACGCCGGGCCCTCCCTCGGGCGATGAGCAGACAACTCCGGCGCAAGAGATAATGTGGCGTTGCGGACCTATCCTTTCAAGAAGATCGCCCGCAACGGTTGGGTTCATAGGGAGCCCCTGAGCCCGGCTTTAAGCGCTGGCGCTGGCGGCCTGATCGTTGCGCTCGCCGTGGATGAAGAGCGGCTTGGCCTTGCCCTCCACCACCTCGGGCCCGATCACCACCTGCTCGACGGAGTCGAGGCCCGGGAGGTCGTACATGGTCTCCAGCAGGATGCCTTCCATGATGGACCGCAGGCCGCGGGCGCCTGTTTTACGCTCGATCGCCTTCTTGGCGATGAGGGTCAGGGCCTCGTCCTGGAACGTCAGCTGGACGTTCTCCATCTCGAAGAGGCGCTGGTACTGCTTCACCAGGGCGTTCTTCGGCTCCTGCAGAATGGTCTTCAGGGCGTCGATGTCGAGGTCCTCCAGGGTCGCCAGGACCGGCAGACGGCCGACGAACTCGGGGATCAGGCCGAACTTCAGCAGATCCTCGGGCTCCACCTCGCGGAAGATCTCGCCCGTCCGGCGGTCATCCGGCGAGCTCACGGAAGCCGCGAAGCCGATGGACGTACCCTTGCCGCGGCTGGCGATGATCCGCTCGAGACCCGCGAAGGCGCCGCCGCAGATGAACAGGATGTTCGTGGTGTCCACCTGCAGGAACTCCTGCTGCGGGTGCTTGCGGCCGCCCTGGGGAGGCACGGAGGCGACGGTGCCTTCCATGATCTTCAGGAGCGCCTGCTGCACGCCCTCGCCCGATACGTCGCGGGTAATCGAGGGGTTGTCCGACTTGCGGGAGATCTTGTCGATCTCGTCGATATAGACGATGCCGCGCTGTGCCCGCTCGACATTGTAGTCGGAGGCCTGGAGCAGCTTGAGGATGATGTTCTCCACGTCCTCGCCGACGTAGCCCGCCTCGGTCAGGGTCGTGGCGTCCGCCATGGTGAACGGCACGTCCAGGATCCGGGCCAGGGTCTGAGCCAGCAGGGTCTTGCCCGAGCCGGTGGGACCGATCAGCAGGATGTTCGACTTGGCCAATTCGACGTCGTTGTGCTTCGTCGCATGGGCCAGGCGCTTATAATGGTTGTGGACCGCTACCGAGAGCACCTTCTTGGCGTGCTCCTGGCCGATCACGTAATCGTCCAGAACGCGGCTGATTTCCTTCGGGGTCGGAACCCCGTCGCGGGACTTCACGAGAGACGACTTCGACTCTTCGCGGATGATGTCCATGCAGAGCTCGACGCATTCATCGCAGATGAAAACCGTCGGGCCAGCGATCAGCTTGCGAACCTCATGCTGGCTCTTGCCGCAAAAGGAGCAGTACAGCGTGCTCTTGGAGTCGTTGCCGCCAGCCTTGGTCATTATCACATCTCCAATCCGCACCGGGACGGCCCTTCCGGCCCGATACTTCTTCTAAGTTTATGAGCGACGGACCTAACGAAAGGTTCCGTCGCTAAGAATTGAACGATCAAATCGCTATGTGCTCCGAATCCATATGCAATCACGCGCAGAGCACGGGATCAATAGAAACGGAATTGCCCGCCAAAAAGACGCACCCTGGAGGAATTTGTCCCCAGGTTTTAAGGATTAGGCCGGAGTGGCTGCCGGCTCAGGGCGCTTGGCGATCACCTGGTCGATCAGGCCGAACTCCCGGGCAGCCTCGGCGGTCATGAAGTTGTCGCGCTCCAGAGCCCGCTCGATGGCCTCGTAGGGCTGGCTGGTGTGCTGGACGTAGATTTCGTTCAGCCGGCGCTTCAGAGCCTCGCTCTCGCGGGCGTGGATCATGATGTCCGTGACCTGGCCCTGGTAGCCGCCGGACGGCTGGTGGACCATGATCCGGGCGTTCGGGAGCGCAAAGCGCATGCCCTTTTCGCCGGCCGTCAGCAGGAGGGAGCCCATGGAGGCTGCCTGACCGACGCACAGCGTCGAGACGGGGCAGCGGATGAACTGCATGGTGTCGTAGATCGACAGGCCCGAGGTCACCACGCCGCCGGGCGAGTTGATATAGAAGGAGATTTCCTTCTTCGGGTTCTCGGCCTCGAGGAACAGAAGCTGCGCCACGATCAGCGAGGCCGAGTAGTCTTCGACTGGGCCCGTGAGGAAGATAATCCGTTCGCGCAGAAGGCGCGAATAGATGTCGAATGCCCGCTCGCCGCGGTTCGACTGCTCAACCACCATCGGGACGAGCGTATTGTTTAAGAGCGCTACCGGATCTCTCATTGTCTCACTGCTCCAGTTCGGCCGCGCAGATTCGCGGCCGTCCAATTCATGCAAGCAACGAGACGCTTAAGGGAGCGTTACTCGCCCTTGCCGGATTTCTCTCCGTCTTCGTCCTCGTCGCTGAAGAGCGCGTCCTTGGAGACGGTCTCTTCGTTCACCTTCACCTGGGACAGGATCTGGTCGACGACTTTCTCTTCGAACAGAGGAGCCCGGATTTCAGCTAGGGCCTGCGGGTTCTTTTGGTAGAACTCCCAAACCTGGCGCTCCTGGCCGGGGTACTGACGGACCCGCTCGATGAGGGCCTGAGTCACCTCATCGTCGGAGATCTTGATATCGGACTTCTCACCGATCTGTGCAAGGACCAACCCGAGGCGCACGCGACGCTCGGCGATCTTGCGGTACTCGGCCTTGGCCTCGTCCTCGGTGGTGTCCTCATCCTCGAAGGTGCGGTTGTTCGACTTCATGTCGCCCATGACCTGCGACCACACGGCCGTGAACTCCTGCTCGACCAGGGTCGGCGGCAGCTCGAAGCTGTACCTGGCATCCAGGGCGTCCAGGAGGTCCTTCTTGACCTTGCGGCGGGACTGGGTGTCGAAGTCGCGCTTGATGGCGTCGCGGATCGCTTCCTTGAGCTTGTCCAGGGACTCCATGCCGAAGCCCTTGGCCATCTCGTCGTCGATCTTCAGCTCGCCGGGAGCCTCGACTTCCTTCACGGTCACGTCGAACTCGGCATCCTTGCCGGCCAGGTGAGCGGCCATGTAGTTCGTCGGGAAGGTGACCTTCACGAGCTTGGTGTCGCCTGCCTTGAGGCCGACGAGCTGGTCCTCGAAGCCCGGGATGAAGGTGTTGGAGCCGAGCTCGACCCGGATATCCTGGCCGTTGCCGCCCTCGAACTCGGTGCCGTCGATGCGGCCCACGAAGTCCACGACCACGCGGTCGCCGGACACCGCCTCACCGTCCTTCGTCTCGAAGGAGCGGTTCTGCTTGGCCATGCGCTCGAGCGATTCGTTGACCTCGGCGTCGGTGATCTCGGCCACCGGCTTCGTGACGGCAACGTCGGACAGGTCGGCCAGCTCGAAGTCCGGCAGGACCTCGAGGGCAACCGTGAAGGCCAGATCGCCCTTTGCGTCCATGGCCTTCTCGACCTCGTCCTGGCTCTCGGGGAACTGGACCTGGGGCTCGTTCGCGAGCTTCAGGCTGTTGTCCTCGACGATCTTGCGGTTCGCCTCATTGACGGCGTTCTGCAGCACGTCGGCCATGACGGAACGGCCATAGACCTTGCGCAGGTGACCCACCGGCACCTTGCCGGGGCGGAAACCGTTGAGCCGGACCCGGTCCTTCAGGGTCGACAATTCGCTGTTCAGGCGCTCTTCCAACTCGGTGGCCGGGAGCACGACCTTGAACTCTCGCTTCAAGCCTTGGGACAGTGTTTCCGTCACCTGCATGGTACTATTCGCCTTCATCCACTCGAAAAGAATTTCAAATCCAGGCTCCGGCCGATGCGGCGCATGCCATCACCTGAGCCGCTCGGAGCCTCCGGATCCAACCCTGACGGGATTGGTGCGGGCGGAGGGACTCGAACCCCCACAACTTGCGTCGCTGGAACCTAAATCCAGTGCGTCTACCAATTCCGCCACGCCCGCGCGGGAGCAGCGCGCGCGAACGCGCCCCTCTTCCGGGACGCGGCTCTATAGCATGCTTGAGAATGTGTGCATCAAAAAAGTTCGTGTGCGGCCAATTGGCAACCAAACTTGGCCGTTCACGTTCAACGCTGTACCCATACCTGCACCCTCAAGCCCTTGCGAGCCTCCTGCATGATCACCCGCCGCGCCCTCACCGCCGGCCTCGCCACCTCCCTGATTGGCTTGCCCCGGATGGGATGGACCCAGGACGCGGGCTCCTCCGTCCAGGAATTCACCGCACGGCCGGACAAGCTGCGGCTTCGGCCGGATGCGGCGAGCGATGTCGAGGCGTGGACCTTCAACGGCTCCCTCGCCCCTGTCGTGCGGGTCAAGCAAGGCGCTGAGCTGCGCCTCAAGCTGCGGAACGAGACCGCCCTGCCCCTGTCCCTGCACTTTCACGGGGTTCGCGGCCCGAACGCCATGGACGGCGTCGGCGGACTGACCCAGGAGCCGGTGGCGCCCGGCCAGACCTACGACTACCGCCTCACTCCGCCGGATGCAGGCACCTTCCTGATCCGCCCTTGCGTGCCCGGCGGCAGCGCAGAGCCCCAGGAGCGCGGGCTGTCGGGCCTGTTGATCGTAGAGGAGGCCAACCCTCCGCAGGTCGATCAGGATCTTGCTCTATTGATCGACGACTGGGGCCTGAACGACGATGGCTTGTTGGCACCTTTCGATAAGTCTGGAGAAGCCGCTCCCGCCGGCCGGCTCGGGAGCTGGCTCAGCCTGAACGGCAAGCCGACGCCGCAGCGGATCGAAGCCCCTCCCGGCGGGCGGCTCCGGCTTCGGCTCGCGAATGCCTGCAACGCCCGCGCCATGCGCCTGCGCTTCGATGGGCTGAAGGCCTATGTGATTGCCGCCGATGGGCAGCCGACCAGCACCTTCGAGCCCCTGCGCGCCTCCCTGCCCTTTGCGCCCGGCACCCGTTATGAGCTGCTCGTGGATCTTGCCTCAGACGCGGGCATGACGGGCGCCGTGACGGCCATGCTCGGCAACGGCCTGCCTCTCATTGAAATCGCGACCGCCGGCGAGAAGCGCCCGGCCCTGCCAGCCATCGCTCCGCTGCCGGCGAATACGAAGCTGCCGGAGACGATCAAGCTGCAGAATGCCACCCGCAAGGATGTGGTGATCAAGGGCGACCCGAAGGCGCCAAACGTTCCATGGACCATCAATGGAGCCGCCGGACAGCCGAACGGCGCTCCTCTCGTCAAGGTGAAACGCGGCACGCCCGTCGTGCTCACGCTGACGAACCAGACCGCGTTCATGCAGCCGCTCCATCTCCATGGCCACAGCGTCAGACTTCTCCATGCCCTTGACGACGGTTGGGAGCCCTATTGGCTGGACACGATCCAGGTGCCGGAAAACAAGACCACGCGCATCGCCTTCGTGGCCGATAACCCCGGCAAGTGGCTCCTGGCCTCGACCGCGCTGGAGCGGTTCGATGCGGGCTTGTGGACTTGGATCGAGGTTACCTGAGCAGGCCCTGCAGCACCGCCGGCACCAGCTCTGCCAAGTCCTCAGCGATCAGCCCCGGTCCGAAGCTCGCCCCGGCCTCGGCATGGATCCACACCCCGGCGCAGGCCGCCTCGAATGCGGGCACGCCCTGAGCCATCAAGCCGGCAATCAGGCCGCAGAGCGTATCGCCCGACCCGGCCGTTGCCAGATACGGTGTGCCGTTCTCGTTGATCGCCGCGCGGCCATCCGGCGCGGCAATGACGGTGTCAGCCCCCTTGAGAACCACCACCGCGCCCGTATACGCAGCGGCGCGCCGCACACGCTCGATTTTCGATGCATGATCAACGAGATCCGGGTGTCCTTTGAACAACCGGCTGAACTCGCCGTCATGGGGCGTGAGCACGGTCGGCGCATGCCTGAAGGCGCCGTGCAGCTCGGAGGCGAGTCCTTCAAAGGAGGTCAGTGCGTCGGCATCCAGCACGAGGCTGCGCCTGGCGTGGACCGCCACGGCGACCATGGCGCGGGTACCCGCATGAATGCCGAGCGCCGGCCCCAGCACCAAGGCGTTGAAGCGCGGGTCCTGCAGGATCGTGTTGAGGCCCTCCGGTCCATCGCAGCCCCGTAGCATGACGGCTGTGAGATGGGCTGCGTTGACTCCAAGGGCCTCCGGCGGCGAGACCACGGTCACGAGGCCGGAGCCGACCCTAAGGGCCGCTCGCGCGGCGAGCCGGGCTGCACCAGTCCGGGTTGCGCCGCCGGAGGCGACCAGGGTGTGGCCCCGCTCGTATTTGTGGGACGAGAGCCCGGGCCTGGGCAGCACGTGATTCCAGAGGTCTGGGATATTGGCGAACAGATTGCCGCCCTTGGCTACCAGTGTGTTGCGGCTGATCCCGATATCCGCCACCTCTACCGGGCCGCAATAGGCCCGGCCGGGCATGAGCAGATGGCAAGGCTTGCGGGCCGCGAATGTGACGGTCCGGGTGGCTTTGACGGCCACGCCCCGCACCGCCCCGGTATCGCCGTCAATGCCCGAAGGCAGATCCACCGCGAGAATCGGGCGCTCCGAAGCGTTCATGCGCTCCACGCCGAGCCGGGCGGCGCCCTCCAGATCGCGTGCGAGACCTGTGCCGAACAGGGCGTCGACGATGAGGTCCGCATCATCGAGGGAGAGATCCTCGATCCGCCCTACCTCACCCGTCCAATCCCTGGCAGCCTCGGCAGCATCGCCGGTCAGCCGGTCGGGGGCGCCCAGAAGACCAAGGCTCACCTGGTAGCCGCGCTCGGACAGAAGGGCTGCCGCGATGAAGCCGTCACCGCCATTCTGGCCGGGCCCGGCCGCCACGACGATCCTGGCACCCGGAGAGGCTAATTTTTCGGCACCGTCGGCCACGGCGCGCCCGGCGCGTCGCATGAGCTCGATCCCTGGAATCCCGCCCGCGATGGTCTCCAGATCGGCCAGCTTCATCTGCGAGGGGGTGAGAATGAGTTCGGAAGCTGTCATGGGAGCAAAATGGACCCGTTTTTCAGGATTTGGCGAGGTTTTCCGCAACTGCACAAAGTTTGAGCAGAAGATGCTCAGCAAGGCAGCAGAACGGCCGATTTTGAATCGACGAGACCATGGAAGGCTCCTCCCGGCTGGTGCTAAAAGCAGCAAAACCTTGAACGAGAACGGTTGAACGGGATGAAGAAGATCGAAGCCATCATCAAGCCTTTCAAGCTCGATGAAGTCAAAGAAGCTCTCCAGGAAGTGGGCCTCCAGGGCATCACCGTGATCGAGGCCAAGGGTTTTGGCCGTCAGAAGGGCCACACCGAACTGTACCGCGGCGCGGAATACGTCGTGGACTTCCTGCCGAAGGTGAAGCTCGAGATCGTTCTCAACGACGATATGGCGGACGCCGCCATCGAGGCCATCCGCAAGGCAGCCCAGACCGGCCGCATCGGCGACGGCAAGATTTTCGTTTCGACGGTCGAAGAGGCCGTTCGTATCCGCACGGGCGAGACCGGATCCGACGCGATCTAAGCTCGCTTTCTTAAAGCCAAGGCCTGACGGCCAAGGACGATTCTCAAGGGCAGAAGAGGACCAAACGACCATGCAGACCGCCAAGGATGTGCTCAAGGCGATCAAGGACAACGACGTTCAGTACGTCGATTTCCGTTTCACGGACCCGCGCGGCAAGTGGCAGCACGTGACTTTCGACGTGTCGATGGTCGACGAGGACATGTTCGCCGACGGCATCATGTTCGACGGCTCGTCCATCGCCGGCTGGAAGGCGATCAACGAGTCCGACATGACCCTCATGCCCGACCCGACGACGGCCCAGATGGATCCGTTCTTCGCGGCTTCCACCATGGCGATCAACTGCGACATCCTCGAGCCCGCCACCGGCGAACCCTACAACCGAGACCCGCGCGGCATCGCCAAGAAGGCCGAGGCCTATCTGAAGTCCACGGGCATCGCCGACACCGTCTATGTCGGCCCCGAGGCCGAGTTCTTCATCTTCGACGACGTGAAGTTCATGGCCGATCCCTACAACACCGGCTTCAAGCTCGATTCCGCCGAGCTGCCGACCAACGGTGATACGCCTTATGAGGGCGGCAACCTCGGGCACCGCATTCCCACCAAGGGCGGCTACTTCCCGGTTCCGCCGCTTGACTCGGCTCAGGACATGCGCGGCGAGATGCTGGCGGCCATGAAGGCTATGGGCGTCACCGTCGAGAAGCACCACCACGAGGTGGCTTCCGCCCAGCACGAGCTCGGCACGAAGTTCAACACCCTCGTGAAGACCGCCGACGAGATGCAGATCTACAAGTACTGCATCCACAATGTCGCCCAGTCCTACGGCAAGACCGCGACCTTCATGCCGAAGCCGGTCTATGGCGACAACGGCTCGGGCATGCACGTCCACCAGTCCCTCTGGAAGGGCGGCAAGCCGCTGTTCGCCGGCAACAAGTATGCCGACCTGTCCCAGGAATGCCTGTGGTACATCGGCGGCATCATCAAGCACGCCAAGGCGCTCAACGCCTTCACCAACCCCTCGACGAACTCCTACAAGCGTCTCGTTCCGGGCTACGAGGCTCCGGTGCTGCTGGCCTACTCGGCCCGCAACCGCTCGGCCTCCTGCCGCATTCCGTGGACGACGTCGCCGAAGGCCAAGCGCGTCGAGATCCGCTTCCCCGATCCGACCGCCAATCCATACCTCGCTTTTGCTGCGATCATGATGGCCGGTCTCGACGGCATCCTGAACAAGATCGATCCGGGCCCGGCCATGGACAAGGACCTCTACGATCTGCCTCCGCGCGAGCTGAAGAAGATCCCGACGGTCTGCGGTAGCTTGCGCGAGGCGCTGGCCAGCGTCGACAAGGACCGTGGGTTCCTGAAGGCCGGCGGCGTGTTCAACGACGACTTCATCGACAGCTACATCGAGCTGAAGATGGCCGAGGTTGCTCGCTTCGAGATGACCCCGCACCCGGTCGAGTTCCAGATGTACTACTCCGTCTAAAGCATCGGACCCAAAAGTGGACTTGCACTTTTGGGATCCAATTCGATGCTTCCTGCTTGGGTGAGAGCATCGACCAGACGCTTATCCTCCCGGCTGCGGATCCGCAGCCTTCCTCCGCCGGAGCCTTTTGGCTCCGGCTTTTTTGTTCTGTCGCTGAAGCCTCTTCTGCGAGCTTCTGCCACTCTGGAAGAACGTTCTTCTCAAAAGAAAAGGCCCGGAGTGACCGGGCCTTTTCGATTGCCATGATGATAGTCTTAGTAGGATCCGAACTTGGAGCTCAAACCAGCGCGAATCGTGTGGAATTCGGTTTCCACGTCGTTCGACGTGCGGCCAGTGAAGACTGGTGTCAGATCGTGGCTGAGGTCGTCGAACTGGGAGTAGCGGTACTCAAGACGGGCCGTCAGGTTGTTGGTGAAGGCATATTCAACACCGGCGCCGAGAGTCCATCCCCATTCCGTGTCGTCGAAGCTGGCAGTGTCTCTGCCGCCTGTCGTCGTATCAAGGAATGCGTAGTCGGTTTCGAAGTTGGCGAAAGCCAATCCGCCGGTCGCATAGATCAAGGCACGGTCGAAAGCGAAACCGAGGCGAGCCCGCAGCGAGCCCTGCACGGTGATGTTGCTGTCGCCGATATTGGTCGATCCGGTTGTGGGGCTGATCCGACCAAAGGTGCCGTCGATACCGGTGCCTTCTACGTCGGCCTCAAGACCTGCAACGATCGAGCCGAATTGCACATTGTACCCGACATGCGCGCCGCCGACGAAGCCGTCAAAATCGCCGTCCTCGGTGAACGGGAGAACCCCTGTCGGGATCGTCATCGTACCTGAGCTGTCACCCCACGCGTAGCCGGCCTGCACACCGACATAGAACCCAGTCCAGGTGAACACCGGAACGGCAGCGACTGGAGCCGGAGCCATGCGGGATGGGAGGTCCGCCGCAACGGCACCAACGGTCAATCCAAGGAACGCAACTGAGGACAGAAGTACGTTTTTCATTGTCAGAATCCATTTAGGAAAGGCACCGCCGCTACTTCTACAACGGATTCCCTTCCTAGACTGTGATGTGCAAAACACAATTACGTTGCGTAAGATACTTCTGATCGAGTGAGCAGCTCCGACCAAGCTTCTGGTCTCACGAGATCCGGATCATTGCCGTGATAAGCAAACAAAAAGGCCCGGGGGTGACCCGGGCCTTTTCGTCGATCGCCGAAGCGATGGATCTTAGTAGGTGCCGAAGCGGAAGTTCAGGCCAGCGCGGATCACGCCGAACTCGTACTCATCGTCGAAGCCAACGATGTCGTTGTCGCCATCGAGGTTGACGTAGAGGCCTTCGATCTTAGCCGACAGGTTGTTGGTGAAGGCGTACTCCACACCACCACCCACGGTCCAGCCGGTGGCGTCGTCAGCGAAGGCGAAACCGCCGGTTGCGTAGATCAGAGCGCGGTCGAAGGCCACACCGGCGCGAGCACGAACCGTGCCGAACCAGTCGCTGTTGTCGAAGTCTTCGCCCAGGACGCCGTCGAAGTCGTCATCTTCGCCGCCGAAGTCAGCGTACTGGATGTCGCCTTCGAGACCGACCACGAACGAGCCGATCTGGTAGTTGTAGCCAGCCTGGGCGCCGCCGACGAAGCCGCCGTCGTCGTCGAGGTCGTAGGTGATGCCACCGATGGTGACTTCGTCATTGGCGTTCCAGCCGTAGCCGGCGTTCACACCGACGTAGAAGCCGGTCCAGGTGAAGATCGGAGCAGCGGCAATGATCGGAGCCGGAGCGCGACGGGAAGGAAGGTCAGCAGCGACAGCGCCGGTGGCGAGGCCGAGCAGAGCAACCGAAGAGAGGAGAATCTTTTTCATTTGTTTGGTCCATCTGTTGGAAGGATGTGGCACAGCTTCTAGCTCAAGCCTGACGCTCCGTCTGTCACTTTCCTGCCACAGTCGATACCCCAACGGCGAGTTTGCTCATTTCCCGGTTGTTCTGCCTGTGTATTTCACCTTGCCCAAGTGGCTTCGGACACGTCTCCGCTCAACACTGGAAGCGAAACAATCCTTTTTTATCAATGCCTTATCTTTGGGCGAAACTTGTCCGCTATATTAGGAAGCCGCAGTAACCAATCATTGACCATGATTGCGAAGAACCCCGCAAGGGATCTGCGGGATTGTGGTTAATCCTTGTTCAGCCACAAGCTGAGTGCCTGCGTGACGCGCTCGGGCTGCTCCAAAGTCGACAGATGCCCCGACTCAGGCACGATCACCAGGGAAGCCCACTCGATCATCTCGGCCATTTCCCGCGCAATCTCCGGCGGCGTGATGGAATCCCCCTCCCCGACAAGCACCAGAGTCGGGATTTCGATTCCTGGAAGGCTCGGACGCGAGTCGACGCGTGCCATGATCGCCCGCTGCTGGCGGATATAGGCCTCAGTTCCCGTTTCCCGCATCATGCCGAGCACGACGTCCTGCAGGTTCCGGTTAGCCTGGTGGCCGGGGTGCACAAGGCGGGGCCAGAGCTTGGAATGGATGTCCTCGAACTGCCCTGCCTGGGCCAGGACAATCAGCCTCTCACGATCCTGGCTCGCCTCCACTGAATCGGGCCGCGCGCTGGTGTCGAGCAGAGCCAGCCGCGAAACCCGCTCCGGTGCCTGTCGCATAACCTCGAGGGCGATGTACCCACCCATCGAGAGGCCGGCGACGGCAAAACGCTCGGGCCCTTCCCTTAAGATGCGGGCCGCGATGGCCGGGATCGAATCATCGCGGGTGTGATCCGCGACCAGGATCGCACGCTCAGATCCAAGCGCGGCCATCTGTGGTTCGAAAAGGCGGGAGGTGCAGGCCAGACCGGGAATCAAAACGAGCGTTTCGGCCATCAAATCTTCCTCAAGTGTTCCCCGGCAAGTTCGCCTGGATTGACAAGCGCATAGCTTCTCTTATGGTCCGGCCACTCCTCAACTTGAGCAAGAGCCTCAGGTGAAACCAGTTTCGCGCCTGTTTGTTGCCGTAGAGCGCGGCCGGCACTTCAAGAGCGCGCCCAGCCCAACGGTAATGAGAATTCATGTCCTTCGCCGAACTCGGACTTAGCGAGAAAGTTCAACAGGCCGTATCCAGCGCAGGCTATACGGAGCCGACGCCGATCCAGGCTCAGGCCATCCCCCATGTGCTCGCCCGAAAGGACGTGCTGGGCATTGCCCAGACCGGCACGGGCAAGACGGCCGCCTTCACCCTGCCGATGCTGACGCTGCTGGAAACCGGCCGCGCCCGGGCCCGCATGCCGCGCACGCTCATCCTCGAGCCGACGCGCGAGCTCGCTGCCCAGGTCGAGGATAATTTCGATAAGTACGGCATCAACCACAAGCTCTCCGTGGCCCTGCTGATCGGCGGCGTGTCCTTCGGCGACCAGGACGCCAAGATCACCCGCGGCGTCGATGTGCTGATCGCCACCCCCGGCCGCCTGCTCGACCATTTCGAGCGCGGCAAGCTCCTGCTCACCGGCGTCGAGCTCCTCGTCATCGACGAGGCCGACCGCATGCTCGACATGGGCTTCATCCCGGATATCGAGCGCATCGTGAAGCTCGTGCCCTTCACCCGGCAGACCCTGTTCTTCTCCGCCACCATGCCGCCGGAGATCCAGCGCCTGGCCGACGCCTTCCTGCACAATCCGGTCAAGGTGGAGGTGGCCCGCGCCGCCTCGACGGCCTCCACCATCACCCAGCGCCTCGTGTCGACGGGCCGCGAGGATTTTGAGAAGCGCGAGACGCTGCGCGAGCTGATCCGCAACGCCACGGACCTGCAGAACGCCATCGTGTTCTGCAACCGCAAGCGCGACGTAGCCGTCCTTCATCGCTCCCTGCAAAAGCATGGTTTCGCCGCAGCGGCCCTCCATGGCGACATGGATCAGCACGCCCGCATGGCGGCCCTCGACAGCTTCCGGACCGGCGAGATGCCGATCCTGGTCGCCAGCGACGTGGCGGCCCGCGGCCTGGACATCCCGGCCGTGAGCCATGTGTTCAACTACGACATCCCGCACCATGCCGAGGATTACGTTCACCGCATCGGCCGCACGGGCCGCGCCGGGCGTGCCGGCCAGTCCTTCACGCTGGTGGGTCCGGGCGATGAAAAATCCCTCGCGGCGATCGAGAAGCTGATCGGCCAGCCGGTCGAATGGCAGGGCCCGACCCTGGCCGAGCGTCCGCAATCCGAGGGCTCCTCCCGCCGTCGCGGCGGGCGTGGTGAGCGGGGCGAACGTGGTGAAGAGCGTTCACGCGGCCGCAAGGTCAAGGTACGGTCCTCAGGGCGATCCCAGGAGCCTGTTGAAGCGGCACGAGAAGAGGCTCCGGTCGCACGCCCGGTTCCGGCTCCCCGTGAGGAGCAGCCGAGTCGCGCGCCCCGCCGCGAGCGGGAACGGCCTGAGCGGAGCCGGAGTTCGGACCAGGGATATCAGGGCCGCTCCCGGCGCGAAGATGACGATGAGCGCGTCATCGGCCTCGGCGATCACGTCCCGGCTTTCCTCATGCGGCCGGTGACTGTCAAGAAGGTCAAGTAGCGGGCTCGGGAGCAGTCTTCCGGGTTTTCCCGGGAGCCTTCTTGGGAGCTTTTCTGGTCGAAGCCGTCTTGGCGCCCTTGCGGGCTTTGGCGCGCCGGGCTGCACTCAGGGCCACGGCCGCAAATTCCCGTGCCTCATCAGGATCGTCCAGGGCCGATTCCGGCATGAGCCAGTAGCTCGTGAGAGTCGTGCGGCCATCCTTCGTCTCAAAGGTGAAGGGCCGGGAGCCCAGCTCCTGGAAGGCTTTGACGCTCTCCTCATCCGCCTTGAGGTAAAGCTCGCCACCCGCCTCCAGGGCGAACATCAGCTCGTCCTGATAGATCCCCTTCCCGCCGAACATCCGTCGGATATGAACAGGACCGAAGCTGCGAAAGACGTCGCGGATAGCCTCGGCGTCCATACATCACTCCGCTGATTGGAGTACGGGCGGGGTCGCCGGCGTGATGGCGACAGATTCGCCGCAGCCGCAGGCCGAGGTCTGGTTCGGGTTGTTGAACACGAACTGGGACGACATCTTGGTCGTCTGGAAGTCCATCTCGGTTCCGAGCAGGAACAGCACCGCCTTGGGGTCGATAAGCACGGTCACGCCCTTGTCCTCGACCACCTCGTCGAGAGGGTTGACGCTTTCCGCATATTCCATGGTGTAGGACATGCCGGCGCAGCCGCCGTTCTTCACGCCGACGCGTACGCCCACGATGGGACGATCCGCCTTGCCGATGATATCCTTGACGCGGTTTGCCGCCGCGTCGGTCAAGGTGACGACCTTGAAACCGGGTAGAGCCATAAGCCTTCTCTCCTGACAGCCGGGTTCAAGGCCCGGGCAGAACGAGTTCACATGAGCAATAGATAAGCGGTCGAAGGGCAAACGTCGAGACCATTGAGGGTTGCCCCAACGGCCGAGGTCGACCATATCGGGATGAAGCCATCCCCAAAAATCGCCCGTCCGAAGGAGAGCAGATGCCGCATCACACGCCGCTGATTTCAACCATCGTTGTCGGCCTGGTTCTGGCATTTGTCTTTGGCGCCCTGGCGCATCGCTTCCGGCTCTCCCCACTGATCGGTTACCTGGTCGCCGGCGTCCTGGTTGGTCCCTTTACCCCCGGCTATGTTGCCGACCAGGGGCTGGCCAACCAGCTCGCCGAAATCGGCGTCATTCTGCTGATGTTCGGCGTCGGCCTTCATTTTTCCCTGAAGGACCTCCTCTCGGTCCGCGCCATCGCCATTCCCGGCGCCGTCGTGCAGATCACCAGCGCCACGGCTCTGGGCATGGGCCTCGCATGGCTCATGGGCTGGAGCATCGGAGGCGGCATCGTTTTCGGCCTGGCGCTCTCGGTCGCCAGTACGGTCGTGCTGCTCAGGGCCCTGCAGGAGCGACGCCTCGTGGAAACCGAGCGCGGCCACATCGCCGTCGGCTGGCTGATCGTGGAAGATCTGGCCATGGTGCTCACCCTGGTGCTGCTGCCAGCCTTCGCGGCTGCCACCTCCGGCGGATCGGCGGATCTCGAATCCATCGTGATCTCTCTGGGCCTGACACTTGGCAAAGTCATCGCCTTCGTGGCCGTCATGCTGATCATCGGCCGCCGGGTGATCCCGTGGATCCTTCACTATGTGGCCCATACCGGCTCACGGGAGCTTTTCCGCCTGGCCGTCCTGGCCATCGCCCTGGGGGCTGCTTTCGGCGCCGCGGAGCTGTTCGGCGTGTCCTTCGCCCTCGGAGCCTTCTTCGCCGGCATGGTGTTGAGCGAGTCGGAGCTCAGCCATCAGGCGGCCTCCGAGACCCTGCCCCTGCGGGATGCCTTTGCGGTTCTGTTCTTCGTTTCGGTCGGCATGCTGTTCGACCCGATGATCCTCATCACCGATTTCGGCCCGGTCATCGCCACCTTCCTGATCATCGTCGTAGGCAAGTCGCTGGCGGCCTTCGCCATCGTCCGGCTCTTCGGCCACCCGAACTCGACAGCTTTGACCATCGCGGCGAGCCTTGCCCAGATCGGCGAGTTCTCCTTCATTCTGGCAGGCTTAGGGGTCGGTCTTCAGATCCTGCCCGAGAAGGGGCACGATCTTATTCTGGCCGGCGCTATCCTGTCGATCCTGACCAACCCGTTCCTCTTCACGGTGCTGGACCGGTGGTTCACGAAGCGGGAGACCGCCAGAGCACAGGCGAAGGCTGTTGCTGTCGCTGCGGAAAAGGAAGCCATCGCCGCCGAGAAGGCAGCCGCGGACGCGGCACGCGAACCGCTCCCTGTCACGAGTCTCACCGATCACGTGGTGCTTGTCGGCCATGGACGGGTCGGCAAGTACATCAGCCGCAAGATGGCAGCCATCGGTGCCCCCCTGCTCGTGATCGAGACCAACAAGGAGCAGGTCGCCGATCTGCAGAAGGACGGGCGTGAGGTCCTCGTCGGCAATGCGGCCGATCCGGAAGTGGCAGCCGCCGCCAACATTGGGGAGGCCCGCTGCCTGCTGGTGGCCATTCCCGATGCGTTCGAGAGCGGACAGGTCGTGGAGCAGGCCCGCAGGATCAATCCTGACCTGCCGATCATCGTGCGCGCCCACTCCTTCGCCCAGGAGGAGCATGTGATGAAACATGGTGCGACCAGGATCGTGATGGGTGAGCAGGAAATCGCCCGCGCCATGTTCGCCGCCGTGCCCGACGCTCCCCGCGCGCCGGTGCTGTCCTCCGTCGAGGAGGCGGATGACATTCTGGACGGGGATCAGGAGACAGAAGCGTCAGCGCACGTGCTCGGGCCGAAAGCCTATGCCGACAAGGCGGGCGGGGATGCGCCGGAACAGCGGCTGCTGCGCCAGCCACCGGATGAGCCAGGGCGGTGAGACGGGCTGCGTGCTGTTGAGAACCGGCGTGATCAGCCTGTTCTGGAGCAGCACCTGCAGCCTCTGAGTCATCCGGGTCGGCCACTCGCGGCGTTTCTGCACGAGAGCCAGCTTCTCAACAGCGACGGGGCCGCGCTTGAGCCGCGGCCCGAGAATGTTGGCTGTTGCAATTGCATCCTGGATCGCGAGATTGATGCCCACTCCGCCCGCGGGCGACATGGCATGGGCCGCATCGCCGATGCAGAGTAGCCCCGGCCTGTACCATTGCTTGAGCCGGTCGACTGCGACGGTCAGAAGCTTGATGTCATCCCAGGATTGCAGCTCCTCAAGACGATCTGCCAAAAATGGAGCAACCCGCGTGAGCTTCTCCCGGAAAGCCGGAAGCCCCTCCTGCTTGAGCCGCTCCAGCGAACCTTTTGCGATGAGGTAGGCGCACTGCCAGTAATCGCCCCGGTCGATCATCACGAGCATCTGACCGGCTTCGATGCGCCCGAGCAGCTGGCTCGGATCACCAGCGTGCTTCGATACCCGCATCCACAGCACATCCATCGGCGCGCCCACATCCAGCACCTCTAGGCCTGCCTTGTCGCGCACTACGGAGCGTCGGCCATCGGCAGCCACCAGGAGATCGGCCCTCACCTCAAGGGGTCCCTCCGGTGTCGAAATTCGAGCCCCCACGACCCTGCCCTGCTCCTCGATCAGATCCGTCACCTCCGCCTGCATCCGGAGCTTGAAGTGAGGGTACTCGCGGGCGTGATCGGCCAGGAAGTCGAGGAACTCCCATTGCGGCATGAAGGCGATGAACTTGCAGCGGGTCGGCAGATGCGAGAAGTCGCCGAGCGTCAGAGGCACGCCTCCGACCACGAGGCTGACCGTCTGGACGCGATGGTGCGGCCGGGCGAGAAACTCATCGAGCAGGCCGAGTTCGTGCATGACCTCGAGGGTCGACGGGTGAATGGTGTCGCCACGGAAATCGCGCAGGAAATCCGCATGCTTTTCGAGAACCAGCACCTCCACGCCCTGCCGGGCCAGCAGAAGCCCCAGCATCATGCCGGCCGGCCCACCGCCAGCAATGCAGCAGCGAACGTGGAGGGTTTCAGACGCATGAGGCGTGTTCATCGGCTCCCTCAGGAAGACCAGCAACCTCTCGGATGCAAGCCGAGCCTAGCGTGTTTTCCTCCCAAGCCAAAGCCAGACAGGGGGAATGATGTGAGACCAAGCCCCATCACAGGAATCGGGCGCAGAAAGCGGGTCGGAAGCCGGGGAGTAATTTGAGATCCCAATCCAGAGCCATGAGCTCGATGAGGAAAGATCTCAATATGACAACGCTTAGGAACAAGACTGCCATTGTGACCGGCGCCAGCTCGGGCATCGGCTATGCCACGGCTCGGCTCTTTGCGCGTGAGGGTGCCAACGTCATCGTCACCGCACGGCGTTCAGATGCCTTGAACGAGCTGGTCTCAGAGATCAAGGCGGAGGGCGGACGCGCCGTCGCTTTGGCCGGCGACATCAAGGACGAGGCTCTGGCCCACGCGCTGGTCGAGACGGCGATCAGCCAGTTCGGCGGCCTCGACATTGCCTTCAACAATGCGGGCATGAATGGCGAAATGGGGCCGACGCCTGGCACCTCGCTGGCCGGGTGGAATGAGACTCTCGCGGTCAATCTCACGGCGGCTTTTCTGGGTGCCAAGTACCAGATCCCGGCCATGCTCGACCGCGGTTGCGGCTCCGCGATCTTCACCTCGACCTTCGTCGGCTACACGGCAGGATTCCCCGGGGCCGCCTCCTACGCTGCCAGCAAGTCGGGTCTGATCGGCCTCACCCAGTCTCTCGCCAGCGAATTCGGCCCACGGGGCATCCGCGTCAACGCCTTACTGCCGGGCGGCACGGATACGCCTTTGGCCGAAGCCTGGATCAGCACGCCCGAAGCAAAGGCGTTTGTCGAGGGCCTCTACGCTCTGAAGCGGCTTGCCCGGCCCGAGGAAATCGCCCGATCGGCGCTCTACCTTGCCTCCGACGCATCGAGCTTCACGACGGGAACGGCCCTGCTCGTCGACGGAGGCGTGTCTATCAACCGGACATAAATGCCCTCTTGTCATTCCGGGGCGCACCTCTGGTGCGAGCCCGGAATGACAGTGAGTTTCAAATGAAAATGGCCGGGACAAGCCCGGCCATGACGTCGCAAAATTCAAAAGGGCTGAAGCCTAAGCCTCACCACATATCGAGCGCGACCCGCGCCTCGTCGGACATGCGGCTCTGATCCCACGGCGGATCGAAGACCATGTTCACCTTGACGCTCTGGACGCCCTGAACCGTGGCGACGGCGTTCTCCACCCAGCCGGGCATCTCGCCGGCCACAGGGCAGCCTGGAGCCGTCAGGGTCATGTCGATGGCGACGTTCCGGTCATCGTCGATGTCGACCCGGTAGATCAGGCCGAGCTCGTAGATGTCGGACGGGATCTCCGGGTCATAAACGGTCTTCAGGGCCGCGACGATGTCGTCCGTCATGCGGTCGAGCTCTTCCGGCGGGATCGCGGAGCCAGGGGACACCTGCGGCGCGTTGGATGGGGATTGGTCGTTCACAGGTTCATCCTCAAGCAAACAGGGCTTCCGCCTTCTGCAGGGCGTCCGCCAGCTTATCGACTTCTTGCATGGTGTTGTAGAGGCCAAACGAGGCCCGGCATGTCGAGGTTGCGCCGAAGCGGTTCAGCAGCGGCATGGCGCAGTGCGTGCCGGCCCGGACCGCGACGCCCTGCCGGTCGATCACGGTGGCGACATCGTGGGCATGCGCCCCCTTCATCTCGAAGGCGATGATGGCGCCCTTGCCCTTGGCCTGCCCGATGATGCGCACAGAGTTCATGGCCCGCAACCGCTCATGCGCATATTGCGACAGTGCCGCCTCGTGGGCCTGGATGTTCTCGCGCCCGAGGCTCATCATGAACCTGAGAGCCGCGTCGAGGCCGATGGCCTCGATGATCGGCGGGGTTCCCGCCTCGAAGCGGTGCGGCGGGTCGTTGTAGGTGATGCCCTCACAGAGCACCTCCCGGATCATCTCGCCGCCGCCCTGGTAGGGTGGCATCTTCTCCAGCCACTCGCGCTTGCCGTAGAGCACGCCGATGCCCGTCGGCCCGTAGACCTTGTGGCCGGTGAAAACGTAGAAATCCGCATCGAGATCGCGCACGTCCACCTGGAGATGGACCGCGCCCTGAGCCCCGTCGACCAGCACCGGAACGCCACGGTCATGGGCGATGCGGATGATCTCCTTGATCGGCGTCACCGTGCCCAGCACGTTCGACATGTGGGTGATGGCGACAATCTTGGTTCTGGCTGAGAAGAGCTTCTCGAACTCCTCGACGAGGAAGTTGCCCTCGTCGTCCACCGGAGCCCACTTGATCACCGCACCCTTGCGCTCGCGGAGCAAATGCCAGGGCACGATGTTGGAGTGGTGCTCCATGATGGAGAGGATGATCTCGTCGCCTTCCCCGATATTTATGCGTCCGAAGGAATCCGCCACGAGGTTGTAGGCTTCCGTGGCCGACTTGGTGAACACGATCTCGTCGATGGAACCGGCGTTGAGAAACTCGCGCACGGTCTCGCGGGCGCGCTCGAAGCCTTCCGTCGCCACATTGGCCATGTGGTGCAGGCCACGGTGAACGTTGGCGTAGCCCGTCTGCATGGTGTTCACCATGGCGTCGATCACCGCACGCGGCTTCTGGGCCGAGGCGGCAGAGTCGAGATAGACGAGCGGCTTGCCATAGACCTGCTGCGCCAGGATCGGAAACTCCGCCCGGACGGCTTCGATGTCGTATGGCTTCACTTGCATGTTCATCGCTGCCTCTTTCCCCTCCCCCTTGCGGGGAGGGGTCAGGGGTGGGGGTGGTGCAGAAGGCACTCTATGCGGTTCATTCTGCACCACCCCCACCCGACTTCCGTTCGCTTGCGCTCACTCCAGCCACCCTCCCCGCAAGGGGGAGGGAAACATCAGGCGCGCGCCTTCAGCCAGCCCTCAACCGTGCCGACAAGCGCCTCGCGGGCGGCCTCGTTCTCGACGAACTCAAGCGCCTCGCCCAGGAAAGCCTGAACCAGGAGGCTTTCGGCCTCCTTCTTGGGGAGGCCGCGGGCCATGAGGTAGAACAGGAGGTCCTCGTCGAGCTGGCCGCAGGTAGCACCGTGGGCGCACTGCACGTCGTCCGCGAAGATCTCGAGTTCCGGCTTGTTGTTCATGGAGCCGCCCTCTTCCAGGAGGAGCGCTGCCGACATCATGCGTCCATCGGTCTTCTGGGCATGATGCGGGACAATGATCTTGCCCTGGAAGACGCCGGTCGCCTCGTTGTCGATGACCGTCTTGAACAGCTCGCGGCTCTCGCAATGGGGAGCCGCATGCTCCACGACCAGCGTCGAGTCGGCGTGCTGCATGCCCTTCAGCATGGTGGCGCCATTAACGCGCAGGTTGGTATTCTCACCGTCGAGAACGGCGAAGACCTGGTGCCGGGATGTGGCGGAACCGGCCACCACGTTGATGCTGTTGAACACCGCCTCGCCGCCGATCTTGGCGGCAAGGGTGGAGAGAGCCAGCGCCTTGTCGCCCTCGGCATTGACGCGCACATGCTGCACGTTGGTACGGTCGCCTGCGATCATTTCGATCACATCGTTCGGCTGGTGGTTGGCACCGTTCGTGCTCTCGTGCGTCTCGAACAGGGTCACCGAGGCGCCCTTCTCCACGACCACGAGAATGCGCGTTGCCGTGGCGACGGCCGAAGTTGCAGAGGTGACGAAGCGCAGGTGAACCGGCGTTTCGACCGGTCCGGCGATCCGGATCATCACCCCGTCGGCCATGAAGGACGTGTTGAGCTGGTAGACCGGATTCTCGCTCGCCCATTTCACGGGGCTGAGCTTGGCGAGCCAATCATGATTGTCGGCGAGCGCCTCGGTCAGGGGGACGATTTCCACGTTCTCAGGGAGATTGTGGAAGTCCACCGCCTCGCGCACGAGATGTCCGTTCACGAACGGCACCTGCAGCGCCTCAGCACCGGCGAGCGCCTTTGCGTTTGCCAGAGCGGCCTTGGCCTCGTCAGCCGAGGGAGCCGAAGCGAAAGGCGCAATCTCGCGCAGGAAGGCGCGCAGGTCGGTGTACTTGAACTCCTCCACCCGGCGGTGCGGGAGGCCACGCTGGGTGAAGAGCTCGAAGGCCTGAGCGCGCGATTCCACATTGCCCGGCAACAGGGTCTTGGCGCTCTCGAAAGCCTGCGCCAGCGCGGTTTCCGCCGGCGTCTTCATGAGGGTGACGTCAGCCATATCAAGCAGCCTCAGTTTCCCGGTAATCGGCGTAGCCGTTGGCCTCGAGTTCCAGCGCTAATTCCTTGCCGCCCGTCTTCACGATGCGGCCGGCCGACATGACGTGCACGGTGTCGGGCACGATGTGGTTGAGCAGGCGCTGGTAGTGGGTGATGACCAGGAAGGCGCGGTCGTCTGAGCGGAGCGCGTTCACGCCCTCGGACACGATGCGCAGCGCGTCGATGTCGAGGCCGGAATCGGTCTCGTCCAGGATGCAGAAGGACGGCTGGAGCAGCGCCATCTGCAGGATCTCCATGCGCTTCTTCTCACCGCCGGAGAAGCCGACATTGAGGGCGCGCTTGAGCATGTCCTTGGGGATCTCGAGCTGGGTGGCAGCCGCGTTCACGCGCTTGATGAAATCCGGCGTGGTCAGTTCCGCCTCGCCGCGTGCCTTGCGCTGGGCGTTGAGGGTGGCCTTCAGGAAGGTCATGGAGGCGACGCCGGGGATTTCCAGCGGGTACTGGAACGCCAGGAACACGCCAGCGGCGGCGCGCTGGTCAGGTTCCATCTCCAGCACGTTCTCGCCGTTGAGCAGGATCTCGCCATCGAGGACCTCGTAGTCCTCCTTCCCGGCGATCACATAGGACAGGGTCGACTTGCCGGAGCCGTTCGGCCCCATGATGGCGGCGACCTCGCCCTTGTTCACGGTGAGGTTGAGGCCGTTGAGAATGCGCTTGTCCTCGATCTGGACAACCAGGTTCTTGATTTCGAGCATTGTTGAATTCCATTCACGTCATCCCGGACGGCTGAAGGCCGATCCAGGATCGTTATCCGAGTTGAACTGGTTTTCGCGATCCCGGCTCGCGCTGCGCTTGGCCGGGATGACGCTTGTTCGTTAACCGACCGAGCCTTCGAGCGAGATCGAGATCAGCTTCTGCGCCTCGACCGCGAACTCCATCGGAAGGTGTTGCAGCACATCCTTCACGAAGCCGTTCACGATCAGCGCCGTCGCCTCCTCTGCCGAAAGGCCGCGCTGCTGGCAGTAGAACATCTGATCTTCGGAGATCTTCGATGTGGTCGCCTCGTGCTCGAACACGGCGGTGGCGTTCTTCGACTCGATGTACGGCACCGTGTGCGCGCCGCACTGGTTGCCGATGAGCAGCGAGTCGCAGTTGGTGAAGTTGCGCGCGCCGGTGGCCTTGCGGTGGGCCGAAACCAAGCCGCGATAGGTGTTCTCCGAGCGGCCAGCCGCGATGCCCTTCGAGATGATCCGGCTCGTGGTGTTTTTGCCCAGATGGATCATCTTGGTGCCGGAATCGACCTGCTGCATGCCGTTCGACACCGCAATCGAGTAGAACTCGCCGCGGGAGTTGTCGCCGCGCAGAATGCAGGACGGGTACTTCCAGGTGATGGCGGAGCCCGTCTCGACCTGGGTCCAGGTGATGACCGAGTTCTTGCCCCGGCAATCGCCGCGCTTGGTCACGAAGTTGTAGATGCCGCCACGGCCTTCCGCGTCGCCCGGATACCAGTTCTGCACGGTGGAATACTTGATCTCGGCATCGTCAAGAGCCACCAGCTCGACCACGGCGGCGTGAAGCTGGTTCTCATCGCGCTTCGGGGCCGTGCAGCCCTCGAGATACGACACGTAGGAGCCCTTGTCGGCGATGATCAGGGTACGTTCGAACTGGCCCGTGTTCTTCTCGTTGATGCGGAAGTAGGTGGACAGCTCCATCGGGCAGCGCACGCCCGGCGGGATGTAGACGAACGAGCCGTCCGTGAACACGGCCGAGTTGAGGGTGGCGAAGAAGTTGTCCGTCACCGGCACGACCGAGCCGAGATACTGCTTCACGAGATCCGGGTATTCCCGAATGGCCTCGGAAATCGGCATGAAGATCACGCCGGCCCTGGCGAGTTCTTCCTTGAAGGTCGTGGCAACCGACACGGAATCGAACACCGCGTCCACGGCGACCCGGCGCTGCGGCTCGACGCCGGCCAGGATCTCCTGCTCGCGCAGCGGAATGCCGAGCTTCTCGTAGGTCTTGAGAATCTCAGGATCGACCTCGTCCAGGGACTTGGGCGCCGGGTTCTTCTTCGGCGCGGCATAGTAATAGATGTCGTTGTAGTCGATCTTGTCGTAGGACACGCGCGCCCAGTTCGGCTCCTTCATAGTGAGCCAGCGCTTATAGGCGTCGAGGCGCCACTGGAGCATCCACTCGGGCTCGCCCTTCTTGGCCGAGATGAAGCGGATCACGTCCTCGGAGAGGCCCCTCGGGGACTTTTCCATTTCGACTTCGGTCTCGAAGCCGTACTTGTATTGGTCGACGTCGATCAGACGGACCTGATCGATTGTTTCCTGCACTGCAGGCATCTGTCTCTCCCACCGCTCACGGCTTCAAGGGCCGCGGGTTGATGACATGGAATGCAAAAGCGAGGCCGTTCAGGCCGCGCTCGCCTTCCGCTTATATAAGGTGCCGACCACCCTTTCGCACGCCTCCGCAAAACGGATTACGTCCTCTTTCGTGGTCGACCACCCCAAACTCACGCGCAAAACACCCTCAGCGAGGGCCGGCTCCACGCCCATGGCGTCGAGCACATGCGACCGCTTGACCTTTCCGGACGAGCAGGCCGAACCGGAGGACAGGGCCACCCCCACCAGATCGAAGGCGATCAATGCCGTCTCGGCCTTGAGGCCGGGTATGGCAAAGGCGAAGGTATTAGGCAACCGCTCAGCTTGCGCGCCCACAACAACCGCATCCGGCGCAATGCGGCGGACCAGCGTCTCGGCCTCATCCCGTAGAGCCTTAAGCCGTTCAGCCTCCTGCTCAAGGATGCTTGAGGCGATCTCGGCGGCAGCGCCGAAGCCCGAGATGGCCGCCACGTTCTCCGTGCCGGCCCGAAAGCCCTTCTCCTGCCCGCCGCCTCGGATCAGGCGATCGGCGATCTCGAACTGGTCGGAGGCAAGAACCACGGCGCCGATGCCCTTAGTCCCACCGATCTTGTGAGCCGAAAGGGTGAGCACATCGACCCCGAGTTCGGCCATGTCGACCGGGATCTTGCCGGCGGCCTGAACCGCGTCGGTGTGGACCAACCCGCCATGCTCATGAACGAGACGGGCCACCTCGGCCACGGGTTGGAGCACGCCAGTCTCGTTGTTCGCAAGCTGAACAGAGACCAGAACGTGTTCTTCGCCAACCTCACGGAGGCGAACTTCGAGCCAAGCCAGATCAAGGACTCCGTTGGCATCGACGGGGATGATCTCGACAGCGTCCGGGGAGAATCGGTGTCCGTTGAGTACGCATGGGTGCTCGGCAGCACCCAGCAAGAGCCGGGTGCATCCCGGCTGACCGAGGCGGCGGAAGCCCGACGTCAGAACGAGATTGGCGGCCTCGGTGCCCCCGCTGGTGAAGATGACATTCTTGGTCCGCCCACCCACGAGGCGGGCCACCTGCTCGCGTGCCCGCTCGATCTCGGCCCGGGCGGCACGGCCCTCGGCATGGACCGAGGAGGCATTTCCGGGAAGCTGGAGGGCGCGCAGCACAACCTCGGCAACCTCGGGCCGCAAGGGCGAGGTCGCATTATGGTCGAGATATGTGCGCTGGCCTGCCGCCATAGCTGCCGTGAGCCTCAGGAAATTCTTGCAATCGACCCAGGTTGCCGTGCTAAAGCACCGCAACCACATCTGTCCGATGTCTCATCCGCTGGACTATGCTGCCCGGATGAAATGAAACATTGGAACAATTTAGAATAATTCTAAGGGTTCTTTTATGAGGAACCCCGGCCTGGAGTCAAGGCTGTCATGGGTTTTCCCTCTCCCGATGGAGGGGTGAGCAAGAGGTTCGCGTTCATGCCTGAAGTCATCTTTACGGGTCCTGCCGGTCGCATCGAGGGGCGCTATCAGCCCGCCAAGGAAAAGGGCGCTCCCATCGCCATCATCCTGCACCCGCACCCGCAGTTCGGCGGGACGATGAACAACCAGATCGTCTACAACCTGTACTACGACTTCGCGAAGCGCGGCTTCTCGGTGCTGCGGTTCAACTTCCGCGGCGTCGGCCGCAGCCAGGGCGCCTTCGACCATGGTCAGGGCGAACTTTCCGATGCGGCCGCCGCCCTCGACTGGGCCCAGGCCATGAACCCGGACGCCCGCGCCTGCTGGATCGCCGGCGTGTCCTTCGGCGCCTGGATCGGCATGCAGCTCCTCATGCGCCGCCCGGAGATCGAAGGCTTCATCTCGATTGCCGCCATGGCGAACCGCTACGACTTCTCGTTCCTCGCCCCCTGCCCGTCCTCCGGCCTTTTCGTGCACGGTTCGGAAGACCGTGTCGCGCCGGTCAAGGATGTGATCAGCGTCATCGAGAAGGTGAAGACCCAGAAGGGCGTGAAGCTCGAACACGCCGTCATCGACGGCGCCAACCACTTCTTCGACGGCCGTGTCGACGAGCTGATGGTGTCCGTCGACGAGTACCTCGACAAGCGCCTGGGCAATGCCGAGGAAGCCGCCTGAGCGGCTTTCTCTTTCAAAGCTCCCAATAGCAAAAGGCCGGCGCTCGTGGCACCGGCCTTATGCTTGTCGATAGTTTGTCCGTTTGTCTGGTGCTTACAGCCAGAGCAGGGCGAAGCTGGAGGCGGAGAGGGCCAGGCCTTTGCCGAGCGTGGCAAACTGCACCTGGGCTGCACCGCCGGCTCCGTCCGCATCGTAGAACAGGTCGCCAGTGCCGCTGTTGTACACCAGGCGATGCATTGGTTGCGGCAGTACCATAGGTGAACTGCCAAGAGTTGACCGAGCCCTGGTTGGCAAACGCCGTGAACGTGTTGCGCGTGAGCTGCAAGACGTCCGAGCCCACGGTGAAGTCGTTGACACTATCCACGTTGCCGGCACCCAGTGCGCTGTCGAAGCGGAAGATGTCCGAGCCATTGCCGCCAGTCAGCCAGTCGGAGCCGGCTCCACCGATCAGCAGGTCATGACCGTCGCCGCCGACCAGCCAGTCACCGTTTCCAAAGCCCCATAGCTCGTCATTGCCGCCATGACCGAACAGCTCGTTGTAGACCTCATTGCCGCCCAGCGCATCCGCATAGGCCGAGCCGCCGATCCCCTCGATCGACACATACCTATCGCCGGCAGCCTCGCCCTTGTTGCGCCAGCTCTCCGAGAGATTGGCTTCCACTCCTGACGTGGCGCGGTCGTAGCAGGCAAAGTCGTGTCCTGCTCCGCCATCGAGGACGTCGGCGCCGAGTCCGCCATAGAGCCCATCTCCGCCTTCGCCGCCATAGAGCGCATCGGCTCCACCACCGCCAAACAGCTCGTCGTTACCGCCATAGCCAGAGAGCGTGTTGTTCCAAGCGTTGCCGGTGAGCCAGTCGACGTAGTTCGACCCGCTCAGGCCCTCGATCGACACGAACGTGTCGCCATAAGCCTCACCGCCGTTGTCCCAAGGCCGTTCTAGGGACGCCTGCACGGCAGAGGTGGCATTTAAGTAGCTGGCAATGTCGTAGCCATCGCCACCGTTGAGGATGTCGGCGCCTATGCCACCGACCAGCAGGTCATCGCCCGCTCCGCCTTCCAGGTAGTCGTTGCCGCCCCGGCCCCAGAGTTCGTCATTGCCGCCGAGCCCATAGAGTTCGTGCGCGCCGTCGTCGTCATACAGCTTATCGGTGTAGCCGGTGCCGCCTACACCCTCGATATTGTCCTGATATTCGTCGCCGGCGGCGTCGCCCGTGTTGCGCCCCATTGCCTGACGATCAACCACCACGCCGGAGGTGGCGCCGCTGTATTCCACGATGTCAAAACCGGCTCCTCCATGCAGCCAGTCTGCGCCGGCTCCGCCGTAGAGCCGATCGTCGCCAGCCCCGCCGCTGAGGAAGTCGCGTCCGTCCAGACCATAGAGCCTGTCGTTGCCCGAGCGCCCATGCAGGTCGTTTCCGGAGTCGTTGCCCTCCAGAGTGTCAGCATGATCGGAGCCTTGCAGACCTTCGATGGAGATGTAGCTGTCGCCCGATGCATCGCCGGTGTTGCGCCAGGTATTTGCCAGGCTGACGAACACTGCCGAGGAGGCGTTCCAGTACACCGCGTAATCGGTGCCCTCACCGCCATGCAGCGTATCCATCCCGCCGCGTCCCTCAAGCACGTCGTTTCCGCCGTTGCCTCTGAGTTCGTTGCTCGCCTGATTCCCGCGGATCTCGTCATTCCCTGAGCCGCCATAAGCGTTCTCGATCAGAGATCGGCTGTCACCTCTATACTGGAGAGCATTGAAGACGTTGCCGCGAGCTTTGTTTCCGTTCCCGAGATCAGCAGTTTGGCCGAAAGAAAGCTTGGACCATCCTCCTGGCGCGAGATCAATCTTCAGTTCCGAGCCGTAACTCGAGAGATCGTAAGTATCGTTGCCGCCACCATCCCAGATCGTAAGGAAGATCCTGTTCGAGCCCCACATACCGTTGCCCGGATTGCCCTGCCCGACGCCGTTAACGAAAGTCTCGCCCGTCGTTGGTGTCCAACGATAGACGGTGTTGCCGCTGTTCGTCGTAAAGTCAGCGCCATATAGGTATTGCAGCGCTGCAATGTCATACATCATGAATGTCTGCGGCGCGCCGTATGTCTCGAAAGAGTAGTTGCTGGCCGGTCCACCCACATAAGACCGGTAGGTCATGACTGTGAACTCGATCGAGTCGCGATCCGCGCTGATCGGCCTGTCGATCACCCCAGCATACCAGTCCTTGCCTTCATGAGCATGCTTGAGACCGAGTGCATGCCCCAGCTCATGAAGCAGGAGCTTGTAGCCGTAAGAACCAACATCCGCGTTAGTATACTTGTTCTTGAGCCAAACATCGCCGCCATACACAGGCACATTGGGGTAATATCCGCGCCCCCCCGCATCGATGTCGGAACGTCCGACACGGATATTGGCGTCGTTCTGGCCCGCATATGAGAAGGATAGGTTCGTCAGCGATTCCACGGAGCCAAGAGACATCTTGGGACCGCCGGCGAATGGGCTACTGCCCTCAAGAATGTAGCGAACAGCCTGCTGCTGATCAAATGTTACCGCGCGGAAACCAGAAGCATCTGGATAGATTAGTCCGTAGTCTGAACGCGTATCCGGGAAGCTAAAGGTGACATTCGACTTGTTCCATTTATCCCCAGAGACCAAGGACAGCATGTTCGAAGTATGCCAGCTATCCGGCTGATACTCTGCAACCAGCTCCGTGTAGTACCCAATGACTGATTTGGACGGCGAAGGGTTATAGCCAACACTATTGGCAGACCAACCACGGGGACTGCTCAGATCATGACCGAAGACCCCCCAAGAGGCCGACTGTCCCGACATTGCACAACTCATGCACATAAGCAGCTCCTAAAATTCGCTTTCGGTTATTGTATAACATTAAATTATAATTGCCAAGCTCACGATTATTCCAACTGAATATTGTCCTATCGTCCCTTAGATTGAGCAAAAAAATTAGAAAAATCCGTGAAAATTGCCGATTAAGCTGTTAATGCCCAGCAATCCAACTGAAACCTGGGCCTTGGAGCTGCACATTGGGCAGCAATGGCTGACCTGAGCCGAATGTCCCGGCATGCCGGAGTAGAGATATGAACGCGCCAAAGTCCGACTTCCTGAAGGTGCTCACCGAGCGGGGCTTCATTCACCAGACCTCCGATTTCGAGGGCGTGGATGCCGCGGCTCTGGAGAACAGGCTGACCACCTATGTGGGCTACGACTGCACCGGCCCGTCGCTCCATGTGGGGCACCTGCTCTCGATCATGATGCTGCACTGGCTGCAGAAGACTGGCGCAGGAAAGCCCATCACCCTCATGGGCGGCGGCACGACCCGGGTGGGCGATCCTTCGGGCAAGGACGAGAGCCGCAAGCTCCTCACCGTGGAGCAGATCGAGGCCAACAAGGACAGCATCAAGACGGTCTTTTCGCGCTTCATCTCGTTCGGCGAGGCCAAGACCGACGCCATCATGGTCGACAATGCCGAGTGGCTGACCAAGCTCAACTACATCGAATTCCTGCGCGACGTGGGCCGGCATTTCTCGGTCAACCGCATGCTGTCCTTCGACAGCGTGAAGCTGCGCCTCGACCGGGAGCACGAGCTGTCGTTCCTGGAATTCAACTACATGATCCTCCAGGCCTACGATTTCGCGGAGCTCAACAAGCGCTATGGCTGCATCCTGCAGATGGGCGGCTCGGACCAGTGGGGCAACATCGTCAACGGCATCGATCTCGGCCGCCGCCTTGGCACGCCGCAGCTCTACGCCGTCACCTGCCCCCTGCTGACCACAGCCTCCGGCGCCAAGATGGGCAAGACCGCCTCCGGCGCCGTTTGGCTCAACGCCGACATGTTGAGCCCGTATGATTACTGGCAGTTCTGGCGCAACACCGAAGATGGGGATGTGGCCCGCTTCCTGAAGCTCTTCACGATCCTGCCGATGAATGAGATCGCACGGCTCGAGGCGCTCCAGGGCGCCGACATCAACGAGGCGAAGAAGGTTCTCGCAACGGAAGCAACCGCCCTCCTCCATGGCCGCGAGGCAGCGGAGCTGGCCGCCGAGACCGCCCGCATGACCTTCGAGCAAGGGGCGCTGGCGGAGAGCCTGCCAACCATCGAGATTCCGTCCAATGTGCTTGAAGGCGGGCTTGGCGTGTTGGCGGCTTTCGGGCCCGACTACGCCAAGCTGGTGCCCTCATCGAGCGAGGCGCGTCGGCAGATCAAGAGCGGCGGCCTCAGGGTGAACGATCAGGCCGTGTCGGACGAGCGGGGGACGTTGAGCCTCTCGGACGTGACGGCCGAGGGCGTGATCAAGCTGTCTTTCGGCAAGAAGAAGCACGTGCTGCTGCGCGCGGTGTAGGCGGTCTAGCGCTCAGAGGTCGTCGGCAGCGATCCGGTCTGCGGCGCCTGCTCGGCTCCCACGCCGAAGAGCTTGCGCAGGAAGCCCGGCGCCACGGCCGAGAGCGGATTGACCAACAGGGACGGTGCGCTCGCCTGCCCGTTCAGGCGGAAATTGACGGCGAACAGCCCCTCGTTCTGGCCGCCGCCCAGCAACGGCCCGAACAGCGGCACCTGGGCGAAAACGTTGTTGAGCCCATAGGCCGGCACGAAGGTTCCCGACACGTCGAGACGGTCGCGGGCATAGTCGATGAATCCGCCGAGGGTAAATCCGATCTGGTTGCCCCAGATGGCCGCATCCTTGAAATCCAGGCGCCCTGACGAACGCGTGAATTCAAGCCGCGCCTTCGTGAACTGGATCTCGTTCACGTCCACGCGAACCAGCTGCGGCTTGCCGGCCTGATCGCGCCCGGCGACCACCTGGGTCTGGGTCGGAATGATGCGGCGCAGGGCCGGTTCGTTGACCAGCGCGAAGGAGTGCATGATCACATGCCCGGCCTGCGGCTCGTCTCCCGTGGAGAGCTGCAGGATGAGATTGCCGCGCGACATGCGCTTGTAGATGTCCGTGAACCGCAGGAGCGCGCCCGCATCCTCCGCCTGGATGATCACCACCGGGCCGCCCCCGGCTTGCGGGATGGTGCGGCCGAGGATGTCGGTTGCCCCAAGCCGTCCCTTCAGGTCGAGCTGGCGCAGGCTATCCTTGCGCATGGATGCCTTCACGGTGGCGTTCGTGATCGCCTCCTCGTTGAAGCCGGTCAGGATGTTGAGGTTGAGATCAAGGTCGAAATCCTTGGTGTCCTTTTGGGCAGCAGCGCTGCGGCCGCCTGGCGGCGCCGTTCCTCCGCCTTTCACGAAAGGCCGCGCATCGCCCACATTTCCCCGGATCGTGACCTTGTAGACCCCGTTGGACCGCTCGATTTGAGCGCGCATATCGTCGCCCGGCGAAAGCTTGAACGTCGAAAGCTCAGCCTTGTCCAGGCCGCCCTCGTTGGTGAGCGTGGCATGGCCCCGCAGCTGGACGTTGCCGCTGTCGAGCTGCAGATCGCGGATCTCGTTCGTCGGCCCATCCACCATGGTGAAGGTGAGCTTGCCCGGCCTGCCAGCGGGCTTCACCCAACCCGGCACGAGCTGGTCGACACCGGCCCTGGCGAGGTCCGCCTCGACGTTGATGACCGACGGCGCGTTCGCGCCCAACGGTAGGCTCGCCTTGAGGCCGACGGTGCCGGTGAGCTGCGAGCCGAAGGAGAGCCCGCGCCTGCTGCGCGCGGCCTCGTCGAGGGAGAAGGCCACGCTCGCCTGCCCGCCCTGCCGGCTCTTCTGGAGATCGATGGCGGCCGTGCTTCCGGCGAGCTTGCCGCTGCCTTTCACTGACAGATCACCGCGGTCGTACGCGATGGTCAGGTCCGCATTCTCAAGGCGATCCTTCCCGAAGAAGCCGTCGACGCCGAAGTCGCTGACCATTCCGCCAACCTTCAGCGGCAGGTCGACGAATTGGGGAATGTCGTTGATCGGCAGGCCGATGCCGACCCGCAGATCCGTCCTGCCCTTCATGGTGGCCGGATCGATGTTGAAGCCTGCGATCTCCTTGATCCGCGGCTCGAGCAGCAGCGCCCCGAGGCCGTCGGCGCCGCCCATAAGGCGAAAGTCGATGCGCGCCACCCCGTTGTCGTCCCAGTAATTGTCCAGGACGAAGGCGCCTTCCGAGGCCGACAGGGATCGGTTGTTCGCCATCTGAACGAGCCCGGTCGGTGCGCGAACGAGCACCTTCATTCCGGTGACCTGGCCCGTCGCATTCATGCCGGAGATCGGCGGGATGCCTTCATCGACCTGCAAGGTGCCATTGGAGACGGCAAAGTCGATCTTCAGGGACTCGTCGGGCGTTGGGCCGCCGTTCAGCGCCTTCTCGATGTCGGCGCCGGTCATCGCGACCTTGAGATCGATGGCCTCGAGCATCCCGGCCTTCAAATGGGAGACCAGGTACCGCCGGACTGGTGGGGCTACGGCTTCCGGCCACAGCCGCAGGGCGGAGCGGATCTCGGTTTTCTCGGCGCGGACATCAAGCCTAAGCCCCTTCGGGTCGGCGGTGGCCGCCAGGAGGCCGCTGATGCGGGCGGAAAGCTCCGGGCCCTTGAGCATGATGCCGTCGATCCTGACGCCATCATGCCCGGAAAGGTCGGCCGCAAACTCGCTGACCCGGAGGGGCCGGTCGCCGGCAGCTGCCCCCGACCAGGCGATATCGCGGCCGTTCAGGCTCAGGCGCCAGGGATTGTTACCGTTCGGTGCTAGCATGCGGCCCTGGAGGCGCAGATTCGTGTCTCCGCCTTTCGCCTCGATGCGTTGAAGCTCAAGCGCTTTTGCCGCCTCGTTCCAATGCGCCTCGATGACGGCCTTCTCGACCGGGAATGGGGATGTGTCCGGATCCTGGATCTGGATCGTGCCGGGGCTGCTCTCAAGCTGCGTCTTCAGCTCCGTCACACGGCCTTCCGCAAAGCCTAAGTCAAAGCGGCCCGAGAACTCGAGATCCGTGGTCGCCGGAAGCTCGGAGGCGCCGGCGAGCAGGAGAATGTCCGTAATGGGCGCCCGCTCGGCCACGATGCTGGCCCGGTAGGCATCCTTGGCTTCCGCCGTCGCGTTGCCGTTCAGCCGCCAAGGCCCCTGTGGCCCCTCCACGGTGGCGGCGAACTGGCGGCCGCCGTTCTCGGTCCAGTCGAAAACGGCGTCGACGCGCTGAAACCTCGCCCGCTCGCGCCCGTCCGCATCGATGAAGACCAGACGCGCGTTGGTCAGCTGGGCCTGGTTGAGCGAGTTCAGGACGCTGCCGGGACCGACGATGAGTTCGAGCAGAGATCCAACAGCCCCGGAGACCGGCGAAGGCCCGTTCACGTCGCGGGCCATCGACGCAGCCGCCTCCTTGGAGGGTTCCGGCACGGCAGCGCTGGGCTGGGCTGCCTCTCCCTCAGCCCCCTGTACGGGCGAGAAGGAGAGCGAGCCGTCCCGGTTCACCCGGATCCGCAACTGGAGATCGCGAACCTCGATGGCCTTGGGTTGGAGATTGGCCGTCAGGAGCGAAGTCATGTCCGCGCTCAGGATGGCATAAGGGGCTCGGAGCACGAGCTCGCCGCCGGGAGCGCGGATGTCGAGGCCGTTCGCGCGCAACGCCGGCGAGCCGTCATGCAGCTCGATCGCCGTATTGCGCAGGGTCACCCTCCAGCCAGGCCCGATGCGGGACGCCAGCGCCTCTGCGACCCGCTCGGGCAGACGGCCGAAGCTCATGGGAGCAGCCGACAGGCGCAGGTAGAGCAGCCCGAAGGCGGCGGCCAGGAACACGATCAGCCCAAGCTTCACATAGAGAGTGCCACGCAACACGCGCCGTAGGAGGCTTCGCTTGACCGGGTCTCGCCGGGACAACGTGTTACGCAGGGGCAGCTTCATTCTTGTGACGTTTGGCAATCCGGTTCTTGCGCATGGGCGCCATTCAGGGAATCAAGAGGTGTGACCTTAACCGCCTCGGGAGCATCCCGCGACTGTTTCCCCATCAGTCGTGCACACCAGAGGTTTCCAAACAGTACATTCCGCCGAAAGGAAGGCGTTTCATGACCCTTAGCATCGGAACCAGGGCTCCGGACTTCTCCCTGCCTGCGACAGATGGTCGGGAGATCAGCCTCGACGGACTGAAGGGCCGAAAGATCGTGCTCTACTTCTACCCCAAGGACGACACCAGCGGCTGCACCCTGGAGGCACAGAATTTCCAGGCGCTGAAAGCCGAATTCACAGCAGCCGACACGGAAATCGTGGGAGTGTCGCCCGACAGCCTGAAGAGCCACGACAAGTTCCGCGCCAAATACGGCCTGGATTTCACCCTGGCTTCGGACGAGGCCACGGCCATGCTGCAGGCCTACGGCGTCTGGGCGGAAAAAAGCATGTATGGCCGCAAGTACATGGGCGTCGAGCGCACCACGGTGCTGATCGACCGGAACGGCGTCATTGCTCAGGTTTGGTCCAAGGTGAAGGTGCCGGGCCATGCGGAGGAGGTGCTCAAGGCCGCCCAAGCTCTGGGTTAGCGACAGGATGGCTCATTGCGGCCATGCATCAAATATTCCTAAGGTCTGCCGTCCGCCTATCCCTCCTACGCAGTGATCCCCGATGTCGAGCTACACAGCCATTCTCTCCGGCCAAAGCTGGAATGCTTACTCTTCCTTGAAGACCGCCAAGCGGCCTGTCTTCCTTACCTATTCCTTCAATGCTGTGTCCGAGGGGGCGTCGAAGTTCGGCAGCGCCGAGAAAGCCATGGCGCAGAAGGCCTTGAAGATGTGGGGCGATGCCAGCGGCATCCGGTTCCTTGAGGTCAAGAAAGGCGATGCCGAGCTGAAGTTTCAGTGGGCTTGGAACTGGTACACGGTCACCGCCTGGGCGGAGTTCCCGGAACTTGCCCGCGATAGCGTCGATGGATGGACGGACCAGGCGCGGGATGAAAGCGGAGGGAATGTTTACCTGAACACCCTGAGCCGCTCGGAGATCACCCGTAACCCGAATTTCATGCTCTACGTCCTGCTTCACGAGATGGGCCACGCCTTGGGTCTCAAGCATCCCTTCCATAAGATGGCTCACAACAAGAAGCTGCTGAGCTCGGACCTCGACAACGTCAAGCACACGGTCATGAGCTACACGGGCGGCGACGTCGATATGGGGCCCGTCGGGCTGGGAGCTTTGGACATCGAAGCCATTCGCGCCCTCTACGGGGATCCATCGCAGGATGGGAAACAGGTTGCGAAATGGTACTGGAACAAGACCAAGGAGACGCTGTCCCAGACCGGCAAGAGCAAGGCCGACATCATCTATGGCGTCAACGCCAAGGACATCATCAAGAGCGTCAGCGGCAACGACAAGCTCTACGGCTTTGCCGGCGACGATAGCCTCTACGGTGGAACTGGCAATGACGTCCTGAGCGGCGGGGATGACGAGGACATGCTGTTCGGCAATTCCGGCAACGATGTCCTGAGAGGCGGTCTCGGCGACGACCTGCTGCAGGGCGCTACGGGCGATGACAACCTCGGCGGCGGGTATGGCGATGACATCCTATACGGCGACTCCGGCAACGATGTCCTGAAGGGTGACGACGACAACGATACCCTGCAGGGCGGCGCAGGCAGCGACAATCTGGACGGCGGGGATGACGATGACACTCTGAACGGAGACATCGACAACGACATCTTGAGCGGTGGAGATGGCAACGACATCCTGCAGGGAGGCGACGGCGCCGACAACCTGGATGGCGGCTTCGAGAATGATACGCTCTATGGAGGCGCAGGGAGCGACATCCTGAGCGGCGGCGCGGGCAGCGATCAGTTTGGTTTCGACACTTGGTTCAACGGCGTCGACGACGTGGATCAGATTGCTGATTTCAGCAGCTGGGAGGATCAGATCCTCCTGTCGTCAACCGTCTTCAGTACCCTTACCAAAGGCACATTGCGCTTTGAGGTGTTCGTGGAGGGATCGACCGCGAAGGATGCGGATGACAGGGTCCTCTTCGACTACACTGGGCGATCTCTCGCTTATGACTCGGACGGCTCCGGCCCCAACGCCGCCTTGCGCTTCGCGCAATTCACGCAAGTGGTGACGATCAAATCCTACGACTTTTTCGTCGTATAGATCTGACCATTGATGACAAAGGCCCACTCGATCGAGTGGGTCTTTTCGTTTCAACTCATGAAACGGTTCCGCGGTCGCAGTCCTGCATCCTAGCAACAGAATTGCGACCGCAGAAAAAGCCGTCCTAGTCGATGTCCTCGACTTCGGCGTCGCCGCCATAAACGCGCTGGGCGAGCGAGGCTTCCATGAAGGGGTCGAGGTCGCCGTCGAGCACGTCCTGCGGAGCGGTCGACTGAGTTCCCGTGCGCAGGTCCTTCACCATCTGGTAGGGCTGCAGCACATAGGAGCGGATCTGGTGACCCCAGCCGATGTCCGTCTTGGCGGCGGCCTCGGCGCTGGCCTTCTCCTCGCGCTTCTTCAGCTCGGCCTCGTAGAGACGCGCGCGCAGCATGTTCCAGGCGGTGGCCCGGTTCTTGTGCTGGGAGCGCTCCTGCTGGCAGGCCACCACGATGCCGCTCGGAATATGCGTGATGCGCACGGCCGAGTCGGTGGTGTTCACGTGCTGGCCGCCCGCGCCCGATGAGCGGAACGTGTCGATGCGGCAGTCGGATTCCTTGATCTCGATGTTGATGCGGTCGTCCACCACCGGATAGACCCACACCGAGGCAAAGCTCGTATGCCGGCGGGCGTTGGAATCGTAGGGCGAGATGCGCACGAGGCGATGGACCCCGGACTCGGTCTTCAGCCAGCCATAGGCGTTGTGGCCCTTGATCAGCAGCGTGGCGCTCTTGATGCCGGCCTCTTCGCCGTCGGTGATTTCCAGAAGCTCGACCTTGTACTTCCGGCGCTCGGCCCAACGGGCATACATGCGCTGGAGCATGTTGGCCCAGTCCTGGCTTTCCGTGCCGCCGGCGCCCGAATGCACCTCCACATAGGTGTCGTTGGCGTCGGCCTCGCCGGAGAGCAGGGTCTCCACCTGACGGCGGGCGGCCTCGGCCTGAAGGCCGCGAATGGTCTCTTCGCCTTCCTTGATCGTGCTCTCGTCGTCCTCGGCCTCGCCGAGCTCGATCAGAGTGATGGCGTCCTCGAGGTCCTGCTCCATCCGCTTGATGGCGGTGATCTGGTCCTCCAGGGAGGTGCGCTCACGCATGATCTTCTGCGCGGCGTCCGCATCGTTCCAGAGGTCGGGACCTTCGGCTTGGGCGTTCAGTTCTGCGAGGCGTCGCTGGGCATTGTCCCAGTCAAAGATGCCTCCTCAGCAGCCCGACTGACTGCTTGGTCTCATCTACGAGATGTTGGATTTCGGCGCGCATTGTTCCGTTCGTTCTGTCCGTGCCTGTGATGACGGCGTCTTAGAGCATCCGGCCCCAAAGGGGAATGCACTTTGAGCCTATCGGCGCAAGCCCTCCAGCCTGGCTTGGCTCGAGGGCTTGCGATTCTGTTGATATGGATGGGTATCGATATGGCGACGAGCGCCCGTCAGTACAATCCGCCGGGTCCGACACCACCGGCCTGCCGCGGCGCTCCGGGAGGAGGAGGCGCATATTCCGCCTGCGGGATCTCCTCAGGCTCCGGCGGGATGAATTCCGGCGGGGACTGTCCGGGCTTGAAGGCTTCGAGAATCGTGCCGCCGCCCTCCCCGCCCGCGCGGGTGCCGGTCGAGGCGTTGACACGGATGAGCTTGATGCCCGCCGGCACGCGGAACGGCGTGGCTGGCTTGTCCGTGAGCGCCATCTGCATGAAGTCGCGGAACACAGGCGCCGCATACTGGCCGGCGGTGGCTGCATTGCCCAGCGACTTCGGCTGGTCGTAGCCCAGGAACACGCCCACGGCGAGATCCGGCGAGAAGCCGACGAACCACACGTCCTTGGCGTCGTTGGTGGTGCCGGTCTTGCCCGCGAGCGGCTTGCCGACGGCCTTGACCGTCTGGGCCGTGCCGCGCTGGACCACACCTTCCAGGATCGAGGTCATCTGGTAGGCCGTGAGCGGGTCGATCACCTGCTCACGGTTTTCGGTGAGCTTGGGCGCAGCGCCACCGTCCCACTTCTCCGAATTGCAGTTCGCGCATTTGCGGTCGTCGTGACGGTAGATCGTGCGGCCATTGCGGTCCTGGATCTGGTCGATCAGGGTCGGCTTGATGCGGCGGCCGCCATTGACGAACATCGAGTAGGCCGCCGTCATGCGCATCACGGTGGTCTCGCCGGCTCCCAACGACATGGAAAGCAGCGGCAGCATGTCGTCATAGACGCCGAAACGCCGGGAATATTCCGAGATCACCGGCATGCCGACCTCGTTGGAGAGGCGGACCGTCATCAGGTTCTTGGAATGCTCGATGCCATAGCGCAGGGTGCGCAGGCCGCCCGCCTTGCCGTCGTAGTTCTTGGGCGCCCAAGCCTCCTGGCCCGGCCCCATGTCGAGCACGAAGGGTGCGTCCATGATCTGGGATGACGGCGTATAGCCGTTGTCGAGGGCCGTCGCGTAGACGAGCGGCTTGAACGACGAGCCCGGCTGGCGCAGGGCCTGGATGGCCCGGTTGAACTCGCTCTGGTCGTAGGAGAAGCCGCCCACCATGGCGTGGACGCGGCCCGTATTCGGGTCCATGGCCACGATGGCGCCTGAGATCTCGGGAATCTGGCGCAGACGGAACTGTCCCTCCTTGTCGGCCAGAGGCTCCACATAGACCACGTCACCAACGGAAACGGCACGCTCGACGGGCCGGCGCGTCCATCTCACGCCGTCGGCTCCCACGATGCCGGTTTCGCGCTCCTTCACGACCTGGCCCGAGGCCTCCCGCCTGGGCTGCAAGCCGACCTTGGCCTGCCCGCGCGCAACCTCCAGCACGACCGCGAGGCGCCACGGCTGGACGTCGCCGAGAATCGGCACCTCGGACAGGGCGAGACCCCATTCGCGGCCCGCCAGGTCGATCTTCTGCTGAGCTCCGCGCCAGCCGCGCGCCTCGTCGAAGCGCACCAGACCGTCCACAAGGGATTTGCGGGCCATGGCCTGCATCTTGGGGTCGAGGGTCGAGCGGATCAGCAGGCCACCCTCATAGAGGGTTTCCTCGCCATAGCGCTCGGCGATGTCGCGGCGCACGCCCTCGGCGAAATAGCCCGAGGCAATGCTGTTGGGGGACACGTTCCGCGGCTTGACGTTGAGCGGCTCCTTCTGGGCAGCATCCGCCGCCTCCTTGGAGATGTAGCCGTTGACGGCCATGCGCTCGATCACCCAGTTCCGGCGCTCGACGGCAGCCTTGCGCTGGCGGAACGGGTGGTAGTTGTTCGGCCCCTTCGGCAGGGCTGCGATATAGGCGGACTCGGCGATGGTCAGCTCGTGGATCGACTTGCCGAAGTAATCCAGGGCGGCTGCTGCGATGCCGTGCAGATTGCGCCCCGGGGTCAGGGTGCCGAGGAAGATCTCGTTGAGATAGAGCTCGAGGATCTTCTCCTTGGAGAAGGTCGATTCCATGCGTAGCGCGATCAGTGCCTCGCGGATCTTGCGCTCATAGCTCTTCTCGTTGCCGACCAGGAAGTTCTTGGCGACCTGCTGGGTGATCGTGGAGGCGCCCTGCTCCCGCGATCCGCCCGAGCGAAGGTTGACCACGACGGCGCGCATCAAGCCTTCCGGGTCGATGCCCGGGTGCTTGTAGAAGTTCTTGTCCTCGGCCGACAGGAATGCCCCGATCACAAGCTTGGGCACGGAGTCGATCGGCACATAGAGCCGGCGCTCGCGGGCATATTCGGCGATCAGGCTGCCGTCGGACGCGTGGATGCGGGTCATCACCGGCGGCTCGTAGTTCGCGAGCTGGGCGTGATCCGGCAGATCCTTCGAATAGAACCAGAATCCATAGGCGAGCCCGACAGCGCCGATCAGGAAGAAGATCGCTCCAACGCTGAAGAGGAACCCGAAAAATCGTAGGACGAAGCGCATCCGAAGGTGTTCCATGACGGCGCCTTCAGGCGCCCGTTTATGTAGATCTCAAAAAGCGGACCCTCGTTAGCCGATGAATCGCGCCCCCGCTACGGGTATCCACACCTACTCTATGGTAAAACTGCGGCAGCGCCCCTCCGGGCGAGCCGGGTCGCGAAAAAGCGGTCCACGGCATTCGACATGGCCGAGACCATCTTGGCCCGCCATTCCTCCGACATCAACAAATCTAAGTCTTTTTGGCTCGACAGGTAGCCAAGTTCGACAAGAACGGACGGGACGTCGTGCGCCCGCAGCACTTGGAAGCGGGCCTGCCGGTGGGGGTTCTTGTTGAGTCGGGCCACAGAATCGAACTCGCCCACGAGACGGGAAGCGAAGCCGTGGGAGAAGCCGCGGGTCTCCCGAAGGGTGAGGTCCATCAGGATGTCGGATACGTCGTCCGGCATGTCGCCCGATTCGACGCCGGCCACCGCATCGGCCTTGTTTTCGCGATCCGCCAGCCGGGCGGAATCCGCGTCCGACGCCCGCTCGGACCCGGTATAGACCGTCAGCCCGCGCACGTCCTGCCCGCCCGAGATCGAATCCGCATGGATCGAGATGAAGAGATCGGCCTGGACCGAGCGGGCGGCACGCACCCGGTCTCCGAGGGACACGAACACGTCCTGATCGCGGGTCATGAGCACCTTGTAGCGACCGCCCTCTTCGAGCTTCTTCTTCAGCCGCTGGGCAAAGGAGAGCACCAGATCCTTCTCGGCCACGCTTCCGGAGCCGGCCGCTGCACCCGGATCGATGCCGCCATGGCCGGGATCGATCATGATCACCGGACGGGCATCCTTGGTCGCGTGCACGACGGGTGCGGGACCCTCCTTCACTGGTGCGGCGCTTCCCGATGCGGTTTTGCGGAACTCCTCCCGATCAACCCGGGAGAGCTCAATGGTCAGGATCGTGGCGGCGCCGGTCGCGTCCGGTGCAGTGGTCAAGCCCGACACGACCGCCGGCTGCGCGAGGTCCATCACCACGCGGGAGCGTCCGGGAGCAAAAAGACCGTAGCGGTAGGAGGCGATGAGCCCCTCCTTGCTGCGTCCGGCCTCGGCCGGCAGATGGAAGGCCACCTCCGGCAGGTCGATGATCAGCCTGTCCGGGCGCTCCATGAGGGAGACTTGCGCCGTCACAGGCTTCGACAGGGTCACCTTGAACCGGGTCTTTGCCCCATCCTGCTCGATCGCAGCGGCGGCGGCGATGATCGGGGTCGCGGGCTTCGCGCCCTCTCCCGCCGCCCAGGCATGACCCGTCCCGGCAGCGAGGATAATCGCCACGAGACAAGCGCCGACAAAGCGTATGAAGAGGGAAAGAGGCATCGCTGATCGCTGTGTTTCGAGCGTCCTTTCCTATACTCATAGCGGGCGTTTGGTTAACGGAACCTCACGCCCGGCGGCCGTTTACTGAGACTCTGTTGCATTCATGGCACAGTGAGACAGCATCTTGCCAAATGCCCCATTCGATCTGTAATGATCTTGATCCCGTCCGGCATGGCCGAATCTGACGGCGGCTCCGAGGAGACGGTTGTGTTGACCGATCCTTCAGGGACCGCCTCACCCTCGACAGGCTACGGACAGGATCAAAGGGCGACGCCTGTCGCCACTCGCCGATGGCCGGTTCACCCGGCCCATCGATATCTACGAAAGGGCCGTCTCGAATGGTTGCACACACGAAGTCAGCTATGACCTTCGTTTCTGCATCGTTCGAATCGCGCGTATCCCTTCGCGCACGCCCCATCACCACCCTTTCCGGCCCTGTGCCGGCCCAATTCAACCCAGAATGCGCCCCTTCGCGGCGCAGGATGGCGATCGACAGCACTCCGAACGCAATTTCAGCCCGTCGCCTTCGCTTGCGGCGTGCCTCACCGCCCACAATGCGGCCCCTGCCTCAGGTCCTGCCCTCGATCGCCATGTCGAGAGTTCAACATGGCAAACAAGATGCTCATCGATGCCTCCCACCCGGAAGAAACCCGGGTCGTGGTGGTACGTGGTCAGAAGGTCGAAGAATTCGACTTCGAGTCCGCTAACCGGAAGCAGCTGCGCGGGAATATCTATCTCGCCAAGGTCACCCGGGTCGAACCGTCTCTCCAGGCGGCCTTTGTGGAATACGGCGGAAACCGCCACGGGTTCCTGGCTTTCAGCGAAATCCATCCCGATTATTACCAGATTCCGGTCGCCGACCGGCAGGCCCTGCTCGAAGCCGAGGCGGAAGCCCAGCGCGAGGAGGAGCACGAGGAGGAGCGCCGCAGCAGCCGCGGCGGGCGTCGCCGCCGTTCCTCGCCGCGCCGCGCCGACAACAGCGAGACCGTTGTCTCGACCGAGGCCGAGGCCGGCGCCGTAGAAGCGATGCACGCGGGCGAGGCCTCCGATCAGTCGGAAGCCGGCGAGACGAGTGAAACCCCGCAGCTGGACGCTTCCGCGTCCGGATCGGCCGAGAGCGCCACGTCGGAAGCCAGCGAGGGCACCGAAGGGGCCGCTGTCGAAGCGGTCGAGGCATCGGCGCATGTCGCCTCCGCTCAGGACGAGGACGACTCGGACGAAGCCGAAGCCCGTTCGACCGACGGCGATCGGGAATCGTCCGACGATGAGGACGAAGAAGACGAAGACGAGGACGACGTCGAGGAGCACGAGATCGTCGAGCAGCTCGGCGGCGACGATGCCATCGAGGATCTTCCGCAGCGCCGGCGCACGCCCCGCAAGCAGTACAAGATCCAGGAAGTCATCAAGCGCCGCCAGATCCTCCTGGTCCAGGTCGTCAAGGAAGAGCGCGGCAACAAGGGCGCGGCTCTCACCACCTATCTGTCGCTCGCAGGCCGTTACTCGGTGCTCATGCCCAACACGGGCCGGGGCGGCGGCATTTCCCGCAAGATCACCAATGCGGCCGACCGCAAGCGCCTCAAGGAAATCGCCCAGGAGCTGGAGGTGCCTGAAGGAATGGGCATCATCCTGCGCACGGCCGGCGCCTCGCGCACCAAGCCCGAGATCAAGCGCGACTACGAATACCTGATGCGCCTGTGGGAGAGCGTGCGCGAGCTGACCCTCAAGTCCGCCGCCCCTGCCCTCGTCTATGAGGAAGGCTCGCTGATCAAGCGCGCCATCCGCGACCTCTACAACAAGGACATCGACGACGTGATGGTCGCCGGCGAGGACGGCTATCGCGAGGCCAAGGACTTCATGCGGATGCTCATGCCGAGCCATTCGAAGCTGGTCCAGCCCTACCGCGATCCGCAGCCTCTCTTCGCCAAGTTCGGGGTCGAGGCCCAGCTCGATGCCATGTTCTCGAACGTGGTGACGCTCAAGTCGGGCGGCTATCTCGTCATCAATCCGACGGAAGCCCTCGTCTCCATCGACGTGAACTCCGGCCGCTCCACCCGCGAGCACAACATCGAGGACACGGCGCTCCGCACGAACCTCGAAGCCTCCGAGGAAATCGCCCGCCAGCTGCGCCTGCGCGATCTCGCCGGCCTCATCGTCATCGACTTCATCGATATGGAGGAGAAGCGGAACAACCGCGCCGTCGAGAAGAAGCTGAACGAGTGCCTGAAGAACGACCGCGCCCGCATCCAGGTGGGCCGCATCTCGCCCTTCGGCCTGCTCGAGATGTCGCGCCAGCGCATCCGCACCGGCGTGCTCGAATCCTCCTCGATCCCCTGCCCGCACTGCGCCGGCACCGGCTCCGTGCGCTCGACGCCGTCCGTCGCCCTGCAGGTGCTGCGCTCGATCGAGGAAACCCTCATCAAGAACGCCAGTTACAACCTCGTGGTCCGCACCAGGATGGAAGCGGCCTTCTACATCCTGAACCAGAAGCGCATTCACCTGCGCGAGTTGGAAAGCCGCTTCGGCGTCGCGATCTCCATCGTGGCCGACGACACCCTGCAGGGCCACACCACCTACGCCATCGACCGCGGCGATCCGGCCCTCAAGCTGGAGCACAAGTCGGCCGCGACCGGCATCCAGATCGACGCCATCATCCCCGTCGACGAGCCTGTCGAGGAGGATGAGGTCGAGACGGAAGAGGACACCGCCGAGGAGACCCAGGCCGCCGGCGAAGAGCGCGGCGAGCAGGGCGAAAGCGAAAGCGAAGGTGATCGCCGTCGCCGCCGCCGCCGTCGCCGCCGTCGGGGTCGCGACCGCGAGGTTTCTGCCGGAGCGGACCAGGGCGACGAGAGCGCCGAGGGCGAAGAATCTGAAGGCGAAGCCGGCGAGGACGAGGCGGAAGCCCAGACGTCCGGAGCCGAGGCAGCATCGGCTGAGGCTGGCGAATCCGAGGACGACCGCGGGGGACGCCGCCGCCGTCGCGGTCGCCGCGGCGGTCGTGGACGCGGCCGGGACGAGAATGGCGAGTTCGCCCAGGAGGAAGGCTCCTTTGCCCCCGACCAGGCGGAAGCCGCACCGGCCTCCGACGCGACCTCTCCCGCAGATTCGCAGCCCGTGGCCGAGGCTCCCAAGCCCGCAGCCCAGGAAGAGCGGATCATGGCCCCGCAACAGCCCGTCGCCGAGGAGCCTGCCGCTCCCGCACCGGTGATCCCGGAGCCTGAGCCGGTCGCCGTCGTGCTGACCCCACCCGACCCGGAGCGCCCCAAGCGCGCCGGCTGGTGGTCCAAGGCCAAGTCTGTCCTGAGCGGATCGTAAGATAAAAACAAAATGCCCGGCTCAACGCCGGGCATTTCTTTTTGGACATCATCTCAAACGTCATGGCCGGGCTTGTCCCGGCCATCTCGATCCGAAGAAAGCTGCGTCTCTCATGATCGAGATCACCGGCACAAGGCCGGTGATGACGGGAAATCTTTACTTCAGCCACGCCTTCAGCCGCGCCACAGTCTCGCGGCAGTCGTTCTCGGAGCCTGCGAACGACAGGCGCAGGTAATGCGAGCCCTCGATGGGATCGAAGTCGAGACCGGGCGTTGCAGCGACGCCCGCCTCCTCCAGCATGCGCCTCGAGAACCCGATGGAATCGTTCGTGAAGCGGGCGATGTCGGCATAGATGTAGAAGGCCCCGTCCACCGGGTGCATTTCGGCAATGCCGACCTTGGGCAGTTCCTCCAGCAGATAGGCGCGGTTGCGGGCGTAAGCGGCCTTGACGGCCTCCAGCTCCTCCATGGCGTCGAAGGCGGCGAGCGCTGCCACCTGCGAGAGATAGGGCGGCGAGATGTAGAGGTTCTGGGCCAGCCGCTCGATGGGGCGCACCAGCCGCTCCGGCACCACGATCCAGCCGATGCGCCAGCCGGTCATGCAGTAATATTTGGAGAACGAGTTGATCACCACCGCGTCGTCGTCCGAGGCGAGCGCCGTCGAGGTCGGCTCGCCGTAGGTGAGGCCGTGATAGATCTCGTCGGACACGAACCAGAGCCCCAAGCGGCGGCAGGTCTCGCCCAGTTCGGCGAGCGCCTTGCGGCCGATCATGGTGCCGGAGGGATTGGCCGGGCTCATAGCCAAGATGCCGTGCAGGGGCTTCTCCGCATGAGCCCTGGCGATGGACTCGGCGGTCATGATCCAGCCGTCCGCCTTGGCGAGCGGGATCGTCACCGGCTCGATACCGAGTGCCTCCAGGATGTTGCGATAGGCAGGATAGCCCGGCGCCGTGATCGCCACCCGCTGGCCCGGATCGAAGAGGCTCAAGAAAGCCAGCACGAACCCGGCCGAGGAACCGGTGGTGACCACCACCCGCTCCGGCGCGACGCTCACCCCATAGGTGTCCTTGTAATGCCGGGCGATGCGCTCGCGCAGGGCGGACATGCCCAGCGCTTCCGTATAGCCGATGCGGCCGAGGTCGAGGGCCGCCTTCGCGGCCTCACGTGCGGCGCGCGGCGCCGGTGCCGACGGCTGGCCCACCTCCATATGGATCACGCTGTCCCCCCGCCGCTCCTTGGCGGCGGCCGCGCTCAGCACGTCCATGGCGAGAAAGGAGGCGACGCGGTCCATGCGGCGCGCGATGAGGGGCTGGTGGAGATCGGCGGATGCTTTGGTCATAAACAGGCTCGTATCCCGTTGGACGGATGGTCTCAAGGCGCTTTCCAGTGTCATTCCCGGCCGGAGCGCAGCGGAGGGGAAGGGAATCCATAGGTACACGCACCATTATGGATCCCCTTCCCGGCCTGCGGCCGCCGGGGATGACACCTGGTGCTGTAGACAGGTGTGAATACGCAGCCGTGATTTGACGCCGCGCTCGTCAAGCCGCTAACTCACGACAGAACGGATAAGTCTCAAGTCCGACTTGAACCATCGTTAAAGTGCGGACTTATCTCAAGAATTCCACAAAGGACCCTCAATGCGCTCTTCGTTTCTCAAGATCGGCCGGGCTGTGGCCCTGCTCGGCACATTGGCCATGGCACCCGCCGCGATGGCGCAGAGCGTGGTTTTCACCGACCAGCAGAAGCAGGCCATCGGCGAGATCGTGAAGGACTACCTTCTGAAGAACCCTGAGGTCCTGACCGAGGTGATCGCCGAGCTCGAGAAGCGGCAGGGGGAAGCCCAGCAGGTGGCTCAAGCCGGCGCCGTGAAGGAAACCAGACAGTCGCTCCTGAACGCCTCGCACTCCTACGTGGTCGGCAACCCGTCGGGTGACGTCACCCTGGTGGAGTTCTTCGACTACAACTGCGGCTACTGCAAAAAGGCGCTGGCGGACGTTCAGACCCTCATGAAGAGCGATCCCAAGCTCCGCGTGGTCCTGAAGGACTTCCCGGTCCTCGGGCCCGATTCCGTCGAGGCAAGCCGGGTGGCGCTCGCGGTCAAGAACCAGCTCCAGGGCCAGAAGCTCCTCGACTACCATGTGAAGGTCATGGACACCCGCGGCCGGGTGAACGGCGAGCGCGCCATGGCGGTCGCCAAGGAGATGGGGATCGACATGGCCCGCCTGCAGAAGGACGTGGAGAGCGCCGAGATCCGCAATGCCCTTCAGGAAAACATGGCTCTCGGAGACAAGCTGAGCCTCTCCGGAACCCCGGCCTTCATCGTCGGCGAGACAGTCATCCCCGGCGCGGTCGGCCTGGAGCCCCTGAAGCAGCTCGTGGACAATGTCCGCCAGTGTGGCAAGGCTAATTGCGGCTAGGGTTTCACCGCCACTGTCATTCCGGGGTGGCTATAGACCGAGCCCGGAATGACAATGGAAGCTGACACGCCGCCGCTTTTCGGGCCGAACTGCCCCCTCTGCCCTTCCGGAACCCCCGCCAAGCTTGGGAAAGCCCAGGTTTTCCCCTTTCCCCCTGCTCGCCTTTTGGCTAAGAGGGCGCTTCGGCTCCGCCTGACGGGGCTTCAAGGAACGCTCCTTATCCGATGACCACCGTCTTCGTCCTCAACGGACCCAACCTCAACCTGCTCGGCCGCAGGGAGCCTCAGATCTATGGCAGCACCACGCTTGCCGACATCGAGAAGCTCGTGCGCGAGAAGGCCGAGGCTCTTGGGGCGGCCGTCACCTTCCGCCAGTCGAACCATGAGGGACATCTGGTCGACTGGATCCAGGAGGCAGGAGCTCAGGGAGCCGGCATCGTCATCAATGCCGGCGCCTACACCCACACCTCGATCGCGCTCCGCGATGCCATTTCCGGCAGCGGCGCTCCGACGGTCGAGATCCATCTGTCGAACGTTCATGCTCGCGAGGGCTTTCGCCATCGCTCGCTCATAGCGCCCGTCTCCGTCGGCGTGATCTGTGGTTTCGGGCCCGTGAGCTACCTACTCGGCCTGGAAGCGGTTCACCGGGTGATGGCCGAGCGGGCCCGCCAGGTGAAACCCTCCCAGCACTAATTCCTCAAAAAAGCAGAGGTAAGCCCCATGGCCAAGGAAAACCCTTTCGATCCTGATCTCGTCCGCGAGCTGGCGAACCTGATCGCCGACACGGATCTCAGCGAGATCGAAGTGGAGAAGGGCGACCTTCGCATCCGCGTGGCGCGCATGGTCACCGCCGCCGTCACTGTTCCGGTAGCGGCTCCGGCCGCTCATCACGCCCCCGCCCCGGTCATGGCACCGCCGCCATCCGTGGCCGCTGCGGCCGAGGCTGCCACGAAGGCGGGCGCGCCCAACCCGGGCGCCGTGCTCTCGCCCATGGTCGGCACCGCCTACCGCAAACCCTCCCCTGATGCGAAGAACTTCGTCGAGATCGGCTCCAAGGTGCAGGCCGGCGACAAGGTTCTCCTCGTCGAGGCCATGAAGACCTTCAACGAGATCGTGGCGCCCCGCGCCGGCACCGTGACGGCCATCTTTGTCGAAGACGGAACACCTGTTGAATACGGCGAACCCCTCCTCGTCATCGAGTAAGGCGCGATATGTTCGATAAGATCCTGATTGCCAATCGAGGCGAGATCGCCCTGCGCATCCTGCGCGCCGCGAAGGAACTCGGCATTGCCACTGTGGCGGTGCATTCCACCGCCGACGCGGATGCCATGCATGTGCGCCTTGCCGACGAGAGCGTCTGCATCGGCCCGCCGGCCGCCCGCGACAGCTATCTCAACATCCCGGCGCTCATCGCCGCCTGTGAGATCACCGGCGCCGACGCGATCCATCCCGGCTACGGCTTCCTGTCCGAGAACGCGCGCTTTGCGGAGGTGCTGGAGCATCACCGCATCGCCTTCATCGGCCCCAAGGCGGAGCACATCCGCATCATGGGCGACAAGATCGAGGCTAAGCGCACGGCCAAGCGCCTCGGGATTCCTTGCGTGCCCGGCTCCGAGGGCGGCATCACCGACGACGACGAGGCCAAGCGCGTCGCCAAGGAGATCGGCTACCCGGTGATCATCAAGGCCGCGGCCGGCGGCGGCGGACGCGGCATGAAGGTGGCGCGCACCGAGGAGGACCTCGTCCACGCGCTCCAGACCGCCAAGACCGAAGCGAAAGCCGCTTTCGGCGACGATGCGGTCTATATCGAGAAGTATCTCGAGAAGCCGCGCCACATCGAGATCCAGGTTCTCGGCGACGGCAAGGGCAACGCCATTCATCTGGGCGAGCGCGACTGCTCGCTCCAGCGCCGCCACCAGAAGGTCTGGGAAGAAGGCCCCTCGCCCGCGCTGAACCTGGAGATGCGCGAGCGCATCGGCGGCGTGGTGGCGAAAGCCATGCAGGAGCTGCAATATGCAGGCGCCGGCACCATCGAGTTCCTCTACGAGGACGGCGAGTTCTACTTCATCGAGATGAACACCCGCATCCAGGTGGAGCACCCGGTCACGGAGATGATCACCGGCATCGACCTGGTGAACGAGCAGATCCGCGTGGCGGCGGGCCATCCGCTCTCCGTGAGGCAGGAAGACATCAAGATCGAAGGCCATGCCATCGAGTGCCGCGTGAATGCCGAGCATCCCTCGACCTTCCGCCCCTCGCCCGGCACGATCAGCTACTTCCACCCGCCGGGCGGGTTGGGCGTGCGCGTCGATTCGGCGGCCTATCAGGGCTACCGCATCCCGCCGCACTACGACTCCCTCGTGGGCAAGCTCATCGTGCATGGCCGCACCCGCAACGAGTGCCTCATGCGCCTCCGCCGGGCCTTGGACGAGTTCGTGGTCGATGGCATCGACACCACGCTCCCGCTCTTCCGCACCCTAGTGCGCAACCCGGAAATCCAGAACGGCCAGTACGACATCCACTGGCTGGAGAACTTCCTGAAGACCGGCGGGCTCGGAGACGAGTAGGTGTAACGTCTTGTTATGACATATCGGACCCTCTATTCTCGCCAAAACGGAACAGAGGGCCGCGTCATTGAAGGCGAGGCTATGAACACATGCCTCGCTTTCTTCATGTCGGTTGCGGCCCAAAGCGCAAAAATCAGAGCGTCAAGGCTTTCGCCTCGCCCGAATGGGAAGAGGTCACGCTCGATATCGACAGGAGCGTAAAGCCGGACCTCGTCGATAAGCTTCCCGAGTTGTCCCAGGTTGAGTCGAACAGCTTCGATGCGGTCTACTCGGCTCACAACATCGAGCATCTCTATCCGCACGAAGTGCCGGTGGCGCTGCAGTCGATGCGCCGGGTCCTCAAACCCGACGGCTTCGTGATCCTCACCTGTCCGGATCTTCAAACGATCGGGGAGAGACTGGCCTCGGGCGATATCGAAGCACCGATCTACACCAGCGGCAGAGGGCCGGTCGCTCCTCTCGACATGATGTATGGCTTCAGGCCCGCAATGGCGGAGGACAACCTCTATATGGCCCATCATACGGGCTTCACGCTGAAATCGCTCGGCGATGCCTGTATCCGAGCCGGCTTCGGCAAATTCTTCGGATTGAGACGTCCGCAGAGATACGACCTGTGGGGATTGGCGACGAAACTGCCGAAAACCGATGCCGAGATTCACTAACTCGGCAAAATCTATCTGACACCGGTCTGACTTCGGGTTTGAGCTATCCTATTTTGAAGGGCAGCCTGATTGATCAGATATGTAGGTGAATGCCCCACTCTCCCGACCATGCACCCGAGATTACCGCCGATATCCTGCTGAAAGCCTACGCAGCCGGGATCTTTCCCATGGCGGAGGATGCGGACGATCCGTCCCTGTTCTGGGTGGAGCCGCGTGAGCGGGGGATCATTCCCCTCGATGACTTCCATGTCTCCAAGCGCCTCGCCCGCACCGTCCGGTCGGATATGTTCGAAGTCCGGGTCGACCAGAACTTCGACGCGGTGATCGCCGGTTGCGCGGCACCCGCGGCCGACCGGGAGAAGACCTGGATCAGCCGTCGGATCCGGGAGCTCTATGGTGAGCTTTTCAATGCGGGCTACTGCCACACGGTGGAGGTCTATCAGGAGGGCCGCCTCGTCGGCGGTCTTTACGGGGTCAGGCTGAACGGCGCCTTTTTCGGCGAGAGCATGTTCCACACGGAGCGCGACGCCTCCAAGGTGGCGCTCGTGCATCTCGTAGCGCGCCTGCGCCGCGGCGGCTTCTCGCTGCTGGACACCCAGTTCGTGACCTCGCACCTGGCGCAGTTCGGCGCCACCGAGGTTCCGCGGCGGGCCTACAAGCAGATGCTGCGCAGCGCCATGGAGCATGGGGCCGACTGGAACGTCTTGCCCCGGGACAGGATCGTGAGCGGCGAGGAAGTTCTCGCTGCCCTCAGCGCCCCTTAATTGGGGCGATCCGAATTGATGACCGGCGCTGCTGCAGGCTGGCGGCGTTGGGGTTGGCGCTGTTGCGGCGCCGGCTGCCGCAGGGGTGCCGTCTCGACGGCGGGAGGACGCGGGGCGGTGCCGCCGGCCGGGGTTGTAATGTCCCCGGGCCGCGCAGGATCGTTTGGGCCGCGCGCCGCATCCTGGATGGGCGGCAGCTCCTCGGGGGTTTCCTTGGGCTCGGCGATCACCTCGGTGCCGCCTTTGCAGTCCACGAGCCAGATGTCGTAGACCGGGTGTTCGAGGCCGTGCAGGCCCGGGCTCGCCGCAAACAGCCAGCCCGAGAAGACCCGCTTGGCCTTCCCCTCTGATCCGGGCTCGTCCACCTCGATGAAGGATGTGGTGTTCGGCGTTTCCGTGGGCGGCTTGGTGAAGCAGACCCGCGCCGTCACCTGAAGCGCCCCGAACTGGACGGTTTCATCGACGGCCACTTCGAATGACACGATGCGCCCGGTGATCTTGTCGAGCCCCGAGAACACGGCCGTGGGATTCTTGATCCTGTCCGCCTGCGCCGCGCCGAGGCTGCCGAGTAGCGATGCGAGCACCAGGGCCGCCCGCGTCCATCCGAATGTCATCATGCTGTCCAGGCCAAGTTCGATTTGGCGTTTCTCGTCCGGCCAAGCTCGGCCGCACCTTGTTCCGTTCGGCAACGCGATAGCACGTGAACCATGATGGAAAAAGGGCAAGGCGGGAAGATAGGACAGGGATCCGCCCTGCCCCGGAAATCAGCCTGCCTGCGAGAGCGCTCTGAGCCCGCCCCGAAGAACCTCCGGCTGCACCTCCGGCAAGCCCGCCTCGATGGCGGCGTGGAGGTCGCGCCAGATCGGGACGGCTGCGGCCAGGGCCTCCCGCCCCTTGTCCGTGAGGCCGAGCAGCCGGCTGCGACGGTCGTCCGGGTCGCGGACAATGGTCACGAACCCATCCCGCTCGAGCGGCTTCAGGGCGGCGGTGAGCGTGGTCCGGTCCATGGCCAGAAGCTGCGCGACGGGACCGATCGGCGGGGGCTTGGGCCGGTTGAGGGCGTTCAGCAGGGAGAACTGGCCCGAAGTGATTCCTGTCGGCCGCAGCGCCTCGTCGAAGCGCCGCGACAGGGCCCGGGCGGCCCGCTGCGCATGCAGGCACAGGCAGGTGTCGCGCACCAGATGGGTTGTCTCGTAGGAAATCGCCTGCTCGTTTGACATGCCCTATTTATGTTGATATCAACCTAAATGTCAAGAGGAACATGCAACGAAGTGTCACGACGGGACGCTTCGCCAACCAGCCGTTCAAAGTGGCAAGGGAGAGACGCGATGGCTTATGTGGACGGGTTCGTGCTGGCCGTACCGGCCGACAAGAAGGAAGTTTACCGGAAGCACGCGGCCGAGGCGGTGCCCCTGTTCAAAGAGTTCGGCGCCACCCGGATGGTCGAATGCTGGGGGGACGACGTGCCGGACGGAAAGCTGACCGACTTTCGCCGCGCCGTGCAGGCCAAGGACGACGAGGTCGTGGTGTTCAGCTGGATCGAATATCCCTCCAAGGAAATCCGCGACGCTGCCCAACAGAAGATCATGACCGATCCGCGCATGGAGGAGATGGGCCAGCAGATGCCCTTCGACGGCAAGCGAATGATCTTCGGCGGCTTCATGCCGATCCTCGACGTCTAAGGAGCAGTATCATGGCCAATCAGCACGGCGACTTCAGCTGGTACGAACTTCTGACGAACGACGCTGACGCTGCCGCGCGCTTCTACGGCGCGGTGATCGGCTGGCAGAGCCGCTCGATGGAAGGATCCGACCAGGATTACCGGATCTTCGGGATCAACGGCGCGGATGTGGGTGGCCTCATGCCCTTCCCTCCCGGTGCCGAGAGCGCGGGAATGCGCCCGGTGTGGCTCGGCTATGTCGCGGTCGAGAATGTCGATGCGGCCGCGGCCGATATCGTGCGGGACGGCGGCACGCAGCACATGCCGCCCACCGACATTCCGGGCGTCGGGCGCTTCGCCATGCTGTCCGATCCGCAAGGGGTGATGTTCTACATCATGCGCGGCGCGGTGGATGCAACGAGCACGGCATTTGACCAAAGCAAGTTCGGCCATTGCAACTGGAATGAGCTTTCCACCAGCGACCCGCAGGCGGCGCTGGCCTTCTATCGGAGCCGCTTCGGTTGGGAGAAGGGTGATGCCATGCCCATGGGCGAGATGGGCGACTACCAGTTCATCGAGCACGGCGGCCGGACCATCGGGGCCGTGATGAAGCGCACGCCAGACGGTCCGCCGCCCCTATGGACGTTCTATTTCGGCGTCGAAGACATCGATGTTGCCGCACAGGCCGTGCCCGGCCATGGCGGCACGATCCACTACGGCCCCGCCGAAGTGCCGGGCGGTGTCTTCATCATCGTGGCCGGCGATCCGCAGGGCGCCCTGTTCGGCCTCGTCGGTCCGCGCAAATCGTAAGTCGGCCCCCAGGAGCATCCCATGTCCGACACGCTCGTTTCCGCCGAAGAACTCGCGCGCCGCTCGCCGGTGCGCTTTCCCAATGAGAGCGCCGAGTACCGCGCTGCGCGCGCAGCCCTGCTGGCGGAAGAGATCGAGCTGCGGCGCCATCTGGAGCGTGTCGCAGCCCAACGCCGCGCCCTGCCGCCCGGCGGCGCGGTGACCGGCGATTACCGTTTCGAGGGAGAGAACGGGCCGGTGAGTTTCGCCGACCTCTTCGGCGACAAGCAGTCGCTCGCCGTCTACACCTACATGTTCGGCCCGCAGCGCGAGCGCCCCTGCCCCATGTGCACCAACCTGCTCGGTGCGCTCGAAGGCAACGGCGCCGACATCCAGCAGCGCATGGCGCTCGCCGTCGTGGCGCGCTCGCCGATCGAGCGGCTGATCGCCTGGAAGCGGGAACGCGGCTGGACGAACCTGCGGCTCTACACCGATCTCAACGGCAATTACTCCCGCGATTTCCACGGTGTCCTGCCGGACGGGTCGGAGATCCCGAGCTTCAACGTCTTCTCGCGCCGCGACGGCACCATCCGGCATTTCTGGAGCGGTGAGATGACCGGCGATTCCGCCGATCCAGGCCAGGACCCGCGCGGCGCCCCGGATCTCGCGCCCTTATGGAACGTGCTCGACATGACGCCCGAGGGCCGCGGCACGGATTGGTATCCCAAGCTGAATTACGGTGCGTGAGAGCCCGCAGGTTTTGCCAACTCAGCCGATCCGCTAAGCTCCCAGGTCTGTGATAGTCCCAGGAGCCACGATGCCATGACGGAAGCCCAAGCTCTAAGCGATGCTGCCCGTATGCAGCTGGGCTTCCTGTCGCTGGCGGAAACCGCCGCCCTCGCCCATTTGGGCGTTCTGATCCCGGATCCCGGCTCCGTCCTCGTATTCGCCAATGTGCAGTTGGAGGACGGCTCTGTTCTCTGGCCGAACGTCATCCTTCAGGCCTCGGATCTCGGCCGGATCGCAATCGGACGGGGCACGAATCTCTTCCCCGGAACGCGCATCGTCGCCAGCGGCGGAAAGGTCGCTGTCGGAGCGGGTGCCGAGCTCGGCGAGGAAGGCGGCTTCACGATCAAGGCCGGCTCAGGCGAGGTCATCGAGATCGGTGATGGTGCCCGCCTCCTCGGCGGCGGATCGCTGACTCAATCGAACCGCATTGGCCGCGGCGCTCAGATCCTGGGTCCGATCCGCTGCCAGAACTGCACCCTGGGCGATGGCGGCACTTACCGCGATCCGGAGCCTGACGAGCGCGGTGGTGTTCTAAAAGGTGCAGGCGTTGCGCGAGGGGTCGAGGTGCCGCGAGGTCACGTGATTCAGGCCTTCAGCCTATTTGCCGAGGCACCTGTGAGGCGCCAATCCTATTTTCACCCGAAGGGTTGAAGACGTCTCAGGGCCAATCCTGCTCGATTGGGTTTGGCGCCGGCTCTGTCATCGGGTCGCCCGCCTTCACGCGCTTCTCGAAATGCGCCGTCGAGCAGGCATGCGAACAGAGAAGACCCCGCTCCGACCAATAGGCCGGACCGCTCTCAATGCGCCCGGCATGATAGGTGAAGTTGGGATGGCCATAGGGCAGCCCGCACTCGATGCAGGTGCGGGCCTGGGTTTTCTTCAGCATGAGGGATCAGGAGGCTGCCTGGAGCCTCACTCGCCGGGCGTCCACGGCACGTAATCGCCGGTGGCGGCCGGGCGCTGGCCGGACCCGAGCTGGGACCCTTGCGGCCGGTAGGCGTGGACCGTGCCGGTCATGTTCGGCACATAGGGCTTTTCCCACGGATGCGGCTGATAGGCTTCCTCGCTCGGGGGCACGTCGCCGTTGTGGCACAGCCAGGCGCGCCAGCCGGGCGGCACCTTCGAAGCATCGGCATCGCCGTTATAGACGACCCACCGGCGCTCGGCGCCCACGTTCGAGTCGATCGCCTGCGCCTGCACATAGCGGTAGTAGGTGTTGCCGAACTCGTCCGTGCCCACGAACACGCCCTTGCGCCAGGTGAAGAATCGGGTGCCGAGGGTCTGTCCGTTCCACCAGGTGAAGAACTGGGTGAAAAACTCTTTCATGCTGCTGCCGCCGGAGGGGTTCGTGAAGTTGCGCGGAATATGGCCGCAAGGGTCTGTGAAGTCCAGCCTTCTGAGTCGCGAAAACCCGCACTGATTCTCGGGTTCACCTCTTCCCCAGGGGCGGGGGCGGAATTTCCCGCAATCAGGCCATTTCGGGTCCGGGCCGGCCGCGGCAGCCGTGGACCACGGATTGATGCGCCGGCACAACATCCACCCGCCGTTAAGCATGACTCAACATGGGTCCCTGAGCCGGCGAAGCTTGGCCATTGCAAAAAACGGGAACGGATTCTCGGAGGAGTCTGAGAGGCTTAGCCGGAAGGGCCATTGTTATCCACAATTCTCACAGCTACACACAACATGTAGTTCGGAACCGTGAGCCGCGACACTAGTTCTTGACGTGAGGCTCGCAACACGACTAGCTTGCCGGGGTGCCGACCAGAGACCGGCAGCCGACCCGAAAAGGCCGGTTGAACACTCCCCAGAGCAGGCGTCAGAGCCCGTGGCAACCATGTTGCCGCGCCACCTGTGACGCCCGAAGGGGACCGTAACTCAGGCGTGTTGCGTGGGCGATCCGGCAAAGAACGGATCGTTGGGGCGTCGAACAATAATTTGGGCTGATGAGCTGCGGGGCAAATCGCGGCCATGGGGACGTTTGTCCTCAATACTTAGGATGTGACCTATGCGGATCGAGCGGCGTTATACGAAGTCTGGCCAATCGCCTTATTCCTCCCTTGCCTTCCGGCTCGCCACGAGCGAGATCCGCAACCCGGATGGCTCGGTGGTCTTCAAGCTCGAGAACATCGAGGTTCCCGAGACCTGGAGCCAGGTGGCCTCGGACGTGCTGGCCCAGAAGTATTTCCGCAAGGCCGGCGTGCCGTCCCGCCTGAAGAAGGTGGAAGAGAACGACGTCCCGTCGTGGCTGTGGCGCTCCGTTCCCGACGAGGCCGCACTCAGCCAACTGCCCGAGGATCAGCGCCTCGGCTCCGAGATTTCCTCCAAGCAGGTGTTCGACCGTCTTGCCGGCTGCTGGACCTATTGGGGCTGGAAGGGCGGCTATTTCTCGTCCGAGGAAGACGCCCGGGCCTTCTATGACGAGCTACGCTTCATGCTCGCCAACCAGATGGTGGCGCCGAACTCCCCGCAATGGTTCAACACCGGCCTGCACTGGGCCTACGGCATCGACGGCCCCGGTCAGGGCCACTATTACGTGGACTACAAGACCGGCAAGCTCACCAAGTCCAAGTCCTCCTACGAGCACCCGCAGCCGCATGCCTGCTTCATCCAGGGCGTCGAGGACGATCTGGTGAACGAAGGCGGCATCATGGACCTGTGGGTCCGCGAGGCGCGCCTGTTCAAGTACGGCTCCGGCACCGGCTCCAACTTCTCCAAGCTGCGCGGCGAGGGCGAAAAACTCTCCGGCGGCGGCCGCTCGTCCGGCCTCATGAGCTTCCTCAAGATCGGCGACCGGGCTGCCGGCGCGATCAAGTCGGGCGGCACCACCCGCCGCGCCGCCAAGATGGTGGTGGTCGATGTCGATCACCCGGATATCGAGAGCTACATCGACTGGAAGGTGAAGGAAGAGCAGAAGGTCGCCGCGCTGGTCACCGGCTCCAAGCTCGCCGCCAAGCACCTCAAGGCCATCATGAAGGCCTGCATCAACTGCGAGGCCGAAGGCGATGCCTGCTTCGATCCGGAGAAGAACCCGGCCCTGAAGAAGGAAATCAAGCTGGCCCGCCGGGTGCAGATCCCGGACAACTATATCAAGCGCGTCATCCAGTTCGCCAAGCAGGGCTACACGGATATCGACTTCCCCGTCTACGACACCGATTGGGATTCGGAAGCGTATCTGACTGTCTCCGGCCAGAACTCCAACAACTCCGTCTCGCTCACCGACGACTTCCTGCGCGCCGTCGAGAACGACGCGGACTGGCACCTCACCGCCCGCAAGGACGGCAAGGTGGTGAAGACCCTCAAGGCCCGCGACCTGTGGGAGCAGATCGGCCACGCCGCCTGGGCGTCCGCCGATCCCGGCCTGCACTTCAACACCACCATGAACGACTGGCACACCAGCCCCGCCGGTGGCCGCATCAGGGCGTCGAACCCCTGCTCGGAATACATGTTCCTGGACGACACGGCCTGCAACCTGGCCTCGGCCAACCTGCTGCAGTTCTTCGACCGCCAGAACCACAAGTTCGACGCGGAATCCTTCGAGCATGCCTGCCGCCTCTGGACCGTGGTGCTCGAAATCTCCGTGATGATGGCGCAGTTCCCATCCAAGGAGATCGCGCAGCTCTCCTACGAGTACCGCACGCTCGGCCTGGGCTTTGCCAATATCGGCGGACTGCTCATGACGATGGGCCTGCCCTACGATTCGGACGCCGGCCGCGCTCTCGGCGGCGCGATCACGGCGGTCATGACCGGCGTGTCCTATGCCACCTCGGCCGAGATGGCCGGTGAACTCGGGCCGTTCCCGAACTACAAGGCCAACGCGAAGCACATGCTGCGCGTGATCCGCAACCACCGCCGCGCGGCCCATGGCGAGGCGCAAGGGTATGAGGGCCTAGCCGTCAACCCGGTCCCGCTCGATCACGCCTCCTGCCCCGACCAAGACCTCGTCGCCCATGCCAAGCGCGCCTGGGACAAGGCCCTCCAGCTCGGCGAGAAGAACGGCTACCGCAACGCGCAATCCACCGTCATCGCGCCCACCGGCACGATTGGCCTCGTGATGGATTGCGACACCACCGGCATCGAGCCCGACTTCGCCCTCGTGAAGTTCAAGAAGCTCGCCGGCGGCGGCTACTTCAAGATCATCAACCGGGCGGTGCCCGATGCGCTGCGCGCGCTCGGCTACCGTGAGCACGAGATCGCCGAGATCGAGGCCTATGCGGTCGGCCACGGCTCCATGAAGCAGGCGCCCGCCGTCAACCCCGGCTCGCTCCGCGCCAAGGGCTTCACGGACGACAAGATCGACGCGGTGGAGAAGGGCCTGAAATCGGCCTTCGACATCAAGTTCGTGTTCAACCGCTGGACGCTCGGCGAGGACTTCCTCACCGGCACGCTCAAAGCGCCGGCCGAGAAGCTCAACGATCCGTCCTTCGACCTGCTGTCGTTCCTCGGCTTCTCGAAGGCCGATGTGGAAGCCGCCAACATCCACATCTGCGGAGCGATGACCCTGGAAGGCGCGCCGTTCCTCAAGGTCGAGCATTACCCGGTCTTCGACTGCGCCAACCCGTGCGGCAAGATCGGCAAGCGCTACCTCTCGGTGGAAAGCCACATCCGCATGATGGCGGCGTCGCAGCCCTTCATCTCGGGTGCGATCTCCAAGACCATCAACATGCCCAACGATGCCACGGTCGAGGACTGCAAGAACGCCTACATGCTGTCCTGGAAGCTGGCGCTCAAGGCGAACGCCCTCTACCGCGACGGCTCCAAGCTCTCGCAGCCGCTGAACTCCGCCCTCATCGCCGATGAGGACGAGGATGCGGACGACGCGGTGGAAGCACTCGCCGCCATGCCGGCCGCCGCCAAGGTGGCGCATGTGTCGGAGAAGATCGTCGAGAAGGTGATCGAGCGCGTGGAGCGGATCCGCGAGCGCGAGAAGATGCCGGACCGCCGCAAGAGCTACATCCAGAAGGCCGTGGTCGGCGGCCACAAGGTGTATCTCCACACCGGCGAATACGACGACGGACGCCTCGGCGAGATCTTCATCGACATGCACAAGGAAGGCGCCGCCTTCCGGGCCATGATGAACAACTTCGCCATCGCGATCTCGCTCGGCCTGCAATACGGCGTACCGCTGGAGGAATACGTGGAGGCCTTCACCTTCACGCGCTTCGAACCCGCCGGCTTCGTCCAGGGCAACGAGCGCATCAAGAGCGCCACCTCGATCCTCGACTACGTGTTCCGCGAGCTCGCCGTGTCCTATCTCGGCCGCAACGATCTCGCCCACGTGGACCCGTCGGAAGCAGGCCCCACCACCATCGGCAAGGGCGAGGACCAGTCGAAGGCGCCGGAGCCCGCCCCCGCCACGGCCATCGTGTCCCGCGGCTTCGTGCGCGGCAATTCCGACCGCCTCATGCTCATCCCCGGCGGCGGTGGCAGCGCCACGGGCGTGACTCAGCGCACCACCGGCATGACGGTCGGCGCGAACGCGCTCAAGGCTGAACTCCCGCAGCCTGCCGTGCAGGCGGAGGAGAAGCCGGTCGGCGAAGCCGAGATGTCCAAGCTCGCCTTCACGGCCCCGTCCGTCGCCGACCGGCGCGCCGAGGCCAAGATGAAGGGCTATGTCGGCGAAGCCTGCCCCGAATGCGCCAACTTCACGCTGGTGCGAAATGGGACGTGCTTAAAGTGCGATACTTGCGGCAGCACGACGGGGTGCTCGTAAGCATAGAGCTAGTGCTGTGTCGCCCATAAAGCCGTCTTTTAATCCAATTCTCTGCACGACGTCGCCCATAACGATGTTGTGCAGGGTCTGGGCGGAAACGGGCAGGTGTTCGGACTGTGATACATGCGGAAGCACAACCGGGTGCAGTTAGGGAGAAACCGGTTATTCCGATGTGGCGGCACGGATAGTTCTTCCCTTCTGAGGGGGTGAACTTCCCTTCCGCCCCCCACACGGCTTCCCGAGGCCTTGTCAGATCCTGCACTTCCTGCGCTGCGGCAGATTAAACCTGCCGCAGCTCCCTTGATGGAACATTTAGCGAACGAGACTTGAAGGTGCGCTCGACAGTGGGTGCAGTCGTCACAGTCGATCGTCGACAGGTGCACCATGATTCTCAATTCAGAAACACTCGTGGGTTATCTCAGGGCTGAATTCACGAAGGCATCGCGGCTTCGGGTCTGGATGTTCTTCACCCAACTCGCTGTCGCCGTCCCAGCAGCGATCTCCGTCGTCGTGGCGGACGAGATCCTTCTCTACGTCCTTGCCGTCCTTGGCACCGTACTGCTCATCTCTTGGTGGGTCCTCAATACGCTTTATGGCTCAGCCCGGAACGCAGCCCAGTCCGCCCGTCGGGCAGCCATGTTGATGGGCGGACTGAAGGATCAGCTCTCTGCGAGCGAAATTCAGAACTTGAGAGAACGGCTCACGGTCACAGCGGAGGAGGCCAAGGCCTTCGAGAAGAAGGATTACTACGCCAGCAACCTCGCCCCCAGCTCTTCACGGCTGGGCGAAATGCTGGAGGAATCTGCGTTCTACAGCGCCAAGCTGCAGCGCGTCAGTGCTTCGACAATGTTGGCGATAATCCTGGTCTTCGCTTTGCTGGCTGGGGTGATAGCTCTTACCGCGATACCTATGGTGGAGCGAGACGGCTCAATGGTCGGCACGCGAATACTTCTCTCGGTACTCGTCTTCATTATGTCGTCGGACGTTCTAGGCGCCCTTCTGGCACATCGCTCATCAGCTTCAGCCCTCGACAACATCAGAGCGAGATTGGTTGCTGCGGATCGCAGCCGGTATCCACAAACCGACGTTCTCCTGATCATGGCCGATTACAACGCTGCAGTAGAGAGCGCGCCAGAGAGTGTCCCCTTCGCGTATCGATTGCTTGAGAGTCGTCTGAATCAGCAATGGAGACAGTATCTGGCTGACCGTGCCGAAGTACGAAAAGACACTGAGGAAGTTAGCTCATGAAGCACGTCGACCTGTTCAACGACTTCCTCAAAGATGTCGTCAACCTAAATTCCACTCGAGTCGCACAACTCGAGACCAGCATTCAGGCAATCAAGGATGTTCTCGAAGCCTCGGATTGGGTGCCGGAGATCGACAGCTGGATGCCGCAGGGCTCCTGGGCTCACAGGACCATAATCAAGCCCATCGACTCCGGAGAGTTCGACGCCGACCTGCTCGTGTTCGTGCATCCGATGGAGGAATGGAGCGCGTCGAAGTATATCGACGAACTCTATAACATATTCAAGACCCATGGGACCTACAAAGACAAGGTCCGGCGCTGGTCTCACTGCATCACGATTACTTACGCGAACGAACGCAAGATCGACGTCGCCCCCTGTTTGATCAATCGTGATGGGTACCAACGCCTCGAAGTCTGCAATCGGGATTGCGACTCCTTCGAACTCAGTGAGCCGAGGCAGTATACCGAATGGCTGACGGAGAAGAATTCTTATTCGGGTAACAACAGCTTCAGGAAGGTCACGCGGCTCGTAAAATACCTGCGCGACATCAAAACGACCTTTACCTGTTCATCCGTCCTCCTCACCACCGTTCTCGGTTACCGGATCAGGTTCAGTGATAAGTTCGGGAGCGAATTCGCTGACACTCCAACTGCCCTCAAGACCATCTTTGGGCGTATGGATGACTGGCTTCAGGTCAATCCTCAGAAGCCCTCGGTAACCAATCCCTTTCTATCATCGGAGGATTTTGCGAGCAGCTGGACGGACGTCCAGTACACGAACTTCCGGAATATGGTGAGCAAATATCGAGGCTGGATCGATGATGCCTACTCTGAGCAGAACAGAAACGAAAGTATAGCGAAGTGGCGACGCGTGTTTGGAGACGAGTTTGCTGCCGATGTAGTCGTCGAGGAAGCAAAGTCGGTCAGCAGATCCGCGGTCGCCGTGCTCAAGGAGTCGATCAGCACAGCGGCCCTGTTTACTGGCGACCTTGTCGCTGCTGTGAAGCAGTTCGGTTCCCGCGCCTTGCCGCCGGGGTTCAGTTCCCTCCCCCATATGCAGAGACCACGCTGGCGTCAGAGCCCTTCACCCGTTTTCACTGTTCATGTGAAGGCGGAGCTATATAAGTCTCAGGGTTTCGGTAAACTCAAAAGTGTCCAGACCTTGGAGCCATTGCCTCCTAACCACTGGATTTACTTCACCGCGACGACCTCCACAGGTGTCCCTCTGAGTACGTCCGAGTTCCGGGTGGAATGGCGGGTTACCAACACGGATCTAGCCGCTTTCAACGATCGATGTCTACGTGGTGACTTCTACCCCTCTGACTCGGGGCAGTCCCGTTGGGAGCACCTGAAATACCGTGGAGTTCACCTTGTTGAGGCGTTCGTGATCCGCAAGCGTGACGAAGTTCTTGTTGCCAAGAGCAACCCCTTCCAGGTGGTGATCGAGTAAGTGACCAATTAGTGTGTCTCTGACGCTCGAATACGTTCGTATTCCCGGCGGACGGTTCCTTTGCCGTAGGTCCGCTCCAGTCGACGCACGGTGAAGTGTCCGCGGGCCAGCGACTGGAAGTGAGAGACGAAGGCAGCGTTGACGGCCGCGCCGCCGATCGCACCGACGACCGGCACGGCCTGGGCGGCGACCTTCTGCGAAACGACCACGCCGAAGCGGGCTCCGATCTGAGCCAGCAGGCGCACGATGGCTGAGGCGCTCTCGTCAACGACCCCGCGCCCGGCCATCTGCTGCAGGGCGCGGGTGACGGACTTCGCCATCGCGGCCCGCACGGCGAAGTAGCCCGCCTCGTGCAGGTTGTCGGAGCCGGAATGCCCGCCCAGGGCGAAGACTTGGACACAGGCCAGCGCGGTCTCGGGATCCTGAAGGTCCTCGCCCTCGCTCTGCGCAATCCGGGCGATCGACCGCAGCATGATCGTGGTCGAGACCGGAAGCTCCACCAGAACCGCCGAGACGCCGAGCGCCCCGCCCATGGCGCCGGACAGGACCGCCAGCGCCTTGTGGACTCGGGTTTCGGGATCCCTGCCCTCCTTCGGAATCGTCCTGAGCGCGTAGCGCAAGGCAGGGGTGAGCGCCGCCTGCGTGGCCTACGAGATCAGGCCGGAGACCGGCACCGGAAGCGCCTGCCCGAGCAGCTCGATTGGCCGGCCCGCCAGGGCCGCCAGGCGAGCGACGTAGCTCGGCCCCTCGAGCGCGAGCACGGCCTGCCGCAAGGCCTCGCGATCCTCGTCCGAGAGGGCGATCTCAGGTGGCGCTGCGCGGGTGGCCGAGGCCGGAAGGGGCTCCTGGCGGCGAAATTCCTGGCTCATCCTACTTATCTGGCGATTCCGCACTGCTTTGGACAGCCCGCAACCCTTCAACGCAGCTTGGCGTTGGTCTGCGGGGGGGAGGAGTCGATGTTGATTAGATCCGCGGCGGCGGTCGTTCCCATGATGATGGCCCAAGTCGCCATGGCCCAGCCGGTGCCACCTCTACCGCCTCCACGGCCCATCGAGACTCCTTCTCCCGCGACACCCCCTGCCCCACGACCTCAGGCTCCACCGGCGCCGACGGCGGACGCGCCTTCAGCTGTCCCGTCAGCCGAGGATTGCCTAGCCGTCCTGAAGGCGGTCGGGTTCGAGATCGAGCCTGCGGAGCCACCCCAGGTCTCGAACGAGCTCTGCCGGATCGAGACGCCGGTGCGGCTCAAGGCCGTGCCGGTTCCGACCAAGCCTGAGACAGTTGTCCGGCTGGCCAATCAGCCCGTCCTGGCCTGCCGTTTCGCCGGGCCGTTCGGTCACTGGATCGGCGATCTCGTGGCTCCGCTCGTCGCCGGCATCAAGGGGAGCGAGCTGAAAGCCGTCCAGACCGGGCCCGGTTTCGAGTGCCGCAACCGGAACCGGTCGACCACAGGCAAACTCTCGGCCCATGCCCAAGGGCTGGCGATCGACATCGCCGGCTTCGACCTCGCCAACGGGACGACCTTGCGCATTAAGCCCGAAGCGAACACCGCGCCGGATCCGGCACTCGCAGCCCTGCGGACCGCGGCCTGCGGCTGGTTCACGACGATCCTCGGTCCCGGTTCGGACGAGGCGCATCACGATCACCTGCACGTCGACATCGAGCAACACGGATCCAGCGACCGTTACCGCATCTGCCAATAGGCGATGATCCCTCCCGGTTGCTACCCCGGGCGGCCGCCTTGTCCTGGGTCATGGTATCGAAGTCGCTGGCGTCATGACGTTCGTGCAACTGCTCGGAGGGCTCGCCGAAGGCACGGTGGACGATCCTCCCCCGCTTGACGGTGGGGCGAGCGCCGATCGCCCCAGCCCAGCGCCGGACGTGCTGGTAGTTCTGCACGGACAGAAACTCGCCCGCCTCGTACAGACGTCCCTGAACCAGGCCGCCGTACCACGGCCAGATGGCCATGTCGGCGATCGTGTACTCAGATCCTGCCACAAATTCGTTGTCCGCAAGCCGTCGGTCGAGCACGTCGAGCAGCCGCTTCGTCTCCATTGCGAACCGATCGATTGCATACGCAATCTTCACTAGCGCGTAGGCATAGAAGTGCCCGAAGCCTCCGCCCAGATAGGGAGCACTTCCCATCTGCCAGAACAGCCAGGACAGGCATTCGGCACGCGGGTCGGCTTCCGCTGGGAGGAAGGCTCCGAACTTCTCCGCGAGATACAGCAGGATCGCGCCGGACGCCAAGACCCGGATCGGGCGCGGGAATCCTCAAGTGGTGATGTCCCCTGCTCCTTGCATGCCCGCTCTGCGGTCACCTGAACCAGGACTTGGAGCTGAAAGCGACGTCATTGCAAAATTCCTCGGCCAAAGCAGATTGTAATTTTCGGCACAAGAACCAAAAATGCTTAGGCCTGAGCATCGAAGGCTCGGCGGCAATTCGTGCCCTGAACTCCTTCTGATGGCTGCGACCTCCTGTAGCCTCTTGGAGGCCATGTGTGCACTGCCTAAGGTACGGCTCAAGCTCCTCGTCGAAGTGAAATAGCACCTTGCACAAAGCCTGCGACCGCTTCCACGTATTGCTCGGGCGTGACACCGCGGCGACGGTATTTGCCACGCTTCACATACCAGTCCTGCAGCAGCGGCTTGATGAGTGCCGCAGTCAGCTCGACGTTGGGCACGGAGGCCTGCTTGCGCCGGACAACGTCCGCAAGAGCGTCGGCGATCATGGCTTCGGTGGCTAGTTCGCTACGCCTGGCTTTTTCGCGCCCTTCCTTCGAGAAGGCCTTAGCTTCCATGTAGGCAAAGAGAAACCAGGGCTGCATAGTTTCGGTCAGGTAGACATGGGTCTCAAGCAGCCATCGCAGGCGGCGTACTGGGTCGTCGGCGAGCGATGCCGGCGGGCAGCCAAGGGCGGTGGACACGGCCGACGACACTTCGCCCAGGATCATCATCAACAGCGTATCCTTGCTGTCGAAGTAGGTATAGAGCGCGCCCATGCTTAACCCAGACACTTTAGCGAGCTCCCGCAGGCTCATGGAATGAAAACCCTTGCGATTGCTCAACATCAGAGTGGTCCGGATGATCCTGGCGAGCTTCGTGACGGCAATGTGGGGTTTCTGCGTGCGGATCGTGTCTCGGTGCCTGTCGAGCATGCGAGCGCAGATTGCCTCAAGCGAGAAGTCATACTCCGCCTGAAAAGCCTTTAAGGACAGGATGTTTTCCGATGCCGCGGATGAGGTTGCTTCCCGAGCCGATGCGAACTCGAAGGCCACGAAACAGGTCTCCTTGAATGGCAGACGCCGCATTTGCCAGAGGCAGTGTCCTGCGGGCGCTTGATGATCAATCTTTCCCTTGACACTCTACCTCCTATAACATCAACATCAACAAAAAACGAGCGCTCGCTCACAAAAGCGCATGGAGGAACGCCTGTGACTGTGGAGTTGAACCTGAACGGCCGCACGGCTCTCGTGACAGGAGCCTCCAGTGGGCTTGGCCGCCACTTCGCGCAGGTTCTGGCGCGGGCCGGAGCGAAAGTGATCGTCGCGGCGAGACGCACGCAATCTCTCGAGAGCCTCTGCGGCGAAATCACCGCCGCGGACGGGCAGGCCAGCGCCCTACAGCTTGACGTCACCGACAGCGCCAGCGTCAGCCGTCTCTTCTCCGACATCGGGTTGATGGGTGGGTTCGACATCCTCATCAACAACGCTGGCGTTACGACGACCCGGTCCGTTCTCGATCTTTCCGAGCAGGAATGGGATCAGGTGGTCGACACGAACCTCAAAGGCAACTTCCTCGTCGCTCAAGGAGCGGCGCGTCTCATGAAGACGCAAGGCCGGGGCGGCACTATCATCAACATCGCCTCCATTCTGGGCCTGCGGGTTGCAGGCTATGTCGCGCCCTACACGGCCTCCAAGGCCGGCGTCGTGCAGCTCACCAAAGCCATGGCGCTCGAACTCGCGCGCTACGGCATTCGTGTGAACGCGCTCTGCCCCGGCTATATCGAAACCAACCTCAATCAGGAGTTTTTTGCCAGTGAGGTGGGGCAGGCGCTGGTCAAGCGCATTCCGCAGCGCCGTCTCGGCCGTCCAGAGGATCTTGACGGGCCGCTCCTGCTCCTGTGCTCGGATGCTGGCTCATACATCACCGGTGCGTCCCTTGCCGTCGATGGCGGCCATCTCGTATCCACTCTCTAAAGGAAATCCCATGGACTTCCATATTTCACCGAGGATCGAGGACTACCGCTCACGTATTGACGCTTTTGTGGAGCGGGAGCTCATCCCACTCGAGTCCGAACCTGTCTCCTTCGACGAGCACGAGAACATCAGCCTCGATCTGCTTCAGCGGCTGCGCGATAGGGCTAAGGCCGAGGGCCTCTGGTGCCTGCAGCTTAAGCCTGAGACCGGGGGCGCCGGTCTCGACAAGGTTGGCATGGCGGTGTGCTACGAGGCGATGAACCGCTCGATCTTCGGCCCTGTGGTGTTCAACTCTGCGGCTCCCGATGACGGCAACATGATGCTGCTCGAGGCTGTGGGCACACCCGACCAGAAGGAACGTTGGCTTCAGCCCATCGTGCGCGGCGACGTGCGCTCCGCCTTTGCGATGACCGAGCCTCATCCCGGCGGCGGCTCCGACCCGAGCATGATCCAGACCCGCGCAGAGAAGCGGGGCGGCACCTATGTGGTGAATGGGCGCAAGTGGTTCATCACAGGAGCCGACGAAGCCAGCCACTTTATCCTGATCGCCCGCACGTCAGACGACCCGCGTTATGGCCTGACCGCCTTCCTGTTCCACAAGGACGAGCCGGGCTGGGAGATCCTGCGGCGCATCCCGATCATGGGGCCTGAGGAGCATGGCGGCCATTGCGAGATTGCCTTCACCGGGCTCGAGATCCCGGAGGAGAACGTGCTCATTGGAGAGGGCCAAGGCCTTAAGGCCACACAGATCCGTCTAGGCCCTGCCCGCCTGACCCATTGCATGCGCTGGCTCGGCCTCTCAAAGCGGAGCGTGGAGATTGCCCAAGCTTATGCGGCGGAGCGCACGGGTTTTGGCCAGCGTCTGGCCGACCGGGAAAGCATCCAGCTCATGCTGGGCGACCTTGCGCTTCAGATCGAGATCGGGCGCCTGCTCGTCATGAAGGCAGCTTGGGAACTTGACCGGGGCAGCTTCGCCCGCAAGGAAGTCTCCATGGCCAAGCTCCATGTGGCGAACGTGCTGCATCAGGCGGCCGACACTGGCATCCAGATCAACGGCGCGCGCGGCTATTCCAAGGATACGGTTCTGGAGTGGATCTACCGTTATGCGCGCCAAGCCCGCTTAGTCGATGGAGCGGACGAGGTGCACCGCATGGTGCTCAACCGGTTCCTCACCTCCGAGAGTTCGGATTTCTGGCATTGGCCCGTCGAGGTCAATGCGGGGTCCTCTTGAAGAGAGAGGTAACGCGAATAAGCTCGACGAAGGGGCACCACTAGGATCTTGGGACTAGTCGACATGAGCCATGAGAAGCACCTCGCCCCGCGCGCAGCGAACTTCAGACCGCTGACCCCGCTTGATTTTCTGGAACGTACCGTTTCTATCTATCCCGAGAAGATCGCCGTAATCTGGCGCGCCCAGCAATACACCTACCGCGCCTTCGGCGATCTCGTGGGGCGCTTTGCTGCCATGCTTCGCCGCTTCGGCATCATGCCCGGCAACACGGTTTCGATTATGTCGACGAACCGTCCCGAGATGCTGGCGTCTCATTATGCTGTTCCCATGACGGGCGCGGTGCTCAACACCATCAACACCCGGCTCGACGTCAGCACCGTCAACTACATTCTCAAACATTCCGAAAGCCGGATCGTCATCGTCGATCCGACGTGCGTCGACGTGGTGCGGCAGGCCGCCTCCGGCATGGCTGTGCGCATCCTGCTTCTGTCCGGTGGCTCAGGGGACAGCGAAGGCTTCGATGCCCTCATTGGGACCGAGGCGCCCGATCCCATCACGGCGGATGCCGTAACGGACGAGTGGCAGCCGATCTGCCTCAACTATACTTCAGGCACGACGGGCAACCCTAAAGGCGTGGTCTACCATCACCGGGGCGCTTACCTGAACGCGCTCGGCAATCTTGTGTCTCTGAGCTTCAACACCAATTCGGTTTATCTGTGGACGCTGCCCATGTTCCATTGCAATGGGTGGTGCCATACATGGGCAATCACCGCGGCGGGAGGGACGCATGTGTGCCTCGAGCGGATTGAACCACCGGCGATCTTCCGCGCCATTGAGGAGCACCGGGTCACTCACCTGGCCTGTGCGCCTGTAGTTCTTTACATGCTACTCAACCATCAGGACAGGAGCCTGCGCGATCCCTCCCGACGCGTGCTCCTGGCAACCGGAGGCGCATCGCCGACCAGCGCACTCATCAGGCAACTTGATGCTTTGGGCTTCGAGTTGATCCATCTCTACGGCCTCACCGAATCATACGGTCCCGCGACCCTTTGCGCGCTGCGTGAGGACTGGATTCTGGCTGACGACGAAGACAAGGCACGCGCCCTCGCCCGGCAGGGAGTTCGCCACCTCACGGCGAGCCGCGTGAGGGTCGTCGATCCGCAAGGCGCGGATGTGCCGAGCGACGGCGTATCGGTCGGTGAAATCATGCTGCGCGGCAATACACTCATGGCGGGCTATTACGGAGACGAGGCCGCGACGGACAAAGCTTTTTCCGGAGGTGAGTTTCACACGGGCGATCTGGCCGTCCGGCATCCTGACGGTTACGTAGAGATTAAGGACAGGTCCAAGGACATCATCATCTCAGGCGGCGAGAACATTTCGAGCCTCGAAATCGAGAGTGTTCTGCATCAACACCCGGCCGTTCTGCTCGCCGCAGTCGTTGCGGCACCCGACGACAAGTGGGGCGAGATCCCGTGCGCGTTCGTCGAACTAAAGGATGGCATGACCTCCACGCCCGAGGACCTCACTGCCTTCTGCCGCACCCGTCTGGCGGGCTTCAAAATCCCGCGCAAGTTCGTGTTTTGCTCCATTCCCAAGACTGCCACCGGCAAGGTGCAGAAATTCCAGCTCAGGTCGGAACTACGCTCCTCTGGCGACACCTGAGGACTTTAGGAACGTGCATGCCGAGGGCTCGGCGATGACGGAAAGACTTTCTACCATTAAGGAGAGCGTAATGGAATTTGACCCGGAGCGTCTGGACGCTTTCCTGCGCACCTCGATCCCTGGCCTCAAAGGACTGATGCACTTGGAGCGCATCTCGGGCGGGCAGTCCAATCCAACGTTCTTTGTGACCTACGATAACCGCCGGCTTGTTCTTCGCAAGCAGCCGTCTGGCAACCTGCTGCCATCCGCCCATGCAGTCGATCGCGAATACCGGGTCATGGCGGCGCTGCGGACTGTCGGCGTTCCGGTGCCTGCCATGGTTCTATACTGCGACGACCGGGAGGTTATTGGGACCTTATTCTACATCATGGAGCGTCTTGAGGGCCGCGTGTTTCACGATGCCGCTCTGCCAGGCGTCACCGCGCAGGAGCGCGGGCAGATGTACCGATCGCTGGCACAGGCGTTGGCTGCCCTTCACAATGTGAATCCGGCCGCTGTGGGCTTGTCCGATTACGGCAAGAGCGGGAACTACTTCAAGCGCCAGATCTCCCGCTGGACGAGGCAGTGGGAACTCTCTCGTACCCGTGACGATGCCAACATCGAGCACTTGATCGCATGGCTGCCCCGCAACATTCCAGAGGATGACGTGACAGGCGTGTCGCATGGGGATTACCGCGTCGGCAACGTCATGTTTCATGAGACAGAGCCGCGGGTGATCGCAATCCTCGATTGGGAGCTTTCAACGCTCGGGCATCCATTGGCCGACCTCGCCCACGCCTGCATGGGCTGGCATTCCAGGCCTGAGGAGTACGGAGGTCTCGAGGGCTTGGATCTGGTTACGCTCGGCCTTCCAACTGAGGCCGAGTTCGTGAAGACCTACTATGACGCCGCCTGTCATAACATACGTATGACCAGCTTCCATATGGCCTTCGCGCTTTTTCGTTTCGCGGTCATTTTTGAGGGTATCGCGGCACGGGCGAAGGCTGGTAATGCCGCCGATTCCGAGGCGGAGAAAGTCGGCCCTTTATCCGCTCGGTTTGCCCAACATGCGCTCAATGTTTTGCGAGGCCGTGGATAAAATCGGTCGTCATACTAAGCAAGACGTGGGGCCAGGCGTTCCGGCGAAGAAGGTGGGCGCAACGTTAGCGCCCACCCTGTACCGTTGATTTAGCTCTTCTTTACGAGGGCGCAGCCGCCTTCCGCCTCCGGCCGGAAGGCCTGATCACCAGGAACTGTGGCGAGTGTCTTGTACAGATCCCAATCTCCTTTCGATTCTTGCGGCGTCTTGACCTGGAAGAGGTAGGCGTCATGGATCTTGCGACCGTCCGCACGAATCCGGCCTTTGCCGAAGAGCGGATCGTCGGTCGGCATTTCCTTCATCTTTGCCATCACCTGCTGGGCATCCTTGCTGTTCAAGCCCTCGACAGCCTTGAGATAGTGGAGAACGCCAGCGTACACGCCTGCATGGACCATCGTCGGCATCTTGCCACCGAAGCGCTCTCCGAAGCGCTTGGAGAAAGCTCGAGTCTGATCATTCAGATCCCAGTAGAAGGTCTCGCTCAGGACCAGGCCTTGTGCCGTCTTGAGGCCAAGAGCCTTTACATCGGATGCAAAAACAAGCAGTCCGGCAAGAGCCTGACCACTCTGTGTCAGACCAAACTCGCCGGCCTGCTTGATGGAGTTGACAGTGTCGCTGCCCGCGTTGGCAAGTCCAATTACCTTGGCTCCTGAGGATTGAGCCTGCAGGAGGAAGGACGAGAAGTCTGATGTTGGAAATGGAGCTCTGACGGATCCGACGACCTTGCCCCCATTCTTCTGAATCACGGCTGTAGTATCGCGTTCAAGAGCGTGGCCAAATGCGTAATCAGCCGTGATGAAGAACCATGTCGAGCCGCCTTGTTTCACCATTGCACCGCCAGTCACATTGGCCAGTTGCACAGTGTCATAAGTCCAATGCACAGTGTTCGGTGAACACTGAGAACCCGTAAGATCTGACGCCGCTGCGCCGGAGTTGATAAAAATTTTGTTCTTGTCGCGAGTAATCTGGCTGACTGCTAGTGCGACCGAGGACGTTGGTACGTCGAGTATCACATCGACCCCTTCCTGATCATACCATTGCCGAGCGACACTGGAGCCGACATCCGGCTTGTTTTGATGGTCTGCGGTAATCACCTCAGCCTTGATGCCCTTATTTGCCGTTTTGGCTAAAAAGTCCTCCACCGCCATGCGGGCGGCAACAGCGGAGCCCTCACCGCCAATATCTGAATAGGCGCCGGATCGGTCGCTCAATACACCGAGCTTGATCGAAGTCTGCGCCTGAGCTGTGCTGGCAGCAAGCCCGGCAACAATAACAGCCAGTGAAATCAACGTGGAATTCATCAGTCGTTCCTCCTGTTGCTTCATTATGTTTGGCGAACAATTTACACTGCCCCGCGCGAATAGGCTATGCAATACTCGTGGTTGCCCGGCAGGTCTCAGCTGGGCTTGGCAAGATAATAGCTCTGCTGTTGGCTGGAGGCCCAGGGGCTAATGATAGGCTATTTTGAGCAGATCTGCGCGTTGCTCGCAAAATTCCAGTAAAAGATCTACTCCTTCGCCCCGTTTGCTGCTGTATTGGTATTTCGGTCAGACCAGGTATCTCTGTCACTAACATCTGCACCTAGAATAAGCTCAATGCCTCCATGCGTTCTTAGTCAGATACCCACGACTTGTCCCGTAGCTCCTGAACAACTTTGGTATATCAATGGTGGCGCATGACAACAGAGATTAGTGGAGCTACCAAGATTTTTGGCATCATTGCTGATCCAATCCAACACGTACAAACACCGCAGGTATTCAACGACGTTCTACGAGCGCGGGGCGTGGATGGTGTGCTTGTCCCGTTTCATATCAGCAAGGACGATCTTGCCGCTTGCATTGATGGCCTCCGCCACATGAGAAACCTCGGAGGCCTCATTGTAACAGTGCCGCACAAGGTCCGCATGTTAGCTATGTGCGATGAGGTTACTGAACGCGCGAGGCGCATTGAGGCGGTCAATGTTGTGCGAAGAGAACATGACGGCCGTCTTGTAGCAGATATGCTCGATGGTGAAGGGTTTGTCTCTGGACTCCGTCATGGTGGGATAGAACCAGCGGGTAAGAGGGTATATTTGGCTGGGGCTGGCGGCGCCGCCAATGCGATTGCTTTCGCGCTTGCAGACGCACGTGTTAGTCATTTGACTGTGGCAAACCGGACAAAAATTAAGGCGCAAGAATTGTGTGAGAGAATCCGTGAATACTATCCTGACCTGCGTGTGGACGTTGGTACCGATGATCCTTACGGCCACGAGGTCCTTGTCAACGCTACTTCGCTCGGCCTTTGCACCTCCGATCCTTTGCCGTTTGATGTCAGCAGGCTCGCGCCAAGCAGTATCGTGGCGGAGATCATCATGAAACCAGCGGAAACTTCATTGATGGCGGTGGCTCGGAGCAGAGGCTGCCGCATTCATCCTGGCCTGCCCATGTTGCAGAGCCAAATCGCTCTGCTGGCTGACTTTTTGAAGGTAGGTCAATAGATCTTGACAACTTGTTTGGCGGGGCGCTGCAGTGGATGTGTTCGATTACATTATTGTTGGTGGCGGAACTGCAGGGTGTATTCTCGCTGCACGCTTAAGTGCCTCCTCGAGCCGAACCGTTCTCCTGCTTGAGGCGGGTGGGCAAGGAAAACACATTTGGGTTACGGTACCGGCTGGCTTCAGCAAGCTTCTCGCTGGTGATAAGTTCAACTGGCGCTTCCAGACAGAGCCGGAGCCCAACGTCTATGATCGCATTATCGTAGTGCCGCGCGGCAAGGGGCTTGGGGGATCAAGCCTCATTAACGGTATGATCTATGTGCGCGGGCAGGCGCTGGATTACGACACCTGGGCTCAGATGGGGGCAACTGGGTGGAGCTTTCAGGATGTGCTTCCCTATTTCAAAAAGCTGGAGAATTTCAAGGGTGGCGGAGACCTGCGCGGCCGCGGCGGGCCGATGAGCATCGAGCGTGTCGCAGTGCGCCATGAAATGGCAGACGCCTTCATCCGCGCCGCGGTCGAGGCAGGGTTTCCGGACAACGCCGACTATAACAGCCATGATCAAGAAGGCTTCGGCTACTACCAAGTCACCCAGAAAGGAGGGCGGCGCTGGAGCGTTGCCGACGCTTATCTTCGCCCTGCCCTCTCCCGCCCGAACCTAAAGGTGCTGACGGATGCGCATGTAACACGCGTCGATTTCGAGGGAACGCGCGCGGCCGGCGTCACCTATTACCTGGGCGACCAGAAGCGGCAGGCGAAGGCGCGGGCGGAGGTGATCCTCACCGCAGGCGCAGTGCAGACGCCGCACCTCCTCGAACTTTCAGGCGTCGGCGATCCGCAGGTTCTCGGCAAAGCGGGCATTCCGGTGTTTCATGATCTGCCGGGCGTGGGCAGGAATTACAGCGACCACTTCGCAACGCGGATGAACTGGCGCGTGAAACTGCCGATCACCCTGAACGAGCGCACCCGCGGCTGGCGTCTGGGGCTTGCGGTCGCGCAGTATCTCCTTCGCCGCGAGGGCATCCTAACCCTCGGGACTGGCCTGGCGCATGGGTTCGTCAAGACGCGGCCGGAACTCAGCACGCCGGATGTGCAGTATTTTTTCATGCACGCCAGCTACGGTGACGCCGCCACTCGCGCGCTCGACCGGGAGCCCGGCATGACGATTGGCGTCACACAGTTGCGACCGGAATCCCGGGGCACGATTCACATCAAGTCGCCCGACCCGCGAACGCCGCCGGCCATTCGCCCGAACTTTTTATCCATGCCAACCGATCAGGAAACCCTTGTGGGCGGTATGCGCATTGCCCGCTCCATCGTCGAGCAGCCGGCGATGGAGCGCTACCGGGCCCACGAGATGAACCCGGGGCCCAACGTCCAGACTGACGAGGAGTGGCTCGACTTTGCCAGGCGCAACGGTCAGACCATCTACCATCCGGTCGGCACCTGCAGCATGGGCCACGGACCCGAGGCCGTGGTGGACTCAAGCCTGAAGCTTCGGGGCCTAGAGGGCTTGCGCGTTGCCGATGCCTCCGTGATGCCCACCATCGTGTCCGCCAACACGCAGGCCGCCGTGATGATGATTGCCGAAAAAGCCGCCGACCTGATTGCAGCAGAGCGCCGGTAATGCGGCGCTCGGGTCGGAAGATCTCACGGTAGATTTTAGCTTGAGCGTTTCAAGCGGAAGCGCACTAATACTGTTGCGCATAGGTATTCGAACAAAGTCGTATGCCATCAAGGTGCTTTTCCGCCTAATCTTGTCGAAGGGCCGATCGAAGAGCCCGACGGGAGAAGGACGCCTCGATGCCAAACCAGCCTCTCGATCTGCAGCTATCCCTGCTGCGCGGCGAGTCGCCGTGCCCAATCAACCTCTCGCGCCTTGGACGCCCTGGCTCCATGCGCATGAAAACCCAGACGAAAGCCGCCATTTCCGACCGCTTGGCCGTGCGGCTCCTAATGCTCATCGCGTCCCGCCGCCTGCCGTCTGGATCGCGTCTGCCCCCCGAGCGGCATATCGCCGAAGCGCTCTCGGTCAGCCGCGGCCGCGTGCGCGCTGCCCTCGACCGACTGAAGACTGAGGGCTACCTGGAATCGGTCCAGGGCTCGGGCACCCGGGTGGCGGACAGCAACAGTACCCAAAGCCTCGAGCACCTCACGGCGGCCCACATGGCCAACCTGCGCGACTTGGAGGAGATCTGCGTCGAACTCGACCGCTGGGCGCTAACCCGCGCGGTGCTGCAAGGCACGCGGGAGCAGATCGAGAAGGTCATCGCACTTCTGACGTCGGTGCCCTGCCCCGCCAGGCTCCCGGATCGGGAGGTGGAGCTACGCCTCGCCATCGCGGACGCGTCGGGCAGCGAGACGTTCCGCCTCCTCATCGGCCATCTGGTGCGCGGCCTCGAAGGCTATTTCTGGCGCGACGCTCCGGGGGGGTACACGGCATCCGCGAGGAGGCAGTTGCGCGCCGCATCGAGCCGCCTCGCACGCGCCCTGCAGGCGCGCGACCTGCCTGCTGTTGAGACCATCATGGCGGCCCGCGCCGCGTTGCTGCGGGAGCGCTCAGGGTGCACGGCGTCGCGCCATGCGCCGGTGGATCTTGAGACCGACCTTCTGAACGACCTTCTCGTGAGCCATCCGGACCACCTGCGCAACCGCCTAGCCCGGGAAATCGCCGCAATGATGGCGCGCCAGCGCCTCAAGCCCGGAGAGAGGATAATGAGCGAGCGACAGCTGGCGGACGTGTTCGGGGTCAGCCGCATGACCGTTCGGGAAGCTCTCGCCCAGCTCAAGGAGCAGGGCTTCGTATCGAGGCACGCGCGCAGCGGCACCCATGCGGAGGAAGCCGTGGATGCAAGCGAAGCCTTGAGCCTGCAGGAGTTGAGCCGGCAGAGCTACCGCAACTTTAGCGACCTGTGCTCCCTCCGGCACTTCCTGGAAACCTGGTCCGCGACCCGGGCAGCCGTGACTGCAAGTGAGGAGGATCTTGCGGACATGCGCCGCATTCTGTCGGAAATGCGCCGCCCAATCGCAGCGGCGCGGCGCAAGATCGACCTGGACCTGCAGCTTCACCTCACGATTACCCGGGCATCCGGCAGCGCAGTCAACCTCTACATCACAGAAGTGCTGCGCGACGCGATCTCGGCCTATTTCGATTTTACCCTCACCGAGCTCTTCGTGGACCCGGGCAGCAACGAACTTCTGCTGAGCCAACATGAGGACATTGTGCGCGCCATCCTGGCTCGTGACCCGGAGGGTGCGCGCGGGGCGATGACCAGGCACCTGGAAATGTTCCGCAACCGCTTCGAGCAGGCTTGTGGCCCCGCCGCGCCCTGGGACAGCGCCTTGCATTAACTGAGGCGGCGCGTCCCTTGTTGGAAAACGCCGCCTCTTTCGCACTATTTGCCGGTGAAGACCGGCTTGCGTTTTTCGCGGAAGGCGTTGACAGCCTCCTGGTGATCGGCTGTGCGGTTCGACAGCGCTTCGTAGGCGACGCTCGCGTCCATTACGCCGTGAACGATGCGCTTCAGCTCGATGTTGGTGGCGATCTTCGACCAGCGAATGGCTTTGGTGGCTCCGTTGAGGAGCTTCTGGACGTAGGCGTCCACCGCCGCATCAAGCTCCTTGGGCGGAACCGCATGGTTGATCAGGCCCATTTCGGCCGCCTTGCGGGCCGGGATCAGCTCGCCACTCATTAGATATTCCTTTGCACGCGCGTAGCCGATGAGCTGCGGCCAGATAGCGGGCCCACCATCGCCGGCCACGAACCCGATGGACACATGCGGATCTCCGATCTTCGCCTCGTCAGAGGCGAAGATTACGTCGCAGAACAGCGCAAGCGTCGCGCCTAGGCCTGTGGCGTGGCCGTTGACCTTCGCAATCAGGGGCTTCTCCAAGTCGAGTATGGAGAAGACGATGCGCTTGGCTTCGCGGGCCGTCTGCTCGAAGGTTTCCGGCTGGTCGATCATCTCCTGCATCCAGCCGATATCGCCGCCGGACGAGAAGGCGCGCCCCGCGCCCGTGAAAACGACCACGTCGCTGTCCCGGTCGCTCGCGACGTCATAGAACACCTCGGCCAGTTCCTCGTGCATCACCTTGTCGGAGGCGTTGAGGAAGTCGGGCCGGTTCATGGTGATGGTGAGAAGCCGCCCATTGCGCTCCACTTTCAGGGTTTCATATCGTTCTTCGATCGGTATGCGCTTCATGATTGTCACGTCTCATGCTGGGTTGAGGGAATGAACAAGTCGCCGAGTCGGGCGATATGCGCCTCTGTGGAGCCGAACAGGGCGGAGACGGTCTGAAGGCGCTTGTAGACGTGGCCAATGCGGTAGTCTTCGGTCAGGCCAATGCCGCCGCTCACCTGAATGCAGCGCGACGCCGCCGTCAGCCCCTCGCGTCCCAGGAAAACCTTCAGGGCGGAGGCAGCTTGCGCGCGCTCGTCAGGCGAGCCTTCCAAGGCCACCGCGCCCCATAACAGCAGGGAGCGCATCTGCTCGATCTCGCAGAAGCTCTCCGCCATCTTATGCTGCACCGCCTGGAAGGATGAGAGCGGCGCACCAAACTGGGTTCTCTGCTTGACGTAATCGACCGTGAGCTCAAGCCCGCCCTCCAAGGCCCCGAAGGCCTCTGCGCAGGCCCCAATCACGGCGCGATCGTTTAACTCTTCGAGCAGCCTGAAGGCCGTCTCTCCGCGCGCGAGTACCGCATCGTCCGGAATGGCCAGATCCTCAAAATAAAGGGTGGATGCGCTGCGCCCGTCAATGAGCCTAGAGTCCGCGCGGCGCACCGCATCGCTCGCAGGCAGCAGGAGCAGGCTGGCCCCGTCGGCAGACCGGGAGCCTACGGCGACCAGCCAGTGGGTTGCCTCAGCGGCACCCAACGCAAGGCTGCCCTTCCCTTCCAACCGCATGGTGCTGCGGGAGAGGTGCAGGCTGCCATCCGGCACATAGGCGAAACGGATTTCGCCTGCGGCCAGCTTTTCCGCGAGAGGTATCGCCACGGCTTCGTTCATGGCCGAGAGAGCCTTTGGGGCCAGTAGCACGTTGGCGAGGAGCGGAGCATCATGAAGGACGCGGCCAGCCTCTTCCAGGATGGAAAGAAGCTGGTTGCCGTCGCCTTCGAGGCCACCCAGTCGCTCCGGCAGGCCCAAGGCGAACCAACCCAGCTCCGCTGCAGAGCGCCAGTGGGCGGCGCGGTCCGCCCGGCGCAAGCGGCCCTCGTCCCAGGCATAGGTATCCTCAAGGAAACGGCGAGAGGTGTCGCGAAGTAACGTGTCCTCCGCGCGGGTTTGTTCTGAGCGCCGCATGGTCCCTCCCCTTACATTCCAAGCACGCTACGCGCGATGATCGTTTTCTGGATTTCGTTGCTGCCCGCGTAGATGGTCACGACGCGGCGGAACAGGTGACGCTCGGTCCAACCCTGCGCTTCCTGGGCCAGTAGGCTGTCGCCCTCGTGCTCGGCCTTGATTCCCTCCTCACCCAGCACCTCCATGGCGAGCTCGGTGATGCGCTGCTGCAGCTCAGAGCCGATGATCTTGACGATAGAGGCCTCCGGACCAGGCTCGCGGCCTTCGGTCTGGTCGGCCAGAACGCGCAAAACGGTGATCTCAAGGGACACGAGGTTCGCCTCGACAAGAGTGAAGCGCCGGCACATAGCCGGCTCGTCGATGAGGCGTCCTCCTCCGGAGCCGGGCAGCGCCGCGGCTAGATCCTTGAGCCTGGTGAACTCACGGCGGGAGCGGTGCACCTGCGCGTTGTTGGTGCGCTCGTGGCTCAGGAGGAATTTCGCGTAGGTCCAGCCCTTGTCCACCTCGCCGATCAGCCCGTCGTCAGGCACAAAGACATTGTCCATGAAGGTCGTGTTGACGCTGTGGCCGCTGTCAATGGTGATCACGGGCTGAAGCGAAATGCCCTTGTCCTTCATATCGACAATGAAGAGCGAGAGACCGGCCTGAGGCTTCACGTTAGGGTTCGTGCGAGCAAGGCAGATCATGAGATCCGCGAAATGCCCTTCCGAGGTCCATGCCTTCGACCCATCAATGATCCAGCCCCCCTCTACCTTGCGAGCGGTGGTGCGCACAGCCGCTAGATCCGAGCCTGCATCGGGCTCGCTGTAGCCTTGACACCAGAACGTCTCGCCGGAGCGGATGCCCGGCAGATAGCGCGCCCGCTGCTCGGAAGAGCCGAAGGTGTAGATGGTAGGCCCCACCAAATAGAGGCCGAACACGCTCAGCGGCGGAGCGTCCCCGCTCGCGCATTCCGCCTCGAAGATGAACCGCTGGATCGGCGTCCATCCAGGACCGCCATACTCGGTAGGCCAATGGTGAACGGCCCACCCGCGCTTATCCAGGATGGTGTTCCAGCGCGCCATGTCCTCCCGTGCGAGATGGATGCCGTCGCGGGTCTTCTGCGCCAGATCGGTGGGCAGGTTCTCTCGGATGAATGCGCGCACCTCGTCCCGAAAGGCTATCTCATCTGCGGTGAAGAAAGCGTCCATGGCGGGTTCCTTATGGCACGAGCACGAGCGAGCCGGACGTCACGCCGGCTTCAAGCTGGCGGTGCGCCTCGCCGGCATCCTGGAGGGGAAGACGGAGGCCCACGGTGGCTTTCACCTTCCCGGAGGTGATCATGGCGAACATCTCATCCGCACCAGCCTGCAAATCCGGCAGGGTGCGCAGATGGGCGAAAACCCCAGGTACGGCTACGGAGAGCGAGCGTTGAGGGCCGAGCTGGGCGAGATCGAGTTTTGCCAAGCCGTCGCCGATCTGCCCGAGATTGACCGCCAACCCGAACGGCTTCAGGCAGTCGAGGGAACGTTCAAGAATACTGCCGCCGAGCCCCTCGTAAACGACTTCGACGCCTGCGCCGTCGGTCAGGAGCTTGGTCTCGGCCACGAAGTCCTGCTCGCGGTAAAGGATCACGTCGGAGCAGCCGGCCTTCAGCGCCAGTTCTCCCTTGGCCTCGGAGCCGACCGTGCCTATGACCCTCGCGCCGAGCGCCCTCGCCCATTGGGTGATGAGCAACCCGAGCCCGCCGGCCGCCGCGTGTACCAAAACCGTATCGCCCGCCCCCAGCGGGCGCACACGGGTGATCAACATGTGCGTGGTCATGCCCTGAAGCATCAGCGCCGCGGCGTCTTCGAAGCCAACAGCGTCTGGGATCTTCACAAGGCTCTTCTCAGCCATAAGGCGTGCGCTCACATAGGAGCCGATGGGCGGACCCGCATAGGCGACCCGGTCGCCTGGCTTCAGACGGGTCACGCCCTCGCCCACCACCTCCACGACCCCCGCAGCCTCGACCCCAATAGCGCCCGGCAGATGGGGAATCGGAAAAACGCCTTTGCGGTGATAGACGTCGATGAAGTTGATCCCCACGGCATGCTGGGTCAGCAGCACCTGCCCTGGTCCCGGGGCGGGCAGATCCACCTCTTCAACGGCTAAAGCGTCAGGGCCGCCATAGGCGCGGATTCTGACCTCACGGGCGATCGGCATGGCATCAGTCCTCATCGCGGCGAGTGGCTGCGTGAATGAAGGAAACGCGAAGACCGCAGCCGCGACAACACGCATATTGGTCCGCTGTGAAGACCAAAGCTCGCTTTGACGACGACCCTCCGCCCCGGCGAAATCACGTTAGTTTCGTATCGCGCTTGTGGAGCTGCTTTTAGCCATGTCCGATCCCACTGTTCTGTCTCTCACCGTACCTGACCTTCTGCGCAAGCGCGCCGGCGAAGCGCCCCATCGCATCGCCTTGTCCGCGCACTCTATCAACGGCTGGCGCGACCGGCTCACTTATGCCCAGCTGGTTAATCGGATGGAGTCGACAGCGCGAGGCTTGGCCCGCATGGGCTTCGGCAAGGGAGACCGGATCGGCGTGCTCCTCGGCAATGAGGCGGGCCGCGAATGCATCCTCACTGCGCTCTCCGCCCTTCGCTTGGGTGTGGCGGTCGTGCCGCTTAACACGCGTTATGCGGACGAGGAGCTCGGCCACGCTCTGGAGCTTGTGGAGCCTGCGGCGGTGGTAACCACCACCGATGGAGCGCACCGCATCGCGCGCCTCCACCCCCCAGCAAGAGCCCTGGTGGTGGGTCTAGCCGCCGACGATCAGGAGCGCTGGCCCGAACCTTTGGAAGAGCCCTTTGCCCCTCTCCCGTCGGATCCGGGCGACCAAACACTGTTAGCCTGTCTCCTCTTCACTTCGGGCACAACCGCCCGGTCTAAGGCAGTGATGCACGACCACCGCTCCATGATCGGCGCAGGGCTTTCCTGCGGGACAGCACTCGGGCTCACCGAGCGTGATCTCTATCAAGCGGGATGGCCATTCTTTACAAGCTCCGCCCTCAACCTCGGCTGCATGTCCAGTTGGGTTCAAGGGGGCGGCTTCGTGTTCGAGGAGCCCCTCGATAATGCCGGGCGTTTGCGCCTGATTGCTGCTGAGCAGACCACCTTCTACCACGGTGTGCCGTCGGTGGTGCATTTCATGATCGAGGAATATGCCCGTGGCCGCTTCGACACCACCAGCCTGCGGCGCGTCGGCTATGGCGGCTCGGCCATGCCATCGGAGGTGATCCGCCGCATCTCGGAACGTTGGCCATGGGTAGAGCAGGTTCAGATCTACGGCATGACCGAAAGTGGTCCCTCGGGCTCCCGTCTTCAACCAGCCGACATGTGGCGCAAGCACGGTTCCATCGGAGCGGCTATGCCCTACTGCACCATCGAGATTGTTGACGACGAGGGCAAACTGGTTCCGGCCGGCGCCACCGGCGAGATCGTGATCAAGGGCCCTGGCGTGGCCAGAGGCTACTTTCGCAACCCACAGGCCACCGAAGAGGCGTTTCGCGACGGGGGGATCTGCACCGGAGATGTGGGCCATCTCGACGATGAAGAGTTTCTGTTCTTCACGGATCGCAAAAAGGACGTGATCAACCGGGGCGGCCTGAAGATCGCATCAGTCGCAGTGGAGCATGTGCTCTATCGCTTCCCGGGCGTGCGCGAGGCCGCCGTCGTGTCCGTCCCCCATCCGGACCTGGGAGAGGATGTGGCGGCCTGCGTGGTGCCAGAAGAAGGCGTCGCGTTGGACACGAACGAGATCGCTCGCTTTTGCGCCGACAAGCTTGCTGATTACGAGCGTCCCCGCCAGTGGCTCATTCTTAAGGAACTGCCCAAGAACCCTATGGGCAAGGTGCTGAAGACCGAACTTCGCCGTTTGCTGGAGGATGCCCGCTCGGAAAGCAGGAGGAACAACCTTACTTCCTCTGGGACCTAGATCCCTGCGGGTCAGCGGCATGGAAGACGAACGTCATCTTATGACGCCTCTTCTTTCTTCCGCGCCGCCTGCTCTCGGGCGGTAGCGACGGACGTTCCTGCAACAGCGAAGTTTCCGAGCGCGTAATCCTGCACCATGATCCGCACCTGTTCGGGAGGGCAACCGAGCGTGCGGCACAAGGCCTGCGTCACCTCCGCATACATAGCGTCCTTCTGAGCCTGATTACGCCCCTCCAGCAGAACGATGCTGACGATCGGCATGGCTTTTCCTCCTTGAGGTTGGTTCGAAAAAAGCGACTTCGCTTTGCGAAAAACCCGCAGTGTAAGGGAGCTCATCATGAGTCTCAGAAGAGCTGAGCCATGGGGCTGCAAGCGATTGTATCAATTCGACACGGCGAATTATGGTACAATTCTAGGTATTGTCATAAAACAATATGAAGGTTAGCGTCTATGAAAATAAAACAATCTACCGCGAAAGAATAAGATCGCACGAGCGGCAGGGGCTTAGATGCGGGCGAGTATCCGCATCAAGGAGAGGAAACATGGGACGGATGCCGAGACGCCCGAAGAGCGCTAAACTCACACCCGAACGGCTTGCGCGGTTGAACACTACAAACCTCGCGATCCGCAAAGACATGCCGCGTGCAAATACCCCGAACACGCCTGATCTGCTCACGTGCTCGGTGGAAATGGTCTCATCTGCAGACCAGCGACGAGATTGATCAAGTTACCCATCGTGAGATCGTTCTTGGAGCGCAGGCATATCGACGCCAAAAAACGAGTCCGCGCCCCAAAGACGAAAAACAGACAATTCGTAATCTGGGAGGATCATATGTCTAATCATCGATCACAGCGTACCACTGCCAACAAATCCAACCTGCTGACAGGAGCGCTGACGTTTGGGGCGCTTACGTTTTATGCAAGCTTCGCTTTTGCCCAAGCCGCTCCGACAGTCACCATCGGTTGCGTGCTTCCGCTCTCCGGCGGCTCCGCTAGCGTGGGTAGCCAGACAAAGGTCGGTGCCGAGATCGCCGTGGATCAGATCAACCGCGAGGGAGGGATCAAATCCATGGGTGGCGCCAAGCTGAACGTCGTCTTCGGCGACAGCCAATCCAAGGCCGATATCGGCGTGACCGAAACCGAACGCCTCGTCACCCGCGAGAACGTCGCCGCCCTGTGCGGCGCGTTCAACAGTGCCGTTACCTTCCCGGCGACCGAAGTGGCCGAGCGCTACAAGACCCCTTGGGTGGTGGTCGGCGCCGTGAAGGACGAAATCACGGAGCGCAACTTCAAATACGTTTTCCGCATCAACAACAAGGCCAACTACGACGCCCGCGAACAGGTGGACGCCATCGACCTGCTCTCAAAGGAGACGGGCAAGAAGCCCAAGACCCTCGGCGTTATCTACGAGGGTACCGACTGGGGACGCTCGCATGCAGCGAACATCAAGAAGTTCGCAAGTGAGCGCGGCTATTCGGTCGTGCTCGACGAAGCGGCCCCACCCAACCAAGTGGACTTTTCCAATCAGCTATTGAAGGTTCGTTCGACGAAACCTGAGGCCCTGATCGTGGCCTTCTACACCCCCGACCACCTTATTCTGTCGCGCCAGCTCATGGAGCAGCGCCTGGATGTGCCTTTCGGTATTCACTCGGTGGGCGGCGGTACCGAAGACCCAGCCTTCTATAAGGCCGTCCCGCCGCGCGCTGTGGGCTACTACTTCGTGCAGGAAGACTTCCAGATCGACATCACGGAAGTCACCAAGGATCCGATGATCCTCGAAGCTGACAAGCGCAGCAAAGAAGTGCTCGGCTATCCCATGAGCGCCTACACCGCACAAGGACTATCTGGTGTCTATGTGATCAAGGACGCTCTCGAGCGTGCCGGCTCCGCCGACCGCACGAAGCTCCGCGATGCGCTCGCCGCCACGGACATCAAATCCGGCCCAGCCCTGGCCACCGGCTATCAGCAGATCAAGTTCGACGAGCAGGGTCAGAACACCCATGCTCACGGGGCGATCTCTCAGAACATCGAAGGCAAGCGCCGCACCGTGTGGCCGGCGGAAAACCGTGCGCCGGGCGTGAAGCCGTCGTGGCCCGTGCCGACCTGGTCCGAGCGTCCTAACTCCTGATCAAACCAAGGAGGGCGGCGAACCTGCCGCCCTCGCGTCCGCGAGCCGTCCTTTTCCAAGGAGCAACGGCGCCGGATTCCAATCCGACTGATTAGAGCGTAGCGGAAGTCCATGGACCCTTTTATCTTATCCTTTGCCGTCGTGAACGGCCTCCTGCAAGGTGGCATCTACGGCGGCATTGCCTTAGGGCTCAGCCTCATCTTCGGCGTGTTGCGCGTCGTGAACTTCGCCCACGGGTCGTTCCTGATGCTGTCCCTGTACCTGTCCTTCTGGTGCTGGAACCTGCTCGGCATCGATCCATATCTCAGCGCCATCGTCACAGTCCCGGCCATGTTCGCGCTCGGCTACTTCGTGCAGAGCGTGATCATCTCGCCACTGATCCGCCGCGAGCGGGCGCTGGTTGTTGAGCCCCTGAGCGCCCTGCTTCTCACCTGCGGCGTCTTCCTGGTGCTGGACAACGTCGCCCTGATGGCGTTTGGGCCTGACGTCCGCTCGGTCCAGCTGTCTTATTACCTGCCCTCGCTGATGCTTGGGCCGATCCCGGTGAACATTCCACGCCTGATCGCGGCCTTGGCGGCCATTCTGGTCGCGGTCGGCGTGTCGTTCTGGCTGCGCCACTCCCATGCCGGTCGCGCCATTCGCGCCACAGCGCAGAACCGCGATGCGGCGGCCATGTCCGGCATCGACGTGCCGAAGGTCTACGCCGTAACCTTCGGCCTTGGCTGTGCGATTCTCGGTCTCTTCGGCGCGCTCATCTCGCCCTTCATCCCAGCCACCCCGACCATCGGCCTCGCCTTCGGCATCAAGTCGTTCATTGTGGTGGTTCTCGGCGGCATGGGAAGCATCCCAGGTTCGATCATCGGCGGCCTCGTCATCGGCGTCTTTGAAGCGGTGGCATCGCAATTTGTCACCGCCACCTCCGCCGCCATCTTCTCCCTTGGCCTCTTCATCTTGGTTCTGCTGGTTCGACCGGCCGGCATCATGGGTAAAGCATGACAGTTTCCACCATCCCTCTCGACAGAACCGCTCCGGTCGGCTTCTCCAAAGGGCCAGCCCTGGCGTTGATTGTGCTGCTCCTGGCGGCGGGCCTTCCGCTTGTCACGCAGGACAGCTTCTTCATTCACTCGGCCATCATGGTGCTGTTCTTCGCCTACATGGCGACGGCCTGGAACTTCCTGTGCGGCTATGTGGGACAGCTCTCCCTCGGCCACGCCATGTTCAGTGGCATGGGCGGCTACGTGTCCGTGCTGCTGTTCACCACCTTTGGGCTCTCGCCCTGGCTCGGCATGATTGTGGGCGGGCTCGCAGCGGCCGCTCTCTCGGTGGTGATCGGCTACCCGACTTTCCGCCTCAAGGGCCCGTACTTCACCCTCACCACCATCGCTTTCGCAGAGATCGTGCGCATCTGGGTGGAGAACACCGACACCTTCCTGGGCTTCCACATCAAAGGGGCCGAAGGCCTGGTGGTGCCGATGGTCGGCGAAAGCTTCGCGGCCTTCCAGTTTGGCGGCAAGATTCCCTACTACTACATCATCCTCGGCATGCTGGCGCTCGCTATTCTTGCGACCCTGATCATGGAGCGCTCGAAGCTGGGCTACTGCCTCAAAGCGATCCGGGGAGACCGCGACGCAGCGGAGGCGCTTGGGATCTCCCCCACCCGCTACACGCTGACGGCCTTCGCCATCAGCGCGTTCATGACGGCGCTGGGCGGCAGCTTCTACGCGCAGTTCTTCCGCTACATCAATCCCGAGCGAAACATGGGCACCGAGCTCTCCATCGACATGGCCCTGATGAGCATCATCGGCGGTCAGGGCACGGCCTTCGGACCACTGATCGGCGCGCTGATCCTCACGCCGTTAGCAGAAGTCACGCGGGGCTATCTCGGTGGCACCTTCTTGGGTCTGCACCTCGTCATCTACGGCATCGTGTTGATGCTCGCGGTGCTCTACTTCCCGAAGGGCGTCCTGGAGCCCCTGAAGAACTTGGCGGTGGGCCTCTTCCGCAGGAGGAATCCGGCATGAGCGGGTCGCTTCTCGAAGTCAACGGCATCTCCAAACGCTTTGGCGGATTGCAGGCCGTCAAGAAGCTTTCGTTCAACGTAAACGAGGGCGAGATCCTCGGCTTGCTCGGTCCGAATGGCGCAGGCAAGACCACCGCCTTCAACATGATTGCTGGATTCCACAAGCCTGACGAGGGCACGATCAAGCTCGGTGGCCACAACATCGCAGGTTCCAAGCCCTGGGAAGTGTGCCGCGCCGGCATCGGCCGCACCTTTCAGCTCTCCAAGCCCTTTGGTGACCTCACCGTGGTGGAGAACCTCATGGTAGGCGGCTTTTCCCGCAGCTCTGATCGGAAGCGCATCCGCGCGGCCGCCGAGGAGATTGCGGCGTTCCTCGGCCTCGAGCGGAAAGGTGATACGGAAGCCCACAACCTGACAGCCTTTGACCGCCGCAAGCTTGAACTGGGACGCGCCCTGTCCACGCAGCCGCGCCTACTCCTCATGGACGAGGTCGTAGCGGGTGCTACCCCCAACGAAGCCAGCGAGATGGTCGAGTTGGTGAAGAAGGTAAGGGCGCGCGGCGTCAGCGTGCTCATCGTCGAGCACGTCATGAAGGTGATCATGGCGCTCAGTGACCGGGTGATCGTGCTCGACTATGGCTCCCTCATCGCAGACGGCAAGCCGAAAGACGTCGTCACCTCCCCCGAAGTCCTCAAGGCATACTTTGGAGAGCGTTATGTACAAGCCCGCACTTAAGATTGCCGGGCTCACCTCGGGCTATGGTGACATCCGTGTCCTGCGCGGCGTTGACCTTGAGCTGAAGCCGGGCACCATCGTGGCCCTCATCGGCGCGAACGGCGCAGGCAAGACCACTCTGCTGCGTACTATCTCCGGCCTCGTGAAGGCGGACTCCGGCTTCTCGGAACTCTATGGAGAGTCCATCCACGGCCTTGCGCCTCACAGGGTGGTTCAGGCCGGCTTCGTTCAATCGCCCGAAGGCAAGCAGCTGTTCGCCGACATGACCATCCTGGAAAACCTGATGGTCGGCGCGCACAGCAAGCGAGCCTACGAGCGGCGCAATGAAACGCTAGAAGAGGTCTATGAGCTCTTTCCCATCCTGGCCGAGCGCCGCTACCAGAGGGCTTCCACCCTGTCGGGCGGACAGCAGCAGATGGTGGCCGTCGGCCGAGCGCTGATGGCCCTACCCAAGGTGCTTGCCCTCGACGAGCCGTCGCTGGGTCTTGCGCCCATCATGGTGGACCGACTCTTCGAGTCGATTGCGAAGATCCGCGAGCGCAATCTCTCCATCCTCATCATCGAGCAGAACGTGTTCCAGGTGCTCGAAATGGCGGATTACGGCTACGTGCTGGAAAATGGCCAGATCAGCCTCTCCGGCACGGGAGCCGAACTGCTCGGCAACTCGCATCTGCGCGCCACCTATCTCGGCCTTTGATCAGGAAAACCGTCATGTCCCCTACAAACGACTCATCCCGGAAGACCGCTGTCGTGACAGGCGGCGGAACAGGCCTGGGCCTTGCCTGCGTCAAGCGCCTCATGCGCGAGGGTTATCAGGTGCATGTGCTCGGCAAGGATACCGAGGAGGATCTTCGCGCCCCCTCCATCACCTTCACAGATTTCGACGTGACGAACGAGGCCGCGGCTCTCGACTTCGCTGCATCCATCGGGGAGGTCGACACGCTGGTGAATGCCGCCGGCATCATCCTGCACGATCGCCGGGAGTTCTCCACCGAGGGATTCCGCCGGGTTGTCGACGTCAACCTCCATGGCACACAGATCATGGCCTCCGCCCTGCACGCGAACCTGAAGGCCAGGAAGGGATCGGTACTCAATTTCGCCTCCATGTGGTCCGTCTTCGGCTCGGGTCGCAATCCGGCCTACTCCGCGAGCAAAGGCGCCGTGCTTCAGCTAACCCGCTCGCTCGCCGTCGCATGGGCGGAGGACGGCATTCGCGTGAATGCGGTCGCGCCAGGATGGATCAAGACGCGCATGTCCGTGAATGCCATGAGCGATCCTGTGCGCAGCGAGGCCATCATGCGCCGCGTTCCCCTGGGCTACTGGGGCGACCCGGAGGACGTGGCCGCCGCAGCCTGGTTCCTTATCTCGCCCGAGGCCCGCTACATCACTGGCGTCATGCTGCCCATCGACGGCGGCTACTCCATTGCCTGATTGCGCTGACCTGACAAGTTTCATTGGGAGAAAACCGTGACGCCGGCTTTATCGAACGACACGCTGTCTTTCGCTTTTCTGAAGGAGAAGGCGCATCAGCTGCGCCGCAACATGCTGGTTCAGGCCGCCGGGAAGGGACAGGGCTATCTTGGCCAGGGGCTCGGGCTCGCGGAGTTCTTCTCTGTCCTCTACTTCCATGAGCTGAAGTACGATCCGCAAGATCCTCACGCAGAGAACCGTGACCGCTTCTACATGTCCACGGGCCATTACTCGATCGCGCTCTGGGCGGTGCTGGCGGAGATCGGATATATCCCCAAGGATATGCTGCCGACCTACGGAGCGGATGAGAGCCCGCTTGAGATGAGCACCATCGAAGGCCGCGTTCCCGGCGTCGAGATGACGGGCGGCTCCCTCGGCCATGGCCTCGGCATCGCGGTCGGGGCAGCTTTGGGCCTGCGGCTCAAGGGCAGCCAGTCGCGAGTCTTCGTGGAAACCTCCGACGGCGAACTGCAGGAAGGCTCGACCTGGGAGGCCGCCACCGCCGCCGCCGCCTTCAAGTGCGACAACCTTGTGGCCTTCCTCGACTGCAACGGCATCCAGGCGGACGGCATGCTCGTGGTCCCCATCGAGCCCGTGGCCGACAAGTGGCGCGCCTTCGGCTGGGACGTGTTCGAGATCGACGGAAATTCTCTCGAGCAGCTCGTCGGCGCGATGCAATGGGCCCGCGCCACCCGGGGAAAGCCCAAGATGGTTGTGATGCGCACCAAGCCCGGCAAGGGCATCGCGCGGCTTGAGGCTCGCGAGCAGGCGCACTTCATCCGCGTCGACGCGGATGAATGGGACCTCATCTCTCGTGAATTGGAGCAGGAAAATGCCTAAGGGCCAAACGCTGGGAATGGGTGAACTCGAAACCGTCGAGAACCGCCCTTTCGAAACCGCTCCGTTCGCCAAGGGGGCCATCGCGGCGAATGAAAAGCGCGACGACATCGTGGTGCTGACGGCGGACCTGGGCAAATATACGGATGTCTACCCGTTCCGGGACCGCTTCCCCGACCGGTTCTACAATGTGGGCATGGCCGAGCAGGCGCTGGTAACGGTGGCGGCCGGTCTCTCCCGCACCGGCTGGACCGCCTATTGCACTACGTATGGGGCGTTCGCAACGCGCCGCGCCCATGACTTCCTGGCCATCGCCTGCGCGCATGGCGGGGCGAACGTCAAGATGTTCGCCGGCAATCCCGGCCTGACCACGGGTTATGGCGGTACGCACCAGGCTATCGAGGATCTTGCCCTCATGCGCGCGGTGCCGGACATGACCGTGATCGACCCGTGCGACGCGACCGAGATGCGCCAGATCGCCGAGCAGGCAGGCGAGATCGACGGCACGGTCTATTGCCGGCTCCTGCGCGGCAACGTACCGGTGGTGTTCGATCCGGCCACCTACAAGTTCGAACTCGGCAAGGCCAAGCGCTTCGGCGACGGAGCCGATATCGGCTTCATCTCCACCGGCTTCATGACGGAACGCTGCCTGGACGCCGCCCGCGACCTCGCCCGCATGGGCGTGAAAGCGTCGGTGCTTCACTGCGCCACAATCAAGCCCTTCGACCGGGATGGCGTGGCGGAGTTCGCCGCATCGGTCGACAAGGTGGTGACCGCCGAAAACCACGTGCTCATCGGGGGCCTCACCTCGGTGGTGCTGGATGCGCTCCAGGAGGCCTCCATCCTGAAGCCGATGCTCAAGATCGGCATTCCGGACCGCTTCATCGAGTGCGGCTCCATCCCCTATCTGCAGAACAAGTACGGCCTCACGGCTGAGCGGGTTCGGGACTCAGTGGCCGATTGGCTGGGCGTGCGCGCAGAGGCAGCGGAGTGATGACCATGCGCGACCTGAAGGTTTTCGGCTCACCCGGTCTGTATGTGCAAGGCCCCGGAGCCATCCAGGAACTTGGCCAGCTGATCGCAGGCATCGGCGAGCGAGCGCTGCTGGTCTCGGACGAGATGGTCTGCAACCTGCTCGTCCCGAAAGTCGAGCCGGTTCTGGCTGCTGCGGGCGTCGAGTTCGCCTGGGTCGGTTTTACGGGGGATGTGACGCCCCAGAACGTGGAGCGGATGACGGACGAGAAGCAAGACTTCGCACCCGACGTGGTCATCGCCGCGGGCGGCGGCAAGGGCATGGATGCGGGCAAGGCCGTATGCCGGGCGTTCGGCGCACGGCTGGTCAGCCTGCCGACGGCGGCCTCCAACGATGGCCCCACGAGCCGCAACTTCGTGTTCTACGACGATAACCACAAGCTGCTCTCCGTGGAGAAGCTCGCCCGCAATCCCGATCTGGTGCTGGTGGATACCTCCATCATCATCAATGCGCCCCCTGCCCTGCTCGTGTCCGGGATCGGCGACGCTTTGGTCAAGCGCTTCGAGGCGGCGCAGTGCGTGGCGGCGAACGGGCCCAACATGTTCGGCGGACGAGCCACCCTCACGTCCCCGTTCCTGGCCGAGATGTGCGACCGCGTCCTGCGCGAGAACTCCGTCGCGGCGCTCGCGGCCGTGCGCGCACGCACGCCGGATGAATCCTTCGAGAAGATCATCGAGGCCTGCTTCCTCCTGTCCGGCCTCGGCTTCGAGGGCTCCGGCCTTTCCATCGCGCATGCCATGACCCGCGGGCTCAGCGCCGTTCCGCAGACCGCTGCGGCGCTCCATGGCTATCAGGTGGCCTACGCGCTGCTCGTGCAGTTTGTGCTCGAGCGCAGGAGCGACGACTTCATGCGGGAGCAGTTCGCCTTCTACCGGCAGGTCGGGCTTCCCATCAGCCTCGGCGATCTCGGCCTCACATCCGCGAGCCCGCAGGACCTAGAGACCATTGCCACTCTCACGCACCGCGCGCCACACACGAGCAACTTCGAGCGCGAACTAACCCCGGACGATCTTGTCGAGGCCATGAAGCGCCTTGAAGCGATCAGCGCCGACTACCCGGCCCGCGCCGCATAACGAAAGCCGTTTCAAAGGTTGATTTCATGAATGTCGTGGATCGCGCATTGCAGAGAGAACCGGATGAGCAGGCCCGCCTGCCCTATCGCCACCCGCAGCCGAAGGAGTCTCCGCCCGAGCTGGTGATCCCGAGCGTCATCCCAGAGGACGAACGCCTCTGGGTGCCGCAGCAGACCAATGTCTGGATGCGTCCCCTGCTGCTCTGCGCCAGCCGCGGCTATTGGATGAATTTGCTGCGGGTGAGAAAGTCCGGCGTGCTCTCGCGCCACCGCCACCCGCAGCCGGTTCACGCCTATGTGCTGAAAGGAAGCTGGCGCTACCTGGAGCACGATTGGGTCGCCCAGGAAGGGGGCTATGTCTATGAGGCTCCGGGGGAGACGCATACGCTGGTTGTCGACGAGCATGTGGAAGAGATGATCACGCTCTTCCAGGTGAACGGTGCCATGATCTACGTTGACCCGGACGGCAACACCCTCGGCCATGAGGATGTCTTCACCAAGATCGACCTGTGCCGCCGGCACTATGCCTCGGTGGGCTTGGGAGAAGAGTTCGTCGACCAGTTCATCCGGTAGCGCCGATGAAAGCCACCCTGTCTGCAGAGCCCCGGCTGATCGACGTCGGGTTCTTTCCCTCCTGGCAGGATGCGGTGGTCCGCCATGCGGACCTCGACCCCAACCATCATGTGACGAACAGCGTCATCTGCTCCTGGTTCGACGACGGACGCTATGCCCTCCTTGTCCGCGTCCTGAGACCTCTTCTGGACCCGGCCGAAGTGCTCGCGCTGGCGAATGTCGCCATCGACTTCCATGCGGAAATCCGCTTTGGCGAGGTTCCAAGGATCGGCACCGCGATCCTGAGGCTCGGAGGCAGTTCCATCGCCATGGGCCAGGGCATCTTCGTGGGGGACCGCTGCGCCGCCACGGCCACGTCCGTGACGGTCGTGGCCAGTGGGCCGGAGCGGCGCGCCCGCGCCCTGACGGAAAACGAGCGCGCGGCGCTGACTCCTTATTTCGGCCGCTGACGGTTTTTCAGCGGCCCTCCACGATAGCACGCACGAAGCGCGGCAGGTCGACCTGGTACTTCGCCTCAAGATACTCCTGAGAGCCGCACTCGAAGAAGCTGTCCGCCAAGCCGATCTTGATGAGCGGCTTCATGATGCCTGCCTCGTACAGCGCTTCGATTACGAGAGTCGCGAGGCCGCCGGTAGTCTTGTGGTTTTCCGCCACGATCAGCCGGTCAAAGCGCTGGGCGAAGGACAACACCGTTTCCTTGTCGAAGGGCTTGATCGTCGATACGTGAAGAACCGCCGCATCGAGGCCCTGACCGGCGGCAGCGTCCGCCGCATCGCGCGCCCGGGCCGACATGTAGCCCGTGGAGATGACGCCCACGTCCCGGCCCTCACGGATAATTTTGGCCTTGCCCACCTCGAACTTGTAGTCGGATCCCAGCTCCACGGGCACCTTGCCGCGCAGGCTACGCACGTAGACCGTTCCCGGGATATCGGCCACCGCGCGAACCACCTGCTTCAGCTCGGTGGCGTCGCAAGGATCGATGATCGTCAGATCCGCGATGCCGCGCATCATGTTGATGTCCTCGGTCGCCTGATGGGTCGCCCCATAGCCGTTCACCAGTCCCGGCATTCCGGCGAAGATCTTCACGTTGGCCATGGAGTGCGCGCAGGCGATGGACACGAAGTCGTAGGCGCGCCGGGTGATGAAGACCGAATAGGTGGTGCAATAGGCGATCTTGCCGGCCTTCGACATGCCCGCCGCGATCATGATCAGATCCTGCTCGGCCATGCCCACGTTGAAGAAGCGGTTGGGATGCGCATCGCGGAACGGAAGGATATCGCTGTAGCGACCCATGTCGGCGGTCAGTCCCACGATCTCGGGCCGCTCGTGGGCGAGCTCTGCCAGGGTGCGGCCGAACGGAGCGATTTCCGTGACCTTGCCCTCCACGTCGATCAGTTCACCCATGCCGCGGGTGCGGCCGACGGCGTGCAGAGCTTCAGCCATTTTCCTTCTCCAGTTCAGCCTTGAGGGAATCCCATTCGCTGTTGTCGACGCGCACGAAATGGGCGCGCTCGCGAGCCATCAGGGTCGGCACGCCGAACCCTGGGGTGGTGCGCATCACGATGGCCTTGGGGCGTCCGTCCTGCTCGCGGGCGTTCGCCAGCGCCGACACAAGCGCCTCCATGTCGTTGCCGTTGACCTCGACCGTGTCCCATCCAAAGGCAGTGAACTTGTCGGCCACGGGGTCGATCTTCACTGTGACCGGGCCGTCGGCTTGGATGCCGTTGCAATCGATGAGCCCCACGAGGTTGTCGCACTTGAAGGTCGCCGCTCCCATGGCGGCCTCCCAAGTCGAGCCTTCCTGCAGTTCGCCGTCCGAGAACTCGCAGAACACGCGGGCTGGCGAGCCATCCACCTTCAGGGCCATGGACATGCCGACCGCCTGGCCCAAGCCGTGCCCGAGGGATCCGCCGACGATCTCCACGCCCGGAATGTCGTCGAATGTGCTCATGGGCAGTCGTGAGCCGTTGAGCCCGTAGGTGGGCAGCTCCGTCTCGTCGAGATATCCGGCCTCGGCCAGAACCGCATACATGGCGATCGAGTAATGTCCGGTGGACAGCAGAAAGCGGTCCCGGTCCTGCCACTTGGGATCGGCTGGGTCGTAGCGCAGTTCATGAAAGTAGAGAGCCGCCAGGCAATCGGCCATGCCAAGGCCTTGGGCGATGTAGCCCTCGCCCTTTCCGCTTGCCATGTTGAGCATCTTGCGCCGCAGGCTGAGCGCACGGCCCTTCAGGGCTCTGATGTCCGGGTTCTCCGGGGGATGATTCAGTGTGGACATGAATGAACTCCAGACAGAACGTTCAGCTTAAGAGACCGGCAGGCCTTGCCGCGCCCAAGGCATTGACACGAGACAGCCGGTGCTCGAGAGGGTGATGTAGGCGGTGCGGTGAGCCTCCCCGCCGAAACAGATGTTGGTGGTGTAGGGATCGGGCATGTCGATCCGCTCCACCAGCTCGCCCGACGGTGACACCACATCGATGCCACCAAACCTGAGCGTCGCGATGGCGATATTGCCGCCTGCCTCGACGGCGAGGGAGTCGTAGCGGTGGAATCCAGACAGTCCCGCTACCAAATCGCCGCCCGTCGGCGATGGCCAGTCGGGCCGGTTCAAGCGCCCCGGCTCCAAGACCCCGTAGCCCCAGAGGCGGCCGGAGGATGTCTCCGCCACGTAGAGCGTTCTCCCGTCCGGCGAGAGGCCGATGCCATTGGGACCGATGAGCGGAAAGGCCACCTCGGCGATGTCGCTGCCATCTGCTTTGGCATAGAAGACCGCACCGAACTGCAGTTGCCGTTCCTGCCGGTGGCCATGATCGGTGAAATAGAATCCACCATGGGCGTCGAAAACCAGGTCGTTGGGAGCCGACAGGGCAACGTCCCCGCAACGGTCGTACAGGGTCTCGACCTTACCGGTTTCCGGATGCACCCGTTGAATGCGCCCGCCGGCATTGTCCCCAGCCCGCCCCACCGGCTTCAGGCCGGCGCTTTGGTCCCAGCTGAACCCGCCGTTGTTGCAGACATAGAGAAAGCCGTCGGGCCCGCGCGCCGCGCCGTTCGGGCCGCCTCCGGTGTCGGCAAGACGCGTTACCTTCCCTGTGCTGTCGATGAGCGTCAGACAGCCGCGCGCAATCTCCGTGACCACAAGGCTGCCGCCGGGCATCACGACCGGGCCTTCAGGAAAAGCGAGCCCTTCCGCCAGAACCGTGAAGCCGCTCATGATGCGGCCTTCCGTGCGACCGGCAGCCCGAGGATGCGGCCCAAGTCCTCGATGCTGTCGGCGAGAGCGCCGGGATCGTAGGTCTCGAGAACCTCCCGGTCATAGAATCCGTAGCTGACCGCAATCGCCTCCATGCCGCAGGCGCGGGCCGCCAGAACATCCTGGGGCCCATCGCCGACATAGACAGACTCCTCAGGCTTAGCCCCGGCCCGCTTGAGCCCGAGCAGGATCGGCGCCGGATGGGGCTTGCGCTCCACCGTGTCTTCCGCAGTCACGATGGCGGCGAAACATTCCGGCTCGATGCCTGCGACCGAGAGATCGATAAGGGTGCGTTCCAGCCCCTTGTTGGTGACGACGCTCGGCTTGCGCCCGCTCAAGGCAAGACCTCCGATGAGTTCGGCGACGCCCGCGAAAACCTTGATTTGCTTAACGCAGAGCGGATAAGTGTTGTGATAGGCCAGATAAAGCTCCTCCGCCCTGCCGGGAGCCACCACTGAGAAAACCTCCCGCGGGCGCATGGCGAAAAGCTCGCGCGCATCGATCGATTCAGGTGGAAAGCCCGCGTCGAGGCATTCCCGGAAGACGCGACGATAGCACTCCATTACGGCGGCACGGGTGTCGACCAGGGTGCCGTCCAGATCGAAGAGGACGTGTGTGTGCAACATCTCTTTCATCGGGAATCCTGCTGTTCTTGAGCCTGAAGAAGCGCGGCGCGGTGTTTCCAAAGAGGGGTGAGGTCCCGTCCGAGATCACGGAAAAGCGGGTAAGCTGCCTGGTAGCGCTCAGCGAGCCCGGGATCGGGCGTGACCTGTTCGGCAATGCGCACCATGCGCTCGGCGGCCGATGTGAGGCTGTCATGGACGCCGACCGCGGTCGCACCTAGCATGGCGACCCCCAGGGCTCCGGTTTCCTCGACCTCGGGCACCATCAGTTCGCGATTCATGGCTGCCGCGCAGATCTCGCGCCACAGTTTGCTTCGTGCTCCACCGCCTGTGATGCGGATTTCGTTCACCGGCGCATCAAGCGCCGCGTAGCATTCCACCATGGAGAGGGCGACGCCTTCCATTACCGCGCGCACCATCGTCATGGGCTGGGTGGCCATGTCGAGTCCGAAGATCGAGCCGCGGGCAGCAGGCTCGTGCCGGGGGGCCGACATGCCCGAGGTATTGAAATAAGGATGGATCAAAAGCCCGTGCGCCAGCGGCGGCACTGCGCGGGCATCCTGCTCGATGCGCTCGAAGATGGCATCCGCATTTCCATTGCCCGATCCCGGTTCAGCCTGACAGAAGGCAGAGATGATCCAATCCAGGCAAAGCGAGCCTCCGCCCGTGTTCGACATCAGCCGCTGCCATCGCCCTTCAGGCATGAGAAACAGAAACCCGACATTCTCGGGCTCCATCATCGGACGGTCGACCGTCAGGTTGTTCATGAAGCTGGTACCAATTACGGTGACGGCCTGGCCCGCCTCCAGCGCCCCGACGCCGATGGCGGCAGCCACCGCGTCTCCTGCCCCGGTGACCACCGGCGTGCCCTCGGCAAGGCCCGTCTGCGCGGCAGCTTCCCTCATGACGCGCCCGACGATATTACCGATGCCGAGAATGCGCGGCAGGCGGCCCCTGATTTTCGGCACCCCGGCGAGCTCGAGCAGTTCCGGCGAGACCTTGCGCCCGCGAATGTCGCACGGGAAGAACGATAGGTCGGACTCGTCCATGGCGATCTCGCCCGTGAGCCGGTAGTTGATGTAGTCTTTGGCGCAGAAAACGGTCGCGATGCGCGCATAGCGCTCCGGCTCGTGCTGCCTGATGTAGGACAAGAGCACCAGGGGAAGGCCCGGGATCGGCGCATTGCCGCAGATCTCGTAAAGGCGCTTCGTTCGCCCGTCTTCATTCCACCCTTCCAGCATGGAGGCGGCTCGCGCATCCGGCCAAGCAATGGCACGCCCCACCGGCTTCCCCGCGGAGTCGAGCGCCCACAATCCTCCCATGTGCCCGCTCACGCCGACTGCCGCGATCTCTGCGGGATCGACGCCGGAAGCTTCGATGGCTCCACGAATGGCGAGCGCGACTCCATCAAACGTGACTTCCATATCCTCCTCATGCCAGTCGGGCTTGGGACGATAGGAGGGCGTTTGCCGCCGCGCCGTGCCGAGCGCCTGACCGGTTTCGGCGTTGATGACCACTGCCTTGGTGGCAGTCGTGCCTTTGTCGATGCCCAGAACGTAGCTCATGCGGTCAGCGCTCCTGAGGTCAAATCAGCCCTGCGGCCCGAGTAGCCTCGATAGACATCCCGCGCCTCCCGAAAGAGCGAGAACCAGCCTTCGTATTCCGACTGCGCCCGTGGATCAGGCTCGTACCGGGCCACGGTCTGAACCGTTTGATCGATGGCGACCTCGAGGTTCGGCCAGAGGCCCGTGGCCACCCCGGCCAGGAGCGCGACGCCGAGAGCGCCCGACTCCTTGGCGCTTGATATCTCGATGGGAAGCCCACAGATGTCGGCGAACATCTGCGCCCAGAAGGCGCTGCGACTTCCACCGCCCGTGAGCGTCAAGGACGAGGGCCTTGCCGGCATCGACTCGAAGCAGTCGCGGGTGGAGAAGCACAGCGCCTCATAGACTGCCCGGAGCAGATGGTCGCGGGTCGTGTGGCTCCCCACGCCGAAGAACGATCCCCGGGCGCGGGCATCAAAGAATGGCGCGAGCACGCCGCTGCCGTTCACGTAAGGAAGCAGAAGCACCCCGCCCGCACCTCTCGGTACGGAGCCGGCGAGTTGCTCCATGGCGGAGAAGTCCCAAGCGCCGTCAGGCTTCTTCGGGCCGCCGAAACGCTCCAGGAACCAATCCATGGTGATGGTGCCGGAGGTGTTCGGCAGAATGCGGATGTAGCGGTCGCACGGCATCGCGAACAGGAAGCCAAGGCCCGGAGGGTCGCGGTCGGGCTTCGCCAGGATCAGCGAGTTGAGGCAGCTCGTGCCGAGGACGGTAAGCGCCTCACCCGGGCGAATGCGCCCCACGCCCAAGGCGTTGGCAGACGCGTCACCAAGCCCAGCAACCACCGGGGTTCCCACATTCAGGCCTGTTTCCGCGGCGGCGCTGGCCGAGATGCCTCCGGCGACTTCGCCGGATTCCAGGATGCGCGGCATCCGGTCAATCCAGTCGCCCGCGCCGCACAGGCTCATGAGTTCAGCCGAGTGCTCCCGCCGGTCGATGTCGCCCGGCACGAAGGATACGTCGGATGGGTCCGTCGCAAGCCCGCCGGTCAGCCGGTAGCGCAGGTAGTCCTTCGCGCAGAGAACCACATGAGCCCGGTCTAGGACGCTCGGTTCGTGACGCGACAACCAGGCGAGCACCATCAGGGTGATGCCCGGCATAAGGCCGTTGCCGGAGATGGCGAAGATCCTGTCGAGAAGGCCTGCCCGCTCCAAGGCCATCTGCTCGTCCTGGGCACGCTCGTCGGGCCAGCAGACCGCGTTGCGGACGGCCTCTCCGCCCTTATCCAGAATCCAGGCTCCGCCCATGTGAGCCGCGATGCCGACGCCCTTGATGTCGGACCCGGAAATCCCCGCCGCCGCGATGGCCTCCCTGATCGTTTCGACGCAGAGCCGCCACGTACGCTCGGGATCCTCCTCGTGCCAGCCGGGCTGGGCGCGCAGGACCTCCATACGCCGCTGGCTCGACCCGCAGTCGCGCCCGGTGATGTCGAACACAACGGCCTTGATGAGGGATGTGCCTTTATCGATGCCGATGACGAAGCTCATGGGATGCCTCAGGCATAAACCGCCGGTGGATTGCCGAGACCGGGCGATATGGTTCTTGGGGCGAAGCGCACCGTGCTCTGGGTTTTAGGATCGAACACGTAGAGCGCCGCCTCGTCCGCCAGCACATCGACCGGTTCGTCGAGTCCGAACTTTCGGTCGTTCGGGATGAGGGCCTGAACCGTGTCAGGCCCGATCTGCACCGTCACCAGGAGGGAGTCGCCGAGCTGCTCGGACACATAGACCTTGCCCCGCACCTGCAGCGTGTCGGTCGACGGCTTCGCCTCGCCGGCGCGGCGCACGTCAAGACCGCTCGGGCGGCACCCCAGGAGGAGCTTCGCATCCGAAGAGACATTGGGCCGCAGGGCCGTGGGAAGATTCGCCGTCTCGCCGCCGAACCGTCCCATGAGGCGGGGGAGCTCCACCACGCCTTCGATCGACATCAGATTGATGGAGTGCAGGCCGAAAAACTGCGCCACGAATGCGCTGACGGGACGACTGTGGATCTCATCGGCCGTGCCGACCTGCTGCAGAACGCCGTCACGCATCACGGCCAGACGATCCGTCATGGTCATGGCCTCGATGGGATCGTGGGTCACGATGACCGAGGTGGTGCCCAGCGAGCGCTGGAGGCGCTTGAGCTCGCCGCGGAGCCTGGCCCGGAGCAAGGTGTCCAGGTGAGCAATGGGCTCGTCGAGGCACAGCAGATTGGGGTTGCGGACCAGAGCCCGCGCGATGGCAACACGCTGCTGCTGGCCGCCGGACATCTGCGATGCGCGACGGTCGATGAGGTGCGCGATGTTGAGCATCCCAGCGACCTCGGCGACCTTCGCGTCGATGTCGGCTTTGGACATGCCCCTGATCTTGAGCGGATACGAAATGTTCTGCCGCGCCGTCATGTGGGGGTAGAGCGCATTCTGTTCGAATACCATGGCGATGTTGCGCTCCTGCGGAGACTTATCCTCCACTGGTACGCCATCGAACAGGATCGAGCCGGAGGTCGCGCTTTCAAGGCCTGCAAGCATCCTGAGCACGGAGGTCTTGCCCGATCCGGACGGCCCCAGAAGCCCGAAGAACTCTCCATCCTCGATAGTGAAGCTGACGTCCCGAACGGCATGAACCGCCTGGCCGTACCATTTGTTGATGTTGGCGAGAGTGATCGATGCCATGATCGTCGTTCCTTATCGGCCGCCGAGTTCGATGGAGAAGCTGCGGATCAGCGACCGCTGCATGTAATAGGAGATGATGAGGAGCGGCCCCACGGCCGCGATGCCGATGGCCCCAAGCTGCCCCCAGTTGGGCTGCTGGAAGAGGAAGAAGCTCGCCAGCGCCTTCGGCAGGGTAATGACGTTCTCGCCCGTGAGCACCAGCGCGAACAGGAACTCGTTCCAGGCAAAGATCATGGACAGGATGCCTGCCGTCAGCACACCTGGGGCGCTCAGCGGCAAGAGCACATCCCAGAACAACCTGTACCAGGGCGCGCCGTCGATGCGGGCGGCCTCCTCGTAGGATTTGGGGATTTGGCGGATGAACTCAGACAGAAGCCAGATCACCAGCGGCAGGTTCATGAAGGTGTAGATGATGACGAGGCCTGTATAGGTGTCGAACAGGGACAGTTCCTGAAACAGGAGGTAGAAGCCGATCACGGGCACGATCGGCGGCATCATCCGCAGTGAAAGGATGGTGAAGCTCAGCTGCCCATGCGGAGGAAACCGGCGCGCCAGCGCATAGGCTGCCGGGAACCCGAGAACCAGGCAGATGGCGGTGGAAAGAGACGCGACGATGAGGCTGTCACCGATGCCCTTTCCTCCGCCGACGGCCCAGCCCTCCGTGAAGTTCGCGAGCGTACCGTTGACCGGCAGCACGGTCGGAGGCGAATTGAACAGCTCCGCATAGGGCTTGAAGGCAGTCAGCAGCAGCCAGAGCAGAGGGCAAAGAAAGAGCAGGAGCAGCGCCACCATAACCACGTGCTTGAGCACTTCCCGAAGGACCTCGCTGAGGGGAACGCGATCGACGGGAGGACGAGAGGCGGTGACCGAGCTCATGCGGCGCTTCCTTCTGCAAGGCGGTGCGTAGCGGCCGGGGCGGCGGATGCGGGAGCCTTGTCCCGTCTCTTCACGAGGGCCAGAATGGCCATGGTTCCGAACGTGAGCAGGATCAGCTGAATGATGCTGAGCGCGCCCGCCGCGCCGAACTCGAAGCGCCCGAAGCCGAGATCGTAGGTGTAGTAGGCAAGATTCTGCGTACTCGTGCCTGGCCCGCCCCGGGTGAGGATGTAGATGATGTCGAACACCTTGAAGCTGTCGATGAAGCGCAGCACGAACGCCACGGTCATGTAGGGCACGAGCATGGGCAGCACGATGTGGATGAAGGTCTGCATCCGGTTCGATCCATCGACCTTCGCGGCCTCGAAGACGCGCGGCGGGATCGAGCGAAGTCCAGCCAGCAGGACGATCATCACGAACGGCGTCCATTGCCAAATGTCGACCAGCACCAGCGTGGGAAGCGCCCATTCGGGGGATGAGGCCCAGGCCGGCGGACTTATCCCGACGCCGCGTAGGACGGAGTTCAGCGGTCCATAGATGGGATTCAGGAACAGGTTCCAGGAGAAACCCACCACGATGGGAGCCAGCATCATGGGGATCAGGAAAAGCGAGGTATAGATTTCGCGCCCGCGGCTGTACCCGTTGAGGAGGAGCGCAAGCCCAAGACCGACAAGGATTTGCAGCGGCACCGCCATAAGGGCGAACACCAGCGTGATCGAAAGGCTCGACCAGAATCTGGGGTTCGTCACGATGCTCTCAAAATTGCCCAGACCCACCCACTCGATCGGGATGGGAATGGCGAGCTGGTAGGACGTGAAGGAGGCGTACAGCAGATAGGCCACCGGCCAGATCGAGAGCAGGAAGAGGAACAGGAGCGCCGGCGCCAACAGGATCAAGGTCGCGCGTTTTTCCTGAGCCTGCTGTCTTTTCTGGGATGCGCTCCGGGGTGACCGAACGGCATTGGGGATCACGGCCGATGTGCTCATGCCTGCGCCTCATCAATCTCGTATCTGCAATGACGGGAGGGCGGAATTCAGCCGCCGTATCGGCGATGGCGGGAAACCGCCATCGCCAGGTCTAGGCATCAGGACCAGTAGCCCTGTTTGATCATGCGCTGGCGGTACTCGTTGTAATGCGTGATCTGCCGGTCCCGGTTATAGGTTTTCGTCGTTTCCTCGAACTCGGAGGTCATCGCCTTCAGGGCCTCTTCAGGCGTAGCCTGCCCGGTGACGGCGCGCTGAACATGCTGGATCATCGACGCGAGGTAACGGTTCGTGCCCGGGATCGAAATATCCAGGTAGGCTTTCGGGTTTGCGAGAAGCTCCTTGCTGACGGATGCGAAGTTCTCGGCGAAACCGGACTCCGCCTGCAGCGGGAAGGTGCTCTTCGGATTGTCGAACATGCTGGTCCGCCACGGATCCATGAGGGACTGCGAGAAAGTTTCCGCAACCCACCGGTTCGCATTAGCCGATTGCTGCAGCCAAGCGATAGCCTGGAACGCCCCGCGCTTGTTCTTGGAATTCTTGGCGATGCCCATGGCGCGCCCATAGGGCAGAATGGTCACCGGTCCCCAGTTGCGCGCGCATTTGATCTTGCCCGCCACCTTGGAGACAGACGGATCCGCCGCGCCCTTCGGCATGTCGGTCCACCAATTGGCCTGCGCGATGCGGCCCTCGAAGAACACCTGCCGGCCCACATCCCACGGCATGGCCTTGGCCAGATCCGCCGGCATGAAATTCGTCATTTCCTTGTAGCGGCGCAAGGCCTCGATAGCAGTATCATTGACGAGCTTGGGCCTCATCTGCTCATCGAAGAGCTCACCGTAACGCTCGCCCTTCTCGGCTCCCGCCTGGACGAGTTGGTTGATGAAGAACGCGTAGACGAAGAAGCTCGTGACCTCTACGGCGCCATAGAGGCTCTTGTCAGGGCGGGTGAAGAACTCAGCAGTATCCCGATATTCCTTGTAGTTCTTTGCGGGCGCGAGGTCGTAGCCGTATTTCTGCCGGAAAGCCGCCTGCTCCTCTGCGCTCTCGAAGAGGTCAGACCGATAGGTGTTGATAAACATGTCGCCATCGATCATGACGCCGACGATCTTGCCCTCATAGATGTTGAGCTGCTGGAACGGCTTCGCGATATCGCTGAAGTTGAGTTCCTGCAGGGTGCCAACCTCTTCCAGCGGCGTGAGGAACGGACCGAAATCGCCGACGAAGTTGGGCCAGAAGTCGAACGCATCAAACCGTGCTGTTCCCTGCCTCAACGCAAGCAGGTTCTGGTCGTACATGTTGCCAAGCGGATAGGACACGAACTCGACATCGATGCCCGTCGCTTGCTTGAACTCGGGCGTGAAGGTCTTGAGGATCGGCGTGAAGGCGCCGCTGTCCACGCCCACCGTCACCTTGCCTCCGCCGGACTGAGCGGCGGCGCCAAGCACACCGCTGAATGTAGCCAGCGTGGCGGCCGCGCCGAAGATTGAGCTTCGTCTTAACAATTCGCGGCGAGAGATGAGACCCGCCGTATCCATGCTTGCAAGCTGATCGAGAGCGAATTCCTCGGTTTTCGGGCGTTTGGGCAGCCGTACCATGTTTCTTCTCCCTGGTGCGGACCAAGCGTCCGCTTGTTTTAACCCGCATCGCTGAGTGTTATTATATTCACTTGCGACAGATTGTTTTATTTTTGTAGACGCTAACTCGCAGATTGTTTTATGACAATATGGAAAATTGTAGCAAAGATATGATCGAACAACTGATACAATCAGGAACAAAAGCCCGTAGGCAGTCTATCGTCAGCGCTGTGATCGATGGCATCGCGCGCCGCAAGCTTGCCCCTGGGGAGAAGCTGCCGCCTCAACGCGATCTTGCCCATCACCTCGGGGTTGCGGTCGGCACTGTAGGCCGCGCTTACGCGGAGTTGGAGACCCAAGGCTTCGTGATCAGCCACGTGGGCCGCGGCACCTTCATTGCGGACATGAGGACGGCACGTACCCAGAACGCGCTACAATTGTCAGAACCCATCGACATGGCGGTTTATCGGGTGCCCGTACCCCCGCTGGACGATGTCTTTGGCGATACCTTGAAGGCTATGGCTGCGGAGCATCGGCCCGACCAGATCCTCGGCAGCGCACCCGCGGCCGGACGCTTCGAGCATCGGGAGGCCTTCGCTCATTGGCTGAAGCGCTTCGGGGTGTTCGCGACACCGGACCAGATCGTCCTCACCAATGGCGGCCAGCACGCTATGATGTCCGCAATCTCGACGATCACTCATCCCGGTGAGGTCATTGCAACCGAGGAGTTCACCGACCCACGGATGAAGATGGTCGTCAGCCACCTCGACAGGCAACTTGTCGGCATTCCGGTCGATCAGCACGGTCTTTTGCCTGAGGCGCTCGATCAAATCTGCAGAACGCAGACCATCGCGGCCATCTACTGCACCACGCGCAGCCAAAATCCCACCAACATCACCTTGCGCCTTGAGCGACGCCAAGCGATCGCGGAAATCGCCCGCCGTTATGATCTGCCTGTAATCGAAAGCGATGTTTACGGGACGATCATGGCGGATGTCGACCCTCCGATTTTCGCCTTAGCTCCCGAGCGTACGCACTTCATCTCCAGTCTCGGCCGTATCGCTGGCCCAGGGATGAAGATTGGCTGTCTCGTGTCGCCCCCCGACAAGGTCGCTCAGACGCAATCGGGGGTCGGCATGTCAACAGGCGCCGCAACCCTAATCATGGCCGAGCTAGGCTCCCGCTGGATTACAGAAGGCCGGATCGACGAGATGATCCGTTGGCAGCAGGCGGAGATGCTGCGCCGAGTATCGCTCATCGCTACGTTTCCGGTACTCGGGCAAGCTCGCGCCATCCCAACCTCCTCCCATGTCTGGCTCACCCTGCCAGAGCCTTGGCGGGCGGAGGAATTCGTCGCGGCAGCCGCCGCTCACGGGGTCACCATCGCGCCATCGCACAGCTTCGTGGTCGGCCGCCGTTCGGTGCCGCATGCGGTACGGTTGGTCATCGCCTCGCCGCCTTCCATGGACCTTTTAGAGACCGCCTGTGAGCGCCTGGAGCGCCTCCTGAATACCCAACCTCGCATCCATGGAGATACTGCATGACGGAGGGGCGGGACCGAGTCGTTCTGATCGTCGGTGCACTGGGCGTAGTCGGGCGCGCCGCTCTCGACCTCTTTACTCAGACGCCGGGCTGGTCCGTCATAGGTCTGTCGCGTCGAAAGCCTGACTTTGAGACGAGCGCTCGCTGGATCAGCGCTAATCTCAAGGATCTCGTCGGACTGCGGGAGCAACTTGCCCAACAAGGCAAAATATCGCACGTGGTCTATGCCGCGCTTCATGAAGAGCAGAGCCTGGTGAAAGGCTGGAACGCGCAAGAGCAGATCCGGTCCAATGTACTGATGCTGAGCAATTTGCTCACAGCGCTCTCCGATTTGAGCATGGGCTTTTCACATCTCACCCTGATGCAGGGCACGAAGGCCTATGGCGTTCATCATGGGCCCTACAAGATGCCCGCCAAAGAGAGCGATCCGCGCTTCATTGCATCCAACTTCTACTACGACCAGGAGGATCTAGTTCGGGAGAGAAGCGGTCGGGAGGGATGGGCCTTCACCGTACTTAGGCCGCAGATCGTCTGCGGCTTCGCGCTCGGTAATCCTATGAATGCCGTTACAGCTATCGGGGTTTATGCATCCATTTGCCGGGAACTGGGGCAGCCTATGCGGTTTCCCGGTGGCGCCCCATGCTTTCAGGAGGCCGTCGATGCTAACCTCTTGGCGCGAGCCATCCTGTGGGCCGGACAGGAGCCGCTCTGCGCGGGCGAGATCTACAATATCGCCAATGGAGATTGCTTCTCCTGGCCTAATCTCTGGCCACGCTTTGCGAAGCGCTTCGGTGTTGAGCCGGGTCTCGCCCATCCATTTTCGCTGGCCGAGGTGATGCTAGACAAGGCACCCGTTTGGGATCGCATTGTCCAGAAGTACAGCCTAGTTCCGTATAGTTATGGGGAGATCGTCTCATCGTGGCAGTTCATGGATTATTTGCTGCGACATGGTCGCAACTATGCGCACCATTCGCTTGTCTCAACGATCAAGGCACGGAAGCACGGCTTCCATGACTGCATGGACACCGAAGAGATGTTCGATGCCATCTTCACGCGGCTACAAGAGGCTAAGATCCTCCCGTGTTGACCGGTAATGCGGCGGCGGTCATCCCAGGGCTATCGACCATCTGCATCGGATTCCCAGGTTTGGCTTCAAAGCTGCCGCCAAGACCACCCAGCATTAGCATCATACTCGGCAATCGATTTATGGCGGGCCAGAGCCGATTCAATCTATCCCGCTTGGGCGAGGATCACTCTCCTGCTCGTGTAGCGGCCCAGCGCATGCGTCTATGCTGCCACTTGGGAACGGCTCCGTACGAATCGGATCAGGCCATGAGTCTCTGCTTTAATGGAGGTATTTGACGGCAATGAACATCCAGCCACAGCCTTTCAAATTGCAAGTCCCGGATGCAGCCATAATTGATCTGCGGGAGCGCTTGTTACGCTCGCGACTTCCTGACCAAGCACCGGGCGAGCCGTGGGCGTACGGCACTGATGTCGCCTACCTGAGCACCCTCGTCGAGTATTGGCGTGATCGCTTCGACTGGCGCGCCCAGGAGGCAAGGCTCAATGCCTTCCCGCAGTACAAGGTCCAGCTCCATGGCATCGATCTGCACTTCCTTCATGTGCCGGGAAAGGGGCCTGATCCCCACCCCCTCCTCCTCTCTCATGGATGGCCGGGCTCTGTGTTCGAGTTTCTCGAGCTGATCCCACGGCTCACCGATCCAGGGCGGTTCGGAGGCGATCCCGCCGATGCATTCACGGTCATTGCCCCCTCTCTGCCCGGCTACGGCCTCTCCTTCACGCCCAATCAGCCGCGGTTCGGGGTTGAGGCCATCGCGGACTGCTTTGCCGCGCTGATGAGCGAGGTGCTGGGCTATCGCCGCTTTGGAGCTCAGGGAGGCGACTGGGGCTCGTTCGTCACTGCTCGGCTCGGCTACGCCTACCCGGAGCGCCTGTCTGCCATTCATCTCAATATGATGCCGGTCCGGCGGGACCCGAAGACGGTGTCAAACCCCACACCTGAGGAGAGCCGCTTCCTGGATGAGCTTCAACTCTGGCTCAAAGAGGAGACCGGCTATCAGTGGATCCAGGGCACCCGGCCCCAGACGCTGGCCTTTGCCCTGACGGACTCCCCCGCCGGGTTGGCAGCCTGGATCGTGGAGAAGTTCCGGGCGTGGTCGGATTGCGGCGGAGACATCGAGGCCGTTTTCTCCCGGGATCACCTGCTGGCGAACATCAGCCTCTATTGGTTCACGGGTGCGATCGGCTCGTCCTTCTGGCCTTATTATGCTCGGATGCATGGTCCTTGGCCGATCCCGGCAGGAGAGACTGTGACGGTCCCGACTGGCTATTGTGAGTTCCCGCGTGAGATGCTGAGGCCGCCGCGCTCTTTGGCCGAGCGAACGTTTACGAACCTTCAGCGCTGGAGCGTGATGGAGCGTGGCGGTCACTTCGCCGCCATGGAACAGCCAGACGCTCTGGCGCACGAGGTACGCGCCCTGTTCAGGACATTACGCTGAAGCAGACGACTCATACCCAAGTGAAGAAGTTCTGACCCGCAGGATTGGTGGCAGAGATAGGCGCGAGTCTGTCCTTGAAGTCAGAACTTTGATGGATGGGTATCACTCAAGGTATCTCTCTTTCTACAAAAATCTTGATTTTGTAGCCTTCAGGATCCTGCCTCCGGCAGCAATGACTCCCCGGCCGCCGGCTATTGCAGCGTGAATGTGAGGCGCGTCTCAGACCGCCTCGGGCAGGCGGTCGATGAGCTTGTCGAGCGTGAGCGGATAGTCGCGCAGATCGGACATGGGTTTGCTCCACGTAGGCTCAAGCTGCATGCTCAGATGCGGCGAGTGTCAACTGACAAAGCTTGCGTCGTCAGTTTCTCAAGGGCTTTCCGACCTTCAGCATGTGCTCCATTCGGGCACGTGTTGTCGGCAGCGCAGCCAATTTGAGCAATGCATCCCGCTCAAGCTCCATCATGTCGGACTCCGTCACAAACCCGGCCTGTTCGTTCTTGGGAGCTCCTGTCAGGACTGAGGCCAGCATAGCTGCGATTGCCTCATCTACCTTGGTGATGCGACCGGCCTGAGCCGCCGCTGTCACCGGAGCTAAGAGGTCGAGCTGACCAGGTGATCCTTCAACGCGAAGAAGCGCGGGCTCAGGCGGCTTGTAGCCCTCAATCATCAACAAAGCTCGCTCCCTCGCTGCTGGCAAAAGCTACCGACGATGCATCACGATCTCATCGCTTTGCCTCAGAATACCCATTGAGCGCGCCTCGAGAGCCGAATTCGAAACGACGGCTGCCTGGATTGTCGCAAATACCGTTGCGGCAGCTGCCTGAGCGCCCTCGGGTTTTCTCGCCTCGAGAGCTCGAAGGAGAAGCGGTTCTGTTGCAGCTTTGAGGCTTCGCCTACCCCAGCTATGAAGTGAGGGCGTAAAGAGGGGCTGGCAGTGAAGCAAGGAAGCAAGAACCCGTTCAAGGGTCGACAATTCACGGCGGAGATCATTCTGTGGGCGGTCCGCTGGTATCTGCAGTTCCCCATCAGCTACCGCGATCTGGAGCGCATGCTCGCCGATCGTGGCATCACGGTGGATCACACGACCCTCTTTCGTTGGATCCAGGCTTATGCACCCGAGCTGGACAAGCGCATCCGTCTGCATCTCCGGATGACAAATGGATCCTGGAGGGTCGACGAGACATACATCCAGGTGAAAGGCAAATGGGTCTATCTGTACCGTGCCGTCGATGCTTTCGGCCAGACGATTGACTTTCTGCTCTCGCCCAAGCGGGATGCAGCTGCCGCCCGACGGTTCTTCCGGAAGGCTTTAGGGCAGCCACATACGGTCAATCCGCGGTCCATCACGGTCGATAAGAACGCCGCCTATCCAGTTGCCACGAAGGCTATGAAACGTACCGGCGAACTCTGGCGGTTTGCCAAACTCCGCCAGGTGAAATTTCTGAACAACATCGTCGAGCAGGATCACCGGCGCATCAAGCGGCTGGTTCGGCCTGGGCTGGGCTTCAAGAGCTTCATGACGGCCTCCCGAACAATTGCGGGCTACGAGATCATGGCAATGGTCCGCAAGGGTCAAGTGGCGAGCGTACCAGCGAACGACATGAGGGCCCAGAGCGACTTCATCGCTGCTCTGTTCAGCGCTGCCGCCTGATTTGAGGCATCATTTGGCTTCCGATCAACCTACCTCGCGGCGTGCAACAGAACCCAAACTCCAGAATGAACGGTCAAGGGTGCGGTGTCGGAGGTCGCAGAGTTCGTGGACAGCTGCATATTCAAGCGCGGTCTTCGGCTCAAAGATCACTTCCCCGCAAGACAAGCGGCTCAAAGATCTGGAGATGGGGAACGCCCGGCTGCGCCGAGGCGTCTCGGACCTCACCTTGGAGAAGCTGATCCTTAAGGAGGCCGCTTCGCGAAACTACTGAGCCTCGCCCGCCGACGCGCCTGTGTGGATCACGTGATCACCAAGTATGGTGTCTCGGAATGGCTGGCCTGCCGGATCCTGGGCCAGCATCGTTCCCCACAGCGCAAGATCCCCAAACTGCCAGAGAGTGAGGTAGCGCTGACGGCCGACCTCATTGCCCTCGCAACCCGGTTTGGCCGCAACGGCTATCGGCGCATCACCCTGCCCTACAATGCTCAAGCTGATCTTTTTAAACGCTAGTCTTTGCTACCTTGGACTACTTGGGATATGTCCTGCGCCAGTTTTCTGGCGGAAGCGTCCCAGGTCATTACTGATTTCAAGCGCTCACGTATTTGATGAGCACGCGCAAACGCTGCATTTAAATCTGAGAAGATGATTGAAACACGCTCCGCCCATTCCGAACATTGGGGTCCATCAGCATCGCCAACTTCTGCGGTGATAGCTTCAAGTGCGGATCGCCCAATCAAGCCCTCATACTCGACAAGCAATTCGGCAAGTCCGCTTGTTGCAGTAAGTATCACTGGCACGCCTGCTGAGATTGCTTCCAGAGCTGCTAAGCCAAATGCCTCGAACTCTGACGGCATTAGTACTACAGAGGTCTGAGTGATATCTTGCTCAATATCATCAGCATTATCCGTATAGGGTCTGTAAGTCACATGTCTTTCTATACCAGCTGACTCCGCGATCGCCCGGACTTCCTCAGCTCTAGTGGATCGATCCAGGCCTCGTAGTATCAAGGATGGGCGGTTAGCCGCAGCACCGCGCCAACTATCATTGGCCTTGCGGATGATCTCGCAGGCCATGCCAACACCTTTCAGCTTGTAATCTTCCAAGCGTCCGAACAGCAGGCACTGATTGATGCGCGGCCTGCTAAGATCGTGGTTGAAATCTACAAGGCGGGTGCTCAATCCTGGAACAAAACGAGCAACGGTTTTACCAGTGAGAGCAAGACGCATCCCTGCCACTCGCTCAATACGAGGCCCCACAGCGACGACTAGCTCGGATCTTTGACAGAGCCAATCCTGCATTTTTGCCCTATCAGCCCCGCCAAAAACCCCCCGGTCTACTCGGGTCTTGAAGGGCTCTATCTCTTCGGGAAGTGTGTGAAGAAAGTGAATGTAGGGAACCTCATCTAAGACACGACTTGCAATATGACGACCGGCGAAGCCGGTCTTATTGTCGTGCCCGACTACAGCGTCAGGCTCAAGATCCCCAAGAGCGGACTTCGTCACGAGGAGTAAGCGCTCAGTATCACTTCCTATTGGATCGTCTGGTGCCGTAATGAGCGTGACACCCATCTTCTTCGCATCTTTGATGTCGGCATCGGAACATGAAACCAGTAAGCAGAAGACTTGATGCCCAAGCTGGGCAAGAGCATTGCAAAGTTCCCGATTGAGTGTTGAGATCCCGCCGTGGCCCGATCTCCACTCTGTGCCAACGAAAAGCAACTTAAGAGGAGGCAAGTTAGTCGGGTCAGACACCTGTATTGAAAGATCTACCGAGAGTTCGGTCTCGTTAGCGTCACCGTCCTGACCTCTTGACTGAAGGATTGGTGCTTCAGCCTCCGCGACAGCGGCACGAGTTGTCTGAATCTCGCTCCTCAGTCCTGGGTTTACGCCGACTGCGGAAACCATCTGTATTATTTCAGCTGGCGTGCGAGCCTGCCACTGCTTCTCGCTAAGGTTCCTACGGGCAAGATGTGCACTCCACCGTAGACCACCAAGTTTCGGTATATTACTAGCAATTTGCTCGAGAGTTCGGACGGCAGCTAGTGTGCCAGCTTCAGTCAACCGCTTGATGATGGCATTTCTGATATCGTCGATCTCATCAGAAATTGTGTAACTATGAACGAGAGACTCCTCGTCACGCTCTGGCATTGGAAATGATTCGTCCAGATACTTGTAAACCCGACCCAGATCGCTTTCTTCAATATTGAGTAACGCTGCGTGATCGTCACAACCTAGGCTTGCATATCTAGCCCAAACAGCTCGGACAGTTTCCGAGTGCGTGTCCCTTCGTTCCAGCAGTTGCGGGATTACACGCTGAGGATCGGACGTTAGAAGATTCGCTAAGCCGCCAACCCGAGCCTTCTGGCTTGCCTCCGTTGTTTCAGTTTCCTGATCAAGAACACTGAGCGAAGCTTGAACGGCTGGCTCGTAGCCTTTTCGAACTAATAAGCTTACGATCTCGAGTTCAGATTCGGTCGACTTGTCGAGAGAGATCCGACTCCACAACAGGTCACCAAGACGCTGGTCATAGCACTCGTCGACCGCTTCGAGAGTGCGTCGAATGACACTGTCACTCTGGTCAGACGTAATAATGCGTTTAAGAGCCAGGATAACGCGATCTGGCGCGTGTTGGTATGCATCGAGAATAATCTGCTGCCAAATATGGTGCTCCTCGCCCCCGTCATTTGACCGGAAGTTGAGCAATGCGGGAATCCACTTACTCCATACTCGTGGCTCAAGCTCAGCATAGATGTCAGGCGCCTCAGCTCGGAGCAGGCGAAACGCTCGATAGGCAGACTGCGCAGGGCGAAAGATCTCGTTTGCACTCCCGAACCAGGGCCGGGACTTGATGAGCGCTTCCTGCAAAAATCGCTGAGCAGTCTTGATAGTCCGAAGCTTCTGATGATCAGGAAGTGAGTGCCAGGATGCGGTGCTACCCAAATGTCCTACATAATCACGGACCGTCCGGCGATCACCTTCCCATCGCAATAGTAAGGAGTCGAGCTGCCACCAGTCTAACGCTTTTCCGGTCTCTATCTTCTGCAGCAGCTGCTCGATCAGGCTCTCAAGCTTTGGCACCTCTTTGTCGGAGCGCTTGGCCTCTTGTTCAGACGTATATTCGTCTCGCCGCCACCTTGCGATAGGGCTGTCGAGATCGATACTGTGAGCTTTGCGGAGAGCAGACGACAGGTCCCTAGATGAAACTGCAGCTTCCCAGATGTACTCAAATGGATTCAGATCCCCGTTTTGCGTGAGTTTGGCGATGAGCGGCGCAAGGAGTCCCTGAACGGCACCATCGCCTGCTTTCAACTCGTCAATCAACCAAGGCAGATCGTCTTGAGAAACAATGGGCCAGGGGACCATAGCAATCAGTTCGATACTCGAGACTTCGGTATCGCCTCGTATTGCACAATCTAGTATTGCCCGAACTAGAAACGTCCTTTTCTCTTTGTTGGTTTCATTTCTGTACTCCCGAATGAAATCGTTGAGATCCGTTTGGCGAAAAAATGAGTAAGGACTATCGAAACATTTTGCAATTATTTGCACAAACTGTCCGATAGATTTGCTCGTGTCCGCAGAACGCCACGCAGCCAGAAGTAGCTTTGGGGCGACCCGTTCGTACTCGATCGCATCAGCGTTAGTGGAATACCGCAGAAGCCACTCAATGACCGAGCCGATATCCCTTTCACTCAAAGCGCCAGGATCGAATTGAAAAAGAAAGCGCCAATAATTTCCGAAGAAGCTTTGTTTTTTCCGGGGCGTAATATGCGATAAAAGCTCCTTGAAGCTAATGCTGGTTGGCCACAAAGCCTCAAGCACAGCGCCCTTTAGTTCATCCTCTATATCGTTGGATTGCTCTTGGTCCAGTATAGGGCGAAGAGCTACTGCATCCTCAGGCGCACCGATTCTAGCTACGGCCCTGGCTGCGCGGGATCTGATAAAAATCTCTACTTTTGGGTCTAGCGCTAATCTCACGAGAAGCGGAATCAGATCGACCACTGCATTTTCGATCGCAATTTGTATCGCGATCCTTTGTGCGAGGATTGGATTGTCCCTATTCTCAAGAACCGAGCCAAGTTGTTGTGACAATCCTGGATGGTTAAGTCGATCGTAGCGAAGAGGATGCTCGGTATCCTCGTCCAACAGCTCACCGCGGCAAAGTCTGTCTAAAAGTTCCTGAACAAGCCTCAGGCGGTCGGCTGGACCAGCACTTGCGACATCGCTCCGGAGCAAGATCGTTGGATCTTTGTCTAACAGCAGACGAAAAAAGTCGGGGCTAAGAGTTGCTGTCCAGGCAGCTACCTCACGCAGCTGAGGAGGCACAGGGCCGGCAGGATCCGAAAAGAAGAATCGTGCAATTTGTTCGGCAGTTAAACCATGCTCAACTAGATAATAAGCCGCGAGAAACTCGCTGAATGTTTGATGAGTCCAAATATACGTGTCATTTTCAACTGGTGTAAAAATGTGACTTAGAATTACTTCGTATATCTCAGCCTCACCAACATGAAACCGCGAACCAAGCGCGATTTCAGATCCTCCGGTAATCTCTGATAAGACTACTGCCCGCGGAGGAGCTATCTCGGCCTGCAGCCCCGTCCAAACCTGCGTACTGCCAGAGAACACAGTCGAAGCAGCGATACGAGCTGCTATCATCAGCTTTGATTGGTTATCCAGTCGTCCAGTTTGCAGACTGGTTCGGCGCAGCTTGTTTGCCTCTTCAATCGTTGCCAGCAAGCCCTTTCGGTACAAATGGGCTTGGAACTGCGGGAGCTCACCGTCATGAACAAAGATGTTCAGAAGCATTAATAGTGTGATCGGACGCGCCGCCAGTGCCTGCACCTCATATCGGCGGATCTGCTGCAGAAATTCGTCTACGTTCTGGGGAAGCAGAACTCTGGCAGCCTCCTCAACGTCGACCTCTCTCAACGGGGCAAGGAAATAAGTTGCGGTCTCCTCATTCCAAATTTGGCCCAATTGAATCTCTAGCTGCTTAGGCCACTCCGCCGAGCGGCATGAAATTCTAAGCCGCAAGTTCCGTAAATCTGGCACCTCAGTTTGGAGAGCTTTGAGAGCGCCCAAAAGGCTATCTTGGATTTGGCTCTCCCTTGCTAGAGCCTCATCTAGGCCATCGAGGAATATGCTCCAGGGCTGAGCGTTACCTCTCCAAGCCGCATAATTGGGGCTCGAGAGAATTGCAGATGCTAATTCTTCTGCGCTTCGAATTCGGCCGAGAGCAATAAGCTGAGCGTTCTCGTTGCGAGCAGTTGCTCTTTCAGCCGCCCTTCGCAGCTCCTCTGTCTTTCCCATTCCTGGCAAGCCGAGGAGAAACAAACAGGGAAGTTGCGACAGGTCATCCAGTGTTTTAGGAGCCTGTCCAAAGTAGGCAGCCACTTCATTCTCTGGATTATCGAGATATCCGTGTCGGATTATAGGATGGTCACCCTCCCGCACCCAAAAACGTTTGATGTCGAAATCGTTATTCTGTGTCACTCTTGATTCTCTATTCGGGCAGACTGCTAGATATTAGACGGGATTCTAGGGAGAATTCTATGACCCTGACTGCCTTCCCATATACAAGCCTCAGCAATCAGTAAGCAGCTTGTAATTACCCACGCTCTTGTCAGGAGGCGCAATTCCTGAATCCATAAAGCGATCGCACTGATTTGCAGCGCCTGACGAAGGAAGAACTGATCGAGGTGGTGCTGCGGATGCAGCGTCCGCACAAGATCTCGCGCCCGTCCTCAAAGCCGTCCTCGACCGGTCGCAAGGGGCGTCGGGATCAGGCCAGGCTCGGCGGTGCCAAGCCGGGGCATGAAGGCCACAGCCGGATCATCAGCGCCACGCCGGATGAGGTGGTCGAGCACCGTCCTGCCCGGTGCTCGGGCTCTTCGGCTATTCTGAAGGCGGACCTGTCGGGGGAGACGATCAGCCTCCACGAGCAGATCGACCTGCCGCGGGTGGTACCCCGCATCACCCAGCATCGGCGCCTGGCGGTGCACTGCCCCGCCTGCGGCACGCGGGCCGTCGCTCCTGTGCCGGATGCCGCCAAGGGGACGCCGTTCGGACCACGCGTCCATGCCGTGGCTACCTATCTCAAGACCTTCCAGGCTCTGTCCTACGAACGGCTGCAAAGCGCATTCGGCGATCTCTTCGACCTGACGCTCAGCCAGGGTGGCCTGATGAACCTGCTGCGCAGGGCGCAGCGTACCTTCGCGGGCGAGCGCGACAGGGCCATCATGGCGTTGCCCCAGGCCCGGGTCGTCGCCTGCGATGAGACCGGCGTGCGGATCGAGGGCAGCAACGCCTTCACTGGTCTTTCGCTGCGCCGAGGCGGTGGTCCATCACGCCTCGCCGACCCAAGGCGCCATCGTGGTTCGGAGTGTAATGAACGGGCACCGGCCCGAGGTCTGGTGCTCCGACCGCTACAGCGCGCAACAGGGCCATGCCGACGCCCATCAGACCTGCCTGGCTTATCTTGCCCGCAACGTCGCCGATGTCGATGAGGCGAGCGCGGATGTCCTGCCCTCGCGTCTCAAGCTGTGGCTGCACCGGGCCTTCGCCCGGACTGACGGGATTGGGCCCCCCGCCGCCTCGACCCTCGCCCGCAAGCGCCGGGCGCTGGAGCGCAGTCTCGATGCCATCCTGGCCACGCCGACATTATTCGACCTCGCCCGCGCCCTTCAGAGCAAGTTCCGACACGCCCGCGATCAGCTCCTGATCTTCGCCCATTGATAGCGGGGACAAACAGGTTGCTGTCTGGAGCAGATTAAGTCTTCGGCCGTTGATGATGCCGGCCTCCGTCTTGGTTGGGCGGCCAATCCACTACATCAACAAGCCTGGAAACAAAGTTCTACAATGTGGAGATGCGACCGGGACGCCGCCACCCGCAAGTTCCGTATGGTTGTCCACGGCAGTAGCGCACACCCGTTGGTGAGCACCAGCAAGATGGGTCGTAGTTGTTATCTGGGTCGTATCCGGACGGCGGATTGGGGTCGCCATTCCTTCGGGTGAAAGGTTTCATGGAAAACCCGTTGCTTTCGCAGTTTACGAGGACCCCTGGCCTAAGACGTTCAACCCACCTATAGCGGATGCCCCCAGAAGCTGTAGAGCCGCCACTATCCAAGGTCGTGTAAGTGTGAGTGCGCACAGTCGCGCCTGATTTGTCGATATTATAGACTGATATCAATGCGTCGCCGGTTAGCTCCACGGGCTCATAACGGTATCCACAGAACTCCAAGCCAGCACGCGGCGGGTTGAGCCGATAGACTCGATTCTGAACAATCGGCCCACCGAAATCCTTCCAATACCAGTCGTTATCGTTCACATACTGGTAAAGCCATGTGGACAGCGAGTAGCCGCGCCTCCGATCCCTTTCTCGCGCCTGCCGCTCCCTTTCTAGCGCTTGCTGCTTACGATCGGCTTCGACTTGCTGGTCATTCATGGCCAGCACTTCTTCCGTCATGAACAAGGGACGGAGCTTCAATGAACGGTAGTGTGTCCGGCATCGTCCCTCAGAGCTCTTCTGAGTGTAAGTCGCCTTGAACGGCCGGAACATGCGGGAGAGACTGTTACCAAGGTTCTCACGAGGTAGCCTCTGAATCTCGCGCTCCGGTATATTAACAGTCTCGCGAATGATGCCATCCGTGTAATTGACTTCGACACAGGTCCACCGCCTGTCTTGTGCCTGAGCGTCCGAAACGAAAATTGCAAGAAGACATCCTAGAACGGCGGTCCGCATTCGTCTCATCCATCCCGCAGGACTCTATGAAAAGAGGGCTGTACCTGCGATCGAGTGATCAACAGACGTCAATGCAGAATGAAGCCGAGGACGCGGCATTCCAATGACTATTTTGCCGTAACACCATTGATCAGCCTCGTTGTCGCGAGGCTGATCAATCTTACAATCGTCTATAAATTGGGGTCTCAAGCCTGCGCCTTGGCGCGCCCGATGACTTCCAGCGGTCGGCGCTGGAAGTACCGTCCGATGTTGCAAAGACCTTTCGAGATCGACATCCCGAGCAGCCCGCACATGAAGGCGGATGCGTGCTCGAGCTGCGGGTGCTCACGGTGGCGAAGTGCGGCGCCACATAGGCGATCGCGAAGGGTGTCAGGTAAATGGATGTGATGCAGCCGTCCACGGTCGTGTCCGTGCGCTGCAGGATGGAACTGCTTGAAAGCATGGCTGAAACGACGCCCCCAAAAAGGGAAGCCACGACGACCGATGCCTTCACACCGACGATTGCCTGTAACGGATCATTGATGATGGGATCGGCCATCGTTGCCCCCGCTAGTTGATTGCCATTGAAGCCGCTTAGGCGACGCTACCGAAATTGAAGGCCGAAGCCTCCGGCTCGATGGTGAGACGCGCGATGATCTTCTTGAGCTTCTCGGCACCGCCTGCCCAGCGCACCAGCGCCGGAGCGTTGTCGACCGCATACTGCAGAACCTCGGCGATCACCTGATTGGCGAGCTCGATGCTCAGCACCTTATCCCGTTACGCGCCAGCCACCACGTTGAAGCCATCCTCGCTGCCACGCTCCAGGAGTTGCTCCAGCCGTAGGGTCTGCAGCACAGCAAAGAGCGAGAGCGGCAGAGAGTAGAGCACCTTCCGGCAAAGGGCGACCTTCACGGCGATGGCGATCTCCTTCGGGTGCTCGCTGGCCGGCCCCGCGAGCCAGTTGCCCCAGGGCACAGCATGCTCAAATGGCGATGCAATCGGCAGTGTATCTTTTGCTCATGAATACAGCCGTGCTGTTTGGTGTTTTGACGCTTGTGAAGGATCATAAGGATACACCGATAGTTCAGGATATTGGCAAGCAATTAATACATTTACCTGTGAGTTCTATGTTCGCTGTATTAGCATATTTCTTTGAGTGTTTTTGTTCCGCGCCTCTTTCAGTTGTAAAAATTACTCAAAACAATTCAACCATTGGCGACCATTCCGGTTCAGTAAAACTGGCTCCGACGGGGACTTGCGCCTCGGCGCAGTTACTTCACTATTCTCGCAAGGTACACCTTCACCTGACCTAGACTGGCAGACTGGTGAGGAGGCTTCGATAACCGCATCGCTCTTGAGTAGCGAGTTCTGGCTCTGGGTTTGGGATACATACAAAACGATCCGCCCGGATATTGCTCCTTTGCCAACGTTCATCGGAGCGAGCATCTTGGCTTGGGCTGCCCTGAGGCAGGCAAGGAACTCTACCCGTCAGGCTGAAATAGCCACACAGCGCCATGCGGAGCAGATCAAGACCGACCGAGAGCGAGCTGACGCCGACCGGCAGCGGCGCATCCGGCTCGATCAACATCGAGTTGATGTGGGCTGACACCAAGGCAGATCAGGCGGGATTGAGTTGCCTGCTCACGTACGACAGTCCGACGAACGAACCTGAGGAACTGCGCATTGCTGCGCAGAGGTCACTGTCGCTGCTAATTTTCACCTTCAACTATGTTTCTTACGTTCCCTGGAAGAATCCTGGGCTGGAGTAATGGCTGTCGCAGACCGAATGACACTATCGCTTATGAAGAACTTGGCTTGAGCGACATCTCAGGGGAAAATCAGGAAACTGGCTGAGAGCGATCATGAGAACAGTGAGCTGTTCCGTCACGTCCTGGATCGTCTCAATGAGCTTGAAGCCATGAAAGCGACCTTAGAGCGATGGCGCACCCACTTGAATTGGTCCAGTTCTCAGCAGGGTCAAGGCAGTGGCTACATATCGTCAGGTTGTGATGGTCCCCTCCTCCCAGCTTGCCTGTTCCGCGGTCACCTGAAACCAGGCGCGAGAGCTGAGGGCCACTTCATCGCAGAAGTCATCGGCCGCAAGCCAGATTGTGAGTTTCCGCATGAGGCAAAGCAGCGCTAAAGCATGGGCAGTGAAAACTCTGCGAACGCTTATAGAGATGCCTTCCTTCTGAAGGGCAACCCAGCGGTCTAAGCGCATTGGAGGTAGGCCGCGAGAGCTTTCAGATTCGCCTCACTGTGGGTACCGAGAACGAGGTCATATCCGCGGTGCGCGAGGCTGTCCGCACAGACCGCTCCGATGCCAGCAGATGCGCCCGCGATGAGTGCGCTGTCCGTATCCGTCATTTGAGACTGGAAATTTCCTTTGATCGGCATTGCTCGGCCGGAGCGTCACAGCAGATTGCTTTCAGTCCAAGAATGATTTATTCTTGTAAGTAACGAAAAGATTTCTACTCTAATTTTTGTTGGTGTTGTCTGTAGCTATCTAATCCGTTGCGCCGTTTAGTCGAGCGTACCAGCGTTTCTATCCCCCGTAGGCAGAACGCGTATGATCACTTCAAGGGCCGTTGGCGCGGCCGCGTAACCACCTTGCATCACTCAAGACGTCAATGTTCACTAGTTCACGAACAGCCCGTGAATTAAACATCGAAATATCCAAGGTTCTGTCACCAAGCACGGCGGAAATGCGATGCACGAGCCGGTTGCAAGCGTTCAGGCGGTCTTCGTGGGCACGGAGTCCGCACGTGGAGATCGATTGTCGCGAACCGAGAGCGCGCCGATTGCTTTGCCAAAGGGTGGCGGAGCTATCCGCGGCATAGACGAGAAGTTCTCAGTCAGCGCCGTCACCGGCACATCGACCCTCAGCATACCGATCGCCGCTAGCCCTGGGCGCGGCGGGTTCGGGCCAGTCCTTTCGATTTCGTATGACAGCGGCGGCGGCAATGGACCGTTTGGCTTCGGCTGGGCGCTCGGCCTCTCCGCCATCACCCGGAAAACTACCCTGGGGCTGCCGCTCTACCGTGACGCGGAAGAATCCGACGTGTTCATGCTCTCCGGTATTGAGGACTTGGTGCCTGAGTTCGCCGAGAACGCAGCGGGCGACTGGGTTCGATCGGGCGGCTCTTATGCGGTAGTCGATACGCAGCACACCGTCTCGGGGCGCATTTACACTGTCAGGCGCTACCGTCCGCGCGTCGAGCAGCAGTTCGCTCGTATCGAACGCTGGACCCGAGACGACGGCGACACGCACTGGCGCGTGCTTGGTCGTGACAACCTGCTGACGATTTTCGGCGCGGACACCGATTCTCGCATCAGCGCCCCAGGCTGCCCGGAGCGCGTATTCAGCTGGCTGATTTCGGAGACGCGTGACGATCGAGGGAATGCGATCATCTACGGCTATCGTCGGGAAGACGCGACCGGCGTGGCCACCAACCTGCCGCACGAGCGGAACCGCGGCGCGCGCGGCGCAAACCTCTATCCGAAGCGCGTTCGCTACGGTAACCGCTTTCCCTTGTTGGATAGCAGCGGCGAACGTCCACTCCAGATCAGCCAGGCGCAGATCGACGGCGCCGGTTGGATGTTCGAGCTCGTGTTCGACTATGGCGACCATGACCCTTCCGATCCGCGCCCGCGAGACAACGAACTGACCGGGCCCGACGGGCGGCCGAAATACCCATGGGCGCACCGGGCCGACGCATTCTCGAACCACCGCGCTGGGTTCGAAGTGCGCACCAGCCGGCTGTGCCGTCGTACGCTGATGTTCCACCACTTTCCCGGCGAGCCCGGCGTCGGCGCCGATTGCCTGGTTGGATCGACGAGCTTCTCCTACTCGTCCGACGCCCTACCGGCCGATCCGCGCAACGCGACCTACAGCTTCCTGCGCTCGGCGACGCAGACCGGATTTAAAAAACTGCCGGCGGGGAAATACAGCTCCAAATCCCTCCCGCCAGTAACGTTCCAGTACTCCGAGCCTATCGTCCAGGACAAGGTTGAGACCGTCGCGCAATCTAGCCTAGAGAACCTGCCCGCCGGCCTCGACGGCAGCCGGGTCAGGCTTATCGATCTGCATGGAGAGGGCCTGCCGGGCCTCCTCTCGGAACAGGGCCGGGGCTGGTATTACAAGCGCAATCTGAGCCCGCTCCCTGTCGCGGGCGGGCCAGGCACCCAGACTGTAGCGGCGCGCTTCGCTCCGCTGGAGCTGGTGCGGGGCAAGCCAAACGTGATGCTCGCGGACGGCGCGGAACTGCTCGACTTCGGCAGCGACGGCGGCACCGATGTATTGGTCGAACGGCGGGGCGTCGCTGGCGTCTACAGGCATGACAGCCAAGACGGATGGCTTGACTTCGAACCGATAGAACAACGCCTGAACCGTGATCTGCGCGACCCGAACATCCGGTTCCTCGATCTCAACGGAGATGGCTTCGCCGACGTCCTGATCACCGAGGATGATGCGCTGGTGTGGCACCCGTCCCACGGCATGAACGGCTTCGGGCCGGCGGCGCGGGTGAGCCTCCCACGCGACGAGGAGCGGGGTCCGCGCGTCGTCTTCTCCGACGGGACGCAATCGATCTACCTCGCCGACCTTTGCGGCGACGGCCTTCCCGACATTGTGCGAATCCGCAACGGTGAGGTCTGCTACTGGCCCAATCTCGGCTACTGCCAGTTCGGCGCAAAGGTCACGATGGATAACGCGCCTCGTTTCGAGCGTGATGACCAGTTCAGCCATGCGCGCATCCGGTTGGCGGACCTCGACGGCAGCGGGACGACGGACATCGTTTACCTGCATCGTGACGGCGTGCGCCTTTATTTCAACCAGAGCGGGAACAGCTGGAGCGAGCCACATGTGCTGAAGGTGTTCCCTGGATTCAGCGATGTGACGGATATCGTCGTCACGGATCTGCTGGGCAATGGTACCGCCTGCCTAGTGTGGTCGTCCGCGCTGCCGCCGGATGAAAGGCGGCCGATGCGCTACGTGAACCTGATGGGCGATCGCAAGCCGCATCTGATGGTTCGCTCGTTCAACAATTGCGGCGGCGAAACCCGGATCGACTATGCGCCGTCGACGAAATTCTATCTCAGCGACCGCCAGGAAGGCAGGCCATGGGCGACGCGCCTGCCATTCCCCGTGCATGTCGTAGAGAGGGTCGAGACGATTGACCATGTGAGCAGGCGCCGCCTAGTGCGCCGCTATGCGTACCATCACGGCTATTTCGACAAGGCAGAGCGCGAGTTCCGCGGTTTCGGAATGGTCGAGCAGTGGGACACAGAAGCCTTCGAGGACTACGTGTTAGGCGTCGCCGCGATCGGCGGGCTGCAGGACCAAGCGCCGGAGCTCAACCAGCCTCCGGTCACGACACGCACATGGTTCCATACTGGCGCGTACTCCGAGTACGATGCGATCCTCGATCATTATCACCGAGAATATTATGACCAAAAGGCGTTCCTCACCGGCATTTCCCTCCCACCTGGGCTTACCGAGGATGAAGCGCGTGAGTGCCTGCGCGCCTTCAAGGGCTTGCCGCTCCGCGAGGAGGTTTACAGTTTCGATGGATCGCTGGCCGCGGCCCATCCCTATAGCATCGCCGAAAACAGCTATTCGGTACGACTCGTGCAGCCGCGCGGCGGCCAGCGTCATGGCGTCTACCTTCCGATCGGCCACGAATCCCTATCCTTGATCCTCGAACGCGATCCTTCCGATCCACGCATCTCACACTCCTTCGGACTCGAACTCGACGATTACGGCAACCTCAAAAAGAGCTGCGCCGTCGTCTACGGTCGGCGAACCGTTGATGCGAGCCTGCCGCCGGAGGTCAGGGCGGAGCAGGCGAAGACACGGATCACCTATTCCGAAACCGATTTCACCAATGACGTCGCGGTTGGCGCGCCGCTCACGGCCTACAGGCTGCGCGTGCCTTACCAGTCGCGCAGCTACGAGATCACAGGTATCACGCCAAGCGGTGCGCTCTTCAGCTTCACGGAGATCGCGCCTGCCGTGGCAGGCACGACGCCTATCGCCTACGAGGCCGACGCCGACGACGTGACCCCGCAGCGCCGGCTCATCGGCAGCAGCCGTGCGCTCTTTGCCAGCAATAGCTTGGCGCCCCTGCCCGCCGGCCAGCAGGATTCGCTTGGCCTTGGCCATGAGAGCTACGGCTTGGCTATTACCGCCACGCACGCGGCGGCGCACTATGCAAGCCAGATCACAGATGCGGAATTCCTTACGGCAGGCTATGTAAAACTTGATGGCGGATCGGACTGGTGGATCCCGTCCGGCACCGCCACCTACCCGGCCAACCCATCCTCCCACTTCTTCCTGCCGTCCGGCTCGCGCGATGCGCTCGGACTGGAGACACGCGTCGTCCGCGATGCGTACCAGCTTCTGGTCCAGAAGACCGAGACAGTTGGCGCTCCATGGAGCACCATCTCCGCGGTCAACGACTACCGAACGCTGGGTGCGACTTCCACTACCGACCCTAATGGCAACCGCTCGGCCGTCGAGGTCGATGAACTGGGTATGGTGGTCAAGACCGCTGTCATGAGCAAGGCCGGAGCAGGCGAAGGCGACACGCTCTCCGACCCCACGACGCGGCTGGAATACACACTGTTCGAGTGGATGAACAATGGTAAGCCGAACTATGTCCGCAGCTTCGTGCGCGAACAGCACGGCGCCGCCAACCCGCGCTGGCAGGAGAGCTTCGTCTACTTCAACGGCGGCGGCGGCGTTGCGCTCGTCAAGGCGCAGGCACGCGCCGGCAAGGCGCTTGCGGTGGCGCCCGACGGCTCGGTAAGCGAAGTCAACGCCGACCCGCGCTGGGTCGGAAACGGCAGGGTCATCAGCAACAACAAGGGAGCGCCGGTCAAGAGTTACCAGCCGTACTTTAGCAAGACGCACGAGTACGAGGACGAGAAGGTCCTGCGCGAGATTGGCACGACGGCGGTGAGTTTCTACGACCCGCCTGGACGGCTGATGAAGGTCGTTTCACCTGAAGGGATCCTCTCCCGTATCGAGTTCACGCCGTGGCTGCAGCGGCTCTTCGATGGCAACGACACGGTCAAACAAAGCCAGTGGTATATCGATCGGGGCAGCCCCAATCCGTCTGTCGAGCCGGAACCGCTGAACAATCCGCAACGCCGCGCGGCATGGCTCGCCGCCAAGCATGACAACACGCCGGGCGTCGTGCATTCCGACGTATCCGGGCGGCCGATCTACACGGTCACAGACTATGGTGGCGGCAAGCGCGCGACGATGCGCTCGGTGGCCGACCTGACTGGGCGTACCGTCAAGGTATTCGACCAACTCGGGCGGGAGGTGTCCCACAGCGTCACCTCGATCGGCGGCATGTCGGTCGTGGCCGGTAGCGCGGAGAAGGGCCGACGCTGGAGCTTCCACGACGCACTCGGCGCGCTAGTGAAGACCTGGGACGAGCATGGCCGGCAGTTCCGCACGCTCTTCGATCCGCTGCACCGGCCTGTCGCCACGGCGGTCAAGGACGGCGCCCAGGCCGAACGGCTGCTCACCTATGTGGTCTATGGCGACCGAGCGCCGCTCGCCGCGCAACAGAACCTGCTCGGCGCACCGCACCAGATATTCGATCCGGCGGGAATGATCTGTATCCCCGGATACGACTTCAAGGGGAACCCGCTTGCGGTAGAGCGAGTGCTCTTACTGGACTACCGCGCTGACCCTGACTGGTCGGCATTGGCAGCGCAAGAGGACTATGCCGCTGTGCAGGTGGCTGCCGCGCCGTTGCTCGACACCGAGACCTTCACCGCAACGGCGCGCCACGACGCGCTTAATCGTCCGGTGCATGTGACGCTGCCGGATGCCACTGAGCTGACGCCCACCTTCGACGAGGCCAACCAGCTGCAGTCGCTGTCAGCAAAGATCATGGGACAAGGCTCGGCGGTCACGCTGCTCCGGGAGCAGGACTATGACGCAAAGGGCCGACGTCTGTCCGCCCACCACGGCAACGATCTGATCGTCCGTTATCTTTACGATCCAAAGTCCTTCCGCTTGACCAACTATGTGACGTTCAGGACTGGTACGGATCCCGCCACGCAGGCCCTGCGGAACGTCACCTATCACTACGATCCAGTAGGCAACGTCACCGATGCGGAGGACGCGGCGCAGTCGACATTCTTCTTCCGCAATGCGGTCGTACCGCCGGGGAACCGCTATGAATACGACGCACTCTATCAGCTGATCCGTGCGACGGGACGAGAGCTCGCCGGGCTTCCAAACAACGCTGTGCGTACACATGTTGATACGGACGCCATTCCGCAGCTTCCACATGTGAACGCCGCGAACGCGGTGCGAGCCTATACAGAAACCTACGACTACGACTTACTCGGCAACCTGACGGAGCTGCGCCATACATTCCCGGCCCAGCCCGGCGCCGGCAATGGCTGGACACGACGCTATCGCTACGCATTCGACGATGTACCCGGCGACCGGACGAACCGGCTGACCTCCGCTAGCATGCCCGGCGACCCGGACGGCGGCCCGTACTCCGGCACGTATACATACGACGCCTACGGCAACATGACTTCGATGCCGCATCTGCCGACGATGGACTGGAACACGCTCGACATGTTGCAGCGGGTAGACCTCGGCGGAGGCGGAACCGCCTTCTACGTCTATGGCAGTGGCGGCCAGCGCATGCGCAAGGTAATCGAGCGGCCGGGCGACCTCAACCTCGACTGGATCTTCCTCGGCCCCGTGATGATCTTCCGTCGTCGCCGACGCAGTACCGGTGCACGCCGCTTCGAGCGGTGGACGCTGCATGTCGGCGACAAGCACGGCAACATCGCTCAATCCGACACCAAGACCCAGGACGACCTTAACGAAGACGCCGCTAATCCGCTTGGCGTTCCGCTAATCCGCTACCAGTATGAGGACCATCTCGGCTCGTCGGCACTGGAAACCGACGCGGGCGGCAATGTGGTCTCTTACGAGTCCTATCATCCATTCGGCACGACGGCGTACCGCTCGGCGACACCCGGCTACGGCATCAGCTTGAAGCGCTTCCGCTTCAGCGGAACCGAGCGCGACAGCGAAACTGGCCTCCAGTATTTCGGCATGCGCTACATGGCGACTTGGCTAGGGCGCTGGATCAACACCGACCCCGCGGGCTTCGCCAGCGGCACCAACCTCTTCCGCTACTGCGCCAACAATCCGGTGATGCGCGTCGATCCGGACGGCATGTACGATACAACAAGGAGTTTCGGCCTACCGCCAAACATCGCGAATGTACCGGCGAACGCATCGGCGGACGATATCGCGCGCCGCGCCCAGCAGCTGCGGGACTATGTTGCCAACCTCGGGTACGGCTGGAGCCGCGGGGGAGAGGTAAATCCGGCTCCTGTTTATACCGGCGGCAACTGGAATTTCGGCGAGTTCGATCCAGATCAGATACCCGCCAGCGATCCCCTGGGCATTCTCGGTCCAAGAGCTCCCCCAGGCAACGAGAGTTCCAACAGCTCCGGCCCCGAGGGAAGCACGGCCAGTTCCGTCGGTGGCACCGTCATTCGCAACAATCCTGCCGGCAATACGATCACGGTTCCCGACTCGGTCGACGACCAGAAGCTCGCGCGGCTGCGTGAGGGCACGCGCCAGCGCACCGTCGGCCGAAACACAGGACCGGCTAACCCAACCCGGGTACGCCGCGCCCTGCCAGCCCAGCAACGGGCCCTCGCCGATTTCAATGCGCGTTCTCCTCGTCCAACGCCCACGTCCGCCGCGGGCCATCGCATCGACATGCAGTACGATCTAACTGGACGCGTTGGTGAACACTGGCGTGACTACATCTGGGAGAATGGCCCCACCAACACCAATGACGGCTTTGAGGGCTACCGTCGGCTCCGGGGCGAGCCGCAGGGGGTGCCCGCCGGCGGCGTCTCACGCGCCTCGGAGACCGGCCGCTTCACCGACACACCTCGCTTCAGAGGCAGCATGCGCGCCGCAGGCGGTGCGCTCGCCGCAGCCGGCGTAGGGCTGTCGGGATACGGGCTCTACAACGACATCAAGGAAGGCGACGTGCCGATGGGCATCGGCGATGCGCTCGGCGTCGCCGGCGGCGGTCTCGAACTTTACGCGCTCGCGAACTCAGGCACGCTGGTCGGGGGCGCGACCGTCGGCGGGGTCGCGGCCCTGCCGCTGGGCATCGCGCTCAGCGGCGCGGCGCTCGCAATCACCTCCGGCGTGAGCGGCTACCGCGCTTACGAGCGTGGCGACACGGCCGGCGCCGTTGCAGGCGCAGTCGGCGTCGTCGCCGGGACGGCGCTTGCAGCGGGCGGCGGGATTGCGATGGCGAGCGCGGCGGGCGTGGCGATGGCGCCTGCCCTCGTCGCAGCCGCGCCCGTTCTGATAGCCGCCGGGGCGATACTCGCCATCGGCGTCGGCATTTTCCACGTCGGCCGCTACTTCGACTGGTGGTAGGCGCAGCGAAAATGAGACCTAACACAAGAACCGCAAGCTTGGATTGGAGGACAAACTGTGGAAAAGATAGTTTTCCCGCTCACCTCGCAGCAGACCGGCAAGGCGGTGACCGCGCTTCAGGACGCGCTGCTCGCGCTTCTCAAGGATCGTGGCATCACATCGGTTAGCAAGCGCAGGGCCGTTGCGCTGATCGCCTCCCTGAGCGAGGAGCGCGCCGCATCGACCTACGGCAGGGCCACCGCTGAAACGGTCAAGGCCTACCAGAAAGATCGCGGCTTGGCGCAGACCGGGAATGTCGACGAGGCGACCGCCGCTGCCCTGAACGCACCAGCCGACGTCAGTAAAGGTGTGATTGGCGAAGCTAGTCCCCTCGATGAGGGCTCGCAGGGCGACGAGGTGGCACATCTTCAAAAGATCCTTCTTGGCCTAGGCTTCACGCTCGGTGATCGGGAGGCGTCTGAGGCATTTTTCGGCGGCACAACACGGCAGGCACTCATCGCCTTTCAGCGCAGTCGCAAGCTGCCGGACACCGGCGTAGCGGATGCGGAAACGTTGAAGCTCCTCGCGGCCCTGGAGCGGACGATTGCGCGCAGCGTTCGCGGCACCGTGCGGACGAGCGAGGGGAGACACGTGCCCGGCCTGCTGGTTCTCGCGTTCGACCGCGATTTCCGCAACGATCAGGAGCTTGGCGAGGCCGTTACCGACCGCCGCGGCAAGTATCGCATCCGCTACGACGCCGAAATGATGGCACGCGTCGAGAAGGGCTCAGCCGACATCGGCCTTCGAATCTTCGGCAAGGAGCGGGACGCCCCGCTGTTCTACACACCCAGCCGCGACCTGATGATGAATGCGCCTTACGACGCCGTCTTCGACGTCAAAATCACCGTGGTGGACGGTGAGCTGCCGAATGAGTTCGAGGATATCGCTCGAGAACTCCGGCCCCTCATCGGCGACGCTGCGTTCGAGGGAATCGCAATCGGTGAAAACCAGGATGAGGGTGTGTTCCTCGCGCGCGAAAGCGGCATCGAAGTCGGCAAGATAGCGCATTTCCTCGTGGCGCACCGCCTGTGGGCGGAGTCGGAGATTCAGCCTGAGTACTTTTACGCGCTCTTACGGGAGGACGGGCTGTTCGGCATCTCGCCCAACCGTACGCACGTCATTCAGGCACCCGTCGGCTTCACGACCTCGACGCGGCTGGCGCTCTACGAAGCGTCGCTGATGTCCTCCAATGAGGCCGTCGCGGCGGTGCAGCGGGCGGCGGCCAAATTCCTGGTACCGCGCGCTACAGCCAAAGAGGCGAGCGAGAGCTGGAGGATATCACAGTCCTTTCGCGAGGACGCGCAGCAATACGTGAAGAACGAATTGCCGCATACGATATTCGATTTCGTTGAGAAGCTCGTCGAGGACGGTCAGGAAGCCAGCGTGCTTGCCCTGCTGCGTCCGCTCGACCTCAACAATCCCGACGTCATTTTCGCTGCGCTGGACCAAGCCGGAGCCTTCTCCACTGCGACCCGGCCGGCGGCGGCCGCCCGTCTGAAGCTCGGCGCTCTGCTGGGCTTCAACTCCGGCTTGGTCAGGGAAGTGAGTGAGAGCCTCGGCGTGAAGACGCCCGAGGACATACGACGGCTGGCCAAGCTGCAGCGCGCCGAATGGACCAATATCATCACAGGGGGCGACGCGAAAGTGCGGCTTGGCGGCGCGTCGATCTCAAAAGCGATGGCGCACAGGCATGCGTCGATCATAGTACGCCGCTTCGAGAAGGTGTATCCTACGACCGCCTTTGCCGCCCAACTGGCGCGACGCAACCCCAAGGCTTTGTCAAACCGCAAGGACATCGTCAAGTTTTTCGACACGCATCCGGCGCTGGAGCTTCGCGAACATCGGGTGGTGCCGTTTCTCAAGGCTTCCGGCGTCGATCCAAAGAGCATTGCTCCAAATGTCCTACGTGGGGTGGAGAAACTGCAGCGCGTGTTCCGGCTGACCGGCGAATACGCCAAGACCGAAGGCCTGCTGGAGGCGGGCTACGGGTCCGCCGCCGACATCGTCGACACCGGCAAGGAGCGATTTAAGGCCGACGCCATAAAGCGGGCTGGCATGAGCGCGGACGAGGCCGGTAGGGTCTTCGAGCAGGCCCAGAATATCAACTTCGCCACCGTCACAGTCGCCTCGACCCTGCGCACGCTCGCCTGGCCGACCGCGCTCGAAGGGGCCAGCGCAGTCACGTTCCGGAAGCATCTCGCCCAGATCGTCGCGGAACAGCCCAATCTGCAATCGCTTGGTCTCGCGGCCGACGCCTGCACATGCGAGCACTGCCGGTCGATCTATAGTCCTGCCGCCTATCTAGCCGACGTCTGGCAGTTCCTGCGCAACCGGCTGGTCAGGAACACCGTATTGGGGGGACCGAGCACGAAGACCGCGCGGGACGTGCTGCTGGCACGCCGCCCGGACCTCGGCGAGATTGACCTCAACTGCGACAACGCCCTCGTCGAGGTGCCGCATATCGATATCGTGTGCGAGCTTCTGGAGGAGTCGGTGTCGCCCGACGTTGGCGTCGGCTTCACCGGGGTCGTCGTCGCCGGCGCCGCCTCATCGGGCATCCTGGCAGCAGTACGTGCCGCAGGATTCGACGTGGGTGACGACGCGCTTGTCTACGGACCGTACGACTCCGGCCGGTTCATGCTGCGCGACAGGGCCTTCACCATTGCGATCGAAGGGCCCGGGCCAAATTGGACGCTTCGCCGGCTGCGCCAAACACATGGGACCTCCGAGGAGCGCGGAGCGACGCCGGAGTACGTGAACTCCGCCGCCTATGCGTTGCTGAAGAACGGTAAGACCGCCTTCGGACAGCCGTTCGACTTGTTCCACGAGGAAACGCGCGGCTTCCTGAAAGCCGCCAACGTGGACCGCGCCACGTTGATGGAGGCACTGGCGGCCGGCGGGGTTCCGAGCGAAATGGTGATCGCCGGGGAGATCCTAGGGCTTTCGGCGACCGAGCGCGACCTCATTTTCACGGCCTCGGTTGCCGCGCAACCGACGATCTGGGGCGTCGCCGCGCCAGCCGCTAACTCGATGGAGCGACTCGACGTCTTCACACGCAAGACCGAACTCGAATTCGACGGCATAGAAAAGCTCATCGCCGGCAGCTATGTGCGCAAGCAAGTCGACCTATTCATCCGTCACCTAGACAACAGCTGCAATCTGGACGCTAAGATCATCGTCAACCTGGACGACACGATCCTCGACAGGATGCACCGCGTCCTGCGGCTTGCGCGGAGGACCGGCATTGCGACCGCCGACATCGATCGACTCGCATTCGGCTGGAAGCTCGGCGCGGGCGACCTCGCCGACCGCGCGCTGAAGACCCTGGCGATCATCATGCGACTATCAGGCGATCTCGGCTGCCTGCCGGCGCGGCTGATCACCTGGCTCGACGTAATCCCTTGGGAGGGGGAGCGCTCCCAACACGCGCAGCTGTTCGAAACGCCGGCGATCACGGGGCCGCTCAGCCCTGACCTGTCGGTGGCAGCAATCGTCGCCAACGAGGCGGACGAACTGGCGTCACCCGGCAGCGGCGTGAGGCTCGCCGCCTACAAGAGTGACATCGCCACCGCCTTCGGTGTGAAGGCCGCTGACCTCGACATCCTTCTGGCGCGGATCGAGGAGCCGAGCCTGCTCGGTGCGAACCCACCTCTCACCTTCCGCGCGCTCGGTGCGCTGTACGGCCGCGTCGAAGTCGCCCGGATTCTCGGACTGAGAGCGTCGGAGCTCGTCGGGATCGAACGCCTGCTCGGGTTCGATGTGCTGAAATCGGCTGAACGGCTACGAGAGTTCGTTTCTGCGACACGGGCCATCCAGGAGATCGGCGTCAGCGTCGCCGACCTTGAATACCGTCTGGCGCGGCGCGCAAATGACATAGCAAGCTACGATCTGCCCGACGCGACCGCCCAAACGGTGCTATTGACGATCCGCGAGGGATTGATCGCGGCCGCCGCGACGAACGTCTCCGCCTATAACGATGCCCTCGCCGCCAGCGAGCAGATTGCCGCCCTCGAGGCGGCGCTTTCCTCGCAGACGACCGTCGACGCCGCCTCGGCGGTCTTCCTCGTGGATATGATCAGGCTTGCGACGCCGAATGCCGCGGCCGGAACTCGCGCCAATACGGCCGTCGATCAGACGTTGGCCGGGCTGGTCGACGGCGTACCCGTGAAGATCGCGATTGACGCCATCGTCGCCTCACCGGCGGACCTAAATGCGCGCAAGACCTATCTTCGTCTCATCCTGGACGGACTCGCTGCCTCCGGACTGCGCACTGCGAGCTTCGATGTCGCACGAAGCGAGCTCGCTAGGCTTCTGCAACTACCGCTCGAGACGGCCGATTATATGCTTCGCGGACGCGAGCCGCAGTGGCGCGGGGCGCACCTTTCCGTCGGCGGCGTATCAAAGAACCTCGGTGAACTGCTGACGCAAGGCGACATCGCCAATACCGCGATCGCATTGACATTCGCGACGGCGCCAGACCTGTTCCGCGCGCTGCGCCTATCCGTCTGCATGGCAGGTCTGATCGCGCCGTTCGCTCCGGAGCCTGCCACTGTCGCCTTCCTGCTCGAAAGTGCGGGAGATCTGGGCTGGCTGCCGCTCGACGCTGTCCGATACGAGAACTCCGTGCCGCCCATCGCGCTGCCCCGCTGGCTGGAACTGGCGGATGGCTTCGCGCTGATCGCTGAGACCCCGGCGGTAGCCCTGCCAGCAAGTCCGAACGATACGATCTCCGGCACCGACGTTCTAGCGATGACCGTATCGGGCGCGACAACCAAGCCGTCGCTCCTCGATGCGCTCACCCTCGTGTCCAACTGGCCGAGAACGAGGCTGGACGAACTCGACAGTTGGCTTGGATACTCTGTCGCGAGCTACAAGAAGCCCGCCGCTTGGCGGGCGATCGGCCGTGGCGTGGAGTTGCTGAACCTGCTTGGCGTACCTATCGCGGAAGCGGTCGCGTACACGGCGGAATTGCTCGGCGACGCGGACCGTAAGAACGCCCGGCGCATGCTGCGCGCACGCTATGGCGAGGCGGATTGGTTGCCGGCGCTGAGGGCGATCATGGATCCGATTCGCTCCAAAAAACGCGATGCGTTGATGTCCTACGTGCTGGCGAACAATCCTGCCGTCAACTCTAAGGCTGACGTCTACGACTACCTGCTGACAGATACCGAGTGGTCGCCAAAGATGCCCTCATCGCGGATCGTCCACGCACACGGAACGCTGCAACTGTTCATCGAACGCTGCACTGCTGGGCTGGAGCCAGCAGCCACCGCCGATCTCGACGGGGATCCCGACTGGAGCTGGTGGGACTGGATGAGAAACTATCGTGTCTGGGAAGTGAACCGAAAGGTCTTCGTGGAGGCGCAGTACTACATTCGCCCAGAATGGCGGGACGATAAAACTGAACCTTTTGCCGACATGGAAAACATGTTGATGCAGAACGAGCTGAACGAGGAGAATATTGAGGCCGCATTCGAGAACTACCTTGACCAATTGGACCAGATCGCGTTTCTCGATGTTCTCGCCACCTGCTACGACTTCAAAAAGCAAGATATGCACGTCTTTGCTTGCACCAAGGGCGGCGAGCCTCGCACGTATTTCCATCGTGTGTTCCAACGGGAGCGAGTATGGACAGCATGGACGAAGATTGAACTCGACATCACCGGCGAGCACCTCATCGCTTTCTTCCGCAACAACCGCTTGTATCTCGCCTGGGCGACCTTCGTAGAAAAGGGCAATGAGGACCAGAACCCGCCCTATCCGGCGCCGAACACCCAGATGCCGAAGGCCGAGAGGTACTCTGAAATCAGCCTCGCGATCAGCGAGTATACGGGCAAGAAATGGCTGCCGCGCCGCGTCTCCGACGGCGTGGTAACAACACCGCTGACCACGGCGGTGTTCAACACGAAGCAGCTTTTCCTTAGCGTGACACCCGATCCGGAGCGCTTCTCAGTCGACCTCTATTTGAACTATGAAGGCCTGCGCCGCATCGGCTATTTCCTGCTGACTGGCTGCAAGGGCTATCCAGAAGCTGCGCAAGGTAACTCCGCGAGGATCATGGTGCTGCCGCAGTTCAAGGATGCGTGGCTAGTCGGCCAGCGCTTCGTCGAGGCGAACGCCGACGATGACGACGAACTGGCTGTCTCCCTGACAGCGGCAAGCCCCGGATTCCAGACACTCTTCGGTCGCACTCCTGGCACGTTCAGGGTTACCTATCCGTTCCAGGCGTCGGAAATAGATCGCCTTCTCACGCTGTTCTTGAACGGTGCCATCGGGAATTTGTCCCGCGACCGGGTCTTCCTCTTCTTCGGTACACTGATGCCCTACTTCTTCGAGGACAACCAGCGCGGCTACATCCTGATCCCGGGCTTCTACGGTGATCTGGACCCACACACAGGCACGCGGCAGACGTCGAAGACATTCTCTAATGTGCGGCAGTTGTTGATCGACATCGTCGCGCTAGCGGCCAAGTATCTGCAGAAGCTCGCCGCAGCGTCCACCGCAGCTGACAAGCAGGTGGTGATGAACAGCCTCGCGGCCGATGACGAGTACGCGCGCATCCTGGCTGAGATCGACGTCTATCGCGGTACGCAATTCAGCACGGTGGTGCGCAACTTCTATCATCCGATGTCGTGCCGTCTGCGAGAACATTTCTTTGCGGGCGGTATTCCGGAACTCCTCGCTCGATCGACCCAGCGTGAGAAGGGGTCCTTCTTGTTCGAGGATCCAACGGCGGGCTTCGCGCCTACCCCCTTCATCCAGAAGCCTTACCCCGTTCAGGAAATGGAGTTCGGACGGGACAGCGCTTACGGCGTTTACAATTGGGAACTCGCGTTCCACGCGCCGCATATGATCGCAAGCAAACTTATCGACGAGGAGCGATTCGACGAGGCTGAAGCTTGGCTGCGATACATCTTTGATCCGCGCGGCAGTTCCAACGACCCCGCCCCAAAGCGCTTCTGGAATACTAAACCGTTCTACGAGCGCGACACGTCGGAATATGGCGAACAGCTTATCGACTCCATTATGGAGCGGCTGGCCAGCGACCCGGGAGGCGCAATCGAAACGGAACTTGCCGACGCAGTGCTCGACTGGCGGCGCAACCCGTTCAAGCCCTATGTCGTGGCGCGCGCTCGGACGGTCACGTTCCAGTATGCGATTGTCCACCTGACGGCCCGTCTGTATATCGGGCGCGGCGACCAGTATTTCCGCCGCGATTCGTTGGAAGACTTAGTAATGGCCTCGCTCGACTATTCTCGGGCGGAGCGGTTGCTGGGACCGCGACCGAAGATCGTGCCGCCGGCGGTCGAGCCGCCGCCGGAGACGCTAAACCAACTGGACAGCGAACTCGACATCTTCGGCAATGCGCTTCGCTCCATCGAGAACATGCTGCCGGATCTTTCCGTCCTACCGCATGACGGCGCGGAACTGCCTCCACCGCCGCTGAAGCTGGAAAGCCTTTATTTCTGCATTCCACCGAGCGAAAAGCTCTACGAATTGTGGGATACGCTTGAGGAGCGGCAGTTCAACCTACGCAACAGCCGCACGATCGAAGGGGTGGAGCGCTCGCTCTCGATCTTCGCGCCACCGCTTTCGGTAGAGGAATTGATCAAGGCCGCCGCCGCCGGGCTTTCTACCTCTGCACTTCTCGCTGGCCTAAGCGCGCCGCGCCCGCCCTATCGGTTCCGCGTCATGGTGCGCCACGCTATTGAACTGGCAGAGGTCGCGAACAGCTTTTCCGCGACGCTGCGGGCCGCGCTCGCCTCACGCGATACGGAAGCGCTATTCCGGCTGAAGGTAGAGCAGGAAGGCAAGTTGCTTGACGAACAGTTGGAGGCGCTGAAGCAGGAGGTGACCGCGACCGGCCTTGCCATACAATCGGCGAGCAAGGTTAAGCAGCTGCATACCGACCACAAAACCTTCTACGAGAATCGTCCTTACATGAACGCTTGGGAGATATCAGCCACCGCGGCCTATGGCGTTTCCTTCGCCCTGCAGGCTGTGGTCGCCATCGGCTACGCGGCCTCCGGCGGACTGGCGCTCGTACCTGCATTCATGGCAGGAGCCGCTGGCTTTGGCGGCAGCCCAACCGCCAACGTGCAGGTGAGCGGAGAGGGATTTGCCTCAAGCGCGCGTGATTTCGTGGTAGGCGCGGTCGGCGCATCAGCGGCAGCGCTGGATAAGGCGGGAGCCATGTTGGAGCGCCAAGGAAGCTATGAGGTGCGCAAGGCTGACTGGGATCACTCCGCCCAATCGGCACAGACCGAAATGGATCGAGCTGATTTGGAAGTTAGAATCGCTGAAATCCGCCATGCGATTGCCAAAGAACAACTGCGTGTCCATGGTGTGAGGCGACAGCAGACTACTGCGGAAGAGACGTTCCATAAATCGAAGTTCACCAGTCGAGAAATGTTCGAGTGGCAGGCCCAGCAGCTCATTGGCGTAGCTAAGCAGGCCTACCGCCTCGCCAGTGCGGCGGGCGCGGCGGCCGAGCGGTGCTTCAACTTCGAACTCGGGCTGGCGGAAAGCTTCGTGCGGCCCAACAAATGGGACGATTCGAGACGCGGCCTGTTAGCTGCCGAGAACCTGATCCTCGATCTTCGCAAAATGGAGAATGCGTATTACTCCAGGAACAAGCGCGAGTTCGAACTCACCAAGAGCCTCTCGCTCATGCGACTGGATCCACTGGCGCTCATTGAGCTGCGCACATCCGGCCGCTGCACGATTCAGTTTCCGGAAGCGGTGTTCGACTTGGAGCACCCTGGGCACTACTTCCGCCGCATTGTCTCGCTCGGCCTATCGGTCCCATGCGTCGCTGGCCCTTACGGCTCAATACCTGTCAAGGTCACGCAGATCTCGAACCGGGTCCGTGTGGAGACTGCCCGCAAAGTGGGAGCAGCGCCGGATGTCGATGCCTATGCCGAGGACGCCAGTGGCGACCCTCGGTTCCGCTACAATGTCGGCTCCATCCAGACTATAGCGACAAGTACCGGCCAGTCGGACGCGGGCGTCTTCTCTCCGGATGTGTATGATGAGCGCTACTTCCCATTCGAGGGCAGCGGGCTGTGCAGCACATTTGTACTCGAATTGCCGCAGTCACTGCGGCCATTCGACTACGGCACAATCTCAGATATCATCTTCAACATCCGCTATACTGCACGCGACGGCGGTGGCAGCTTCCAGACCATGGTCGCCAACAGCGTACGCGAGATGTTGAACACTATGGTGCTGAAGGTGGGTCGCACCGGCCTTTTCATGGCAATCGACATCCGGCGCGACCGGCCCGATCTCTGGTATCAGCTCACATCCTCCGGATCGGCGCAGTTCACCGTTACGGCGGACGAGTTACCCTATTTCACCGCCGGTCGGGCCGTGGCTTTCTCGGCGTCGCGGGTGCTTGCGCGAGTGGATGGAGTGGCAGGGAGCTATTCGATTAAATCCGACGGCACGTCAATCGTGCTGAACCCACCGGCGGAGGCTGAACTCGGAGGATTGTTATCCAGTTCCGCGCTCAACCTGCAGCTAGACGTTCCTGTGACCCTGGAGACAGCCCTTCCAAATAAGCTGAAGGATCTGATCGTGGTTGTAACTTTTCGGATCACATGATTGATCCGCCCCTATTGAATTGGTCCACCCTGAAGGTTTTCCTGGCGCTCAAGGGAGGTTTCCCCCTTGTTCAAGAAGCATCAAAAGCCCGAAGAGGTTGTTGCTAAGTTACGTCAGGTCAATATGATGGTCTAACAAGACCAGTCCATCTGATGCCGTTCGGGCCGTCGGCGTGACGGAGGTGACGTACTACGGCTGGTGATCCGAGTTCGGCGAGTTCAAATCGGATCAAGTCAAGCGCCTGAGGGATCTGGAAGGGGAGCATGCTCGGCTCCCCCGCGCAGTGGCTGATCGGATATGGGTTAAGCAAGTCCTGAAGGAAGCCGCCTCGGGAAACGTCTGAGCCCCGCCCGTCGCCGTGCTTGCATTGAGCATGTGTAATCTCACCTGAAACTATCCGAACGGCGGGTCCAGCGCGTGCTCCGGCAGCATCGCTCGACGCAAGAGCGTGTCCCACGTAAGAGAGTGGTGAGGAGCGGCTCACCATCGGGATCATTGACCTCGCCCGCCAGTACGTCCGCCATGGTTACCGGAAGATCGCACAACTCCTTCGGTCGCCCCCCGGCCGTATCGTCAACGACGAGCGGGTCGAGCGACGGGAGGGGCTAAGAGTTCCCCAAACAACCCAAAAGAGGGTGTCTGTGGCTTTCTGACGGATCGCGCATTCATCTTCGAGCGAGAGGCCGAACCATGTCGGGAGCTATGACTTTGTCGAGGACCGCACCCAGGACGGGAGAAAGTGCCGGATGCTGGACGAGAACAATGTGTTCACGCATGAATACATGGCCAGAGCCAAAAGCTCAACGCCAATGATGTAAATGATGTGCTCTCGGATCTGTTCATCCTGCGCCAGCACATTTTGTCGTGCTTCGGCGCGCATTTCATTGCCAAAGCCATCACAAAATCGATTACGGCTGCAGGAGCGAAGACGGCATACCTTGTGCCAAGTAAACCCTGGAACAACAGGTTCATCGAGAGCTTCGATGCGCGGCGTAGGGATGAGTTGCTCGACCGGGAGATCTTCCATTCGCTCATCGCCGCTAAGCACGCTCGACCGCAGGCTCAAAGGTAGCAGGAGGTCTGTCTATATTCCTGCTCTGACCCGCTACGTCCCAAGGGAGGCACGGGATGCGGCGTACTCGGCAATTCTTCGCTGCGCTGCATAGTGGTCCTGGAGCGGTCCGCCGAGTGCCGTCTCGATCACTCCGAGGACGAGTTTCAACAGCGTTCCCATCTGCGAGGATATAGTCAGCAATTCCTCCTCGTCGTGCTGTGTTCGCCGACCCTGGGCGATGATTGCCTCGAACTCGGCTTTCAGCTTGTTCATGCCTTCTTGGGACGCTTCGATCGTTCGGCGCTCATCGGCTGGCAGGTTGAGAAGGTCCTCGATCGTAACCTTGTCGGTTTGACCCAAACCTACGAATTCCACAGCGTTGCCCCAGTCAGTGATGCGCTGCGTCACTGCATGCTGATCATTCACCACGGGCGGCTGGCCCAATAGAGTAGCCATCGCGGGCCGCACCTCCTCGAAGGTGTCGAGCACACCGGGCATGGCGCTGAGCGCCCTGCGTGCTTGTTCCAGAATTCCCGGAAGGTCATCGACTTGCTGGCGCATCGCCTCCTGCAGGCGTTGCAGCATGTCGTCGAGTCCTACAGGGAGACGCGCGAAGCGCGAGTCTGCCCACAACCGCTCATCGGCCCAGCCGTGTCCTTTGAGCCAACAGAGCGAAGCTAACTCGGGATCGAATTTTAGAAGTGCGTACCCAGCGTCGTTCCAAAGATGCGAAAGGCGCAGTTCCGCCGCACCGTCGCGATGCACTCCGCGTCGCAGTTCTTTGACGTATTGACGTGTCTCGAAGAGCGCCTGCTGGAGGTTTCCCAGAGCCTCGGGCTTACTTACAACCTTTTCAAGACCTTCCTGCAAGCCCTTTATGGCCCTTAACGCCTTCGAGGTCTCCTCCACCTCGATAGGCAGGAGGGAATCGTTGGTGGACGGATGAATCAACTCAAGGATGAACTTCTTCAACATTAGGTGCTGAATGGCGCCGCTATGCAACGGCTTGACAATGGTAACGTGATCGGAGCCCGGGACCCGAAACGGCTCCGAGCCCGGCTTGTAGAAATACTGAGAAGCCGAAAATGGCTCCACAACCTGCCTCCAGAGGCCGAGCCCCCGTTTGACGGTAATTGGACGATCTTCGATGAGTTCTCGTCCCTCCATGTGAAGTTGGCCGCCTGCCAGCAGCGTCCTGAAATCCCTGTGCAACTCGTCAAGCGATGTGTTCGCTTGCGAAAACCTAAGTACGGCAGCCTGCGTATGCTGAAGTGCGAACGACAAGAGCGACAGCATGTTAGCGTCACGCGAGCCGAGTGAAGGTGACGCGATCAGAAACAGGCCGATTCTCGGTTTAAGATCGATCAGCTCCTTTTGGTTCGCGACCAAAAACCGCCGGACAACTATGCCGCCCATACTGTGGCAGACGAAGACGATGTTCCGCAGCCTTAAGAGATTAGACAGCCGCAAGTGCTCACGAAGGTAATCGGCGATATCAGCGATGCCATATGTACGAGACGTCAAACTGGTCTGGTATGTGAAGACGGATATTCCTACGCTGTTGAGCGCCGGCTCGAAGGAGAGCAAATTTGGCCAGGGCGGCTCGCCCCAGGCTCCGACACCGTCAGAGAGAATGCCATGGACAAAGATGACTACAGTGTCCTCGGTCGGCTGGCGAATGCAGTGCAGGCCGAAGTCTTTGAAGGAAGTCACATTCGGCATCTCCCACTTTCCGCTTGAGACGGTTTGCTGGAGGGGACCGTGCTATTCATGTGAATGCTGACCCTCGGGAAGAAGATATCGAATCTAACCGATGGCACTATCCAATGCAAACGTATTGTACTGGGGGTTAAGTCACATATGACCGTGTTGCATGGGTTGGTGAAAGCACTTTATCCACCCTATTCATTTCTCTTAGGCGATGCGGATGGACTTCGGATGCCCAAGCTCAAGCATGCGATTTTGGGCATGAACTGCAATGAGCTTTTCGGTTGCGACGCCGATCCGTTTCGCGGCAACCGCCAGTCGCGTGGCCGTAACCGATGGGCCGATCCTCATCCTCCATGACACCACCGAGTTCACCTATCATCGTGTCCGGCCCGAGCCGGTCGGTGTGATCGGTCAGTATCCCTGCCGCAGCCCCACTTATGATCGGCGCCAGCTTTTTACCGTCTGCGGGCTTCTGATGCACGCGAGCCTTGGCGTCACCCCGGACGGGCTGCCGCTGGGGCTGTGTGCGATCAAGTTCTGGACGCGCACCCGCTTCAAGGGCACGACTGAGCTCAAGCGGCATATCAACCCGACGCGCGTGCCGATCGAGGACAAGGAGAGCCTCCGCTGGCTCGCGAACATGCGCCAGTCATCGGCTCCGGTTGCTGATCCGGCACGGTGCATCCACATCGGCGATCGCGAGAGCGACATCTATGAGCTGTTCGTCACGGCGCACGAACTCGGCACGCATTTTCTCGTGCGCAGCTTTGTCGACCGGCGAGCGGATGACGGCACCCAGACGATCATCGCAGCCATGGACGCGGTGCCAGGTCAAGGCGAGCACTGGATCGCGGTGCGCGGCGACAAGGGCCAGAGCAGCCGGGCCGACCTTACCATCAAGTACCAGCGCCTTCATGTGTTGCCGCCCTCCGCCAAGCAGAAGCGCTATCCCGCTCTCGATCTCACCGTGATCCGCGCCGATGAGCGAGGGACGCCCCAGAACCGCCAGCCGATCCACTGGCGCCTCATCACCGATCTGCCCGTCACGTGCGTTGATGAGGCAGTCGAGAAGATCGGCTGGTACGCCCTGCGCTGGAAAAATCGAGCTCCTTTACAAGATCCTGAAATCGGGCTGCCGCGCCGAGGATGCGAAACTCCGGTCGGCCGAGCGGCGGGTCAATCTGCTGGCGCTGTTCTGCATCCTAGCGCGGCGGGTGTTCTGGCTGACGATGCTCAACCGGACGGAACCCACAGCATCCCCACGCCTAGTCTTCACCCCGCTCGAGATCCGCCTGCTCGATCAGCTGGTCAAAGATAAGACGTCGTCACCGGCGCTAACGCTGGCACACTATCTGACCAAGATTGCCCGGCTCGGCGGCTATTCTCACGCGCGCCAAGGATCCGCCGCCCGGCAACATGGTCATGTGGCGCGGCCTCTCGCGCCTGCCCGATATCGAACTCGGCGCCTCCCCCGGCATGAGGCTTGTGGGTAAATGAAAGTAATTTGCCCCGCTTACCTCCGCCCGGTAAGCGGGGCAGTTTGGGGGCCAAGCCTTCGGCTCACTGAATGACTAGGGTGGCGAGCGGCGGGATCCTTGGCTGATCCCCATTCAGTCCGAGCCGGTCCCCGAGATACGGGCCGGAACAAGAGTTGCTCTCAATGACACGATTCTATAGAACGGATTGGCAACCCTTCACGACCGGGCTTCAGGACTGAACTGCAATTTGAAGCTAGATGATCCTCACGTCGCACTGGTATCCGTTGAAACTCTTGCGCAATCGGCTTCGGCAAACCTATCCCGACACCTTCATTGTTTCACAGACGATACTTTGGGGAGCAGTACGTTTTCCAATCACGTGTTCGGCTCTGAATGACGGCACAAACACCAAGATCCAAGCTGGATTCAGCCATTCCGCGGGTCTTTTGGTCAGTTTACAGACACACGTTCGTGCTACGTACTGCGTTAGCCTGTGTTTGAGAGCAGATCTTGTTCTGGCCCTTTCTTGAAAACTGGCCACGTGCCAATGATGCTCCTCATCCCATTTCTCAAGAAGGTGCGCCAGTTCTGCCTAGCACCAGCATGCGGGACTCAATCCAAGAGCGCACCGAGAACGGCAATGAGTCCTCCGTCGCCTGCTGCCATGCCGCTTCCAGTATGGGAAATCCCAGCTCCGCCGTCAGACGTGCAAGGTAATCCGGCGCAGGCCCGGCCATGGGATGTGGAAACTTCGGCAGGAACAGCGCAACGCAGCGGATCATCCAGGCGAGCGCTTCCTCTGGCCTGTTGCGTTGCACGGCGAGAACCCCAAGGCGCCCATAGCCGGTCGCCATGTAAGGAAGGTCCTGGAGTTCCTCCCTGATCGCGAGCGCTTTCCTGAACCATTGCTCGGCCTCGTCGAGCCGTCCCCGCTCGGCCTCGACGAGGCCGAGGTGATGGTACGTCAAGGCTGCTCTCCGTGGGTCGGCGCCGGCCTCCTCAATAGAGGCGGCCTTCTCGTACCAGCTTACAGCCTCCTCAAATCGGCCCAGCGCGTGCGTGGTCTGGCCGAGCTCATAATAGGTGGAAGCCAATTGGCCTGGTTCTTGGCGTGGCTCATCGATCTGAAGTATTGCCCGGTACCAGCTCTCGGCCTCCTCGAGGCCGCCACGCTGCCGCGCCACGGTCCCGAGATGGTAGTAGATCAGAGCCAGCCAGGGCTGTTCGTCGGACTGGAGCCCCTCCGAAAACGCGAGCGCCTCCCTGTACCAGTTCTCCGCATCCTCGAGCTCGCCACGACGCTGCGACGTCAAGCCGAGATCAACCATTACCCTTTCCGGATGATCGCCGAGCTTTTTGTACCGGCCCTCTGCTTCCTCGAGTTGGCCACGTTCTCGCGCCAATCGACCAAGTCTACATTCGACGAAGATTGTCCAAGATCGGTCCTCGACCGCCTCGAAGATGGCAAGCGCCCTTTTGTACCAAGCTTCGGCTTCATCAAGTTGCGCCCGCTGCTCGGCAATTTTGCCGAGTTCGTAGTAGGTTCTGGCTACATTGGGTCGGAGACCGAGCGTCTCCTGGATGGTGAGGGCTTCCCCGTACCGCTTCTCCGCCTCGTCAAGCCGCCCTTGCTTCTGCGCTATGTCGGCGAGCCGGCTGTACGTTAAGGCCGTCCACCTCGCATCATGGAGCTTTTCGAAGATGGTGCGACCTCGCTCGTACCACTCCCCGGCCTCTTCGAGACGACCCTGATCAGACGTGACCCAGCCGAGATGGTAGTACGCGCTGGCCATGAGCGGCTGATCGCCAAGTCGCTCAAAAATGTCGGCTGCCGTTTGATACAGCCTCTCTGCCTGGACGAACTGAAGCCGGAGATGCGCGAGCCTCCCTTGCTTGACGTAGATCTTGGCTATACTTCGCTGGTCGCCAAGCGCATTGAAGATTTCGGCCGACGCCGCGTAATGGCGCTCCGCGTCCTCGAGCTTGCCATTTAGCAAGGTGACGTTCCCGAGCTCGAAGTAAACGTTAGCCCGATATGCGCGTCCAATATCGCTAGTCAGAGGCTCTAGTATAGCAGCTAGCTCAAGAAAAGCCGTGCTGAGTTCGTTGTGGCTGGGCAGAAGATCGCGGCGGTGAACAATACTCAGAGCATCCCGTGCGCGTTCCTCAAAGAGGACTAGAAGGGTGGTAGATTCGTCGAGACGGGAGGGATAAATGATCCCCTCGAAATTCTCGGGATGCGTGAAGCAAGCCTCTGCCACCTGCCACGGTAACTCTGAACTAGGCTCTTCGCCCAGCGAAATCGGCACGCCGGAGCGGATCCCCGCCGAACCGCGCAGGTCGGCAACTTTTACCGGCCTAAGTGTCTCAATTTCAACGCAGTCATAATTTGCTAAAGCGGCTTCATCCACGCTAGGCAGCGCCGATCCGACCGGATTTGCAAGGTTGCGAAGGAAGATCTCCTGAAGGCAGCTCCGAAAACTGTCCGCCAAGTATAGGGGCTGCCAACGGGGCCCGTTCCGATCTGACGCAGGATCGCTGAACCGGGAATGCTCGAGCCCTCCCCCCAATGCATCTGAATACCGTTTATGTATGAATCGCCACCAGCGAACGCCAGTCACAATGGTAGCCGAAGCCGGCCCAGAGACGACTCCCTCGCTGTGTTTGGGTAACAGGCCGCCAACCGATCGCGCTTCGTGATCATCACTGGTGCGCAGCTCTGGATTATCGCTACTCAAGAACTGGTCGGCGGCATCGCGATATTTCCCGCCAAGCCGACGCAGCACGGACGCGGTGACAGATGCGAAGGGCCTCGCGCCGGCATCGGTCTTTGCTGCCGCAAGGGCATCCGGATTGGCGATGTAAGCGTTAAAGTCCAGCGCCTGACCAAAGCGCGATGCGATAAACTGAGAAACACGCCGTTGGACTTCAAGATGGCTCGCAAATGTACCCGCATCAAGGAGTGCGTCGCGGACGCCGGGCTGGAAATCAAAGAGCGCGTCTTCAAGATCCTGCCCAGATGTTGAGTCGCGCCGTAAGAGCCCGCTTGAGAATACCTCAGCGAGATGAACCTGGTCAGACTCTGGTAGCATTGAGCGCTGGACAAGTCGCATTACCGGCAGCCGAAGGGGGGCCGCGGCAAGCAGGCACGCGAGTTGGTGTGCGAGCGGAGAAGCGCGCGCCTGAAACTGCTTGACAGCTTCAGTAGCCTCGAGTGGCAGGCTTGGCTGAGGGGTGGGTTCAACCGCGCGGAGATCACCCAATCTGACTGTCGGTCCGACGCTGCCGGCCCGCGCCCCAAGGAATCGTGCCCAAACCCGCACGAACTCGGGCTCGAGTGTCGTGACAGTCACCAGCGGCGCCATTGTCGCCAATTGCCTTGCGCTGTGGCCAAAGCGCGTTTTCCGGCGCAGCATCGGGGCAAGGACATGACTTGGGCTCGCCGCGCGTGGCGCCCGAGCCGGAACGACCGCTGTTGCGCCGAGTGCGGTTTGGGCCCAAAGTCGCTGTGGAAGCATCTGGACGAGAGACACTGGCTGGTGTTGCGCCCAACGCTGTACGAGATTCGGTATGGCTGAGCCCCACCATGCAGGCGAGACACAGTCAGAGACGATGACGACGAGCCGCCGCCCGCTGACGTCGGATACCTCCTCCGCACGGCGCTCGTCGCCGATCTGTGAGGCGGCAAGCAACCTGACGCGCTCCCTCGTTCCGGTATCAATCCGCCACGAGCGGACATCCCGTGCAATGCCCTGGCGCTCAAGCAGACGCCTCAGCTCCTGTGCTGTGGCGCGCCAGATTTGCATTGAGGGACCATCGTCGATGATAATGGCTAAGTCGAGCCATCGCTCGCCTACCGGCCGCAGCACCAAGTCCCAATGTCCCTCTACGGCAGTGTGTTCCGCTGTGGCTTCCTCATCCAAGGTGAATTGGAATTTCGAGGGCACGCGACGCCGGAGCGGCCGTAGGGCTCGGCACAGTGCGAGGCGATGCGGCAAGGCGGCGGCACCGGGCGTCCGCAGCGGCAGCACCCCCTCCGTGGCCGCTGATCCCCTCGTTGCGACGAGCGGAACCGTTTGCTCGGCATCTGCGGCATCGGCCACATTGCTCGAAGGAAAATGAAGCTCTGCCTGCTGCGGTGCTCCGTCGGCGCTTCCCACCAAGGCAGCATCCGACTTCTGTGGCGCATCTGGCCCGATCAGACGGAGCTGTGAGGCCAGCCAGAGGGCGTCAGCTATATGCTCTGGGGCTGGCGGTCCTCCGATCCGTTCCAGGCTCGCAAATGGCTTGAGCCGTTCTAAAGCATCGAGGAGAGCGGAAAGCATCAATTACCTTCGTCCAAGGCGCGCATCACCGCCTCGTGCAGCGTCTCCCGTGCGGTCAGATCGATGCCCTGGACAGTTAGAAAAATCGCGTTGAGGAGTTGATCAGTGGCGAGCATCTTCGATTGTTTGTCACGTTGCTTAACGAACTCGGCAATAAGGCCAGTGACCGCAGCCTCGTACCGTGGTTCAGCGCTTAGATGGCTTCGGACGATGGCTGTTAGTTCTCCCTCCCCGGGTGGATCAATGTCCAGCCGAAGGCACCGCCGCAGAAAGGCTGGAGGAAATTCGCGTTCGCCGTTGCTGGTCAGAAATACCAATGGAAACACATTACAACTTACCTTGCCGCCGACGACTTTTGCCTTAACCCGGTCATGTGTGCTGACCACCGCCTCACGGTTTGCCCCGGCCCGCGCAAGTTCACGGATCTCAAACTCGCCCTCTTCGAATGCATTCAGCAAGTCGTTCGGCAGGTCGACGTCACCTTTGTCAATCTCATCGATGAGGACAACGCGCGGTCGACCAGATTCCCCACCGAGCAGTGCCGTGCCTAGCGGGCCGAGACGGATATAGCTTCCCATGTCGAGGATCGTACCCTCGCCGTCGCGTTCCCTTTGATCTAACCCGCTCTGGACTGAAGCGTCGCGCACTCGCCCGATTGCATCGTAGTCGTATAGGCCCTGCTGGAGAGTTGAGCGGGTATTAATTGGCCAGGTGAGGACCTCACCAAGCTTGAGCTCCCAAGCGACGGCATGGGCTAGCGACGTTTTGCCGACGCCCGGGCGGCCAGTAATAAGGAGCGGTCGCCGGAGGTAGAGGGCGGCGTTCACGAGCTCGACCTCTCGCTTTCCGGCTAGGTACGTCTTGCCCTTGTGGGCGCGCGCATCGCGCCCGAAATCGCGCCAGGGGGGCGGCGGTGGCAAATCGTCGATTTGATCGTGTGGGTTCCCGCTCCCAAGGAAGATACGTCCATCGCTCTGAGACATAGAAACCTTCCTCACTCCATTGATTGAAAGCGCACCTTGGCATCTGGCGGCAAACGGCTTGGATCATCATAGAACAGCGCCACCCCTTCCCACGCAGTCCCAGTGCGTTCCTGGCGTTGGTTCTGGATGCGGTTGGGCAAGCCGTGAACTCCATACCCGCATACCAATGCACGGAGTTCTGCCCGTGTAGCATTCTCGTCTTGGGGGGCGTCCCGAAGCCAGATTGCCACTGGCGCACCCGCTTCTACGAGTATACCTATGCCGTCCGTTCCACCGCACGCAAGCGCCACACATACCAATGGCCGCCCAGATAAGGCATCGAACAGTGGTTCCCCCCATCCATCTGAGTTGACAATCCAATGGAGCGTGCTCTCACCGATTTCCGACGGAAGAGATTTCCAGCTTTGCCTCCAGGCGTACCAACAATTATTTAGCTGTTGATCATAGAGTCTGTCGTAGGACCGCAACGCCAGCGGAAATGTCCGACCGAGCGGCCGATGGAGTGCCCGGGTCACCTTTACCTGCCAGCGCTCGACGTCTTCGCCCAGCAAGTCGAAAGGCAGCGCGAGCTCGACAACCGGCACCGTCGAGGTCGGCAGATAATCGAGGCTGCGCGTGACGAACGTCTGAATCACCTCGGCTAGCTTCGTAAAACTGTGTTTGTGCTCACGGATCGCGGGCCCAGGGTCAATGCGCCGCGCGGGGTCCGGACCATGGAACACCCACGCCTCAACCTCATAACTGCGCTCTCGGGGCGAAGCGGCAATCATGGTCTCGGCCGTGGGCATCACCTTAATCAGAGTGACTGATTCATCATTCGACACGGGAGATGAGTTGGGGCCTACCGGAAGACCCGCCATGTCTGGTTGCTTCGAAACCCATCCATCGATTGCATTGCGGACATTCGGATTGCCCACGACCAAGTGGGTCAGAAACGTCCGCATGGCAGACACGCCGTGAGCGGCCACCTCATCGATAAGACGGGAGCACAGATCTGGCACGTCGCTGTAGGGTGCCGCTGCCGCAAGATGTGAAACCAGATAGGCATCACGTATTGCTCCACTGGTGATGCGTGCTGCGGCGATGATGCGTTTTAATTCAGCCAATCCATCCGGACTGATTGGGCCGGAGGCTTCCGCTTGCGCGTCGAGATATTGGGTGAGGCCATTATAGCGAGGGTCACGCAGAAGCGGAGCCAATGGCTCCGCTTCTAAGTTGCGGTCGACCTTGAACTGCGGCTGCCCGCCACGCATTACACCGACCAACGCATCGCCTCGAAATAGCGGTCCTCCGGACAGCCCGGACCAGTCCTCCTTGCCGCCACGCGACGAGATAATCCTCGAAGTAAAGCTGATCGTAGGCATCGAAAGGGAACGCAAATTGGCCAAGCCGGGGAATGCTCCTTCGTATCTCTTGCCAGGCAGCACACCACCTTCGAGAAGCGCCGGAAAGCCGGTCGCCACGACTTCGGCATCATACAGACCGAGCTCTGCATAAAGTAGCGGGCCAGGGCGACGCGGTGACGGCACCGGCGTACCCTCCGTCACCTTGAACTCCAGCAACGCGATGTCGGGCGGTTCTACGTCTTGGTGAATTTCCGGCTGCCAGATCACCTTCGCGCGATAGCTACGCTCGTTCGGCCGGGCACCATCAAGGCCGAAAAGATCGCGCCAGAGATTCACAGTAATGGTGCTGCGGAGTTGCCACCCATTTTCACTATCAGCTACGCAGTGTAGCGCAGTCAGAACGATACCGGGACCTACGAGCAGCCCAGAGCCAAAAGGATCATCGGTGCGGATTTGCACTAGATCGAGAAATGCCCAGCCATTAGGTCCGAGGGCGCTTCTGGCCATCGCAAATCAGTGTCCGACGTCTTCGTCCAGAACCGGCGCTGGGCCGCGGCCAGAGATGCGGAACGGCTCGGAGTCGCGGCCATCAGCGTGCACTGAAAGCGACAGTGTTACCTTGTGACCAGTGTTCGTGCTGTCGCCGACTTTGCCGCCAAGTTGGACGAACGAGAGGAGCTTGAACCCGCCATTAGCTTCTCGCTCCAAACCAAAGTCGATAGACAATTCGACCTCAACATTTTCAACGTCGAACCGAATGTCTTGGCCTTCGCTCTCCCGACGCGCACGGCTAAGCTCTGCGCGGAGGCCGGCAATCGCGTCTGCGAGGCCAATCTGCTTCGATCTATCGGCATTCGTCATGCAGATCCCTCCCATGAGGCGACATAGACTATACACTGTCTCGCAACCAAGCGAAGCCCGATACTTTCCGGTGCCGGCAAGAATTCTGCTCACTTGCGGGAAGCTGTGGCGCTTCCATTGCGAGTATCTTCCTAACCGGGGCATTTTAGGGGACGAGGGATTCCTCCCTTCGGGCATTCATGATTCAATCCCGGCATGACCTCGCCTGGTGGTTCCAACAAGCCGCTGTCTCAGAAGGCCCTGCGCGAGCTGGTCTCAGATCTGGCCGGCAGGATTGATCGGCTGGAGCAAGAGGTCGAGCGGCTGCGCCTCGAGAACAGCAACCTGCGCATCGACAACCAGGCCCTGAAGGACGAGATCGCCCGGCTCAAGAACCTGCCGCCACGTCCACCGTTCAAACCCTCTGGCATGGAGAAAGCCACCCAGCCGCGGCCCGTGGGTCCGGGCCGGCGTCCTGGACGCGGGGCCAAACAGGATCGGGTCACCCGCGAGGTCACGATCCCGATCGAGGCTCCCCCTGGCTCGCGCTTCAAAGGCTACAAGACGGTGGTGCGCCGAGAACTGGTGCTCACCGCCGAGGTGGTGCGCTACAGGCGGGAACGCTGGGTGACGCCCGAGGGCCAGACCCTCGTCGCGCCGCTGCCGGCGGGGATTGCCGGCGGGTATGGGCCCGGCGTGCGCCGGTTCTGCCTCGCCCTGCACACACAAGGCCAGGTGACCACCGAGCGCCTGACCGATCTGCTTAATGGCATCGGCCTGTCGATCTCCAAGCGGGAGGTGGTGCGCCTGCTCACCACCGATCTGGAGGCATTTGAGCAGGAGGATCGCGCGATCCTGAAAGCAGGCCTCGCCTCTTCGCCGTACATCACCGTCGACGACACCGGTGCGCGCCATGCCCGCCGTCCCGCTGTGACCACGCAGATCGGTGGCGAGCGCTTTTGCGTCTTCCGTACCAGCCGATCCAAATCGCGCCTGAACTTCCTGACGCTGCTGCGGGGTGGCTGCGAGGACTACGTCGTCAACGAGGCTACACTGGACTATTTGCGCCGGCAGCCGGTCGAAGCCGCCGTGATCGCCCGGTTGACGAAGCTCCAGGGCCATGTGTTCCGCTCGGATCTGGACTGGCTGGAGCATCTGGCACGGTGCTCGATCAATATCTTCGACCGGCCCCTGCTCCAGACGCTGAACGAAGCTGCCACCTGGGGTGCGATCCGGCATCACGGGCTGATGGACAACACCGTCGTGGTCTCCGATGATGCCGGCCAGTTCCGCATCGCCCAGCACGCGCTGTGCTGGGTTCATGCCGAGCGCCACCTCGAGAAGCTGATGCCGACCTCTCCGAAGCAGGCCAAAGCGGTGGAGCTGGTCCGCGAGGCGATCTGGTGCTTCTATCGCAGCCTGAAGCTGTGAAAGCAGAGCCCGTCCCCGGGCGGGGAGCGGGTCTTCCGGGGGCAGTTCGACAAGATTTTTGGCCAGCACACGGGCTACAAGGACCTCGACGAACTGCTCGCCCGCCTGGCGCGGAGGAAGAACGAATTGCTGCTGGTGCTCGAGCGTCCCGAGATCCCGCTGCACACCAATGCCTCCGAGAACGACCTGCGCGCCTGCGTGATCAAGCGCAAGGTCTCCGGTGGCACCATGAGTACGGATGGCCGTCTGGCACGCGACGTGATGCTGGGCCTTTCGAAGACCTGCCGCAAGCTCGGGTTGTCGTTCTTCGGCTATCTCGGAGACCGGCTGGGATTGAACACGGGTCAGCCCAAGATCCCACCCCTCGCCATTCTTGTGGCCCGAGCAGCCTGAGGCCCACTGCCCGCAATCTGCCGCTGCTGACGTTCAGGCGTCATCCGCTGATCAGCTTATCAACGAGGCACATCATGCATGAAGACAGTCCCACCACCCGCACCGCGATGGTCCTCATCTTCATGGGGTTGGTGGTTGCCCTAGCCGCCGTGCTGTTTGTGATGATCGCGTACGGGTATGGGGAAACGTCAGGGCCGGGAGGGTTCCCGTCTGCTCAGGTAGAGGGTCGGAACTACCAGTTGGCACGGTCTTCCATAGATTGAATCACGAAGGCCGGTCAGCAGGTATCCCTTGCCCCCTAATCTGCCCCGGTTACTCCGCCCGCAAGGGATTTGAAGCAACTTAACTCTTTGTTATTTTGACCATAACATTAAGTTACCGTATCAAATATACCTATTGGTACTCTGACGTATGAGGCGGCGAGATACCGTTTCTCACTCCCGATAACTATTTATTATCGGGAGTGAGGCTTGGCCGTTGCTGACGTCTGCCCATTCAACGGCCTCCAAGCCGTCAAAATTACCGTTACCTCGTTTCAATATAGATCTCTGGATGGGGGATCGCTCCGCCGAGATTAGGCCATGCTTTGTTGCTGGGGTGTTACCTGGGAGGATTCGCGATGAGGCGATTGGCAACAGAGCGCACCGGTGACCGGCAACTGCACCGCGCGAATGAACTCGACGCACTTACCGGGATCCTGCCGTTGGAGCGGCGCGAAGCCTTGGCGGCCCTGCTCACCGACGAGGACGTCGCCACGCTGAAGCATTTAGCCGAGAAGGGAATGGGCCCCCATACCTTGCGGGCCTTGGCCTCCGATCTGGGCTATCTCGAAGCGTGGACTTTTGCCGCCACCGGCCTCCCCCTCCCCTGGCCTGCCACTGAGGAGCTCGCCCTAAAATTCCTCGCTCACCATCTCTGGGATCCAGCCGAACGGGAGATCAATCCCGGTCACGGCATGCCCAACGCGATAGCCGCGCAACTGAAGACCAGCGGGTATCTCAGGGTGAAGGGGCCGCACGCACCGGCCACCGTCCGCCGCCGGCTTGCGACCTGGGCGACATTGCATCGCTGGCGCGGGCTTGAGCCCAGCTTCGTCACCCCGGCGTTCAAGACCGCGCTTCGGCTGGCGATTCGGGCCAACACCCGGCCCTCCACGCGCAAGAGCCCGCGAGCGGTTACGCGCATCGTGCTCAACCGGCTGTTGGCCACCTGCGCGCCGAGTCGGCTGGTCGACCAGCGCGATCGCGCCCTGTTGCTGACGGCCTTTGCCTCCGGTGGGCGGCGGCGCTCTGAGGTCGCTGCCTTGCGGGTCGATCAGATTGAGACGCTCCCGCCCGTGCCAGTGGACCCGCGCGATCCACACTCCGCAAACCTTCCGTGCATGGCGATCCGCCTCGGCCGCACGAAAAGGAGCAACGCCGATAACGGCACGCGCGTCCTCCTCATCGGGCGCCCAGCCGAAGCCCTGGCGACATGGCTGACCGATGCGAAAATCACCAGCGGAGCGGTGTTTCGGTCCATCGACCGATGGGGCCGGATCGGCCTGGCCGCCATCAGTGGCGATGCTGTGAATGATATCGTGAAGCGGCGTTGCACACGGGCTGGACTCGACCCTGCCCTGTTCAGCGCCCATGGACTTCGCTCGGGCTATCTCACCCAGGCAGCCCGCGACGGCGTATCGCTCCCCGAGGCGATGCAGCAATCGCAGCATCGCTCCGTGCAGCAAGCCGCCACCTATTACAATGACGGGGAGCGGCAGATGGGGAAGGCTGCCCGCCTCGCTTGGCGCTGATGGAAAGACAGTCGGACCGGCGCTACTTAACGCGGAGAGTCTTCAACAAGGTGACCGGCGCTCGGCTCTCGGGGGGCGAAGTGATATGCCCATGATATCGCCCGAAGAAGCGATCGGGATCCCCTCGCTGGCGGAGGGTGCACCGATCACTCTGGGAGCCGGAGATGAACCTGCAGCCGCAATGGATTGGCCCCCGCGTAAGCGACAGCCAGATCCAGATGGTGCTCCTTGATGGTGGGATAGGCCGCCAGAATACGATCCCGCGGGATGCCTGCATTCACGGATGCAGCCCCGTCATAGACCAGGATCCGTGTGCCCTTGATGACCGGCATGCCGCTCAGAATTTCGAGATCCGAGACAATCGTGTTGTCTTGCTTTGCGTTCGTACCCTCACTGGTAGTCATTCACACCTTCCGCAGCCCGAACGACCTCTTCGATGTGCCCTGACCGCAGCCGGTCGATCGGCGCTGCACTATCGGTGTACTGATTGGGCGTAACCAACCACTCCCACGCCTCCTCAGGGAACGGGAAGTACCCCGCAACCCGGTCGATGCCTTCGATCGGTCGGGACTGCTCAAACTGGCGCTCCGGATAGACGAACCCATCGGCGTCCTTGCGGAAGGCAATGGCCTGACCGTCATCCCGCCACCCTTCGAGTGTTGCGACTGATACACCGAGTCTCTCCGCTATGCTGTCGGTTCCGAAGAGTTCGGATGCCGCCCAGTTTGTCGAGTCATCTTCAACAGTGATCTCGGCCAGTCGCGCTCGACCCTCCTCGACACTGATCAATGGCCCGAGGCCCGAGCCTTTGATGACCGGGGCCCTCTTTCCAGTATCACTGGGCGGCATATTCAAAAGGCCGGAGCCGTATCCCGCTCCCTGAATGGAGGCGGGGAAGCCTTCAGAGAGCTTTCCAAGCTCACGAACTTCGCGCCTGGTGTATTCTTCGAACTCTGAGATGAGCATCGCCGGCATGCCGATCGCTTGTGGCCCCTCAACATCGGCGCACGGCGTATCCCCCACGAACAGGATCTCCGCCGGCCGACACCCCAGCCGATCACACACGAGATGAAATATGGCAGGCTGTGGTTTCACCAGCCCCACTTCGTAGGACAGGATCACAGCATCGGGAGGGTCAGGCAGGGTGGAGAGAAGCGGGCCCCCATAAGGAAGCGCCAGGTTCGAACAGACGCCGATCCGCAGACCTCTGGCGCGCAGGGCTTGCCAGATTGTCGCCATTCCGGGCCTAAGACGAATGGAGGCACACTCGGCCTGCAGATCCCTTTCCAGCTCTGTTAACCCGTCCTCCCCGAGCTCTTGGCTGACTCTTGCGGCGACCTCCCGCAGGCTGAGCGGCCGCGTCAGGACCTCGTCAGCCGTGATACCCTTCACGCCTTCCCGCAGCAGAGTTCGAAACGGCTGCCGCTTGTCGGTGATCTCGACCAAGGTTCCGAAAGCATCAAAACAGACTGCTCGAACGTCGCTCATGCTCAGCCAATCCATTAGCTCGACCCTGTCGCTGCCCTCATGGGTATACTCCATGTTCGATCTGGATAAGGAGCAGGAGGGCTAGGTCGGTGTTACCTCGGAGGATCAGGTCCAGAGGAGTAGCCTCTAACACTCGGTTATGCTGGACTAGCCAAAGTACGCCCCGATTACCGAAGACCTCGCTTGTCCTCCCAATGACTGTAGCGATCTCCGGCTCGGCTCCTTGGAGAGACTTGAGCTTCTCAATCTTTTCTTCGAGATGGGTGATCGCGTGGTCAACCAAGGGATCGACCATCTGCGCCGTGTAAGGTCTGAAGATCTCGGTCACTCCCGCACCTTCGTTGATCAGATTCGCGCGGCAAATCGCGTTGTTGAACATCACGAGCGGAGACGACGGCAGTTCTCGCTCGATAGAGTCTCAGAACGCATTCGGCCTAGGAATTGACGCACTCCTTTCACGGCCGAGAAGGTACTCCCGCTTTCCAAGGTATGTAGGAGACATACGAAAAACTCATAAAGAGCAAAGTCAACGTTGCCTGCTTTGCGAGCAGCATCGCGTCTGGTTCACTGGTGTTTATGTCATACGTGAGCAGGCAGCTTTGACCTGTTTGATCGATCTTGGTGTCACTCCACATGAGTTCGATTGCGATCTGGCCAGGGGTGTGCGTAACCACATATCCGCCAATTCTGTGAGAGGTTGGAGTGTTCAGTGCAAAGTGCTTTTCGTACTCTTCGCCTTTAAGTCTAACCTCACCAACCCCAGCTGCATGGCCCTTCAGATGGGGCCCTCGACCACTGATTTTTCCTCGAAATGAAAAGCGAGAATTGGGAGCCACTGGGATTAGTTCGATCAGGCGTCGGGCGTCGTCTCGACAGAACGTCGTTCCCTCGGCCACCAATCGATCAAGAACTGCGTTTGCTTCAAGCCGCCCGTCGGAATCCATGGCTTGCACGATCTACAACCGCTCGCCTATCGCGAATCCTTGGGCGAGTCGTCGCGGTCCGAACCAAGAACGAGACCAAGTCGTTGAGCAGCTCTCCTTTGAGCCTCAGCCTGAGAGCCCGTTGCATTTACGATGGCAGCGAGCCCCTGCACGATCAAGGCTCGCGCATGTTTATAAGCTCGATGCTCGCCCGGCGCCGACCAGTCTCGGCCGAACCGGGGCTCATAAAATGGTGCAATCGCATTCAGTGTCCCCCAGCTGGCATGAAATGCATCGAAATCGGAAAATTCGCGCGCTTGGATTCCCTGTGCAATAATCGCTTCGAATTTTCTGATTAAATCGCCTTGGAATTTGGTGATCACCGAAGCTTGCTCGTGTGACAGGGCACGGTAGACGGCAAACAGCGCTGGATCCTCCCGCTGAAATATGCGGCTCAAGCGAACGAGGGCATTCAGGGCAGCACAAAGGCGTATTTCGGCGGTAGCACCAGTAGCAGCATCAGAGATCGGTGAGAGTTGAGCAAGGATTTGGTCGAGCCTCCTTCCGACGATACCTTCCCTAAGCCTCGGATCTCCAGGTACGTAGAAGCTGAGAATGGCTTTCGGGACCTTCAACTCTTGCGCCACACCTGAGAGCGATATCCAGTCTGGGCCATGCTGGCGAAACGCTCGTTCGGCAACGTCCAGAATGTGGTCACTGATCCGATCATCCTGTTCCATTTTTTAGATCCACAATGTGTGATAACAGATCATTATAAGCCTCTGCTCGAACTAAGATGTTCAAGCCAAGGTAGCGACAGTCAGTTTTGGGGCGGAAAGCCTTGACGCACAGGCGACTTCAGGAAGGATTCGAGAATCACTCCGTAGCGCCAGCCCTTGTCCGCGACACCGGACAATCTGGCACAGAATTGCTGAAGGTCAACTCCTTTGTCCAGATCCCGCGCGCAGGAAAGCCGACTGAGCAAAGACCGCGTCCAAGCGCTCAACGAGCAAATAACAACTCGGATTAGAGCGCTCATTGGAGACTCTGATGTTCGTTCTTTTGCCGCAAAGGTCGGCGTTTCGAAAACTTGGATCTATGACCTCTTAGGCGGCAAGCCAGCCTCACTTGCAATTTTGTCCGCTATCGCGGACAATACGGGCGTCAGTTGGAGGTGGCTTGTCACAGGCGAAGGAATGCCGTCGGTACAGTGGGAGCAAACTACAGCGCTGATTCCTCGGGTGGCAGTATCACGAGCGCCCGGAGTTGCTAGAGACCTGCAGCCAACAGGCCATTATTCTCTGTTTGCAATACAGTTGCTCGACGATCTCGGCCTAACCGCGAGCGACACTGCCGTATTCACGGTACCTGATTCTGATATGGCGCCAGTCATCAATGTATCGGACGATGCGCTAATTCACTTGACGGAAAAGCGCCTCTCACAGGGAAACTTATTTCTGATCGGGGCCGGTGAGCATGTCACCATCCGACGGGCTTTCTCACCGGACGGTGGCGCATCCTGGACGCTGAGCGCCGAACGGCAAACTGCTCCTCAGATCTCAATCTCCGGAGCGTCACAGTGTCAAATCTTCGGACGCGTTAGGTGGATTGGACATAGGCTGTAGGCTGCTTTCAACAATTATTCGCAAAAATTGGGATCCGAAATTCTCCGTAATTTCGGCTAGTCTGAACATCTGGGAATTCCGCGACGGAGAGCGCGAACGACCGTAGAGCAATACGTCCAAACGTCCATTTTCTCTCTTTGGTTCGATCCAGTGCTCTCCTGTGATATGTCCAACTTGGACCTGAAAAAGCCAGGTCCACTTTTCACTGCGGTGTGGTACCGAGCCAGTTGAACAGCACTTCGAAGTCCCTCAGGCTCAGCAGGATTCAGCATCACTTCTCAACGAGAGGCGGCCATCGGAGCCGATAGAATTTCAGTTCAAATCTCCTCAAGCTCCGAACATCTTGCCAAACCAAAAGGGTGACCTTTCACGAAAATTCATAAAGCAGGATCAGCTCATGGCATCTCTCGAAAATTCAGCCTCGTTTTCCGCTTCAATTTCCTGCTCAGAAAAACTCCGAAGCTCGAAGCTTCGTCATCGCGGATCCTGACGTGAAAATGCTTTTTTTTGCTCCACGGACACTTTTCGACGCAGAAAAACTCGCTGCTCAAAAAACTCCGACGAATGGCGACCTGCCTGTTACCAGGGCCAATATCATAGGATGATCGTCTAAAGCGTTGGATTCTCCTCTACAAGCTCTGAATAAGGTTCTACCTTGCACAAATCTTCCTTCCAAGCATCCGCCAATTAAATCCCCCACCTGCACTCCGCAAAAATAATAGCGTCTCATTTTTCGGAATTTTTTCTATCACAAAGTCAACAACTTAGGCGTCATAGCTTTAATGCTCGACAGTCTGCCCAAAAATTCGTATTAATCTTTTTGTTATTTTAGGAACTAAGAATATCCACTTTGGTCTTTGAGAATATCTACTTTATTTACTCGCGACAAGATGTGATCTATATTGCCACTCAACGAAATGTCTTTGCGCGTGCGTAGCTGGCGAACTTCTGACTTGGGAGTGCCGCATGCCTCTGGAACGCTTCGGTGAGTATCTTGAAGTGGACGACAACACTGAGGGTTGCCGCCACATAATCAAGATCCAAGCGATACCTTGGTTGAGCGATGCTGATCAATGCCAGGGCGCAACTCACATCATGGCGTCAGGGCGAACAATTGTCGTAACCTACGGTCCCGATGAGGTGCTGACCGTAATCAACCTACCTCGACATCAGTGCCACGAGCACGCAACCGTCAATGTACTGAGTTTGCGAGAACTCCATTTGCCAAACTGCTGCTCAAGTTTTCGCCGCCGGACCAATGAGCGCAGACCTTGGCATACTGCCAGAGATTTGGCCTCTGTTTCTTGGAGCGCATCATGCACCACCTTACAGCTATTGAGCAGATGACAGACCTTCCAGTTCGCCTGTCAGCCGGCTGTGTCCGAGGAAAGATCGCAACGCAACTTGCCAATCTTGATCAAGCTTCGGCGGATCAACGGCAACAAGAGAACGCATGTCACGCAAGTGGCCATGTGCCAACTCAATGCCCCAACACCGCACAGCTTGTCACAGAACTACCAGAAACACGCCTCGGATCAGCCGCGGGTCACCAGCGTCCCAATCTGCATTCCGCCGCAGAGCCAGTGGATTGCGATCTTACCTCCGGAACCCACGGTGTTTTCGTTCCCCCAAGTGTCAACGCAGTAATTGACCGTTCTACTGGACTGATCGTCGGGTATTGCCTTCCCTTTAGCGTTCCTGACCCGTCGACGGTTAGAGCACTTCAGAAAGCTCTACGAGCTAACACAAAATTTTCCCGAGGCTTTGCTCTTAGGACAGTCAGTCGGGACTTACCCGAGACATCTGGAGGCAACGCCAATCGTAATGAACCTGAGCGGGGAGATTCCGCCAGAATACCGCTTTCATATCGATACTAACTCCCACGGGAGCGAGAGCGCGCAAGAAAGAGACACGGATATTGGCGCGACAGGTTCCACAGCACGGGACATGTCAGACCTCAATCTCGACACACCTGCCGACGAGATCCCAAACCACGCGAAATCGGCGAACGTGGTGCCTACCCACTCGTCATGAGGCTCGCGAATGGAGGTAGATGACAGCCAAAGAAGCCTAACAGCTTATGATGATATTTTCACCGACTGCCGATGGGCTTCACAGTATAGGACTGCGGGTCAGATAATAAGTTCACTGGATCATCAGATACTTGTGGATTGAAGGTGATGTCAACATTGAGCGAAATCAAACACGGCAATTGTCACAGCCCATCTACATACGAAGTTAGGTATCGAAATCACCCCGTTGCCGAAATGAAAACATGGGAACCAGACGAACGTCGCCTCGAAGAAACGCGTTCACGAGAACCAGAAGCGCGTGCCCGACCTACCAAGAAGCCGGAATTGATCCGAGGTTCGGAGAGCCGAAACATTTGCCGCCGTGGTCACCATGGCTACAGGGGTAAGGTACCGTTGCCTCGACTTAAAGGGAAAGTCATCGCGGGTGAGAGTTTGCTAGCGTGCGACTTCGCACTCGTCACAGACGCACAAGATGAAAATATCACCAATATAATTTCCCAACCGTTCTCGCTCGAGATCCTCATCTGTGGGCGGCTTAGCCGGTGGACTCCAGATTATCTTATCGAAAGAAAGGATGGATTACGCGAGCTTGTCGAAGCGAAGCTTCTCGAGGTCGTTCACACGGAAGAGCCAGTTCGAGCGGCAACTATCAGAGCACAACTAGACGCCTATGAAGGCGCAGCCCGAGAGCACGGCTACAAGTTTCGTCTTGTAACTGAGCACGAAATCCGCATCCAGCCGATGCTATACAATGCGAAGCTCATTCATAGGCATTCTGGGCCGTTCGGAGACCGAGGATTACTCCTGAAGGCAATCCTCGCACTCGGAGACCTTCCTTCTACGCCCATCGTGGGCGATATTGGCGCGGCGATTGGGCAACCACGCAATGCCCTCGAACTCGCGATCCGCCTTGATCGACTCGGCCACATTCGACTTGATAGAACTTGTCGTTTCAGCAGAACAACGCCCTTTCGGGTTCAACCATCGAACCAAGGAGATGAAATGTGACGGTCCACACCGCGCCACCACGTCTCGTGTGCGGCTCGAAAGTCCGTGTCCACGGCCGTCTTTACGTCGTTGGAGAAATGACAACGATAGGTCGCATATTCACGGCTGCCGATGATGGCTCCGAGATATCGCTAAGCTTCGGTCGCCAGAACGAGCTTGTTCGAAGCCAAAAGATGGTCTCCGAATCTCAATACGAAGCATTGCCGCCTTCGGTCTTAGCAAATCTGAAAAGAGATTTTGGTAGCTTCTCAACCTCACAGCAGATCATCGCGAAGGCACGCTATGCTTATGTCAGGAAAATCTATGATCTCCCAGCTCAGTGGCGAGACAAGAAGCAATGGGTTGATCCTGCGCTAGCTAGCGCGAGTCAAGGAGATCCAGGTAACCTGATTGATTGTCCCAGCTTTCGCCAAGGTCGGTCCTGGTACTTGAGGTGGCTGGCCGCTGGATTCGATATCAGAGCTCTCGTTTCCGATACACCTGCCAGGGGAAACCGAGCGGAGCGATACGAGCCTTGGGTAATTGAGGAGATCAACAATGCGATTGATGAAGTCTACGCTACACGGCTGAAGGGTAGTGTTCGGCAAACCCTACTTCGAGCACGGTCCCGCATTCGTTGCCGTGCGAACGCTGAACATCGACAGCTACCGAGGAAAGCTAAGAACGTCATCGGGCGCAAGATTGTCGAGAACACACTGGCTAAGCGCGAAGAGTGGGAACTACTCGTAAAACGGGAAGGAAGGCATGAGGCCGATCGGTTATTGCGCTTAAAAGGCGCAGGTCCTCCAGGCGATTACCCTTTGGCCGAGGTTGAGGCCGATCACACGCAACTTGACGTCATTGTAGCGGAGAATGGAGTTGTTCTCGGGAAACCGTATTTTACTGTCCTTATTGATCGCTACTCGCGGATGATCATCGGCTTCACGATCTCATTCGCCGCTCCTTCATGGGTTTCAGTAATGGAGGCACTTCGCCATGCCGTCTTGCCGAAAGAGCAGGAACTTCGGAAGTGGGCTGAGTACGGACAGGCACCCTTTGTGTTTGACTGGCCGTGTTTCGGAGCGCCCGATTGCCTTGCTATTGATCAAGGGCCGGAATTTCTCTCTGCATCGATGACAGCTACAGCAAGCTGCTTGAACATGAGGATCCTGCAACTGCCAAGGGCTAGCGGAGACAAAAAGGGAAAAGTTGAGAGCAATTTCAAACGTATAAACAAGGAGCTCTTCCATTTGTTGGATGGCACAACGCTATCCAACCCTCAAATGCGCAAGCGATACGATTCACAGAAGGAAGCGAAATTTTCAATTAGTGATGTTCGCTATCTGACTACTCGTTGGGTTGTTGATCACCACAACAGGGAGAAGCACCCTGGCACTGGAGAAATACCTGCGGAACGGTGGCGCGAAGGGATGGACGAAGTTGGTGAGAAACCTGCGCCGCCGTCGGAACTCATCGCACCTCTAGTCGGTAAAGTTGTTCCCCGTAAACTTCGCGACGACGGAGTACGCTACAATAAACTCCGCTGGAACTCCAATGCGTTCCGAGCATTGCGGAACCGAATCGGCTTCTCATGTGATGTTCTCATTCGAATTGACCCGCTTGATCTGGGGACGGCCTACATTCTCGACCCCGACGACCACACGTGGGTCGAAGGTCAGCTAATGGCGGAGAGTTCAATCGAGTTGCTAACGTTGCGCCAATACGAGCACCTTAGAAAAATCCTTGATGATGCTCAGGTTGTCGATGACGATTACGAGTTGAAACTAGCCCAGGGATTGCAACGGATATGGGATTTTGTAGACAGTGTCCGGAAAAGACATGGTGTTGTTCCGAAGCACATTGCCGCCTTTATAACGGAAGGGTCGCGTCCCGTTGAGCATATCCACAGCGATCGGATCGACCCGGACGCGAGTTCCTTGCCAATCAGCTCGCATGAGATTGATGCCCCTTCTACTTCACCGCCTCCGGATCCGAATGGTCCCTACCGCGATGTCATAATACATCCGACTAATCCTTACCCGCCGCGTGACGGTGATGGCTATTATCCCGGCGAGATCCGCCCCGGTCGGTCCGACAGCGAGAACACAGGCAATAAGCCAACACACACGGATAGGAACACCGGTTCGCCTACTGAAGTTCCAGCGACATATCCCGGACGTCATCGAAACCACTAAGCGATGTGAGGTGCGCCATGACTTCGAAGCTTGAAAATGGCAATACTGAAAACGGAACGGATTGGAGCAGTAGCAATTCAAATGATCGCCTCTCGAATATTGGGCGCTTCATAGCTATGACGCCCTCGCTCACTAAGTCGATGGAATTTATCCGAAGTATCATGAGTGGCTACCGTACTGCGCCCGAGGGTGAAATAGCGTTCTTAGTCGGAGAGACACGAGCTGGTAAAACAACAGCCGTGAACGAGATTATCGAGGAAGTTGCGGACAAATTGGATGGCAAAGTTGTTGCGCAAAATCTCGGAGATTGCCGCGAGACTGAGGCGATCGTCTCGGTGATCGTAGAAACACCTATCGGACTCGAACGCCCAATTGTGAAGATTTATGTGCCGAAAGGCCCCCCTACTTTTAATCTCCTCCTTAATGATGTTCTCGTAGCTTTCAATGTTCGTCTTCCGCGAACAGCTACGTTCGTCGAGCGCCAGCTTGCGCTGGGCCGCCAGTTATATGGACAGGCGACACGCCTCATTGTATTCGACGATACTCATCACATCTGCGAACAGGGCAAGACAGCTGCCGCTTACGACGCAGCTGATGTTTTTAAAGTGTTGGCAAAAACTGGTCGTGTGCAGGTGTTGTGTGTCGGACTTGAACATACAACCGAGATCAAAGATGCCAACAGTCAGGTGGAATGGCTGGGCGGCGAAGTGTACCATGTTCGACCACTTGAGATTACATCGGATCCGCTGGCCGCACTCGGTCGCTTTTGTACCACGTTGAACAAAGAGTTACCCTTCGACAAAGGTTCATCCCTAGATACGCCAAATGTCTTCGTTCCATTGGGAATTTTTTGCGACGGATTTGAAGGTAGAATTGCAATTGTCGTTCGATTAACTACCCGCTATGCGATCGAGAAAGGCTACCAGAGCCTTACTGTCGAGGTGTTCGCAGAATATTTGCGCGATAGATTGAATGTTTCAGATGCTGAAAATCCGTTTTTGATGTCCTGCGTAGACAGTGAAGAGGTGCGTACAAATCTTGTTCTTGCTCGGAGAAACCGGATAGACAAAGCCGAGAAGCGGCAGTCAAAAGGTCTTGAAACTCGCAGAGCATTTGGAGCGCGTGGCAAATGAAACACTTCAGCAGTTCAATGTGGATGCCACCACGCTGGACTCCCGATTTGTATTCCGACGAGCCTCCACATGGCCTTTTGTTGAGGCTCTCTGACATAAATGGGGTCGCGCGTATGGCTATGATGCGAACGATGACGGGAGTCTCGTGTCGACGCGTTCGTTTCGGACAGGAACTCCCGGCACTCGCTGACATCGCTCACTGCGATCTTGAACTTCTTGAGCAGGCTGCTTACCGTCGCATGCGCGGAGAAGCCATTTTGATCCGCGGTCATGAACTGAGACTGAACCGTGATGTACTCATAGCTTCACGCCGCGTCTGCCCAGAATGCTTAGCCGTGTCACTTCATCATAGATTTTGGTGGGATTTGACCTTCCTCGAAGCGTGTCCATGGCACGGGCGGCGGCTCGTTTCCCTGTGTAGCTGCGGCGGGAAACTGTCTTGGGAAGATGGGTTACTTACGAAATGCCGCGTCTGCACAGATGGATCGGTTTTCACTGTGTCACGAGAAACCGCCTCACCGGAGATTCTCGCGCTGGATCGGTGGATCGTCGCTCAGTTCGGGCTTTTACAAGGCGTTGGGACCCCACCTGAATTGCAGAATCTTCCGCTGACTCAAGCCATCGACATGATCGAGCGTATCGCTGCACTTGACCTGCATGGATATGCCGATCGTTGGGTGGAGATCGATGACCTAAGTATTGAGCGGGCGGCCGCACGCGCCCATGGATTTAGAGTGATCCTGGAGCATCGGATTGGAGATGCACTCGATAGAACTTACGAGGGCTTCCTCTCGACAGGCGGTCCAAGGCCGGCAAGCATGTTAACTGCTTATGGATGGTTCTACCGGTGGCTATCTTGGCGTGGTGGGGAGAACTTCTCTCCTGCCCTTGCGCAGATTGTATTGGACAATGCTCTACAAAAGTTTCAGGTGCCGAGAGACGTGTTTCCCAAACTACCCAGGAAACGCCCTAGCGTAACGCTGACGGAGGCGGCAAGAGAATGCCGGATGAGACCTGGAACACTCCGAAAGATTCTGAAACTGCAGGATGGAATTCGCCCGGAAAAGCGCAAAGGTAGTCCGGTCAAGGTCAACAATGAAACGTTAGCTGCGATTGTAGCGGATCTTGAGTCTTCGATAAGACTTGAGGGGTTACCTCAGGTCTTGGGTGTTGGAATCGCCATGGTGAGAAAGCTTATCAGGGCGAGAATTTTGCCGATATGGGTGCCAGGGGGCGTAATGGGGGAGAAGAGCCTTTATTTGTTACGACGGACGGACGTCGAGGAATGGCTGGAGAGATTGGCTGGCGTTTCTGGTACTGTTTCGCGGATTGATAAGGAGCAAATCTCAATCGCTGACGCACCCAAGGCGCTCCACGTGAAAGTTGTTGCGCTCGTAACCGCCTTGATGGAACAGAGGATCCAGTGCAGTGGACGTCTTGCTGAAGCACCTGGTTTGGCTGGTATCCTCGTCCGAGTTGCCGATGTTCGGCCGCTTGCCTCGTCGAGTGCTAGAAAAAACCCCTACGGTAAAAGAGGGCCATACAAGAAACGCCTTAAGCAGACCTCTACTTCTAATGAAATCAGAAGAAGCACAGCAGTACCAGAATCAACCAAAAACGATCTCCCACAGCGCTAGGAGATAATACTAACATCCAATCCATAACTGGCCCCACTCCGGTGAGCGCCCCCTGAACAGCAAGCTTGCGCCAGCGGAAGAGCTGGTTGGGCGCCACCCCATGCCGGAGGGCGACCAGACTGACTGTGGCGTCGGATTCGTAGGTCTCCTGGACGATGGACAGCTTCTCGGAGGCCGTCCAGCGGCGACGGCGTTGCGGTACGTCAAGAACCTCTAACTTCGAGCAAGAACCAGTCATAGACCTAACTCTACTCCTATCTCCTAGCGAGGTGGGAGATCGTGTTCGGTCTATTCGGGGGCTACTTCAGAACTACGAGTTGAAAGTCCTCGGTACACGCATCGCACGGGAACACCCCTAGAGATTGTGCGCTGGCACTGGCCCAAGCTCCGATTCCATGTAGCTCAAAAGCATGCTGTATGTCGTACGGCAGCGATTTGAGCTACAGGTTCGCCTCTGCGACTATTAATTAGACGACATTCTCCCTCGATATGGGAGCTTAGACATTCTGCATAGCTCGCTAATTTCTTCGGGCAAAGGGCGAATATGGGCGCCACATCAGCTAGCTAATGAGGGCGCTCACAATCACCTATAGCGCGCCTCAAATGATGCCAAAGCCCGCCTCACCTCTTGAGGCGGGCTTCTTCGCGATTAATCCGGAACGTTACCTTCATCCTTGCGGCTTGCATTGGAAACGTCACAACCAACGAACAGCATTGCAAGAGCCGGGTGGCACCTCTTCATGCCAGCTGGTGTTCGAAGCCGACCATGCCGCAATGCCTCAGATGCGCCGGGAACGGCTATTCGGGCGCGTGTTCTGGAATGACGGCAATGGGGCCGTGAGCTGACTGACGGCTTTGACTCGTCGACTGAGGAAAGCGGACAAGTATGTTCAACTCCCTGGAGAGCCTACTTTCTATTGCGAGTTGACATCTATCGTTTCGATCTGCGGTGAGATAGGCATAGAAGATATCCGACCGCAGTCGGTTGAATATCGACGGTGAAGAAAATTCTTAATGTGAGCCCTCTGACGCCTATACTAGCCCAACCCAGCGTTGGAACGTTTTCCACAGCCGAACCCACCACCGCGAATTGCGGGCAGCCTCGCGGTAATGCGCTTCCCGCCTGCGATGATCTGACTTCAGTGCTGCGACTGTCTGCGCAGCGCTCATGGCGGGTGCCCAATCGACCTGCCCTTCTGTGATCAGATAGTGGGAGCGGCACGGCAGTTGTCCGCTGCCGATCGAAGGGCGGATGGTCGGCCGTCCGTTCCGCTCGGTCAGGGTCCATCCGGCCGGGCCGAGGGAAACTGGCACCTTGCTGCCGCAGCCACACGCGCAAAGGTGCACCGCGACCTTGTACTCGTCGGACGCGTAGACGACGCCGGGTTCCAATGCCTGCGGGACATAATGGACCTTCTCGAGGCGGAAATCACTCATTCGGTCGGTTCCACGAACAGCTTGAGCAGCGCGGTATTCATCAGCAGATGATACGCTGGCTGCGCCTGTGCGTAAAATCCGCAATGCTGCTTGAAGCGCAGCATGGCGAGGCTCGCATTGAGTGCGTTCAGCTCCGCGATTTGGATGTTGGTGCGGTACTCGTCACCGGGTGGATCGGTGAGAGGGATCAGCATCTTGCTGCGGACCTTCTCTGCTTCGCCGGGCAGCAGCACATTGGTGCGGACCATGCCAGCGAGGGCGCCGTTGATACGGACAAGCCCCATACCGACATCTACGAAGGGTATGCTCAGACGGATAAGCAGGTCGAAGATGTCAGCGCGCGCGCTGCCGCTGTCGATGCAGACGAAGGCGAAGGTCACTCCGGCGAAATCAGCGTCGCAGGTGCCATCGATCGCCTTGGCCTCGAGCTTAAGGCCCTTGCGAAATGTTTCGTAGCGCCTCTGGTAGACCTCGGCCTTCGGCTTGCCGAGCTCGTCCTGCAGCAACTGTCCCGGGGAACGGAAGGCGTTGTGGACGTGGAACGGCTTCGGGTCAAAGCCTCGGATCCCGTCGACGTTCGTCTTGACGAGGTAATCCAAGACATAGGCGCCGGTGCCCCCTAGTCCGATGACGGCGACGTCCTGGCCATTGAATTTTGCCGACAGGTCTCCGATCAGTGCACGACTGGTCAGCGTATCGCGGAAATGGAAGACGCTCTCCGGGCCGGCATCGTCGTCGACGTTGAAGGTGAAAGGGTTCGCTTCCGAAAAACGGTGGCGCGCAGGCCCGGACAGGATCGTTAGGTAGTGTTCAATCTTAACGAAGAAATCCGGAAGGCCGTGCGGCGGCTTGTTGGAGAAGGACCGCTCGACGACGACGTCGGTTTTCGCCAGCGGGACGCTCGCCGTGCCGCTGCCCAAAGACGGGATGGGCTTGCCATTCAGGCCATAGGGCACGCCACCCGCAAAGAACACCTGGTGGTCATTCGGCGCGACGCGGGTGCCATCGATATCCTTCATGGTGGTGACGATCGCGCCCCACCGCAGGTCGCCCGCGGCATCTAGGTAGGGGATGTCGCGGACCACGAGGTAGTTGCTGTCGAGCCGGAGCGCGTAGCCCCGGTCGAGCAACTTCTGGATGTCAGGATTACGACTCGCTAGTTGGAATAACATGGAAGTCGATGCCCTCCTTGGCCTTCACCGAGCCGCCGGGGGCTAGGGTGCCCTCTTTTGGCCTCTCGCCACGGGTGTAGGTCACTGTGGCCCACACGATATAATTGCCCAAAGCAGCTATATCTCGGCCCGATTTGCTTAACAGGTCGGCCCTGTACTCAAATAGGATGCACTGCTCCGCTGTGCCCGACTGACGCAACTGCTCGGCCCGATCGAAAAATCGGGCCGATTTCCAATGACATGGCTTTTCACTAATCTGCCGCTGCACTCGACGAGGATTGCGCGCCTCTGATGTCGGCAGGTAGATGAGGATCACGGCGGCGAGAACTGTGTTTCACAATTCTCGTGCGCACAGACCGCACGTTTCGATGTGGGCGGCCGCTTGCACTTTACGCGGCTGCATTTCCGACACAAGAACTGGTGCCTGAAAGTCTTGAACTCCTCCCAGCGCGCCTTCTCATCCCAAGCAAGATCTCACTGAACGGTGCGCAACACCTACGGCACGAACTAGGTGTGGGTTAGATCGGCGTGGACGCCCTTGAGCTTAGTCACGCCTTCGGTCGCAACATCGCTGTCGGTGTTGAACAGGACGTAGGTGTCCTTGCCTGAGTGCTCGGAGCGGACCTGCCAAGCCGTCGGGAACGGCGTCTTCTCGCTGACGAGCTTGAAGGTCTGGTCACCTTTGGCCCTCCGGCAGCAGACTATCTCCGTGAAGGCCGCGCCGCATCAAACGTGTTGCGACTACTTCGCATCATCTCCTCAAGAAACCATAAGGTCCCAACGATCCGGCCTCTCAAGTACAGGCTGTAGTTTGACTCGATTAGCGCCCCTCAGGCACGAATTACTCTCAAATTTGACTCACCGACGTCTCACAGCCGCCGACAGTACTTTCTCGCCCTTGCACGACGACCTGTAGCCGCTCAATGTGGCGGACCGCGACGGTACCTGAGTTGCGTCGAGAGATTTCAATTTCGGTCGGTAATCCGTCGACCGCCTGCTGATGGGCTGCGGGTCTACTGGATCCTGCCTTGGGCCGCCGCGACATCGTCGAAACTGATCGTACACGCTCTGCCAGGGCGGATACTCGTGCGGCAACAACCGCCAGGGTTCGCAACCGCGCAGAATGTAGAGGATGGCATTCAGGACCAGCCGCAGGTCATGCTTGCGAGGACGCCCACGGCGTGTCGTGGAGGCAAGGAGCGGCGCCCGGATCGTTCACTCCGCATCGCTCAGGTTGCAGTCATAGAAGGAGGCTGTCATGCCCCTTCAGATGGGCTCAACCCGATTTTCCAGACACCCTCTAATCCGCTCCGTGGCTTCGCGCGAGCTCTCGGACCTCCTTCTCCCGGCAGTCCCGGATGGCCTCCATGGGGCTCAGCCCGCCGAGAGCGTCGTCCGGCCGGACGAGCCATTCCAGCCGCATCCACGGCGATCGGATCGGCATCACGGCGAGGATCTCGCGCAGGATCAGGACCGTCATAGAGTCCCGCATCATGCAGGCCGGGACCACCAGGCGCCCGTCCATCTCGACGGCGATCCAGGTGCCCTCCTCGACGGAGCGGCGCAGGTGATCGACCGAGACGCCGAGCCACTCCGCCGCCAGCTCCTCCTCGAGGTAGCCCCCGGCCAGCCGCAGGATCTCGCGCCTAGCGGCCTCGCCTTCCGCGATCAGGACGGCCTCCTCGGGAGGACGAGGGAGCTTCAGCCGCCTGCCGGGAGCGCCCGAGCGGAGTGTCAGGCGCGGCAAGGGCACAGGCTGCCAACCCATATCGCGGAGAGCCTCGCCGAACGTCTGATCCTTCTTGGCATCCTCGCCCTCGGCGGCCAGATCTGTCACGACGGCATCCCGCGGAGTGACGCCCATGGCTCCCGTCGCTCGGACCTGCCGAAGCGCCTCCTGGAACTGCTCGTCATCATCCGCGGCTCCGCTGATCTTCTCGATGGAGCGGACGCGATCAGGGTCGGTGCTCTGACCTTTCAGGCTACCGGACACGCAACGCCATGACTCCTGGGTCTCGTGCTTGACGGCCTCGCCTTCGGCGATCTCGGACAGTTCCTCGGTCGAGGCGGCCAAGGCCTCCAACGCACTGAGCCGATCCCTCAGGGCCAGGACATCTCCCCGGCGGAACAGGCCGTCGGGAAGGCGCGGCAGCTCGTCGATCATCACCCTGTGGGCAAGGGTGGCGTACCCGCCGAGCAGGGCCGCAGCCTCCTCGTGCGTAAGCGTCTCGTCGTCGGTCATGGCGGCTCCGCTGATCTCTTCGATGGTCCGGACGCGATTGGGATCCCTGCCCTTCCCCTTTAGACTGCCGTACAGCGCCCGCCAGTCGGAGGTGATCAGGTCCCCCCTCACCTCGCCGTACACAGGGATCGGGACGCCGTCCACGAGCTCATACCGGCTCGGCTGAGTCCTCACCCATTCCTGAAACTCGGCCTCGCTCATCGGCACTCGGGGAGTCGGGGCCATCCCAGCCTCTGTTTCGTCACAGAACTTGGGAACGGGATAGCCATCCACAAGCTCCCATTTCTCCTCCTGGGTCGCGGCCCACTCCAGAAACTCGTCAGCGGTCATGGGGAGGCGCGGCATCTTCCGATCACCCATAGGCAGTCTCCTCAGGAGTGCGTCGTCTCGGCCTCGAGCGGCCGGCCGAGACGATACCACCTAGCCATGGAACGGGCACGCCCGCGATCCTCGGCCATCACCCAAAGGTCCGAGGTTCGGATCAGCCTGCCCTTGCCGGCGAGGGTCGGGTGCCCATTTGCGCTGCCGACGAGGACGGGGATGGGCATGTAGTGTTCCATCCATCCGTCGAGGATCGTGGCATCGGCGGCGAGGGCGGAAGGATCGGTGTAGCTCGCACGATTTAATTGCCCAAGGCAGCGCCATATCGCGGCCCTTTCCCCAAACCGGGCTGTTTCAGACCGGTTTGGGGACGATTCCATCAATTCCCGACATCCCGGCCAAGGAATACCGCCTTCGGACCGTCGTTCATTTGCAGACCATCATTGACCTGATGAACAGTGCCGCCGAGGACCTCTTGCGCTGCATAACCAGTCGGAGGTCACGAGGGTTTTCGTGTTGCCCCAAACCTCGGTCGGCTCGGCGGCCGAATGTGTTCGCCTCCGAGAGTGATTGATGGGCTAGCCCCTCAGTCACATCTGACAAACACGCTGATGCTGCTGGCGACATCGGCAAGATCGGGCGGCGAGAGGCGTAACGCACTAGAGGCAGCCGGCACCTCAACCCGGGTGCTCTCCAGGAACGTGGTCAGCGCCCCTGCCTTGATGGCGAAGTTCACATTCTGGGGGACATCCCCAATGGCAACCACCGTTTTGAGGGCATTGAGCTTGGATGTCACCACGCCGACGACATTGCCGTTCTCGTCCAGCAGCGGCCCACCGCTGTTCCCCGGCTGAACCGGAGTTGAGATCTGGAGAAAGCGGCTATCGTCCCCGATGCCCGCCAGTGCGGTCACATTGCCCAGCGTGAAGTTGCCGGAGCTCGCCAGGACGCTGTTGAGCGGGAAACCGAAGGCCGCGACGGCTTCCCCGAGACGAACGCCCGCTCGGACAGTCGCGAACTTGTCCGTCGATTGGTCAGACTTCAGCAGTGCCAGGTCGTTGGTCGTGTCACGGGCCAGAATCCTAGCCGGAAGGGGCGAGCCGTTGGAAGGCTTGACCTGGACGGAAGTGCAACCCTCAATCACGTGGTTGTTCGTGACGACATGTCCCTCCCGGGTGACGAAGAAGCCTGTCCCAGAGGACGCACGCTTCTCCTCCTTGGGAGCCGGGCTCGGCACGACAAGGGTCGGTCGCGCGACCACGACACTTTCCGGCCGAGGAACCGGTGCACTCCTCGGGATATATCCCTCCTCCTCGAGGTGCTTGCGCAAGGCCACCGGAAACTCGATGGTCCGCTCCCTCCCGTCCGGACAGGACCCACCCACCTTTGCCACCGTGCATTCGATCAGGGGCCAATCGGTGCCTCTATCGTACAGGGGCAGCATCCGGTTCCAGGCATCATCGAACTCGCCCACGACTGCTTTTGTGGCCACCCAGGCTGCCAGGAACCCATTCGAGCGCCACAGGCTCGGCTCCCGGCTGGCGAGATACTCCATCCGGTAGAGTTCCTGGCGCATGTAGGTTCGGAAGGTCGGATGCGCCGTCACATCGACAAGCCGGTCACCGGAGAGCTTCGAAATGCTCTCGGGCGCCCAGGATCCTGCATACGGCGCGAAGGTGTAGAAGAAGGTCTGGTCCACGCTCAGCAGTTCGGCTGCGCCATCGCCATCAATGTCATCGAAGGTGTAGCCGCCGTCCCCGTCGATGGTCTTGCCTGGGACAACGCGCCACTCGGTTCCGACCTTCGTGGCGATCTTGGTGACAGTGCAGCAATGCGCGCCACCCCAGAAGGACGAAAAGACCACCTGCGGCTCTGCGCTGGTGGGGTCGAGGCGCACGACGGCAACCTCGGCGTTCGGCACCTCGTTCGAGCTTTCCTCAAGGCGCGCCGTAAAGGCGAGACGGCCGTTCGCAGACCCGGACAGGACGGGAAAGCGCCCGCTCTCCTTCCCCCTTGCAAGGCTTGAGACGGTGAGAACCAGTTCGCCGGAGCGCAGATTGACCTGTTTCGAGCCGTCGTACTTTGCCTGGATGAGAGGCTTGAAGGTCGAGGGCTTCCAGACCTCGGCAACGTATCCATGTCCTCGGGTGATGATGGTATCGCTGCGGATTTCGCCCGTGCGGACCAGCGCTTCCTTGTAGGCCCGCGGGTTCGGGATCCGCTCGGGACCGGCGACGATGGCGTACCATCCGTTCGTCGCCTGCATGACCCTGACGGTCGGAAAGCGCCAGCGATAGGCATGGGCAACGCCGATGGCTTCATCGAGGCTCTGCCGGCTGGCCAAAGCAACCCAGCGAGCGTCACCCGAGAGCGTGAAGGAATCCGCTAAGGCCGATGAACCGAACGCACAAATCGCAACGCTAGCGGCAATGGAAACAATACGCATGACAACCCCCGACAGCCGCCACTCAGCCCAACCCACTGCTGACCTGTCAACTCAGAACAACTGCGGAGACGACCTTGCCTACTTGAATCCGACGAGTCGCTGTCCCGCAGACGTTCCGCGTCACTAATCGATGGTGTTCTCGCGCGGGATTACGGGTACGAAACTATCCGTGATGTCTTTGTCCCTAGTCATAGAGCTCGTGCGAGCAGCGCGCCACACGGATCAGGCGCCGCATTTCTCGAAATTCGGAATACTAGGATTCGCGCCAAGCTGGCCACGTTTCGTGGCAATGGATCACGTCTGGCTGTCTCCCGCCCGGGCAACGATCGTGAGCGTTTCCCCGCATTCCACAGCTCAAGAACAAATAAAGAACATTCCGCTGGAGGTCGGAGCATCGGATCAGTAACGTCGCGACTCTCAAGGGAGGTGACGATGACTGACCAGGTTCAGGTCGCGAGCGATACGGACCAGTTGGAGGCTGATGTAACGGCCGTGATCGAGGCCTGCGGTGGCGATCCACGAACCGCCATCAAAGCCCTTCTCGTCGAGCAGCACATCCAGGAGCAACGGATCGAACGTCTCGCTGCGGCCCTGTCGTTCGGGTACGTCCGCGGGCGAACGGGGGTGACGCCGACCCGGGGTGGCTCCAGCCACCGTGAAACCTCCCGATCATGATGATCGCGTGACTTGCTACCGCTATCGGCTGAAGCAAATGAAGAACGGTGAGGCGATCCATGCAACATGGTCATTCGAGAAAATCCCGGTGTCTCATGACACCGGAAGTCGCGGAGAGGCTCTTGGAGTCCCTGCGGCCGACGCGGCATCTCCTCACGCGAACCCTGGCCGACATCCCGATCGGTGGCGAGGAGTACCGACAGATCGATCGGGTTGTTCGAGAGATCGACGGGCTCGCCGAGATCCTGATCGGCGATGTGACTCACTATCATCAGAAGGGGCATTCCATACCAGTGCCCAACAAGGGACATACCGTTCAGGCAATCGGCAGTTGCCCAAAGTCCGGTATTCGCCGCATCACGGACGCTCGGTGTACTTCCGAGATGTGCCACAACCAGACCTACAGCCTTGCCAAGATCATTCCGTCCAGATGAGCAAGGCTAGCCTGAGCCGCTCCTGCGGGTCACCCTGCGGAGCACCCGCGAGACGTCCTCAACAGCATAGGGCTTGTGCAGCAACTCGAAGCCGTGCCGTCCCTCCTCTGCCAGCACATGGCTGTAGCCGGAGGTCAGTACCACCGGAAGTGCTGGATATCGCTGCCGGATCTCCCGCCCAAGCTCGATCCCGCTCATCCCGGGCATCACCACGTCCGAGAAAACCACGTCAAAGCGGGTGTGGTTATTCTCGAGCAGATCGAGAGCCTCGGTGGCATTGGCGGCCCAAGCCGTCTCGTACCCGAGATCCTGCAAGAGCTGCGTCGCGAACTGCCCCACCTCAAGGTTATCCTCGACCACGAGCACACGGCAACCCCGGCCATCTTCCTGCTGCGCACCTGTCCGGGCATAGACGGCAGTCTCGTCAGCGCCAGCCTCGCGCTCAACCTTCGGCAGGTAGAGGGTGAAGGTTGTGCCTTTCCCGAGCCCGCTCTCGACGGCGACATCGCCACCCGACTGCTTGGCGAAACCATAGACTTGGCTCAGGCCCAGACCCGTGCCCTTGCCGACTTCTTTCGTCGTGAAGAATGGCTCGAAAATATGGCTCAGCCTGTCGGTAGGAATGCCGGATCCAGTGTCGCTGATGGATACTGCCACGAACTTCCCGGGAGCGCCCGCGTGCCCGCGTATCGACGGCATATGGGCAAGGGCATCAACATGCACCGTCAGAGTGCCTTCCCCGTCCATGGCGTCCCGGGCGTTCACCGCCATGTTGACGAGCGCTGTCTCAAACTGGACGACGTCGGCCTCGACGAAGCAGCGCTCGCAAGAGATATCCGTGATGATCTTAATGCGGCTTCCCACGATGGTGCGCAGCATGTCCGTGACTGCCTGGATCCGTTCGGGCACGTCGAACACCTCGGGCTTGAGCGCCTGCCTGCGGGCGAAAGCCAGCAATTGTCCGGTCAGCTTGGCGGCGCGATCCACCGTGTCAGTGATGGCGTCGATGTAGCGGCGTCGTCGCTCCTCGGGCAGGTCGGGCCGGCGCAGGAACTCGACAGACGAGCGGATGATGGTGAGCAGGTTGTTGAAATCGTGCGCCACCCCGCCCGTGAGCTGGCCTACCGCCTCCAGCTTCTGCGACTGACGCAGCGCCTCCTGGGCTTCGAGAAGCAGTTGCTCTCGCGCCCTGTAGTCCGCGAGGTCGCGGCCGACGGCAATGAAGTTCTGGCCGTCCGGCTCGGGCGAGACGGTCCAGCCGATCGGCTTCCACTCCCCGCTTGACGTCAGGATCCGGTTCTCGAAACGCGTTGGCTGCTTGGTCTCCCCCATCGACAGTAGTGCAGCCACGGTCACCCCGACGTCGTCGGGGTGGATGATGTCGGCATAGGGGTTGGTGAGCAACTCCTGCTCCGACCATCCCAGCACCCTCGTCCAGGCAGGGTTCACCGCGCTCATCCGGCCCTCGTAATCCGCGCGGGCGAGCATGTCCTCCGTCAGGGTCCAGAGGTGATTGCGCTCGGCCGTGCGCGCGGCGACGCGCTCCTCAAGCGTCGCATTCAGGTCGCGAAGGCGTTCCTCGCTCTCGCGCAGGGCTTCCTCCATGAGCTTGCGGTCGTGGATGTCGACGGACGCGCCGAACCAGCGAACGATCTCGCCGGTGCCCGGATCGCAGTACGGTTCGCCACGGACGAGAAACCAGCGGTATTCCCCCGCCGCAGAACGGATGCGATGCTCGACGGAGAAGGTGCCGCCTGTCCGTCTGGCCTCGTTGAACGCGGCCATCGTTGCCATGCCGTCATCCGGGTGAACGTAGTGCGCCGCCACATCGGCTGCCGTTGTCGGCTCATATGTCACGCCGGTATAGCTGCTCCATTGGCGGTTGAAGAACTGGGTCCGTCCCTCCCCATCCGTGATCCAAACGATCTGCGGGACGGCATCGGCCATCAGCCGGAACTGCGCCTCGCTCTCGCGCAGATGTTCCTCAGCGCGTGCCCGCTCCACCGCCGACCAGGTCCGCGAAGCCGCGTCCTCAATGAGCGCGACCTCCTCGGACGACCACTGGTGGGCATCGCGGAAGTTAACGTAGAGCGACGCCGTGAAGCGGCCGTCCCGGACCAGCGGCACCGACACGAACGCATCGGTCTCGATGGCGGCCCAGGTCGCATGGGTTTGCCTCGGGTCGGCCGCGATGCTGTCGCAAACTTCGGTCTGCCCGCTCCGTTGGCGCGCGATGCTATCCGGTCCGAAGCTGCTGAGCGCGAAGGTCCCGATGAGAGGCTCGACCCCATCGGCATAGCACGTCTCGCACACGATGGTCTCGCCGTCCGCCTGCACCTCGCTGTAGCCCGTCCGGTTTGCTCTCAAGTACAGCCCAAGTGCCTCGACCGCCGCCGCCATAATGGCGCGGGGATCTGTGAGGTCGCCGAGAGCCTCCTCGAGCTTGATGCGGAAGGACTGGCGCCGTTCGGCAAGAACCTGCCCCGTTGTCTCGGCGACGGCGCAGAACATGCCAGCCACCTGGCCGCTCTCGTCTCGGACGGGCGAGTAGGAGAAGGTGAACCAGGCCTCCTCATCGAAGCCCTTGCGCTTCACGAGAAGCGGCAGGTTTTCCCGATAGCTCGCCTCACCGGCCAGCGCCGCGTCGATCAGCGGGGAAATGTCCGGCCAGATCTCTGCCCAGATGTCGTGGAAGCGCTCGCCAAGGGCCGCGGGGTGCTTGGCTCCAAGGATCTCGGCATAGGCGCCATTGTAGAGGAAGCCGAGCTCCGGTCCCCAGGCCACGAACATCGGGAACTTGGAGGTAAGCAGCAGGCTGGTCACCGTACGCAGGGCCTGTGGCCAGGTCTCCGGCGCTCCGAGAGGCGATGTCGACCAGTCGTGCCCGCGCATCAGCGCGCCCATGGTCCCGCCATCGACAAGGAAGCCGCGATCGGCTGCGGGCACTGGCCTATCATCCATCGATGCGGTCCGCTCCGGAAACTGCCGTCTTGCGCCGGCCACACTGTTCCTGCCGCTGGAGGAGACGCAGGCAGGCCCGAACGACCTCGCTGGCATTCTGGTACTGACCCGAGGCGACTTGGCCGCGGATGAACGCATTCAGTTCAGCGGTCGGAGAGAGGTTGCGGGACATGGGAAGGGATCCGGTGACGGGGTGGATCTAACTGCTAACTCGTGACAATCAAGGGACATCCGCCGGCTGCACCGACCGCTCAGAGGTCTGTTCAATTCGGTGATTTGGGCTGCCGCATTGATCAATACTCCGGCACAAGCCGCTCTTCGATCAGCGGAATATCCATGTGGCACGACAGTCCCTCAGGGTCATAGGCGATGCTGATCGTTGCATGACATTGGTGTGTCAGCACCCGATGCAGCAGCGTCGAGCCAAAGCCCCTTCGCCGCGGCTGTTCGACTGGCGGACCGCCCCGCTCCACCCACTCTATGGCAAGCCGGCGCCCTGCTGCCAGATCCCTGACTGTCCAAGCCACAGAGATCTGCCCGCCTGGAGCCGAGAGTGCCCCATGCTTGGCCGCATTCGTGGTCAGCTCGTGCACGGCCATGCCGATCGGCACGGCCAGATCGGCTGAAAGCTCCACGGGCGGGCCCTCAAGGCTGATCCGTTGTTGCGCGCCATCGTCATAATGAGCCAGCTCGTTCCTGAACATCTCGATCAGCGGCGCCGTCTGCCAATAATCCTCGGTCAGGAGGTTGTGTGTGTTGGCCAAAGCGACAATCCGGTCCGCGAACGAGCGGTAGAACTCCTCAACGGAGTGCGTGGAACGGGCTGTCGCCCCGAGGAGACCCTGAACAGTTGCCAGTGTGTTCTTGACCCGATGGTGCAGTTCGCGAATGAGCAGGGCCTGACGCTCGTGTGTCCGCTGCCGCTCCTTGAGATGCGCCTCCACCTCCCGTTGCCGCAGTCTGGCGCGGAGTGCGGAGCGAACAGCGTTTGCGAGAACGGCCGGATGGAACGGGCGCTCGAGAACCGTGACGTTTCCCAGCAACGCGGTGAGGTGTTCGACGGGTGAGCCACCGCGATGGGTGAGCAGGAGGAAAGGAAAGTCGGACCAGGGCGGCTGCCGCTCAATCCATTCCGCGAGCTCGCGGCGATCGGCACTGAGTAGCGCTTCCTCCGTGATCACCGCGCAGGCTGACACATCCAACATTGCGACAAGCGCCTCAAGGTTGGGGCAGGTTGTCACCACTATCCCGACCTCTTCAAGGATCCCCGATGCGACTGCGCCATCTCGTCCATGCGGAGCAAGGATCAGCACGGACACGTCAGCGGCCTGCGTCATTGTCGGTCTCACGCTCCTCAAGAAGCGAGGCGCGTTGGCCCTCGAACGTCGGTACGCCTGTCAACACACCCCGGAACTGCTCCAGCGGCGGGCCAACGCGCAATCCCTGGCTGTCGATCCGAAACTCGCGGATCGTGTCCTCATGTGAGCCTGTGCGCCGCTTCACCACCGACAGCGCTCGCCGGATGCGGCCGTTCGCCTCGAAGAAGCGAAGCAGCACGACCGCGTCACTCAAGTAGGTCAAGTCGATCGGCGAGACCATCTGGCCGACCATCCCGTGTTGCGCCAGGATCAGGATCGTCACCACGCCCTGCTGATTGAGGTAGGTGAGAAGCTCATGCATCTGGAGCACAATGAAGGGCTGCTCCGGCATGGCATTCAGGTAGCCGGTCAGGCTGTCGATCACGACAACCCTTGCTCCATCCCGTTCGACAGCCTCCCGGACCCTCCCGGTGAATTCGCCTGGCGAGACATTGGCCGGATCGATCTGCTCAATGTGAAGCCGTCCGGCTTCAACGTGAGGTGCTAGGTCGAAGCCGACACCCTTGGCTCTTTGCAGAAGAATACCGATGGTCTCGTCGAAGCTGATCATGAGGGCAGGCTCACCACGCTCCAGGGCGGCCCAGAGATAGCCGAGCGCCAATGTGGACTTGCCCGCTCCCGACGGACCGATGACGAGCGTACTGGTGCCACGGCTCAGACCTCCACCAAGGATGGTGTCGAGTTCACGGATGCCGCTGGGGATCGCGTCAAAGGCAAAATCCCTGTGATGATCGGCGGCCACCAGACGGGGAAAGATCCGCAGGCCACCGCGCTGAATGATCAGATCATGGTAGCCGCCCCGGAAGGCGGTGCCGCGCATCTTCGTGACGCTGAGTCGGCGCCGCTCAGCGCCATAGGCCGGAACAACCTGCTCAAGGCGGATGACAGCGTGGCTGATCGAGTGCAGGTTGAGGTCGTCCTGGTCAGAGGTCAGGTCGTCGAGCATGAGGACGGTTGCGTCATTCAGCAGGAAGTAGCTTTTCAACGCCAGCACCTGCCGGCGGTAGCGCAGCGAGCCCTGGGACAGAAGCCGGATCTCCGAGAGCGAGTCGAATACGACCCGCCGGGGCTTCACTCGCTCGATCTCCGCCAGCGCCATCTGCACCGTCTCGCCGAGTTCCAGATCGGAGGAGTAGACCAGGCTTTGCTGCTGCTTCGGATCGAGGCTCAGTTCCGGCGGGACAAGCTCGAAGATCTCGATGCCCTCAAGGGACCAGCCATGGCGCGAGGCGACGGACAGAAGCTCTCGTTTGCTCTCAGAGAGGGTAATGTAGAGGCAGGTCTCACCCGCCGCGACCCCGGCGAGCAGAAACTGCATTCCTAGTGTCGTCTTGCCGGAGCCAGGCCGCCCTTCGATGAGATGAGCGCGATTGGCGGCATAGCCGCCGGCCAGAATGTCATCGAGCCCCGGAACCCCTGTAGGGATAGGTGCAGCATCGGAAGGCGACAGAAGCGTCATGGACAGTCTCAACAGATAAGCGGTTTCGATTGGATCGACGGTCGAACCCCCATGCTGCGCTTCAAATCCAGATCCGTTTCACAGCCGGGTATGGTCGTCATTTAGGGGGCGCTTGCGTGTCCTTGTAGACAGGAGCTTTCGACCTGTCTGTCCACATGTGCACATATGGCTCAGGTTATGTTCACAATTGAACGTAAGCCGCTCTGGCGCGTTGGACGTGCCGAAGCACTGGAGAAAAGACGCCTAATGCACCCTCCAATGATCCCCTCACGCCTCAGGGAGAGAATTGCCAGCAACAACTTGCTGAGCGCTCTCAAGCCGGAAGACCTCGCCATCGTGGCGCCGTCGCTCCAGGAATGGGAGGGCGAAGCCGGAGCCAAGCTGTACCAACCGGGGGACGAGGTCAGGTTCGTCTACTTCCCTTGCGGACCAAGCCTGGTGTCCTTCGTGGTGGAGCTTGAGGATGGTCTGACCGTTGAGACGGCCCTGATCGGACGCGAGGGGGCGGTTGGCGGGATTGTGAGCCAGGGTCGCCTGCCGGCCTTTGCCCGCTCCGAGATCCAGTTCCCAGGCCCCTTCCTGCGCCTTTCGACTGCGGATCTCGAGGAGTTTGAGACCCGATCCGCGAGCCTGCGCCATCTGTTTGCCCGTTACGCGGATTGCATGCTGGCCCAGGTGTTCCAGTCGGTAGCGTGCAACGCGGTCCATACGATCGAGCAGCGGACAGTGAAATGGCTGCTGGCCGCCATCGATCGGACGGGCGATCATGACATTCCCCTGACCCAGGAGCAGTTGGCCAGCATGATGGGGGTTGGCCGAAGCTACGTCAGCCGGGTCATCCAGTCCCTGAAGGGACGGCATCTGCTGGAGACCCGCAGGGGTGGGGTTCGGGTCCGCGATCTGGATGCCCTCGATGCCTTGTCGTGCGGCTGCAACAACGCCTTGCGCCGCCATTTCGATCAGGTGCTGGCGGGCGTCTATCCAACCATTGAGGAGAGTTCATCTCAGAAGGAAGAGGCAGGCAGTAGGCGCCCTGGGTCCCGGATGAAGGCTTAATAGCCACGTGAGCTGTCGCCGAAGACTGTACGGACGGGGGCCGAAGGTGCTTCCCTCAGGCGCACTGTTCATTCCCAAGCCTTACAGGCCAGCCGATTTAGTTGCCGCGGTGCGGACGGTGCTGCCGTCCGGCCAGACCGAGACACCTGCCGAGGCTCCGGTCCCAGTTCTTCCCTCAGCCGTCAAGATCAGCCAACCTCACACGGGCATAGGTGCTGCGGGCGGCTTGGCACAGCCCCTTCCTGAGCCCGAAGAATAGACCTCGACCGAACGCGGCGTTTCGCAGAGAGGGACTTGCGGAACCGTGGCAGACGTAAACTGTGTCGGAACAGCTAGAGTCAGCTCTGGGTCAGGTTCTGCCGATTCCCTACCCTTCAGGAATTTCTGCTGTTCGCCGCTATTGCAGACGTTTGCACTACTTCCGAGAAGTGCCAGAAGGCGACGTTTACGGCTTCTATTTACCTGTTCCATCGTGTCTGCCCTCTCAGAAGACAGCGTACTCGGCCCATGAAACAGGACCCGTACCGGTAGGTTGAGCCCCGTCGTTCCAACACCGCCTGGTTCTGTGCTGCACCCAGAGGGAGGTGGATGGCGCCCGGAGCGAGCCCGACTGCACCCGCTGGGGTGTCGCGGTGCCCGTACATCAGCAGAATCCTCCCTCCACCCAAGGGTTTCTCCGGATTGTGACACTATCTGCCTGATGGCAGGCTGACTCGGCAGCCTCCAAAGTCTCCCTTGGACCCACCCGCAGAGGGCTGCCTCCTGGAGCCGTCGAAAGGCGGCTCCCTTTTCCTCTCGGCACGACGGACGCACGCGCTATCAATCCATTCTACTGACCCAGTAGGTGGCAATAGTCCTTTGACCCTGAACGGTCAGGGGATTTCCGTGCTCCAACTCAGGTGAAACCCCACTAGGCGCAAGCCTGGCAATGGTGGACATTGCAGGTGACCGTTGAAAGAGAGGGTGAACCTTGAGCGAGGTCACCGAGGGAACAGGCGCTATCCTGGACCGCCTCGACAGAATCGGCCTGGCGCTGGAGACCGGCCTTCGGGACAGGCTCCATCACATCCGAAACGTGGGGACCGAGTGGGATGCCCTGCTCCAGGGACTGGCCGCCGATGGACACGCGCCCGGGTTCTACGTCCTGCTCGTTCTCGCGACTACGTTGGTGACGCTTGCAACCTTTCATAGCATCCGATGGCTCCTTTCCCGGCTTGCCTACTGGCCCAAGCGCTCACCGTCCGCTGCCGACCTCGCCGCCGCACTTCTGACACTGGCAGCCGTTCTTCTCATCCTTCGGGCCGGCATCGGGGATGGCATCGTGCGCCAAGTCGCGCGGGTATGGTGCTACGCGACCGTTCTCGCCGTGCTCGTCAAGCTCCTCCTCGCGCGACTGATCCGGAACGCTCCCGACACCGTTTCCGCGCTCGAGGGTCACCGTGCCGCCTTCGCCAGGCTCCTGATCATCGGGTCTGTCTGGGGCCTCTTCGGTCTGGCTGCGATAGCGACCCTTAGGGCCTGGAATGCCGGCCCAGGCACACGAGACATCTTCGGCACGTTTCTCATCAGCACCCCGTTGACGACTCTCCTGGTCCTCACCTATTGGCGGCATCACGAGACCATCGTCCATGCCGTCGCAGGGCGGGAGCCCTCGTCTTCCTCGCGCAGGCGCCTTGCCAAAACGTGGCCCGCACTCGCAATTCTCGCGTTGATCGGCACCTTCCTCGCCCTTCAGATCGCCGCGACGCTCGGCCGCCCCTTGCCCGGACTGGCAATGCTCGGCTCTCTCCTCCTGGTGCTTCTATCTCCCCACGTCGACAGCACGATCGCGGCATGGGTGCAGCGCAAGGACGAGGTCCAGACAGGATCCATCGTCCCGGGCGCTCTGCGCCGGATGACGCGGTTCACCTTCGCGATCCTTGTGATCGGTTTGCTCGTCTACCTCTGGGCACTACCTGCGCTCACCGCGCTCAGTTTCGACATCACCCTTATCCGCGCCAAGGCGGTCGAGATCGTCCTCGTGATCCTCGTCGGAGCGCTTCTCTGGAACGTGACCGCTGCCGCCACAAGCCGTCTGGCTCACACCGAGCCAGGCACGTCCGCCACCGAGGCCGATGAGGAGATCCAGGCTCCCCTAAGCCGCCTCGAAACCCTGCTCCCGCTTCTGGATGGAACGGCGAAGGCCACTATCCTCGTCCTGTCGCTCCTGACCGTTCTCGTCATCCTCGACGTGAACGTCTGGCCGCTGATCACGGGCCTGAGCGTGTTCGGCCTTGCCATCGGCTTCGGCTCGCAAACGCTGGTGAAGGACATCGTGTCGGGCCTGTTCTTCCTGATCGACGATTCCTTCCGCATGGGCGAGTACATCGAGACCTCCGGCGCCAAGGGAACCGTCGAGAAGATCTCGATCCGCTCCGTCAGCCTCCGTCACCCCCGGGGTGCCGTCGCGACGATTCCCTACGGGCAGATCGGCAAGATCCAGAACTTCTCCCGCGACTGGGTGATCGAGAAGCTGGTGTTCCGTGTCGCCTTCGACACCGATGTCGAGAAAGTGCGCAAGCTCTTCAAGAAGATCGGGCAGGAGATTGCCGACAACCCGGATCTCAACGCGGATCTGCTGGAGCCCTTCAAGAGCCAGGGCATCGCCTCCGTGGAGGATGGTACACTCTTGATCCGTGGCAAGTTCAAGGCCAAAGCAGGAAGGCAGTTCGCGCTCCGCAAGGCGGTGCTCTCCGCCGTGCAGGCCGCGTTCCGCGACAACGGGATCCGGGCTGTTCCCAAACCAATGTCAATCTCGGACGAACCAGCGGGGGCACAGTGATCAAGGACAGCACCCAGAAGAACGTGGGCAGGATGATCCGCAACCGTCGACTGGCTTGCTGTATGATCCTCATGCCGCTGCTGACAGCCTGCGCGAGCCCACGTGGCACGCTGCTCCCCGTGGCCAACACGGTCCCAGGCGCGAGCACGGTCGACATGCTGGTGGCCACGACCCGCATGCGAGCGACGGACCCGCAGGACTTCTTCTCGGGCGACCGTGGGCCCGAGTTGTCGTTCGCCGAGTTCACCGTGTCGATTCCGCCGGAAGTCAACCGGAAGGAGGGCGAGGTCCAGTGGCCGCGCAGCGTCCCCGGCAACCCGGCGACCGACTTCGTCACCCTCAAGGCTGACGTGATCGAGCGCCCGCAGGCGCTCGCCTGGTTCCGCCGCACGGTGAGGCAGGTGCCGAAGCGGCGCGTGCTGGTGTTCGTCCACGGCTTCAACAACCGCTTCGACGATGCCGTCTTCCGCTTCGCGCAGATCGTGCACGATGCGGGCACGCCCGTCGTGCCCGTGCTGTTCACCTGGCCATCCCGCGGCAGCGTACTGGCGTACGGCTACGACCGCGAGAGCAACACCTACTCCCGCAATGCGCTGGAAAGCACACTGCGCACGCTTGCCCGCGATCCCGAGGTCCGCGAGATCTCCGTGCTGGCCCATTCCATGGGCAATTGGGTCACGCTTGAGTCGCTGCGCCAGATGGCGATCCGCGATGGCAGGATCGCACCAAAGATCAGGAACGTGCTGCTCGCGGCGCCGGATGTGGATGTGGACCTCTTCCGCGGGGCCGTTACCGACATGGGGCAGGCGCGGCCCTCCTTCACCCTCTTCGTGTCGCAGGACGACCGGGCCCTTGCCTTGTCGAGCCGCCTCTGGGGCGATGCCGTGCGGCTCGGGGCAATCGATCCCGAACAGGAGCCCTATCGTAGCCAGATGGAACAGGCCGGGATCACCGTGCTCAATCTCTCCAAGCTGCGTTCCGGCGATCCGTTGAACCACAGCAAGTTCGCAGAAAGCCCCGAAGTCGTGCGGATCATCGGACGGGAACTCGCCGAAGGCCAGACGCTGACGGATTCGCGTGTTGGCGTCGGCGACAGGATCATTCAGGTCACGGCGGGCGCGGCGGCAGCGGTGGGTACGGCCGCGGGGCTCGCCGTGTCAGCTCCCGTTGCCGTCGTCGATCCGCGCACCCGCGAGAACTTTCAAGGGCACGTCGAGAGCCTAGGGCAGGCCGTGTCGGGAACCTTGTCCCAGTAGCCTCAAGGTCTGCGGACCGGTGCTCACGCCCTAGGGTTTGCCGATGGCCTGCTCGACGATTAGGTCTTCCGCGCTCCGAAGTCAGGGGAACGCCTGATCGTGGGAGGACGCGACTGGTGATAGACTTGCCGCGGGTTCCGGTGGACCGAGGACCAACCGGCAGGAGCAAGGCCATGGGACGGTAGCCGCACTTGTCTGCCAGTCCGCCCTCGACGAGGCCCTGATGGATCTCGAAAAGGCGCGGCTGGCGCTCGCGGAGGCCAGGAACAGGCTGATGGCCATCCGCGAGACGCTCGACCATGCGCTCGACGAAGCTTACAGGCGGCAGTCCTTCGCGCCGCTCGGTGACCTCTTCCGTGAAGAGGAAACCACACTGGCGGCATGCGAGAACCTGGTGGACAGGCTCGCCCGTGCCGAGGAGCGCTGGTGCCTCCTGCGGGCGGCTCTGGCCCAGGAGATTGCCATGATGGCGGCACCCGTCCTACCCCGGCGCTTGAACTGACCGCCTGACGGTTCAGTATTTTCCTGCCAGCATCTCAGGTGTTCCCCCAATATCGATCCGCAACGGACATTCTAAGCTGTCCGCCATGGGAGTTGGTCACGGTCTGAGCCACGAAAGCGCTCCGGTCTGCCTCCCGAACGGAGGACCGTCATGAAACGGATTGCGCTGACCGCTGCCGTTGTCCTTGTCCTGTCGCCCCTGTTTCTGCCCACCGCGAATGCCGCGTCCCTGCCCGGCATCGACAAACTCAGAATGGCCATCGAAGGCTCGATTGACTGGGCTCAGATCCGTCGCGGTGGCGCCGTGCGCCAGGGCTTCGTAGCGCGCGGTCCTCGCGGCGGCGTGGTTGCCGGACGCCGGACGGCCATCGCCCGTCCCGGGTACCGCCCCGTCCGTCCCCTGCCGAGACCCGTTGTCGTCGCCCCAGGCTGGCGCCGTCCTGCTGCATACTGGTGGCGCCCCGGGGCAGCCGTCGCCGCCGGGGCGGCGGTGGGCTTCGTGACCGCAGCCGCCGCCACAGCCTACGTCAACAGCCGCCCGCCAGCCCCCGGCTACTGCTGGTACTACACCAACCCGCAACGGACCCAGGGCTTCTGGGACGTCTGCCCGCGCTGACACACAGGAGGACATCATGGATCTCCGCAACAGCCAGAACATCCACAGATGCGTCGCCGAGGGCATCGGCACCTTCTGGCTCACCTTTGCGGGCTGCGGCAGCGCGGTGATCGCAGCGGCGTTTCCTGAGGTCGGCATTGGCCTGCTCGGCGTCTCGCTCGCCTTCGGGCTGAGCGTGCTGACCATGGCCTACGCCATCGGCCACATCTCCGGCTGCCACCTCAACCCGGCGGTGACGGTCGGCTTGGCGGCGGGCGGACGCTTTCCCAAGCAGGACATCGTGCCCTACGTCGTGTCGCAGGTGATCGGCGCAATCGTCGCAGCGGCTGCCCTCTATGCTATCGCCGTCGGGTCACCGACGTTCGACCTTGCCAAGGGCTTTGCAGCCAACGGCTATGGCGCGCACTCGCCAGGCCAGTACAGCATGATGTCCGGCTTCGTGGCGGAGGTCGTGCTCACCATGATGTTCCTGTTCATCATCATGGGGGCCACTCACGGCAAGGCGCCGTTGGGCTTCGCGCCCATCGCCATCGGCCTTGGCCTCACGCTGATCCACCTCGTCGGCATCCCGATCACCAACACCTCCGTCAACCCGGCCCGCAGCACCGGACCGGCACTGTTCGCGGGCGGCTGGGCACTGGCGCAGCTCTGGATGTTCTGGGTCGCCCCCCTGATCGGCGGTGCACTCGGCGGCATCCTCTACCGCTGGCTCAGCGAGGAGCCCTCGGAACAGGTCACCGGCGTCTCGCCGCCGGCACCGGCCGAATGAGGAAAATGGCGATGACGCTCCTCGACGCCAGACCAAGCTCGAAACGGGCCGAGCAGCCGTATACCGGCATGGCGTGGATCCAGGGCGGCACGTTCCGCATGGGCTCGGACAAGCACTACCCCGAGGAGGCTCCCGTCCACCGGGTTACCGTCGATGGCTTCTGGATCGATCGGACGCCGGTCACCAACCAGGACTTCCGACGTTTCGTCGACGCGACCGGCCATGTCACCGTAGCGGAGCGCAAGCCCGATCCGAAGGATTATCCCGGCGCCTTGCCGGAAATGCTCAAGGCGGGATCCCTCGTCTTCAGCCCACCGGATTATCCGGTCTCCCTAAGCGACTGGAGCCAATGGTGGGCCTTCACCTTCGGCGCAACTTGGCGCCGACCCTACGGGCCTAAATCCTCGATCAAGGGGCTCGACGACCATCCGGTGGTGCATGTCGCCTACGAGGATGCCGCAGCCTATGCGGCTTGGGCGGGTAAGGACCTGCCGACCGAAGCCGAGTGGGAGTTTGCCGCCCGCGGCGGGCTCGACAGCGCCGCGTATGCCTGGGGCGACGAGTTCACGCCGGGCGGGCGGCACATGGCCAACATCTGGCAAGGTGCGTTCCCGTTCCAGAACAAGCGCGAGGACGGCTACGAGCGCACCTCGCCGGTCACCGCTTTCCCGCCCAACGGCTATGGCCTTCACGACATGATCGGCAACGTCTGGGAATGGACTTCGGACTGGTACGCCCCGAAGCATCCCAATGACGCGTCTAAGGCCTGCTGCATTCCGGAGAACCCGCGCGGCGGCCGCGAGGCCGACAGCTACGATCCGCGCCAGCCGCAAGTCCGTATTCCGCGCAAGGTGCTCAAGGGCGGCTCGCACCTATGCGCGCCGAACTACTGCCGCCGCTACCGGCCTGCCGCCCGGCATGCGCAGCCCGTCGACACATCGTCGAGCCACATCGGCTTCCGGTGCGTGTCGCGACGAGGGTCGAACACATGAGCCCCCAGGCTGCACCCCGAGGTGCCCGCATCATGGCCTGGCTCGTGGTCACCATTACGGCTGCCTTGGTCGTGCTGGGCCTCGGCTGGTACGGCTTCTCGGTCGAGGTACATCAGCGCATTTGGCGCGACATCGCCGAGCGCCCAAGCGGGCCGATGTCATTCCGCTTCCTGCTCCAGCCAACGATGGCCTTCATCGCCGCACTGCATGACGGGATCCAGGACGCCAAGGTCCATCGAGTGCCGTACCTACGGGCCATCCTTCGCGACTCCATTGAGCGTGGCGACCGCCTTCGTGAGGGTCTCTTCGCGACGGCTCGCATCATCCTTCTCGGGATCGGCATGGATGCGATCTACCAGTGGCGAGCGATTGGAAACTTTTATCCTGGAGAAGCTCTGCTCATCACTTTCCTGCTCGCCGTGCTGCCGTACCTCCTGCTCCGCGGACCGATCAGTCTGATCGCCCGCCGCTTCGTCCACTCCTCTAATGGCGCGAGGTGACGCGTCATGGCTCCCACGGCAGGAAAGCCGCCCGTCACTGCGCAGTCGGACTCGGATCTGATCTCGGTCGAGCTGTCGTCCCGGCGCACGGGCATGTCGTTTCAGCGCACGCGGATGAGCGCCGACCGCACCCTGATGTCGGTGGTTCGCACATCGTTGTCCCTGATCAGCTTCGGCTTCACGATCTACCAGGTGTTCGACAAGCTGCGGGAAGCGGGCACCATCACCCATGCGGCAGCGCCCCGCAATTTCGGCGTGGCGCTGGTGCTGCTCGGGATCACGATGCTCGTTATCGGCATCGTCTACCACGTGCAGTTCATGGTCGGCCTGCGCCATGAGCGCGAAGCGATGAAGGCTGCCGGCCTCGTGCATGGCGAAAGCCATTTTCCCGTCTCGCTCACGCTGATCGTCGCCGTCGTCCTGCTCGTCATCGGCGTCGCGGCCATCGTGAGCATGATCTTCCAAGTCGGGCCATTCGGTTGAGGAGGCGCCGGCCCGTCCACTTGATCCGCCTTCACGTTTAGGGAGCCATCTATGGCACAGCAGCCTAAGAAGCAAAACGGCAAGCCCAATATCCTCGTCATCTGGGGCGACGACATCGGCATCTCGAACCTGAGCTGCTACTCACAGGGGCTGATGGGCTACCGCACGCCCAACATCGACCGCCTCGCCAAGGAAGGCATGCTCTTCACCGACAGCTATGGCGAGCAGTCGTGCACCGCAGGACGCTCGTCCTTCATCACCGGCCAGAGTGTCTATCGCACTGGACTATCCAAGGTCGGCATGCCCGGCGCGCCGCAGGGGATGATGGATACGATCGTCACCATCCCAGCCCTCCTCAAGAACCAGGGCTATGCGACCGGCCAGTTCGGCAAGAATCACCTCGGCGACCTGAACCGGCACCTGCCGACGATGCACGGCTTCGACGAGTTCTTCGGCAACCTCTATCACCTGAACGCCGAAGAAGACCCGGAGATGGAGAGCTACCCGACCGAAGAGGACATTCCCGGCTTCAGGGCGAGATTCGGCCCGCGCGGCGTCATCCATTCATGGGCAGCCGAGGAGGACGATCCGACCGAGGACCCGAGGTGGGGGCGTGTCGGCAAGCAGAGGATCGAGGACACGGGCCCCCTCACCAGAAAGCGCATGGAAACCTGCGACGAGGAGTTTGTCGGGGCGGCGGTGGACTTCATGAAGCGTGCCAACGCCGACGGCAAGCCGTTCTTCGTGTGGCTCAACACGACCCACATGCACTTCATCACGCACCCCAAGCCGGAGAGCAAAGGCAAGGCAGGCCGCTGGCAGTCGGACTATCACGACACCATGGTCGACCACGACGAACTCGTGGGACGCGTGCTCGACTTCCTCGATGAGCTCGGCATCGCCGACGACACGTTCGTGATGTACTCGACAGACAATGGACCGCATCGCAATTCGTGGCCCGACGCCGGCACGACGCCGTTCCGCTCCGAGAAGAACACCAACTGGGAGGGCGCCTTCCGTGTCCCGATGGTGGTGCGCTGGCCTGGGCACATCGAGGCAGGCTCGATCTCCAACGGCATCGTGCAGCACCACGACTGGCTGCCGACCTTTCTCGCGATGGCGGGCGAGGAGGATGTGGTCGACAAGCTCAAGAAGGGCCATCAGGCGATAGGCAGAACCTACAAGAACCACATCGACGGCTACAACCTTCTGCCATACCTGACAGGCCAGCAGAAGAAGAGCCCGCGCCAGATCTACTTCTACTTCAGCGACGATGGGGACGTGCTCGCCATACGCTACGACAATTGGAAGGTGGTGTTCATGGAGCAGCGGCTCCAGGGCACGCTGGGACTCTGGGCCGAGCCTTTCGTGCGGCTCCGGTTTCCAAAGATCTTCAACCTCAGGACCGATCCCTACGAGTTCGCCGACGTCACCTCGAACGCCTACTGGGACTGGGTCATGCACAACGGCTTCCTGATGTTCGCCGCGCAGGCGGCTGCGGGCAAGTTCCTGGGGACCTTCAAGGAGTTCCCACCCGCTCAGCATGCCGGCAGCTTCAACCTCGACGACGCGATGGCAAAGATGAGCGAAGCCGCGAGTGGCGCGCACCACTGAGACGGTCCGGGCGGCGGGCGATGGCTCGCCGCCCGATTGAAACCCGCAGGCGACCGGAGGATTGCGGTATGGACCAAGATTTTCTTTCATCCTGGGACGAGGGACCGGCCAAACAGGCGATCCTCGACCTCGCGTCGCAACGGTGTGCATCATGAGAGCTGCCGGAGGTGCCAATGAAGGAATGGCTGGTCACCGTCACGGAATACGCCGTTCTCCTCGTCGACACACTGGCGTTCGTCATCGTCCTGTTTGGCACTCTGGAGGCATTCATTGCTGGCCTTCGCCTCATGTTGGCGGGAACGGAGAACAGTATCGAGCGGCGCGAGGTCTGGCTGCGCTACGCCCGGGTGCTGGTCGCTGGCCTGACCTTCCAGCTTGCGGCCGACATCATCGAGACCTCGATCACCACAGGCTGGGAATCAGTTGCACGGCTCGGCGCCATCGCGGTGATCCGCACCTTCCTCAATTTCTTCCTGGAACGGGATCTGACGGAGATCCGCGAGCGACAGCACGAACGCAACAGGGAGCGGGTGCAGGAAACGAAAGGAGCATAGGATGAACCGCCGCCACCTGCTCTCTCTTCTCGGAGCTGGCCTGCTGGCCCTCTGGCTGCCTCTCGCGTCTGTTCAGGCGCAAGCACCGGCGTCCGACCCGCTGCCGTCCTGGAACGACACGGCTCCCAAGCAGGCGATCATTGATTTCGTGGCGCGCGTGACCCGCGAGGGCGAACCCGACTTTGTGCCCGTCGAGGAGCGTATCGCCACCTTCGACAACGACGGCACCCTTTGGGCCGAGCAGCCGATCTACTTCCAGTTCGCCTTTGCGTTGGACGAGGTTCGGCGGCTCGGGCCGCAGCGCCCAGAATGGAGGGACAAGGAGCTATTTCGTTCCGTCATCGTAGGAGACCTGAGAGCCCTCCTGACGGCAGGCGAGAAAGATCTGCAAGAGATCGTGACCGTCACGCACACAGGCATGACGACGGCCGAATTCACGAAGGCTGTGAAGGACTGGCTCGCGACGGCGCGCCACCCCACGAAGAACCGTCCTTACACCGACCTTGTCTACCAACCGCAGATCGAGCTACTCAGGTACCTGCGCGCAAACGGGTTTAAGACATTCATCGTCTCGGGCGGCGGCGTCGAGTTCATGCGCGTCTTCGCCGAGCGGGTCTACGGCATCCCGCCCGAGCAGGTGGTGGGCTCGTCCGCCGTGACGAAGTTCGAGATCGGCGCCGACGGCAAGCCGGTGCTCCTGAAGGAGCCGGAGGTCGAGTTCGTCGACGATGGCCCCGGCAAGCCGGTCGGCATCAACCGCTTCATCGGACGCCGTCCGATCCTCGCCTTCGGCAACTCGGACGGCGACCTTCAGATGCTGCAATGGACGGCGGCAGGAGATGGTGCGCGCTTCATGGGCATCGTCCATCACACGGATGCAGAACGTGAGTGGGCCTATGACCGCCAGTCCCATATCGGAAGGCTCGACAAGGCATGGGACGAGGCGCAGTCCAAAGGCTGGACCGTGGTCGACATGAAGCGGGATTGGCGCATCATCTTCCCTGAACCAAGCGAACAACCGGGGGACCGGCTATGAAGAGAGCAATCGTTGCAGCAATGACGTCCCTGGCGCTGGCGGCACCCGCATCTGCCCAGAGCTTCTCTCCGCAGGAGCTGGAGCAGCGCGCCATTCATCGCCGCGCGATCGAGGCGGTGATCTGGGGCATGCCGGCGGTCAACTATGACCTGATGTTCCAGGCTGCCCTCAAAGCGGGCGCGAAGGAGAACCAGGTTGTCTACTGGTCGAACTTCCTGGATTGGAAAAACCAGACGCTCACACCCAATCCCAGCACGATCTACCTCATGCCCTTCCTCAACATGAAGGCCACCGGCCCGATGGTGGTGGAGATCCCGCCTGCCCAGGGAGGGTCGATCACCGGCACGATTTTCGATGCTTGGCAGGTCGCGCTGGAGGATGTCGGTCCGGCGGGCGCGGATAAGGGCAAGGGCGGCAAGTACCTCATCCTTCCTCCGGGCTACGGGGGAACGGTGCCCGATGGCTACATCGTGCTCCGATCAGGCACCAACATGGCCGGGGCGTTGCTGCGTTCGAATGTCAGCAGCGGCTCCGCGGCCGACATCGCGAATGCGGTGGCCTATGGCAAGCAGATCAAGCTCTACCCGCTGTCCAGCACGGTCAATTCACCTCCGACAGCTTTCGTCGATGCCATTAGTGTCGAGTTCGACAGCACGATTCCCTACGACACGCGCTTCTTCGAGTCTCTCAACCGCTTCGTGCAAAGGGAGCCCTGGTTGGAGCGGGACAGGGCCATGATCGACCAGCTCAAGTCGGTCGGCATCGAGCAGGGCAAGCCGTTCAATCCAACCGCCGAGACGCGCAAGCTCCTGGAGCAGGCGGCCCAAGAGGCTCACGCCGTACTTGATCAGGGTTACGAGGCCCTGTTCTCGCCTTACTACCCGAACGGGCAGTGGGCGCTGCCGCTTGCGCACGACCTGACCGAAGGACTGTCGGACAACTTCGCCAAGGCTGGGGTGTATCCCATCGACGCCCGCGGCGTCTTCTTCTCGATGGCCTTCTCTAGCGTCAAGCACCTGGGAACGGGCCAGTTCTACTTGGTGGCGCTCCGCGACAGGACCGGCCAACCGTTCGATGGAGGCCAAACCTATCGCCTGACAGTGCCTGCGAATGTGCCGGCCGAGCTCTACTGGTCGGCCACCGTCTACGACCGCGCCACGCACGCCCTAATCCGGGACCAGAAATGGCCCTCCCGGGGTTCCACGACCCCAGGCCTGCAAGTGAATGCGGACGGATCGGTCGATCTCTTCTTCGGGCCGAAGCCACCCGCCGGCAAGGAGGCGAACTGGGTCCCCACCCAAGCCGGCCGCGGCTGGGAGGTCATGATGCGCTTCTACGGGCCGCAGAAACCGCTCTTCGACAAGACCTGGCGCCTGCCGGATGTCGAACAAACCGCGGCCGAGTGATCGAGGAGAACCCAACCATGGGCTTCCAGATGCAGGGCAGCGGAGACTGGCTTTACTGGCTGTGCTTCGTCATCGTTATCGCGTTGGTGGTCGCCGGGATCTGGGCGGTCTACTCGTTGGGCGGACTGCCGGGCCGGATCGCCCGCTCCCGGGGCCATCCGCAGGCCGCTGCGATCAGTGTCTGCGGCTGGCTCGGCCTGATTACCTTCGTGCTGTGGCCCGTCGCGCTGGTGTGGGCCTATACCTCGCCCCGGGGTGGCCAAGCCGCCGCGACGAGCGAGGATCTCGATGCCTTGCTGGCCGACCTGCGCCGGACGTCGGAACGGGTCGCCGCCATCGAAGCCGGGCTCGGCTCCACCTCCCCGAGAAGGATCGCCTGACATGGTCCCCGCCATCATCAGCTCCGTGGTCATCCTCTATCTCTACTGGCGGCACAAGAACGAGACGAAGCCGCGCAGCGAAGAGCACGCGACCGTCTCGGCGGTCCGCAGCGAGCTCGCCAACCTGAACGCCCGACTCGACACGCTCCAGAAGCGCGTCGCTGCCCGTTAGCCAACGAGGCCCACCATGCAATGGCCGATCTTCATCATCTACACCGCCCTGGTCTGGCTTGTGTTCGCGAAGCTGCGCCTGCTGCCGTTCACGCTGCCGGTGGCGCTGTTCTTCGCCTCGGCCGGGCCGATCATCATCTTTCTCGCCCTCGTGGCGATGAACTTCTACCACCCCGGCACCTCGGACGTGCGCATCTTCCAGAGGGTGGTCCAGATTACTCCGCGGACCTCGGCTCCCGGCCGGGTGGCGGAGATCGCGGTCAAGCCTGACATCCGGTTGTCAAGGGGTGAGACCCTGTTCCGGATCGACCCGACGCCGTTCGAGTACGACGTCCGACGGCTGGAGGCAGCATTGGCCGCGGCCGAGCAGAACGTGGGCCAGCTCAAGGCCTCGCTTGACCAAGCCAGGGCGGCCCGCGCCCGGGCCGAGGCGCAGGTCGCCCTGGCGCAGCAGACGTTCGACCGGCAGACTGAGCTTCTCCAAAGCCGGACCGTGGCGCAGGCCGCCGTCGACACCGCCACCCGCAACCTCGAAGCCGCCCGCCAAGGGGAGGCGGAGGCCAAGGCTGCGGAGGACCGGGCCCGGCTCGCCTACGAGTCGAACATCGGCAACGTGAACACCTCGGTGGCACAGGCGCAGCAGCAGCTCGCCGCCGCCCGCACCAATCTTGCGGAGACCAACGTCACCGCGCCCTGCGACGGGTATGTGACCAACGTGAACATCCTGCCCGGCTCCATTGTCGGCCCGTCAGCAGCGGTCATGCCCTTCGTCTGCGACCAGGACGCCGACATGAAGGGCAAGGTGGTTGCTACCTTCGACCAGGCGTCGTTTCTTGCGGTGCAGCCGGGCGAGTATGCCGAAGTCATCTTCTCCATGTACCCGGGCCAGATCTTCACCGGCAAGGTCGAAAGCATCGCCGACATCACGAGCGGCGGAACGCTCACTCCATCGGGCGCTCTGCCTGACGTGAGCGCACGGGCCGCTCCGCGCTTCGGCGCCATCATCAAGCTCGACGACCCGGATCTCCGCCTGCCGGCAGGCGCGCAGGGCACGGGCGCTGTCTATACAGGCAAGGTTCAGTTCGCCGGCATGCTTCGGATGGGTGTCGTACGGACCAATACGATCCTGAACTACGTCGCATGGGGAACGTGATGGCGCGATTCGATCCTAGTAGCGGGCGCGGATCGGCTGTGGCGAAGCCGGCGGCGTGTGCCCGCCGAGCGGGAACGCCACCGTGAACAGGCCGATGGTGCCCTGGGGACGATTTTCGACATCCACCTCGCGCAGCACCTTCACCCGCGCTGAGACAGGCGTGCCCGCCACCGTAAAGTTGTAGCCCGCCGTGGCGCCGACCGCCGCCGCCCGTCCCTTGAAGGGCCCGATGCGGTTGCCCTCGCCGCGGTCGCTTGAGATCTGGTCGTAGTAGCCGGCGAGAAGCCCGACGGAGAATTCCTTGGTGAGGTTCTTGCTGATCGAGATATCGGCGTGGAAGGCGTTGCCGCTGTCGTAGTCGGTGTCCGGGTTCTCGCCGTTGAACTCCAACCCGACGGCGCCGGAGATGTCGAGTCCAAGCTCCGGATCGAGCCAGGTGGCCGCGGCGAAGACGTCGCCGATCAAGCGGTTGAAGGCGAGGTTGGAGAGCTCGCCCTCCTCGTAGCCGCCGGCAGGGATGCTCACGCTGGCGCCAACCGACCAATGAAAGTTACCCGCGTCCCAGCCGATGAGGCCGGTCACCACCGGATCGCCGACCACGAACGAGGCGTCACGCTGGCTGAAAGCGAAGGTGCGGCCCAGCCGCGGCGCCTCGATCAGGACGCCCGCACTCACTCGCGGCACGCCCAGCGGCAGGCTGGCGCCGATCGCCATGCGCCCGCCCAGGGCCTCCAGGGGGAAGACCCAGGTTGCCGTCAGGAAGTCCGCCCGGATCTCGACCTCCACGTCGGCCAGCACGGCGCCGCCGATCTGGATGCGGCGGCCACCGCTGAGTTCGCCTGAATAGGCCAGGAAGTCGTTGCTGAAGTAGAAGCCGGGCGGCGGGACGATGCCTGCCCCAGGGCCTCTCAGGCCGGGAAGATACAGGCTGGCGCCACCTTCCGTGGCATGTGCTGGTTCGATGGCGAGACTGCCCGTGAGGGCGGCGAATCCCAATCCCGCCGTAAGGTTCCGGAGCCTTTCGAGGTGCGCCATTGCCATTTCCCTTTTCACCGCAGGATCCTGCGGCTTTAGGCAGGACGCAATCCCGCCGCGGACCCGATAAACCCTGAGTTTCACAAAGGAAAACCCCGAGCCGGGCGCTGGGGCTGTCTGGCAGCCCTACGGCTCGACCAGCTTGTTGCGGATGGCGTATCGCACCAGGGTTGCGGTCGAGTTGACATTGACCTTGCGCATCGCCGCAGCGCGGTGGCTCTCCACGGTCTTCAGGTTGAGGCCGAGGATCAGTGCCACCTGCTTGTTGCTGTGCCCCTCTGCGATGAGTTGGACGACGCTTCGTTCCCGGGTCGTCAGCGCCCCTTCCGGCGCATGCCCCTTCGACAGGAAGGATTTCAGCAGCGTCTCGGAGACGCGGCCCGTGAAGAACGGCTTGTGAGCCGCAAGCGACTCGACTGCTGCGATGAGGAACTTGCGCGCATCGGACTTGAGCAGGTAGCCGCGAGCGCCAGCCTCGAGCAGTTCCCGCACGAGGGGTTCGCTCTCGTGCATGGTGAAGATGAGCACCTCCGTGTTCGGATGGAAGGCACGGATCTCGCGTGTGGCGTCGACCCCGTTCATCAAGGGGAGCTGGTAGTCGAGAATGGCCAAGTCCGGGTGGGTCTCGGCAGCGAGCTGCACGGCCTGTCGGCCGTCCTCCGCCTCGGCGACCACCTCCCATCCCGGCTGGCTGCTCAGGATCGTTGCCACGCCGGAGCGGACCACGTCGTGGTCATCGGCGATAAGGATACGCACCATCGTCCTGGCCCCTCCACCGCAGTCTCCCGTTATAGCGCAAAAGCTCGGCCGCAGAACCTGGGGGAAACCCTGAAACGCACGTCAGGAAACCCTCATCAGGCCACTTTCCAGCGCCATACCGCGCCACTCCCGCGGCACGGCAGCCCGCACGACGGTCCCGCGGCGGTTGCTGCGGATCCTGAGAGTGCCGCCGAATTGGCTGAGGCGGATCCGCATGCCCGGGATGCCCACACCAAGTGCCGCCTTCGTGCCCATGGGTTCGCTTCGCCGCGGTCGCATTCCGTGACCGTTGTCCCCGATGCACAGGATCACATCGCCTGGCGTCAGGCGCAGGGAGATCACGGCCCGCGAGGCACCGGCATGCCGATGTACGTTGGCCAAGCCCTCCTGCACGATGCGGAACAGCGCGCGTTGGAGTTCAGGAGGAAGTGTCTCCACACCGACATCGATCTGCACCGAGACATGCAGGCCCGTGCGGTCCGAGAATCCATCGACGAACGCCCGGATCGTTCCGGCCACCCCATCCGTATCCAGTCCCGGCGGATGGAGCAGGTAGGTGAAGACGCGCAGCTCTTTCAGCGCCTCTTCGAGCGAGCGATCCAGTTCGTCGATGATGCGCTTTCCGGCCGGCGGCAGCCCGAGCGCCTCGACCTGCATCAGGCTCAAGCCAGCGGCGACGAGATGCTGGGCGGTGGAGTCGTGGAGTTCCGCCGCGATGCGGCGGCGCTCCTCATCCTGGAGGACAAGCAGGCGCTCCGAGAGCTCGCCGACCTCGGCGCGCGCGGCGATGATGTCGGTGATGTCCTCGTGAGCCACCACGATGCGGGCATCGCTCCCGGCCATGAACAGGGCTGCCCGAAGCTGGAACCAGCGAAGGCGGTCGTGTGACGGGCATGGGTAGAGTGCCTGGAAATCCGTCCGTTGGCCTGCGACCAATGCCTCCATCCCGCGGAAGATCCGCTCCTCAACCATACCCGCATGCCGGGCGGCGCCGCAGACGTCGAGGTAGTTGGTCCCAATGCCATGCGAGGGAGAGGAGTATCCGTTGTCGTGGGCGAAACGATGCCATGCCTCGTTAACCGAGATGATGACGCCTCGCTCATCCAGAACCGCCACATGTGCGGACAGCGCGTCGAGCGAAGCTTGCAGGAATTCCCGCTCCCTCAGCGCGGCGCGGTGTGCCTCGTGGCGTTCCGTGACATCGCTGAAGAAAATGGTGGCACCCTCGGGCGAGGGATACACGCGGTAATCGATGTAGCGCCCGGGATGGTAGATTGAGGCCAGCACGCCGCGGAACTCGCGCCTGCCCCCGATCGCCTGCGCCAGGGCGGCGTCGATGGCCGGATCGCGTCCGACGATATCGAAATAGGAGCGCCCGACGATGCTCCCCTCCTTCAGTTTCCACCAGCGCAGGGCGGCCGCGTTCACGTCGGTGATGCGATAGTCTCGGTCGAGGGTGAAGTAGCAATCGCTGATGCTCTCGAGGATGTCGCTCATGCGCGCATTGGCGGTCGCCAGTTCGCTTCTGGTCATAGCGGCATCGCGGCGGAGACGATCGACCGGGCCGCCGGTGCGTATCAGCAGCGAGGCCGACGCCCCGCCGACCAGGAGCAGCACGGCGCCGGCGAGCGCGATCCGGTAGGCGGCGTGCGTGACGGGCGCATTCACCAGCGTGGAAGGAGCAACCGAAACCGCCGTGTATCCCGAGATCTCGGACCGATGGAAAGCGACCCAGATCCCGCTGGACGGTCCCTCTGTCTCGAAGTGGCCGTTGCGTGCAGGACTGGACAGCCGATCAACCATATCTCGGGTCAGGCTCGGCGACGCGGTGCCTGGATCTTGATCGCGCCTCGACAGCACCTGGAGCTTCGAGTCCAGGATGACCATAGTCCAGCCTTCCGGAGATCTCGCATCACGCACAGCCTCGATCAGGTGATCCTCAGGAACGGTGAGGGTCAGGATCCGCTCGGGATAGGATCCTGAGGCATCAAGTCTCAGGCTGATCGCAATGACCTCCTGCCCATCGAGCGCAGCAGGGTAGCGTTCCGACATCACGAGGCCACGTTGCCCCAACAGATCCAGTCTCTCCCGCCTGATCGGTAGGTTGCCGATTGCGGGCAGCGTTCCACCGTAGGGAACACCCGTGTTGAGGAGTTGGCGTTGCGGGGTCCAGAGAACGAAGCGGGCCCCGCTCGGCCGGGGGGTTGCCACAAGCTGCCGGTAGAAGGGTCCAAGATCCTCCTGCTCGACCAGGGGCGAGCGCGACAGACCCCTGAGGGTATTGCCAAGCGCCTCGGCCTCGCGATCCAGCACGTTCACGGTTGCCACCGCAGCCGACAGCCCACGGTGCTCCAGCGTATGCCGCTCGTGAACCGCATGCCAGAGCAGGACGCCGGCGGCGATCAGGAACGACAGCACCACCGTAACCGCAACCGTGAAGATCACCCAGCCCCGGACGCCGGGCGAGCGAGACAAGTTGCGGCCGAGAAGCCTGATGGATTTTGCGTCGTCCATGGGACGCCTTCCACACATGCCCGATGTCGCACCGGGTTTGGTCCGGGCCTCGGATCCGAGGGAGGCTAACACAGGTTAGAACCTGAATGAACTCTCAGGGGTGTCCGGCGTGTCCTATGTCGCGGCACGTGGATATCCAGCGGGAGTGCCTGCTCGTCGAAGGGCCGCTTCGGGTCAAACTGAGTAGTAGCGGATCTTGGTGCGAAGGTCCGCTCATCCCAGCAGTGCGGAAGTACGGCTAAGGTCAGCCCTGTGCCGATACTGTTGATTTAGTCGGGCATTGATAGAGCCGTGCTGGCGTGATTCCATTCTCCTGTCGCTTTGCGGAGGGCAGGACGATGATGGGCATGCAAGTGGCTCCGGCGCGGCTCTTCTATGACTTCTGCCTCGACGATCACGTTCCCGCCGATCACCTGCTGCGCCGCATTGACCGCTTTCTTGACCTGGAGAGCGTCCGCACGACTCTGAAGCCGTTCTACAGCACCATCGGGCGCCCCTCTGTTGACCCCGAGCTGATGATGCGCATGCTGATCGTTGGCTACTGCATGGGCCTGCGCTCGGAGCGACGCCTGTGCGAGGAGGTCCACCTCAACCTGGCCTACCGCTGGTTCTGCCGCTTGGGCCTGGACGGCAAGGTGCCGGATCATTCCATCTTCTCACGCAATCGCCACGGCCGCTTCCGCCAGAGCGACATCCTGCGCCATCTGTTCGAGACGGTGGTCGAGCGCTGCCTGGCGGAGGGTCTGGTCGGGGGTGAAGGGTTCGCAGTCGATGCCAGCCTGATCGCGGCTGACGCCAACAAGCAGCGCTCCATCCCGGGCGACGAGTGGCGAGCGAAGGACCATGGTGCCGATGCTCATCGAGCGGTCAAAGAGTATCTCGCCACTCTCGATGAGGCTGCCTGGGGCGCGGCCACCGACGTTGAGCCGAAGTTCGTCTCGCCTTCCGATCCGGCAGCCCAGTGGACCGGCGCCATGCGGGGCCCGGCCTTCTTTGCCTATGCCACGAACTACCTGATCGATACCGATCACGCGATCATCCTCGACGTGGAGGCGACGCGTGCTATCCGGCAGGCGGAGGTCGGGGCTGCCCGCACGATGCTCGACCGCACGGCCGAGCGCTTCGGCCTCAAGCCGCAGCATCTGGCAGCCGATAGCGCCTATGGATCGGCTGACGACCTTGCTTGGCTGGTGAAGGAGAAGCAGATCGCGCCGCATATCCCGGTCATCGACAAGGCCGACCGGACCGACGGCACGTTCTCACGATCCGACTTCGCCTATGATCGAGAGCAGGATCTCTACATCTGCCCGGGTGGCAAACATCTGGTGCAGTACCGCCGCAACTTCACCAACCGACGCTCAGGCGTCACCAAAGACGGCATCAAGTTCTACCGGGCCAAGCAATCCGACTGCCAGAGCTGTGACCTGAAGGCGCGCTGCTGTCCCAACACGCCCCGGCGCCGCATCCCACGCAGCCTGGTTGAGGACGCGCGCGATGTGGCCCGTGCTCTGGCCGGCACGCCGGCCTTCGAGCGCTCCCGTCATCATCGCAAGAAGATCGAGATGCTGTTTGCCCACCTCAAACGCATCTTGAAGCTGGCTCGTCTGAGGCTACGCGGGCCAAGTGGGGCCAGAGACGAGTTCCTGCTGGCAGCCACGGCTCAGAACCTGAGACGGCTCGCCAAGTTGCGGCCCATGCCCATCCTCGCCCGGGAAGGAGCATGACGATGTGCGTTCATCCAGCCCAAGTCTGGCTTCAGAGCCGGAACGACAAGGCGAGCACAGCCATCCCGCAGCTCTGAAAAAGCTCGGTGCAGACCGTCATCGCTCCATCTGCCCGACTAAATCAACAAAATCTGCCAAGAGCGGCCCTTTGAATATGTTGGGAATGGCGCCGGCTCATCAACTGACAGCCTGTCAATCAGCCTCGTCAGGGCTGACCGATGGCGTCGGGGAAGCGCGCTGGTCATGACAGCCCTTCGAGCCAATTCCCCGGTGGCGTAACCCTCCATAGCCATGGTCATCGCCGGACGCCGGCGGTAGTCAGGTCCGGTCACCTTCGTGGAGGAATTCGATGCGCCTGCTGTCCGTCCTGTTGATGTCCGTGGCGGTGTCAGCGTGCGTCTCGTCAGGCGAGCAGCAGGCCCGGCCCGTGCCGCCCGCGAACCTGGGGTCGACGCAATCGATACCATCCGCCTCCCCGGCGCCAACATCCGCACCCACGTACACGAGACGCGTGACCTACCGCGACGGCAGATACACCCTGCCCGACGGCACGACTGTGGCTGCGGAGCCGGGTGGCGGTTTCACGCTGGCAACTGGGGAGGTCGTGCGACCTGACGGGACGGGTGGAATCATCCTCCCGAATGGGGCACGGTGCGTCTCGGACGGCAACCGTGGTTACCTCTGTCCCTGACCTTCGTTAAGCCTGTCCGCCCGGCAAGCTCGTTGGTCCCGTCGTTGCCCCGATCGCATGTGGCGCTCGGCGTCCTCAGGCGACCTCGACGCCGTTTGGCCATTCGGCGGTTAGGGGCGCACTCACGTTGCATCCGACCCCGCCGGGCTCGTAGGTGATGTGGACCTCACCCGCGAGTTCGAATGCCAGACTGCGTTCGATCAGCCGCCACCCGAAACCCGTTAGGGCTGGCGGCGACACCGGAGGGCCGCCACGCTCCTGCCAGCGCAAGGCTAGCTGCGGCGGATCACTCGGTGTGACAGTCCACGTGATCGCCACCCGCCTCGCTGGCACGGAGAGCGCACCATACTTGGTGGTGTTCGTCGTCACTTCATGCCGAGCCAGGGTCAGTGCCTCGGCGACCACATCTGGGGTGCTGTATCCGTTTCGGCTGTTGGGCTGCGCAAAATCAGGGTTTGCCTCCACCAGCTTCCGGGTAAACCCCTATTGCGGCCAGACGTCAGTTGACAAGACAATAAGCCAATCTCCATGACCGGCCCGGAGCACGTCCCATGTCGGAAAAGATCGCAGAACCTAGGCCTCCGGACCCTGCGAGAGTTCTGTCAACAGAACAACTGCTATGGATCCCGGGTGTGCCATCAGGCCTCCATCCGCAGCAAGTCGACGGCTCCGCGAGCCATCTTGGCTTCCGATGGGTCCCACGGGCGGCCTTGAAGTCCTCAGAGGGCTGTCCACAAGACGAACCGGATCTTCAGGCAAATGTACACCATTAGGTCCTGTACCCGCTGCGACCGGACCCACCGCAGCGAGGGCGGCGACGCCGGATCGTCCGGCAGCAGTTCATCATAGGCGAGGCGTCGGCTGCATTACCAGAGTGCGGTCGCCAGCTACAATCAGGATGCTCACGTAAATCGAACATGTGATCCGACCGAATACCTCATTAAGCCGAACCGACAGGGAGCTGACAATGAACGGATCGTCGCGAGTTTCAACATTTGTTCTAGGCGCACTCGTCGCCGGCGGACTCGGAGGCACCTCGGCTGCTCAGGAGCCAAAGCACTATCATTCCAATGGGAAGATGCCTTCGCAATTCACCATCGAGGCGCAGCAACAGCAGCGGCGGGTACTGCCCTTGGCCGACAAGCAGGACTTCGAGGAAGCGAAGCGCGGCTTTATCGCTGCGCCGCCCTACCGAAAGATCATGAATGACAAGGGAGGTGTAGCCTGGAATATGGACAACTGGGACTTCCTCCTCGGCGGGAAGGACTTCGACAGCATCCATCCTTCGCTGCAACGTCAGGCGTTGCTCAACATGGAATACGGCTTGTTCGAAGTCGTGCCAGGCATCTACCAAGTACGTGGGTTCGACCTCGCGAACATCTCGTTCATCAGGGGCAACACCGGCTGGATCGTGATCGATCCGCTGACAGTCAAAGAGACATCGCGTGCTGCACTTAAATTCATCAACGAGAAGCTAGGCGAACGACCCGTTGTGGCGGTGATCGTCTCTCACTCTCACGCTGACCATTTCGGCGGCATTCGAGGCGTCGTCGATGACGCTGCACTCGCCGCCGGGAAGGTGCAGATCATCGCTCCGAAGGGCTTCATCGCCGAGTCAATCGCCGAAAATCTCTACGCCGGCAATGCGATGACCCGTCGCAAGAGCTACACCTACGGCGACCTTGTGCCGCCGAGCCCCTACGGTCAGGTCGATGCATCCATCGGCAAGGCGGCCGCCAGCGGTGAGGTCGGTATCCTGCCCCCGACAAAAAGCATCGACCAGCCGTTCGAGGAAATGACCATCGACGGCGTGCGAATGGTTTTTCAGAACACCCCAGGCACCGAAGCACCTGCGGAAATGAATACCTGGTTCCCCGACCTCAAGGCATTCTGGGCCGCGGAGAACATCGTCGGAGGTCTGCACAACGTGCTCACGCTGCGCGGAGCACCGGTGCGCGATGCACTGGCGTGGTCGCAATACATCAATGTTGCGCTCTACCGGTTCGGCGATCAGGCCGATGTGATGTTTGCGTCACATAGCTGGCCACGTTGGGGGAAACAACGGATTGCAGAGGTGATGCGCGGACAGCGCGACATGTATGCGCACTTGAACAATCAGGTCTTGCATCTCGCGAACACTGGCGTGACGATCAGCCAAGTCCACAATGTCTACGAGCCGCCCAAAGGTTTGCAGGAACAATGGTATGCCCGTGGCTACCACGGTTCCTACCTGCACAACAGCCGCGCCGTCATTCAGCGCTACCTCGGCTTCTGGGACTTAAACCCAGCAACGCTCGTCCCGCTATCGCCGGAGGACTCCGCACCTCTCTATGTTGAAATGATGGGCGGTGCCGAAAAGGTGATGGCGAAGGGTCGTGACCTCTACAACCAGGGCAGATACCACCTTGCAACAGAAGTTCTCAACAAGTTGGTCTACGCGGAACCGCGCAATCAAGAGGCAAAAAATCTCCTCGCAGACACCTACGAGCAGATGGGATATCAGTTCGAGAGCCCGAGCCTCCGTAACAGCTTTCTCTCTGGAGCCAAGGAGCTGCGTGATGGTGTGGTCGCCGTGACGGCAGCGAAAGCGGGCAGTCCGGACTTTGTGCGCGGCACCAGCACCGAACTGTTCCTCAACTATCTCGGGATCCAGATGGACAGCCGTAAGGCCGAAGGCATGAAGTTCAAGATCAATATCTCGACGCCTGATAACGGCGAGAAGTTCGTGGTCGAGCTGAGCAACGCGACTCTGACAACAATCGCCGGGTATCAAGCGAGCGATGCCGACCTAACGCTCACGATTGATCGCGGTGAGCTGGAGGACGTGATGATCGGCGCGGCCAAGCTGGCTGACAAAGTCGCTGCCGGCAAGGCCAAAATGGAAGGCAACCCGCAAGTGCTGACGCAACTCGCCTCGACGATGACGACGTTCGACAACTGGTTCGAGGTTTTGCCAGGCACAAAGAAAGGGTCTGCCATGTCGCAGAAGCCCGAACTTCTTCAGGACGACGCAACCTACTACGCAGGACCGTAGAAGGCTTAACGGATCGGCCGTGTCCGGCCGCGTCGACCGTCCCGCCTAGGACGGCCACGACGGTGATGAAAAGCCCCTCTGGTGAGGTGAGGAGGAAGCTGAAGAGGCATTCCTTAGCCCTCTGGCCCAATGTCGGCACGGCGTCGCCGGACAATGCTTCGGCTTCTCGGAAGGGATGATCGATGATGAACGGCCCTCTCTCGTCGCAAGATCCTGGTTCGCTCGTGGGCCAGGAAGGCAGTGACCGTCGTGGCCGTCCCGGGGCCTGCGTGCTGCTGGCGTTTGTGGCGTTGCCCTCGGCTTGGTCGCGACTCAGGGTTTGCCGACATTGCTGTGGGTCACGACACCTCTAAGGCAGTATTCGATGATCATCTTGGTTCTGCATGCTGCTGTCGACTGCCGACTTGACCTTGGGTGCAGCCTCGGCTGCTATGCGACGGCCGGGGGATACTGGATCAGCAATTTCAGGGGGAGTGATGGGATACCTTCCACAGTGGCTGACGCACGGCGTCATGATTCCGGTTGGCCTCCTTGCTGTGAGCGCAGGCAACTCACTCGCCGCGGACCTGGGGCAAACGCCTCCGGCTCCCGTGATCGAAACGGCCGTTCAGCCGGCCTGGACCTTCCGTTTTACGCCCTATGGCTGGCTCACCGCATGGAATGGCACCCAGACCGTTCGTGGGCGCTCCGTGAAGGTCGACGCCAGCTTCATTGACATTGTCGAGAAGAGCGACACCCTCGTCGCCCTGATGGGAGACTTCGAGGCCCGCTTCGGCCGCTTCGCGCTGCTGAGCGACGTGGTCTGGAGCAAGGTCGGCGCGGAGCGCAGCAATATCCGCAGCCGCACACTGGCACCCGGCGTGACGGGAACGCTCGCCACCTCCCTCGGCTTGGATGTGGAGATGGTCATCGCCGAGGTCGGCGTCGCCTACGAGGTCGCCCGCTCGGGTCCGCTGGCCTTCGACATCCTCGGCGGTGTCCGGTATTGGTATCAGGAGGCGGATCTTTCACTTGCTGTCGCGGCTGCGGTCGACATTGGCGACCTCCAGGTGGCAGGTGCCCGGGCGTTCGCCCGCTCCGGTTCCGTCGATTGGCTTGATCCCATCGTCGGGGCACGGGTGCGCTACACCGTGGCACCGGGGCATGAGCTGCTCCTGCGTGCCGACATCGGCGGCTTCGGCGTCGGAAGCGACTTCTCCTGGCAGGCCATCGGTGCCTACGGGTTCGAACTCGGCACCTACCAAGGCATCACGTTCTCGGGCGTGATCGGCTATCGCGCCCTCTCGGTGGATTACGCCCAGGGCGAGGGCCGGCGGCGCTACGAGTTCGACATGATCCAACACGGTCCGGTGCTTGGTCTGAGCATGCGGTTCTGACGCGGGAGACCCGGGAATGCAGATCGTACAAGAGGGTGATGGGAAAACCGGGTGCCCTTCCGCTCCGCAGGACTGGCAGCCCTCGCACTTGGAACGGGCGTCGCTTGGCGTGTCTTGGCCGCGCTCGCCCGTTCGGCGGCTGTCCGTCGCCGTACTGGCCCTTGCCGTCGGCGGATGCGTTTCTATAGGCGACGAGACCCCCGCCGGCGGCGGCGGAGCGATCGGCCCCGCCGCGTTCGAGCGGGAGCGCCTGGTCGGACGGTGGGGCGTGGCGTCATTCCACGATGAGAAGGACCGACGGCGCACCGAGGCCGAGGCGAGGGCTCAATGCAGCCAGGCCTACGCGATCTCGAAGGGGCCGACGGACGGGGTGATGATGCATGTCGCCGACGACCCGAAGCGCTACGAGCTGCGGCTCAAGGGCGACGCCGGCGGCCGGACGTATCTCGGCTTCGAAGCGCCCCCGGGCCATCCGCAGGATCGTGAGGTCCTCTCCTCGGCCGACAACCTGATGACCATGCGCTTCGTCGATCCGGACGCGAACCGGCGCTACGGCACCTTCGTGTATGTGCGCTGCCGTGCCTGACGATCAAAATCCCTCATCCGTCCCGGAGAATGTCATGATTCTTCAGAGCCTATCGGCAGCATCGGGACCGGCAAGGACGCCGGCACGGCTTTCCGCCCTGGCGTGTTGCTGGCTCGTGATGTGCTTCCCCGCCCCCGCAGCAGCGCAGGCACGTTCGCTGGCCGCCGCGCAGGAAACCCTCGACGTGGGCGACCAGCCGGGCCGCATCTCGACCGAGGAGGCGGTGATCCGCGATGGACCGTTCGCGCGTCAGGTCGTGTTCTTCCGCTCGAACGAGGCGCCGGGAACGCTCGTCATCCACACCTCGGAGCGGTTCGTCTATCTCGTGCAGGGCAACAACCGCGCCCTTCGCTATGGCATCGGGGTTGGGCGCGAGGGCTTCCAGTGGTCGGGGCTCGTGCAGGTCAGCCGCAAGGCCGAGTGGCCGGACTGGCGTCCGCCGCCCGAGATGCTCACCCGGCAGCCCTACCTTCCGCGTTTCATGGCCGGCGGTCCGGGCAATCCGATGGGCGCCCGCGCGCTCTATCTCGGCTCGACGGTGTTCCGCATCCACGGCACCAACCAGCCCGAGACCATCGGCCACGCGATCTCGTCCGGATGCTTCCGCCTCGCCAACGGCGACATCATCGATCTCTATGCCCGCGTGCCGCTCGGCACCAAGGTGGTCGTGCGGCACGGTGCGAGCCTCTGACCCATTCGCGATATCGGATCCGTCCATCGCTCACGGAGATCACGTCTCATGTGGAACGTCGCCAAGGCCTTCGTACCTCCCGCCACAGCGGGCGTTGCTGCTGCGCTTCTGCTCGCCTCTGCCTTGCCCAGCGCCGCGGGAACGCTCGAAATGGTGCGTCAGCGCGGCAACGTACAATGCGGTGTCAGCGAGGGCCTTTACGGCTTCTCCGAGCGGAACGGGCAAGGTGAGTGGTCGGGCTTCGACGTCGACTTCTGCCGCGCGGTGGCGGCTGCGGTCCTGAACGATCCGACGAAGGTGACTTTCGTGCCTCTCTCGGCCGGCGAGCGGTTCGAGGCCTTGCGTGCAGGACGCATCGATCTCCTGTCCCGGAATTCGACCTGGACCCTGGAACGGGAGGCCGGCCTCGGACTTGCCTTCGCGGGAGTGACCTACCACGATGGTCAGGGCTTCATGGTCATGCGTGACCTCAACGTCACGTCCGCCCTCGAACTCGACCGAGCCAAAATCTGCGTCGAGGCGGGAACGACGAGCCAACTCAACGTCGCCGACTTCTTCTCCGCCAATTCCATGACGTTCGAGGAGCGCGCCTTCCCAACTGCCGCGGCTGCCCTCGAGGCGTTCCGATCGGGACAGTGCAACGTCCTGACCCGCGATCAGTCTGCCCTTTACGCGGAGCGCCTCAAGCTCCCGCAGCCGGCCGATGCCGTTGTCTTGCCCGATGTCATTTCCAAGGAGCCGCTGGGTCCGGTCGCGCGGGCGGACGATTTCGGGTGGTTGAACGTGGTGAAGTGGGTGAACTTCGCCCTCGTCAACGCCGAGGAACTCGGGATCACGTCAGGAAACGCGAGCGAGGCGGCGAGCTCCCGTAAGCCGGATGTGCGCCGCTTCGCAGGTGCCGAGGGCGGTTTGGGCAAGCTGCTTGGACTCGAGGACGACTGGGCGCTCCGCGCGGTCCGTGCTCGTGGGAACTACGCCGAGATCTACGAGCGCAATGTCGGTGTCGAATCGCGCCTTGGCATCCCGCGCGGCCTGAATCAACTCTGGACCATGGGGGGCATCCTCTATGCCCCTCCGCTTCGATGAAGCGCAATAGGCGAAGGCGACTGGTGAATACTGTCGCTGTCCCGAGTTGCGTCCGCAAGAGTGGCGAGTGTCCGGATTGGATCAGCCCAAGGAAGGCGTGCGTTCAGGAACATCCGATTGTCGCTGTACGCAGATAGTTGGACTGCTTCAGCCCTGTCCCGTTACAACCGTTCATCCACGCTGCACCCGAGCCTGTCTGCAAATCAACGCTGCGACAAATTCGCTAACGAAGGAGACCCAAGCTCTGGGGCGAACGGACGGGATGCGGCCGCATCTCCGCCAGGGGCTAGGTTTTCCGATAAGCTGACCTGGTGCTCACGTGAGCCGATAGATCGCCATGGCTCCCTCTCGGTTGCGCACCTCCCGTCGGTCCCAGAACACGGCCTGTTCGGGTTCGGGCAGGCAAGTGTAGACACCTTCAGTTATCAACGTGATCACGTCGCTGTCGTCGTGGACGTCCTTGCCGACCTGCTCCAGGCGCTGCGCGATGTTCACCACATCCCCGACAAGTGTGTAGTTCATCCGGCTGGGAGCGCCGATGTTGCCCACGAGAACAGGGCCCGTGCTGATCCCGATCCGCACCCGGACAAGGGCGAGGCCGCCCGCCAAGCGAGCCTTGTTGTCGGCCTGCACTTTCGAGGCGATCGCCCGTGCGGCCCGGCAGGCCCGCTCCACGTGATCGGGCTGCTCCTCGGGTGCGCCCCAGAAGGCCATCAGGCTGTCGCCGATGTACTTGTCAATCGTTCCGCCCTCGGCCTCGACACAGGCGCCCACCAGGGCAAAGTGTTTGTTCAGGAAGCTCGCCGTCTCGGCAGGCGACAGGCGAGAGGCCATTCGCGTGAAGCCGCTCAGATCCGTGAACATGACGGTGACATCCCGCTCGTAAGCCCGGGCGAGATCGTCATGCCCCTGAGCGATGAGGCGGTGAACCAAGCGCTTGGGCAGGTAGAGCTCAAACCAGCGCAGCGCCGCAACCATGGCATTCAGCGCCTGGCCCGCCGCATCGAGTTCCCGGATCCGGCTGTGTGGAAGAACGGGAACCTTGTCGAAGTCGAGCGTCCGGACGGCTTCCGTCACGCGAACGAAGTCGCGGATCGGGCGCGCGACCCGCCGCCCGACACCGATGGCGCTGAGCACGGAGGTGAGCAGGAGCCCTGATCCGATCAGGACCATCATCCGCAGGCGCTCCGCCTCCTGCCCGACGTCCGAACCGGGCATGGCCGCGCCGATGATCCAGGGCTTCTCGCCGAGCCTTGGGACCTCCCGGTACATGTAGATGAAGTAGTCGTCCGGGAAGGGAACGATATGCCCCTGGTCCGCCGACCTCAGCGGCAGGTTCATCGATCGGCGATCAGTCGACCAGATCGCTTGCAGCACCCTGTCGTCGACCTCGGCGAGGAGCGGCAACGGGCGCTCGCGTGTACCGGGCTGGGATCGGTCGGCCAATGCCGGGTGAGCCAGCACCTCGTCGTGACCGTGGAGAATGAACGCCTTCTGCCCAAGCGAGGAGATCTCGGCGACGTATCGCGAGAGTTCGGTGACCACGATGGCCGGGACAAGGATCCCGATGACATCACCGCCGCGATGCACGGGCACGAGATAGGGAATGATCGTCTGCTGGAATGGACTGCTCCAGACAGGCTCTCCCCAGCCGGCCACCTTGCCAGCTCGAAAGTCCTCCATGACCTTGATGATCTCGGGCCGGCCGGACCAGTCCTCCGTGAGGAAGCTGCCATCCCGTCGCTCCACCCGTGCGACCTCCAGACTGGAGCGGATGAAGCCGATCCCGGTGACCTGCGGTGTTGCGGCAAGGGCCGACCTGAGGGCCGTTTCAAGCGCCCTGGTGTCCGCTACATCGAGCTGCCCGTTCTCGATTGAGTTCTTCAGATACTCCGCCTGGGCCACCACTGGCCCAAGATGCTGCCGGATGCGCTGCTCGATGGAGGACAGGATCAGGCTAGCCTTGTCGGCCAGAAGCTCGCCGGTGTTCCGGCCCGCCCCTCCAAGGCTCACGATGAGAACGGAGCCGACGGCCAGAAGCATCAAGCCCCCGAAACTGATTGCCAGAACCGCGCTGAGAGAAAAGAGGCGTGGAGAGATGCGCTTTCGCATGCAGATCTCGAATGACAGGACTGATGATGAAAACGCTCCTACTGCATGAGCCACCCGTAGCTGACTACCATCGATTGGCCGGTGAGCGCGCTCGAGGGGAACATCGCCAGGAATAGGGCCGCTCCGGATCGCGAAGGCGTCAGTGCCCGCTGAACACGAGGGTCTGGATCGGCAGCACCAGCGCCTGGATGCGCAGGATCATCGCATGCACGATGCCGACCGCATCCACCGCGTGAAGGACCAGGCCCCTGGTGGCGCCGACCTGGCCGGAGTCGATCAGATCGTGGTTGCTAGTATAGGCGTTGGCGATGCAGGAACTGCCAGGCGTCACGCCGTCCAGCCCACCCTCGTAGAGCGGCTCAAGGAAAACCAGAATGGTGCCCGGCCGCACCACTTGCTGCGGGTCGAGCAGTTGCTCGCCGCCCCGGAACTGCCCGGCGGCGATGAAGTCCTGCACCTGCGTCACGACCATGGGGATGACGGTCCAGGGCTTCGAGATGCAGGTGACCTCCGCCACCATGCCGACCTTCATGACCTGCGCCTCGATCTGCCCGAAGCCCGCCTGGATGGCCTTGCGCCCGGCGCCTTCCGGAATCAGGATCCCGGCCGGGCGCATGAACGGATTAACGATGTCGCCCACCCGCAGCGTGAACTGCTCCACCCGCCCATTCACGCCCGCGCGGACGATGGTCTTCCGAAGTTCCACCTCGGCCTGAGCCAATGCGGCTTCGGCACTGGCCTTCTGGGCCGGCAGGAGGGTGGAGATCTGCGCCTCGGCAGCGCTCTTTGCGGCGGTGGCGGCATCGATCCCGCCTTGGCGTCCCTGCACAACAACCTGGAGCCGCTCGATGTCACGGACCGCGACGGCACCTGGGTTGCGCCGATAGATCTCCTGCTTCGTCTGGAGTTCGTCCACCGCCTGCTGATGGTCGCTCCGGGCCTCCTGGATCTTTCCCTCCGCCGCCAGAACATCGGTCTTGGCCGCCACCAGAGCAGCATCGACCTCGGCGATCTTGCGCCGGGCCGCCTCCGCCGCCGCTTCCTGGGTCGCGCTGTCGAGCCGGAAGATCGGCGAGCCTTGCTTCACCTCACCGCTTACGCCATCGACATAGACCTCGGCGACGCGGCCGTTGGTTTCCGGCAGGATCGGAACTGTCCGGTAGTACAAGGTGGCGCTGGTCGTGGAGGGATGATTGTAGAAGATGACCGTGATCAGCCCCACCGTGAGCATCAGGCAGGCAACGATGCCCCACCGCAGCTCGAACCAGACCGAGTAGAGCGTGATCTCCTTACCAGGCCGCTTTCCCTGGCGGTAGCGGCGATAGAGATAATCCGGCAGGATCGTGAGCACCGAGCATAGTAGCAGTTCAAGCATCGGTCCGCTCCTTCGGCATGCGGGAGAGAGTGATGATCTTCGGCACTTCGGCCGTGCCTTCGTCCGAGGCATGGTCGGTCACAGTTCCGTCGGGCTCGCCGTCGGCGCCCTTGCCGGGTGGGATGTCGGCGATCTTCTCCAGCGATCCGGCGATCCGGCGCAGCGGCCACCCGAAATCGGGGATGTCGATCAAGGCGAGCAGCAGGCCGGCAACCCAGAAGGCGTGGATATGCGTGAACAGGGCCAGCAGGCCCAGCACAGCGACGATCTCGAACTGGAGCTTGTGGCCTTTATGGGCGATCCGCTCGGGGAGCGTGTGCAGACGGAGGAACAGGAGGCCGACGGCCATCACGGCGACGATCAGGACCACGGCCATGGCCACCATGAACACGTCCGTCTCGCCAGGGCCGACGATGAACGCCGGCAGATGATGGGGGGCGGCGGGATTGAGCGATGGGTTCATCCTGGATCTCCTCTCGAAGACATGTCCCGGTTCTTCATGGCCTGCTCCGCCGCGCTCAGCGGTTTGACGGGTTGCAGATCCTCATGGGCGATGGTGGGTCGTCGTGGTAATGGCTTTCCCTTCGGGCCGAACCAGGATCGGGCGAGATCGCATCACGGAGAGCGCTGTCGGCGCGGCTTCGTCGACGCGGCGCCCTGAGCCATCTCAAGGCAGGTCAGCATGTCGACGTAGCTGGGCGAGCCGCCGATCTGGGCTTCCCCCGCGCACCTTTCGCGGTGGGCTGCGGCCGCACTGCCCCACATCGTGTTGAGCTCGCGCTCGGCGTCCGTCTCGTCCCGCATGCAGCCCTCGTACGGGGGGCATCCTCCGCAAGCAGGCGCGGCGCGGCCCGACAGGTCGCCTCGATGTCGAGCCGCGGAACCTGTTGGGCCGCGGCGGGGCTGAGACAAGCTCTTGGGACCAGCAACGCGATCCCTAAACAGTATGCTCTCATGGCAACCTCCTCTGCGAGTGGTGGTGGTTCAGGGCGGTGCATGGCAGCAGGAGACCATCGGCACACCACCATGATCTTCGACGTCCAGTGGTCCGTACCTCGCCCACCGACCTGTCAGTCCGGCCGGTAATCAAAGGCATGCTGCAATCAATGACCACGATCAGCACTCCACCAGCTTGTTGCGGATCGCGTAGCGGATCAGCGCCGCTGTCGTGTCGAGGTTGAGCTTGCCCATGGCCGCAGCGCGATGGGTCTCGACCGTCTTGGTGCTGATGCTGAGGATGTCCGCGATCTGCTTGTTGGTCCTGCCCTCGGCGATGAGCTGCACCACGGCCTTCTCGCGGGAGCTGAGCGCCGACTGGTCTGCAATGCCCTTCGACAGGTAGGTTTCAAGCAAGGCCTCGGAGACCTTGCCCGTGAAGAACGGCTTATGAGCGGCCAGGCTCTCCACTGCCGAGATCAGGAACTGCCTGGCGTCGGACTTGAGCAGGAACCCCCGGGCACCTGCTTCGAGAACGTCGCGGACCAGGCTGTCGGTGTCGTGCATGGTGAAAATGAGGACTTCCACGCCCGGAACACGCCCCCGGATCTGCCGGGTGGCCTCGATACCGTTCACCAGCGGCAGGCTGTAGTCGAGCACCACGACATCCGGCCGGGTGGCCAGGGCTTGGTCGATGGCCTCCTTGCCGTCCCGAGCCTCGCCGACCACCTCCCAGCCTTCATGCCCTTCCAGGATCGCCCGGACGCCGGAGCGGACCACATCGTGGTCATCAGCGATCAGGATGCGCGTCATGGCGAGCCTCTCTTCCGCGGCCCGGTGCCAGCGGTCGTTCCGGTCAGCCCGAGTCTTAGGGTAGGATACACCTCCCGGCCGCCTCGCTCACCTGCGCAAAACCCTGAAACTATGAGGGGCAGACCCTGAAACTTCAGGAGCGGACCTCGCCATCCGCCTCGGTCGGGTCCGACAGCCACTGCATCCGCAGACGCCCAGCCCGTGGCAGCGCCCGTCCAGCCCTTGTGACCGGGACCAGCGCGACGACGCAGGTGCCGCTCCGGCCGGAGCGGATCATCAGATCGCCGCCAAACTGCTCCAAGCGGGCCCGCATGCCCACAACGCCGACGCCGAGCCGTATCGGTCCATCCGGCCGGACCGCACCTGCCATCCCATGACCATTGTCGCGGATACGAACGATCAGGCGACCGGACATGATCCGAGCGTTGACCGACACGTGCGAGGCGCCGGCGTGTCGATGCACGTTGGTGAGCGCCTCCTGCACCACGCGCAGGATCGCCCGCTGGAGGTCCAGCGGCAGCTCGTCGACCTCTTCCGGGATGCGGATCCGGGCGACGAGGCCCGCCCGCCCCGCGAAGCCTTCGGCAAAATCCCGCAACGTGGCCTGAAGACCGTCCTTCGCCAGGTTTGGTGGATGCAGCAGGTAGGTAAAGATGCGCAGTTCCCTCAGCGCCTCACCGAGTTGTCTCTCGATCTCCGCGAACGCCGAGCGGGATGCCGGAGTCGCCACGACTGCTCCCTCAAGGCCTGATAGCCCGAGGTTCGCCGCCACCAAGTGCTGCGCCGTCGAATCGTGCAGCTCGCGGGCGATGCGTTGCCGCTCCTCCTCCTGGAGGGCGAGCAACTGGCCCGACAGTTCGTTGACCTGTCTCTTTGCGCCGGCGACCTGATCCGACAGTGTCCGGAGCGGCTGCTCCACCTGGCGAGCGGTGAACAGGGCCGCCGCTCCCCCGGCCAGAAGCAGGAAAGCCGCCATCCCCGCCATCTGCCGCAGGACGCCAGTGACCGGTGCATTGACGAGGGAGAGCGGGACCGCGACCACGGTCGTCCAGTTCGTTGCCCCGGAACTTCGGTATGCGACCAGGACCGGAACTCCGCGCTCGTCTACGTCCTCGATGAAGCCTTCGACCGTCTCGCTCCCGTTGGCGGCGAGCCGTGCCGCGAGGGCGCCCGGCATGGGAATCCGCGATGACGTCTCGGCCCCTCTCGTGGTCACGATCGGCTGGAGCTTGCGGTCGTAGAGGCCTCGCGTCGACCCTTCGGCAACGTCTTGGCCACCCAGGATGGCTCCGAGGCGGTCCTGCGACAGGACGGTGGTGATGAAGCCTTTCATCGTGCCGTCGTCGTGGTTGATCCGCAGGCTGAGCGCGATGATTGTCGTCCCGGGCTTCACGAGGCTCGCCATCCGGCCCGACACCGTCCACCCGCGCTCCCGCACCCGGTTGATGGCCTCCGGATAGGTCGGGAAATCCCGGTGCCGGGGCAGCGCCGCCCCGAATGGCCGGAGGGTGTTGGCGACCTGCCCGTCCAGATCCTGAAGGATCAGCCAAGAGCCGTCAGGGATCGGCGTCGCCTTGAGCTGGTCGTAGAAGGCCTTGGCGTCGCCGGACTTCAGGGCCGGCGACGAGGACAAGCCCTTCAGCAGGGAATTGCCGGCCGCCACCTCCTGGTCGAACCCGAAGGACAGCGCAATCGCCGTCTCCAGGACGCGCTCCCGGATGTGCTGGCGCTCATGCAGGGCGTTCGTGAGCAGCAGCGCCGCCGCGACGACGCAGGTGACCAGGATGACGGTTGCGAAGGTCAGGACGACCCGGCCCCGCAGACGGGACGGCAGGCCCGGAAGCGAGCGCGCAACCATCGGAACGGTGCCATCACTCATGACGGCGACCTCCGGCCGCGAGGGCAACGCAACGGGAGCGAGGCCGCGACGGGATCCTCGCTCCGACAACATAGGTTAAACCCTGAGCCGGTGCGATGTCGACCGGGATCGCCATGAACCCGCGAGCCAAGCACCCGACCGACGCCATTCGGGCTGGGTTCCAGCCACCGCTGTGGGTGGGCGGACCAAATCAGGGTCTGCCTCCATCAGTTTCAGGATAGACCCTGATAGCCGGTGGCCGGGCGTTGCACGATACTGCGGCCATGCGAGGACGGGAGCATCGCCCATGCCGCAGGCCACACTCCACCATCGTCATAGCCACGGGAAAACAGACCCTTCGTACGCCGACATGATCCGCGTCCCCGGCGGCACGTTCCGGATGGGCTCGGACCGGCACTATCCCGAGGAGGCGCCAGTCCACCGCGTCACGATTGACGGGTTCCGGATCGACCCGACGCCGGTCACCAACCGCCAGTTCCGCGACTTCGTCCGGGCCACCGGGCATGTCACCTTTGCCGAGAAGCGCCCCGATCCCAAGGATTATCCCGGCGCCCTGCCCCACATGCTGTACGCGGGCTCGCTCGTCTTCACGCCGCCGGATCATCCGGTCGATCTCCGGAATTGGGGACAGTGGTGGACCCTGCTCAAGGGCGCCGACTGGCGTCACCCCTACGGTCCGAAGAGCAATATCCACGGCCTCGACAACCATCCCGTCGTGCACGTGACGTACGCGGACGCGCTCGCCTACGCATGTTGGGCCGGCAAGGACCTGCCGACCGAGGCCGAGTGGGAGGTCGCCGCCCGCGGCGGTCTCGATAGTGCCGAGTTCGCCTGGGGCGACGCATTCACGCCGGACGGGCGCCAGATGGCCAACACTTGGCAGGGCGCCTTCCCGTTCCAGAACTTGGCGCAGGACGGCTTCGAGCGCACCTCGCCCGTCACTGCCTTTCCGCCCAACGGCTACGGCCTCTACGACATGATCGGCAACGTCTGGGAATGGACGAGCGACTTCTACACGCCAAAGCACCCGGCCGATGCCGTGAAGGCCTGCTGCATTCCCGAGAACCCGCGCGGTGGTCATGAGGGCCAGAGCTTTGACCCCTGCCAATCTGAGACGAGGATCCCGCGCCGGGTGCTGAAGGGCGGCTCGCATCTCTGCGCGCCCAATTACTGCCGCCGCTACCGTCCGGCAGCGCGTCACCCGCAGCCGGTCGACACCTCGACAAGCCATGTCGGCTTTCGCTGCATCATCAGAGAGAGGAAGATCCCATGACCAGTGATCGTGCGTCCTCACAAATGCCCGGCGGACGTTTCCGCCTCCGGCGCATGCGGGCCAAGGCTGCCCTGTTCGGGGCCACGGCCCTGGTCTCGGCGGGCATGGCTGTCCCGGCCGTCGCCCAGGCCCCGCAGCAGAAGCCCAACATCGTTCTGATCGTTTCCGACGACACGGGTTACGGCGATCTCGGCCCCTACGGCGGCGGTCCCGGACGCGGCATGCCGACGCCCAACATCGATCGGCTCTCAAACGAGGGCATGACCTTCTTCTCGTTCTACGCCCAGCCGAGCTGCACGCCGGGCCGGGCCGCAATGCAGACAGGGCGGATCCCGAACCGCAGCGGCATGACCACCGTGGCGTTCCAGGGCCAGGGCGGCGGCCTGCCGGCGGCCGAGTGGACCCTGGGCTCGGTTCTCAAGCAGGCAGGCTACCGGACGTTCTTCACCGGCAAGTGGCATCTGGGCGAGGCCGACTATGCCCTGCCGAACGCCCAGGGCTACGACGAGATGAAGTATTGCGGCCTCTACCACCTCAACGCTTACACCTACGCCGATCCGACCTGGTTCCCGGACATGCCCCCGGAGCTGCGGGCGACGTTCCAACGGGTGACGAAGGGCGCACTGTCGGGCAATGCCGGGCAGCCGGCACGCGAGGAGTTCAAGGTCAACGGCCAGTACGTCAACACGCCCGTGATCAACGGCAAGGAGGGCGTCGTCGGGATCCCGTTCTTCGACGAGTACGTTGAGAAGGCCTCGCTCGATTACCTCGACCGGGCCACGCAGTCGCGAGACCCGTTCTTCATGAGCATCAACTTCATGAAGGTGCACCAGCCCAACATGCCGGCGCCGGAGTTCGAGCACAAGTCGCTGTCCAAGAGCAAGTACGCCGACTCGGTGGTGGAACTCGATGCCCGCATCGGACGGATCATGGACAAGATCCGCCAGGTCGGCGGCAACAACACGCTCGTCTTCTACACCACCGACAACGGCGCCTGGCAGGACGTGTATCCCGATGCCGGCTACACCCCGTTCCGTGGAACCAAGGGCACCTTGCGCGAGGGTGGCAACCGCGTGCCGGCGATAGCATGGTGGCCTGGCAGGATCGCGCCCGACACGAAGAACCACGAGATCCTCGGCGGTCTCGACCTGATGGCGACCTTTGCGTCCGTCGCGGGCACGAAGCTGCCGGAGAGGGACCGCGAGAACCAGCCGATCATCTTCGACAGCCAGGACATGACGCCGGTGCTGTTCGGGACGGGCCAGTCGCCGCGGAAGTCATGGTTCTACTTCACCGAGAACGAGTTGTCGCCCGGCGCAGTTCGTGTCAACAACTACAAGTTCCTGTTCAACCTGCGTGGCGACGACGGTGCCTCCACCGGCGGGCTCGCAGTCGACACCAACCTCGGCTGGAAAGGGGCGAGCAAGTACGTCGCCACGGTCCCGCAGGTCTTTGACCTCTTTCAGGATCCGCAGGAGCGGTACGACATCTTCATGAACAACTTCACCGAACGCACCTGGATGGGCGTGGTCATGGAGGAGGAACTCAAGAAGGTGATGAAGACCTACGTCGAGTATCCGCCGCGGAAAGTGCAGAGCTACGGCTACACCGGCCCGATCACGCTCTCCGACTACGAGCGCTTGCAGACCGTCCGCGAGGTGCTCGCCAAGGAAGGCGTCAATGTGCCGATGCCCTCGGGCAACTGATGTGACCTGGGAGGACCGTGCCTCGCATGGTCCTCCCTACAGTATGACCCGAGCGGTGGAAAGTCCGCTGGAGACTGGGTCAGCGGACGCGTCCATGCCAGTTGAGTCCGGCCGTTCGCAAGTCGTAAGCAGGAGGATTGACCATGAAACGCATCATACTTCTCGCCGCATTCAGTATGCTGACGACGACAGCGGCAGGCTTGGCTCAAGATCGAGATCGCGGGCCAGTCCTGCGCAACGGCGAGATCGTGATCCCGTCGGAGCGAGCCCTTGAGCGCGAGGCGGTTACGCAGCCGCGGAACGAATTCTCAACCAACGACGCCGACGCCCTCAAGCAGATGGAGCGTCAGAACCGACGGATCGACCGGGAGGTCGAGAAGGGCATCTGCATGGGATGCTGACGGATCGCTCAGGCGGCGCTCCGCTTCCAATCCCGCTCCCGGCAACTTAGAGGAGTCATCGATGTATATCCGCTTCGCCCGCCTCGGGGCCATGACCCTGGTCGTCGCATGGTTCTCGGCTGCGGCTGCCCAGACCGATCCGCTACCGTCGTGGAACGACGGCCCAGCGAAACAGGCGATCGTCGCCTTCGTTACCGATGTGACCCGCGAAGGGTCCCCCGACTTCGTCCCGCCGCCGGAGCGGATCGTCACGTTCGACAACGATGGGACGCTGTGGATCGAGCAGCCGATCTACGTGCAGTTCGCCTACGCGCTCGATCGGGTCAAGGCGCTGGCTCCGCAGCATCCGGAATGGAAGGACACGCAGCCCTTCAAGGCCGTGCTCGAAGGCGACATGGCGGCGCTCGGGGCGGCCGGTGAGAAGGGAGCTGTCGCGATTGTCGCCGCAACGCATGCGGGCATGACGCCGGAGGAGTTCCGGCAAGGCGTCAAGGAGTGGCTCGCGACCGCCAGGCACCCCCGCTTCGGCCGCCGCTACGACGAACTCGTGTACCAGCCCATGCTCGAGGTCCTCGCCTACATGCGCGCCAACGGGTTCAAGACCTACATCGCATCCGGCGGCGGAGCCGAGTTCATCCGGGCTTTCGCGGAGGAGCGCTACGGCATCCCGTCGGAGCAGGTCATCGGGTCCCGCATCGTGACGAGGTTTGAGCGTCGTGACGGCAAACCCATCCTGTTCCGCATGCCTCAGGTCGACTTCGTGGACGACGGCCCTGGCAAGCCCGTCGGCATCAACCAAGTGGTCGGTCGCCGGCCTGTCGCGGCCTTCGGGAACTCTGATGGCGACCTCGAGATGCTGCAATGGACGACCGAGGCGGGCAAGCGCACGCTCGGCGTCGTGGTGCATCACACGGATGCGGAGCGGGAATATGCCTACGATCGCCAGGCGCACGTGGGCAAACTCGACAAGGCGCTCGATGCCGCGACGGTAGACCGATGGACCGTCGTCGACATGAAACGGGACTGGAAGACCGTCTTCCCGGTCAGGCCATAGCGTTTGGAGATCGGTGAACGACGGCCAAGAGGCCAATGCGGCCTCTAGTCGAACCGTAGATCGAGGTGGCGATTTGGCCGGCGGCATCCTCCTCCGAGCCCAGGAGGAGCCTTACGGAACCACGGCGAAGAATAGGAACGCGGCGAAGATCACCAAGTGGACTGCGCCCTGAAGCACTGTGGTCCGGCCCGTACCCAGCGTGATCACGCCTATCAGAAGCGTCAGCGCCAGCAGGAGTTGATCCTTGTCCCCCAGCCCGAGTTCCAAAGGCTGGTCGAGAAAGAGGGAGACGGTGACCACCGCTGGAATCGTCAGGCCAATCGCCGCAAGGGCTGATCCAAGCGCCAGGTTCAGGCTGGTCTGCAAGCGGTTGACCTGGGCTGCCCGGAGCGCCGCCAGGCATTCGGGCAGCAGCACCACGGCCGCGATGACGATCCCCAGCACGGCTTCGGGCACGCCGAGCCGATCCAGTCCCGCCTCCAGCGCCGGCGACAGGGACTTGGCGAGCGCCACTACGGCCACGAGCGCGACGAGCACCGCGACTGGGTGATCGACAAGCTCACCGTCGGCGTGGCCTACGACTCCGACTTCGACAAGGCGAAGAAGCTGATCAAGCAGATCGGCAAGGATCTGGCGGAGGATCCGGAGTTCGCGCCCCACATCATCGAGCCGCTCAAGATGCAGGGCGTCGAGCAGTTCGGCGACTATGGCATCCAGATCCGGCTCAAGATGATGACCAAGCCCGGCGAGCAGTTCGTCATCCGCCGCAGAGCCCTGGCGCTGATCAAGAAAGCCTTCGACGAGAACGGCATCCGGTTTGCCGTCCCCACTGTCCAGGTGGCTGGGCACGAAGAAGCCGCACCGGTGGCGGCCAATCAGGCTCTCAAGCTCGTCAAGCCGCCTCCACCCGAAGGACAGGCGGGTTGAATGGACTGCCCCCTCCACACCAAAACCTGGTAACGTGCATATTCCCGCTGCCCGGGATTAGGGATCCGCGATGTTACGATCAGAAGCGAGACGGGCGTTCCGGCCTCCTATCGCTCGTTTCCTCATGGTCATGGCCCTCGGCCCCGTTCTCGGTGCCTGCGCCAGCCTCCGGGGCGTAATGGTCCCGGTGAGTGGGACCGTCGCCGGCGCGAGTCAGGTCGACATGCTCGTCGCCACCACGCGCAAGCAGGCCGATCCGGCGGAAATGTTCTCGGGCGACCGTGGAATGACGCCAGCCTTCGCCAACATCACGGTTTCAGTCCCGCCGCCGAACGCGCGGCAGATCGGCGAGGTGCAGTGGCCGCGACAGGTACCGGGCAACCCGGCCACGGAGTTCGTGACGCTGAAAGCCGACGTGATCGACCGCAACCAGGCGCTCGCCTGGTTCCACCGGACCCTGCGAACCACTCCCAAGCGGCAGGTGCTGGTGTTCATCCACGGCTTCAACAACCGCTTCGACGACTCCGTGTTCCGCTTCGCGCAGATCGTGCACGACTCCCACGCCCCCGTGGTGCCCATCCTGTTCACCTGGCCCTCGCGGGGCAGCGTGCTGGCCTACGGCTACGACCGCGAGAGCACGGCCTATTCCCGCAACGCCCTGGAAAGCCTGCTGAAGGCGATCTCCCGCGATCCGGCCGTTGGCGAGATCTCGATCCTGGCGCATTCCATGGGCAACTCGCTCGCTCTTGAGACCCTGCGCCAGATGGCCATCCGGGATGGCCGGGTCGCGCCGAAGATCCGCAACGTCCTGCTCGCCGCGCCCGACGTCGACGTCGATCTTGCCCGAGAGGCGATCATCGACATGGGCCCCAGGACAAACAGACCCGCCTTCACCCTGTTCGTATCGCAGGATGATCGGGCGCTCGCCGTCTCCCGGCGGGTGTGGGGCAGCGAGGCTCGCCTGGGCGCGATCAATCCCGATCAGGAGCCGTTCAGGACACAGCTCGAACAGGCCAATGTCACGGTCCTCGACCTCACCAAGCTCAAGGCAGGCGACGCCCTCAACCATGGCAAGTTCGCCGAGAGCCCTGAGGTCGTGCAACTCATCGGCAAGCGCCTGGCCGCAGGTCAGACGGTAACCGACTCCCGGGTCGGGCTGGGCGACCGCATCATCCAGGTGACCACGGGGGCGGCCAGCGTGGCTGGAACGGCGGCAGGCCTGGCGGTGTCCGCGCCACTGGCAGTGGTCGATCCCCGGACACGGCAGTCCCTCGGCGGTCACGTGGACAACCTGGGCCGCTCTGTTTCCGATACGGTTGCTCCCTAGCGTATCATCATCCGTAGAGGGGCTCCGTGAGGCACCCCAGTTGACATCCCGAATGTCGCCCTCGGGTCAAAATTTCACCTCCCGACCAATCAACGAACGTCGGCTCTCCAGTGTCGAAGCGGACCAAGTTCTTACATCGCAGGTCTGCCAAGAGAGGCCGTTCTTCGGATCTGGCTCAATCCCTTCGCAACCATAGCGAGATATCCGGCGGTGGAATGATGAAGGCTTCGGCGCTCGATACTACAGCGCATGGCCGAGCAGGATGAAGGTCGCCGTGGGGTGCTGGCGACTCGGGTTGTACAAGTGATAGCCAGAGAGGGGCAGACACCAGTCGGCAAGCACTTGGACGAGAAGTCCATCAGCAGGACCGCCTGAACTCGATCCTCGAGCAGGTAAACCAGACCCTATCCAGCCACTGCTACGTCAGAGGCTGTAAGGGTGCTGTTGAACACGTGCCGCCTGTCACTCCGCACCTTCGATTCACGACCGTCTCTCTCGAATTCTCAAGCGTAGATGCCGCCGGACTGTATGCGGAGGTTAGTGCAGTCGCGGGAAGTCAGGTCCTGTGGCGTTTAGGGTCGTAGCCGGTTCGTGACGTATAATGGCGCGCCGACGACGGCCATGCAGATCAGTCGCAGCATATCATGGCGAGGCGGGTACGGAACTTGTCGTATACACAACTCGAGCGCTATCGAACCCGCCAACGGGCATTTCGATTCCCCATGGATACCGAGGATCCTGGGCGCGTTCGAACTGGTAGACCGTCACCGCAGGCACATTTCTCCTGTCGTACCGTCGTCCGAAATTGAAGACGACGCTGTTCGGCGCAGCCAGCACAAGATGAATTCGGTGAACGCCCAAACCTTCGAGCTGTTTCAGCGCACCCAGAAACTGATCCGCCAACGCTGCCTGCTTGGCTTGCGACCAATGAGATGATTGGAGGTCCGGCATGGTCATCCGGATCACGGGGAACGCGAAAGTGGTCTCCAGATTGTCCGAAAGGATGGGGTACGACAGGGAAATCGCAAGCACGACCTCCGAGGCACCAGCGGCCATCTCCAGTCCGGACACCTCGAACCGCATCGTATCGTCGGGTCCATTGAGCGATTTCCACCGCTCGCTCGTACGGTCCCAATCCATGACGACGATGTCGCCCTCGTCGTCCAGGAGTACCCCGGTCAGAAAGGTCAAGGGAACGGCCGTCAGTCCACCATAGACGGTCGTGAGGTCGCTCCGGTCGTTGCCCTTCTGCATCTGGTGAAGCCAGATCCTCATAGCCTCGACCGGCCGGAGCAGGTCGTCCGGCTCAACGAGAACGCCGTCCTTGCGCTGGCGAAGGTCGAGAAGATAGGGGACCCGGGTGCCGGGGATCGTCTCGGGAACGGCAGCCAGCAAGGGCGAGCCGTCATCGTCCCGCAACCCGCGCCCCTCGATCACGAATACCTTCTTGCGCGACAACCTGCGCTGCTCGGCCGCGTATCGCGTCCATGCCCACCCGGCCGCCCCAGCCATCAGCAGGGCGCACAGCCCTGACAGGCCTAAGAGAAGGCTTTCGGGAATCACTCCTGCCGTCCCAAACTCGACGGAGACGGGACGTCCCTCGAATGATCCATTGTACCTGAAGAACCAGTTCGCCCCGTGCAAGACCACGAGCACGGTCACAGCACCGCGGAAAATCCAGCTCTCCGCATTCCTGGAACGGAACAACCACGCCACGGCCGAGCGGATGGCGAAGTCAAGGGTATCCCGCGTCATGGGTGGCTCTCTTCAGTTAAAATCAATCGGATGGGGGCAGGCGTATGTCCGCGCCTGTGCAGGGTTGCCGATGCGATGAACCTGCGGGCGATCCCCAGCTTCACGATCAGCAGCACGGCAAAATCGATCTCGCGCTCGCCCTCAACGAGTTCCTGCATCGACCGTAGGTCGGTCAGGCTTGGCGCCGCAGGAAAACCAGGATGCGAGTGCCATTCGCCCAGGTAGTTGAACGTCTGGTACTCATGGCCCGTTCGCTCGAAGAAGCGCTCCAGCGCCTCGCGGTGATGCTCGCCATCGCGGACGAAGTGCGCGCGTTCTCCTGAGAGTTCGTCCAGCGAGAAGTCGACGACCTCGAATTGTCCGCCGGCGATCTGCCGTCCCATCAGGATCCCGCCGATCTCGCGCCGCCGCGCGCGCCTGAGCGCCTGCTGCATGCGGTCCTGTATCGGCAATGGCAAGGAGACCTGGATCACTCTTGGCCGCCCGTCGGGAACAGCGTCGTCATCAGGTCGATAAGATCCTCTGTCGACGCTGCTCCCTGCGGGTTGCCCCATTCCCCATCCGGATGCAGCTCGATCGGCCACGTATCGAACGGCGCCTGAAATATCCATTCGGCCGCCAGCCCAATCAGGTAGGCGGAGGATGGGAAGATGGTATGATCCCGGGTCAGGATATCCAAAGCCATCCTGCCTGCATGCGAAGCGATGACGCTGACGTCGGCGTCGTCGGCAATCAGCGGCGCACCACTGCCGGACCGCGCGCCGTAATCCGCTTCCGCGGATCCCGTCCAGGGTATGTTCTGGCTGTCGCACCACGCTTGGATCTGACCACGGGCCTGCATCGGCGGCGGATCGATGTCCGGCCGCGCTCTGGCCACGAGCCCACCGACCCCTCCGGCATAGACCTGACACCAGACCATCGGCTTCCTGTGGCGGCGCGCGACCGCAGCGACCAGGTTGAACGCCCGCGGATCGGCAGTCGCGTCGATCAGCAGGTCGGCCTTGGTTAGGTCTTCCATGACCCACTCGGTGGTCCCGGCGCTTTCCTGCTGGCCAAGCGCGACGCGCCGTGTCGTGATATCCATATCCGAGGCGATGTCCTCGAGACGGCTCGTCAAGGCTTCGGCCTTGTGCAGCCCGATGGCTCGCGCGTCGAGTTCATTCCTGACGAGATTGGCCGGAAAGAAGACGTCGTCGTCGATGAACGTGAAACGGCGAACGCCGGAGCGGGCCAACATGCCAGCGATCTTCGACCCGACGGAACCGCACCCGACGATCGCCACGCGCTTGCTGGCGAGCGCGGCGTGGCCGGGCGGAAGCCGCCCCGCCGTCTCGGGCGCCACGATCACCTTATACGGGAAGACCGTCTGCTTGTCTTGATACGCAAAGAGATAGAGCACGATCCACCGGTCACCTTCACCCAGCAGGACGTAGCCGGTGAATGGGTTCTCGGGGAACCGCTCGGCAAGCTCCGGAAACTCGGCAGGCAGATTATTGGCAAAACCATCGGCATTGCCGCGAAACCGCTCCACATCCCGGGAGGTGCGCAGAACGAATCCTTTTGCCTTGATGGATCCGGACGGACACGGGGCGCCCCCCGCCCAGAGCGGGGCGCCGGTGTCGCCGATGCTGACGAGAGACGCGATCCACAGCGGCTTCCCGATCCTTTCCCAGACATCGATCGGCAGGGGCGCTTCGGGAGGAATGTCCTTCAGAACATCGATCGCCTCCCGGGCGACCACGAACCTCATGGTCTCGCCGCGCAGGTCGCGCCCGATCGAAGCCTGGTGAGCGGACGGCACGATGCCTCTGTCGTCTCCCATGGGCCGTTCACCCGACAATAGGCGGTAGGCACTCTCTACCATCATCGATCCGGTGATCGAGGAATCCCAGTTGTCCGGCCGAAATTCGAGGCAGAGCTCACCTCCGGCTCCGTACTGATGCCAGGAGAGCTGTTTCCCGTCCCGCGGGCTGATCATGGGCGGGGTGTCCGGAAAGGTCGCCGGATAGGCCATGGAGAGGCCGAAGACCTCTCCGTCATGCTCGATATCGAACTCGACATTGAGCTGAAGGTGATCCCCCATGCTCCAGGTCACACCCGACAGCCAGCCGACCTGCTCATCCAACTGCGCCAGCGCAGCCTGTTCGGACTTGGCACGGGCCGTGTCTGTGAACCACCAACTCATGCGAACCCCTTCGGCGTCGACGGCACCCGGGGTGTATTGCCGAAGGCCGGGGTTGCAGCAACCGGAGCAACCGAGGCCATCCGCAGCAACCGGCCACCGTTTCCGCCGATCCGCTTCACCGCGCGATCCGTCAGACCGGCGCCCATCCGGGTCGAGACGGCCTCGTTCATGGTTTGAAGCGTTGTCGCCCGAGCGGCTCGACCGAAGTCCTCACGGGCCTGCCGCAGCCACTGGAAGAAGGCCTGCGCCTTACGAGAATCCTTCTCCCACTTGTCCGCGAAGTTCTCGAGCGGATCGCTCGGATTCGGGATGACGTACTTGGTCCCGCTACGAAGGATGTAGCGATCCATGTTCTCGAGAATGGATAGCAACGCTCCAGCAATAGTCTCCTCGCCGTTATAGGCATGCGCCGACAGGGTCGTGATGATGACGGAGATCGGCTTCAGGTCGGGATCGCGGACGAACATGTTGTCGCGATGCCGCTTCAGGAGCATCACCGCGGCCTGCAACGGCGTGCGCACGCGATAATCGGGCATGGTCTCGACGCTCGCCCTCACGCCACGGCTTTGGAGGCTCTCGACAAGCATCCGCTTGCGGCGAGCCAGGACGACGGCCATGCGGGACTTAAACCACTCACCATAACCCTTGGGATTCGAACGGGGCCAGTCAGGCGTCCGCAACCTGTAGGTCGGCTCCTCGCGGTCCGTGATCGCAATCGCGGTCAGGGCCCATCGGGCATCCTGTTGCGCCCGTTCAAGGAGAATTTTCTGCTCGGCGCCGTTCGGGAGCGCGGGGACGATGTCCATATGGAACTGAGCGCCATCCGCATAGTCGAGGATCCAGCAGCGCCGTCCCTCGCGGACGGGCTTGGTCATGCCCTTGGCATCGTGATAGGCATGAACCTCGTGCCCGAGCAGTTGCTTCAGCTCGAACTGGCTCAGGTGAGCTTTGGAGAGCTTTCGCAGCTCGCATACCGAGTCGACATCATATTCCTCGGCGTCGTTGATGGGACGGATCGCCGTTCCGAGCCGGAATGAGCCTTGCACATAGACGACCGGATCGAAGTCCCGGATGCGGCTGTCGTCCCGGTGGAACCAGTCGCCCAACGACTTGTAGCTGGTCTCGGCCTGCTGATACCGCGTCTCCGGTATCGCTAATTCCTCCACAAGGGCCTGAAGAAAACTTTCGACCTGTTCGTCCCCGCCAGCCATAACCGATCATCTCTATTGCTACGCTAGCGCCAGAAATGAGGATCATGTTCCTGGATTGCAAGGGGCAATGTTCTTGTTTTGAGCCCCCCCCGGGAACTGCGGGCCTGTTTGCGGGGACATGGGCGCCGAAGGCGACTTTCGCCGTTGTGTGTGCCCGCAGATCCTTGCTGCGGCACCCATCAATACTTCCGTAACGGAAACATCCTAGACGCGAATGATTCGACAATGAAGAATTCGGGGGCTTTGAGGATGAACGCAGTCGAAGTGTGCTGTGGGGCCGGCGGCATGTCGCTGGGCCTGAGGAAGGCAGGATTCAAAATAGGACTGGCCATCGATTTCTGGTCCGAAGCGGTCAAGATCTATCGCCAGAACATCAAGACGCCTTCGCTGCTCGCCCGTCCGGGCCGGCACGCCGTCCAGGGCGATCTGGCCAACCTGCTTGCGGTGGTGCCGGAAGCTCTCACCAAGTCGTGCGATATCATTGTTGGATCGCCTCCATGCCAGGATTTCTCTGCCGCCGGCTCGCGCATCGAGGGCAGTCGCGCCGACGTGACCCTGGCGTTTGCCATCTTTGTCGCGGCCCTGCGACCACGCTGGCTGTTGATGGAGAACGTGCCGGAGGCCAAGAAGTCCAAGGCCTACCAGCGCGCACGTAAGATCCTCAAGCGGGCTGGCTACGGCCTCACCGAGCAGATCGTCGATGCCAGCTTCTACGGCGTGGCCCAGGCCAGGCGCCGCTTCATTGTCATCGGCAGGTTGGACGAAGCCGATGGCTTCCTCGACAGCGCCTTGGTGGAGTCCCGCAGCGACAAGCCGATGAGCGTACGTGCCCTGCTCGGCGACGACGTCGGCGTACACCCGGGTGACAGCAAGTCCCCGCCCGAAACCCGCGTCTACTACATGCGCCCGTTCAGCCTACAACCTGGCGTGCGCTCGATCGATCTGCCATGTCCTACAATCATCACGACCTCGCACGAGCCGGCATCGAGCCGCTATATCAAGCATGCGAAGGATCTCGCCCGTGGGCAGGATGTGCCACCGCTCTCCGTCGACGAGCTCTCCCTGATCCAGGGCTTCCCCAAGACCTGGGACTGGAGTGGGCTGACCAAGAAGAACAAGGCCCAAATGATCGCCAATGCCGTGCCGGTGAAGCTGGCGGAAGCGCTCGGCCGCATCATCAAGGCACGGGATGAGGGCCACAGCATTCCAGCCATTGAGACGGACTTCGTGACTTGGCTGACCAAGGCGAGGAAAGCGAAAGGTCAGGTTCTGCGCAACCGCAAAACTTATCTCAACCGCGGCCGCAAGCTGCTGAACGGGCGCATGCTAGCCGACATTGACCTCGAACTCGCTCTGCTGGAGAAGAACAAGGAATTCGCCGGCCTGTCCGCCTCGGTGAAGTCGGACATCCGGCTGTCCCTGCGGCTGCATGCCGAGTGGCGTGACCTGCCGCGGCAAAAGCGGATGCGGGACTTGGCGAAGGAGATGACCGAGGCTTACGAGAACGATGATCCGCAGGAGGAGCACGCTCCCATCGCAAAGCTGAGGATCGGGTCGAGGAAGGCAGCTTGAGCCTTCCCTATACGCTTGAGCCAGGGCCACACCGGCCCTGGCGTTCAGCCGCCGAGGCATTCCAGGGCGAGGGTTGCGTGACCATACCCTGATCACTGCGAAAGGGGGGCTTGGCATCGGTTGCCGCTCCGGCGGGTTTAGCGAACTTCAATAAACTGGGCTAAACTCGCGATAAATAGCGCCAACGCGGCTTGGCAGGTTGTGCGAACCGCGGCCTTGCCCGACCAGATTGCCGGCCTCGCACACCCCCTATGACGCAACGTGGGCACCTGGGACGAAGCTGGATCTCCGGTCAACACCCTCTCGATCTCCCCATTCCCGCCCATCGTGCCACCTGCGCACTTGTCGATTATCCACATCCCTAAACGCCGAATAACACTGCCGAGCGAGGGACTTGCAGAAATGTTAACCATGGATCGCGTCAGCCCCGGGATAACTTTCTTTACGAGTCGCTTTCCGCTTGTATTCGGCGGGAGCGCCGATCGTCGCGATGCTCTTCCCCAACCGCACCGGCACGGTCGCACGCCACGAATCCTGCGCCTCGAATTGCCTGGGAAGGATTGGATCCTCGTCGAAGTGGCAGGCGCAAGAATTCGCACAGGATGATGCAATGTTCTTGCCAACAATTCGCGCTCTATCCGCCGGAATGTCCCAATTGTCGGCACCATCACCGCATCAGATTTTAAGCCTCTTCCGAGTATTGCCTTCCGGATCAATTATCTCCTAACAATTGAAGGCTTTCCGACGCCATCAATATTCCCTCGGCCCTGAGAGGCCTCCGGCGGATACTTACGGATCGGAGGAGCAAGGTGCGGATCGTCTTTTGCACCTTGAGCGTCACTAGGGGCGCCGTCCCCGCAGATTGAGTGTTTTGACCATGCCCATGCCCTCTCCCGCCGTCGCAGGCCGCGACGGCGAACCCTGGCCTTTGCCCAATTGCCAGGAAGCCCGTGACGAGCTTCTTCCTTACGCCGATCATCCGGTTGCCCTACACGAGCGCGTTCTGTTGCTCGCCTGCCTCGACGAGTATGGCTCGCTGCCCGTGACTGGCTGTCTACACGTGCTGAGAGAAAGTGCTCAACCGGTGGCAGTGCTCGCCGCCCTGATCGTGAAGGGCGTCATCGTCGCCGATCTCGATGCCGGCCCTCTCGATCCATGGACCCGCATTCGAAGGGCCGAGCCGACAGCGACTGATTGGCTGGAGAACCGGGCATGAGCATGATCGTGCGTCGTGACGGCCCCGTGCCGCAGCTCTTGCCAGAGATCGCGCGCCTCAAGCGCCTCGTCGCCGATATGGAGGCGATCGCGGCAGGCCTGCATCCCAGGCGTGACGTTCTCGACCGGGCTCCATTGCTCAACGGCTGGACACTCTCCTTGCAGACGGAGCCGTGCCTGACGGGCGTCGTCGAGGGTCATCCCGAGATCGCCGACCTGCGCCCCGCCGTCACGAGCGGCCTGTGGGTGCTCGCACCCGAACTCGGCTACGCCCGCACTCTCAACCGCTTCTACGCGCTCGGCCTGGCCGCGGGCTGACAGCCCACCATTGCCGGGCCGGCCGCATCGTGCCGGCCCGCGCCCTTCCCCCTTATCCCCCATCCCGAACCCTACAAGGACAGGCAGCCTCGCGCGCCTGAACGATGATCCATGCCTTCTTCCTCCCGACCGTCCATGCAGCGATCCCGCCGCCTCCGTCACGCGCCAAAACCCAACTCCGCCGACAAGCCGTTGCATCGCAAGCGCCAGGCCCTGCCTCCCGTTACCGATCCGGCAAAGCGTCTTGCCATGGATCTGATCGTACGCGCCGTGCGCCAAGCCGGCGCGCACAACCTCCTGCGCGGCGGCAGCGGCGCAATCGCCCTCATCGTGAGGCATGCCCAGGATCTCACTCTCGTCAAGGAAGCCAGCGAGACGCTCCTGCTGCGGGCGCGCAGGGAATGGAACAACCTCGATCTGATCATCGAGGACCGCAATGCGGATGCCGTGAGGATCATCTCCATTGAGGAGAAGCTGCGGTGGACGGATGCCGACGCCGCCGCGCTGCTGGCCAAGCACCGCCGCGTGCTGGTGTTGGCCACCGCGGACGCCGACATCCCGTCCTTCTTCCGTCAGGCGGCGGAGGCAGTGGTGCCGCTCGCGCCCTGCGACTCCCATGCCCTGCGCGGCATGCTGTATGCCTTCTTCGGGCAGGCCCCGGCCGCCCATGAGTTGCCTGACGTGAGCGGGCTGTCGATCACCGCGGTCACCGCGGCCTTGCGCACCCGCGCCAGCCTATCCCGGGCGCTGGCTTCTTTGAGTCGCGTGGCGCAAGCCCCCGTGGCTCCCACCGAGTCCGTGCGCTATGCCAGGACAGATCCGACCCTTGCCGAACTCGCCGGTCTCGGAGAGGTTGCCGAGTGGGGGCAGTCGCTCGTCGTCGACTGGCTGGCTTACCGGGCGAAGGAGATCACCTGGGCCGAGATGCCCAAGGGCGCGGTGATGCACGGCAACTCCGGCACCGGCAAGACCACAGCCGCGAAGGCGATCGCTAGATCCTGCAACGCGCCGATCTTCATCCACTCGCTTGCCCGCTGGCAGGCTATGGGCCACCTCGGGGATCTGTTGAAGGCCATGCGTAAGGCTTTCGACGAGGCCAAGCGGACCGCGCCCTGCATCCTTTTTCTCGACGAGATCGATAGCTTCGGCAACCGGTCGCAATTCATTGATGCCCGCAACGAGCAGTATTGCCGCGAGGTGGTCAACGGCTTCCTCGAATGTCTCGACGGCGCCGACGGCCGCGAGGGCGTCGTGGTCATCGGGGCGACGAACTACCCCGACAAGATTGACCCCGCGATCCTGCGTTCGGGACGGTTGGAACGCCTGATCGCGATCCCGCTCCCCGATGCCACGGCCCGCGCCGCGATCCTGCGCTTCCATCTCGCTGGGCTTCTCGAAGGCGCCGACCTGATGCCCCTGAGCCGGCGGCTGGAGGGTCTGTCCGGCGCCGATCTCGAGAAGATCGTGCGCGATGCTAGGCGCAAGGCACGCTTGGAGAAGCGGCTGGTAACCCTCGACGATCTGAATGCTTCGACGCCGCAGCTAATTGCGCTCTCGGAGGACGCCTACCACCGTACCTGCCTGCACGAGGCGGCGCATGCGCTCGTCGGCTGCCTGGTCATGTCCGAGACGAGCAATCCGCCGCTGATGGCGCGGGTCTTCCGCGAGGCACCACCCGGCCTGCCCGCCGGCGAGACGATGTTCGGCCGCTCGGTGGCCGTGCCGCTCACCCGCGCGGCCTATCTCGGCGACATCACCGCGCTCCTCGCCGGCATGGCGGCCGAGACCTTGCTGCTGGGCGAGCACTGCTCCGGCTCAGGCGGCCGTGTGGGATCCGATCTGCACCACGCCACCCGCACGGCTCTCGCCATGGAAGCCTCCATCGGCATGGGCCAATCCATTGCCTATCGCGGCGGCCTCAACGACCGGGATTTCCTGTCCCTGCTCAACGCGGACACCGATTTACGCGCCCGCGTGGAGGAAACTCTGCTTTTTTGTCGGAAACAGGCGGAATCCCTGCTTGCCGGCCATCGCGCGGTGCTGCTGGAACTCACCGAAACCCTTGCCGACAAGGGGCAAATCGCGTTCGCCGCGATCAAGGACATCGTGCAGGCGCATCGCCCCGATGCGGTCCTCGCGGGCAACCCCGGAGAGAAGCACCCAAAGCCGGCAGGTGCGCGTCGCCGCCGCGCCAAAAACCCAAGCTTATCAAGGGAATCCGGCGATGCACAGCATTCGTGACGTCGGCCTGGAACTCTTCGTGATCGGCCCTGCCAAGGACTCGCCCGCCCTTGTTGACGCTAGGGGAGGATTCCTGGCAAAGGCCGGCCGCCACATCAACGAGGCCCCCGATGACCCGCCCTGTTTCCCTGCACGCTTCCTCCACCGCTGCGGCCCTTGCCGAGGTTACGGTTGGGAGCGTGCGCGTTGGACAGGCCACCGTCCTCGCCTCGCCACGGCGCAGGGCCCTTGCGGCATGCGCCCCGGCTTCGCTCGCTGCCTCCTGCGGGCGTCGCGAATAGCGGCCTGACCTGACGCGGCCCTCCCCGGCCGCCCTCCGTCACATTCCACCAGCCATCGCTCCGGAGCACCGCGCCGGAGCACAGGAGAGCTTTGCTCATGCGCCAGAACCCCAACCCCACTCCCTTCGATCCGCTCGCGCCCGGCGCAACCCGCATGGAGCTGCCCCAACCCTCCGAGCGCCCGCCGGTCACCACCCGTATCTTTCCCGCCGCCTGGCATCCGCCGGCCCTCTCGCTTGCCAGCCGTGACCCGCACCCGGAGAGCAAGGGCAGGTTCGACGTCACCCTCGTCGACCCGCTCACCAACCGCATCGTCCTGTGCGAGAGCATGCTCGAGGGCCGGCTCTGGTACATGCTGCGCATCGACCCACAGGTCGCGTGGATCTGGGACCAGCCCCGCTCCGTCTTCTATTTCGGCGAGAACGGTGAGATCCGCCGGCACACCTTCGACTTCCTCGTCGTGCTCCACAACGGACGCCGCATCGCCATTGCGGTCAAGCCTCAGGCCCATGTCGTCTCGAGCGGCATCGAGGACACCCTCGAGCGCATCCGCACTCAGTCCGGCACGCTGTTTGCCGACACCTTCCTGCTGCGCACCGAGGCCCACATCACCACGGTGCGCGCCACCAACGCCCGCCTGATCTTCGAGGCGTTCTGCCAGCGCGACACCGAGCACGTGGAGGCGGTCCATGCCTTCGTGCGCACCCTCGCCGGAGCCGTGCCGATCCGCGATCTCGCCCGCGCCAGCGGGCTGGGACCGGAGGCCTTCAACGCCATCGTCTGCCTGATCGGCGACGGCGTGCTCAAGCTGCATGCGCCCGTGTGCATCTCGCCGGACGCCTTCGTCACCCCCGCCACCGCTCACTGACCCCTTCTCTCAAGGAGACGCCATGACTGTTCTTATCGCCAACGCCGTCACCGAGTTGACCCCGCGCCGCTTCCGCACCGAGGGCTTCGACCGCATCCTGCGCGACGGCATCCCGTGCCGCGAGGTGGCCAACACCCCCACCCATGTCACCCTGCGCCGCCTCGACGGGCCGATCGAGCTCGACGAGACCTTCACCCACGCGGCACTGTTCGCGCTCATGGACCTGAAGCGCCTCTTCATCGAGGAGGGCTACTTCGCGCCCGAGAACGCCGCCCAGCGCGTCACCGGCCGGGGCGTGAGCGCGATCGGCCGCGCCTGGGTTCTGCTCACCCGCTACGAGCAGAAGCGCACGCTGTACAAGGAATACTTCTGCCAGTCGTTCTTCGAGCGCGCCGCGAAAGACCGCCGCGTCAGCACCGGCACGAAGAGCCTGGACGTGCTGATCCCCCAGATCCATGCAGCCTTCGTCCAGCAGCTTAAGGCGGATCTCGCGAACGACAACCCGGCCCCCGAGGAGACACCCGCGCCACCCAAGCGCGGCCGCCAGTCCCGTGCCGAGAAGGAGCGGGCGAAGCGCGCCGCCGACCCGACCGCGACGGCCCCGGGCGAGCCGGATCCCTACGAGAGGCCGGCCGCGCGCACGCTGCGCACCTGGCTCAAGCAGTACAAAACGGGCGGGCGCGACGCCCTGGCCGAACTCGGCGAGCGGCGCGGCAACCGCAGTGACCGCTTCGTGCCGGAAATCCGAGAAGCTCTGAACGCGGCCGCGCGCGAGTACATGGCGTCCTCGCGCCCCTCCGGCAAGGACGTCCATGTCTCGCTCGTGGAGCGGGTGAAGGCGATCAACGCCGAGCAGGGGCTTGAGGGCGACGAGCAGCTCAAGGCGCCGAGCCTGGCCGCCCTGTATCGCGCCATCAAGCGCCTTGACAGCTTCGCCACGCTCGCCGCCCGCAAGGGCAAGGCCCATGCTAAGGCCCGGTTCTATCCCGTGCACGAGGGCGTAAACGCAACCTATCCGTTCGAGCGCGTCGAGATGGACGAGTGGGAGGTGCCGCTCATCACGCTGATCGCCGGCTCGAAACTGTGGGAGGACCTGAGCGACGAGGAGCGCGCCTCGCTCCACAAGCAGAAGTGCACCCTCACGGTGGCCATCGACTGCGCCACCCGGGTGATCCTCGTGATGCACCTGTCGCTGGGCAAGCCCTCAGGCGAGACCGCGATCGCAGGTCTGCGCATGATGCTCTCCGACAAAACCGCGCTGGCGCGGGAAGCAGGCAACGCCAGCCCCTGGCCGGGCGGACGCCCGTTCCAGCTCTTCACCGACCGCGGCCCCGGGTTCCGCAACGAGCTCTTCCGCGCGATCGCGGCCGATCTGGCGATCATGCATGATTTTACCCCCGGCGGGCATCCGCAGGCGCGCGGCACCATCGAACGCGTGTTCCCGACGCTGGAGCGCTACACCCTGGCTCATGCCAGCGGGCGCACCTTCAACAACCCGGAGGACCGGGGCGAGTACAAGCCAGCGGAGCATGCCTGCCTCACAGAGCACGAGCTCAACCGCGCCCTGATCCGCGCGCTGGACATCTACCACAACAAGCCGCACGAGGGTCTCGACGGCGAGACGCCGCTGCACTGCTTCAACCGCCTGTCGCGGGAGCGCTGCGGCCGCATGGTGCCCGGCCCCGACCGCTTGCGCCACATCTTCGGCTCCGAGCAGAAGCTCGCCATCGGCAACCACGGCATCTCGTTCCACGGCCTCGACTACCAGTGCGAGGAGCTTCAGGTCCTGCGCCGCTACGTCTCGGGCAAGGTGCGGGTGCGCATTGATCTCGACGATCTCGGCGCGGTGTCGGTGTTCACGCACGAGAAGAGCTGGATCTCGGTGCCGTGCGTGGATCCGCTCGCCCGCGGGCTGTCGCGCCTCGACTGGGTGGCGGCGGTGAAGCGCCTGCGCCAGCGCCATGCGGACGAGGCTGCACTGGTGCGTCCCATCGTCGAGCAGGCGATTGCCGACGTGCGCGGGATCCACGAGGCGGCGCGCATCCGCGCCGGGCTGCCGCCGCTCCAGCCGACGCCTGAGGAGATCGAGCGGGACCAGCGCGATCTGTTCCGCAATTTCCGCATCCGCCTGAGCGCCGCGACGCCGGCGAGCGACGAGCCGCTGCTCGGCGAGGAACCCACGGGCGCCGTCGTGGCGCAGGCCCTGGCGCCGTCACCCTACAGCGACCTCAGCGCGTGGAGTGTCGAGCCGTGAGCGCGCAACAACCTTTGCAACCAGGAGACCAAACCATGAAGACCCGTTCCACCGGAGACCTGCCCATGACTGCCCCCACGACTGCACCCGCCACCCGCCATCAGGAGACCGAAACCACCATGACGACCAAGACCACCACCGCTTCCGACAACATCATCCCTCTGCGCGAGGACGACCCCAGCCTGTCCGCAGCCAGCGTTCTGCCCGAGCCCGTGCTCGACCTGACCGTCGACGCCGGTCCGTCCACCGCTGGTGTCCTGCGCGATCTGGGGCATGAGCGCATCATCGCACGCATCGATCGGCTCAACGCCTTCTTCATCCGCACGGGCATGTACGACGTGGTCGAAGGTGAGGTCACCCGCCTCAAGGACCTGCATGGCTTGAACGTCTCCGGCCGGCGCGTCGAGGGCCGCGCCCTCGTGGTGGTCGGCGACAGCGGCGCCGGCAAGTCGGCGGCCATCGCCCGCCTGATCGCCTCGCAGCCCGAGCTCCAGCCGCGCAACCTGGCTGTGGGTCCTGTCGTGCCGATCGTCTCGATCACGGCGCCGTCGCCCTTCACCCCGCGGGCGCTCGCCATGGAGGTGATGAACCAGGGTCTCGGCTATGGCATGGTGCGCGACATCCGCGAGAACGTGGCCTATTCCCGCCTTCGCGAGCAGCTCCGCGTGCGCCAGGTGCGCATCCTGCACATCGACGAGATGCAGCATGCGCTGGGTGTCAACAACGCGCACGAGATGCAGAAACTCTCCGATACCCTCAAGAACCTGATGCAGCACGCCGAGAACCCGGTGTCGCTGATCCTGTCCGGGCTGCCCTCGCTGGTCGACTTCGTCAAGACCGACATCCAGCTTCAGCGCCGCTGCCGCTTCGTGCGCTTCACGCCGCTCTCGTTCCCCGCAGACGTGAAGGGCCTGTGCATGATCGTCAAGACGGTAAGCGAGGGTCCGGCGGAGCTGACGCCGGTGGACATTCTGGGCGACGAGTTCCTGGCGCGCCTGTGCCAGGCCGCCGGCGGCCAGTTCGGCTTGGTGATCCAGATCTGCCGCGCGGCCGCCGAGGAGGCGATCCGCGCCGGATCGGACGAGCTCAACCCCGCGCACTTCGCCGATGCGTATGCTGCCGGCACGGGCTGCGCGCCGGACGAGAACCTGTTCACCGTGCGTGACTGGGAGTTCGTATCCTCCGGCTTCGTTCCCACTGCCGCTCTGGCGGAACCGCAAGGCCCGGCCGCGTCCCGCCGCAAGGGAGGTCGCGCATGAGTGCTCACATGTCTCTCCCCAAACGCCTGCGCTACACCGTCGACCTCGGCGTCGGAGAAACCGCGCTCAGCCATGCCGCGCTCAACGCCGCCCTTTATGGGCTTGATCTCGGCACGTTCTGCGCCGATCTGCGCGCCAGCGCCGTGAGCCTGGCCCACGGCGAGGAGGCGGCGCTCGCCCGCCTCACCGCAGCAACAAGCGCCGATCTCGAGGCCGTGCGCCGCTTCTCGCTCAGGCGCGAGGAGCCGCAGGAAGAGGCGCAGGTGTTCTCCCTCAACGGACAGAGCTTAAGGCCCATGAGCCTGTGCCGCTCCCGGGTCCGGGTTTGCCTCGCCTGCCTGGCCGAGGATCTGGACACGCGCTCCGGCCCCGACCGCCTGCGCCCCTATGGGCGGGCAGCCTGGACACTCGCCTCGGTTCGGACGTGCGCTCGGCACGGTCTCAAACTCACCTGCCTCCCGGCACCCGGTGAACGGCCGGGGGTGCCCGACTTCGCCGCCGCCGTGCAGGCAAATTGGGCCACGATCACGGCGGGGCGGATCAAGGGCGAGGAATTGCCCACCTCGCCCTTCGAGGCCTACCTGCTCGCGCGGATCTGGGGCGACGCGCTCAACGTGCCGATGCTCGAGGAACTGCCCTGGTATGCCGCCGCGCGGGCGTGCGAGATGATCGGCGCCGTGTCCCTGTACGGGCCGCGGGTGCGCCGCAGCCGTCTCACCGAGTTGCAGTGGCGCGAGGCCGGGCACGAGGGCTACCGCATCGCGGTGGCCGGGGATGGCGCCTTCACGGACCTCCTGACCCGCCTGCGCAATCAGGTGCAGGCGGTGAAGGACGGCCAGCCCCGGCGCAAGCTCGGACGCCTCTACGAATGGCTCTCGAGCGAGGCGAAGGATCCGGCCTATGCCCCGATCAGGACCAGGATCGCCTCTCACCTGATTGCCACCACGGCGGTCGGCCCAGGTGACGAGATCTTCGGCAAGCCCGTCGCCGAGCGGCGCATGCACTCGATCCACACCCTGTCGCAGGAAACGGGCGAGCATCCCAAGCGCCTGCGCAAGCTGCTCCTTCGCCAGGGTCTCATTGGCGAGGACAATTGCTCACTGTCCGACGACCAGGTGGTATTCCCCGCGAGTGCCGCCGCGAGCCTGGCGCTCGAGGTCACGGGGGCGCTGAGTCTGAAGCGGGCGGGCCACTACCTGAACGCGCCGCGGATGCAGATGACGCTGCTGCATGAGTCCGGCCTCATCCGGCCGCTCGCCGCCAAAGGCTCGGAGCTGCGCCCGGTCTTTGCCCGCGCCGAGCTCGACGGCTTCCTCGCCCGCCTGATGGCCGACGCCAAGCCGGTTACCGCGCGGCTGGAGGGGACGGCCACCATTCCGGAGGCGGCCAAGCGCGCGAACTGCTCGGCGCGGGAGATCGTCACGGCGGTTCTGGAACGTCACTTGTCCTTCATCGGCCAGCGGACGGGCACGCGCGGCTACCTGTCGGTGCTCGTCAACGTGGAGGAGGTCCGGGCGGCGGTGCGCCGTCCGGATCACGGCAGCCTGTCGCTGCGCGACGTCGAGCGGCGTCTCGGCGTTCACACCTCCGCCGTCAAGGGCCTGATCGCCGGCGGGCATCTCGCGAGCGGGACCGCCGTCAATCCGGTCAATCGCTGTCCCCAGACGGTAGTGACCGAGGCGGAGATGACGCGCTTCGAGTCCGAGACCGTCACCCTGTCGCGGCTTGCCCTGGAACGGCATCAGTCGCGTGAGGCGCTGCGGCGGATGCTGGCCGCGCGCGGCATAAAGCCTGCCATCGTGATAGAAGCGGCGAAACGCACGCTGCTGTTCCGGCGCGACACCGTTCCCACATGACTTAAACGCACTCACATCGATTGATGTTGCCCAACCCCCGAGGCTCGCCTCGGGGGTTTTCGTTTGCGCGCGGTTTGCCATGACTGCGTTCTCGAAGGCTGAGCTGTTGCGCAAAAGGGGCCATTCGCTTGCGAATCCGAAAAATCACCCCAATGATGAATGAGGGAAATTTCGTTTAAGCGGGCAATTAAATGTGCAGAGGTACAGTCACTGAATAGACGGTGTCAGGATGCTGCGGATAGGTCGGGTCGAAGTAGGTGACGACCTCCACATAGGTCAGCACTTCCTTTTTGGGCACATTGTACGGCGTGCCGTTCACAATGATGGTGATGGTCTTGCCGGGGCCTTTGTTCTCGTCAGACATGGGGAGTTCTCGTTGCTTATCCGCAGGGCGGGTTTGGTACATTGTAAGGGGTTCCGTTCACGTAGATCGTCACCGCTTTCGGTTCTTTGTCTTTGCTACCCGGTTCAGTCGACATCATATCGTTCCTTGAGCTATGAAAATGATCTTAGAAAATGTATTTTATGTCATATCATTATTCACGCAACAGGCGATTCCATCAAACCGCAAATATATCTTAAGTTGCGTGAATTAACTCTCCATGCGACGCAATGACAGCAGGGGCTAATGAGTGATGCTCAAGTGAGCGGAGAGGTATCAACCATGCAGAAGGCAGATACCGCCCCGCTCGAACAAACACCCTCCCCCTCCCAACAGATCGACGCGCACATCCAGCACCTGAACGACTGGCGCGGCGAGACGCTGGCGCGGGTGCGGGCGCTCATCCGGCAGGCTGTGCCCGATGGGGTCGAGGCGGTGAAGTGGCGTGGGGTTCCGGTGTGGGAGAAGGCCGGGATCATCTGCACGGGCGAAGCCTACAAGGCCGTCGTGAAGCTGACCTTTCCCAAGGGCGCTTCGCTGGACGACCCGTCCCGCCTCTTCAACGCCAGCCTCGAGGGCAACGCCCGCCGCGCCATCGACCTGCGCGAGGGGGAGGCGCTCGACGCGGAGGCCTTCAAAACCCTCATCCAGGCCGCCGCTGCCCTGAACACGTCTAAGCCCGCCAAGCGCCCGAGCCGCGCGGCACCATGATGGACCGCACCCGCGACAAGAGCCTGCTCCGCGCCATGGCGCAGGAGATCGGCTGGGCGGCGAACGCCCTGCCCACGGAGCCCCTGACAGGCTTTCTCGCCGCGCGCGGCGAGGCCTACCAGGGCGAGTTGATGTGGGTCGGCCGGGCCGTGAACGGCTGGCTGAAACCGGGCTGCACGCCCGCCGCGTTGCAGGACGAATCCCGCATCGACGCGCTGGTCCAGGCCGTCTTCGACAAAGCCCTCGGCCTGGACGAGGACGGCCCCTGCCCGCTGCGCTGGGTCGCGAACCCGTGGAGCGGGAAAAAGGACGATTACAACACGGCCCGTTCGGCCTTCTGGCGCACCGCGAAGCAGGTTCTGGCCGGGCTCGATCCGTCCGCCCCCGCGGACCCGACCTGGTCCTCCCGCCTCGTATGGTCCAACCTGTACAAGTTCGCGCCCGAGAAGGGCTGGAACCCTGGGGCGAAGGTCATCGCCAGGCAGCAGGCGCTCTGCCGGGAGCTGCTGCTGCACGAGATCGCAACATTCAGGCCCAAGCGCCTCGTCCTCGCGACGGGTCTGGATTGGGCCAAACCCTTCGTCAGTGCCCCATGCTTCGCGGTCGAGGCAGAGCCAAAGGGCAAATACCTGGACGCCTACGGCGCTCTCATGCTCGACGGCGAGCCCATCGGCCGCTTCGTGGTCGCGCGCCACCCCATGGGCAAGAAAGAAGAGTGCTGGATCAAAGAGGTCCGCAAGGGCCTGGAAGGATCCGCGCTCCCCTGACCGAGCCCGCCGCAACAGGCGGCGGCAGGGTTGATGTTCCTCTTTTGTTCTTGACAGTCTCGCCAAGCTCGGCTATATCGTTGTGTAGATCTGTTCCTATTGAGGGGCGCGCTCGCGAGGCGTCGCAGTGTGGGAGCAGGCACGGTCCCGCCGCAGGGCTCGCACCCCTGTGATCGCGGGTGGCCGATCCTGGCTTGTTCCAGGTCCGCTGAAACAAACCGTGCGCGAAGAGCAGTCTGGCTCTCAAATCTTCCAACACACATCGAGCCGGGCTGCCCGACGCGCCACCCTCGATCAACTTTCAGGCTCGCAGCACCCGCTGCGGACCACAAGGTGCTGGCTGCAAGCACAGCGACACCAAAGCCGATCAATAAAACAGGCTCATGACGTAAAGGAGCCAAGTATTTACCAAATCTTCATTCAGATCCGGCGACACTTCATTGAAAGTTCAACTGAGCATAACTGTTCCAGCCACTCCGAATTTCAAGGCGAGGTTTCGTGCTGTCTCTTTTCTCGCAGACCAACGCCGATGTCGGAGCCAGGCTCGCCGCGCTCGACCGATCGCAGGCCATCATCGAGTTCGATCTCGACGGCAACATCCTGACGGCGAACCGCAACTTCCTCGACACGGTGGGCTACACCCTCGACGAGATCCGGGGAAAGCATCACGGACTGTTCGTCGATCCCGGCTTCCGCGGCAGCGATGAATACGCCGCGTTCTGGCGGAGCCTGAAGCAGGGCGAATATCAGGCCGCCCGCTACCGGCGTTTTGGCAAAGGCGGCCGGGAGATCTGGATCGAGGCGAGCTACAACCCGCTTCTCGGCCGGGACGGAAAGCCCTTCAAGATCGTCAAGTTCGCCACCGACATCACCCGCCAGATGCAGGAGCAGGCGGAGATGAAGGGCCAGGTGGAGGCTATCCGCAAGTCGCAGGCCGTGATCGCCTTCGATCTCGACGGCAACATTCTCGACGCCAACGACAACTTCTTCGCAACCGTGGGCTATTCGCGCGACGAGATCAAAGGCCGGCATCACAGCATGTTCGTCGATCCCTCTCTGCGCGGCAGTTCCGATTATCAGGAGTTCTGGCGCAAGCTCAAAGCCGGCGAGTATCAGGCGGGCCAGTACAGGCGGTTCGGCAAGGACGGCCGGGAGATTTGGATCGAGGCCAGCTACAATCCGATCCTCGATGCATGCGGACGCCCGTACAAGGTCGTCAAGTTCGCCACCGACGTGACCCAGCAGGTGAGCCTGCTGCTCCATCTGCGTCAGATCATCGACAGGAATTTCGGCGAGATCGGCACCGCTCTCGATCACTCGGGCCATGAGGCGAGAGAGGCCACGGCAGCGGTCACCAGCACGTCCAGCAACGTGCAGATGATGGCGTCTGCTGCCGAGGAGCTGGCGGCCTCCGTGGCCGAGATCTCCCAGAGCATGACCAACTCCCGTGCGGCTACCGAGACGGCGTTCAACGAGGCCAAGAGCGCGAGCGAGTTCACCGACAAGCTGTCGGCCGCCACCGCGGCCATGGGCGGCATCGTGGGCCTGATCCAGAACATCGCCGGCCAGATCAACCTGCTGGCGCTCAACGCCACCATCGAGGCGGCCCGCGCGGGCGAAGCCGGCCGGGGCTTCGCGGTCGTGGCCACAGAGGTCAAGAACCTTGCCGCTCAGGCGGCTCGCGCAACCGAGCAGATCACCACGGAGATCGATGCGGTTCAGAACGTCTCAGGCGGCGTCGTCGAGGCGCTGGCGAAAATCCAGGGGTCGGTCGAGACCATGCGCGACCACGTGATCAGCGTCGCGACGGCGGTGGAGCAGCAGAGCGCGGTGACGCAGGAGATGTCCTCCAACATGCAGGGCGCCGCTCACTCCGTGGCGCGGATCTCCAACAACATCGGGGCGATCACGTCGGCCGTCGGCCGCGTGTCGCAGGCCGTCAGCACGACCAAGGAGGCCGCGGTCGTCCTTGCCCGCTAAACGAGGGATCGATCCTGCACGCCAAAGGACAAGCTTTGGAGGCGATGAGAGCAGGCGTCCGGCATCATGACCGCTGATCCTTGTCCTAAGAGGCGGACAGAATTCACTGTTACGCTGGAACGCTCAATGCCAGGGAACGTTGGACCTCCAACGCAACATTCCCTTGAGGAGGTTCAAATGCGTCTTATGAAAACCGGCCTGATGGCCGCAGCTCTTGTTGTCGGCTTTGGCACGGCAGCGTCCGCCCAGTCGGTGGAGATCCGCTCGCGTTCCGTGGCCCCCGGACAGATGATGCAGGATGACGACGAGGTCAGCTCGACCCGCGTGATCCGCCGCTCCGGCACTGTGGAGCGCCGCGTCGTGCGCGAGCCCTCCACCACGGCCACCGTCACCACCCGCCGCGGCGCGTCCTACTACGCTCCCGGGCAGGTGAAGAAGCGCGTGAAGGTCCAGTCCGCCCGCGACTATGCTCCCGGCCGCATGATGATGGATGACGACGACAGCAGCACGACCACAACCACCGTGCGCCGTCGGGTGCGGACCCTCGACTAATCTCTCACAAAACAGAACATGGACGAGGCGGGGCGAAAGCCCTGCCTCTTTTTGCGTGAGTGGCAGAAGCTTCGGCGGCTCGTATTCCGGAGCTGTGCCTTAAAGCCCCGCCTCGTCAACGCTGTTCTCCTGGCCGGCAATGGACCTGCGCGTCGCCCGCTCGGCCGCTTCCTCGGCGCATTTATCCAGATGCGCCGCCTTATTGATCACCTGGAGATTGGGCACGCCCCAATAGGCCAGCAGCTCCGGCCAGGGCTTCGAGCGGTGCTCGGACCAGACGGCGTAGAGCGGAACGCGATGGTCCACCTCGGCGGTCTTCAGAAGACGGCGGCCGGTGGTGGCGCATCTGCGGTTCTGGCGCAGCTTGAGTGCCTTCAGGTGGTCGGGCGGAGCCGTCCAGAGCTGCCAGGCTACCACGCAGGCCGCATGCCAGGTGGCGTTCCGGTTCGGCTTGCCGTCGTCCCACAGGTCACAGTGCCAGCCCAGCCGGTAGACCGGCTGCCCGCAGACGCAGCAATGCCCGGGCCCACGGGCAAAGGCTGCCTCCCGGTAGGGCGCCGGCGGCATGCGGAAGGTGGGCGGCAGGCCGGCCTCCTTGCCGGATCCGAGCCTCCATTGCCAGCCTGCGGGCTGGCCGGACTTGGCAGCGAGCGCCCGCGCCAGCCGGTCGGCCAGGAGCGGCCGGTGCCGCCAATAGGATTCGACTGCCCGGCGCTGGGTTGGCGGGGTCAGCGGCTGGCGCAGCGCGTGGGAGAGCACGCAGGGTGGGAAGAGCGCGGAAAGGCGCTTCTCGAGCCGGGCACGGGCCTTCTGGTTCTTCTCGTCTCGCCAGGTGGACATTCCGGATCGGCCGCCTCGTGTGAATCGCTTGCACGTCTGTAGCGGCTAGACCCGTCGAGGTGAACACTCCCGTGCGAAGATGCCGCCGATGGCGTAACCGGGGCGCATGTTCTTGACAACCGCTCGCAAGAGGCAGAGCTTTTCCGCAGCGGCAGATGTCCGTTCCTGACCGCCCTGTAAGCGTTCGCCACATCACCCACAACGGGAGGTCGCGATGCAACTCTTCATACTAAAAGCAGCCACTTGTGCCTCGGCTTTTCTCTTCATGCTCATGCCCTCCACTGCGCAGCAACAGCACCAGCATGTCATGGCCAACCCTGGCGACGTCACCTGGAAGGATGGACCTCCCTCCCTGCCGAAGGGCGCTCAGATGTCGCTCCTCTACGGAGATCCCACGAAGGACGGCGTGTTCGTGATGCGGCTGAAGTTCCCGGCCAACTACAAGATCCCGGCTCACACGCATGCCGTCGATGAAGTGGTCACTGTGGTCAGTGGCCAGTTCAACATCGGCATGGGAGCGGGTGTCGACCCCGCGCAGATGAAAGCCATCAACGCCGGCGGCGTGATCGCCATGGCGCCGGGAACGCAGCACTATGTGCAGGTCAACCAGGAAACCGTGGTGCAGCTGAGCACGCGCGGCCCGTGGAGCATCGCCTACGTCAATCCCGCTGACGATCCACGCAAGTCGCAATAGACGGCGCTGCCAGCATCGGACATGAAAAAGCCCAGGCTCCGGGGCGAACGGGCGGGATGCCTGCGCATCTCTCGCCTCGCCTGCTACGGGCCTGGGCTAATCGGGTCCAGACGGGCACTCGCATCGTCAGGCGAGCGCAAGAACAGGCCATGCCGGATTACATCCGTCCTGGCACGGCCTCATCGGAAGCAGGCGGTGACGCCCGCCGCGTTCCGAAGTCCACAACAATGTCCGCTGGGTCAGCCTGATATGGGGATTGAAATGCCGTGCGCAAGGGGCGGAAACTCGGTATTCGCGATCAGCCTCAGTCGCCCCACGGCACGTTCGGAAAGACATTGAGCGGGATCTTGAGATAGCGCTTTCCATCGCTTTCCGGCTCCGGCAGACGACCGCCGCGGATATTCACCTGGAGCGCGTTCAGGATAAGCTTCGGCATGGGCAGTGCGCGGTCTCGTCCTTCCCGCAGGGCCACGAACTCCTCCTCGGTGGCAGCCTTCACGAGATGCGTGTTCTCCCGACGCTGCTGGGCCACCGTGCTCTCCCATTGCGGAGCCCGTCCGCCGGGCATGTAATCATGGCCGACGAAGAGGCGCGTATCGTCGGGAAGCGCCATGATGCGCTGGATGCTGTGCCACAGCGCCTTAGCCGAGCCGCCGGGAAAGTCGGCCCGCGCCGTTCCGCCGTCCGGTATGAACAGCGTGTCGTGAATGAACGCGGCATCGCCCACGAGATAGGTGATCGAGCAGAGCGTATGGCCGGGACAGAACATCACCTCCACGTCTAGGTTGCCGATCTTGAACCGCTCGCCATCGGCAAAGAGCCGGTCCCATTGTGAACCGTCCGTGGGAAAGCTGTCGGGCCAATTGTAGAAGGCTTTCCAGAGCTTCTGGACCTCCACCACCTTCTCACCGATGGCCGTGGGGGCGCCGGTCCTGTCCTTCAGATAACCCGCGGCTGAGAAATGATCGGCATGCGGATGGGTGTCGAGGATCCATTCCAGGCTGTAGCCCTGCTGCTCGATATAGGCGAGGATATCGTCCGCCGAGCCTGTGGACGTTGCACCGGATTTGGGCTCGAAATCGAGCACCGGATCGATGATGGCGCAGCGTTTCGTGTCCGGATCCGCGACGACGTACTGGATGCTGCAGGTGCGCGGCTCGAAAAACGCTTTGACCTCAGGACGCACGTCAAGGGAGGCTGCGATCTCGGCTGTCATGGCGAAACCTCTTCTTCAGCACTGGCAGGTGACGCGGCTGAGCCCTCAGCCGTCGGGATCAGGGGCGACCGTTCGGAGAGTGGCCCAAGGTTTTTGTTCCGGCAAGATCCGCACCACTACCATTCCGGCGAGGGCCGCAACTGGATCAACCCGATGAATGCCAACCGGGGATTATCCCGATCTTAACCAAAGTGTCGTTCAATCATCTCTATTGAGAGTATCGCTTCCTCATCACGGGAAGCCCGAGTTGTTGCGTAGAGTTTGCCATGGCGCACAAGCCTTATTCATCCCTTCGTCGCGCCCCGCTCCGGCGGAACCGCAGCCTGCTTCCGACAGCTCTTCTCGTGGCGATTTCGCTCAGTCCCGTGGCCCTCTTCGTGGATTTCGAGCAATCGGTCGGCACAGCGCCCGAGGTGACAGTGGCTGGCCACGCAATCAGCGCAGCGCCTCAGCCCCTCAAGCCCGCTCTGGCCTTAGACGCGGCTCTGATCAACCCAAATCCTACCCTGAAACCGGGCGCCCTCGCCCTCAGGCCGGACACCCCCTTCGAGCCCGGCTTCCGCTCGTCCGTGCAGCGTGAGATTCGTATTGCTCCCCCGCAGCCCATGCCCGATCCGGCTCCACCTGTGGAGGTCGCCCAAGCGGCCGCGCCGATGCCTACCCTGGTGCCCCTGCCGGTCCCGCGGCCGGCAGACCTGCGGGCGCCGAGGACACCGGGTTCCACCCAGGTGGCGAGCGCGCCGGCCATAGTGACGCCTCGCGGGCCGGCAGCACCGGTCGCGGCGCCGGCTGACAACCGCAACTTCTTCGAGAAGCTCTTTGGCGTGCGCCCGTCCAGCCCGCCTGACGCCGCGCTCAGCTATGCGGCTCTGGATCGCGGGACGGGCAGCATCGCACCGACTGCGCGTTTCGGCTCCACCCCGGACTCCGTGAGTGCGGGCACCGCCGTCTATGACATCGTCGCCCAGACGGTCTACATGCCGAACGGTGAGAAGCTGGAGGCCCATTCCGGTCTGGGCGACATGATGGACAATCCGCGCCACGTGAACGTCCGCATGAAGGGCTCGACGCCGCCGGGCACCTACATCCTCACCGAACGCGAGGCGCTCTTCCACGGGGTGCGTGCCATTCGTCTCAACCCGGTGGGCGGCAGCCCCGCCATCTATGGCCGCGACGGCATCCTGGCCCACACGTATCTGCTCGGGCCGCGCGGGGACTCGAATGGCTGCGTCTCCTTCAAGGACTACGACAAGTTCCTCCAGGCCTATCTCAGGGGTGAGGTGAAGCGCCTGATCGTGACCGCCGGCCGCGGGCAGGACCTGCTGCCTCCCATGGCGAGCAACCGCATGGCCCAGCGCCGCCGCTTCGCACAGGCCTTCTGAAGCTCCGCCTCTGGCCTTGCGGCCCTGAGCGCCTAGTTCCTGCACGGCGGTACAGGAGAGGCGGATGATGCGAGATGCGAAATCGGACATGAGGCGAGTTGCTGCGCGATATGCGCTGCGGCCCTCCTTCATTGCCACGATCCTGCTCGCTGCCTCCGTGGGCGCCGCCTATGCTCAAGGTCCAGGCTACCTCGTCCCCGCCCCTGCCAAGGACAATGTGCAGGCAAAGCCCAAATACGAGTGCGACACGCCCAGTGCGCCCGTGATCACCCTCGATACTCAGAGCAAGTACAAGCAGGACGATGCACAGCGGGCGGATATCGACGAGGATGCCGAGGAGACTTACGCGGAGGCCGTCGAGCCGCTGCGGGCCTATGGACGCAATCTGGTCAAGACTGCGAACGCCTATGTGAAATCGAACCCGAAGAACACCGCCGCCGCCTCCTGCACCCTCAGCTGGCTTGACGCCTGGGCCTCCGCAAAGGCCATGACCGACATGCGCTCGAAGCAGGCGCACTTCAATCTGGGGCAGGCCCTCGGCGGCTTCGCGCTGGCCTACCTGCAGGTCCGCAACGCTCCCGGCCTTGCGAGCGATCAGAAGCAGCGGGTCGAAGCCTGGCTGAAGACCTTGGGCCAGCAGATCGTCGGGTTCATGGACAAGAACGACGCGGCATCCAGCCGGAACAATCATCGGTACTGGGCGGGCCTGGGCGCCACAGCGGCTGGGCTTGCCTCCGATGACAAGGAGCTGACCCGCTGGGGCCTCGACAGTGCTCGCATCGGACTTTCGCAGATCACGCCGGACGGAACCCTGCCGCTCGAAATGAAGCGCGGCAAGCGCGCCCGCGACTATCACATCTTCGCCGCCGAACCTCTGGTGACCACCGCCGAGCTGGCCCGCAGCCAGGGGATTGATCTCTACGCCGAGAACAATGGGGCCCTGCAGCGACTGGTGGACAGGGTGCTGGGCTCCCTCGACGATCCATCCTTCTTCGAGAAAGCCACCGGGGCCAAGCAACAGGCCTATCCAGGCGACGGCACCGTGCCGCCATCGCGCATCGCCTGGCTCGAAATCCATCAGAGCCGCCGCCCCTCACCGCAGGCCGAGGCCGTGCTGAGCAAGAAACGTCCGGCAGGTTCGAGCGAAATCGGCGGCAACACGACGCTCCTGTTTCATGGTGCGGAGTGAGAGGGTAAGACCTCACGTCTGCCCACTACGAGATCGGAGACGCGAGCCCAATCTCAAAAGACTGTCCCGTTGATATGCTCTTCCGGGAGAAACCCCATGAACGGCCAAGGGAATGGCATATTCTTCGAATCCCCAGCGGCAGCGCCGTACCCATTCGCGGTTCGTCTCACAGCAGGAAATGCCGAGCAGGCGTTTGAAATAGCAGGGAACGATGCAACGGGAGCGCGGATCACCCGTCGCTACGAGTTGTCCGGGCGGCAGCAGAGCGACTACCTCGACCTTTTCGAGAGGATCGCCCGTGATTTCGGCACCCGCCTTCCCCGCAACCGCCAGGAGCGCGTTGCACCGGCTTTCGAGGCGCCCTATCGGGTTCTCCTCGACAGGAACGTGTCGCCGGACATCTGGTATGGCTATGGCGATCCGGCCGTCACCTTCGTTCCGGCGCAGCGCACGGGTGACGGAGACTGGTATTATCTGTTTGCCACCTCCAACGACGCCCCGAATTCCTTTCCGATCCTGCGCTCCCGGACCCTGGAATCCTGGGAGCCCGTGGGCTTCGTCTTTCCGGAGGGGCACAAGCCCTCCTGGGCTGCGGACGGACTGAATGTCAGCGACTACTGGGCCCCGGAAATGCATATCGCCGGCAACCAGTATCTCGTCTGCTTCACGGCGCGGCAAAAGGATGGTTCGCTCGCCATCGGCCTTGCATGGTCCCCACAACCGGGAGGACCGTTCGAGAGCGACGACGTGCCTCTCGTCAGCGGTGGCGTGATCGATCCTCATCTCTTCGTGACGCGGGACGGTCGCAGCTTCCTGTTCTGGAAGGAGGATTCGAACGATGTATGGCCGGCGCTTCTGAGCGCCTTCCTGCATGAGCATCCGGGCCATGTCGCATCGCTGTTCCCCTCAAGCGAGGATCAGCGCACGGCATCGCTGGCGCTCACGCTCTGGCCCTGGGTGGAGAGGCTGGAGCCCATGGAGCGGTTTCTCGTGCAGCAGGTGCTGATCGAGGCAGTCGTGGACGACTTCTCAGGCTTCCGGCAGCGGCTTCAAGCTCTGCTCGCCGGTGATGCCCCTGATGAGATCGCACAGCCTGCGCGCGCTATTCTCACTGCGCTCCGCACTCCTGTGTTTGCCCAGGAGTTCGACCCTCGCACGCGCCGGCTTCTCGGTGAGCGGGTCGTCGTGATCGAGAACGATCAGGCCTGGGAGGCGCATCTGATCGAAGGGATCTGGGTTCTGGAACATGAAGGATCCTTTTACATGTTCTACTCAGGGAATGATTTCTCGACGCCGGGATACGGCACCGGCGTCGCCATTGCCTCTTCGCCTCTCGGGCCATACCGGAAGATGGAGCAACCGCTCCTGCGCTCATCGGCAGAATGGCTCGGCCCTGGGCATCCTTCCGTTGCGCCCGGACCTGACGGAGCACCCTGGCTCTTCCTTCATGCCTTCTTCCCCGGACAGGCCGGTTACAAGAAGTTCCGCGCCCTGCTCGCCGTGCCGCTCGCCTTCAGCGAAGGCATTGTGAGCCTGGGGTCCGCTCCTGCCCCATAGCGTTCCGCCATTGCAGGCATGACCATCATCCGGCATATCGTCTGCCAAGCATGGGCCATAGGCACGAGGGCAAAGCATGGAGACGGGGATCGGAACCATGCTCTGCATCGGTGGCGCGGCCGTCGATCGGAAGTACCGCGCTCTGGACGCGATCCGGCCCGGAACATCCAATCCGGTTCATTCTGAGCGCTCCTTCGGCGGGGTGGCCCGCAACGTGGCGGAGAACGTCGCCCGGCTCGGTGTTAGCGTCTCCCTGGCATCGATCCTCGGACAGGACGATAACGGACGCGCCCTGCTCGACGATCTCCAGCGTCTCGGCATCGGCACGCAGTTCATGGCGATCTCTGATGAGCATGCTACGGCGGAGTATGTGGCCGTTCTGCAGCCCGATGGCGAGTTGGCCCTCGGCCTCGCCAACATGAGTATCTTCGATGGATTGACCCCTGCCTTGCTGCGCAAGGTGGAGCCTCATTTCCGGTCAGCCTGGCTTTTTGCCGATTGCAACCTGCCGTCCGAGACCCTGCACGCGCTCGTCGACGTCGCTCGCCGGCAATCGCTCACGCTGGCCGTTGATGCCGTCTCGACGCCGAAGGTCATGCGCCTGCCACAGGATCTGACCGGCGTCGGATTGCTGTTCCTCAATCTCGACGAGGCTCGCGCCTGTCTCGGTGAACCCGAGGCCTCTCCCGAGAAAGCAGCCGCGCGTCTTCGCGCCTGCGGCGCCGAGCGTGTTGTCCTGACCCTCGGCGGAGCCGGTCTTATTGTGGCGGACCAGTCGGGAGCCCGTCAGGTCGGTGCCACCCGCGCGAAGATCACAGATGCAACGGGTGCGGGAGACGCCCTGATTGCCGCCACGCTCGTGGCGCTCGTGAAAGGTTATTCTCTCACCGAAGCCGCCCGCCTCGGCACGGCAGCCGCGGCGCTCACGGTGGAGAGCACGGCGAGCGTCCGGCCCGATCTGTCCTTCGCCTTGCTGGAAACCACTTTGTCCCTTAGAGCCGACCCAACCTTTGAAGGGGAGCCCTCATGAACCACGACATCGCTGGCCGCTTTCTCGACATCGCTCCCAACGTGCAGTCGGCCCTCGCAGCGGGCGAGGCCGTCGTGGCGCTCGAATCCACCATCATCACCCATGGCATGCCCCACCCTCAGAACGTCGCCACGGCACGTGAGGTGGAGGCGGTGGTGCGCGAGAACGGCGCCGTGCCGGCGACGATCGCGATCATTGAGGGTCGCATCAAGATCGGGCTGTCGGATGGGGAACTCGACTGGCTCGGCACCGCCAAGGATGTGATGAAACTGAGCCGGGCCGACCTGCCCTATGCGGTCGCCTCCAGGCGCCATGGCGCAACGACCGTTGCCGCCACCATGATCTGCGCCCACCTTGCGGGCATCCGGGTCTTTGCCACGGGCGGCATCGGCGGCGTCCATCAGGGCGTCGAGACCACCATGGACATCTCGGCCGATCTCGACGAACTCGCCCGCACGCCGGTGGCGGTCGTCTGCGCCGGCGCGAAAGCCATCCTCGACCTGCCGCGCACCCTCGAATATCTGGAGACGCGCGGCGTGCCCGTGGTCGGCTATGGAACCGACCGCTTTCCGGCCTTCTGGAGCCGCACAAGCGCGTTGCCCGTTCCCCTGCGCCTCGACACGCCAGACGCCATCGCCGACCTGATCCGCACCAAGGAGGCGCTCGGCCTTGGGGGTGGCGTTCTCGTGGCTAATCCCGTTCCCATCACCGACGAGATTCCCGCTCATGAAATGAGCGATTTCATCAGTGCCGCCATCGCAGAGGCAAAAGCTCGCGGCGTTTCCGGAAAGGCCGTGACGCCTTTCCTGCTGTCCAATCTATTCGAGCAGACCGGCGGACGAAGCCTCGCCACCAATATCGCGCTGGTCAAGAACAACGCGGCGCTCGCCGCACAACTGGCTGCATCACTCGCTCGATCCAGAGTGTGAGGATCAGCCGTTCGCCTCGCTCCAGGCAGCCATCGCCTCGAACGCGATGGCGTGCCGCCTGGCCAGGGCATCGATGTCCGTGGAGTAGCCGCCGCCGATAACGGTCACCATGGGGATGCCGCGGCTGCGGGCCTGCTCGATCACGTAAGCGTCCCGGCGGCGCAGGCCTTCATCGGTGAGGTCGAGCCGTCCCAGCTTGTCGTCGCGATGCGGGTCGACACCCGCATTCAGGAACACGAGCTCCGGCTCGATAGCGTCCAGTAGGCGCGGCAGATGGGACCGGAGGACGTCCAGATAGGCATCGTCCTCCATGTGGTCCGGCAGGCCGATGTCCAGATCGCTCGGAATCTTGCGAACGGGATAGTTCTTCTCCGCATGCATGGAGAAGGTGAAGAGATCCGGCTCGTCGCGCAGGCAATCCGCAGTGCCGTCACCCTGGTGGACATCGAGATCGACGACGAGGGCGCGCTGGATCGTGCGGTCGGCCCGCAGCGCCTTGGCCGCGATGGCAACATCGTTGAAGACGCAGAAGCCCGCTCCGGTTTCCCGCTGCCCATGATGAGAGCCTCCGGCGGTGCTGCCGGCAAGCCCATGCTGCAGCGCAAGCCGCGCTGCAAGGAGCGTCCCGGCGGCAGATGCCCTGGCGCGGCGAACGACGCTCTCGCTGACCGGCAGACCGATGCGCCGCTCGATCTCGCGAGGCACCGAGCAGGCGAGGACCTGATCGACGTAAGCACGGTGATGAGCCAGCGCGATCAGGTCAGCCGAGGCTTCTCCCGGGGTCACGAAGCCGTTGGGAGTAAGGCCTTTCTCGGCCAGCACCTCCGCCAGGCGTCCATATTTCAGCATCGGAAATCGATGATCGTCGGGAAGCGAGGCCACGTAAGCGGTGTGGGAGACGATAGGCACCTGCTTCATGGCTCAACCTCCAGCGATGGCCATCTCCGCAAGACGCACTGCCGATTCCTGCGAGCGCGCTCCGCAGATGAACCCGCTCGGGTGGCAGAACACGCCATCCTTGATCCCGGCGGCTTTCGAGAACTCCGTCTCCTGCAGGCCGCGCCAAGCCTCAGGCAGGGAAAGCCGCTGACCGAAGGAGTTCGGCTCGGGCGGGATGGTGCGGCAGTACCAGGCGGTCAGATCCTCGTTCGGGTAGATGACGAAGAGAAGATCACGCAAGCCGCCCTCGAAAACTGCCTTTTCCCACGGCAGCTTGCGGTCGAGAACGATCACGCGGGGATCCCGCGCTTGTCTGGCTGCCGCCATCACGAGGGAGAGGGCCTGAGCCTCGGCATGGGCCTGCCGGCAGGCACGGACCAGGATCCCTCTGGCGAAGTCGGCGGCTTCAAGGAAGGCATCATCATAGGACTGCCCGCTGTCCCAGGCTGGATTGAAGGCTTCCACCAGCAGCGCGAGATGGCTCTGGCTCGCCGTGGCAACCCCGTTGTCGGCTTGGTCGATGGTCAGGATGAAAGTCGTGTCGATGTCATGCCAGACAGATTCCAGCACGTCCTCACCGATCGCCGGCACAAGCCGTGGCAGGGCCTTGCGTCCATAATCGCGCCAGATCAGGCCGACCGAGCTGTAGGGCGTGCCGTCCTCCCGTCGCGGGAGATCCCGCATGTGGTGGTCGTACCGGCCTTGAGCGGGATTGTAGATCCCCCCGACATCGAAGACGATGTCGGCAGAATCGATCAACGCCATGTCACGGGTCCGGACAAACTCGAACGCTTCCACGGCATCGCGCAGGACGGAATAGGCGAAGACGTCATCGGCATGGAACGTGCCGCTATGGGTTGCAATCCGCATCGCTCTCCTCCGACCAGCGTCGGCTACTCCGTATCAATCGCGATACCCGCGATAGCAGAGCTATACGCTCAAGATAAGCCGTTCCGGAGCAATCCTTTATGATCATTCCGGATAAATAGCGAACGAGCCCGCCCAACCCGCTTGACCTTACCATCGTGGGAACGCCTAGAGATTCTGGGACCTTGAGATGAAAGGATCCCGGCCATGCATATCTTCCACATTCCCGGCATGAATTGCGGCGGCTGCCTTCGTGCCGTCACGCGAGCGGTGCAGGCACTCGACCCTCAAGCCAAAGTCGAAGCCGATCTGGAGGCACGCACAGTCAAGGTGGTCTCCAGGCAAAGTGAGGCTTCGCTTCTCGACGCCCTGAGCAAGGGGGGCTACCCGGCTGAGCCCCTTGCCCGTCCTGCTGCATGAGGAGGCCAGCATGCCTGCCGATGCTCATGTCCACCATCATCATGGCGCGCCATCCAGAAACGAGTTGAACCGCACCGCCCTCAGCGCCACGATCCATTGCCTCACAGGCTGCGCCATCGGCGAGGTCCTCGGCCTTGTCATCGGCACTGCCCTCGGCTGGGGAACGGCACAGACGATCATCCTGGCTGTCGCCCTCGCCTTCCTGTTCGGCTACGCGCTGACCATGCTGCCCCTGCTCCGCAGCGGTCTGCCCTTCCGTATGGCGCTGGGCCTCGCCCTTGCCGCAGATACGGCTTCAATCACCATCATGGAAGTCGTGGACAATCTGATCATGCTGGCCATTCCGGGCGCGATGGATGCCGGCCTCGCCAGCTCTCTCTTCTGGGGAAGCCTTGCCGTGGCCCTGCTCATCGCCGGCGCGTTTGCGTTCCCGCTCAACCGCTGGCTGATCGCCCGCGGGCGGGGCCATGCCGTCGTGCATTCATTTCACGGACAGCGATCCTAGATCATAAACTCATTTTCGGGAGAACCATCATGAAGCATCGCATCATCGCCCTGGCCGCGGCCATTGCAGTCCTGCCGACCCTTGCCGCCGCCCAGGGTGCCCATGGCGGCCATTCCGGCCACTCCACCCCCGCGCAGACGGCAGGTGCGCCCGATACACCCGCAACCCAGGGCCACAAGCGGGCGAATGAAACAATGCACAAGAACATGGACATCGCCTTCAGCGGCAATGCCGATGTGGACTTCGTGCGCGGGATGATTCCCCATCACCAGGGCGCCATCGACATGGCGAAGGTTGCCCTCCAGCATGCGAAGGACGAGCAGATCCGCAAATGGGCCCAGGACGTTATCCGTGAGCAGGAGCGCGAGATCGGCGAGATGCAGGCTTGGCTCAAAAACAAGGGTGTCCAGTAGTTGCGCCCAGGTCATAGGTGGCCGGCGATGGCTTTTCTCCCTGACCCCTGTATCAGGATGCTGCCACGAACAGGCGGGTGAAGCGTTAGTGGATATCCCCTGCGGGCGAATGGAAAGGAAGAACGATGTTCACGCTTACGATCAGCGACAAGCCTGTTGCCATCACCAATGCCAATGAGGAAGAAGCCCGCGAACTCCTCATGAGCGAGGAATTCAAGGACGACCTCAAGGTCCTCGAGAGCGAAGGCGCTCCTCTCTGGGACGGCTTTGCCAGCCTGAACGTCAGACCGGCGACGGAAGAGGAAAAGTCAGAATTCGAGGGCGCCGATTTCGACGAGGATGAGGAGGACGATGATGAGGAGGAGGAAGGCCCCTACATCATGTTCCTGGTCGACGTGACCGATCCCGATGAGGACGATGAGGGCTAACACCCTAAAGGTTCGAAAGCCCTGCCGATAAGGCAGGTTCAAGCATCGTCGGTCCGGGCATCCGGACCGACGTACAGGAGGAGACTTTCATGGGTTCTACCCTACCGATCAGCCGACGGGCGCTGCTTGCAGGCTTTGCAGCGTCCAGCCTGATCGTCACATCACGGGCTTCTTTGGCCACTGAGACCCTGCCGAAGATGGTTGTGACCAAAGACCCGAACTGCGGCTGCTGCACCGGATGGGTCAAGCATGTCCAGGCGGCGGGTTTTAACGTCGAGGTGGTCGAATCCGCCGAGGTCAACCGCCTGAAGGCCCGCCTTGGCGTGCCCGAGGCGCTGGCCTCCTGTCACACGGCGGAGATCGGCGGCTATGTGATCGAGGGGCACGTTCCCCCAGCCGCGATCAAGCGGTTGCTGGCCGAGAAGCCTGACGGCAAGGGTCTGGCCGTTCCCGGTATGCCTGTCGGATCACCCGGCATGGAGGTCGAGGGCATGGAGCCCGACACCTACGAGGTGGTTCTGTTCGGCCCCTCCGGACAGCGGACCTATGCACGCTATATCGGGGGCCGCGAAGCCTGAGGCAACGGGAACACTCCAGGATTCGCGCCGTTGGCCCGGCATGAGTTGGCTTGTTCAACCCCGCCTCGTGAACGATCCCTTCAGCGATCCGGGCCTCTACCTCGACTTCCGCTACGGCCGCCGTGCCATCCTGTTCGATCTGGGCGACGTCAGCCCTCTCTCATCCCGCGAATTGCTGCGGGTGAGCCACGTCTTCGTCTCCCATACGCATGTGGACCACATCGCCGGCTTCGACCGTCTGTTACGCCTGTGCCTCCACCGCCCCTCCCCGCTGACCCTCATCGGCCCGCCGGGCTTCGTGGAGCAGGTTGAACATCGGATCCGAAGCTTCACGTGGAATCTGCTCGATGAGAACTCGGTGGATTTCCGCCTCTGCGCGATGGATTACGACGGCTCCCGCCTGACGAGGGCTGCCGAGTTTCACGCCCGTGAAGCCTTCAGACGCCGAGATATTGCGCCGCCAGTCTTTTCAGATGGAATCGCTTGGACGGAGGACGAGTTCAGGATCGAAGCCGTTGCCCTCGACCACGGCATCCCGTCTCTCGCCTTCGCCCTGCGGGAGGTGCTGCAGGTCAACGTCTGGCGCGGCGTCCTGGCAGAGATGAACCTTACTCCTGGCCCGTGGCTGAACGAGGCCAAGCGCGCGGTCCGCCTGGGGCTGCCGGACGACCACACCCTCGGTGTACCGGACGGCGGATCCATCCCTCTCGGGGACCTCAAGCACCGCGCCCTGCGGGTGGCGCCCGGACAGGTGGTCGCCTATGTGACCGACGCCGCTCCCCACGCGGAGAACCGGGCCAAGATCCTGCGTCTTGCCGACAAAGCCGATCAGCTCTTCATCGAGGCCGTGTTTCTGGAATGCGACCGCCCGCTCGCGCTGGCCTCCCTGCACCTGACGGCATGGGAGGCCGGCGCCCTGGCGCGTGAGGCTGGCGTCCGGCATGTCACGCCGTTCCATCATTCGGCCCGCTACCTGTCAGAACCCGATGTTCTGCGGGATGAGCTCTATGAAAGCTTCGGATCGGCAGACCGGCGGGCGATTTCTGCCTGACCTCAATCGGCGAAGATCGCCTCGTGGATCTGGCGCCCGTCGGGTCTGCGGCTAGAATTGAACCGGACGACGCGATAGCCGCAGGATTTCAGGATCCTGTCGCGCTGTGCATCCTTGCGGGCGTCGTGGGAACGGTCGTCCAGCTCGATAACCGCCAGCACCTCCATGTCCTGAACGACCACCCAATCGACGCGGGTGTTGGAAATTCTCTTGAACGCCATCCAGAATGCGCGGCTGCCTTCCTTCGCGTCGGGCCGAACGAGCGCCAGGATCGGGACCTGAGGCCAGATCTGGCAGTCCGGGCAGGCGGCGAGAAGGCGACCGTAAAACTCCCGCTCGTTCTCCGTCATGATCGCAGCGCGGCGGAAGCGTGGCTTTCGGGTCAGGAAGAGGACGAGCACCAGCAGGATGCCGAGCACGGCGCTGCCGGCCAGCCATGACCATGAGAGATTGTCGATCGTCATATCGCTCCGCCCCTGCCCTGCACTCGCTCAAACGTGAACGGCCAGGCTTGGTTCTGCCCACAAAGCATAGCAGCTAGCATGAAACCTGCATGCGTGGTCCTGCGTCTTCTTATTGTCGAGTTAAAGAACACCGGGGAGAGCATCATGGACCTCAGCCGCCGAACATTCCTGCTTGGAGCGTCAGCCGCTGCCGCAGGATCCACTCTGCCGTCCAGCAGCACTTTCGCCCAATCGCTGCGCGATATGTCCGCCCATCAACGGATGTACGGACCCGTCGACGATGATCTCTATCCGATTCCTGGAATCGAGCTCTCGCGGATCAACCCGGCCTTTCTCCGCCGCGTGGTGCAGTACGACACCACGGAGGCTCCGGGCACCATCGTGGTCGATCCCCGGAGCCGGTATCTCTATCTCGTCATGCGGGACGGGATGGCCGTACGCTATGGCGTCGGTGTCGGACGCTCGGGCTTCGGCTGGTCGGGTGCTGCCACCATCAAGACCAAGCAGGAATGGCCGGACTGGTATCCGCCGAAGGAAATGTTCGCCCGCGAGCCCGAACTCATGGAGCAGATGGGCGAACTTCCGGGCGGACCCGGCATGCCCGGTGGTCCAGGGAACCCCTTGGGCGCCCGCGCCCTCTACCTCTGGCAGGGCAACAAGGATACGCTCTATCGCATCCATGGCACCTTCGAGCCATGGACCATCGGCACCAACGTCTCGTCCGGCTGCATCCGCATGATCAACCAGGACGTGATCGACCTCTACAACCACACGCCGACAGGCACGAAGGTCGTCGTCCTGAACGCGCCATCCGGACGAGGAAAGCGCGATCAGACCGCCGCCCGCTCCTGAGATTAAGCAAATAGGCACGGTTCGTGCCTATTTTTGCCATGGTTAACAATCACACGTCGCTTAGGGACGCGGGAACTTACGAACCATGGCGGGAATCTTCGCCCGATCCAAGCGATCGGCTGGCGGATGGAAGGTGGCCTCTGTGCCGCGGGGCGGCCGCCTGTCCGGCGGAAAGAGAGTCCTTCGTTCCGTCATTTGCCTCTCGGCCGCAGCCCTCTCCCTCGTGGCATTGTCCCTGGTTCCGATGCAGGGGGCGGCAGCGTTCGGCGATACCCGCACACTCAGCTTCTTCCATACCCATACGCGGGAGAGCCTGACCGTCACATTCCGCCGGAACGGCCGGATCGACGAGGGCGCCTTGAGCCAGCTCAACTGGTTCCTGCGGGACTGGCGGGTCGACAAGCCTGCCCAGATGGATGCGCGCCTGTTCGATATACTCTGGGAGGTTTATCGGGAGTCCGGCTCCTCGCAGCCCATCAACATCATCTCCGCCTACCGCTCGCCGGAAACAAACGGTGCCCTGCGCCGCAGATCCAGCGGTGTGGCGGAGCACAGCCAGCACATGCTCGGCAAAGCCATGGATATCCGCCTGCCCGACGTGGACACCGGCCGTCTGCGGGCGATTGCCATGAAGATGCAGTACGGCGGCGTGGGCTATTACCCCTCCTCCGCCTTCGTTCATGTGGATACGGGCAATGTGCGCGCCTGGCCGCGCATGTCGCAGCAGCAACTGGTGCAACTGTTCCCGGACGGGAAGACCTTGCACCTGCCCTCGAACGGTAAGCCGCTCGCCGGCTATGAAGTGGCAAAGGCCGAGGTCCTATCCCGGAATGCCTCCTTGGCCACCCAGGCTTCGGCCGGCGGCGGTCCGTCCATCGGCAATGTTCTGGCCAATCTCTTCGGGCGGAAGGATGCTCAGCCGGCACCTCAGTCCGAGCCCACGCAGGAGAGCCCGGTTACCCTGGTGGCTTCCGCCGATCCTGAGAGCATAGCCACCTCCGTGACGCCTGCGCCTCTTCCGCCGCAGCGTCCAAAGGAGATCAGGCTCGCCAGCGCCGCCCTGCCCGGCCAAGCGTTGGAAACGACCTCGGCAATCCTTCCGGTAACGACTAGCGCTCCCAAACCGGAGCCGATTTTAGGCTATGATGAGAAGGCGGCGATCAAAGCCCTGTTCGATCCCCGCACGGCATTTCTGGATCTGGGCTTTGCTTCCCGCAATCAGCACGAGCTGAGCGTGACGCAGTTCACCGGGCCGGCCGTCAAGCCGCTGCCCGTCCTTGGATCAGCCGAGGCCGAACTCTAGGACTCAGCCCTTTAGAGCGGGTCAGACGCCGAAGAGGATCAGAGCACCGACCATCAACGCCAGCACCAGAAGCCCCCCGATGGCCACCGCCCAATGGGCCGTGCGTTTCTCCCGCTGAACGAAGGCGGGCTCCGCCGCCTGAATGGCAGCTGCCTTTTGGAGGGGTGCTGTCCGCTTCTTCATCCGGTCGGCAGTGGCGCGATCCGGAAACGGGATGATCTCGGCGCTCCTCGTCGGAGCCGCGGCCGGCTTTGGACTGGGAGCCATCAGGCTGTCTTCCAGCTCGACCGGAACGCCGGCCTCCTCAAGGTGAACCACAATCAACGCGATGTCTTCCGCGCTCATGGAATGGATCGGCAGATTGGTTTCGAGATCGAGGGTTGTCAGTTGTCCCTGCTGGCGTCCCAGGGCGATCAAGCGGTCCAGGGTATTGCTGTCGAGCGCCTGCTGCATGAGGCACCACCCCATTGTGTCCGGAGGGCAAAGAAGCGGCCGAGGCCGCTTTGAAGGTTCGCCAAGCTAACGCGGCAATTGCCTCAGACGTTGCAATGGAAAAACGTCTATGATGAACAACGCCGCCGGGAATGCGGGATGCTAGTTCTTCGTGGCCGTGGAGGCCTCCTGGAGAGCCTCCTTCTCGCGCCTGACCTGTTCGGACAGCTGCTCGGCAATGGCCACGAGCTTGCCGGCCATGAAGTGCTTGCCATGCAGCTCAACCTGACCCGCGAGCCCCACGGTCAGCAGGGTCTCGAAGACGGTTTCGGCGGGAAGCCCCTTGCGGATCAGGTCGATCGCGACCTTCTGCCATTGGTCGGACAGCTGATCACGGATTTCAGAAGTATCGTTGCTCATTCCCGGACCATACAGGATCTCATACGGGTTGTCGCGTTCCCGCCCTCACCTTGGCGAATTGTCACGCAGCTTACATAGAACGGTTCTAATGCGTGATCGTCACATAAGACGGAGAAACCGATATGGACGAGCACAAGGGCCGCCTTCGCGCCAGCGAACTGGAAGACTCAGGCGATGTCGGAGTAAATCCGACGCATAACCTCACCATGGGCGAGATCATCGCGACCCGCTTCAACCGGCGCGACCTCCTGCGGGGCTCGCTGGCCGTGGCGGCCATTTCCGCGACCGTCGGCCACCGGGCCCTGGCAGCCAACGAGCAGCCGGCCAAGAAGGCCTCGAACCCGATCTCCTTCGACTTCAAGGAAATCGAGGCGGGGGTCGACCATACGCATCACGTCGCCGAGGGCTACGACGCCCAGGTGCTCCTGCGTTGGGGCGACCCGCTTTTCCCGGATGCCCCCGAGTTCGACCCCATGAAGCAGACGGCTGAAGCCCAGGCGCGTCAGTTCGGCTACAACACCGACTTCATCGGCTTCATCCCGCTCAACGGCTCCGCCGATCATGGCCTCCTGGTCGCAAACCATGAATACACCAACGAGGAGCTCATGTTCCCGGGCGTGGGCGTTCAGGACTCCAAGGACGCCAATTTCGCCAAGATGACCCAGGACCTCGTGGCCATCGAGATCGCCGCCCATGGCGGCGCAGTCGTCGAGATCCGGCGCGTCGACGGCAAGTGGCAGGTGGTGAAGGATTCGAAGTACAACCGCCGCATCACCGCCGACACCCCCATGGAGATCACCGGACCGGCCGCCGGCCATGCCCGCATGAAAACCTCCGCCGATTCCAGCGGCCGCAGCGTGCGCGGCATGATCAACAACTGCGCCGGCGGCGTGACGCCCTGGGGCACGTGGCTGAGCTGCGAGGAGAACTTCAACGGCTATTTCTGGGGCAAGCTCTCCGACGATCATCCCGAGGCCAAGAACTACAAGCGCTATGGCATCGGCACGCCAGCCTACGCCTGGGGCAAGTTCCACGATCGTTTCGACCTCGCCAAGGAGCCCAACGAGGCGAACCGCTTCGGCTGGGTGGTCGAGATCGATCCCTTCGACCCCAACTTCATCCCGAAGAAGCGCACGGCGCTCGGCCGCACCAAGCACGAGGGCGCTGCCGGCATCACAAACAGTGACGGCCGCTATGTGGTCTATCTCGGCGACGACGAGCGCTTCGACTACGTCTACAAGTTCGTCACCGCCGGCAAGGTCGACCCGCAGAACCGCGCCGCCAATTTTGGCTTGCTCGACGAGGGCATTCTCTACGTGGCGAAGTACAACCCGGACGGCACCGGCACGTGGCTGCCGATGGTGCATGGCCAGGGACCGCTCACCGAGGCTAACGGCTTCAGGAGCCAGGCTGACGTGCTGATCGAGACCCGCCGCGCGGCGGACCTCCTCGGCGCCACCAAAATGGACCGTCCCGAGGACATCGAGGCGAACCCGCAGACCAACCGCGTCTACGTCATGCTGACGAACAACACCCGGCGCAAGGAAGACCAGGTGGATGCGGCCAACCCGCGCGCCAACAACGCGTTCGGCCACATCGTCGAGATGATGCCTGAGGGCGGCAACCACGCGGCCACCGCCTTCGCCTGGGAGATTCTCGTGAAGTGCGGCGATCCTTCCGTCGCGGCGGTCGGGGCGACCTTCTCATCGGAGACCACCAAGAACGGCTGGTTCGGCATGCCGGACAACTGCGCCATCGACAGCCAGGGCCGACTCTGGATCTCCACCGACGGCAACAACGCCAAGGCCACGGGCCGGGCGGACGGCCTCTGGGCGCTTGAGACCGAAGGCGAGCGGCGCGGCACGTCCAAGCACTTCTTCCGGGTGCCGGTCGGCGGCGAGCTGTGCGGTCCCTTCTTCACGCCCAACGACGAGTCGCTCTTCCTCGCGGTTCAGCACCCGGGCGAGGTCGACGAGGGCACGTCCACCTTCGAGAATCCCGCTACCCGCTGGCCGGACTTCAAGGACGCAATGCCAACTCGTCCCTCCGTACTTGTGATCACCAAGCAGGGCGGCGGCAAGATCGCCTGACAGCGTTCAGCACCATCATGCAGAGACAGCAAAGGAGCCCTCGCGGCTCCTTTGTTCATTCACGCGGCTGCAAGATCAGGGCTCCTTGAAGCGGCATGTATAATCAGTCGATTTTGCAAGGAGGGCTGCCTGCTGCAGCCTGAGGAGAGTGGCGCGGGCGACGGGGCTCGAACCCGCGACCTCCGGCGTGACAGGCCGGCACTCTAACCGACTGAGCTACGCCCGCGCATTTCTCATCCATCACATGCCCGAAAGGAGCGTTTCTCGCGATGGAGGCGCGCTCGTACCGGTGATCGGGCACGCTGTCAAATGGTGTTTGGATTATCCCCAGGAGGCACGACGCCGCGCTTGGAGCGTCAATCCCTCGTGCTGATCGAGAAGATCTCGTAGCCGGCCCCGTCGAGCACGCGGACGGATTCGATTTCGGGATCGCGGGACTGGGGACGCCGCGCCAGGGAGAACACCTTCAGCGCCCTCTCCTTCGCCTTTTCGACGGAATCGGTGCGAACCAGGATCCGGCGGATGATTCCGCCGCCCGCGTCCTCGGACGCCACGGATTCGATGCGATAGACTTCAACCACGTTTCCAGAACTCCATTGTCAGCGCCTTCATGCCTTAAGACGCTGCAGTTTGTCGAACCGCTTGATCAGGCGGTCACGTTTCAATTTCGACAGACGATCGATCCAGAAGATGCCGTCGAGCTGGTCGATCTCGTGCTGGAAGCAGACCGCCATCAGCCCCTCCGCCTCCTCCTCGTGCTCCCGGTCGTCCAGCCCCCTGTATCTCACCCGCACGCGGGCATAACGCTCGACCTCGTCGTTGACGCCTGGCATGGAGACGCTTCCCTCCACGTGCCGGATCCTCTCCGGGGAGGACCAGACGATCTCCGGATTAATCGACACATGGGGCTCTGTCTGGCCCTCCAGCTGGATCACCACGAGGCGCCGGAGCACCCCCACATGCGGCGCCGTGATGCCGATGCCGGGTGCGGCATGCATCGTCTCTGTGAGGTCTCTTGCCAGAGCCCGGACTTCGTCGTCGATGTCGACAACGGCTTCCGCCCTCCGGTGCAGGCGAGGATCGGGGAAGCGGATGATGGGACGGATAGCCAAGAAGGATCCTTAGGAACTCAAAAGCTGAAGATCTACGCTGAGCTACTTGTAGCGGCCACCCCGCTGAAGCACCTCGATTTTGTAGCCGTCCGGATCCTGCACGAAGAAGAACCGCGCTGGAGGCCTGCCGTCAAGCTTCAGTTCCTTCAGGGACGTCGGTCTGAGACCAAGGGTCTCGAAGCGGGCATGCTCGGCTTCAAGATCAGTGACGGAGAGTGCGAGATGCCCGTAGCCATCGCCCAGCACATAAGGCTCGGCTCGGTCATGGTTGACCGTCAGTTCGAGTTCGAACTCGCTCTCAGGATTGCGCAGGTAGAGCAACGTGAAGCCTTCGAACGCCAGGCGTTCCGCCACCGTGAGGCCGAAAGCTCTCTCATAAAACGCGAGGGAGCGCTGCTCGTCGAGCACCCTGATCATGGAGTGAATGGCTTTGGCCACGGGACACCTTTTCCGCTTTCGTCAGCTCCGCCGGCGCTGGCAGAAGCAATCCTGATCTGACTTGTCGTCGGGAGATAGCAGCGGACAGGTTGGAACGGAAGGACGGAGGCTCTCCCCGCATTTCAGCAAAAAGCCTTCCCCAGTCTGTGCCGGGGAAGGCAAGTTCGGGAGGAAGAAACGCTGACTGCCCGGCTCAAACATCCAAGCGGCAGGCTTGTTACGCCTCTGAGGCGTTCCATCACACCTGCTCCTGGAGACCAGCAAAGCCAGTCAGAGCCTCAAACGTGGCGCAATCAAGGAAATTTGATGCCCGCCAAGGTTCAAAAGCGAGGAACGGGAAGGAACATTGAACAAGATGAATGCTTGGTTTGGTACGGAGGCACCATTCCCCGCAACCCCTTGTCGCCTCCGCAGACTTGCAGCCCCGTTCAGCCTGATGTGGACGGGGCTTTTTCTGGTCTGATGCTCTGTAAACCCGCTTAACGCTCGATCAGGTCGGCGATCGCCCTGATACGGTTGCGGACGTAGTCGGGAAGGCCGGCACTGATGGAATTGCCGGAATTGAACGAGCTCTTCCCCATCAGCACCTGCGCCGGGATGAGATTGCGCAGGACCGGAACATTCTCGAACTCCTTCTTGCGCTCCAGCACATCGGTCTCGACCGCGAGCGCCATGAAAACGGTCGCGACCGTTTTGTTTGAATCGGCAGGGTGCTCCTGAAGAACGGCGAGAAGCTTTCCGAACTGCATAACCTGGTTCACGCTGAAGATCGTCTGCTCCAGCACCCCGGCGACCGGCGCTTCCAACGCTGTCAGCTTGGTTAGGTCGGCACGGTCGATCTCCTCCGGAAGCAGCACACGGATTTCGGTCTGAAACTCCATGAACTCCGAGATCTTCTTGCCCCCCTCCTCCAGCTTGTTGGCCAGCCGAATGCCGACCGGCAGCTTGCCCTCAAGTGGGTAGCGGGACTCGATGCACAGGCTTGCCGGAGCTTCGCACCAGCGACGGTTCGGGTGGCGATTGTGAGCGATCGAGGGATCCACCTGCGGCGCTGCCTGCTCTGTCGAGATTCGGCGGTGTTTAATCGAGGGATCGATCTTTTCCAGCGTCTCAAGACGCGAGAAGCGGGCAAGGTCAACGGAACCCGGCGCCTTGCCGATCAGGAAGCGCGCTTCCACCACATACATGTGCAGCTTCTCGGTGTAGGTCTTTGGGATGCCGTGCACGGAAACCTTGATGGTCGGCTCCGCATAACCCGGAAAGAGCCCCAAAAGCTGTTTCTGCACGGGTCGCTCGCGGCCCCAATCCTCGAATCGGATGAGGCCTGATCCGGGGTCTGTCAGCTTGTCGTCTCGCTGATCGCTGAACACGATCGTCCTTGGCTTCAGCTTTGCCGGAGCAACCGCTGTCACCGACGGCACCTCCTCGATCCGGAACTCCTCGGCCGCCGATCCTGCGAAGGAGACGAAAAGAGCAGCAGCGGCAATCAGCGACCGCCCAACGAAAACCTGCAATGCCATCAGTAAACCTGTCCGTTGCGCCAGAGATAATCCGGATCGACACGCCTGGGTCTGCGTGGCGCCTCGTCCTCCCACCACCAGCGGAAACCGCGCTCGGGCTCGACCTGGCGGCGTGCGGGAGGGGCAGACTGGCGCGGGTTTTCGAGCCAGCCGGGCCCCTGCGCGTAAGGCCCATCCTCATAGTAGTCGGGACCGCCCCTGTCCTCCCCGTCGCTCCAGGGATCCGGGTTGCGGAACGCATAGACTTCCGACTGCGGCACGAGGCGGAACTGCGTCTCGGCGAGCCGCCCGAACCAGTTCAGGCGGAAATGCTCCATGAAGCCTTTGCGCCCATCCGTCAGCCGGTCGCCGGTATTCAGATCGATCGGCATGGCGATGAGTTGCTTCGCAGCCTGCGGCGATGGCGGGCTCAGCGGTGCCTTCGGCGCATGATGATCCCAGGCGGCCTGAACGATCGACTGGAAGATGGGAGCCGCCACCTTGCCGCCTGTCTGGCCGCGTCCGAGCGTGCGGCGCTTGCTGTCGGCGTTGTCGTGCCCGACCCATACTGCAACCGTGACGTCGTTGGTAAAGCCCACGAACCAGGCATCGTTCTCGTTGTCCGACGTCCCGGTCTTGCCGGCGACATAAGGAGCAAGCGCCTTCAGGGAACGGGCCGTTCCGCGTTCGAGAACGCCTTGCAGCATGCTTTTCAGCTGGTAGAAGGCGGCAGCGTCGGCCGAACCCAGACGCGCCAGGGGACGGGCCTTGCGGCCGTAGACGACTTGACCACCCTGCTCCACGGCCTCGATGGCGTGGGGCACCGGCATGGCGCCCTCATTGGCAACCGCCGCATAGAAGGCCGCGAGGTCGAGCATCCGCACGGGCTGCGCACCGAGCACGAATGGATAATGCGGCGTGCATTCCAGATAGAGCTGCGCCTCCATGGCGAGTTCGCAAACCCGCTTGAGGCTATCCGCCGGCGAGGACTCGATAGCGCCATCGAGAAGACGGGCCGTGACCAGGTTCTTCGAGTTCTCGAGAGCCCGTCGCAGGGTCATGATGCCTGAGCGCCCGCCATCGAAATTCTTCGGGCTCCAGGAGTCACCTGCCTGACTGCCGACGGGCGGCAGCGTCACAGGGGCATCCCAGATGAGCGTGTTGGGCTGCAATCCCTTCGACAGGGCCGCGAGATAGGTCAGCGGCTTGAAGGCGGAACCCGGCTGGCGGTGCGCCTGCGTCACCCGGTTGAGCTGGCTCAGGGGATAGGAGAACCCGCCCGTCATGGCGAGGATGCGGCCGGTCCTGTTCTCCACTACGACGGCGCCACCCTGCACCGAGGGCGGTGTTCTCAGGTCGGCCCGAGCCGCACCCTTGCCCTTCTGTTCAATGAGTTGGACACGCACGACATCGTAGAGCTTGAGGTCCCGACGGGCCGCCTCCCAGGCGTTCAGCGGCAGGACGCGTCCATCTGCAAGCCCCACCCGCAGGACGTTCGCGCCCGTTTTCCGATCACGGCCTTTTTCGATCACCACGGCTGCAGGCCAACGCACATCGTAGAGCGGCAGGCGCACCGCCTCCAGGGCACGCCTCCATGCCGGAGCCGTGGCTGCCGGATCCTTGCTGCCTTCGAGCGTCTTTATAGCCTCGGCAATGTTGGCCTCAGGTCCTTGATAGCGTTGGCGTCCTATGCTCAGCTCATAGCGGGCGAGCCCTTCCTGCAATGCAGCTTCCGTCTCCTGCTGCAGGGCCGCGTTAATAGTCGTGCGCACCGTATAGCCTCCGGCTGCGAGGCTCTCGATGCCGGCAAGCGTGCGCGCATCGCGGCTGACGTGATCGACGAAGTGAAAGCCCATGGTGCGCCTGGTGCGCTCGTAGGGCGCCCGATCCGGAAGGGAGGCGACCGCCTGCTGCACCTGCTCGGCCTTCAGGAAACCATCTTCCTGCATGCGGCTCAGCACGTAGGCCATCCGTTCCTGAGCACGCTCGGGTTTTGTGTCGGGATTGTAGTAGTTCGGCCCCTTGGCGAGTCCGGCGAGAAGTGCTCCCTCGGCCACCGAGAGCGCCTTGGCGCTTTTGCCGAAATAGCTCTGGGCCGCCATCTCGATGCCCCAGGACGAGCGTCCAAGATAGATCGAGTTGAGGTAGATCTCCAGGATCTCCGCCTTGCTGAGCACCCGCTCGATGCGTGAGGCCACGATCATCTCGCGCATCTTGCGGTCATAGGTGACGTCGTCACCCACAAGCAGGTTCTTCGCGACCTGCTGCGTGATGGTCGAACCGCCTGCCGGGCGCCCGGCATTGGCCATGTTGCCCATGAAGGCACGGATAACGCCGCGCTCGTCGATGCCCCGGTGCTGGTGAAAGCGCTTGTCCTCCGCAGAAACGAAGGCTTGCCGCACGCTTTGCGGAATATCCGCCAAGGAAACCCAGATGCGCCGGTGGTCCGGCTCGAAGACCTCGGCGAAACGCCTGCCGCTTCCATCCAGCACTACGCTAACGCCTGGCAACTTCAAGCCCTTGAGCTTTCCCGCATCGGGCAGTCCGGCCACGGCGGCATTGTAATAGGAGATCACCTCGCCGAGATCGACCGGCGCGGGCTCGACCTTCTCGCCCTTGCAGAACTGGCGGTAGCTCGCGTGCAGATCGTTGAAGCTCAACCCCTGCAGGACCTTCAGGTCACCCGTGACGGCTTGCGGGTCGTCCATGGCGGTTGCGATCAGATCGTCGAGATTGATGTCCTCGATATCGAAGGCCCGGCGCATATGGGTGCAGCCGCTCTTGAGGATCTCAGCCACCTGACCCTGATCCCGAGCGGGATCGAAGCTCGTCTTGACCGTATCCGGATCGACGAGAACCTGGCTCAAAGTCAGGGCCGTTGCGAAAATCTTGACGAGGATCGCGCTCATTCCGCCGCCATCATCGGATCATTGGCCCCACGAGAAGATCATCGGCACGGACAAGAGGCTCACGCCCTGGCTGCCGGGACGAACCCTGCCCGAGCCCAGATGAATGGAAGCCGACCACCGCGGCTCTTTTGTACCGACCATGATAAGGAAATGGGGCGGCCGAGCTTACATCCCAGACCTAGCCGGTGCTGTCACGGCAATGTGTCTCACCCACGCCCGACGAACGGCATCTTGGTCGCCATCACGGTCATGGTGAGAACATTGGCGTCGAGCGGCAGGCCGGCCATGTAGACCACCGCATCGGCCACGTGCTTGGGGTCGATCCTGGGCTCCGGCGCCACGGTGCCGTTCGGCTGCAGGACGCCCTCGGTCATTCTCGCCGTCATGTCGGTCGCCGCATTGCCGATGTCGATCTGGCCGCAGGCGATGTCATAGGCACGGCCGTCGAGGGACGTCGACTTTGTCAGTCCGAGGACCGCATGCTTCGTCGCCGTATAGGGCGCCGAGAGCGGACGGGGGGCATAGGCCGAGACCGAGCCGTTATTGATGATGCGCCCGCCCCTCGGGTTCTGGTCCTTCATGATCCGGAAGGCCTCCTGCGTGCAGAGGAACGTGCCGGTGAGGTTCGTGGCCACCACTGTCTGCCACTGCTCGAAAGGGATCTCCTCCAATGGCACGGCAGGCGAACCGATGCCTGCATTGTTGACGAGGAGATCGAGCCTGCCGAAAGCCTGCTTCGTGGCGGCGAAGAGCGCCGCGACGGAGGCAGGATCCGTCACATCGGTCGGCACGATGAGGACGGAGCTCTCATCTCCCCCAATCCCGCGCGCCGCATCTTCCAGAGCCTCCCGGCGGCGTCCTGCCATCACCACGATGTAGCCGGCCTTCAAAAGCCCTTCACAGATGGCTCTGCCCACGCCGGTTCCGGCGCCCGTCACAATCGCAGTCCTGGAGCGTTCCGCCATGATGCCCTCCTCAATCTACGGCCACGTCTGACATGAGAGATGCATCCATGAGCGGAAACGGCAAGGACGCATGCCAAGACTACACAGCTTTCGCCCGGGAACCGATACGCACTCCCGGAGGGAACCAGCCAAGCTTTCCTGCGTTCGCATGATGCTACTCGGAAAGGAATCCGTCATGCGCAATCATGTCCTAAGCTCGGCTGCAGTTCTGACTCTTCTGGCTCTTCCCCTTGCTGCCTGCCAGAGCGGCACGACCGCGGGCGCCGCAGGCGGCGCCGTCACAGGCGCCATCGTCGGCGGTCCGGTGGGCGCCGTGGTCGGCGGCGTCGCCGGTGCAGCGGCGGGAAGCGTCCTCAGTGCTGATGAATCGACCCGCGTCCGCAGCTATGTGGTCGCCGAGCGTCGCCCCTCGATCCGTGTGTCGGATGAAGTCGTGGTCGGCCAGCCCCTGCCGCCGCGGGTCAGGCTCTATTCCGTTCCGCCGACAGTCGGCCTGCGCACCAACTACAGCTACACGGTCGTGAACGACCAGACTGTGCTGGTCGATCCGCAGACCCGGACGGTGGTCCAGGTCATCGAGTGATCGGACAGGATCCTCAGAAACCAGAAAGGCGGCTCGTGAGAGCCGCCTTTTCCTTTGTGCACACGATTCCTGAACGGATCAGTCATCCATATCCAGGTGGGTCATCAGAATCTCTCTTTTTCCGGCGTGGTTTGCGGGTCCGACGATGCCCTCCTGCTCCATGCGCTCCATGAGCGAGGCGGCCCGGTTGTAGCCGATCTGCAGCCGGCGCTGGATGTAGCTCGTCGACGCCTTCTTGTCCCGCAGCACCACCGCCACCGCCTGATCGTACAGGTCGCCGCCCGGCGCCCCGAACTCGCCCTGGTCGAACACCGGTGTGTCCGCGCCTGCTCCCGCAGCCTCGTCCTCGTCGGCGGTGACCGCCTCCAGATACTGCGGCCGCCCCTGGCGCTTGAGGTGCGCCACCACCTTCTCCACCTCCTCGTCCGAGCAGAACGGCCCGTGCACGCGCGTAATCCGCCCGCCGCCCGCCATGTACAGCATGTCGCCCTGGCCTAAGAGCTGCTCGGCGCCCATCTCGCCCAGGATGGTGCGGCTGTCGATCTTCGACGTGACCTGGAACGAGATCCGGGTCGGGAAGTTCGCCTTGATCGTGCCGGTGATCACGTCCACAGACGGCCGCTGCGTGGCCAGGATCACGTGAATGCCGGCAGCCCTGGCCATCTGGGCCAGGCGCTGGATCGCGCCCTCGATCTCCTTGCCGGCCACCATCATGAGATCCGCCATCTCGTCGACGATCACCACGATGTACGGCAGCGCATCGAGCTCCATCACCTCGTCCTCGTACACCGCCTCGCCGGTCTCCCGGTCGAAGCCGGTCTGCACCGTGCGGGTGATGGTCTCGCCGCGCGCTTTCGCCTCCACCACGCGGGCGTTGAAGCCGTCGATGTTGCGCACGCCGAGCTTGGACATCTTGCGGTAGCGGTCCTCCATCTCGCGCACGGCCCATTTCAGCGCCACCACGGCCTTCTTGGGGTCGGTCACAACAGGGGTGAGCAGGTGCGGGATGCCGTCGTAGACGGACAGCTCCAGCATCTTGGGGTCGACCATGATCAGCCGGCACTCGGCCGGCGTGAGGCGGTAGACCAGCGACAGGATCATGGTGTTGATCGCCACCGACTTGCCCGAGCCGGTGGTGCCGGCCACCAGCAGGTGCGGCATGCGGGCAAGATCGGCGATGACCGGCTCGCCCCCGATGGTCTTGCCGAGGCAGAGCGCGAGCTTCTGCTTGGTGCTCTCGAAGTCCTGGGAGGCGAGGAGCTCGCGCAGGAACACGGTCTCGCGCTTGTGGTTGGGCAGCTCGATGCCGATGGCATTGCGGCCCTGCACCACCGCCACACGGGCCGACACCGCGCTCATGGAGCGGGCGATGTCGTCAGCCAAAGAGATCACGCGAGACGACTTCGTCCCAGGCGCAGGCTCCAACTCATACAATGTGACCACGGGGCCGGGACGAACGTTGATGATCTCGCCCTTGACGTTGAAGTCCCAGAGCACGTTCTCGAGGGTGGCGGCATTCTCCTGCAGCACCTCCACAGGCACTTCCGCGCTGTTCCAAATCTTGGGTTCGGCCAGAAGGTCGAGTGCCGGCAGTTCGTAGTCGAAGGAAGCTCTGGCCGGCGCCGTGACGCCGACCGAAACCGACGCGTAGTTGTCACGGCGAAAGCTGTCGTTGGCCGGAACCGGAGCCGCCGGCACGTGGCTCACGCGCGGCTGGGTCACAACAGCTGCGCGGCGCGGCGCCTCCTCAATGATGTCCTCGTCATCGAAGACGTCATCGCTAAGGGCCTCTTCGACATAATCCTCCTCATCATCCCATGGGGCAGTCTCTGGCTGAGCCGTCAGCGGAACCTTGGAGGGCGCAGGCGCGACAGCCCGCACGAGCGGCGCAGCTTTGACCGGTGGCGCGACTTTCCTGGCAGGCTGAGGATCCTCCTCCCGCTTTGCTTGTAAGGGCGCGGCGGAAACAGGCTGGAGCGAGGGGTCCAGAAGATAAGTCCCCGGCTGCCACATGAAGCTGTAGGATTGCTGAACCGTCTGAAGTTCATAGGGCACGGGCACGACAGGGCTGCTCTTGGCGGGCCGGGCCGGCTGCTCAGCCTTCTGCGGATGCGCTGGCTCGGCAACTGCCGGACGCCGAGGTGGAGCTTCCACCGTCCGGACGGGAGTTGCAGCGCGTGTGATCGGCCTGTGCTCCGGCGCAGGAGCCCGATTGAAGATGCGGGGATTGTCGGCGCCGGTTTGCTGGGAAGCAGCCTTGCTGCGGAGGGCCTGCAGCCGCTCCTGGACGGCCGGTGCCGGATCATCCAGGCGAGCGGCAGCAATCTGTCTTGCCTGTTCCTCGACAGCATCATCGAACGGGTGGGAAGCCCCTTTCATCCGGCGTTCCTTCAGAACGCGTTCGGGCGTGCGCGTGAACCGAACCTCCGGCGACATGGAGAAGGACTGCTCCCACACCTCTCCGCGCGGAGCACCATTCGCCCCCCTGCCCTGTCCGGCTTTTGGCGCAATGGTGCTAGGAGCCCGTGCGCTGGACGGGCTGCTCACGGGACCGGCATTCGTCTGCACACGGGTTCCACCGGAGGAAACTTCGCCAGCGCGATGACCCGTGTGGCCTCTTGGCACCAAGCCACCGGAGGCGCCCGGTTCGTGGTTGTCCAGCTCGGTCTTGTAATCCTGGTCCTGCGCGAGAGAGCCATAGCCATGGGCGGCGGAAGATGGAGGCCGTCGGTTGAAGTGCATTGTCTGTTTTGGTGTTGGGACTGAGCGGATCAGTCCGGGGAAGAGAGGTCCCCCTGATTACGCCTACCAAAGGTAAAAAGAGCCTTAGGAGGGCGGCACGAGCTGCCCGGAGCTGCACTTGTCCCCAGCCCCACTCTTCAATGCCAGCTCCCCCATTCCCATATATCTGGAGCTGGTGTTCCTTGTTTCTCCTGCCTTTGCTGGGCCTCCCACATAGGGGCTTGCAAAAAGTCTGGGTATGTTTATATCGGCGCTTCCTTTGGGCTGTTTGGGTCTGAGGGCGTTCTTTTTCCCTGCATGGCGGGTTTGGTGTGGGCTGGGGCGTGAGCTTCGGCTCTCCTTTGCTGTGCGGGCGGCCTGGAGGGTTGTCCTTTGGGCGTGTCCAAGAGCTCTGGCGGTTCGACGGTGGTTGAACCTGTCTGGTTTGGCTCCTCTGGTGGTTCTTGTCCGGCATGGGCTGCGGGTTTATGGCCTGGCAGCAAGGTCAATGCGGAAATGATCTCATTTCTGCGAACGGCAATGCTGTGCCTTTGCTTGTGCAGCGGCAGTTTTGTTTCGACGGGAGCTTGCAAATTCTTGTTGAATGCTGTTGACACCGGGCCGGGCATTGACTAGATAGGGTTCATCGACGGCGGCCACTGTGGTGGCTGGCCTGACGGGGCCTCCTGATCTTGGCGCGTTAAGCGGGTGGGATGTGTGAGGTTCTGTTCTTCGTCTTTTGTGGCGGGGAATTTTGCTCTTTGACATTGTTGAGAGGGGAAGAGAAGCGTAGGCGGCGGTGTCCTTGCGGGCAGCTTTTACGAGCTGCTGT
>NZ_JACXAB010000049.1 GCF_014699075.1 Microvirga sp. | reverse complement strand
TTGTTTGAGCCGCGAGAATGTTGGAACTTCCTCAGGGCAGCCGGATATGCGTCCGTTTAACCGTCCGATGCTCTAGGCCTGATCGTGTTCGGCTGCTGGCGTCTCGTAGTCGCCATCGTCACGCCTGGAGCATCTCTCGAGAATCCTCTTCTTGGGACCGTTGGGTATGTGATCATCTCGATTGCTGTGTTCGACGTCGCGAAGTTCCTCATTGAGGAAGAGGTGCTGAACGGCCGTGAACGTCGCATCGCTTCGGAGGCACGCAGGAGCCTCACCAAATTCATCTCGACCATTGCCATTGCGATTTTTCTTGAAGCGCTTGTGACGGTATTCCGCGTTAGCGCAGCAGAAGTGACTCAGCTACTTTACCCGACACTACTGCTCGTGGCTGCAACACTCCTGATTGTCGGCCTCGGCCTGTATCAGCGACTTAGTGCGACAGTCGAGCGTCAAGTCGACGCCAATGACCGGTCGGCCGAGAATAAGCCCTAATGTCCAGCACTACCCGTCTCATCACACACTCAAACAGCGGCACTGGATGCCGAATTGGACTTGCTACTAGCTCGGATTGGGTCCCACTCACCAGCACCTTTGCATCTCGCCGCTGGCCACGCCGGTTGCGGTGGGATCCCAGCTGTCGGCTTCCTAAACTTCAGTACCGCCTCCTTAGGATAACTGGAGATGAATGCCTATGTACCGTGGCACCCTCCCCATGGATGCTCCCAGTATATGAAGGAAGGGACTCATCCGAAATCCTCCGCTCCTGCCTCGCTTGCAATACGTCAGTGCGCAATAGGGGCTGCAACGGCCCCAGAGGAGCTGGATCAGTCAATGATCGCCAATGTGCCACCGCAGGGTGAAGAGCTTGGACCGGGCCAATAGGAGTGGGAGACCAAATAACGCTTGTCCCAACGTCAGCAGAATGGTTCGGGGTGGGTAGCGGTGGATGCGGCAGCTTAAACCAGCGCGGCCTCTCAAAGCGCCGGTTCGTGTCGAACGGATCATTGCTCCATGGAAGGGTCAGGATCGAGACACCGCCTTCACCGGAAGATTGTTCGCTGACTGCACTGTGCCCATTCTCTGGTTCGCCTTGGCCTATGGCAGCGTTCGGAATGAACCCTATCAACGTAATTACAAGTAGAACGAAGGCCTCCAATCGCAAGAACCACGTGGGGGCACGATGAAGCCGTAGCCATAATAAAAGGCGCGGGCGGTCGGATGAGTTCATCTGGAGCCTCAAGCCCATGGTCGCGATTTTACACCGCGCGGTCTGCTCCGGCAATCGCCAGGGTGAACTGGCGTAAGTACATAGAGAGGCCACTTCGATGCCTACATGTTCGTAGAGGATCATCCATGCCAGACGCGCGCCTCACGGCTTTTGAATGGGCATGATCAGCGAGGCGGCCGTGCGCTTCTGAAACTTGGTCGCAAGAGCCTCCTACGAATTCGTAAGCAGGGGAATGCCTACAGCCATCATCCATGACCTCAATCACGCAAAGAATGTTGGTACGCTATCGCGCTTATCCGCTTTGGATCTCCGGGAACGCTGGACAGCCTGCACCGTTCGCTGCAAGTCTGTCGAAAGGAGTCGTCATGGAGAATCGAATTCTAAAGCCCGCTCTTGCAGCCATCATCTTGGTTGTACCGCTTGCTGCTTGCCAGACAGGTGCGGGCACAGGTGCCGCTGGAGGTGCAATCACAGGTGCAGTTCTGGGAGGCCCTGTGGGCGCCGTGGTTGGTGGAGTGGCAGGAGCCGCGGCTGGAGCAGCCCTGACTCCGGACGAGTCTGTAAGGGTCCGGCAGTATGTGGTCGCTCGGCGAGCTCCCTCTGTGCGGGTCCGAGAGAATGTTGCGGTGGGCTACCGTCTCCCGAGACGGGTCGCGTACCGCCCACTTCCGCCTGAGCTTGGCCTTCGCCGTGAATATGGCTACACCATCGTCAATGATCGACCAGTTCTGGTTGAGCCGCGCACGCGCGAAATAGTCTACATCTATGACTGACGAGCTATAAAACATAACATTGAGTTGCCTCGACAGCATGTCTGCGAGACGACTCAGTGTTATCGGCGCTCTCGAGGCGAGCAGTCCAGCGGCCCAGAACCATCTCGAATGTAAGTTGCGTTTCATGGAGGCCGCCCTTCACATGCCTTCCCAGTGCCCCTCATCCCAAGCGAGAGCGCTACTCCGGTGAAGGATGCCGGCCTCACAGACGTTCAACGTTCGCGCGGCGGATGATCCTCCTAAATTGAAAAGTCCAGACCTGCAATTACGGGCAAATGATCGGAGCGTACATGAATGTACCGAGGTGTGGCCAAACTCGCCACACCAATGCTCATGCAGCGATGTCGTTCGCCTCGGAGTCAGGCCTGCAAGTATCCTATAGCGACAGACCGCGACCCGAGATTTTTAACCCCGCCCGAAATTATTACCCGAACCAAGGCTGGAACCTAACCTTTGCCAAAGCAAGAATCCCGCAAGGTCGAGGCAGAGAGTCGCACCATGAGAGGACTAGCGACGAGTTCGGCTAGAGACTTTCACCAGGGTACAATCATAGTGCTCGGTCCGGATCTTACGCCTATCCGCCGAGGCCCTGATGCACTGCAGTAGCGTGGTGGGTATCCCCGATTTTGGCATAGGAGCCATCATTCTTTTGCTCGATCTTACCCGTTCGGTTGCGGGATCAAACCCCCATCGCTCTCGCCCTTCCGGCCACGGCCGGCAGTGGGGACGGCCGAACCGCGGGTCGGGGTCGCCGTGTCGCCGGAATCCCGCACCGGTGGCTGACCGTCGAGGAGGTTGCGGATCTCCTCGCCCGACAGGGTCTCGTATTCCAGGAGACCGCGGGCCAGCGCCTCAAGCTCATGCGCCTTCTCGGTGAGAATACGGCGGGCATCGTTGAGCCCGTCCTCAACCAGACGGCGGACCTCGGAGTCGATCTTCTGGGAGGTCGCCTCGGAGATGTTCTGCTGACGCCCCATGGACATGCCGAGGAACACCTCGTCCTGGTTCTCGCCATAGGCCACGGTGCCGAGCTCAGGCGAGAAGCCCCACTTGGTCACCATCATGCGGGCGAGGCGCGTGGCCTGCTCGATGTCCGACTGGGCCCCCGAGGTGACCTTCTCCTTGCCGAAGATCATCTCCTCGGCAATACGCCCGCCCATCATGATGGCCAGACGCGAGGTCATCTGCTCGTAGCTCATGGACAGCTTGTCCCGCTCAGGCAGCTGCATGACCATGCCGAGCGCACGGCCGCGCGGGATGATCGTGGCCTTGTGGACCGGATCGGTGGCCGGGACGTTGAGGGCAACCACGGCGTGGCCGGCCTCGTGATAGGCGGTCAGGCGCTTCTCGTCGTCGGTCATGACAAGCGTCCGGCGCTCGGCGCCCATCATCACCTTGTCCTTGGCGTCCTCGAACTCCTTCATGGTGACGATGCGCTTGCCGCGACGGGCCGCCAGAAGAGCCGCCTCGTTGACCAGGTTCATGAGATCCGCGCCCGAGAAGCCGGGGGTGCCGCGGGCGATCACCTTCAGGTCCACGTCGGGAGCGAGCGGCACCTTGCGCACATGGACGCGCAGGATCTTCTCGCGGCCGACCACGTCCGGGTTCGGAACCACGATCTGGCGGTCGAAGCGGCCCGGGCGCAGGAGCGCCGGATCGAGCACGTCGGGGCGGTTGGTGGCAGCGATGATGATCACGCCCTCGTTGGCCTCGAAGCCGTCCATCTCCACGAGGAGCTGGTTGAGGGTCTGCTCGCGCTCGTCGTTGCCGCCGCCGAGGCCGGCGCCGCGATGGCGGCCGACGGCGTCGATCTCGTCGATGAAGATGATGCAGGGAGCGTTCTTCTTGGCCTGCTCGAACATGTCGCGCACACGGGAGGCGCCGACGCCCACGAACATCTCGACGAAGTCGGAGCCGGAGATGGTGAAGAACGGCACGTTGGCCTCGCCGGCCACTGCACGAGCGGTGAGGGTCTTACCCGTACCCGGAGGGCCGACGAGCAGCACGCCGCGAGGGATGCGGCCGCCGAGGCGCTGGAACTTCTGCGGATCGCGCAGGAACTCCACGACCTCCTGCAGGTCTTCCTTGGCCTCGTCGATGCCCGCCACCTCGTCAAAGGTGACGCGGCCATGGGCCTCCGTCAGCAACTTCGCCTTGGACTTGCCGATGGACATCAGACCGCCTCCGCCCTGCTGGCTCATAGCCTTACGGGACATCCAGACGACAACGCCGATCATCAGGGCGAAAGGCAGCAGCGACAGCAGCAGACTGCCGAACAGGCCCGGCTGCGGCGGCGGCTCGGCCTTAATCACCACACCCTTCTGCTGCAGCTGGGCAATGAGGCCGGCACCTTGCGGAACGTAGGTGGAAACGCGGCCGCCTGTCGAGCGCTCGGCGATGACTTCCTGCCCCTGGATGGTGGCGGAGCGGATCTCGCCTTGCTCGACTGCCGTGATGAATGCCGAGTAGGGGAGCTGATCAAGTTGCGGTCCTGTCGTGCTCTGGAAATAGAACATCGACAGCAGGAACATGACCGCAGCGACTATCGCAAGATTGCGAAAATTGGGCGCGGTGTTGGGGTTGTTCATCGCTTTGCTTTCTGAACGGCAGAGTTCTGACCGAGATACGGGGGTGGCAGCCGGACCCTATGCTCTTCCCTAGCACCGTCATCTCTGGAAGCGGTTCGGGACTGGATGCACTCGATCCAGGTGATCACGCAGCAGCGCCACGTTGCGCAGGTTCGACCGGAAGAAGACGTCGCCGACCCAACCTACAACCGGAACCGCGCTGATAGCGAAGTCAATACCGACATTGCCAATCATGCGCAGGAGCGTCGATATCGGCACACCAAGGCGTCGCGCCTCCCAGATCAGATAGACCGACATGCCCTTGGAGGTCAGCGTACCAACGCCTGGGACGAGGTTCAGGAGGGCGTCGGCGCCGAAGTGGATTTCCGTCCTTGGCGCGCGGGTAGCGCTGTCGAGAAAGCGTGTAAGCTTATCAAGCCGTGCCCGCGTCTCGATGGCGCGGAAGGAGGTGCCGGCAAGTGGAAATGCACAAGACGTCACAATGGTCTCCCAAATGCGGAGCACGCTTGAAGCTTTTTCTCAGGTGAGAGAGCCCGACATTGCAGTCTGGGAAGACTGCCAGAGGGGCCCGGATCCCGATCATTCACATGTGGGTGTAGAATGGCTTCGGTTCAAGATCCTTTGTATCGACGCATCAATGCGCTTTGCATCTCTAGCCACCGCCAGCACTGCAATATTCGACATTCACTGTATCGCAGCTGGACAATCGCAGGGGCATAGTGGAAAGCATAGGATCACGCTACAGAGCTGCACCAAAGCGGCTCAACGGGACCAGTACCAGATTAGCACGGCTCTTAGAGCCATTGTATGGCATCCAATCGAGGCTCTCCGAAGTGCTAACCTCGCCGTGTTTTCTTGCACACCATGCTTGCGGGTCACCATAGTTAAAACCGGATTGAGGCGTCCGGGAACTTCCAGTTGAGGCGGGCACGCAAGGGTCGGCGACGACAAGCATTCATCTAAACTTGGTGCGGCATCGTACTCATAGTCGCTTAAAGCCCCCCATCTAGTTGAACCATGTCCTTCGTCGCGCACGTTTATACTGATCGGTGTAGCAGATAGCTGGGTGAGACACGAAGATAGTTGTGTCATGCAGAACTCACCTGAACGCCTGGAACTTTGAGGAACGACATGATGGCTGAAGCTCATGACCCGCGTGGCTCCAACACAATTGGCTCAACCTCCGAGTTGCATAGGAACACTACGCCCAAAGAGCGGCGGATATCGAACTGGGGCTTTGCGATCACGATGCTCGGAGCTATTGCCGGGATTGCCCTGATCGCTTGGATCCTGACGTAACATTCGTTTATCTTTTCTCGTCCACCGAGTCACTCCCGAACGAAGCATCCTCCTTGCCTCGGACGGAACGACGGCGACGCTCCGGCCTATAGGATTTCTTGGTATTGCTGCACTAATTCCAACAGAGCAGACCTCTGCTGCGTGGACCAACCGAACGAATTGCTTTGCACTGGACGAGCCATGGTGGGTAGCTTCGCCAGCTGTCGACAGCAGATCCGAAAGAACATAGCGCCTTGCAGTTAAAATAGGACGTTTACTCAAACCGCCGTCGATGGCCGACTTCTCTCCCCCGAGTGCAACCTGTATCTGATGGTAATTAGGCCACACAGCATGGCCGCAACCTGACTCTGCACGAGCGAGCGGTGGTCCGCTCGTGCGTAGCAGAGATTGAACTTACTTCGGTTGCTCCACTAGGAGCCCCCCGAGAGGGAAGCGAGGTCCGCCTGTACGCGCGGCTGAACAAGCGGCGCTTGAGGCAGCTCATGCTGAATTCCGGGCTCTGTGTCGAGGACGTCTACTATGATCCAGAGAGGGCGCAGACCTCCATTCAGATGATCGCCTCAGCAAGCAGCGTGCAGACTTTGATCTTTGTTTCTCTGGTTGATGAGACAACGTGTTCCGGAAAGCGGAGTTCGCCCGTTCTGGTTGATCCGGGCGTCAAGCTGGAACCCTGTGCTGTGTGATGGGGAACCGCTCTGTATGCAAGCACTTCCGCCACGACCATGGATCCGCCTTTGCTTCTGCCGGTAGCAAGCCACTTTGTAGCTCGTTAGTGGCGGCCAACGGACTCCGCCGAGGATCCGCAGGTTTGATCCGGGAGTTCACCAGAGCATTTAAGCATAATCTGGAGTGCTCGTGACATGAATGGCAGGACTCGTCTGACTTCGGACCTGATGGAGGAGCGATGGAATGCTCTCCGCGACCTTGAGGAATGGCTTCAAACGCCCATGATGTTCCTCAGCTTCATTTGGCTTCTTCTCGTGATCGTCGAATTGGTGTGGGGGACCGCACGCGTGCTGGAGGTCTTTGGCACGGCAATCTGGATCGCCTTCGTCGTGGAGTTCACCATCCGGTTAGCACTCGCTCCTGAAAAGGGGTACTTTCTGCGGCGCAACTGGGTGACCGTAATCGCCCTGGTGGTGCCAGCCTTCCGTCTCCTGCGGGGTCTCCGCTTCCTCAGACTCGCCCGAGCCGCGCGAGGCTTTCGGCTCGTTCGGATCGTCGGCACTGCAAACCGAGGCATGAACGCCCTGCGGACAAGCCTCAGCCGCCGCGGGTTAGGCTATGCGGTTGTGTTGACCTTGCTAATCACAGCTCTGGGTGCCGGCGGCATGCTGGCCTTCGAGCCCGCCTCGGAGGTGCCGGGCGGTTTCGCTGGTTACTGGGACGCATTGTGGTGGACCGGCATGCTGCTGACTACAATGGGAAGCGAGTACTGGCCCAAGAGCCTTGAGGGCCGCGTCCTTTGCTTTTTGCTGTCGCTATATGGCTTTGCCGTGTTCGGATACATCACAGCGAGCTTTGCCTCGTTCTTCGTCGAACGCGATGCTTCCTCGCCGGATGCGGGCACTGCGGGCAGCACCGATCTGGCTGCCCTGCGCGCGGAGATCGCGGCCCTGCGGGCGGATCTCGACACCAACAGGGCAGGTCGCTTATGACGGCAATTTAGGATGCACTAAGTCGTGGGGGGAGTAGCGAACTCGGGCTAGGTTGAGGAAATGGTACGCGTTGCGCTTGGGCTGGAGAGCAGCGATGTTGATGTCTTAGTGATGGGATTGAGCGTAGATCGGATTGAGCGCCGCCTTCGCCATTCTCGTCACAGTGTTCATCGTTAGGCTAGCCAAGAAGCGCTTCATAGGCTGTGCCACGCGTGCGACTTGCTCCTCAGCATCATGGTCGGATCAATTGTCAGCCGTGCCACAACCGGCAACGGCAGTGCTATCGGCTTGCACTGGCTGTTCTCAGGCATTGCCACTTTCTGCCATCGGTTCAAGACCTTGGTCCGAGACAAGTCCCGCGTCCTGATCCGCAAGGGCGACCTCGACATCCAGGTCATATGATGTGCTTACATAACGAAGCATGACCTCTGGGAGGACCTGCGGAGCTACGGTGTTTCGCGCCTGGGACAGGTGAAGGAAGCCCGCTTAGAGCACAGCGCCAATCTCAGAATGGGCAAGGCGTAAGCAGCGCTCAGGGTGGTGGAGGTAGCGGTGCACGGCCAAATCCAGGTAATCCGGCGTGAGATCAATGCCTGTCGGTGGGGATCGTCGAAAGGTTGGCATCCTGAGCTGCTCCGAGAGCAAAGTCGAAGCTCTCCCCGGCTGGGTGGCCGTGCGTCACAAACGGACCTTAGTACCATAAGCTCCCAATCGCAGTACAGCAGCGTACCAAATGCCCACAGCTCCCCGAAACGATCCGGCTGCGGCCGGCTTCTCACCATGTACGTATCGAAGGGAGCCCGCCCCCGCAAGGAGAGCTGTGGGACCTGTCACCGGGCAGGGGCCGGACCACTGCCTATAAAAGGAATAATTCATGCGTAAGACAGCCCTTGTGGCGATCCTCACGGCCGCCCTTATCCCAGCTGCCACCGTGTTAGCTCAGTCCCCCGGCGCCACCTCCCCGACCGTGCCAGGCAGCCCGGAAGTTGGCACTCCAGGTTCATCAGGATCGGCACAGCCATCCCCCACTCCCGTCCAACCGGCTGAGACAACCCGGCAGATCCAAGTTTCAAGCATCGTCGAGAAAGACTTGGTCGCAACCACTGGAACGGAGCTGGGCAGAATCGAACAGGTGGTCGAGAACAACTCCGACAAGGAACTGTACCTCGTCGTCAGCAGCGGAGGCGTCATGGGCTTCTTTGAGGATCAGGCCGTAATCCCGTTGGATGAGGTTGCCGTCCGGAACGACCAGATTGTCGCCCCTAATCTGACTGAGGAGACGCTCAAGTCGCTGCCGTCTTTCGAAGAAGCCGGGTACCAGGACGTCGCTACGGGCAAGTCGGTGACCATAGTAGAGATGAAGTGAATGTCTTGAGAGTGGCATCCAATCAGGATGCCACTGATCCTGTAACAATGCATGCCGAGAGAGAGGGACCGATGCTCGGAAGAAACACCCCTGTCATTGTTCTGGCCATTGGCCTCGTGCTACCAGGAGCGGCGCTTGCTGAAGCCCTCGCTTTCATCACGACAGACCTCAATATTCGAACCGGACCGGGCGCATCCTATCAGCGCTTCGGAACGATCCAGGAGGGCGACCGGGTGGTCGTCCACGGTTGTCTCACAGGGTACAACTGGTGCGATGTAAGCTGGTCTGGGGAGCGCGGGTGGGTCTCCGGAAACTATCTCGCTTATGCCGGCCAGCGCTATTCACGCCAACCGATCCCAAGCATTGGCGTCACGATCGGCGTTCCAGTGATCGGGTTCCGCCCGGACGTTTATCACCGACGCTACTACGTTGACCGGCCATGGTACCGTGGTCACTACCTCGATCGCCGCGATGTGAGAAGGGATCGCCGGGAATTACGCGATGCCCGTCGGGCAGTGAGGGAGGAGCAGCGGGATCTCTTCGACGCCCGCAGAGACTTGCGGCAGGAGCGCCGTACGGGCAGCGACACTAGCGCCGAACGTCGTCAGTTGGGGCAGGAGCGCCGTGACCTCCGCGAGGCCCGGCAGAACCTGCGGCGAGAGCGCAGGGACTAGTCCCTTCTCTGCAACGGCTCCGACTCCTGTCCGCCTGCGAGCATGGCGCTGTTCATCCTGTAAAAGGTTAGGAGACACTCAATTGCACCACACACCAGGGTGGCTCACAGGAGAGAGTCATGGCGACGACCTACACGAACCGATCATCCTCGGTGGACAGCAACACCAGTCGTGTGCTGGCGTGGTTCGACGAGCTCATACACACGTTCACCTCGCTTGAGCTCGTGTCCGCGATCATGTTCCACCGGTGGATTGGTGCTTGGATGACCGGGGATCCTGGAAGCGGCACTGATCGGACGAGGTATGGAGATTGCCTGGAAATTTGTGGAAGCCACCTTCCTCAACTTGACTTGGGTCGACAAACTGCCTGATCGCTTCATGGAAGGACTAGGGAAGAGATCGACGGCAGGATCGTCGGCTGGTAATCGACCAGCTAGGTGCCCAACAAAGATCCTAACCAGATGCCTGACCTGGACCCCACAATCTGTTCACACGCCCAACCGATAGTGAGACAAGTCTGTTGTGGCCTCTGCATCATGGGATCGCGGACACGCCGTGACTCGAGCACACGGGAAGGCATGATCATGATTGTTGAGCACAAACGTTGCGGTTTACGCAGCTACTCGCCGATACCTGCGTGCGGGCGGCGGTTGACCACTAGGTGGAGTGACGATCGTTATTGCCAAGCGCCCCGCGACCATGAGTGGCCCCGTGTATGTGCGGCTCGGAATTGCCGCGCGCTCAAGTTGGCCAGTGTGCTCTTTTCAAACACCCGCCGCAGCGCTGAACTCCTGACAGGCGTCGCTGATGATCTGCGTTGCCTCTGTCAATTCGTCCTCGCTCATATCGAAGCACCCGCAGCCGTCGACGGTCGATCCCTCCGGAGAGAAGATCTCAAGCCATAGCGGTGGGATCGTCAACGGGATACGTGCTCGCGACAGCTGAGTCAGACGCACCTCTAGCGGCCTCAAACCCGCCAGGGTCACAGTTCGCGAGCCATCGGTGGGATCGAGCCATGTGACCGCGAGTTGGTGGTAAGCCTTGATTAGCTCACCCTTGATCCAATCGTGGTCGGAGCCGGACCCAATCGAGCTCCGCGTCGACTCGTCTTGTGTGTGCATCACTGCTATCCTCCTCCTGTCAGGGAGTGGTTCCAGAACGGATGGTTCTTGCCGACCTGCTTGTCGCATTGGCATCAACGGCTAGACGAACCCAGGAAATGTCGCCGATCTGGTCGGGTGACTCGGCTCCGACACTGGCAAGCATGTGCCCGGCAAAGTCGGTTACAGACGCGAGAACGAGTCCACTACGTCGAATAGCCACAGCCCCCTTACGGCGCGTTGACTGGTAGATTACGATCATTTCATCTCCTCCCGATGGATGTGGTTAGCCGAAGTGCAATCACCTAGAGATGACAACCTGTGCCCTCGCCGCACCGGACCGGTGACAGGACCGGACATGGTCCGTACCCGTACTGCCCTCGAACAAGTTCGTTCAGTAGCTGAACCTGAAAAGATCTTTCCTGTTTGTGTGGAGCCCATTCCAATTGGCGGCATCCAAAGGCCGAAGCCCTCCTCTAGAGAGCAAAGCTACTTCTCGAGGCGCTCGGTTAAGGTGTGGCGCCCTGTTGCCCTTTTCCTACTCGTCGACATAGGCGGGTGCGTTACGGAGCTGATCTACCGGGAGTATCAACACCATCCGTTCCGGCACGATTGCCTTGCTAATCCTGTGCTCACTTCTTGTCCGGGCGGCGGCTGGTGTATCCGGCGGCAGGCCGGCACTCGGGATCGTGCCGGTCGTGGCCGTCATCTCGTACGGATCGAGGCGAATGGCCTGGGGAGGAATGGCGACCCGACGCTCGCCGATACCGAGAAACCCGCCCATCTCGATAACAAGAGCCTCAACCCGACCGTTCCGGTTGATGAGAACGTCGTCAACTTGGCCGACATCCTCCCCTCCAGGATTGTAAACCCTTTCGCCAAGGAGATCCGAAGCCCGCAAGACCCAAGGGTCACGCCGGGCGACGAATTGGATCGATCCGGGAGCATCAGCCGGTCCAGCGAATCCCGCGTCCGGTTCACTGGCGGCTGGAGGGGCCGGAGCCGCGAGCTGCAATCCTTGAGCGGTGGCATGGGAAGTAAGCAAGCTTGAAAGGAGAAGGACGTAAGCCAGATCGGCCCGCATGATAGACTCCTGAGTGGCGTGTGGATTCCTAGAGCTAACGGGCACGGGAAAAGTCGGTTCTGGGATACTGCCAGCCAACCCAAAGTCCACCGTCCTAATACTGTCCGCCGCCGTACATGAGCCATCCCGCGGGTCGTGGCAGCCGAGAGCTCCGTCCGGGATAGCCTGCTAGATCAGCAAAATCCTGATCAACCGCGTGCGGATGTCCGTATCCTTCGGCACGAACGATGAAGCCCAGGACGCTGAAGTTCCTCCTGCGGTTCTGGATAGAATTGACGTTGCCGGTTGCTATGACCGGAGTTTGGACAGTACATGTGAGACAGCGATCTGCCTCGTTTGCCGCAGCTCGGGTGACGGCACGATCCTATCGTCTAGGCATTTCTGCTTGGTCATTCGGACTTGGTTAGTCCATCATGTGGCGGATGGCATGCACGAGGTCGGCCGAGGATTGGTTGAGTACCCTCAAGCGATCGATTACCGCATCCAATCGCGCGATTTGCACGTCCTGTGGGTGGGTCGAGCCTTGGCGGAGCGCCCCACTGAGCCGGGTTATGTAACCGGACATAATTGCCTCCCTGATAGAAATCTCACGCTGTTTCCGCCTGCCGGATTTGTCAATCAGGCCTATTCCCGGCCTTGTTGCGCATAGTCGTCGATCGTACCGAGATCGTCTCGCGCAGGGGGATGATCTGGAACCACGGCATACTGGACGGACGAAAACCTTCATGAAAAAAAGGAAGACATACACACTATCTGGGCGATCTAGCCAGACGCGCCCGCATAACACAAGACTGCTTGAATTGCCGCGTTTGTCAGCCGCTGTGGGAAAGGAGCTTTATCTGCTGATTAGCAGTCCGGCTGGTCTAACGATCCTCAGCCTAACTTGGCTTTTCAGCAATCGGAGTCTTCAGGCTGATCATGGCAGTGTAAGGTCGGACTGCGGCCTATGGCTTCAGCCGAGGCGATCCAGCCGGGCGGTTATGATAACCGGAAGTGCTTAGTGTTGAGATGGCATCTAGGTCCGGAAGTTTCGCTCTTGGATTCGGCCAGTGTCTGCAAGCGTACTGAGTTCTCTCGCGCAATGGGAACGTTCTGAAGGGTGTCTTGCTCTTCACAACAGGGCACCATTTGGCTGGCTCGAAGATCGTTTCCTCCAGCGAGGCAACACTCGTGTGCAGAACCTATTATCCTCCACAGGTGAGCAAACAGTCAGACGCTTTGGGCAATCGCCCCACAACGGAGCCCAATGGGCGATATTGGAGAAGGAATCTCAGATGGGCATACACGGCTTGGCGCGATCGTTGACTATCATTGCACTCGGAGGAGGCTTTACGAGTTTTAGCCACGCTCAGACTGAGCTAGCACGCACAGAATGTGATCGGCTTATCAGCGCACTCGAAGGAATGGGGCCTGCTGAAGCGTATGAGGCGCTCCAGGAGATGCGTATCTATCGGCAGGGTAAGCGATACACAGCATGCGTCGACGCCGCACGCGCCTTGCAGGTCCGCTCCACATTGGACGAAAGGCTATCGGTCGCCCAGCTTGCAGAAATGGACGTTTTCAATGAGAAGGACGAGCAGGTTGGCGACGTCGATCGGCTAGCGCAGGGTCAGGATCAGCGCATCTATGTGCTCATGACGTACCGCGGTCCTCGTTGGCCTGCGAATAAGCAGGTTGCCGTCCCCCTCGACCATATGACGCTGAATCATGGCAAGCTACTGCTCCCGGGGGTTGGGGAGCAGGATCTTCTCGCGATGCCGGCAGTCCCTGCCGACGGCGGGATGTATCGATCCTTGCGGGCCACCGAGCTTGTTTCCGTTCGAAGCAGCGCCGCATCCCCGACCGGTACTGGGAACATCCGACGTCAGCCGTGATGGCGAGAAGGTTCGCGGCCGACTCGTCACGGGAGGAACGTCCATACATCGCCGACGGCAAGAGCACGCGGCGGAGTGGCCCGACAAACACAGGCAGCCCAGCCACTCGGCCAGGGCCAAGCGAGGCGATATACGATTTGGGCATCCGCGATGCTCAGCAAAGACTTTGATCCAAGATGGAGATTGAAGGCTTGATCGGCAGCATTCAGGGCTTCAGCCAGCACGGAAAGGTGGAAGGGCTGCGGCAGCCAAGCCTTGAGCAGCATGGGTACCCGCGACAAGCACCCCGTTTCGCGAGGGTAATGACGCCCAGCTAGCGCCCGACCAGCCCGTGATAATCCACATTGAGGACAATGACGACGAGCACCAACGTTGTCCACCGCAGTTAGGACATGTTGTCCAGGGATCGATTGACTAGGCTCATGAAGCCATCCTGACCGGGATTAGAGGGGGGAGCCGTCACCAGGCCAGCTGGAAGGACATGAGTGGCCCGGGGACCGCACCCAATCTCCGGACCCTTCATGCTCAGAGAACCTCGTCGTTGAAATTGTCGTAGGCGACCGTCGGGGCCGCCGCAAGCTCGGGGGTATCGTAGGGCAGGGCATAGTAGTCGAGCCTCGGGTACCAGCCATAGCCCCAGCCGTAGTAAGGATATCCGTAGAGGCCTGCACCGTAGGCGACATCCCGGTTCACCAAGGTGGCGAGGAGTTGCCCGTCGCGGCCGAACACAACGTCAGCGACGTAACCGAACCCGAGACCATTCCGCAGCCGAGCGTAGTCCCCGATCAGTTCGGTCACTCGCCACTCGCGCGGACCCGCGACAACCCAGTCCGGACCGTCAAAGAGTCCGAGATCCTCCGCACGCTCTTCGGTCAGCGAGACCTTGATCCCGTCCTGCGCTGCCGTCATGTCGACCTTGTTCCAGGGCACCCGGAACGCCGCGTCACTGATCCCGAGAAATCCGCCGCCCTTGATCACGATAGCGGTGATCTGACCGTCGGGACCGACCAGGATGTTTTCGACCTCGCCGAGTTGCTGGCCGTTGGCGCCATAGACGTCCTCGTCAAGCAATGCCGCGGCGCGCCAGCCCTTGTACAGGACATCCGCACCGGCGAGGTTGACCTTGTCGGCCGCATCTTTGGAGATGAGCGACATATGCTGCTGAGCTGTAGCCTTCTTTGCCTCCACGGCAGCCTTTGTTGCTGGCGCAGGCTTTGGCGCGCCTTGGGACTGCTGTGCATAGGCCGCAAAAGGCAGGATCAGCAGGGCCAAAGCCGTCGAGAGCTTGAGTGAGAGTTTGTGCATACTGAACCTCCGTCAAGTCGAGAACTTCGCAGCGGCTGCGATGATTTTCCTGTTGCACGACAAAGGGCTGCTTCCGTTTGGTAACAACGCATACAGCCACTGCTGACGGAACGTGTAGGTGCAGTAGATGCTCCACTGATTGCGGAGCGGAGATCCAAGTTCCCGGTACGCACACGTACATTGCAGGTCTCGCAGGTGCTCCCTTAGCGATTTAGAAGTGGCGTGCATCCTACTTTGACTCTCATGCTCTCTCGGATGCAGAGCCACATGGTTCGGCAGTGTACAGGCAAGCGCGGGGTCACCAGTGGCGGGTAGGAACAACTACCTTCGGCATCATGTTGGCTCCTCTGAGTAGAGGTGCGCTGAATCGAGCCCAGATCAGAGGCCCGCCGCATGACCGTAGATTTGGAGAGTGTCAGAGCTGAGGGAGCCAACCTATACATTCTTCGCTGCGGCATGCAGCCATGGCGAGTTGGGGCGTCTGTAAGCATTGCCGCAGGCATAACTGGACCCGTGGACGCGGCGTCTCCACATAAGGCGGCAATGTTCTTGGCTCGAAGCCCGACGTCCTCCATCACGAGATTAAGATCTAAATTGAAGAGGAGGTGCGCAGTATGCCGTATACACTTTCTCGATTGGCACCCGGAAGCTATGACGTGCTTCTGAACGGTATTGTTGTGGCTGGCGTAGTCCGCGACAACGATACCCGGGAGGCAGCATGGAGAGTGGAGTTGTTAACCGATCTGCCTCCTGGGGAGAGGCCCTATCCTTTTACGAAGCTGGAACATGTCTTCGGCACACTCGAAGCGGCTCGAAGGTGGCTAGGGAACCCTGAGATCTGCAAGTCGCGCAACCGAGGAAAGCTTAGGGGCATGCGTGGCCATCCCGAGCTTCATCCTTGAGTCAGGTTGCTCCCGGGTATCTCCGATAGCACGGTCTCTCCGCGCGGCGTCCTTCGAGGTAGAAAGACTGCAAGTTAGCTAGGCATCGAGACGGCGCGTAGGCCTCCATCATCGCCGTCGCTCTGTAGCACGTTTGCTCGGCTTACGCTGACCGGCGCAATGATGGCGGAGGAGAGAGCTTGAGTGCCGTCCAGACCTCGACCAGGGCCGCGGCCAGGGCGTCGATATGGGCGTTGGAGTGGAACGGCCCGGGGGTGATGCGCAGGCGCTCAGTGCCGCGGGGCACAGTGGGGTAGTTGATCGGCTGGATATAGATGCCGTGCTTCTCCAGCAGCCGGTCGGAGGCCGCCTTGCAGGCTTCCGCATCGCCCACCATCACCGGAACGATGTGCGTGGGCGTATCGAGGACCGGCAGGCCGGCGCCGCTCAGCACCGCCTTGGTGCGGGCGGCCTGGCGCTGCTGCTGCTGACGCTCCGAGGAGGAGGCCTTGAGATGCCGGATCGACGCCATGGCGGCGGCGGCCACGGCCGGGGGCAGGGCCGTGCTGAAGATGAAGCCGGGAGCAAAGCTGCGGACGGCATCCATCACCGCCTTGGTGCCGGTGAGATACCCGCCCATGACCCCGAAGGCCTTGGCCATGGTGCCCTCGATCACGTCGATCCGGTGCATGGCACCGTCGCGCTCGGCGATGCCGCCGCCGCGCGGCCCGTACATGCCCACCGCATGGACCTCGTCGATATAGGTCATGGCGCCGTAGCGCTCGGCGAGATCGCAGATGGCGTGGATCGGCGCCACATCGCCGTCCATGGAATAGACGCTCTCGAACACGATGAGCTTGGGCCGGTCGCCGGCCGCCTGAAGAAGCTCTTCCAGATGCGCGAGGTCGTTGTGGCGGAAGATCGCCTTGTCGCAGCCGGACTGACGCACACCCTCGATCATGGAGTTGTGGTTGAGGGCATCCGACAGGATCAGGCAGTTCGGGATCAGCCGGGCGAGCGTCGCGATGCCGGTTTGGTTCGACACGTAGCCCGAGGTGAAGACGAGCGCCGCTTCCTTACCGTGCAGTTCGGCGAGTTCCGCCTCCAGCTCGACGATGGTGTGGCTGTTGCCCGAGATGTTGCGCGTGCCGCCGGCACCGGTGCCGAGGCGCCAGGCCGTCTCCACCATGGCGCGGGTCACGTCCCTGTTCTGGCCCATGCCAAGATAGTCGTTGGAGCACCACACCGTGATGGGGCGCGGGCCCTCGGGGGAGTGCCAGATCGCCTGGGGATAGCGTCCGGCCAGGCGCTCGATGTCGGCAAAGACGCGGTAGCGGCGCTCCACGTGAAGACTATCCAATGCTTCAATGAAACATGTATGATAGAAGCGTGTGCTCTCATCAGGGAGGCGGGCTGCCATGTCGACCTCGGCACAATTAAGAAATAATGAGCGATTGGCGTTCTCGCTCCATCATGAATATTAAGCGGAGATTTGTAACAGCATGGTGCCTCGCGTATGAGCTGGTGTCCGAGAGAACTCCATCTGGAGGATCTAACTGAGCGTGTCGACATCCTAGTGTTCGTTTGCCTCAGCACGCGGAAAGAACAACGAACGAAGCGCAGGGTTCGAGGAAATTTGGTCTAAGGTACGCGCCCGTACCAAGCTAATGATATTGAACCCTTAGGATGGGCTAGTGTCGACGCTCTACGCCTGCCCACGCGCCCGGGTATCACGCGATCTACATGGAGTTGTTCCTGCCCGGTCTTGGCAACGGATCAGAGCGGGGCTGCCCGACGGAACGAGCCCCTCAACGATCCGTTGGCCGTTCGTTGTTACTGGGTGCCCGGCGGGGGCACGAAGGGCACATCATCCGGTGACGGATCCTTATGGTCGGCCGGGCTCCCATCCTCTGGAACGGGATCAAGCTCTGGAAGCTCGGGCAAAGGGCCAGGAACATCGAGTTCGTCTGACGCGGGAGCTTCCGGTTTTGGGGTTCCTGCCATGTTAAGCTCCCTTATTGACCTATCTCTTTGCAATCGACTACACAAGCGCCGGTTCCCCTAGACCTCGGGATTTTTGCAGCCTCATTCTTTCGTGATTGTTACTTCCACCTTAAGCCCAAATTCTCCAGATTGTAGCTTTGGAATCCCACCCGCATTTCGATTGGCAAAAACTCACGATCTCACGTAGCGACCAATCCGCATGATTGGTAAGCACATGACGATTAACCTCCGCGACATCCGGGTTGAGCGCTCAACAAGAGGGCAAAATCAATGGTGCCTCCTGGTCACATCTCCACGAAGAGAAGCGGGAAAGTTTTCGACCTCTATTCTGCCTCTGGGCAGTGCATGTGGGTAGGTTTCCTGCAGCCATGCGATCAGCTTCTCGCGGACCTCGCAGCGCAGGTCAAAGGCGGCCCCTGAGGATTCAGCGCTCATCAGCCCGCGCACTTCGACAGTTCCTTCCTTGGTGTCGGTCACTTGAAGGGCAGCAACGTTGCCATTCCAGAGCTTCGATTCCTTCAGCAGTTCAAAGAATCGGGCGCGCACTGCCGCGACGGGCGTGGCATAGTCCAGGTACCAGTGAACAGCTCCGATGATTGAGGTCGATTGCCGGGTCCAGTTCTGGAAGGGCTTTTCCATGAAGTAGGAAAGCGGGACAACCATGCGCCGCAAATCCCACAGCCTGATCACCACATAGGTGGTCTGGATCTCCTCGACGGTTCCGAACTCGCCCTCGACCAGTACCTCGTCGCCAAGCCGGACGGGCTGTGTGACCGCGAGCTGGACGCCTGCAATGAGGTTGGACAACACGGGCCGCGCTGCTAGACCGACCGCAAGCCCCGCGACGCCCGCCGAGGCGAAAAGGCTGACCCCGTACTGGCGCACGGCAGGGATCGTCATCAGGATGGCCGCCAACGTCAGAAAGCCAAGCCCGAAGACGACTGTTCTGCGCAGCAGGCGCACCTGGGTCAGGATCTTGCGGCTCAGCATACTGTCTTCGGAGCCCTTCAGCGCATGCCGCAGGTAATACTCCGACGCTGTGTTGACGATGGTGATGGCGCTCCAACCCAGGAACACGATGAAGCCGAAGAGCAAGCCCCACTCGACGAGGTCATGGCCTACCATCCGCTCAGGCAGTCCCTGCAAGGCAACCCCAAGGCCCACCACGAGCACCCCAAGCCTTGTCGGTGGGCCGATCCTCTTCAGCAACTTACTGCCGAATTCGGCAAGTCTTCCTCGCAGGGCTAGGCGCAAGGCGCTCAGAACTAGTGAATGAAGGAACAGCAACAGGAAGGTTAGCAATCCAAGGACTGCGAAGCCAGTCAGCCAGTCTGGCCACAAAGCCTGCCACTGCGCCAAGGCGCTGGATATCGTCACTGTGATGTCTTGCATGGGAGCGCAACGCGAGGCGATAGGCTGTGTTCCGACGAATGTGACCAGTTTATTCGGGGGCTGTAAAGATAAATAACCCCCTGTATCACACGACCTCGGTGGGATATCTTGAGGTCTGTGGCCTCAGACCGGAAAAGAGCCTGAGGGGTGCTCGCCTCAAGCTCTTTCCGTCAGCGGTCACTTTGGAGGTCAAGGAGTGGAAGGGGCCCACACCTTCAACATACGGTACCGAAACCGGGATCGAAGTCTAATCACAGATCAGCTACTACTTTGCTGATGGTATGGCCACCGGATGACAGCTCAGTTGATGAGGCTTACGAAATTGAATGGGCTAGAAGCGACTAACCATTGACTCTCTAATCTATCCCTGAGTCATTCCATCTCTGGTTAGACGCATCCATGCTGGCCTTCAATGAGATTGCCTGCTCACGGCTCTCAAGAATGTGTCGATCGCCCACCTCAAGGGTCATCGGCACAACTGAGAGAAGAGGACGGGTCTATTCGCCAACACAGGTTCGCTCGGTACCCCACAGTCCGGCGGCAATTCCACATATTACAGGTGAACCCCAAGTCGGTTCTGTTGAAATCTGGGTATCTTCTCAGAGACTTAAACCCTGTCATTTTTTGACCAAGTTCTTGCTCACCTTAGCCGAATCCCAACACGCCATCGCAGTCTTGGATGTCGAAAGGACCATCGTGATACGGACACACGAAGAAAGAAGAACTTCTACAAACCGCTTGATGTTAATCGGTGTTGCCACCGCTGCTCTCGCTGGATGGGGTGCCTATGCGTATTCAGCTCTCTCATCCACGCAACTCGAGCAGCAGCTGAGCGGACAAACGACCGCACTTCAGGATTATCAGGCGCAGTTTCTGTCGCAACGCAAGCGAGCGGACGATGGAGCGCGAGAGATCACGAAACTCCATGAGCAACTCGCGTCAGCAAGAAGCGAAGTCGAGCGTCTCACGCTAAGGCAGAAGGAGACTGAGGCGAGACTTACAACGGCACAGGAACAGCTAGTATCGCTCCAGAAGCTTCATGCACCTCCAGCCCTCGGGAATGCACCGGCCCTGCGCGGCATCACGCCAACGCCCGCGAAGCAGGATGTACTGGCCGCCCAGGAGGCTCTCACTCAGCTCGGGTTTGGGAACCTCGAAGCCGATGGTGTTATGGGACCTACCACACGGCAAGCTATTGAGGAGTTCCAGCGTGTCGTCGGATTCGCTGTCACTGGCGAACTCCATGGGCTGACGCTGCAAGCTCTCATGAGATCCGCGAAGGTCGTGGCGGCACAGAATGAGCGGACTGAGTAGCTCCCGCGGCCGGGAGTAGCCGCAGAGGCATGACAGGGGTTCTGAAAAGCTCTTGGGTGCGTGGCGCCGATGATGTGCTCACAGTTTCGTGAACCCACGGTAAACCCTTGCACGTTCTGCCCGAACCTTGATTGGCTGTGATTGCGAATGCGGCTGGCGGGACACGGTTAACTCTCAGGTAACCTCGCCTTGAAAGGTTGCGGGCTCCTCAACCCCCAAGGCGAGTATCCTGTAGATGAAGGTCTTAAGCGCGGCTTTCGCGATCGTCGTTCTGTCAACTACCTGTGCTCTTGCACAGGCACCGCGAGTGATCGCATCAAGGGACAGCTGGAGCGCCTGGAAGGTCTATGAGAACAAGTCGGCTATCTGCTATGTCTATTCCGATGCCTCATCGAAAAAGCCTGAGCACCTCGATCATGGGCGCGTGAGCCTGTTCGTCCGCCGGCTCAAGAGCGGCCAGGTTCGCACCGAGGCGAGTCTTCAGGTCGGCTATGAGTTCGCGCCAACGGCGATCCGCATCGCGGTAGACGGCAAACGCTTCACCATGATCCCGCGCGGCAACTATGCCTGGCTGCGTCGCACCGAGCGGGAGGCGGAGTTCGCTCGTGCCCTCGAGAAGGGACGCGTGGCGACCATCGAAGCAACCTCAAGGCGTGGCAACAAGACGAGCTACAGCTTCCCTCTCAAGGGCTTCACCGCGGTCATTAAAAAGGCCCGTCAGGGATGCCAGTGAGCATGTTCGCTGCTGGATTGCGGATCGCGCCGATCATTCTCTTCTGCTTGTGGGGCGCTGCGGTTCAGGATGCCTATGCCGGAGGCGGCGGTGCCGCCCAACCGATGCTTCCGCGCTTTGCATTGCTCAAACGGGAGGAGACGAATGTGCGGGTTGGGCCCGGAACGCAATATCCGATCCGCTGTCGTTGCACGGCTTCAGCCACGGGTTCTCGTGCGTGTGAAGCGCTGTGAGCGTACGTGGTGTGCGGTGGATGTACCGGAGTACGACCTGCAGGGCTACGTCCGGCAGGTAAAGCTCTGGGGTGTCTACCCGGATGAGCCTGTCGGACGCGCCCGTCGACAATTGTTCAATCCCATAAAGAGGACCGAATGACTTCGCCAGCATGATCTACGCTCCGCAATAGGTGACGCTTCGACTGCATCCCGACGATAATCCCGTCCCTGTCCACCACCACTGAGGATCAGGGACTATCCAACCCTCTAAACATCCTGAGAGGAGCTGCTGACGCCAGACGATCTGAAGCCCCATTCTGCGAACCGTCTCGCATTGCCTATCGTATTGGCTCTCATCGCCGTTGTCGGATGGGGGCTGCTATTCCAGTCGCAGCGCTCGGCGGCCGAATTCGAACGAACCACCCGTTGATCCGCAGGTCTTGGCCCAGCAGCAGAAGAAGATGTAGGAGGAGCTTCAGAAGCGGTCAGAGGAACTCCGCAAGCGCCTGAGCAGTCAGTCAAACAATCCAGCCTCAAATCGGGCCGCGATCGCCGCAGCTCCGCCGAGGAACTGAAGCGTTCTGGTGTGCACTAAGGTAGCATTGAGTCAGCGTCATGCAATCCGACAGAAGAGGTCCAGCCTTACCTCACACGGAACCGATGAAGCCAATGCAGCCAAGGTTTTTCTGTCTGGGAAACGGGAAGCGTCAAGAGAACGGCACCTTCATCGGTTTTGCGGATATGAAGTGTACGCGTGTGAAACCTCTCAAGCCCGGGTCGATGGCCAATCGACAGCACAGACGTGCTCGCAAGCTCCTGCTCGAAGATCGACAACATCGAGGCTTGGTTGTCGTCGTCAAGGGCCGACGTAGCCTCATCCATGAATACCCACTTGGGTTGGTGGAGAAGAACGCGCGCGAACGCCACACGCTGCTGCTGGCCGAGCGACAGTGACCGATCCCAGCGCTCGGCACGATCGAGCGATTTGGCAAAGTCCTGCAGATGAACCCGAGTTAATGCCGCTTTGACCGCAGTATCATCGAACGAACCCGGACTTGCCGGATAGCATATAGCCGATCGAAGGCTGCCGAGCGGTAGATAGGGACGTTGCGGCAGAAACATCATGTCATGGCCGGACGGGGTGCGAATAACCCCCGCTCCCCAGGGCCACAGCCCAGCAATGGCCCGAAACAAGGTGCTTTTGCCTGAGCCCGAAGCCCCGACGATCAGAACCCGCTCACCTGTCCGGACCTCAGCCGTGGCCTCCTCAATGAGAATGCTTCCATCGTTGAGGGCAATCGACAAGTTTTCGAAACTGAGCCATCCCTTCGGGTGGCTGTGGAGCTTAATGCGTCGGCTCCCAGCCGCGACGTGATCCAGATCGAGGGCCGCCTGTCGGAACCCTGCTATCCGCAGTACGGCTGAGCGCCAATCAGCGATCTTTGGGAAATTATCGACGAAGTACCGCAAGGCGGCCTGAACCTGATTGAAGGCACCTACGACCATCATCATCTCGCCGAACGAGAGCCGCCCAGTGAAGTAACCTGGTGCTGCAGCAAGAATTGGCACCACGATCGCAAGCCAGCCATAGCCCGACGTGATCCAAGTCAAGCGGGCCAAGGCGCCCGAGAGGCGCCGCGTCGACAGCAGGACGGCGTCGAGGAAGCTGTTGAGATTGCGGCGCTCGTCTGGTTCACCCGAATAAAGAGCGACGCTTTCGGCGCTTTCACTCACGCGGACGATCGCAAAGCGCAGGTCGGCCTCGCGGGCATATCGTTCGGTATTCAAACGGATGAGCGGTCGCCCTACGAGCCAGGTCAGTCCTGACCCGATGCCGGCATAAGCGACTGCGACCCACACCATGTAGCCCGGGATCACGATCTCCCGCCCTTCAAATTCGAAGCTGGCATAGGACGAAAGGGTCCACAGCACGCCAATGAAGCTGACGAGCAGAAGGAGAGCCTGCAGCATGCCGATACCAAGCTCGGTCGTGAACTCCGAAAATAAGCGGCAGTCTTCCTGAAGGCGTTGATCGGCTTGGGATCCAGACGGACCAACATGACTGAGTTGATAGGCTCGAGCGGGCTGAAGCCACACATCGAATAGGGTATGGGTCAGCCGCTCTCTTAGGCGTATTTTGAGCCGCTCCTGGAGCCAGGTTTGAGCGACGACGAGCGTTAGCAGGACGGCAATGATGATGAGAAAGACGACGAGTTGGTTGAGAAACGCGACAGAATTTCGCTTCTCGACCGCATCGAAGAAGGCGCCGTTCCATTGGTTCAACCGCACCTGCCCGAACATATTGCCGACCAACACCACGACAATGGCAAGAAACAGTCGGATGACCGGCCAACCTGCTCGACCTTGCAACAGTTCGCGGAAGAGACGATACAGATCGCCGACGATACTGCTAGGCCCGGGCGGCTTGTTAGCCTCTGCGCTTAGAACATGCTGCGTAGCCTGCTCGACAGCCTCCGCGGCCTCGACGGGCTGACTGAGGTCGGCTTCCTGCTCAACTCCGGTTGTCGCGGCCGGAAGAGGGCTGTGGCGGCCAGACAGGCCCTTGGATTCATGCTTTTGACGTGGCACGGTGCGCGGCTCGCTCCTGTCGCTGAAGCCTGCTTGCGCAGGCTCGATCCTGTGGGCGCTTACGAACGCAAGGGTTGTCGGCGACCTGGCAAAGATCCAACCTTGCCGCCCATGTGAGCTTTTTCAAGATGACGGTGAGTCTCCGGATGACAAACGATTGTGCTCATAGGACCTGAGATCATCGTGCTGACGTTGGTCGCAACATCATATCACTGACCCTTGTACAAAGAGAAACGATGCTTTTCCTTTACCTGCCTCAGCCGCCACATCGACCCGTCCGGAGATCGGATCTGCTGGTTCCATGAGAGGTCACTTCGCACATTGTCTCCTTCGACAGCAAAGGGCATTATGCCGCGACGTCGAATGTGGAGAAGAGTGGATGTGTAAGCCTCATGTGGGTGCCTTGCTTGTAGCCGCGATGTTAATGGCGGGTCCTGCATCTGCGCAGACTTCCAAATCACAGTCGACATCAGCGGAGAGTGGCACTGCTAATGCGGGCTCAGCAGCTAAAAGCTCTGTCTTCCTTGAGATGCGCCAGCCGGATCAGTTTCGCTCAACCAATCTGCGCGGAACGCGTGTGTACGGGGCCAACAACGAGAACATCGGCGAGATCAATGATGTTCTCATCAATCGCAGTGGTCAGGTAGCTGCGGTGATTATTGGTGTCGGTGGCTTTTTGGGGATTGGTGAGAAGGATGTCGCCGTTCCCATGTCCATGCTGCTGTTCCAGCCCGGAGCGGTTGAAGCGAATTCCCCAACAACTCCTCCGACTGGCTCGATGGTCAGCCCACCTTCACCAGCCCCCGACGCTCAATCTGGAACGACGACAGTCCCAACTTCTGCTGCAACCGGCGCAGCTGCGCGGCATGACACCGGCATTCCGGATCGCCTCATTCTGAAGATGACCAAAGAGCAACTTCAGAATGCCCCAGCTTTCAAGGACAACATCGGTGACAGTGCTCCTAGTCCAGGGGAACCAAGTAGGGCTATGCCGAGCACGCCGCCGGTGCAAAAGCCCTAAGCAGGGTTAGATTGGGGTGGATCTGTAACGAGCTTGATTAACCAGCAGCGAGGGCTTTTGAACGAGTTCGCTGGAGGGGTATGTTCCTGACAAGGCAGCGTATGAACGGCTGCCTTGGGCAGACTTGCACAACGCCGCATGGATAACCCAGCTGCCACCTCCCAGGTGACGTTAAGCAGCCAGAGCACACGCACCACAAAATATTGTAAGCAATAAATTCAAACCTGTGAGGCCCAGGTAAGTGCTAATGCGGAGACGAACAATCCAGTGTAAAGAACTATCAGGCTGCGCTCCCAAACGATTCGTTTATTTGGTTGCATCAATTGGCTCCAAACTTAGAAATCTACACTGACCAAGATGGTCGCTGCTGCTTGATTGTACGTTACCAGGTGCCGATAACGGTTGCGTTGCAAAATTCGCCTCTTGATCGCCCGATGGTCCTGCTCAATGCGAATGTTGAGGTAGACGCTTTGCCGGATGCAAATGGGTTTCAGACGGTGACTCGATCTGTCTTGAAGCCAATCTGCCATATCGCAGGACCGGATCGCCTCACGGTTCGTCTGGTTGCCATCGATCACAATCCGCTCGGGTCGGCCATGACGCTTGAGAGCCTTGCGCAGAAAGCGTTTGGCAGCGGTGAGGTTGCGCCGTTCGCTGAACCAGAACTCAACGGTGTCCCCATTGCTGTCGATAACCCGGTAAAGGTACATCCAACGCCTTTGACTTTGATGTACGTTTCGTCGATGTGCCACTTGCGGGTGACAATTCTCTTGCGAGCATTGAAGCGCTTCAGAAGTTCAGGTGAGTAGCGGACAACCCATCTATGAATGGTCGCGTGATCGACTGAGATGCCGCGCTCAGCCATCATTTCCTCTAAATTCCGGAGGCTAAGATTGTAGGCCAGATACCACCGCACGCAGAGCAAGATCACGGATCGATCAAAATGCCTGCCCTTGAACACTGCTATCTCCGCTACTGTGACCAAGGTCTCAGTAGATGAAACTCTGAAACAAAGTGTTTGCGACAGAACCCAACGCCGTGCCCGCACTTTCGATCAAGGGTGATTGGAGTTGTGGTTGCGAGACAGTTACTGCACTGGGCGCTCATATCCCCCAAAGCAGATCAAGGCGGTGCATCCGCGCCCTGTCTGCTGTGGAGGGGAGGGCTGATCCGAAACCGAGCGGATCAGCCCGACCATCGTCGCGGCAACATAGTTAACGGACTGCTAACACGCATCCACACTGCCTCCCTGTGTCATACTTCAATTTATTAACGGTCTGGTAACCACCTCGGGCGCCGAATGAGGATGCTTACGAGAGGTAAGGCTGGCACTGCTCCAGTACCTTTCGGCGTCATCGCGTATTTCTGCATCTCGACCTCGCTTGTGCCTGCGTGGGTGCCGTGCCTCCTCACGGCTTCTCTGGAGAAATGCCAGCGATGAAGAAGCCAAGGCCAAAGCATACAAGGTCGAAGACAAAGATCAGACAGGGCAGGGTGCTGGTGGTGACCTCCGGCAAAGGCGGTGTCGGCAAGACCACCTCGACAGCGGCACTAGGCGCGGCACTGGCCCAGAGCGGGCAGAAGGTGGTTGTGGTCGACTTTGACGTCGGCTTGCGCAATCTGGACCTGGTCATGGGCGCCGAGCGGCGCGTGGTGTTTGATTTGATCAACGTCATCAAAGGCGA
>NZ_JACXAB010000048.1 GCF_014699075.1 Microvirga sp. | reverse complement strand
TACAGCGTAGAACCCATTCGATCCGGCTCGTGCGTCAGGCTCCGGCCCGCACAGCTCATCACACGCCGAGGGTTCTTACGAGATGGGTTGTTTCCCGTTAGGCCGAATCCCTAGCTCAGCAGAGCCACTCCCTGTCGCAAATTGCCCGCTCGTGCCTTACGCAACTGCATCACCATCCTGTTCGAAGCACCATCGTGCGGCCATCGATAACCTTCGATAGAACCTCAATCGGCTGAAGATCGCGCTCGCTCATCGCAGTCAGTCCCATCCGCCTTCTCCCGCCTCATTCACAAGCGGGGAGTGTGACATTCCTACTTTGTAGGATCAGGACATTCTAACTTTGCGGTGTAATCACGGCAGGGTCCTCCTGGACAGTCTCGAAATAAGAGTTGCTTCAGCGAACTCACCGGGAACACGGTAATCGGATGGATGATCTGTGGTGCAGCCTGCAATGTGCCGCCCAATTGCCCCGCGCCGGACGCCCGGGAAGGCGCGTTGAGGTTCGGTCCGCTACGCCAGGGGAGGTCCCCTTCCCGGCCACGACCGAATGAGCAATGTCGGCGGGCCTGAGAGTAAGACCATCCTGGATGTATCCTTGGTCGAGGTTCCGGATCACAACGCATGATAACCCGTCAGACTTCAGTGGACGCGACTCAGACATGGCGCCGCGAGCTGGAGTTGCCTTCACTTAGCGACACACCTCTGCGGCGTGAGCTCACATCCAGCCAAGAAACCCATCCATGCTGCTGATCGGGGGAGCCACGCGGAGTTGCTCAATGTTGGGAACTGGCCGACGAAGTGTTGGGGAACCGTTGAACGCTTCCTCAAGTGCAGCCGCGACGCTTAGAACGAAGGCGTCTCCTCCTCGGGGGCCTACAATCTGCAGGCCGAAAGGCATTCCCTTCGCATCAAGCCCAACGGGCAGACAAACAGCAGGGTGGCCTGACAGGGTCACATAGTACGCCATCGCCAGCCAGTGGAAGTAGTTGCGCGTCCGCTGCCCATCGATCTCCGTCGGATAGAGCTCCCGCCATGGCCGCGGGCTGATCGTGATGGCAGGCGTGATCAGAACATCATGGGACTGAAAGAATCTCTGAAAAGATTGATAGATCTGTGTCTGCGTCGCATGGGCACGAGCGTAGTCTTCGAGTCTGTAGTGTAGGCCCTCCTCGACATTGGCCTGAAGGTTCGGGCCACACTCCCCCGGGCGGGTCCTGTACCGCTCGAGATGAGTAGCAAGAACGCCAGCTGCCCTGAGAACAGCAAAACTCTCATCGGCTCCGCTGCAATCGGGGTGAGCGAAGGCCAGTTCGCGAACCATTGGCTTGCAGGCTTCTACCCGGACTTGGAAGGCCTCACGGACGATCCGTTCAACCGGTGCCTGGCCGAAGTCTTCACTTGCCGCTACACGCAGCTGTGTAAGATCGACCTGCCGCGGCGGCCAGAACAAACCGGGCGCGCTGCGTACACCTGCTCCGTGCATTGTATATGCCAGAGGGTCGCGTGCATCATCCGAGGCCATGGCGGACAGGAGCAGACAAAGATCTCCTACGTTGCGGGCCATCGGCCCAAGCACGGAGAGCGGCGACCAGCCTAGAACTCGCTTCTCAGATGGAACAAGCCCCGGACTTGGGCGAAAACCGACAATGCCGCAAAAGGCCGCCGGATTGCGCAGAGAGCCCCCCATGTCGGATCCGGTGCAAAGCGGGACCATGTTCGCTGCCAGCGCGACCGCAGAGCCGCCGGATGAGCCTGCGCAGGATTTTGCCGGATCGAAGGGATTGCCGGTTGCACCATAGACCGCGTTGCGTGTGTTCGCGCCAAGACCCCATTCAGGCGTATTGGTTTTGCCGAGTACCAGTCCGCCCGCTGACCGAATACGGGCAACCATCCCAGCGTCCTGAGTCGGAACATGATCCCGGTAGATGGTACTACCCCACGTGGTGCGAAGCCCTGCCGTCTCGTCGAGATCCTTGATGCCAGCCGGAAGCCCGTGCAGCAGCGGCAGATCGTCCCCGCGCATGACCGCATCCTCAGCCTGTTTGGCTGCAGATCGAGCCCCTGGCACATCAAGGGCGACGAAGGCATTGACGGCAGGGTTCACCTGCTCGATGCGCGTAAGACAGCTCTCCAGTAATTCCACGGGCGAGAGGGACTTGCGGCCGATCAGTCGGCGCGCTTCACGAGCAGAGAGGTCGCACGGTTCAGTCAAGGCAGTTCCCTATCGTAACGAGTTAACGGGGATGTTCGGTAAACCTTCGAATCTGTTGAAGACACTCTGTGGAACTTGAATCCAGAATCTCAGCTTCTCTCGTCCGGACCAAAATAAGCCCGAGTCTTTGTCTGAGCCGTCCGGCACTAGCTACTACTTTCACAGATTTGAGGGACAGAGCAAAGCTCCTTCGCTCAAAGCTGAAGTTAGAACACATCCCAACTCACGCCGTGAAAAATTCTGTGAACAGGTATAGATCAGCAGAACCTCCCAGAAGCCGACACTTGGCAGTTCACATGATCTCCTTGTGCTACCCTCTGCTCCATGGGAAAGGGCTAGGACCTACGGAAGGTAAACGTTGGCAAACTTCTCACGCAGCACGTTCTTCTGCACCTTGCCCATGGTGTTGCGCGGGAGATCATCGACGAAGACAACGCGTTTCGGGAGTTTGAACTTCGCCAGGCGGCCCTCAAGTGCCGCCAAGATTGCCATCTCGTCGACCTCTGCCTCCTTCGAGCGCACGACGACAGCCGTCACCCCCTCGCCGAAGTCCTTGTGCGGCACGCCGATCACGGCACTCTCGAACACGCCCGGAATGGCATCGATCTCGTCCTCGATCTCCTTCGGATAGACGTTGAAGCCGCCGGTGATCACCAGGTCCTTGCCGCGGCCAAGGATGTACACGTAACCACGCTCATCCATCTTGCCGAGATCGCCCGTGATGAAGAAGCCGTCGGGGCGGAACTCGGAGGCGGTCTTCTCCGGCATGCGCCAGTAGCCCTTGAACACGTTCGGACCCTTCACCTCGATCATGCCGGTCTCGTTCGCTCCCAATTCTTCACCGGTCTCCGGGTTGGTGATGCGAGCCGATACACCGGGCAGCGGCAGACCGACGGCACCTGGTACCCTGTCACCGTCATAGGGATTGGAGGTGTTCATGTTCGTCTCAGTCATGCCATAGCGCTCCAGGACGGCGTGACCCGTGCGCGCGCTCCACTCCCGATGGGTCTCGGCCAGCAGAGGCGCCGAGCCCGACACGAACAGGCGCATCCCGGAGGTGACCTCCTTGGTGAGCCCTGGATGCTGCAGAAGGCGAACGTAGAAGGTGGGCACTCCCATCAACGCTGTGGCACGAGGCATAAGTCCGAGGACCTCATCGGCATCGAACTTGGGCAGGAAGATCATTGACGCGCCGGAGAACAGGATGACGTTGCTCGCCACAAACAGCCCATGGGTGTGGTAGATCGGGAGAGCATGGATCAGCACATCGTCTGCCGTGAAGCGCCAAGCGTCAATCAGGGTCAGGGCATTCGAGACGAGGTTGTCATGGGTGAGCATGGCACCCTTGGAGCGGCCGGTTGTGCCCGAGGTGTAGAGGATCGCAGCAAGGTCATCGCCCGCCCTCTGCACCGTCTCGAACGCGTCAGGGGCATCGGCGGCCGCCTCCATGAGAGAGCCCTGCCCTGCGGCATCGAGCGCTTCGACGGCCGCTCCCACTTTCGCAGCCAGTTGCTCGATCCCTTGGCGTTTGGAAGGATCGCAGACGACGAGCGAGGGCTCGGCATCGCCGATGAAGTACTCCAGCTCCGCCAAGGTGTAGGCGGTGTTGAGCGGCAGATAGACAGCACCGGCCCGGACAGTGGCAAGATACAGCACGAGAGCCGGGACCGACTTCTCGACCTGAACCGCAACCCGGTCGCCTGGCTTGACCCCGCGGGTGACGAGCACGTTAGCCAACCGGCCCGACAAGGCGATCAGGTCGGCATAGCTGACCGTCTCACTGTCCGGTGTGGTGATGGCCGTCTTCTCTGGATCGGTGATCGAGCGTTCGAGCCGATTAAACAGGTTCGCGTTCATGGCATGCGCTCCGAAGCGGGGGTCGATGATGGACCCGGTCAAGGAATTTGGGATCGTTGCGGTCATGGGGTGGGCACCGGATCGCGGGAGGGCAGATCGGCTCGCAGAGCTTTGCGGACTCCATGCGAGGCGGCCACCACGCCCTTCTCAGCGAAGTCCTCATGGTTCTTCTCGATCTCATCGAGAGCGTAGAGGTAGTTCACCATAAGTCCATGGGCCTGCTTCAGGCCCTTGGCGGAGACGTCACCCAGGAAGTTCAGGCGCTCGAGCCGCGCCCCGTTGCCGAGATGGAAGCGGGCGACCGGATCGACCGGACGACCTTTGGGATCCTTGACCTTCAGGAAGTAGTAGGCTGCAGCTGGGAGAAGGACATCACGAACCTTCTCCGCCTTCCCTGGGTCACTGCTCCAGTCTGGTTCATCGAGGACCATCAGCATTTCTTTGGTCGCGGTATCCAGGCAGGCTGATCCTTCCGCCATACGCTCACGAGCAAGCCATGCCGCAAAGCTCGGGACAGGTGAGAGGGTCACGAATGTCCTTAGGTTCGGCAACTCCCGCTTGAGGTTCTCCACAACCTGCTTGATCAAGAAGTTGCCGAAGGTAACGCCACCCAGACCTCTCTGCGTGTTCGAGATCGAGTAGAAAACCGCGGTCGTTGCCTCGATCGCCGCGATCGGCGTGCGAGCCAGATCGAGGAGCGGGCTGATTGCAGCGGGAGGCTCCCTTGTCAGTGCGACCTCGACAAAGATTAGCGGTTCGTCGACAAGCTGCGGGTGGAAGAAGCCGTAGCAGCGGCGATCCTCAGGCTCAAGGCGATTGCGCAGGTCATCCCAGTTCTCGATCGCATGCACCGCCTCGTAGCGGATGATCTTCTCCAGAATGTTGGCAGGTGTGGTCCAGTCGATCGGCCGCAGCACCAGGAACCCCCGATTAAACCAGGACGAGAAAAGATGAGCAAAATCAGCATCGACGCACCGCAGTTCAGGTTTTTCCTTGACGTGGTCGCTAAGCTCCGCACGCATTCTGATCAGGGCTGCGGTACCACCTGGGGCGAGATTGAGTCTCCGGAACAGTTCCTGTCGTCGAGGCTCGGCTGCGGCATGCAGCGCCTCCAGTGCTTCCGTTCCATGATCTTTGCGAACAGCTTCGATCGCATGCTCGACCCGGCGGCGATCGGGTCCGAAACGATCAGCAAGAGCTTGGAGGAATGCAAGGCGGCCTTTGCCTGTTGCGGTGCCATAGCTTGCTAACAGGGTCTGCGCCAAAGCCACGCCGGATGCCTCACCCCTGCGCGATAAGAGCAATTCGCTCATGGCAATCAGGTCGAGTTGTGGAATGGCCTCCCGATCACCCTTGCGACCAAGCAGGGCCCGCCCCCTCTCCGTCAGCGTGTCGAGGAGATCCTCTAGGAACGAGGAGGCGTCGGCCGTTCCGGACCTCGAGCTGTAGAACCTCATGCTTAGCCTCCCTTAAACCCTGTGCAAGCTTTGGAAGTCCGCTAACCCCGTCACTGCGGAAATTTAACTTAGGTCAGCGAGGAGGAAGACCATGACATGGGACGTGCTCCTTGCGTGGCTCGAAGCCCCACAGCTTTCAGGCAAGCGGAGCAGGAGCACGGCCGCACCATCCCATTAGCCGACCTCAGTAAGAACGGCGATAGCACGAAGTCGAGCCGATCAGGAGATCCAGGAGACGCGCTCCTCGTCGTGCGCCTCTCCCATTGCGGGTTCCACGCATGCTGGACGACGGGCATCCCGACGGGCCGATCCCGAACGGGCGGGATCGGCCCTTCTCGTCGGCGGCGGACTACTTGGCCTCCTCCAGCTTCAACCCGGCGTCCTTCACGACCTTGGCCCAGCGGGAGATCTCCGAGCCGACAAAGGCGCCGAACTCCGCACCAGTCAAGGTCGGGGTCTCCGATCCCTGCCGGATCCAGGCCTCACGGATGGTGGGCGCCTGAAGGGCGGTCTGCAATTCCTTAGTCATTCGCTCAACAATCGAGGCCGGCGTGCCCTTGGGCGCCCAGAGCGCATAAAATGTGGACACCTCATAACCCGGCACGCCGGCCTCTGCGGCGGTCGGCACGTCGGGGAACGCCGGCGAGCGCTTCGGAGCGGCGACGGCCAGCGCACGGATCTGCCCCCCGGAGATCTGGGCGGCGGAGCTGCCGAGCCCGTCGAAGGCCATGTCGATCTGCCCGGCTAAGAGATCCTGCATCGCCGGGCCGGCGCCGCGGTAGGGTACGTGGACGATGTTCGTGCCGGTGAGGAGCTTGAACATCTCGCCCGCGAGATGGTGCGCTGTGCCGGGGCCCGCCGAGCCGTAGTTCAGCTTGCCGGGATTGGCCTTCGCCGATGCCATGAGCTCGGTCAACGTCTTCGCGGGCACCTTCTGCGGGTGCACCACCACCACATGCGGAACCTGGGACACCATGCCGATCGGGACAAAGTCTTTCTGCAGATCGTACGTGAGATTGGTGTACATTGAGGGCGCGATGACGTGGTGGGTAGCACCGACGAAGAAGGTGTAGCCGTCGGGCTCAGCCCTGGCGGCGGCAGCCGCGCCCGTGTTTCCGCCCGCCCCCGCCCGATTGTCGACTATGACGCGCATTCCGAGTTGATTGTCGAGCTGCTGGGCAAGCGGGCGTGCGAAGGCGTCGGTGCCTCCGCCCGCCGCAAAGGGCACTATCAGCGAGATGGGCCGCTGCGGCCAGGTCTGGGCCGCGGCCGGTGCGGCGATGAGTGCCGCGGCGGTCAGGGCGAAGATATGCAAAATGGCCCGTTTCAAGTCGTTCCTCCCAGAGGTTCCGCTCTCGCGCTCCAATATTGGAGCGGCGGGTATCCGATGCTACCAAGATCCTGTGCAGTCGCAATACTCGGCCCGAAGGCGTTGGCGATCCCGGACGAAAGCGCTGGATCGCTCATGGGCCTTTCTGTTCTGCAGCTATTGTCCATTGAGCTCGGCCAGCACCAGATAGTGGTCGACCTCCCACCCAGTCTCCCCATGCTCGACCTTGATGTCGTGCTGTTCGAGCAGGTGCTGGTCAACCTTCTGGACAATGCCGCCAAGTACTCGCCGCCTGGTTCGACGACTGCGATCAGTGCCAACGGCAATGAGCGGAAGGTGGAGCTCACCATCAGCGACGAGGGGCCAGGCATCCCGGCCAGCGATCTGGAACGGGTGTTCGAGATGTTTCACCGCGTAAACAAGGGCGACCGGCAGCATGCCGGGACCGGGCTCGGGCTATCCATCTGCCGCGGCTTCGTCGAGGTTCTCGAAGGGACGATCCAAGCGGCCAACCGGCTCGACGGGCTAGGGGCGGTCTTCACCATCACATTCCCGGAAACCGTCTTCACTGTCACGCCCCAGGAGGATGCCGCCGAATGAGCGCCCGTGGCAACATTCCCCTCCTCATCGTGGACGACGAGCCGCCGATCAGGCGATTGCTCCGCACCAGCCTCGCGGTCCAGGGCTACCGGATCCTGGAGGCCGGGAGCGCGCGGGTCGCCTTCGATGTCGTCGCTCGCGAGGCGCCCGAGGTCGTGCTCCTCGATCTCGGGCTGCCGGACCAGGATGGCCTCGAGGTGATCCGACAGCTCCGGGCTGCGGGATCGAAGGTGGCGATTATCGTCCTGTCGAGCCGTGGCGACGAGCCGGGCAAGGTGGAGGCGCTCGACCTCGGCGCCGACGACTACGTGACAAAGCCGTTCGGCATGGCCGAGCTTGTTGCCCGCATCCGCACGGCCCTGCGCCACCGAGTCCAGCGGCAGGGAGCCGAACCCGTGTTCACGCACGGCGACCTATCCGTCGACCTCACCCGCCGGCTCGTGACGGCGTGCGGGGCGGAGGTGAAGCTCTCCAACAAGGAATGGGACATCCTGCGCCTGCTCGTGCTCCATGCCGGCAAGGTGCTGACCCACCGCATGATCATGCAGGAGGTGTGGGGACCGAAGGTCGACGTGCAGTATCTGCGGATCTACGTGCGCCAACTTCGCCAGAAGCTAGAGGAGCGGCCCGACCAGCCCCGGCACATCCTAACGGAGACTGGGGTTGGCTACAGGCTCCAGACCGATGCGTGGTTGCCAGCGGACGGGGTGGTGCTCCGAACCGAGGTCGAATGAGGCTGCCGATCCACGCTGCATCGCGGAATGTCGCTTCCGGGTCACGTCCTGCCCTTCAGCATAGCCGTGCAAAGGTCCGCTAACCCTTGCGCAATCGGACGTTCGGCTTACTTCGGCTCCGTGCCAGGAGCGGTCGTTCGCCTTAGCCCACCAGCAGAGCGTCGACCGAGCGCCATCCAGACATGACGGTGCCCCAGCGGGTGCATGATTGGCCTGGGGCATCAGCATCTCCTTACCCTGTAAAACAAATCCTCTGGGAGACTGGGAGCAGCGACTGATGGGATGCTGCTCAACGTTCCCTGGGCCGCTCTCATGAAGCGACCATGGCTGCGGCGACGATGGTAGCAGCATACGCTACCAAGGCGAAGAGCGGGCCAAGCACGGTGGCTGCCAAAAGGATGCTGACCGAGGTCTTGAGGGTACGCATTACGAAGGCTCCACCAAGGTTGAGGTCGGAGCCTGGCTGGAGGAAGTTAACCGCGAGTTAACCTTGGCCTATAGGCTCCATGGCCCAGCCTATGGATCGCCCTCGGAATACCTTCCCGTCTCCTATCTATCAAAGAACCAAGGTGGATCATCCACGCAGGTATATCCAACGGGGCACTGCGGGGTATCAGCCGTGGGCACCCAAGCGGGCCGAACGTACTCATTACGCAAGCAGAAGGCTTGGCTGCTGACGTAGCGGTCGTAGGTGTAGCGTCCTGTGCCCAGAACGATTGCGCCTCGATTAGCGACAAGGGAGCGGGCTTGGCCGCAACTCATGGCAAGGCTTAAGGGTCGAGGTTGAGCGATGGCTTCCGTCGACAGTCCAGCCATCGCGATGAGGATCAGGCTCAATGTCTTCATGGCTGCCACCGCATAGAACAATGACGACGCACATCTCCACCTACAGGATTGAACTGCTAGCGGCGCAGAGATCGTCAAGGGTAGAGCTGGCTTGGAGAATTTGAACAGAGGGATAAGTGGAGTTTCTGCCTGAAAGCGGCCAGAATGGCTGCCGAACAGGAGAAGCGATGAGCAAGAGATCCCGCCGGAACCACTCTCCGGCTTTCAAGGCCAAAGTGGCCTTGGCTGCCGTGAAGGGCGAGAAGACCCTGGCCGAATTGGCCCAACAGTTTGATATCCATCCCAACCAGATCACCCAGTGGAAGGCGCAGCTCCTCGACGGGGCGGCCGACGTGTTTGGATCCGAGAAGGCTGCAGCCGCCAACCCGCTGGTGGACGTGAAGACGCTGCACGCCAAGATCGGTGAGCTGACGCTGGCCAACGAATTTTTTAGAGCACGCGCTCGGCAAAGCCGGAACGTGGCCGAGCGCAAAGCGATGATCGACCGCTTGCATGCACTGCCGCTGGCCCGGCAAGCCGAGGAACTCGGGATCAGCCGGGGCAGCCTCTATTATCAACCGCAACCTGTCTCAGTGGCAGACCTCGCCTTGATGTACTAACCCTCAGTGTCCGATGGCCTACCAGGCCAGAACCCTGGACGCGCCTGTTGCCATGTCGAACCGCTCCGAGTTCACCAACGCGGTGAACAGCATCCAGCAACGAGGGCCAACTAGCCATGGGCTGGACCGGGCGCAAGTGCCTGGTCCAGCCCATCCATCATCATTGAGCCCCAGAGACCGCCAGCACGGTAGTCAGAATCGTCTTCTTTACCGTGTGGTTGCTCTCCGGATCGGTGTCGATCCACTCATCGAGCGAGTGGGAGCGGTCCGCCTTGGCAACGCGGGGTATCGTGACCGCCGGTATGCCCAAGCTCATGGGCATGTTCGAGTCGGTCGAGCCGCACTCATAGGTCGGCTTGCTCCCGTTCGCCAGGAAGGCGGCCGTCGTGAGTTGCACAAGATCCGTCTTCTCGTCCGTCCGCCCCGCAGGCCTGTCACCCACGAGTTTGATGTCCGCCGTGATCGATCCTTCCTTGGTTGACCGAGCAAAGTTCTCCGTCTCCAAGGACTGGTTCACGATGGCCAGGAAGCGCTTCTCGAGGCGGTCGAGTTCCTTGGCGTCTTCGGAGCGCATGTCGAACTCCATCCAGACCTCGTTCGGGATCGAGTTCACCGAGGTACCCCCTTGAGTCACGCTTGCCGAGTACGTGGTCTTAGGCTTGGCGGGCGTCTGGATCTTGTACATCTCGACCACAGTCTGAGACATGGCGGCCATAGGATTGACGAGCCCGAACGCGCCAAAGCTGTGCCCGCCAGGACCCTTGTAGGTCACCCGGTAGCGCTTTGACCCGACGCCGCAGTTCGTGAGGCGAGTCGTGCTGCTGCCATCGAGCGAGTAGAAGTACTTGACCTGGTCCTTGTATTTGCCCTTGGTAAAGAAGTAGCGCACGCCGCGCAAATCGCCGAGGCCTTCCTCTCCGACGTCGCCCAGGAAGACGATGTCGCTCTTCGTCTTGATCCCGGCGGCATCCATCGCGCGGACGATGCTGAGAAGGGTGGCGAGTCCGGCGCTGTCGTCGCCGACCCCTGGGGCCGCCAAGCGGGTGCCGTCCCGCTTGACCTTGACGTCCGTTCCCTCGGGAAAGACGGTGTCGAGGTGGGCGGACACCACCACCAGCGGACCTCCTCCGGTGCCCTTCCGCACGCCAATGGCGTTGCCTTCCTCGTCGAGTTCGACGTCGCTCAGGCCATGCGCCTTGAACATCTCCATGTAGGCCTTGGCCCGCTCCTGCTCCTTGAATGGCGGTGCCGGGATCTCGGTCAGCTTGATGACCTCGCTGATCCAGCGGTCATGGTCCTTCTGGAGCGCGTCGACTGCCGTTTTGAAGGATTGGCTGTCCATGATGCGCTTCACGGTCTCGGTGTGCGCTGGTGCAACGTCTTGAGCAATGGCCGGGCCTGCAATCAAAGTTCCGACCACCAGAGCGTGTCTCAGTTTCCTTAGAGTCGAATGCATCGATTACTTCCTCCTGGTTGTTTAGTGCTGAGATCAGCACCGATGGAAAAGGCAAATGAGCGGGAGCTTTGTTTAGCTCTCTGCAAGGGAAATCGCGAGCGATCGTCGCTGAACAACGTATGCGGGCAGAAGAGCCAAGATCCATCCTGTGGCTAGTATGCTAGCTGCGATGAGGTACTCGCTTAAGGCGAGTGTTGGGGTAAGCTCCACGCCAGTATCAGCGGCAAGCCACTGGCTAACTCCATATGAGAGCCCATATCCGGCCACAAGGCCGAGCCCCACACCGGCGAGCACCAGTGTTGCGGTAAAGCCCCAAGCAATGGCAGCAATGAAGAGTCGAGGAGCGCCCAGAGCCCTTAGGGTGATGAGCTGTGGTACGAGAAACCGGAACAACAATAACACACCCATCACGATGGCCATCAAGACAAGCGCTTGTGTGACTATGGCGAGCAGGCTCATGAGCTGGCGCAAGTCGCCCATGACAGAATAGAGACGGGTCAGCGCTTCGGCGGGAAAGAACGCCATGGACTCGTTGGTCGTATAGGCATTGCGAAGCTGATACGCGGCGGCGATCGTAGCAGGTCTAACCACTGCCGCCGGGACGCCGGGCGTCCGGGCAGGATCGAAGGGCGGGCCGACTGCTTCGTTGCCTTCCTCGTGGCCATCAGGGAGCGAATGGAGCTGCCAAACGAGCTCGACCGGCATCATGATGGCGCTATCCCACGGCGAGCCTGTCGGCTTCATCCGGCCTACCACCGTGATCATTGCACCATGCTCGTGAGGATCAGTGTCTTCCTCCGGGTTGCCGTCCCGTGGGATGCCGTGCATCGGTTGGAAAGTCTCACCGACCTTCATGGGCGAGGCAGCTCCCACAACCGCCTCCTCTCGGCGGGCGAAAACTCGGCCTTCCTGCAATTCGTTCGATAGATGAATGACGAGCTGGCTCGTTGTTCCAACAATGGGCGCGCCGCGGTGGCTGTCTCCGAAGCCAATCGGAGCCACAAACGCCGCCCGTTTATCGTTTAAGAGTCGCGCTGTTACTTCTGGCGGGAGCAGTTTGGTCGTTCCAGGGCGCAGAAACACAGTAGTAAGCAAGACATCGGTTTGGCTACCAGGGGCTGCCACGATCAGATCGAAACGATCGGCCGCACGGGCGCTGCCAGTGCGCAAGGCGCGTTCTTGGGAAACGAGCGCGACTGCAAGGCTGACACCTGCTGCAACGAGGAAGACGAACGCGAGGGCGGCCCAGCGATGCCGGACGAGGAACGCCCGTACAATGGGCCAGGGATTCATGCGCGGTCTCCCGCTCGGAGCCCAAGGAACGGATCCACGGCAGGCGGGCCAATCCGCCCAGCCTTTAATGAAATCACCTCATGTGCCCGGGAAACGAGCAGGTCATCATGAGTGACACATACGACAGCCTTCCCCTGCCCGGCGAGGCCCTCAAGGGTTTCGGCGACCGAGGCGGCATTTGCGCGATCGAGGCTGGCGGTCGGTTCGTCCGCGAGGATGATCGCAGGATCCATCAGGAGAGCGCGGGCAAGGGCGACCCGCTGCCGCTCGCCACGGGACAGGCGCGACGTCGGAACGGAACGCTCCAGCAGCCCGAAATCGCGAATAAGCGTGGAGCCCCGTTCGCGCAGGATTGAAGGAACCCGATAGTGACCGAACAGCGCCGGCGTAGTGACATTCTCAAGCACGGTGAGTTCGTCGATGAGGCGAAAATCCTGAAACACCATTCCGCAGTTGTGACGGCGCCATGCGTCACGAGCGCTCTCCCCCAAGGAACTGACGATCACGCCCCCATGACGAATCTCGCCTGAGCTCGGAACGAGAATGCCCGCGATGCAATGCAGGAGGGTTGTTTTTCCAGAACCCGATGGGCCGACAATGGCGGTAATTTGACCGGGTTTGAACTGTGCAGTGATGCCGGACAGAGCATTGAACCGGTCACCAGTAGCATCGTAGAAGGAGACTCCAAGTTGGAAGACTGAAAGGCCTACCTCAGCCTCATGCGGGTTCACGCACCCGCCCTCTGGAAGACTGCGTCTGTCAGCCGGACCTTACTGACGAAGCCAGTTGTCGGGTCAGTTGCAGGACCAACCTCTAGCGTTCCCTGCACCAGGATGAGTGTTCCAGGCGCAGCCATCTCCTGTCTGGCGCGCATGCGCACAAACACGATTGAGTCGATCCATTCACCCTCCGATGCACAGAAGGGGCAGGTCTCGACCGGTGTGTTCGACAAGATGAAGAAGTCGGAGTCGACCTTCAGATGGGGCGCCATGAAACCCTGCATGGCAATGCGTGTTCCCTTCAGCTCATCTGCGCGTGGGGAGAAGGACCCGTCGTGATTATAGAGTTCGCCCATGCGGATCCTGGTTGCAGCGAAACCCGCTTTTGGAAGAAGTCCGGCCGCCAAGGCGGCTGTGAGGAGAGTTCGTCTGGTCACCATTGCCAGTATGCCTCCTGACACGCTTCGCTCAGGTTGACGGCTGGGCTTGAAAACGGCCCAATCCAGCCTGCTCTATTGTGTTTAGACCCACGAGTCGTCGATTAGTTCAATGAACTTGAGCCTATCCTTCGTGACCAAGGTGTCAACGGTCATAGCCTCGATCAAGGCCTTCAAAGATGGGTTTGCACGAATGGTGATAAGACATGCTGCCGTGCCTTGACCGAGCGTAGCAGCAGCACTCTCTACAGCCAGCAGGCAGGACGAGCCATACCACTGCCTGAGGTCGCATATTGATACCTTACTTCATAGCTCGTTGGATCCACACGCCAGTGATAGTCAGCATCAAGCTTGTATTATAAGTAGTTTGGCTGATCCAGCAGCATGTCGGCTGCAGCGCAGCCCAGAGGTTGCTATTCCTTGCTCTCACGCGCACTTTGGAAGGTCCGCTGGGGGTCAGGCAGTGAAATTCGTTCAATGTCAGTAACGTCCGGTGATCCTGTCAAAAGCGGAAATTCGGCCCACGTCCGGAAAGTGCCGATACTGTTGAGAAAGTCCGCAAGTGCCAGTTTTCGCGTTGCTGGCATACAGGATGCTGGTCCTGACCTGGTGCTCTGACGCTAGTAATAGACGGACCCGGCAGCGCCCGGGAGTTTTCCAACGAAATCTGCCATCAAGAGACATTCCGGTCTCGCACCAACCACTCCGCCGAGCCCTTGATCGTTAGATGTGCTGCCTCATCGATCCTGCTTATCGCCCGTTCTCGATCTTGACTGACCGGCAAACTCCTCCGACAGGGCATCGGGTAGCATCAACCGTTCTTATCCAGGCAGGGTGCACTGTTTCTCCGAGTGTGCAGAAGCCTGAGCCCCGAACGCAACGGTCGTAGGTCGCCGGTCCTGTGTACAGCCCCCGCGCCTTGAGAGGCCACAATCCCTCTGACCCGGGCACAAGTCATATTCAGGGTTATGAGTCCCGACTGTGCTATGGCACGAATCGCCATTCCCGCAATAGCAAGGAGCACAAGGATAGGTTCCAGGCTGGGCCTCCGATCTGTCTCCGGCCCAGCAACAAGCCCAACCCACCTCTGTTCACTAAAGGCAATTCTCAGAATTTCCACTCTGTGCTCCAGTGAACATAGATCATCCTTCCCGAGATCTATGGTAATCTAAGGCATGAGCGGGCGCATAACACCCGAGTCGTCAGATCAGAGGCAAGTAGAGAACAGCATGTTGGGAAACACGCTCTAGCCCAGAGCGAGAACAAGGGGAATCCAATGCCAAACGATGTAAGGACACCTGCTTCAAAGACACCTGCAGGCAGGGCAGCGGCTATTCCACCAAAGGAAGTTCTCAAAACAACCTCCATGGCGGCTGATGCCGTGAAGGTCATCCCCGGGCATGGCATCGCGGGTCGACATGCCAAGCGGGAGCATCTTGATACCCTGTCCGGCAACAAAGACCCGGGCATGTTTGGCCGTATGTTCCCCAAGCTCCCACCTCTGGAGGTGAGTGATGCTAAGCTGCAGGCCCTCGCGGACGCGATGCTGGATCCAGATCCGACTGATACCACGCGGGACAACCCAAAAATCCCTGCAGGCTTCACTTACCTGGGACAGTTCATTGACCACGACATAACTCTTGATCTGACCTCCCTCTCCGAGAAGGACAAGGACCCGCTCGGCATTGAGAACTTCCGGACCCCGAGCTTAGATCTTGACGCGGTTTACGGCCTCGGGCCTGACGGCAGTCCGCATCTGTATGCCCGCAACCCCGAGAATACGAGCAAGCACGGCCCCAAACTGCTCATCGGCAAAAACATCAATGTCAGCTTTGGTGGTGTCACTGGGAGCTTTCGCAACGATCTCCCCCGCAGCCCCGAAGGCTTTGCTCTAATCGGCGATCATCGCAACGATGAGAACCTGCTCGTCGCTCAGACCCATCTCGCCTTCCTGAAGTTCCACAACAAGGTTTGTGATCTTCTCGCAGGGTCCCCTACACCACCGGCCGATATCTTTGCCGAGGCACGTAGAACGGTAACCTGGCACTACCAGTGGATGGTGCTTCATGACTTCGTGGAACGCCTCACCGAGCCAGGGATCGTGGCGAAGATCCTGCATGATGGGCGTAAGTTCTATCGCTTCAAGAAGACGCCGTATATGCCGGTTGAGTTTTCGGCCGCCGCCTACAGGCTCGGCCACAGCATGGTTCGCCAGACCTACAGCCACAACCGGGTCTTTCATAATCCCCCTGCTGATTTCCGACTCATTTTCGGGTTTAGCGGCCTCTCAGGTCAAATCATTGGTGATCTCGCCCCGAACCCGCCCACAGGGCCCCTGCCGGTTCCCGTGCTGCCGAGCAACTGGATCATTGACTGGCGCCGCTTTTACGATCTCGGCACCCCGGAAGGCACACCTGATTTTACCCTCAACCATGCACGGAAGTTGGATCCGTTCTTAGTCCCGGAATTGCATACCTTGCCGGGCGGCGGTGGCAATCTGGCGTTCCGCAATATGAAGCGCGGCGTCAATCTTGGATTGCCCTCAGGCCAAGACGTTGCAAAGGCAATGAGGGTCAAGAACCCTCTCACCCCCGAGGAGATCGCGAGCGGGCCAGACGGACAGGTGGCCAAGAAGCAGGGCCTGCATAAGGAAACCCCGCTTTGGTACTACATCTTGAAGGAGGCGCAGGTTCGCCATAACGGCGTGCGCTTAGGTCCCGTGGGCTCGATCCTCGTCTCTGAGGTTTTCGTGGGTCTCATCCATGGAGACACCAAATCTTTCCTCTGGCAGGCAAAGAACTGGAAGCCGACGCTGCCTTCAGCAAAACCGGGTACGTTTCTGATGACCGACCTGCTTCGTCTGGTGGATGACATCAATCCGATTGGCTAGAGTCGGCAACCAAGGAAGCCGGGAGGGCGGCCAGCCCCAAATGGGTGATTGTTCGCCCGTTCCTGTCTCGCCAATCAAGGCGTATAATCGGTTGGCTGAGTTCCTTCAGAAGGGAGGCGGCAATGACCGGCTTTCCCGCCCAGGCTCTCGTGCTGTCCGCAAGCCTGCTGGTTCTGCTCACCAACCTCCCCGCCCATGCGGATCCTTTCTTTGTCGGGGTCTTCGGGAGGACCTACAAAGTCGATCCGCGGTATCCGGCCAGCGAACCGCAGAGCCTCAAGCCCCGAGAGGCCATGGAGGCCCTGCCCTCGGACATCGCGAAAGGTCCTGGCTTCAGGCCATCGCATGAGCAGGTTCTTGCCGAGGTCGAGGAGCGGATCTGGATCGTAAGCAATCAGCTCGAGGACGAACTGGAGACGATGGTTGCCTCTAGAAAGTGGCGACATACAGGTGGCGACGCGAAGGGGATCGAACAGGAGATCACGGGATCCCTCGCCATCGGGGCATCTCAGGCCCGTTCGCCAACGTTGCAGGCCCTTTATGACCGCCATCGGGCGCTGAACCTCCTTGTACAGGAGTTGCGACGGTCCATGGATCTGCCCGTCAGGACGCCGGAAGCAGAGTTCTCCCGGCCGAAGCTCTCGCCCGAGATCGAGGCCAGCTACCGCAGCCTGAACTTCGATCCCTTAGAGGCCTATTACAGCTTCAGGCGCGTCAAGGCGGCGTTTCGATCCGGCGAGATCGCACTCCTCTCTCGGGTCGTGCACTACCCTCTGACGGTGACAGCAAAGGCCAAGCGGACGATCCGCAACCGCGACCAGCTTGTGGCGGCGAAGGACACAGTCATGGATCCGCGCATCAAGGAGATTGTCGCGCAATCGACCTTCGAGACAGTCTTCGTCCGGGACAAGGGGATGATGCTTGGACAGGGAGAGATTTGGATTACCCACGGCAACACGGGCTTCGGGCTGGGAGCCATTACCCTGGAATGAAGCCGTCCCGCCCGCGCGGTGGCGTGCCGGGTGACCGTGCACCCTCTTGCCTGAGGGCGCGGCACGCGAAGGACGTGGGAGCAGGTGGTCCCGTCGCATCTTGGCCCTGATGGCACGTCATTGTGTCGTCCGAAGCAGCGCAGGTGAAAGGACGTGCGAGTGATCACTAGAAACCAGTTCAAAATCGCCCGTGTCGTCGCCTTGGTGTCGTTCGCCGGGATCACCACCACGGCAGGCGCAGCCCAGTGCGGCAGCACGGCGGCTGGGTTCGAGGCCTGGAAGCCGCGGTTTGCTGATGAAGCAAGAGGAAGAGGCGTCAGCGCCGCGGCTGTGGCAGCTGTCATGGGGACAACCTATGCGACAGCGACCATAGCTGCCGACCGTGGGCAGAGGAGCTTCCGCCTATCGCTCGACCAGTTCCTCGCCAAGCGGGGTGGTCGAACGATCGTTGCGCGCGGGCGTGCGCTCAAGCAGTCTCAGGCGGCGCTCTTCGCATCGCTTGAGCAGCGCTATGGCGTCCCGCCGGGGCCGCTCCTGGCGATCTGGGGCATGGAGACGGCCTTTGGCCGGCAGCGCGGAAACCAGAAAACCCTCTCGGCTGTGGCAACGCTCGCCTACGACTGCCGGCGGTCAGCCTTCTTCGCTTAACAACTCTATGCCACCCTGACCCTGATCGACCGTGGCGTCCTCTCGCCGGACACGCGTGGCTCCATGCATGGCGAGATCGGTCAAACCCAGTTCCTGCCCAAGAGCATTCTGAACTACGGCACTGGCGGCGATCTGAACATCGCAGCGAACGCACTTGCCTCAACGGCCAATTTTCCCAAGGCCCATGGCTGGCGCGCTGGTGCGGGCTATCAGCCTGACGAAGCCAACTTCAGCGCGATCCAGGCCTGGAATGCCGCTTCCGTCTACCAGCGCGCCATCGCGCTGATTGGCCAACAGATTGACGGGCGCGAGAGCTCGTCAGCGAGGCGCTAACGGCACGACGAGTGGGAACAAGCCTTTGGCGGGTCTCGACTTCTGAATAGCTAAGCTCATTGCTGATCCTGCAGCCTGGAGAACTGAAACATGCCTGTTCAAGGTGTCACGGTGGCCAGAACCACACCCATGGTGATTTCAGGCTCACCGTCGATGACATCCGTCAGGCTCGCCCGAATCCAGGTCAATGCCTTCTCGTTGGCTGCAATGGCAGCCTCCTGGTTCTCAAACAAGCTGATTGATCCACCGACGCCATCGCCGGCATCGAACACGCAATAGCCCTGGAACCCTGGTGTTTGCTTCAACATTCGGCCAAGGCCGCTCTCCGCGCGACGGGCCGCCTCAGCGACCGAACTCATGCGGTTGAACTTGCGGATCACGACGTACATGGCGACCTCCAGACCTGCGAAGATCGGCAAGTCTAATTCCGATAGTTGGTCTTCGTGTGGTGACCGTGCCGGTGGGGACCTCCTTGTGCTGCTACGTCCAGGGAATAATGGCTGAGTCAGGACGAGTGCCATCCTATCTCACCCCTCGTGCTGTCGAACCCGGCAGCCGAGAGGTCGAGCACGATCGAGATCAAGAGCCAGCCTGCCAGGATGGTGGTCACAAGGTCGAGCCCTTGCGGCCTTTCTCCTCTCGGACCAGATCCTGAAGCAGCTGATGGGCCAGTGCCTCATGGGCCACCCGCGGATTGATCTCGGCGGCCCTTCTTCCGTAGGTGGTGGTGACGGTCAGAACCTTGCGGTCGACGACGGAGGTTCCGGAATAGGTTCTTCCATCGACCTTGATGTGTATCGAACGGCCCGACATGCGAAAGCCCTCCACGCCGCGGCGGAGAGGCTCGCGAGCTCTGTCCACACGCATCGGCCAGATCATGCTACCGCAACAGGTGTGCTCTGTCGCGGCCAAGTCGCGGCAAAGTCGTTGATACGGCCATCCAGCATTGCAGCACATCCTTGGGAACTCGATGCTTCCGTGTCTTGGGCCAGAGATGGGGTGGCGCAACGCCCAGTATCGTGCTCCGTGCCGCCTTGCACTCCAGGAACGCCCAGTGTCCTTATCCTAAGCAGACATCAGGACTACTTTCACCTCGCCAGTTCCAGACCTCCACCCATGCCTTGCTGCTTGTTGCTGGTTGAGTTTCTGGATCATCCACGAAGCCCCAACAAATGCCGCTCTAAGTGGTTCATCCGGTAAGTCATGCGGCTCTCGGCAGGAGGGCGATCCCGGGGGAGCGACGCGGCCGATGCCGGCGGCGTTTGCCCCAGACAAAGGGATGGCGGTGCGCATTCCAGTAGACGGTGGCGCGGTCGATCGCATCGATGATCTCGTCCCAGGTCTCGAAGCGCCGGCCCGCCAGTGCCAGGGAGCGCAGGATCTTCCACCACGGCTCGATCAGGTTGAGGTACGCGGCGTATTTGGGCTGGAACACCATCTCCCAGCACGGATGCGCGAGCAGAAACAGCAGCACGTCCGTCGTGCGATGGGAACTCAGGTTGTCCATAATCGCATACACCCGTTTGGTCGTCCTCGGGATCCAAGTCTCAACATGCTCCAGGAAGGCAACCCAGTGCGCTCCGCCGCGCCCGGGATAGGGATGCGTGAACGCTTCGCCCGTCGCAGGACAGAAGGCCCCGAAGATGTAGCCTTTGGCGCGCCGCCCATAGTCGATCTCCTGCTTCGCCCGTTCGGCCGGCCGCGTCTTTGTTCGCACCAGCGCTCGACCTGCGTAGCTCTTGGCGCTCACCGGCCCCATCTCATCCAGGCAGATTACGCAACTGCCCACGGGTGGCGTAGTGTAGAGCGTTTCAATCGCCCCCTTTTTTCGGCGAAGGCCGGATCAACCCGCTCGCCGAACCAGGTCTCGTGCTTGCGCCAGCGCAAGCCCTCGTGGAGCAGGATCTCGTCAATGCGACTGCGCTGCATCGCGATGCCTTTGACCTCGTGCAGGTAGGCGGCCAGCCGGTCGAGCGTCCAGGCGGCAAACGGCAGCCCGAGCGTCAGGGGCTTGGTCAGCGCCGTGCCGATCACGGTGGCGGTTTGCTCAGGCGGATAGGTGGGCGGGCGTCCGGAGCGATGCCGGTCCTTGAGGGCTTCCACTCCTTCTGCATTGAAGCGGTGGATGCGCCGACGCACCGTCTCGCCATCCAGGCCCAGCCGGGCGGCAATGGCGGATGCGCTCTCTCCGTGACGGGCACGCCAGATGATTTGAGCCCGTTGCACCATCTGAGCCGGAGCGGTGCGCGCGTGGGCCAACGTCTGGACCCGTGCACGCTCCTCAACGGTCAAATCCCGTAAGCAGATCGGTGTCATGGGTCACCTCCCGCCAGCAGGCCAGCAAGCCGCAATTATACCCCCTGAACATGCCGGATGCACCACTAAGAGCAGCGCTAGCGGCCGAACGTTGGCCTTAGCGGAACCCGCAACTTGTTGCCGGGTTCGTTTCGGGAGTGACCATGCGTATAGCGTCGCATCCCAGTGGCTCCTGTAGCAAGGTCGGGAGTAGCAAATGAGCATTCGTTACGAGGCTTTCCCGATCGGGATCGAGGAGGAGTACCTTCTTATCGACCCGGAAACGCGGGCGCTGGCCGGACGGCAGCCGGCCGGCTTTATGGCGCGGTGCAAGGAGATCCTCGGCTCCCGTGTCACCCACGAGTTCCTCCAGAGCCAGGTCGAGATCGGCACCGGTGTCTGCCGCACGGTAGGCGAAGCGCGCGCAGAACTACTTGAACTACGTCAGGCCGTTGCTGCCTCGGCCGAGGAATTCGGCATGCGAATGATCGCGGCCTCAACCCATCCCTGGTCGCATTGGCGTGACCAGGAGCCGGTGGACATGGAGCGCTACCGTATCCTCGGCGCCGAGAACCGCAGCCTGGCGCGGCGGATGGCGATCTGCGGAATGCATGTCCATGCCGGGATTGAGGACCTGAACCTGCGCGTCGACCTGATGAACCAGGTCAGCTATTTCATGCCGCATCTTCTCGCCCTCAGCACCTCATCCCCCTTCTGGGAGGGCCATGATACCGGCCTCAAGGCTTTCCGGCCCATCATCATTGGCGACCTGCCCCGGTCTGGTCTGCCGGAGGTCTTCGAGAGCTGGAACGACTGGACCGAGCTCCTCGAGGATCTCGCCGCGACCGGCGTCGTCACCGATCCGACGAAGATCTGGTGGGACCTCCGGCCCAGCTCGCGCCATCCAACGCTCGAGATCCGGATCTGCGATGTTTGCACCTGGCTTGAAGACGGCCTGACGATCGCGGCACTCTATCAGTCAATCTTGGCCTTCCTGCTGCACCTGCGGAACAACAACCAGCGGTGGCGCCAGTACCGGCGCATCCTGATCCTGGAGAACAAGTGGCGGGCACAGCGATATGGGGTTGAGGCCGAGCTGGCGGACTTCGGCAAGGGAATTGTCGTGCCGCTACCCGAACTCATCGACGAGCTGATCGAAATCCTCCGGCCTCATGCAGAAGAGCTCGGCTGCATCTCTGAAGTGGAGCATGCCCGCACCATCGCGCAGCGCGGAACCAGCGCCGATCAGCAGCTCAAAGTCTATCACGACGCCCTTGCAGCGGGGGCCGGCGACCATGAGGCGCAGATGGCTGTAGTCGATTGGCTGGTCGCCCAGTCGGTGCAACCTGACGGCCCTGCGCCTTCCGAAGCCCCACCCGCCGCGTTGCAATCCGGGCAGCTGCCCCCTACCTGACGCGCTCTGCGGGAGCAATCGCTCAATGCTATCCCGTTGTGATCTCCTCATCGAGCAGGTTAGTACGTTACATGAACATTCACCTGAGTCAGCCTGGGTTTGGCGCAGCCGATGAGGCATCGTCGGTACGGCGCCACCCCCAGGTTGCGGAGCTGCTGGCCAACGGCCAGCCCGCACCAGCAGCCATTGACGATTTCCTGGCGAACCATGAGTTCCCGCTCGTCGAGCCGGGGGCGGTGACCTTCGTCTGGCGGGGCGGGGCGGACCATATTGATCTCCTGCGATGGATCCACGCCGGTGAACGCGCCCACTTTGAGCCGGTGTCGGGAACCGACCTTTGGCTGCTGCGCCTGCCTGTCACGGACGGGGGTCGGTTCGAGTACAAGCTGGCGATCGGGCGGCACGGCGGCGAGGAGTGGATCCTGGATCCACTCAACCCGGCGCGGGCCCGCGATCCGTTTGGTGAGAATTCGGAGTGCCGGACCTATGGCTACACACGCCCTGAGTGGAGCGAGCCGCGTGGGGCTCCCGCCGGGCGCATCGAAGCCGTGGAGGTTGGGAGCGCTGCGTTTGGTGAGCGCCGCGAAGAGCGGGTCTATTTACCTGCCGGCTATGCGGCGGAACGACCTTACCCCCTGGTCATCATTCATGACGGCCAGGATTTCGTCTCCTACGCTGACCTTTCCGTTTCGCTCGACAACCTGATTGAGGCAGGCGACATTCCACCCGTTGTGGCGGCGCTGGTTCAAACCCGCGACCGGATGGGCGAATATGCCCGTGGGCGCAGGCATGCGCGCTACCTTGTGCGAGAGCTCTTGCCGGTTCTTCAGAGCCGCTACCGGATCTCGGAGGAACCCGAGGATCGGGTCGTGATGGGCGCCAGCCTCGGGGCCGTAGCCTCGCTTTCAACTGCCTTCCGCTATCCTGGCGTTTTTGGCGGACTCGTGCTGCAGTCCGGATCCTTCATCCTGGACGAGCGCAAGCTCGAGCACCGGCCTCACCCAGTCTTCCACCGCATCGCGCGCCTTGTGCGCGCTCTGCGGCGGGCACCGCAGGTACCCGGAGCCCGTGCTTTCGTCTCGACGGGCGAGCTCGAGGGACTGGCCGAGGAGAACCAAGCGCTGGCAAATTTCTTGAGCGAGCGCGGCATCAATGTCCTTTTCAAGAGTGCCTGGGACGGGCACCACTGGCACAACTGGCGCGATCAACTGCGTGATGGGCTGATGTGGGTGCTGCGCCGGGAGCAGGAACAAGAGCACTAACGGCCGCGTTTGCCCTTCCCGATCCCGCAACGGGAGGGAGGAGATGGGCGAACGTACCGTTAACATCGGCTTGTCGCTGGGCGCCGACATCTGCTGGCCGATCTGCTACGAGAGTTTGCTGGAGGGCCTAAGGCTCGATTTTGAGCACGGTGGTGACAGGCTGCGCTTCCACTGCGAAAGAGTGACGATCGAGCCCTTCAACCTGCAGCAGCCGGTGAAGTATGACGTGGTCATCGACCGCCTGACGCACTGGTACTCGACCAGCCGCGAATGGATCAAGAAGGCGATCGTGCTCAACGATCTCTACGTCTATAACAATCCCTGGTCTCTGCAGTCGAATGAGAAGCACACCTCCTACGGCGCGATGATGCGCCTTGGCCTGCCGGTCCCGGAGACCTGGCTGCTGCCGCCCAAGGCCTATGACGAGACCGACGATCTCGAAGCGACGCTCAGGCAGTATGCCCGCATGTTCTCGCTCGAGGAGATCGGGGCCAAGATCGGCTATCCCTTTTTCATGAAGCCTTATCATGGCGGCGGCTGGAAGGGCGTGACCAAGATCGATGATCTTGCCGGCTTCCAGAAGGCCTACGACGCTAGCGGCACCGAGGTGATGAACCTGCAGGCCGCGGTCCTGCCCTACGACTGGTTCGTGCGCTGTGTTGGGCTGGGTCCGCAGCTCCGCAAAGTGAACTACGATCCCTCTGCCGCGCTGCACGACCGCTACCGCATGGATATCGGCTTCCTGCCACCTGAGGACGCGTCAGTGCTCGAGGATATGACGCTCACCATCAATGCCTTCTTCGGCTGGGACTTTAACTCCTGTGAGGCATTGGCGCGCCACGGCGTCTGGCATCCCATCGACTTCGCTAATGCCTGCCCGGACAGCCAGGTAACCTCGCTGCACTACCACTTCCCCTGGCTGATCAAGGCGAACCTGCGCTGGTCGATCTTCTGCGCCGCGACGGGGCGCAAAATGCGCCGGAACCTCGACTGGGAGCCGTTTTACGCGGTCGCAGACCGCGACCTTGAGCCCCGTGAGCGGCTGCGGGAGTACGCCCGCATTGCGCACGAGCGCTTCGAGACCGAACGGTTCCGCGATTTCTGCCGCACCCGGCTCGGCCACCTCGACGCGCTTGCCTACGACTTCTTTGGCTCGGAGCGAATGCGCGATGCGATCCACCAGAAGGTGAGCGCCATTTTCCCTGCGCACGAGGTCGAGGAGTTCACCGAGTTGTTCTGGGACCGCGTTCAGCTGTGGCGCGAACAGGAGGGCGCGCGCGGTGATCAAGACGGGTTCTAGGTGGTATTCGCCGCGGCTGGAGCAGGAGATTACCCTGATCCGCTGGGGCTACTGGGGCCAGCCAGTCCTGCTCTTTCCGACCGCGGGCGGCGATGCCGAGGAGCCAGAGCGAATGGGGCTGATCGGCGCGATCGGGCCGATGATCGAAGCCGGCCGCATCAAAGTCTATTGTTGCGATAGCATCGCTGGGCGCGCGCTTGCGGCGAAGTGGGGCTCGGTCGAGTACCGCTGCTGGCTGCTGAACCAGTTCGAGGACTATGTGGCCCATGAAGCTGTCCCGGCAATCCGTGCCGATTGTCGTGACGGTAGCATTGAGGTGGTCACGGCCGGCGCTTCGATCGGTGCCTTCAAGGCAGTCGCGGTGACCTGCCGTTATCCTTGGCTCTTTCGCGCTGCGATCGGGATGAGCGGCACCTACGATCTCGAGCGCCTGCTCGGCTTCCAGGGAACTCCGGATTACTACTTCTCGGCGCCGATCTGCTTTATGCCCGGTCTTGGCCAAGGTCCGATCCTTGATGCACTAAAGCAACGCTTTATTCTGATGGCAACCGGCCAGGGGCGCTGGGAGGATCCTGACGAGGCTTGGCGCATGGCGCATCTGCTCGGCGATAGGGGCGTGCCGAACCGGGTCGATGTCTGGGGCTCCGCCTACGATCACGACTGGCCGACTTGGCAGCAGATGCTGCCCGTCTATCTCAACCAACTGATACCCTGACGCAGGCGCAATATGAACGTGCTCTTCATCGAGCCCGCCTTCCCGGCTAACCAGCGCGAGTTCGTGCGTGCCCTCGCCTCGATCGGCGCTAACGTGCTTGGGATCGGGGAGCGGCCTTACGACTGGATCGACGACGAGGCTAAGGGGTGGCTCGGCGGCTATCAGCAGATCGCTTCGGTAACAGACGAAGGCGCGCTCGAATGGGCGGTGCGCGAGGCGCAAAGCCGAATGTGGATCGACCGACTCGAAGCAACGGTTGAGGCGCATATTCTTCCAACCGCCCATGTGCGCGAGCGCTGCACCATCCCGGGCATCTCGGCACGAACAGCTTATCTCTGCCGCGACAAGGTGGCGATGAAGGAGGTGCTCCGTCGCGCCGGCGTGCCGACCGCAGCCTCAACTGGTGTCTCGAGCACGGCGGAGGCACGCGACTTTGCCGAAGCCGTTGGCTACCCGGTGATCATCAAACCGCGCGCTGCCGCCGGCGCCCTGGGCACCTTCCGTGCCGGGAACCCTGGCGAACTCGCGGCCGCAGCACGGGCAAGCGGCCTCGCCGACGGTGCTCCAGTGGCTATCGAGGAGTTCATCGAGGGGCACGAAGGCTTCTACGATACAATCACCATCGCAGGCTGTGTCACGCATGACTTCATCAGCCATTACTTCCCAAACGTGCTCGAGGCGATGCGCGCCAGCTGGATCTCGCCTCAGATCATCGCCACGAACCGGATGGACGCGCCCGCTTATGCGGAGGTCAAGGAAATGGGGCGGCAGGTGATCGAGGCGCTCGGCATCGGCACTGCGGCAACTCACATGGAGTGGTTCTTTGGGCCCAAGGGCCTTAAGTTCTCCGAGATCGGCTGCCGGCCGCCAGGTGTTGGGCAATGGGATAGCTACAGCGCCGGCAACGAGTTCGATCTCTACCGTGAGTGGGCCCTGGCAGTCTGCCATCATCGCACCGATTATGCGCCCTCGCGCCGCTATGCCTGCGGCATTATCGCGTTGCGGCCTGATCGTGACGGGCGCATTGCAGGCTATGAGGGGGCCCACGAGATGTTCCGCAGGTACGGCGACCTGGCGGTCGGCCATCATTTCCCGACACCCGGCACGCCGACGCAGCCCGTAGAGGCCGGCTACATGGCTAATGCCTGGATGCGGCTGCGCCACCCCGACTTTGATGTGCTCCATGGCATCCTGAACGAGATCGGCGAGCGGGTGCAGGTACGCGCCCATTGACCAAGTCATTGGCTTATGCGGCCGCTCTTCGGCGGAGACGGCTTTGCGGGCCGAGTGCCAAACCCCGTCCAGTGAGCAAAGGATGTTCGCAATCGGGGGACATGGCTGCTGATCTTCAGCCACAACAGCGAAGGTCTGAATCAGGTCACGTCCTGCCCTTCAGCATAGCCGTGCAAAGGTCCGCTAGATGTTTAGTCCCGGCATTTGGAGGAGCGGATCGAGCCTGAAGCGTTGCGGCTCGCTTGTAAAGATCTTGCAGATGTACTCGTAGGGGGTGAGGCCGCGC
>NZ_JACXAB010000047.1 GCF_014699075.1 Microvirga sp. | reverse complement strand
CGATGCCGTCGGCCTTCAGAGGGCCGTAGCCGTGTCTGGTCAGGGCTTTCTGAGCTGTGGCGCTGACAAAGTGTTGGGCATTAACCGTGCTCGTGTTGATCGAACCTGTTGTGGAGATGTCATTGCCGGAGGTGTTCAGCTGGTTGATCAGATCCCTCATCCCAGTTGCCGCAGTCACCAGTTCGGCTTGGGCAAGGTCTCTGGCTTGGGTCAGAAGATCGGCTTCCTGCCGCAGCTTCGAAACTTGAGACTGCAGTTGCTCTAGGTCACTCACAGCTGTCGTGGTGCGCTGTCGCTCAGACAGGAGGTCCATCTGAATCTGGTGGAGGTGTCTCACCTGTCCGCGCAATTGGCTTTCCACTTCTGTAGCGGACCGGCTGGAGAGGGCATACATGCCCCATCCTGTAATGGTGCCAAAGCCCAGTGCCAGGATGATCACCCGAGAGAAATCGACAAGGGAAAGCGCATATCTCTGGGCCATGGTGAACTCTCCGGTGCTTGAAAAGGGAGGGCGTCGCTACGACCCGTTCGCGGCAGTGAGGATGGAGGAGTGTGGTCGGATAATGGTTCCGCTCAGGGTTTGCTCCCTCGCAAGCCAAGGAGCGTGTCTTTAGGGTGAGCCAAAGGTTAACGGTGACCAGAGTGCCGCCCTGTGTTCGCAAGGCGCATCATCATCGTGAATCGTTAGTCTCTGATCGATTCAGGACTTTGATTGGACCTCGCCTATAAGCTTGCACAACATGGAGGTATGTCCACAGACACGATCCAGTACCTGGTGCTCGACAGGTGTGACCCCACCTGCAACATGGCTCGCTACTACGTCCTGTCGATCGAACCCAGCCTGTTCGGTGATGTGACCCTGGTCCGCCAATGGGACCGAATCGGGCAGCCGGGACAGAGAAGGATCGAGCTCTAGGACAGCCAAACACGTGCAGTGGAAGCCCTTGATACTTGGCCCCAGCGAAAGCGGCGACGCGGCTATCTCCTGCGAAGGGGGTAGAGGAAGTATTACGGGGAAACCTGGACTGCACTCAGCGGAGGATCTTGAGCAATTCTTCGACAGCTTCAGCCTCCTTAAGGCTGCCTCTCTCGTACTGGCGCAGCACGTCCCTGATTTGAGCGCGCTTTGAACGTGAGCTGCCAGCCTGCTCGTCATCAGCACATACTTGCCGCTGTATGACCGCTGGCTGTTCGGGCTTGCGGAAGTAAGTCTGTACTTTCTGCAGCAGTCTCATGTTCTGGCATTTTTGATACATGACTCTGAACCATCGATATGGGAGCTCTTGAGGCCGGTTCGTCGCCTCCTATACTTAGCAACCGGCAGGGTTGTGGAAGACAGACTATGGTCGAAGGCTTCAGAGCAAGAAAGTCGCACTTCGATTACTGGCCAAGTATGAGCAGAGCTTCAACAGTGCACACGACTGATGGTGTCGAGTGGGCGCTGAGAGGAAAACACTGATGGACGAGAGCTTCTCGCCGGCCATCTTCCTTTATGGCATGGCCCTCGTGCTCGCCGTGGGAAAGGCGTTCACGCTGACGATCTGGCGGACCCTTCCGAAACCGAGGCCAGGGCTGAGGCAAGAGATGTTGGAGGCTTGGAGGAACCGGAGGCTCCGGAAACAAGCTGCAACGAGTCCAGTCCAGCATCGTCGAAGCGAGCAGGCGGTGGACGATCCCTTGAGGGATGCTGAGGGGGCTAAGGCGGAGCCACACACCACAGTGCCAGCTCCGGAACAGGGTGCAGCAACACACCCAGAGTCCAACCCTGCTCCTGAAAAGTAGCTTCAGAGGTATCAGACAGCTCAAGCCACCTCGGGTTGATCGGACCTTGCACCTTCGGCCACGATCTCAAGCATGTCATCGGGCAGCGGCCGCTGCAGTCTGAGCGCGACTTCCGCGGGCGCAGTGAGCCAGGTCTCGTACTCCTCAGGTGTGGTGAGGATCACCGGCATGGCCTTCGGGTGGATAGGCCCGACGACGCCGTTCGGCTCCGATGTGAGGAACGAGTAGAGCAGGTGCTCGGCCTCGACCGGCTCGGCTTTCGTGCCACGCACGCCAGTCCAGGGGCGCCAGATGCCCGCGAAGGCCGCCAAGGGCCGTTCCTGGTTGAGCGCGAACCACACCGGCGTCTTGCGCGGCTTGGTATCCTTGTATTCACTGAAGCTGGTGAGCGGCACGAGGCAGCGGTGCTGCGGCTTGAGCCAGGCGCGCCAGAAAGTCGACGCTACGTTGCGCACGTTGGTCACCGGCTGGGTGCCCACCTTCGGCGGCGGCGGGAAACCCCAGCGCATCTGGATCAGCTCGCGCTGGCCATCGACGGTCCGGACGACGGGAGCCATCTGGTCCGGAAAGATCGCCGGCAGGGGAGGGACGTTGCCGGCGCTGTCGCGGGCGACCTCGAAGGCCCGGCGCATGGCTTCCTGGGTGGTGTAGCTCGAATACAGATTGCACACGGGCGGAATCCTTCTGCGCGGCATTGCCTCTTGTACAGTCGCAGTAGTTTTCGAATCGTGCAGAGGCTGGCATGGCCAGGGGATGATCGACAAGCCGACTACCGCGATATCGGAGTTTGGAAGCGACCAAGGGCGGCCGGACCTCGGACTGCCCGATGACCGCATGCCGAAGTGGCCCTGCGGTGGGCCGAGTTCATCCTCTCGCTTCCCGTGTCGGGAGCCATGGCCAGCGTCGCGATCGATGGAGCCCGCATCAAGGTCAGCGACGCGCTCGTCTTCGACATCGGCCGCTTCATGGCTGCCACCGGATGTGTAGGATCGATTCTCCGGGAGTTTCGATGGGCTGAAGAGACCCGCCCTGCGGAAACACGAGGAGAACCCCGTTCCCGCCCACGTCATAGGCTCGCATCCGGTGATCCTCGTGGATGCACGGGAGCCCGACAACCCCGCCGTAGAAGGCGGCAGCCCGGTCGAGATCGGCGACATACAAGGCCGTTTCAAGAACCCGGTTGAGCTTCGGCATGATGACCCTCCCGTCTTCTCCACTGACCCGTTGGGCTCATAACCCAGTTTTAACGCGCGTCGTAGTCCATTCGCTCCTGCCGCACGGGAGCCCATCCGCAGTGGAGCCGTAACGAACCCAGATGAGATCAGGAGAGAGTTCATGCTGGCCCGAAGCGAGGATGCGGCCCTGCTCTTTGGCCGCGTCCTGATTGCGGCTCTATTCCTGCCTTCCGGCTACGGCAAGCTGATGGCATTTTCCTCGTTTGCGGCTTCGCTTGCGGGCAAGGATATCCCTTATCCAGAAATGGTTGCTGGTCTTCTGGTGGCAGCGGAGTTTCTCGGCCCCTTGGCTCTGATCATTGGTTTGTGGCCGCGCTGGACGGCGGTGGCCCTGATCGGATTCACCGCCACCATGCTCTGGCTCACATATGGCCCGTCGATGACGGGTTTGATCTTCCGCCCTCGTCAGAACGTGGAGTTTTTCCAGAACCTCGCCATCGTTGGAGGACTGCTGATGTATTTTGCCTGTGGTCCAGGAGTCTGGAGCCGTACTCGCCTGCGTTAGGCGTGCGCCTCCCAGTAGGCTTGTTCAGTCCTGAGATAGAGCCACTGGGCCCCAGCCATAGGATTCGCTCCGTCCAGTTTGTTGCCACCAAACTAGCGATAGGTGCCCGGCAGCAATTTTTCGAACCGGGAGTGGATTTTGCGATAGCACTCGCACGCTGCTTGTTCGAGACCTCCACGATCAATTACGGCGATCCGTCCCCGGCGCTGCTCGATCAGGCCAGTGGTCTGGAGGCTCCGTAGGGTCGCACTGACCGTGGAGCGCTGGACCCCGAGCATTTCTGCCAAAAATTCGTGCGTCAGAGGCAGGGCGTCGTGGTCTAGGCGGTCATGCGTGCTGAGGAGCCAGCGGCAGCATCGGGCCTCGACCGGGTGCACGGCATTGCAGGCTACGGTGTGATACGCCTGGGCGAGCAGTGCCTCGTTATAGGCGAGCACCAATCTTTGTAGGCTGGGACGTGTCCGGATCGCTTCCTGCATGTGGTCGAGGGAAATCCGAGAGGCGGTGCCGGGAACCTGTACGACATAGCGCCCGAAGGCTTCACGGCTGACAAAGGCGCTCAGCAGCCCAAACAAGCCCTCGCGCCCGAACATCGCCACCTCGGCTAGACGGCCATCCTCCAGAACATCGACAAGGGAGACAATGGCATCGTGCGGAAAGAAGGTGAAGCGGATGGGGTCACCGGGCTCGTAGAGAACGGTCCCACGCAGCAGGATGACCGTCTCAAGGTGTGGTTCAAGAGAGGCGAAGTCGTCGGGTTCCAGTGCAGCGAGAAACCGGTTGGCCCGATGGTCTGTCTTAGGATTTCTGCCCATGGCTAGGATACTGCGGAACTGTGGAGAACATGATGTCCATAGCGCCGAGCGATGGCAGTTCCGGTCGGAGCCAAGGAGATGAAGCAGCGCGATGCGTGGCTGGCAGTAAGGCTTCACGACCAGGGGAGGTCACCCGGTGGCGGCACTCGAACATTTTCCCTCCACGTCCAAACTGACAGTTTGGCTGGTTCGATGCAGAGGCGCATTCCACATTTGTGATACGCCCTTGGAGGGATGGGGCCGCTATCTACTGCCTCATGGCAGTGGATCAGGCCAGACGCCGTAGCTTCTTTTGCTCAGTTCTGTGCTGGTAATGATCCGAGCTTTGTCACGAGGGCTACAAGCTGGCTCTTACGGGTGAGATCGAGGCGCTCGTACACGACCTTCAGGACTGTGCGGATCGTTCCGTCCGCCAGCCCGAGTTGCTCTGCTGCCTCTTTAGAGGACAGTCCACCTCCGACCGCAGCAGCAATGCGAGCCTGCCCCCTCGTGAGGCCGAGCCGGATAAGACGCTCCAGGATCACGTCTGACCCCGGGGTGGATAGGCCGTTGAGAAGGACCAAGACCCCAGGTTTGAGAGTAAGATGTTCGAAGTCGGTTTGCTGATCCCTGCCAATTGGAATTGCCTGAACAAGACGTTTCTGCTCAACGCCCGGAGCGCAGGACAGCACCAGCGGGGGCTGCACCAAGCTCACCCGGCCAGGAAGAGCAGAGATCACCAAGGCGTCCAAAGCCTTCTGATCTTGCGCCGTTGTCGCCTTCAAGCGACCACGGAGACATCGAACCCCGCACCGAGCATGGACCGAGCCGTTTGAGTCATGGAGACCACCACGCCGCGATCATCCAAAAGGATCGCTCCAGAGGTAGAATGGTTCAGGACGTTACTGAGAATGCGTGAAGCACGTCGGCCTTCAGCAATCTCAGACCCTGCCACAAGCGCGCGGGCGGCGTGGGGTGCGAGGCGGATGAAGTTGTCTACTTCTTCCTTCTCGAAGGACCCTCGGCGAAGGTCCCGGTGGAGACCCACCGCCACAATCTGCCGTGAGGGCAGGGCGGTCACGTAGCCCAGGTACGCACCCAGCTTGTGAGATCGCAGGAACTCCTGGAAGAACGGATGGGTCCGTGCAGTTTCCTCGTCCAGGAGGTCAGGATCAGTGATCAGCCCTTCTGTTATCCCGAGTGCAGATCGCCGCTCGATGCGAATGTCGTAGCGCCACCACTCTTTGTTGTAGTCCTGCGTGGCCTCATCCAAGCTGGAGGAACCGATGGTCACCACCCGGTCCGTTGCCGTGAGCGGCACGATGGCTGCGCCGAGTCCGCCGGTAAGATGACCGATGTGCTCCAGAGCTTCCGGCCAGCGCTCCGGGGCGAGCGCGGAGGCATAGATCGCGTCTATGGCCGTAAGCAGATCCGGCTTCCCCATGCCCCTTCGCCTTTTGGTCTGTGCTGGAGAGCATGACAGCAGAGGATGGGGCACTTGTCACGATAAATCATCTCGGGATCGACAGGATCAAGCCACTACGAGAGCCTCCGATGACCCTGTTGCACAATCTTAAGCTGTAGCGACGTTGATCCCGTCAGCGTCCACGAACAGTTCGACCACCTTCCGGGCGGGGTTACAGTCAGAAGGAGGGTTGGGGTGCTAAAAAATCATTTCTGGGAGAACGGCTTGGGCGACGGAACCGGGGAGCAGGACCGATCCCTGGTCTAGAGTTATTTTTTCCCGACCCCTCACTGCTGTCCTGACGCCCCGGTGATGGGGCGTTAGCTTCCGGTCGCCGGGACGGTCGATAAAATTGTTCTACGGAGAGTGAAAGGCGGTGAGGGGCGGGCGAGAACGCAGTGAGGGGCTAACGGCATCGCACGCAGCATCAGTAGGCATTCCTCTCGCCGTTCACCTTGATTCCACAGTGACAGATTCGAAACAAGGATGAGAAATCAATACATCCGTCGTGTCCATCTCACGCAGTGACCAATAACCTGCTCGGGCAACGATGTTCGCCAATTGCACACATGGGTCGCCTGTCTCTCATGCACCAGACCGGCCATCTCAATGGCACTTGTGTCACGCGGATAACGACAACGGGCTGGGAGTCACGTTCAGCCGCATACACTCAGGCGGATTGAGCGTGTTCGCCCGTCATGGCCCCAACCGCGTCAAAGCTCCTTGTGAGCGCTCGCCAAAGGTTGCCGAGCTCATTCAAGCCCGACACGTTGGAGCTGAATCCGTTCCCACCGGCTCCGTGGGAGAGCGATCGTTCAGGGCTGTGTGTCATCTGACCGGCCCATGTCGGGAGATGGAGAGCCTGCATCGCTCCTCGGGCATCAATAACCATCGGGTCATCCAAGCCATCTTTGGCCGGCGCGGCATTGATCGCTACCGCATAAGACTTCTTCAGTATCTGCGCCCGAGCAGAGCCGGGTACGCAGCCGAGCCACTGGTGCGGCTGCGGTCATTGTAAACCTAAATGCGTGCGGCGCGGCGTTCATCCAGCAAGTCCCGGCGATCTCAGCGGGCAAGGCATTGCCAGATGTGCCTGATGATCATCGGACCGGCTGCGTACCTGCGGCAGGGTCAGTTCAGGTGCTGCGTAAGGTAAGACGATAGGTGAAGCAATCCCAGGAGAGAATGACGGGAGGATCACCGGACGGTTGAAGGAAAAGACGAGATAAATCCCAAAAGGACACCTCACGCCTTGCTAAAGGACGATCCGAAGCGGTGCAGCACCTGAGGCAAGAGTGACATCGTCGATCCTTCGACGGGCGGCCCGCACAACGCAGGCCAGCTCACACTCATCATCAACCCTCATTGAGACCTATTCCATGTCCACACCTCAGGAAGATCCTGCACAAGTCATACACGACCTCGTCGCACTCACCAGGAAACGTATTATCGGCCAGGATACCGCCGTCGAGGTATTCGCCCTGGAGGTTTGCAACCACATCGCGCTCGGCCCCCTGCAGCGCCGGCCTGGCGTCTTCCTCATTGCCGGTCCGAATGTCGAAGAAGACCATCTCGATCTGATCCGAGGCCTCGTCCGATCCCTGAAGAGCATGGGCGGCCTGTACAAGCTGGCCGGCAATCCAGCGGAGGATATCGACCAGATCTTCTCATCGTCCCCGGTTGCCACGGAGGGGGACTCGTTGCTGCAGGCTCTGGAGCACAACCCTGACGGCGTGTTCGTGCTTCAGGACATTGATCAAGCCCACCCGAACCTCCGCACCCGCCTCGAGCGCATCTGGAGGCATGGCCACCTTGTCGATGAAACAGGCAAGTTTCGTGCCTTGGCTGATGCTATTTTCATCCTCACCACCGAGCTGGCTCAGGACAAGATCGGTGAGATCGCCCGCAGCGAGCCGGATCCGGCCCGCTTGCATATCGAGTGCCTCAAGACCCTCGTCGATGCCGGCTTTCCAGCTTCGCTCCTCAGACACGTCGACTTCGCCTTCGGCCTGAAGCGCCTCACAGGGGGCGAACTGATGCGTGCCTACTACGAGCGCCTTGCCGCTCTGGTGGTTTCGCATGGGCTGGTTCTGGAGGAAGGCGGGCTTGATGCACGCATCCTTCTTCACGCCATAGACCCGACGGCTGAGCCCGCCGTCCCGGATCTCATGCTGCCGTGGAATAACCTCTCCGATCGCTTGGCGCAGTTCAAAACCGCCGGCGCTCATATGGTTAGGCTCATCTTGGAGAATGAGTCCATCCGCGTCGCACCGGTCGGAGAGGGGGCACCACGATGGGTGTTCGACGACGGTCTCGCCGACGCTGATCCGGATCTCTCCGCCGACGGGGAGGCCAAGGATGAGTAAGAGGATGAGCGATCAAGAGCTCACCGTTGAGGCCCGGCTTGAGGCGCATGCCCTCCTCGACCGGCTCGTTCAGGAGGGTGGCACCTTCGCGCGTGACGACGCCGTGCGGCTGATCGGGCTGATTCCGGTAGCGCCGCGCCGGCGCTTGTCGTTCACCGGCGTGTTCAAGAGCCGGGGCCCGGGCTTACGCGGGCAGGCCGCCGGGATCGGCGATGTCGAGGTGGGCGGGGAGGGCAGGGAGAAGCAGGTGTCCTGGAATGCTCCGTCGGCTCACCGGATCGGCGGTTACACGGTGACCCACACGCCCGGCCAGATCGCGATCGAGCTGATGTGGGCTGAGACGCGCGAGGAGCAGTCGGGCCAGAGCTGTCTGCTCCTGTATGACCCGGCCACCGGAGAGCCGCAGGCGATGCAGATCACGGTGCAGAGAACCCTGACGCTGCTGTTCCTCCGCCTGGCCTATGTGTCCTATGTGCCCTGGAAGAAGCCAGACGCCGCGCGAGCAGGGCTGGGCTGATCGGCCAATCACCGGCAGGCTGTTTACCGATCCGCCAGGATCGCCATGCCCTGCCGCTTGGTGTCGCCACCGCATTCCTCCATGTGCCCGGCTGCATGTGGAACGACGCCTACCACCGCCTCCGGAAGCACCCGGAGACGGGGGTGAAGGCCGCAGCCTAACCCACTCACACGAAAAGGCGGCTCGTCTCACGACGGCCGCCTTTCTTTATGAGCGCTCCCTCAAATCCTATGGAGGGAAGGGGACGAAGCGCAGACGCTCAGGGAAGTTCTTCGGCTCTCCGGCCCAGGACCGGACATCCGGCACCACATTGGGATCCTGCTCGGCCCAAAGGGCGAGATCGATCCGCGAGAAGCCCTTCGGCCATTCCATCGCGTCCACGATCTCCCGCCAGACGAGATGCTCGCTGTCGGTCAGGTTGCCCAGCGCGATGTAATCCCGGTGGGCCATCCACATGAAGGCGAGGTCCTGGTCCATTTCGCCCTTGGCAGCAGAGGCACTGTACTGCTCGGCATTGATCACCCGCAGATGCACGGTATGCCAGACCATGATCCGATCCCGCTCACGCTGGATAAGGGGATCCAGCCTATGCCTCACTGCATTGTAGACCCCAGGAATATCTCTGCGGATACGAAGAGCATCGTTGAAGCGCCTCATCCGAGCCTCATCATTCGGCTCGTCACTATATCGAGTAGCGAACAGCCAGCGCCTCAGGTCTTCTTTTGACATCGACTCACTCGGCTCAGTCGTGGCGAAACCGAAGTGAGGGAACAGCGCCAGGATCGCCGGATCGACCTTTGTCTGATCCATGGCATCGGAGAAGTCGTAGTTCATGGAGAACTTCGTCTTCTGACGCGGCAAACCCTCAGGCGGGATTTCCTCGCCCGGCTCGTTCTCGGCATCCCACTGTGCCTTTGCCCGAGCAGCCTGCTCGGCCAGCTCGGCCTCATACTCTGGATCGTTCTCGACCACGGTGATCTGGACCGTGCGATGCTCGACCGGCCTGATCTCGAAAGCCTTCTCAGGCGTCTCGATCTGAATGGTGTCCACGCCGAGGCCACCAGCCGTCGTCGACTCCAGCAGAGCGGCCGCAACCTGCGGCGCAGCCTTAGGAGCAGGCGTCGGCACACGCGCTGGGATGTTTGCCGGCGCCCGCGCCGACGAGCGGCGGGTGGTGCGCCCACCGGCCTTTGCGCGTGACTTGCGTGGGAGCAGGGGATCACCGGGAAAATTTTTCCTCGGTCGTCCACGGGGGCGCTTGATGGGGTTCTCAATCGAATTCCATGCGCCCGGCGACACAGCTTTCGCCAAGGCGGGAACATACACGCCGTTCGCGTCCAGGCAGCGCTCGATCTTGTCACACTCCTGCAGCAGGAGCGCTTGCCGTGCTCGGATACCAGCAACGGTCTTCTCGTACGCTGCCCTGGCCGCTTGGATTTCAGGCTCGCTCTGATCTGCAAGACGCCTCAGGCGCCCCATGCGGGCACTTGGGCGCTCTTTGCCCCAAGCGTAATCATCTTTCCTGGCCATCGAACCCCGGACCCGATTCGTATTTGGTGGAGGGCAAGCCCTCATTCCTTTGTTATGAATATTATACCGGATGGGTCCGAGCGCGGTCAATTTTTTCACTCCAGCCGCGAATGGATCTAGCACCTAAGTGACGTCCCGCTCGATCAAGCCCGCTGGTCGCTACTCGGCGTGAGGTGGGAATCGGCCGCCAGCCTTTGATTTTCACGAGAGCCGCTCTTGGGTAGGGGCGACGGTCTGCGCCCCGTGTTAGGAGAGGGGGAAAATAGACGGGCCACAGAAATTTTCACCAGCGATGGCTCCTTGCCTATGGAAAGGGTTCAGAGGGCCTAGGTCGCGGCGAGGCTCAAGACCTCAAACCGCCCGCAGATTGGCCCGGCAGGGGCCTTGCGAAGGCCGTGGAGCGGCTTTGTCGGGTTCTGGGGGGATGGGCATGGATAGGACGATCGGGCCAGTCCAGGCTCAATACCGCAGTGCCGACGCAGCAACGTTGTGACGTGATGATAGTAGGAATATTAACTAGGGCGGGTGCTGGGCTCAATACCGTAGTTTTTGTGCAGGAATTTAATCAGACCGCGATCCAGCTCCCTTCTTCGACCGCTATGGCAGCCGCGACTGGCGCCTGGACAGCCTCACATAGGGTGGGTGCCGCTCGCGATCCGGCTCGCACAGGGCCCGCCCAGTCGAAGGGCCGCCGAGGACTACGCTCTGTCGCCAGTTTTGATGCTGCCTACAGGGGCACGCCGGAAGATTAAGGCACGAAAAATCAGCGCAATTCATCTCGTTTTCCTCGCGCCGGCTTGTCGCCGGCCGCCGCAAACTAGCCGGTTCCGTAGCGTTGCCGGCCCGCATTTTCCATGCCTCGAAGCGTGATTAACTGCGGCCGCTCCAGGAGGCCTTGATCCACTCGTCAGGCGGGTTCCCAAGGCGCTCGGCGAGCTGGCCAGACAGGATCAAGATGCGCCGATGGTGATCGAATATTTTCACCTCCTGCGTCGCTGATCCGCCCGCCTCGGAGTGCAGTGAGCATCATGTTCGCGGGGAGATTACCGGAGGGTCCAGGTCAGGGCTCTCGAGCCAGTCAGGGCGTGGGGGAAGTCAGGGCGCGCACGATCGTTGCAGGATGCCACAATGGCAGACGAACACCTGTGTGACAGGTCCGCCAGCCGGTCAGGTCTCATCAGGTCGCATCGGGCGATCGCGAGGAGAGCGCGTGCGCGGCACCGGCTGTGCAAGGATTGGCCTTATCGCTTAGCGCTGGGCTCCCACCAAGCGCAGGGAGCCGCCGGTGCCGGTGGCTGAAAGCGCGTCGAAATTGAGATTTCCAAGCTTCCAGGACTGGAGGACCACAGAGGTGCTCCCAACCGCCTTGGGCTTTACGCCGCCCTCAGCCACACGCTCAATGGTGAGCGTCTTCCCGCTCCAGTCCAGCAGGAGACGGTCGTCTGGGCCGAAGCCGGCCTGGTCCCACAGATCCCGCGGCAGGCGGATAGAGGTGTAGAACCGGTCCGAGCGCTTCGCGTCGGGTATCGACTTCACCACAAGGGTTGCGGAGCCAGTCTGACGGACGCGAGCCTCGGTCTTGGCCGGGCGCAAGTCCGCCCTCGAGCGCTCTTTTGCCCTGAATGGCTTCTGCGGTTCTGGTTCCGGGCCGGGTTCAGGAGCCTGCGGGTCGACAGGTTCAGCCTCTCGCGTAAGCGGCTCTTCGGTCTTGGAGGGCTCTGGTTCAGGAGGAGAGGCGCTCGGGATGGACTGGAGCGCGCTGACAACCTCCCGCAGGCCGCCGGCAATCCCGTCAGCCGAGTGAACCATCAGGGGTGCAAGCCGGGCGATGGCCTCGATCTGCTGACCGCCGAGAGCCACCAGCTTTCTCATCTGCTCCGCCATGCCCTCTATGGTCGAGCGAAGGCCTCTCAGCTCTGCGGCCATTCCCGTCAGGGCCTGTTCCACCTCGCGTGACAGGGCAGGGGCTGATCCGGTCTGTGGGGGCGCCTCCGGAGCGGAGGGGCGAGGGGACTGCGCGGGCTTGGGACGGAAGACCTCCGCGGCGAGCGCTTCGGGCTTGCCCAGGTGCCGGGCCAGGATATCAGCGGTGTCCCGGGACCGCTTGTTCGCTGGGGCGCTCACACCACCTGAAGAATTGGCCGCCTCTGGCGACCTTTGTGGGCCCGCGTCATTGGACAGCCGAGGCTGCTGAACATTCCGGGGGGTTGCCAGGCAAGCCGGACACAAATCATAGGCCCGGTCGCGGCCGAGAAGCCAGCCGCGTTCCTTGAAGTAACCTTTGACGAACTCATCACCAGCAGGCTTGCTGGCCTCGTAGCTATCTGTCTTGGGGCACCCGGAACACCGGGCGGTGAAACGGTACTTGGACGGGGCACCCCCGGTTCGGGTAATCTGCGGCTCGAACTGACGTGCGATGCCGGGCATTGCAATGATCCTGATCGTTGGAAGGCGGTCTTTGGGGCGGGAAAGACGCACTGTCTCCGCCTCTTGACCCGGAATGAGGTTGTAAGAATGCGCAGGGGATTACCACCGAACCTGCGAAATTCCAACCAGTTAGTCCTAGTGCGCCTTACAGCGTAGAGGCTGCTGGCCACGCCGGAGCGGATTCCATTCCAGATAGAAGTGACAGTCCGGGATGTCTGCGCTGGGATCGCCAGCATTGTATATTAAGATATCGGCGGATGGCGGAAGCCACGGAGGCGGACATGAGCGAGACATTCCAGGGGAGGACTATTGCCGGCCGAGGCGACGCTGAGAGTGTTGCCATCCAAGTGCTGAACTTTATTGTCGCAGACGTCGATCGGATCATCCAGTTCCTGAATGTCACCGGTCTCCAGCCCGAGACGATCCGCACATCGGCGACATCATCGCATTTCCTGCTGGGTGTCCTTGAGTATGTGGCGAAGGACGATGAACTGCTGAAGGCGATCAATGAGGAACTGAAAATCCGGCCGGCCGCCATCCTGGCGGCGATCGTGCATCTGTCGCCGGAACCCGAAATGAAGCCGTTCGATAAGGACGATAAGATCGACGCAGCCCCTCAACTGCCGAGGCGTAACCTGTTCCACTAAAAGGAAAGCCCTCCTCACCCGCCGTTGCCAGATTGGTGAGGAGGCCTCCCATCCTGGAAAGCTAGGATGGAGTGGCAGCTTCCGCTTTGAATAATGCTGAGACCCGATGACAGTTTCGGCACACCTCAAGGATAAGCCTCGCCTCGTGGCCGAGGCTCCCCGTCATAGAAACGCTCGAAGGTCACGATATAGGCGGAGAGGCTTCCTTGAACGGTCCGTGTGGCGCCACAGCTACTGCATTACCGAGGCTGTGTGAGTTCTCAAAGCCTGAAGGGTCGCAGTTCCAAGCTTGCCCGTAATAGGAAGACCTTTGGCTCGTTCAAAGGCTTCAACGGCCTTACGAGTTGAGGGACCTAATGCCCCATCAGCTTTTAATTTTCCATACCCGAAGTCCACAAGCGCTTCCTGCGCCGTGCGGATCTCCTGCTTGGAGAGGCGAGCCGCTGACGTCGTGCTGATTGTAGGACTTTCCGTCATAGCTGCGGGCTGATCTGACGGTCCGGTGAGCTGAAGGCGGGTTTGCTCAACCGCCTGACTGACGCTCGCCCGCAGAGAGTCCAGGTGCTGGAGTTCTTCGGTTGCTGCTTCGATCCGCACCAGCATGGTGTTCAGATCTTGGCCGGCCAGGGTCTTTTGGTCATTAGCTTTAGCCAGCTGATCGCGCTCTGCGGTGACAGTCTCGATCTGCTGCCGAAGCTGCCGATTCTCGCTCTGGAGCGTGTGCTCCTCAGATCCTGTAGACAGGACGGAGTACACGAACAGTCCCCAGCCGATCGCCGTTGCCGCAAGAAGGCCTTTGCCCGTTGCGTCGAGATGCAGCCTGACTTGGGTTTTGGCATGGCTCATGAGCTTACTCGCGGATCGTTAGCTGAATGTCAGAGAGCGTTGTGTGCTCACATCAGCCTCCCATTGGGTCTAGCTTGTGACGCAATTTGGACCGTGCGATGCATTTGGCGCCACATGGTTAACCAAACGTGTTCGTCTGCAGCTGGGGATCGACCCAAACTGCTCACCTCAACACATGTGAAGATGCCTGTGTGGCAGTCAGACACGCTCTCAGATCTACTGCGCTCGATCAGGCAACTCAGCTGCACCTGTCAGTTTTGATGTTTGGAAGGTTGAACCCTGTCATCTTACTGTTGTTGACCAGCTGGCTACCGTTCAACCCTAGTCCGGTCGGTCGGCTGAGTCCGGTCGTAGAGTTTGAGGGCCCGATGCTCGGGTTGGTAACAGCTCGTTAACCATACTCGCACATGCTTGTCGTACTCCGAGGTGGTCGCAGAGCTATTTCTCTCAAGGCAAACAGATGATGTTCAGGATCCTCACGGAGGCAGTCGATGAGAAGCTCGCGTTGATTGCGCCCATCTTAAGAAAGATCGAGCAGGATGGTCAGAGTGCTGATCTGCGCGACCTCGGTTCTCATCTCATTCGTGCCCTTCGCCTGTTTGAGCGCAACCCCGGTATTGAGGCTGCTGCCGATGATCTGTATGCGGCAGCGGCGGCGCTGGTTGGAGAGAACATGAAGCTCTCGCAGCCCAGCGCAAGAGGGCGGCGCCTTCTCAACGATGCTCATCTGCGCTTTTGCAGCCGGCTCGAAGCGGCCGCGGATCGTCTTAAACCTTATGAGTATCTGGTTGTCCCGGATTTCTCAGTTCGCCAAGCGGCCTGACGAGACAGGCTCTGCCGCTGAAAGTTGTTTCTTCCAGGCTCATCTCGTGTGCAGGGAATGTGAGATCAATTCAGGGCGTCAGCGGCTTTTTCGAGCAGAGCCTGAAACGAAGGCTGGTTCTTCTGCCCGACCACAACAGCGTAAAGTCGGAGACTGGAAGCTGTTGCTTCATCCTGCTCACCCTGGGCGAGCTTGGCGGCCGCTCGGTCCAGCAGTTCAGCCCAATCCTTCTCACCCTGGCCCAGTAACACTGCTGACCACAGGCTCAATTCACCGGAGAGCATCTTGTGGTCAGGCATGGGTGCCCTCGCTCGTATGTGCTGCCTCGACAGTCTCGCCACCGCGGCAGATCAAAGAGCGCCTCGGCTGAATGAGCCGGGCGGGGTTCTCAGCCGAGGCGTGTGCGGTGCCGGTTGCAACACCACGCAACTACTCTGATGCCTATTAAGTAAAAATCTCGTTTCCAGCTATGTCAGCTGTCATGTGACTCCGGAACGCAGGCGCGAGTGAGGGTGTTGAGCAGCAATCTTCACTCTAAGTGACTACACGATCCGATAGACCTGGCCAGTGGTCGCATTACGGTAGAGATCAACCTTCGTGCCGTTCCAGTGATAGTCGAGATGCCGACCTTGGATGGGATTTGCGGCACAGTCTGGATGGAACAGCCCGACACACTCACCACCTGAATAACGAACGCTTGGGTAGACTATTCCATCGGAGTCTGAAGCGCGGAGCTGAAAGCCTAACGTTTGGCTCAGCTTGTAATCGTCGGGCAGGAGCAATCCCGACTGGTCGACCTCATTGCTCCTCAGATCATGAAGATGTGCATTGATCTCGAGTACGATTTCCCGAAACTGAGATGTCCATCCAGCGGGTTCGTTCGTCCGGGCCATGAACTGCCCGTGGTGATGAATCGTCTCGAACAGAGCGACTTCAAAGGAGTTTCCCGCGTAAAGCACTCCAAAGGTCCCATCGCTGAAGCGGCTGGGGCGATCGGTGCTCACATGGGTAAATGGCGCCATGAGGTAACTCGCGCCAGGGCCGGCGACGCGGCGTTTCTCGGGGACAAGGTCGAGATTGCCGATGGTCTCCATCAGGCGCGGATTTGTCTTTTGCTCCGCCGATATAATGAGGGGCCAATCGGCTGGGTCTGCAATGTCCTCGAAAAGGTCAATCGGCGGAAAGATGCTTCGGATAATCCGAACTGAGCCACGCCACCTGACTTCAGAGAGGGGAATCGACCTTGTGTCGATCACCAGGTGCCCCGCTCCGCGTCCAGGTAGCGGCGCACGCGCATCAGGTCGGTGAGTTCACCACCGAGCATCACCTCAAGGGCTGATCTTTGTGCGAACGCAGAGTTAGATTTCTTAATCCAAGCATAACCGCGCTGTGGTTCCCGGAAGATAATACGCAAGGCTTTATAGATACCCATGAGGTTTGAAAGCCGGGCCTTACTGTCGCGATCAATGCGGCCGATCTCGCCAGCCTTCCATCGCCGGTACGTTCGCACCGGCAAGTCGAGCAGGGTGGCTGCTTCTTCATCTGTGATGTCCCACAGTCGGAATAGATTGAGCGTTGCGCGAAACATCGCGGCGGCCTCTTCATCGGTGATAGGTGAGGGCCGGAAGTCCTTAGGTACGGTGTCAACGGGTAACAAGGTAGCCATAGTAGTATCCCCTATATGGCATTATATACTGTAATTAATGCCATATGGCAACGTACTGTTCCTCGGGCCTGCCCGGATATTAAACGGGAGTGGCCTCCTAGGATTGCAAAGTTCTGAATGAGCAAGGTTCAGTAGAAGGATGACATCACAGCAGCCACCACAATGGGAGTCCCGAAAGAGACGCTCATGAATGATGGGAGTAAGCCGACTGCTTAGGTGACTAGGATCAGGAACGAAGCCAGGTTCATGGTCGAACGGTCGATGTCCATTGCTGTTCAACTCCAAGGGAAGAGGGTCAGTGGTAGGTGCCCTATTAGCTAGCCCTCTTCTCTGAACCCGATTCCCCCGGTGGAACTTCGCTGCGACGTATTTGGAGATGCGCTCTCACATTTTCGCAGTAAACATTTCGACCTTCTTAACCATCTCAGGTCCACCCTCAGGTCATCTCAAGGGAGATCGACGATGTCCTTGTATGAGAAGACCTATGTGATCATGACTATGTTCACATTCCTGATGGTATTATCCTGTCTAACCCACTTAGATGAGGATTTATAGCTTAACCGTAGGTTATCCTATAGGTTACTCTTAGAGTATATCTTATATATATATCAAACAGGGGGATCTTTTCTGTCCTATTACACGGGAAATTCGTAGCCCTGCATTATCAGTCACTTAGCTGACTCTCATCCCCGCTCTCCACACCCTCCCAGATGTCTCAGGATCATTCTCTCGGCACGCCAGTTAACCGGATGAAATGTTCTCTTTCAGTTCTTGGTGAGTCGAGGTATGGCCAACAGTTGTAGAAAGCTTACGGTTGAGCAGGTTCTGGAGGCGCGGCTTTGCTACATGGCCGGGGATTGGCAGTGGTCGAAGCTGGCAAAGAAGTTCGGAGTAGGCCCTGAGGTGGTTGGGGCTGCCGCCACGGGGGTCATTTATCGAGACCTCCCAATGCCACCCAAGAAGGCCGAGCCTGTCAGGAGGTAACTCTCACAGACAGGCTTCCTTGGCTGGTTGGGTGTGAGTACCTACCAGAGTAGAAACGCCGCCAGCGATCAGACGGTGTCACAGCCAATGGCTATTCAGCAACGACGAAGGGTCAGCCTCAGCCGCCCCGTTGATATCGAGTAGAGGAGTCCCCGTGGGGCTGCCAGCTTGGGACCTATCCCAAAGAGGGCAGCGTTATCTCCGTGCCTATGTCTCTCAGGTGTTCTTGGTCGGAAGGAGCGCGAGTACCTGCCAGATGCAAATCGCCGCCAGTGATCAGACGGTGACAGCGCAAATGGCTATTCAGCAATGAGCCTAGCCCAGTGCACCTAACGGGCCAGAGCGGAGTTAACCCAACGGCGAAAGCCTTCATAGTCTCTGAACTAAAACGCTGAGAGCCTCAGGTGTGCGAACCTCCTTGGGGCTCTCTTCATGTTTGGACTATGCCATTTCAGGGGCGCTCGGGGCGGGGTATCAGCGATAAGTGAGCTTTACTGTGGCCTCGAGGTGTCGGCCTGAATGGTCGCCAAAACTATTGCAGAGGCTTGAGCCAAGGCGTGTCTCTCGCAGTCTGTGAATGTTGAGATGTCCATACCGCCAACTTTTGGAGCCCCACTTAGTGCCTGTGTCGCGAATTTGATTAGGGCTCTCCTGGCAAACCTCTGGCCATCCTCTGAGCCCATTTCAACCAGCATCTTTGAGACAGTTTGGGTCAGGTCGTCAGACACTAACTCAACGAGATCGCTGTGATCCATCGTCTTTGCCCCTTGTTGTGCTTTCGCATTGGCTTGGCCAGTTTCTCTGAAAGCAAGGCGAGGATGAGGCAGGCATCCTTGAGGCCAGGTTAAAGGTGGGGAGTGTGCTGCCACAGGTAGGCGCAGGGGGCCGCACTGTCTAGGAGAGCGTTTAGGTTCTCTGTCTCTCATCTTAAGGAAACGTAATGGTAAGTAACGCGTTGGACTTTCAATAGGCTTATCAAGTGGAGATCGAGGTATGAAGAAGGCAACTTGGCTTCTAGCAGCCACTTTGATCGGATCTAGTGTCATCGTGGCATCGCCATCATCAGCTCAGGTGCAATTCGGGATCGGTCCGAACGGTCCAAATATCCAAGTTGGTCCTGATGATGATCGGAGATACGAGCGTCGAATTGAACGTCGTCGCTATGAGGATCGCGCTACCACAGGCAGCATCGAGCGTTGTCGAACGGTCATCATTCGTGAAGAAGACGAATTTGGTGATGAGGTCACGCGTCGTGTGAGACGCTGCCGCTAATCACACACCGTTTGAACAACAGTGTGCGAGAGCCTCAGGAACCCCACTCCTGAGGTTCGTGCGCTTTGGGGGCATCACAGACGGCCATTGTTGGTCCCTGTGGGTGCAGTACCCCCAACCCGAAGATTGCCGCTAGTGCAATCAAAGATCGACTGCAAACGGCCATCCTGAACTGAAGAAGCCCCACCGGCGGGCAGGGCTCTTGAGATGTTTGAGCAAGAAGTACGATCAGCCCAGCCGGGGGATAAGTGCCCTCCTTCAACGTGCGAAGCTATTCAGGTCGCATCAAGCACGGTCCATCCGCAGCTGGGCATGTCATCGCCTTTGGCACATGCCAGCGCCCCAGAGCGGCTCTCCACCCACACGTTCGTGGCCTCTGGCAGGATCGTGCAGCGTTTCTCGGCGGTTTCCGATTGGACCTGTGCTATCCAGGCGCTGTTGTTGCCGCGCAGCTCGTTCAGGCGGTTTGCCGTGTCCGCTGTTGAGCAAAGGACGTGAAGGCTGCGCAACGTAACGCGCTCGGCTTGGGCGGCTGCGGGAGTGGCGGCAAGAGCCAGAACGAGAACAAGGCTTTTCATACGCGGTACCTTTCGTGTGACTGAGCCGGTTAACTGGGAGCGTCAGGCTCTACCCAGCTGTCTCAGGTTGCTCGTTCAGGGAACGCGTAAGACGAGTTTCCCGATGCATACGCCAAAAGGGGGATGGTACCGATACCCTCGAAATTCACGGCTCACCCGTTAGCATTTGGTCTGAGGAATGGCGGATTAGCGTGATGCCTTCTTCACCTGTCTAAGGGTAATCCGTAAGGTCTACACACTCACCACTTTGAAGATCATGAAAGCTGAGACGCACTCGTGCGATGTTGCGACCTCGGTCAGATGGAGCGCCAATGCTGAAGGAGGGGTTCATCTCGCCTATCATACATTCGACGCCGACTGCCAATCTGAGTTGAACTAAGCGGCGACGCAGGTGCGCCTCAAACTCATGGATGGTCCGCAGGGTCTCGGCATCCACATCCACATCACAGTGGCAGACAAGCTTGCCATCGTTTCCAGACTTGATCTCTGCCTCCTGCAACAGAGCAGCCAGTGCTGGGGGCCATTCGACAATGGGGGCATTACGAAGTGGCATGGGGCACCCTCACTCAACACCATGGCCTTTAACTCAAGGCTCCTATGAATAAGGGAGAGCCAAGCTCGCAGGTTCCATGTAGACGCTGTTGCGAACTTCAGCGTTGCCTCTGAGGCGGGTGCAAGCCTAGCGCGACGCTGAAGGACTGATCAGGATGATTAGACTGGTCGCATATTTCTTCGCTCCCAAAGGGAATAACAGGAGCCCCCCAGCGTCAGTCAATAGCTAAGCTTCAGAGGCGCTCTATGGATATCTACGGTCTCAAATCTCTCGTGATCCTGCTGGTGGCTTCCTTTGGTCTAACGATCCTCGGGGTGCTGCTGGCTATCTATCTGGGGTTCGCTTGGGATTGAGATGAATTGCGATCGATCCGCAACAACAATTGATGTGCCAGCACAACATCTACCCCGCGTTAAGCATGACATCATGTGGGTCTTTGAGCCGGCGAAGCTTGGCCATTGCAAAATTCGGGAACGGATTCTCAAAGGAGTCTGAGAGGCTTACCCGGAGGAGTCATTTTTATCCACAATTCTCTCAGCTACACACAACATATAGTTCGGAACCGTGAGCCGTGATACTAGTTCTTGACGAATTAACCACTTCCTAACTAGATTCGTTTTCGTACCGACCAGAGATCGGCGGCCGACCTGTGAGGGCCGGTTGAATACTCCCCAGAGCAGCCATCAGAGCTTGAAGGGGCCGTAACTCAGTCGTATTGCGTGGCGCTCCGAAAGAGCGGATCGTCGGGACGTTGAACAATAATTGTGGGCTGATGAGCTGCGGGGCAATGGCAATCTCCGGCCCGGCTCCCGTGAGTGACATGAGTTGCTTAATCTTGCCCTCAAGATGAGTGATGGCTTGGTCGACCAAGGGGTCGACCTTCGCCACCGTGTAGGGAGTGAACACTTGGGCTCCATCGGCAGTTAGCTGCGTCATGAAGGGCGCGCCTCTGTCCGTCAGCTAGAAAGCAGAATAATCCGATTTGATCAGCGTGGTCAGCAGCAACGTTCGTTATTTTCTTATTAACCATCCCGGGCGGAAGATGGCCGGAGCTGCAAGGCAGGCGGGGAGTGCGCGGATGTACCGCCTCCACGCCTTTTAGCTTTTCGCAGCATCGTCACCTCAAGGAGCCAAGCGTGAATGCGATTCTGAAAGAGCGCATCGGAGAACGGGTAAGCGCTCTCAAGATCTCGTGGCGCAGGGCCTCCCTGGAAGCAGGCTTGGAGGCGGGGTTCATCCAGGACATCATCACAGGTTGTTCGCGGCATCCCGGTGAGGATGCCTTGGCGAGCCTTGCTTCCGTGCTCAAGTGCAGCCCGGCCTATCTTGCGGGCCAAAGCGATGACCTTGATGGAGCATCAACTGCTCGCGGTACCATGGTGTCAGCTTCAGACACTGTACAGCGGGCTGATGCGGTGATGGCGCTCAGGATTGTCGACGAACTCTTGGCCGCAGGGCACGTTGAGGCAGCCCGCGTTGCTGTCAGGCGTGCCCTCAAAGCCATTGCTGTCGAATAGGAGACCCAGCCTGAGTTGCCCTAGGCGACATTGTGGGAAATGAGTCCGGTCGTCTTACCGGCTGCCCATCGGCTGGCTAAACTCTCGTGATGTGGAGCAGGAGCGAACCATGCAGTTCAGTGTTGGCGATGTCGTGCATCTGATTGCCTATCCCTCTCATCGAATGACCGTGATTGAGGTCGATGGCTGTGAGATCACCTGCAGATGGTTCGAGGGAGCTGCAGTCAAAGAAGGCATATTTCCGTTGCACATCATCGCAAAGGAGTTTCAGACTCAGACGCCTACCGTTCCTGCTTAGGGACAATTCACGACCCTCATCTCAGATAGCGCCATGAGTGATCGAGCTTGGCCCGAGAGCGGGCTTACTTGCCAGCCACTTTCTTCGAAGGTGTACGGCGCTTCGGCTTTACGGCCTCAGCCGGTGCTGCGACCTTCTCGTCCGACTTGGCAGCTGCTTTCGCGGCATTCTTCCTCCGCATCTGGCCGAGGCCGCTGCTCTTGGCGAGCTCGGAGCGCTTGGCAGCATAACTGGGTGCAACCATCGGGTAATCGGCCGGGAGACCCCACTTTGCACGGTACTCCTCGGCCGTCAGCCCGAGCTTGCCGAGGTGGCGCTTGAGCGTCTTGTACTGCTTGCCGTCCTCGAGACTGATCAGGAAGTGGGGCGTGATGGACTTCTTGATCGAAATGCGTGGCTCTGGCTTCTCAGGTTCTGCCTGCTTCGGAGCAGCGAGACCTTGCAAGGCAGCGTGCACGCATGCAATCACGTTAGGCAAATCGCCCCGATGAATCGAGTTGTTCGCAACGTAAGACGAAACGATGTCGGCGGTGATGCTGGCGAAATCTAGCGGCTGTTCGGGCTGATCCATAACTCATCCAATACTCGGTTAGGTAATGCGCGATCAGTTAGCCGATTACATTGCGGCGTCAAGCCGCACGGGGCAGGTGCGGGAGCAAACAGCCGAGGGATTTTGCCGAGAGGACGCTTTATGCCAAGCTATGATTGCCTGGCGCAGTGATCCATCTGCTCCACCGGTCAACGTTTGGATCTGGGTTGCTGCCTTTCTGTTGGGAAACCGGCAGAGGAAGCGCTTGGATGCGAAGCTTCGGTCTGGATGAGGTAGGTATTGATCCGAGCCACAATCTTTCGGCCCAGCGCCTGGTCCTCTTCAATGTTGCCCGTGTCGAGGATCTCGAGCCGGATCTCGAAATCAGGGTCACAAATGAGAATGGCCGAATCCTGCTCGTCACTGTCTCCCGGGCTGTCCAGGAACCAGCCCTCGTCCGGGTTCGGGTCTTCGACATCGAGACCCGCACTCAGGCTCTCGACAAGATACCTGGCGAGACGATCGTTGATCCCGGTGCCATCGTCTTCGCCAAAGAGGATCCGGGGTTCGCCTTGAGGATCCCGGATGACGTGCTGTCGATCTCGTCTGGGACGGGCGATGAAGAGGGTCCAGTGTGACGATGGGCTCATGCACTGTTCTTTATCGCAAACTTCGTTAAAGACCTGAGCAAAGCTGTGTTTCTGCGTCAACCCATGCCCCATTGCGTCTGGGACGCTTTTGGTGCGTCAGCTTTCGTGATTTCAGTGTAAGACACCTCATCTTAGAACAACAGCAGACGCGCATGCGCGAGCATGTCACTGAGGTGTTTCAGGCGACATGGGAACTGCATCGGCTGGAGCACCTGCTCCGGATGTGTTCCCGGTAGTGGGTGGCGTGGCGAGTTGCTGACGTGCTTCGGCAAGTTGGCTTTGAGCACCAGCGAGTGCCTGACGGGTCGCCTGAAGCCGCCCCTCCAGCTCTGCAACCTCCCGGTTGCGGGCGGCCAGGTCGTCTGTTGCCCTCGCCAGCTGAGCCTGAAGCTCAGACCGTTGCTGGGTTGCTTTATCTTGAAAATCAGCCTGCTCCCTCGTCAGGCGCTCCCGCTCCGAACGAAGGTTGGCAAGATCCGTCTGAGTGGATGCTTGCGCGTTTCGCACCTGCTGGAGACGTTGCTCAACCTCTGTGAGCTCCGCTCTGCGGGACGACATCTCCTGAGTAGCCTGGGCTACCGACTCGCGGGCCGCTGTCGCCTCACGGCGAGCGTTCTCAATCTGACGGCTCAGGTCCGTTAATTCCTGCCGGTGTGCCACAACGGTCTGTTCGCTTGTCGCAATCTCCTCCTTCACAGAAGCCAGCCGCTGTTCCGCCTGCTGTAGTTGGTTCTGGATGTTCAACAGGCGCTGCGACAGTGCCGTGACGCTGCGATCCAGCTCAGCGGCTCTTTGCTCATTGGCCTGCAGGGCTTGTCGAGCAGCGGAGGTCTGGGTCTGAACCTCGGTTCGGGCCTGGGTGAGCTGCGTCAGCTGCTGTTGTTGCGACTGCAGGTCCTGCAGAGTAGCGGTGAGCTGCGCTTGGGCTTGCCCGCGCGCTTGTGTGACCTGGGCCATCTGTTGCTGGGTTGTCTGAAGCGACTGCTGCAGGGTCCCGAGCTGAGCCTGAAGCTGGTCACGGGACTGAGCCGTCTGCGTGAGCTGCTGTTGGGAAGCCTGCGTGGTTTGCTGCAGGGTTGTAAGCTCAGTCTGCGCCTGCTCCCGCGCCTGTGTGATCTGGGCTAGCTGCTGCTCGGCGCCAGCTACCCTAGACTCCAGGTCCGCCAGGGTTCGTCCGGTGCGCTGCTGCTCGTCGAGTTGCCGTCGCAGAGTAGCCTCGGCCTGCTGCGCGCGGGTTATCTCCGTTCGGGCTTCCTGCTGCTGGTCGGAGGAGGAGAGCCCTACGCCAAGGGCCAAAAGCCAGCCCAGGATGGCAGCCCCAGCCAGCGCCAGAGACACGGGCCGCTTCAGCTCGGAGCGGTAATCGATGGGCATCATGGTCCTCCTGCGCGTGGGCTGCTCGATCTAACGCAGGACCATCACGACCGTTGCCCGCGCTGTACCCTAAATCAACCCTTCTGTTCAGGCTGGCATCAACTGCGGAACGCCTGGCTGCCCTACGGATTGTCCGTATCGCTGCACCACCTGACCAGGAGACCGACCATGGCTCATAAGGATCTGAAAGCTCTCTTTTTGCATCAGCTGAAGGACACATATTTCGCCGAGAACGCCATCCTCAAGGCCCTGCCGCAGATGGCGGAAGCTGCGCAGGCTGAGGAGCTCAAAGGTGCCTTCGCCGTTCACCTGAAGGAGACAGAGGAGCAGGTGAAACGTCTGGAGCAGGTATTTCAGCTGTTGGGCGAGAAGCCTGCGGGTGTCGAGTGCAAGGCCATTCAGGGCATCATCGAGGAAGGCCAAGAAATCCTGCAGGAGTTCGGCGGCGGGGAGGCTCTGGATGCTGGTCTGATCGCGGCTGCCCAGGCGGTGGAGCATTATGAGATCACCCGCTACGGCACCTTGCTTGCGTGGGCCAAGCAGCTTGGCCTCTCGGAGGCTGAGGGGCTCATCCAGGAGAGTCTGATCGAGGAGGAGAACACCGACCAGATCCTTTCTGAGTTGGCTGAGGATGCTGTCAATCCTGCCGCCACCTCGTGAGCCTTTGGGAGTGAGCTTTTCCGGCCTTCAACGCTGACGGGCGAATGGAAACAACGCTGCCTCGGTCCTTCTTCGCGCGCGATGCGGTGACGGTCGCCCGCGATCTAATCGGAGCCACCCTGCTTGTGAACGGGATCGGCGGCCGGATTGTTGAGACTGAAGCCTACACGGGCGATGATCCTGCCTCCCATAGCTTTCGTGGTCCGACGCCTCGGAACGCAGCCATGTTTGGTTCTGCCGGCCATGCTTATGTCTACCGGTCGTACGGCATGCACTGGTGCCTGAACTTCGTCTGTCTGCCAGGCAGCGCGGTTCTGGTCAGAGCTGTTGAGCCAACCAGGGGCATCGAGTTCATGAGGGTGCGGCGAGGTGTCGAGGATTTTCGCCTTCTCTGCTCAGGTCCTGGTCGCCTGTGCCAGGCTCTGGGCGTGACAATCATCCACAATAAGTTGCCACTGGACCAAACACCCTTCCAACTCTTCAGCCAAGAGAGCCTAGTTGAGGTTGCGGCTGGGATGCGGATCGGGATCACCCGCGCCACTGACATGCCCTGGCGCTTTGCTCTCTCAGGTTCGCGTGTTCTGAGCCGAAAGATCTGATGCCACCCAAGAATAGGATGATCTTACCATCCGCGCCGCGGTTCGCCCTAGCGTGGGTCATCGGTGGAGTCTGGCGGAACGCCATAGGGCTCACCACGGCGGGAGTGGTACGGCTCGTCCGGCCAGTGCGGGTCGCGCCTTGGTTCAGGTTCGGACAAGCCATTCAGGAGGGCAAGACCTCCCTGCAGCACGGAGCGAAACGCATCAGCAGCCATGTTGGCGATGTCGCGCAGGCGCAGATCACCAATATCGCCAATGGGGCGATGCTGAGCCTGTCCATAGGGGGCGTACTGGTCCGCAGGGGAGCGCTCCGGCATCAGGCCTGAGAACGCGCTAGCTCCACCCAGTACCACGAGCAGAACCAGAGGAACGACAAGGCGGAACGCTAGCCCTACAATCCTGGACACAATGACGTAGCCAATGATCAGGATTATTGCAGTCGCAATGATGCCGGTGCTCAAGGTGCTTGAACCCTCATGATGTTCGATGCGGGGCAAAGGCCATCCAGGACATCAACGGCTTTTTTGTGGGCCCGCTGGATGGAAGAGCGAAAACAATCGCCAACCCCCCACCTCAAAGCGGGTTACATGACCTAAATGGCAGGAGCTTGAATGGTCGGGAGCGGGTTTTGCACGCGCCGCCGGGAAGGTCGCCGGAGTGCTTCAACCACGCAAGGCATCCCTGCCTGTCCATTGCTGTGGCCATAAGTTGTGCCGTGCTTCCTCAGCGCTCCAAGAGACGATGGGCATCAAAAAAGCCGCCCCGTCAGGAGCGGCTTGAAGCGCCAGCACTCAGCTGACGCGATGACAGGCTCAATCAAGCCTTTTGCAGGTTGGTTGCAGACTCCTTGCCCGTGCGGCGGTCAGCTTCCACCTCATAGGAGACCTTCTGGCCTTCAGCCAGACCACGCATGCCAGCCCGCTCAAGGGCTGTGGCATGAACGAAGACGTCCTTGCCGCCATTGTCCGGCTGAATGAAGCCATAGCCCTTCGTCTCGTTGTACCACTTCACAGTGCCTGTCGCCATTGAATGTTCCTCAAGTCCCGTCAGATGCGCTTCTGCAGGATCATCCTGCCGCGTCTGGCCAGGAGGTCAAGCGTTAGCCAACAGAGGGGCGCCCATCAGGCTCCTTTCACCTGCTGGAGTGGTGCCCTAACTTCAGAGCAGAGTGGTTCTGGATCCGACCGGGCCACCTCCATGAGCCTACAACGTGCCTACCTAGCCGAAAACGGCTGACCCTTAGGACTTGGAGACGGGCAATGGAAAAGCACCTGGAGCAGAGAATTCGCGAGCGGGCTTATGAACTATGGGAGAGCGAGGGCCGTTCCGGCAATCCGGAGGACCACTGGTCCAGAGCGGAGCAGGAGTTGAACAATGCTGGCGCCTCGCAGGGGCAAGATGCTACCGGGGTGTTGTCACGGTAGCCCGCATCGGGCGCGTTGAGGCAAATTCGACCGCACGATAGTTTTAAGTAGCGACATCCGCCGCCACTTTCCACGCTGCTATGGCATCGACGCGGTGAAGGTAGATCCCGTGGGCAGAGCGGTGGGAGCGGGGTGGAACGAAAAGATTGTAGACGGCAGAGAACACGTTGACGAACCTCTGCAGCCCTCCGGCAGATCGAAATCCCTGCCTCGCCCGTTCTCGCCGGCGAAACGGCAGATGCGAATTCTCCGCCCGATTGTTGAGCCCCTTATGCGAGCGGTGGTCGACTTTTGGCATGATCTGACGTACGGCGGTAGCGTAGGAACCAAGCTTATCGGTGATCATGCGCCGAAGTGGGCCGCCCTGCTTCCGCAAGAGCCGTTTCAGCAAGCGCTTGGCGGCCTTGGTGTCGCGTCGGCTCTGAACGATTTCATCCAGCACATAGCCGTCCTGATTCACCGCCCGCCACAACCAGTGTTTCTGGCCAGAGATCGTGACCACGACCTCGTCGAGATGCCAGCTGTCCCGGCGGCCCGGCTTCTTGCGCCTGAGGCGGCGAGCGTACGCCGGCCCGGACTTCAGCACCCAGCGGCGGATAGTTTCATAGGACACGAGAATGCCCCGCTCGAGCAACATCTCCTCGATCAGCCGCAGGCTCAATGGGAACCTGAAGTAGAGCCACACCGCGTGGGCGATGATCTCGGGTGGAAAGCGGTGGTGTTTGTAGCTGGCGGGCTTAGGCATGCCAGTCCCACTACACGCCTCAATCTGATATCCGAGTTAACGTGATGTCGTGGATGGCGCCCTCCACCAGCGTCAGGCGTGCCAGAATAGGCATGTTGGAGAACCGGAGAGGA
>NZ_JACXAB010000046.1 GCF_014699075.1 Microvirga sp. | reverse complement strand
TTACGACGGAACCGATGGGGCTTACCCAGTTGATCGGATCGAAGATGCGGACGAGGAGGTTGGAACCTGTGACCCGGTGGGAATTCCGAACATGGTCAGGTCTTAGCCGTTGACCTGATCCCGCCCGCTTACCTTTTGGTCCTGCCTATCAGCCTCTTGGGCAGGGTCGGCTTCACGGGTCTTTATGTAGGTTCTTTGCTCACGCTCAACCTGTCCGTCCTCTCCTAGCTCCTTTTCCAGCTTGAGGCTGCCAGAGTGGGAACATTGTTCCCGAGGCTTCGTACGTCGAATTACTCCTTCGCACGCTCGGGTAGGAGCACCTGGATGTTGCAGGGTTCCACGCGGTTGCCCGATGGACACTTCTAATCCGACCCTTTCGAGTCAGGTGGTTAAATGTATGCGACACCTCCTGCCTCTCTGGTCGCAACGGCCAAAAGCCGGGGCTTTTTTGTATCCGCTTCCGAGTTCCTGCTTCTGCCATCCTTGGGAGCTAAGCCTGCGGATCGCAGTTGAGTGATCCGAAGGACAGGTGACAATCCATGTCGGCATCTATAAGTACGAGGAAGTTTCACATCTGATAGAAACAAATAACATATTTCACATTTGAAAGACGCTAATATGGCTGCCCATGGAGCCTTGGACCTGATTGGCCGGACCCCTCTTGTTGAGGTCACGAGCCTCGACACCGGCCCCTGCAGGCTCTTCCTGAAGCTGGAGAGCGCCAACCCCAGCGGCTCCATCAAAGACCGCCCCGCCCGCGCCATGATCGAGGCGGCGGAAGCCGACGGGCGCCTGAAGCCGGGCGGCACGATCATCGAGGCTACGGCCGGCAATACCGGCGTCGGCCTCGCGCTGGTCGGGGCCAGCAAGGGCTACCGCACGCTCCTCGTGGTGCCGGACAAGATGTCCCGGGAGAAGGTGCTGCATGCCAAGGCCCTTGGCGCCGAGGTGGTCATCACCCGCTCGGACGTGGGCAAGGGCCATCCGGACTATTACCAGGACCTCGCCCAGGCGATCACCTCCAAGACGCCCGGTGCCGTCTATATCAACCAGTTCGAGAACCCGGCCAATCCGGCAGCCCACGAGGCGAGCACCGGCCCTGAGATCCTGGACGGGATGGAGGGTGATGTTGATGCCGTCGTGGTCGGCGTCGGGTCGGGCGGCACGCTCACCGGCGTCGGGCGCTTCCTGAAACAGGCCTCGCCGAAGACCGCCATGGTGCTGGCCGATCCCGCAGGCTCGATCCTCGCGCCGCTGGTGGAGACCGGGCAGATGACCGAGGCCGGCTCCTGGGCGGTTGAGGGCATCGGCGAGGATTTCGTGCCGCCGAACTGCGATCTCTCCCTGGTCAAGAAGGCGTATTCCATCGGCGACAAGGAAAGCTTCTCGGCCGCCCGCGAGTTGCTGCGTAAAGAGGGACTTCTGGCAGGCTCATCCTCCGGTACGCTATTGGCCGCAGCCCTGCGTTACTGCCGTGAGCAGACAGAGCCGAAGCGGGTCGTCACCCTCGTTTGCGACACGGGCGCCAAGTACCTGTCGAAGGTGTTCAACGATGCCTTCATTGCCCAGGAAGGCTGGCTCGACCGCAAGGTGACAGGAACGGTCCGCGACGTGGTGATCAACCCGTTTGGCGAAGGCGCCACCATCTTCGTCTCGCCCAGCGAGACGCTGCGCTCCGCCTTTGCGCGCATGCGCTCCTCCGACGTGTCGCAGCTTCCCGTGATCGACGATGGACGCGTGGTCGGTCTCATCGACGAGAGCGACATTCTCGACGCACTGGTCGCCAATGAGCGCGCGCCGCAGAGCGTGTTCGACAAGCCGGTGCGTGACGTGATGGTCTCGCGCCTGCAAACCATTCCCGCCGATGCTCCCGTCCGGGAGCTTCTGCCCCTCTTTGCCGCCGGCCTCGTGCCGGTGATCATGGAGGGCGAAGCCTTCGTGGGCCTCGCCACCCGCATCGACCTCATCAACTTCTTCCGGATCCAGCCCCAATGACCACCCGCAACCAGCTCGATTTCGCCACCCGCTGCATCCATGCGGGCCAGTCGCCGGATCCCACCACCGGCGCGGTGATGATGCCGATCTACGCCACCTCCACCTTCGCACAGGAGAGCCCCGGCGTTCACAAGGGCTTCGAATATGCCCGTTCGCAGAACCCGACCCGCATGGCGTTCGAGCGATGCATCGCGGATCTCGAAGGCGGCTCGGCAGCATTCGCCTTCTCGTCCGGTCTCGCGGCGAGCGCCACGGTGCTCGACATGCTGGAGCACGGCTCGCACATCGTCGCTTCCGACGATCTCTACGGCGGCACGCGCCGTCTGTTCGAGCGCGTGCGCAAGCAATCGGCCGGGCTCGATATCACCTATGTCGATCTTGGCAACACGGATGCCGTGAAGGCGGCGCTTCGCCTGAACACCAAGCTCGTCTGGGTCGAGACGCCAACGAACCCGCTCCTCAAGCTCGCCGATCTCGAAGCCATTGCTGCGGCCACGCGCGGGCACGGCACGTGGCTTGTGGCCGACAATACCTTCGCCAGTCCCTGGGTACAGCGTCCGCTCGAATTCGGCTTCGACATCGTGGTGCATTCCACCACGAAGTACCTCAACGGCCATTCCGACATGGTCGGCGGCGTGGTGATCGTGGGACAGAACCAGGAGATCCGCGAGAAGATTGCCTTCCTGCAGAACGCGGTCGGTTCCGTGTCAGGGCCTTTCGACAGCTTCCTGGCCCTGCGCGGCCTGAAAACCCTGTCGCTTCGCATGGAGCGGCACTGCACGTCGGCGCTCAAGATCGCCCAGTTCCTTGAGGCGCATCCGGGCGTGGACGGCGTGATCTATCCGGGCCTCGCCTCGCACCCGCAGCATGATCTCGCCAAGCGCCAGATGCGCGGCTTCGGCGGCATCATCACCGCCCGCATCAAGAGTGGACTCGACGGCGCGACGCGCTTCCTGGAACGCTGCCAGCTCTTCACCCTGGCGGAAAGCCTCGGCGGCGTGGAAAGCCTCATCGAGCATCCGGCCATCATGACCCATGCCTCCGTGCCTCCCGAGGTGCGGGCTGAACTCGGCATCGACGACGGTCTCGTGCGCCTGTCCGTCGGCATCGAGGATGCGGAAGATTTGATCGAGGATTTGCGCGCGGCGCTGGCGTAGGGTCCGCCACATCCACGCGTCATCACCGGCCTTGTGCCGGTGATCTCGATTGAGGAGGCGCAGCGCTTTACTGATCGAGATGGCCGGGACAAGCCCGGCCATGACGTGAAGTGGTGTGATGCGCTTTCACGCAACCGGCGAAAACCGCCCGACGAGCTGATGCCTGTCGCCCGGATAGGTGATCCGTGCCTCGGTCACGAAGGCCCCCGCCTGCCAGGTTCGCCGCTCCAGCATGAGACAGGCTGTTCCCGTCTGGATCTGCAGCCGCTTCGCCAGCGTACCGTTCGCATTCACGGCACGCACGATGTGCTCCGCATCCGTCCATGGCACACGCCGCAGCAGCCACGTCCCTGGCGGGTCGTCCTTGAACGTCTCCTCGCCGGCTTCAGGCACAGTGGCAAGGTTGATCAGACGCTGCTCGAAGGCTTGCGGCACGTCGTCCATCACATGGAGCGTGGACAGGCAGAGCATCTTGGTGCCCGCCGGCAGACCGGTTCGCTGCGCGGCGGCTGCATCGATGGGCTCGATGGAACGGGTGAGAATCTTGAAGCGATACTCCACTCCGGCGCGGGCCGCCTCGAGGGCGAAGTCCTGGATCTGCAGCACCGCCTGCTGGTTGCTCGGCTCAGCCACCACCGTTCCCGCGCGGCGCCGGCGCGTGATGAGTCCGTTGGCGGCAAGCGTCGAGAGCACCTTGTTCACGGTCATGCGCGAGCAGCCGTATTCCGCCATCAGCTCATGCTCGAACGGGATGCGGTGCCCGGGCGCCCATTCGCCCGACATGATCCTGGCCTCGATGTCGTCGCGAATGCGCTGGTGGAGATGTTTCATGCCGCCTTCAGTCATTTGTCAGGCCAGGATGCGGGCCATGGCCTTCGCATAGCGAGTGCGGATCGCGTCGCGGTTCACATGCCGGCCGCTCCTTACCACAGGCTTGCCCGCCACGAACACCGTATCGATGGCGACCTTGCCAGTGACGAACACATAGGAATCGAGCCAGCGGTCACCCGAGACGGCGGCGAGATCGGGATGATCGGCATCGAGCACCACGAAGTTGGCGCGATGCCCCTCGGCGATGACACCGATCCGTCGGCCGAGCGCCTGCGCTCCACCCGCCAGCGCCTTCTCGTAAAGGCTGCGCCCCGTCGATTGCCCCTCATGCTCGGCGAGAACATTGCGGGCGCGGTGCTTGAGGCGCTGGCTGTATTCGAACTGCCTGAGCTCTCCCGGGGCCGATATCTCGATGTTGGAATCAGACCCAACGCCGAAGCGGCCACCTGCCGCGAGATAGTCGACGCCCTCGAAGATACCGTCGCCGAGATTGGCCTCGGTGATCGGGCACAGGCCCGCCACCGCGCCGCTCGCGGCGATGCCCCTCACCTCCTGCGGGTCGAGATGCGTGGCGTGGATGAGGCACCAGCGCCGGTCGACGGAGGCATGATCGAGCAGCCACTCAACCGGGCGCTGCCCTGACCAAGCAAGGCAGTCCTCCACCTCCTTCACCTGCTCGGCAATATGGATGTGAACCGGCCCCTCGCCGGCCATCTCAAGGATGTCATTGAGGCTCTCCGGCGTGACGGCGCGCAGGCTGTGCGGCGCGATGCCGACGACCGCATCGTCGAGCCCGGCCACCGCCCCGCGCGCGCCTTCGAGCAGGCGGGCATAATTTTCGACGCCGTTGATGAAACGCCGCTGACCTTCCGCAGGCGCGGCCCCACCGAAGCCGCCCTGCGCATAGAAGACCGGCAGAAGCGTCAAGCCCATGCCCGTCGATTGCGCCGCAGCCGCAATGCGCCCGGAAAGCTCCGCGATGTCACCGTATGGGCGGCCCTGTGCATCGTGGTGCAGGTAGTGGAACTCGGCGAGCGCGGTAAAGCCGCCCTCCAGCATCTCCATCATGGCGAAGGCCGCAATGGCTTCCACATCGTCCGGCGTGAGGGAGCCGAGGAAGCGGTACATCACCTGCCGCCAGGTCCAGAAGCTGTCTCCTTCCGGGCCGCGTGTTTCGGCGAGCCCTGCCATGCCGCGTTGGAAGGTGTGACTGTGCAGGTTGGGCAGTCCAGGAAGCGTGATGCCGGCAACGCGCTCACGACCCTCGGCGGAAGATCCTGAGTGCACAGCGACAATCGTCCCGCCCTCAATATCGAGGCCAACATTCCGGGCCCAGCCGCTGGAAAGGAGAGCGTGATCGAGAATGAGCCTGCGCATCGCGGACACCTTTGCTGCAAAGCGGCCTTGGGGTCGGCAGCCGCCAAAAAGCCATGCCGACGCCGGACCATCAGAACCGATCGAATACGTCTAGACAATATCGATTCTTTGCGCTTATGTATAGACATATTCGCAATCGAACCGGAGCAGGAACATGCGCTTCGACCGGGTCTGGCACACCGCTCGCCTTGCTACGCTTGCAGGCGACGGTCTCGGGATCATCGAGAGTGGAGCCGTTGCCACCCAGGACGGCCGCATCGCCTTCGCCGGACCGTCAGAGGACCTCGCCGCGGGCTGGGACGCCGCCGAGCGGATCGATTGCGAGGGCCGGTGGATCACCCCAGGCCTTGTCGATTGCCACACGCACCTCGTCTATGGCGGCAACCGCGCCCATGAGTTCGAGCTGCGCCTCAAGGGCGCGAGCTATGAGGAGATCGCCCGGGCCGGCGGCGGCATCGTGTCCACCGTGAAAGCCACCCGCGCGGCGAGCGAGGATGCGCTGGTAGTGAGCGCCCTGCCCCGGCTCGACCATCTCATCGCTGAGGGTTGCACCACGGTCGAGATCAAGTCGGGCTATGGGCTCGATCTGGAGACGGAGGCACGATCCCTGCGCGCCGCACGGCGTCTTGCTCACGAACGCCCGGTCTCCATCACCACCACGTTCCTCGGCGCTCACGCCCTGCCGCCGGAGGCGAAGGGCGACAAGGACGCCTTCATCGAGAAGATCTGCAGCGAGATGATGCCGGCCTTGGCACGCGAGGGACTGACTGACGCGGTTGATGCCTTCTGCGAGGGCATTGCATTTTCGCCCGAGCAGACCGCACGCGTGTTCGATGCCGCCAAGGCACTGGGCCTTAGGATCAAGCTTCATGCCGACCAGCTCTCCAATCTCCATGGAGCAAAACTCGCTGCCGATTATGGAGCGCTCTCGGCCGATCATCTCGAATACACCGACGAGGACGGCGCCGCCGCCATGGCGAAGGCCGGCACGGTGGCAGTGCTGCTGCCGGGGGCCTTCTACATGCTGCGCGAGACGAAGGTTCCGCCCATCGCAGCCTTCCGTGAAGCCGGCACCCGCATGGCGCTCGCAACCGACTGTAATCCCGGCACCTCGCCGCTCACCTCGCTGCTCCTCACCATGAACATGGGCGCCACCCTGTTCCGCATGACGGTCGAAGAATGCATCGCCGGCGTGACGCGCGAAGCCGCGCGTGCGCTCGGCAAGCTCGATCAGATCGGCACGCTCGAGCCCGGCAAGAGCTGCGATCTCGCCATCTGGAACATCGAACGGCCTGCGGAACTCGTCTACCGCATCGGCTTCAACCCGCTTCACGCCCGTATCTGGAGGGGACAGTGACACAACCCATCATGCTTCACCCCGGCTCCGTCGCGCTGGCCGACTGGCGCAGCGTCTATCTCGGGGCTGACATTGCCCTTGATCAGGATTGCCGCCGGGCTATCGAGGCCAGCGCAAAGACCATCGAGACCATCGTTGCCAAGGGCGATCCGGTCTACGGCATCAATACCGGCTTCGGAAAGCTCGCCAGCGTTCGCATCGGCACCGCCGACCTCGCGACGCTCCAGCGCAATATCGTGCTCTCGCACGCTGCCGGCGTGGGCGAGCCGCTGCCGCCATCTGTCGTGCGGCTCGTCATGGCCCTCAAGCTCGCGAGCCTTGCACAAGGCGCCTCAGGCGTGCGCTGGTCCACCATCCACCATTTGACAGCCTGCCTGAAGGCGAACCTCATCCCGGTCATTCCCGGCCAGGGATCCGTCGGCGCCTCAGGCGATCTCGCGCCGCTGGCCCACATGACCGCAGCCCTCATGGGCGTCGGCGAGTTCGTCGTCGATGGCGTGCGCGTGAAGGCGGAGGCGGCTCTTGCGCGAGCCGGCCTCACCCCGCTGGTGCTCGGGCCCAAGGAAGGCTTGGCTCTTCTCAACGGAACGCAGGTGTCGACCGCTCTCGCGCTCGCAGGCCTGTTCGAAGCCGAGCGGGTGTTCCGCGCCGCTCTCATCACCGGCGCACTCGCCACTGATGCGGCCAAGGGATCGGACGGACCGTTCGACGAGCGCATCCAGAAGCTGCGCCGCCATCACGGGCAGATCGAGGTGGCGGCCTCCCTGCGTGCCCTGATGGCGGGAAGCGCGATTCGCGCCTCGCACCTCACCAACGACGAACGCGTGCAGGACCCCTACTGCCTGCGCTGCCAGCCGCAGGTGATGGGCGCAGTGCTCGACCTGCTGCGCCAGGCGGGCGAAACGCTCGGCGCCGAGGCGAATGGCGTCTCCGACAATCCGCTCGTGTTCTCGGATACGGGCGAGGCGATCTCCGGCGGCAACTTCCATGCCGAACCCGTGGCTTTCGCAGCCGACATGATCGCCATGGCGCTCTGCGAGATCGGCTCGCTGGCCGAGCGGCGCATCGCCATGCTGGTCGATCCGACCCTTTCAGGCCTGCCCGCCTTCCTCACGCCGAAGCCCGGCCTCAACTCCGGTTTCATGATCCCGCAGGTGACGGCCGCAGCCCTCGTGTCCGAAAACAAGCAGCGCGCTTATCCGGCAAGCGTGGACTCGATCCCGACCTCCGCCAATCAGGAGGATCATGTGTCCATGGCGACCCATGGCGCGCGCAGGCTCCTGCCCATGGCGGCGAACACTGCCAATGTCATCGGCATCGAATACCTCGCCGCCGTTCAGGGCTGCGACTTCCACGCGCCGATGCAATCGAGCGAGCGCCTGGAGCGCGCACGTGCCTTGTTGCGCGCGCAGATTCCGCATCTCGATGACGACCGGCACATGGCGCCCGAGATGGAAGTGGCGACTGCCCTCGTTGCTTCGGGTGCGCTGGCCGATGCGGCTGGTGGCGATGTGCTGCCGCTCGTGACGGATGAGGTCGCCGCATGAGCGAATCCAGTGACTGGCTTACGGTAATCCGTGGGGACGCGCCGCTCGTGGTGAGCCTGCCGCATACCGGCACCGACATTCCGGTGGAGTACGAACGCGGCCTCGTCTCGCCTTGGCTGGCGCGCAAGGATGCCGACTGGTGGATCGAGCGGCTCTATGATTTCTCAGCCGGTCTTGGTGCGACGGTGATCCGCACAACGATCTCCCGCACGGTCATCGACGTAAACCGCGACCCGTCCGGTGTCTCGCTCTATCCGGGACAGGCGACGACGGAGCTGTGCCCCACCACCACGTTCGATGGCGAGCCGCTCTACGAGCCGGGCACGGAGCCCACGTCGGCGGAGGTCGCCGAGCGCCGCGCCCGCTTCTTCGATCCCTATCACGCGACGCTCAACGTCGAGATCGAGCGCCTGCGAGCCCGGCACATCAACGTGGTGGTCTATGACTGCCACTCGATCCGTTCGGTGATCCCCCGCCTGTTCGACGGCACCCTGCCTCACTTCAACATCGGCACCAACGGCGGTGCCACCTGCGCTCCTGCCTTGAGCGATGCCATCGAGACAATCTGCGTCGGCAGCGGCTTCAGCCATGTGGTCAACGGCCGTTTCAAGGGCGGCTATATCACGCGCAGCCTCGGCAAGCCTGAGGCTGGCGTCCACGCGGTGCAGATGGAGCTTGCCTGCCGTGGCTACATGCGCGAGCCGCTTGGACCTGTCGCCGAACGCGAGTGGCCAACGCCTTACGGCGAGGCCTATGCCGCACCGATGCGCGCTGCCCTGACGCTCATTCTGCAAACCTGTCTCACCTTCGCGCAATCCAAAGCCTGAGGATCCGTTCCATGACCCGCATCGACAACGCCCGCGTGATCCGCGCTCCCCACGGCACCGAACTGTCCGCCAAGAGCTGGCTGACGGAGGCGCCCCTGCGCATGCTGATGAACAACCTCGATCCGATGGTGGCTGAGAAGCCCGGCGAGCTCGTGGTCTATGGCGGCATCGGCCGTGCCGCGCGAGATTGGGACAGCTTCGACCGCATTGTGTCGGCTTTGAAAAACCTCAACGATGACGAGACACTGCTCGTGCAGTCGGGCAAGCCGGTTGGCGTGTTTCGGACGCACGCGGATGCGCCGCGGGTGCTGATCGCCAATTCCAACCTCGTGCCGCACTGGGCCACCTGGGACAAGTTCCATGAACTCGACCGCAAGGGGCTCATAATGTACGGCCAGATGACGGCCGGCTCCTGGATCTATATCGGCACGCAGGGCATCGTGCAGGGCACCTACGAGACCTTCGTGGAAGTGGGCCGCCAGCATTACAACGGCGACCTCTCCGGCCGCTGGATCCTCACCGGCGGCCTCGGCGGCATGGGCGGCGCGCAGCCGCTCGCCGCCACGATGGCCGGCGCCTCCTGCCTTGCGGTGGAATGCCAGCCGAGCCGCATCGAGATGCGCCTGCGCACAGGCTATGTCGACCAGCGCGCCGACACCCTCGACGAGGCGTTGGCGATCATCGAGCAATCCTGCCGGGACAAGAAACCAGTTTCCGTCGGCCTCCTCGGCAACGCCGCCGAAATCTTCCCGGAGATCTACCGGCGTGGCATCCGGCCCGATGCAGTGACGGACCAGACTTCGGCGCACGATCCCATCAACGGCTACCTGCCGAAGGGCTGGACGCTCGCTGAGTGGGAGGCCAAGCGCGAGACCGATCCCAAGGCTGTGGAGCATGCCGCCAAGGAATCGATGGCCGAGCACGTGCGCGCCATGCTCGACTTCCACAAGGCCGGCGTGCCGACCCTCGACTACGGCAACAACATCCGCCAGATGGCGAAAGAAGAAGGCGTCGACAACGCGTTCGACTTCCCGGGATTTGTGCCCGCCTATATCCGCCCGCTCTTCTGCCGCGGCATCGGGCCGTTCCGCTGGTGCGCGCTCTCAGGCGATCCTGAGGACATCTACAAGACGGACGCCAAGGTGAAGGAGCTGCTGCCGGACAACAAGCACCTGCACAACTGGCTCGACATGGCCAAGGAACGCATCAAGTTCCAGGGCCTGCCGGCACGCATCTGCTGGGTGGGCCTTGGCGACCGTCACCGCCTCGGCCTCGCCTTCAACGAGATGGTGGCCAAGGGCGAGCTCAAGGCGCCCATCGTGATCGGCCGCGACCATCTCGATTCCGGCTCCGTCGCAAGCCCGAACCGTGAGACCGAGGCGATGAAGGATGGGTCGGACGCGGTTTCCGATTGGCCGCTGCTGAACGCGCTGCTCAACTGCGCATCTGGCGCTACCTGGGTGTCGCTGCATCATGGCGGCGGCGTCGGTATGGGCTTCTCGCAGCATTCCGGCATGGTGATCGTCTGCGACGGGACGCCGGAAGCGGCCAAGCGCGTCGAGCGCGTGCTCTGGAACGATCCCGCGACCGGCGTGATGCGCCATGCGGATGCGGGCTACGACATCGCGGTTGACTGCGCCCGCGAACACGGCCTCAACCTGCCGAGCCTGGGCTGATGAAAGCAACGGTCATCCGCAACGAGGATCTCGTTCGCGTTCCCTGGAAGAACGGCGGGGGCACGACCGCAGAGGTCGCAGCCTTTCCGGAAGGCTCCGGCTTCGACACGTTCGGATGGCGCGTCAGCATGGCTGATGTCGCCTCGGACGGGCCATTCTCGGCTTTCCCGGAGGTCGACCGCACGCTGATCGTGGTGGAGGGTGACGGCATCGAGCTTGACGTGGAGGGCGTCGCCTTTCGGCTCGACAGGACATCTCCCAAGCTCTCCTTTTCCGGCGACGAGATCACCACCGGGCGGCTCCTGTCCGGGCCGATCCGCGACCTCAACGTCATGACCCGGCGCGGGCAATTCCGGCACCGGACGCGGTTCGTGGAGTCGGGCGTGGCGCTGCTGGCGGAGGAGACCGGCATCGCCTTTCTCGTGCCGCTCGATGGGCCGTTCGACGTGATGGTCGCTTCGACGATCCATTCGCTTCAGGTGCTCGACGCGCTCATGCTGGAGGCCACGCAGGATCTGATCCTGCTCTCCGGCACCGGTCGAGCGATCCTCGTCGAGATCGCGCCGGACCAACCTGAGAGGGCTGGCTCATAAATGTCTGGCCTCATCCTGAGGAGCAGACGCAGTCTGCGTCTCGAAGGAGGTTCCAGTGTTCTCTGGAGGCGCCCTCGTCCTTCGAGACGGTGCTGACGCACCTCCTCAGGATGAGGGCTCAGGGCGAGAGCATCACCCACTGGTCAGACTTTTAAAAAGCATTTTTCAACCGATGGTGCCCAAAACAATGGCAGAGAATAATGTCTATACATTTGACATTGCCGCTTCGTCATGGTGCCATTCGGACGCTCGAACAAAAATGCCCGATGTGAGGAACCAGGAACTTCCAGAAGGTCCGGTCGGCACAATGAGCCAGGGAACTTGAAACGGAGGCTGCAATGAAGGCGGTATTGGGTGGTTTGGCCGTGTTGGCGCTGGCGGCAGGATCCGCCTCGGCGCAGGAGACGAAGGTGGCTGTCGGCATCTCGGGCTGGACGGGCTTCGCGCCCCTGACGCTCGCGAAGGAAGCCGGCATCTTCAAGAAGAACGGCCTCGACGTGACGATCAAGAAGGTGCCGCAGGCGAGCCGCCACCTCGCGATCCAGTCCGGCGACATCCAATGTGCCGCCACGACGGTGGAGACCTGGATCGTGTGGAACGCCAACGGCGTGCCTACCAAGCAGATCTTCCAGCTCGACAAGAGCTTCGGCGCGGACGGCATGGTGGTGAGGAACGAGATCGGCTCCATCAAGGACATCAAAGGCAAGCAGGTGGCAGCTTCCGCGCCCGGCACGTCGCCTTACTTCGTGCTCTCCTGGATGCTGAAGAAGAACGGTCTCTCCGTGAAGGACGTGACTGTGGTCAACATGGAACCGGCCCCGGCCGCGCAGGCCTTCATCGCCGGCCAGAACGATGTGGCCATGACCTACGAGCCGTATCTCTCTTCCGTGCGCGCCGCACCTCAGTCCGGCAAGATCATCGCCACGACCCTCGACTACCCGGCCGTGATGGACACCTTCGGCTGCACGCCGAAGTTCCTCGCGGATAATCCGAAGGCCGCCAAGGCCCTGGCCGACAGCTATTTCGAGGCGCTCGACATGATCGCCAAGGATCAGGCCAAGGCCTACGAGATCATGGGCGCCGACGTGAAGCAGACGGGGGAGGCCTTCGGCAAGTCGGCTCAGTTCCTGCGCTGGCAGGACCGCGAGGCCAACAAGAAGTTCTTCGCAGGCGAGTTCAAGACCTTCTCGGCCGAGGCCGCCGACCTGCTGCTCGAGACCGGCATCATCAAGCAGAAGCCGGATATGGAAGCCCTGGCCGACACGAGCTTCATCCAGTAACGATCCTTCCGGCGGCCCGCCTCCTGCGGGCCGCCTCATTCTTCACAAGCGCCGTCCGGAGCAAACGACCGGATCGCAGAGCAGATTTCTTATGCCTCGTCCTCTCGAACCGGTCAGCCAGGGCACGCGCGTCACGCTCGGCATCTCTTTCTTCATCCTCTTCGTGGCGGCATGGGCTTTCGCGACGCTGGGCGGCTTCGTGTCGCGCACCTTCCTGGCCGATCCCATCACCATGCTGCAGGACGGCTGGCTGCTGCTCACGCGCTTCGGTTTCCTGGGTGACATCGGCATCACTGTCTGGCGCGTGGTGGGCGGGTTCATTCTCGCGGCTGCCATCGCTGTGCCCCTCGGCATCCTGATGGGCGCCTACAAATCCTTCGAGGCGTTCCTTGAGCCCTTCGTGTCCTTCGCCCGCTACCTGCCGGCCTCCGCCTTCGTACCCCTGCTCATTCTCTGGGCCGGCATCGGCGAGATGCAGAAGCTTCTTGTGATCTTCATCGGCTCGGTGTTCCAGATCATCCTCATGGTGGCGGTGGCCGTCGGCAACACGCGCCGCGATCTCGTCGAGGCTGCCTACACGCTGGGCTCCAGCGACCAAGGCGTGGTGAAGCGCGTGCTCATCCCGGCCAATGCGCCGGAAATCGCCGAGATCCTGCGCCTCGTGCTCGGCTGGGCCTGGACATACGTGATTGTGGCCGAACTCATCGGCTCGTCGTCCGGCATCGGGCACATGATCATCGACAGTCAGGCGCTGCTCGCCACGGGCCAGATGATCTTCGGCATCATCATCATCGGCATCATCGGTCTCATCTCCGACTTCCTGTTCAAAGCCGTGAACCGCAAGCTCTTCCCGTGGAGGCTCGCATGAGCGGCACGATCCTCCAGATCGACAACGTCTCGCGTGTGTTTCCCGGCGTGCGCGGCGGCGCGCCCGTGCGGGCGCTCGAGCCCACGAACCTGCAGGTGGCGCAGAACGACTTCATCACCATCCTCGGCCCATCCGGCTGCGGAAAGTCGACGCTTCTGCGCATCGTGGCGGGCCTCGACCGTCCAACGGACGGGCGCGTGATGCTCAACGGTCGCGAGATCAAGGGACCAGGGGCCGATCGCGGCATGGTGTTCCAGTCCTACACCCTGTTCCCGTGGCTCACGATCGCAGAGAACATCGCCTATGGCCTGCGCGAGAAGGGCATACCGAAAGCGCAGCGCCAGGAGATCGTCGCCTCCTATACCGAAAAAGTCGGTTTGCGCGGCTTCGAGAACCACTACCCCAAGCAGCTCTCCGGCGGCATGCAGCAGCGCACCGCCATCGCCCGAGCGCTCGCCAACGATCCGGAGATTCTGCTGCTCGACGAGCCCTTCGGCGCCCTCGACAATCAGACCCGCGGGTTGATGCAGGAGCTGCTGCTCGGCATCTGGGAGCGCGAGCGCAAGACCGTGCTCTTCGTGACCCACGATATCGAGGAAGCGATCTTCCTCGCCTCCCGGGTCATCGTCATGTCGGCCCGCCCTGGCCGCATCAAGGCCGACATCCCCGTCGACCTGCCGCACCCGCGGCATTACACCATGAAGACGACGCCTGAGTTCTCACAGTTGAAGGCGCAGCTGACGGAAGAGATCCGCGTCGAGGTCATGCAGGCGGAAGGCGTGCATTGACGCTTCCGGCGGTCTCAGGATTATGATGAGACAGGGTCCCTAGAGGTCGAGCTGCGCCTCAGGAGCGAGCCCTCTCGGGCGACAGCCTTAAGCCCGTGGCACGCTGGTTCTGGCGGGATTGGGCGGGAGTCTCGTGAGGAGCTGGAGCAAAGGAGCTGTTGTGCGGGTGCGGATTCCAAGCCTCGCCTGACGAGGGCATGGCCTTCAGCACACCGGACCAGCGCAGCTTGAAATGGCTCGCCGCTTTCGGGTTCTTGAAGCCCACAAGGCCCCAGGCATCGGCCAAGTGGTAAAAGTCGCACGCGCCTCCGTGCTGTTCCAGCCAGGCGACAACCTCGGGCTTCAGGCTGGTCTGCCTGTCGTCCCACACATCCCAGTCATTGACCGCATAAACGAAGGGCCAGCGTTTCGCATAGGCATCGATGCCGTAGCAGGCCGCCGAGGTCATCTCCTCGTCCCGCCACGTCTGACGGATGAGGTCCTTCAATGATTTCAGATCGGTCATCGGCTGCATCCACTTCGCCATTGCCCATTAGGACTAGAAATGTGCCCACCTTTGGGCCTGGCGCAGGCTTTGTGTACCTCCTTTGAGGTAATGGAAAAACCAGTCTTTTCTCTTCAGCCGTGTGGTAGCTTGGCGCAGGAGCAGGTGAGCATCATCCTTCCGTTGAAGGGATGCCGGGTTTTCCGACCATCAGCTCAGCGCAGGTGTGCAGGTGTCCGACGATTATTTCATGCGGAAAGATGTCTGTGTGGGAGATCGGTCGGCTGAGGATGAGGAGGCTGATACCGTGGGCGGGCTTGTACCAGGGCCAAGGATCAACTGGCGGCAATTGCCGCCGATCGTCATCAGCGGGCTTCTGATCGGCGCCGTCTTCGGCGGGGCCATCAAAGCTTTCGCACCGGAGCAGCCAACCGTGATGGCTCGCGTGAAGCCTCGTTCCTAGTCCGCTGGTGCTGCAGGCTTCAAGCCTAGCACAGCGCACAGCTGGGCCATCAGCGCGCAGATCAAAGGCTTCAACATTTCAGAGGGAAGGAAATGGTGCCCAGGGACGGAGTCGAACCGCCGACACTGCGATTTTCAGTCGCATGCTCTACCAACTGAGCTACCTGGGCATTCGATGCGCGGCAGGGCCGTGCGCGTCGTGGAGGGGTGTATAGTCAGACTAGGACCCGCTGTCCAGCGGGTCGGAGGAGAAAAATGCGAAACGAAGCGGGTCACGTCTCCCGGCGGTCTTTGTCCGGGTCGTCCGGCTCGCTTTCAACGACCGGGATAGCATAGCTGCCGGTCAGCCAGCGGTTCAGGTCCACGTCGGCGCAGCGCCGGGAGCAGAACGGGCGATATTGCGTCTCTGCGGGCTTGCCGCAGATCGGGCATTTGCCGGCCGAGGCCTGGGGCTTGTTCTCGTTGGCGGCGTTCATCCCTCGCCTCCTTTCCTTCGCAAGCTGCAACGTGGTTGCTGTTTCCGCCCGATGCAAGATCTGGGCGAGGCGTGGGGAACAGCGTTAGGCCGCGTCGAGCCAGGAGAAGCGGACGGGATAGCCCTCCCCGTCGAGCAGGGCAACGGATTCATAAAGGGGCAGCCCGACCACGTTCGTGTAGGAACCGACGAGCTTGACCACGAAGGTGCCGGCGAATCCCTGGATGGCATAGCCGCCGGCCTTGCCGCGCCACTCGCCCGCGGCGAGGTAGCGCTCGAACTCGTCCCGTGACAGGCGCTTGAAGCGCACTCGCGTCTCCACGAAACGCTCGCGGATCGTGTCCTTGGGAGTGATCAGGCAGACGGACGTGTAGACCCGATGCTGGCGTCCCGAAAGCAGGCGCAGGCATGCTGCGGCCTCGTCGGCCACCTCGGCCTTTGGCAGAACCCGCTTGCCGACCACTACGACCGTATCGGCCGAGAGAATATAGGAGTTCTTCAGGTCATCGCGGGTGCGGGCGACCCGGCGGGCCACCTCGGCCTTCGAGCGAGCCAGGCGCTTGGCCAGTTCCTTGGCGCTCTCGTTCTTCAGGGGCGTCTCGTCCACGTCCGCCGGCAGAAGCGCGTCGGGCTCGATGCCGGCCTGTTGCAGCAGGGCGAGCCTGCGCGGCGAGGCGGACGCGAGAACGAGCTTCGAGCGCGCTGCGGGATTCGACACCTCTGAAGACGACGCCACTTTTCTCTCCACGCTCCGGGATTTCACTAAAGCATCGGACCCAACAGTGGATTTGCACTTTTGGGATCGATCCGACGCTTCTTCTATACATGAGAGCATCGTTGGTGCGGTAAACCGGATCCACTTTTCCGCACGATGCTCTAAGGCTAGATCCGGTGACAACATGGCACCGGCAGGACTTGAATCAAGCCGCCGGCGGCTCCGGCTCCGAGCTTGCCGGCTGAGGCTGTGCCGCCTGCGCGGCATGAGCGCGGTCAAGCTGGCGGTAGCGCATGACGCTCAAGGGGATCGAGCCTAAGAACAGCACCGTGATGGCGGTGAGCATCTCCCAGGGGAAGTTCGCCAGGAGCCCGAAGACGGCCGCCGACAGGACGAAGATCGGCAGAACCCAGTGGCGCGGCACCCTCAATCCGATGGTCTTGCCCGAATAGACCGGAATGGTGGAGACCATCAGGAAGGCCAAGCCCAGCAGGTAGACCAGCGCAATCGGAGCGGCAGCGCTCCCCATGGGGACGCCGAGGAACGAGAGATAGAGGGGCAGCATCGAGGTCAGCGCCCCTGCCGGCGCCGGCATGCCGGTGAAGAAGTTCTTCTTCCATTCGGGCCGGTGCGGATCGTCCAGCATCACGTTGAACCGGGCGAGACGCAGCACCATCGCGATGGCGAAGACCAGCACGGCGATCCACCCGATCGCCTTCAGCTCGTTCAGCAGGAAGCTGTAGAGGATGAGGGCCGGCGTCACGCCGAAATTCACGAAATCCGCCAGCGAATCGAGCTCCGCGCCGAACCGGGACGTACCCTTGAGCATGCGCGCCACCCGGCCGTCGATCCCGTCCAGCACCGCCGCCACCACGATGGCCACGACCGCAGGCTCGTAGCGCCCCTCGAAGGCCAGCCTGATCGCGGTGAGCCCGAGGCACAGGGCGATCAGGGTGATGATGTTCGGAATGATGACCCGCACCGGAACCGGCTTGAAGAGCCGCTTGCGCGGCTCGTTCGGATCGGGGGCGAAGGGAGGGAAAAGATCGCTCATGCCATGACATCTAGGGGGTGCCAGCTTAACCGGCAACCAAGATCGGAACTGTTTCCCCTATCATGGGAACGGCTCCGATCTCTGTTAAAGCCCTGTTGCCGCGAAAATGGCCTACCCGACCCGGTACTCCCGCGCAGGCTCGTTGGCGGTAAGGTCTGCCAGCACCGTCTCGCCCGCAACCGCCGTCTGCCCCAGGCCGACGAGGACCTGGGCGTTGAGGGGCACGAAGATGTCCAGGCGGGAGCCGAACCGGATCAGGCCGAAGCGCTCGCCGGTGCTCAGGTGATTGCCGACCTTCACGAATGACACGATGCGGCGCGCCACAAGGCCGGCGATCTGGACCACGCCGATCTTGGTGTTTGCCGTCTCGATCACGAGGGCATTGCGCTCGTTGTCCTCGCTCGCCTTGTCGAGCTCGGCATTGAGGAACAGGCCCGGCGTGTAAAGGATCTGGGTGATGCGCCCCGTGACCGGCGCGCGGTTCACGTGGCAGTCGAACACGTTCATGAACACCGAGATCCGGGTCATGGGCTCGGGCGGCAGGTCGAGCTCCGCCGGAGGGACCGCCGTGGTGATGAGGTTCACCCGGCCGTCGGCCGGAGACACCACGAGACCCTCGCGGACGGGGGTCACCCGCGGCGGATCGCGGAAGAAGTAGCACACCCACACGGTCAGGATGGTGCCGATCCAGCCGAGGGGCGACCAGAGCCAGGCCAGCACGATCGTCGCAAACAGCGCGATCAGGATGAAGGGATAGCCCTCCTTGTGGATCGGCACGAAGATGCGGCGCATCGATTCCAGGACATCGGTCATTTTTTCATAGCCTTAAGAAGGTTTGCGTGGGGATGGCAGGCGGGAGCGCTTCTTGTCAACCTGCCACGCTCTCAGGGCTGCGTTCCTCTTCCTCGACCCGCTTGAGGGCCTCGCGGGCCTGATCGGCTTCGCGCTGGCGGTTCCACATGGCGGCATAGACCCCGCCGTGGGCCAGAAGGGTCGCATGGTTGCCGCGCTCGACGATCCGTCCATGATCGAGGACGATGATCTCGTCGGCGCCGATGACTGTGGACAACCGATGGGCGATCACGAGCGTCGTGCGGCCGCGGCTGACCCGGTCGAGGGCGTCCTGGATCTCCTTCTCGGTGAAGGTGTCCAGGGCCGAGGTCGCCTCATCGAGCACCAGGATCGGCGGCGCCTTGAGGATCGTACGGGCAATCGCCACGCGTTGCTTCTCGCCGCCTGAGAGCTTGAGGCCGCGCTCGCCCACGGGGGTATCGTAGCCCTCCGGCAGGAGGCCGATGAAGCGGTCGATCTGCGCCAGGCGCGCGGCCTCCCTCACCTCCTCGGGCGTCGCATCCCAGCGGCCATACTGGACGTTGTAGCCGATGGTGTCGTTGAACAGCACCGTATCCTGCGGGACCATGCCGATGACCTTGCGCAGGGAGGCCTGCTGCACGTCGGCGATGTTCTGCCCGTCGATGAGGATGCGGCCGCTGCTGGGCTCGTAGAAGCGGAACAGCAGGCGCGAGATCGTGGATTTGCCCGCGCCTGACGGGCCGACGATGGCGACCGTGTGCCCGGCCGGCACCTCGAAGGTCACACCTTTCAGGATGGGCCGCTCCGGAATATAGGCGAAATGCACGTCCTCGAAGTGCACCACCGCCTGCTCGACCTGGAGCGGCTTGGCGCCCGGCCTGTCCTGAATCTCAGGGTTGCGGTCGATGATCTGGAACATGTCGTCGATGTCGATCAGCGCCTGCTTGATCTCGCGATACAGCATGCCCATGAAGTTCAGCGGGATGTAGAGCTGCACCAGCATGGCGTTGACCAGCACGAAACTGCCGATAGAGGCGTTGCCTGCCATGATGTCTCGCGCGGCCAGCACCATCACGATGGCCATGCCGATGGAGAAGATCACCGCCTGGCCGGCATTGAGCACGGCGAGCGACGTGTAGGTCTGGGTCGAGGCCTTTTCGTAGCCTGCCATGGAGCGGTCGTAGCGGGCGGCCTCCCGCTGCTCGGCGCCGAAATACTTCACCGTCTCGTAGTTCAGGAGCGAGTCCACCGCCTTGGTGTTCGCGTCCGTATCCGAGTCGTTCATCTGCTTGCGGATCGTGATCCGCCACTGGGTCGCCTTGTAGGTATAGGCGAGGTAGACCACCACCATCACGAAGACGACGGCCGAATAGACCCAGTTGAACTCCCACGCGAGCAGGCCCAGCACGAGAACGAATTCGAGAATCGTCGGGAGCAGTGTCAGCACCACCAGGCGCGACAGTTCCTCAATGCCCTCGCGACCGCGCTCGAGCACGCGGGTCAGGCCGCCGGTCTTGCGCTCCAGGTGGAAGCGCAGGGACAGGCGATGCATGTGCTCGAAGGTCTGGAGGGCGAGCTGCCTCACCGCATGCATGGCCACCTTGGCGAAGATGCCATCGCGGACCTGCGTGAGCACCGCCATGAGAATGCGGGTTAGGCCGTAAATCGCCGTCAGAAGGATCGGCGCCTTCCAGATCCAGGACCCAGCCGTGGCAGCGACCTCCGTGGCCTGATTGCCGCTGCTCGTGACGGCGACCAGCGCGTCCGTGGCCCATTTGAAGGCAAACGGCGTGACCATCGTGACGCCTTTGGCCACGAGAAGCAGGCCGAAGGCCAGGAAGACACGCCGCTGGAGGTCCGGCCGGCCATGGGGCCAGATATAGGGCCAGAGCTTTTTCCAGGTTGCGGCCAAGCCGCTCGACTCGGGTCGGGCTGCGCCAGTCGTCGGGACGGCGGTGGAGGAAGGCATAGGCTGAGGATCCAATCGAAATCTGGACCTCGATATAGGCGATCAGCCGGGCGAATTCACCCTGCCCAGGCAAATGACCTGTGCAGCCGGGTCAGGCTCCTGCCTGAGCTACTTGCCCGAGCTAGTTGCTTTTGGGCTCCTGCTCACCGGGCAGCACGAACACCTGACCGGGATAGATCAGGTTCGGGTTGCGGATTTGCTCCTGGTTCGCGCCGAAGATCACCGTGTAGCGCAGGCCCTTGCCATAAATCCGCTGGCTGATGCGCCAGAGATTGTCGCCGCGGGACACGATGGCGGTATTGATGTTGGGGATCACCACCGTGCCGGCATCGGCCACCTGCCCTTGCGGCAGCGTCGAGGCCACGTCACGCGAGGTCTGCGGCTGAGACGTCGCCGGGGAGCCGGCCATACGTGGCTGAGCCGGTGCGGCAGGAGCCTGCGGCTGAGCCGAGGCGACCTGAACCGGCACGTTGAAGCCGACCTCAGCCCGGGACCTGACCTGGCCGGAGACCGGGTCCACATCGTCCAGACGGATCCGATAGTCGCCGGGCTTCACGCCGCTGGCGATGGAGAAAGAGACCTTGCCGTCGCCACCGGCTCCGCCGGGAGCAATGAAGCTCTCGTTGATGTAAAGCCGAACCGTAGCCCCCGGCGATGACTGCCCGGACACGAAGAGCTTCCCCTCCTCCGCTTCGACTGTCACGATCTTGATCTCGGGCCGGGCAGCGGACGGAGCCGCGGGCGCAGCAGGTGCCGGCGGGGAGACAGCCGGAGCAACACCCGCCTGCTGCTGGGAGGACGGAGACGCGGCAGGCTCGGTGGGCTTGGCTACGGGATTTGGCGCCTCAGCCACCTTGGCCACAGGCGGCTCGGGATTGGACAGGACCACCGTAGGGGAGTCCGGCGAGGTCAGGGTTACCAGCGGCCGGGTCTTGCCGTCCGTGATGACCACCGTCACGGCCTGGGCGGAGCGCTGGCGCGTTCCATCCGGCGCAATGGATTGCAGAACCACCTGGTGCGACCCGGGCGGCAGGGGCGGCGGCACGATGGCGAAGAGGCCCGACGCATCGGCTGCGGCACGGGCATGGACCTGGTCGCCCCGGAGAAGCTCGATCGTAGCGCCGGGAGCAGCGCGGCCGGCAATGACGCTCTCCCCGTCCGGCTCGATGCGCACGACATCGAAGGATGGAACGATAGAGGCTTCCTTGGCCTGTGCCGGGGGCGCCTCGCTGGGCGCTGGGGGCTTGGCCGCGGCCTGCTGTTGGCCGGGCGCGGGCTGTGCCGGCGGAACGGACGGCTGCGCCGTGTGAGCGGGCGCTGCGTTCTGCGAACTTTCAGGCTTTCCTGACCAGGACCAGTAAAGCACGCCGAGGAGCACCGCGACGACGGCCGCGGCGGCAGCGCCGAGAAGCGCGATCGTGCCCTTCAACTCTTTCGGATGCGCCATGATGCTTTTTCTCAAACGCGGCACTTTCCGCCATTTAATCCGTTTATCTTTCAAAAGGCTACGGCCATAAAGGACAAAATAATGCTCTACAACTCAGCCAGGGGGGCTCCCCGCCTCCCCGAAATGCCCATGTCATCTGTCAAACCGATCAAATCCATCTGTGTTTATTGCGGCTCCGGTTTCGGAGACGATCCCATTTTCGCTGAGAACGCGGCGGCTTTGGGCCGCTTCATGGCCGAACAGGGAATCAACCTCGTCTATGGCGGCGGCAATGTGGGCCTCATGGGCACCGTAGCCCAAGCCGTCCTCGACCATGGCGGTTATGTCACAGGGATTATTCCGGAATTTCTGAAGTCCCGCGAGAAGCTCCTCGACGATGTGCAGGAAACTCTCGTCGTGCCGGACATGCACACCCGCAAGCGGCTGATGTTCGAGAAGGCCGACGCCTTCGTGGCTCTGCCCGGGGGCATCGGAACCCTGGAGGAGCTCGTCGAGCAGATGACCTGGTCGCAGCTCGGCCGCCACACCAAGCCGATCCTGATGCTGAGCACCAAGGGCTTCTGGAAGCCCCTGCTCACCCTCATCGCCCACATGCGCGAGCAGGGCTTCATTCGCCCGGGACTTGAGCTCAACTACCTTGTGGCCGAGCGGATCGAGGAAGTGATCCCGATGCTGGAGAACGCCGCCCGGCGTGTCGGCATCGTGAGCAATGAGGAAGCCATCGAGAGCCGCTTTTAAGGGCGGCTCTTCTCCATCTCGGTGGCCAGCCTGCGCCCTGAAACAAGGATGAGGGAACTCCTCTTCATTTCGTAGGCAACACTTCCGTTGACCGGAGTGCCGTTGGCCCGCTTACCAAGATAGCGAACGATGAGACGCTTGCCGTCCGCATGCCAGGATCCGCTGACATCCCGGCATGGGCCATCGCGCACACCGCAATCGGAATCGCCGGACGAGATCCCGTTCTCCGGGCCAACGGGCTTCATCCGGCCGCCCCGGATCAGAAACGGGATCAGCGCGCTGGAGCTATAGCCCTGGAATGTACCGCCCGCCTCGACGATGAGCCCGTCCTGGGATCCTAGGCGGAAAGAGGCGACCGCCATCAGGTCTCCGAAGGTGCCGGCTTCGGTAAATCCGTCGTGCCTCCCTGTGACTGTCAAAGCGCCTCCGTCACGCTGGAGAAAGACGGCGCCCACCTGTGCGCCGCATCCGTGGCAAGCCTCTCCGGGCTCTCCGGCGAGCGTGATCAGGACCATGAACGTGCCGTAGGTCAGAACCGTGTAAGGGGAGATGCACGGCGGACGATCCGGTGCGTCCCGGCTGTAGTCCACCGTCGCAGCCGGATAGGCCGCTTCAACAGCCTGCCACAGCACAAGGTTGGTCTCCACGTTCACCGACCAGCTCGGGCATAGGCGCAGGTCCGACGTCTCCTCGTCAGCCTGGGCGCCATGGACACAGCCGATCAGGAGCAGCGCCGAGAGAACCAGGACGTTGAGCATCGAACAATCCTTCTGCGAACGCGGGTGCGCTCCCCCGGGATGCTCTGCAGCATACCGCCTTTTGAGCGCTAGCCCGTGCGCGACAGCACGAGGCCGCCCAGGATCATGCCTGCCGCAAGTAGCCGCTGCCAGGTGATCGCATGGACGGGAAGGCCGAACGCTCCAACGGCATCGAGAACCAGCGCCGCCGCGACCTGCCCGAAGATCAGGGCCGCCACGGTGCTGACCACGCCGAGCTGCGGCACGCCCCAGATTACGACGGCGACGTAGAACGCGCCCAAAAGCCCTCCGAGCCAGGACCACCAGGGTGCCGCGGCCATGCCGCTGGCTGAGGGCCAGGAACCACGAACGGCGCTGAGAACGGCTAAGACAACGAAACCGATTCCAAACGAGATGCAGGCGGCCAGCACCGGATCCCCGAGCGACTTCGCCAGCGCGGCATTGATGGGAGCCTGCGAGGCCAGAAAGACGCCGCCCAGGAGAATGCCAAAGAGCGGCAGGAGGATTGCGGTGTTCATAAGGTCGCCATATGAGCGCGTTGCAAGGACGTCAATCTACACTCAACCGCATCCTGAGACGGCGCTGCGCGCCGTCTCAGGATGCGGTTGAGTTTGGTTTCTCTTAGAGCGTCGCCCCGCCCTTCAGCAGCTTGTAGATCATCGAATCCGTCAGCGCCTGGAACGAGGCGTCGATGATGTTGGGGGAGACGCCGATGGTGGTCCAGCGCTCGCCGGTTCCGTCCGCGAATTCGATCAGCACGCGCGTCACCGCATCCGACCCGCCCTGATAGATGCGCACCTTATAATCGACGAGCTCCAGGTCCTGGATCAGGTGCTGGTACTTGCCGAGATCCTTGCGCAGCGCAACGTCGAGCGCGTTCACCGGGCCGTTGCCCTCGGCGGCCGAGATCAGCACCTCTTCGCCGACGCGCACCTTCACGATGGCCTCGGAAGCGGTGACGAGTTCGCCGACCGCGTTGAACCGACGTTCCACATTGACGGAGAAGCGCTCCACGTCGAAGAAGGCCGGCACCTCGCCGAGCATGCGCTTGACCAGCACGTAGAACGAAGCATCCGCACCTTCGAACGCAAAGCCTTCCGCCTCTTTTCGCTTCACCTCATCGAGCACGCGGGCAATGCGCGGATCGCCCTTCTCCAGCTCGAAGCCGCAGCGCTTGAGTTCGGCCAGGATGTTCGACTGACCGCCCTGATCCGATACAAGAACCCTGCGCGCGTTACCGACGACTTCAGGCTCCACATGCTCGTAGGTGCGCGGATCCTTGAGCACCGCAGAGGCATGGATGCCTGCCTTCGTGGCGAAGGCGCTTGAGCCCACGAAAGGCGCGTGGCGGTTCGGCTGCCGGTTGAGGATCTCGTCCACCTGCCGCGACACATGGGTGAGCTGGCCCAACGTCTCGTCGGTGACGCCGAGGTCGAAGCGGGCGGCATAACCGTCCTTCAGCTTCAGAGCGCCGATGAGCGTGATGAGATTGGCATTGCCGCAGCGCTCGCCGAGGCCGTTGAGCGTGCCCTGGATCTGGCGTGCGCCTGCCTCGATGGCGGCCAGCGAGTTGGCAACCGCGCAGCCGCAATCGTCATGGGCGTGGATGCCCAGATGCGCGCCCGGCACCACCTTCGTCATGGCCGACACGATCGCGGTCACCTCGTGCGGCAGCGTGCCGCCATTGGTGTCGCAGAGCACGACCCAGCGCGCGCCCGCCTCATAGGCGGTCTTCACGCAGGCGAGCGCATAATCGGGATTGGCCTTGTAGCCGTCGAAGAAATGTTCGCAATCGACGAGCACCTCGCGGCCCTTCGCGCGGGCGGCTTCGACGCTTTCGTGAATGCCCGTGAGATTCTCCTCCGGCGTCGTCTCCAGCGCCACGCGCACATGGTAATCCCAGGCCTTGGCAACATAGCAGATCGCATCCGCCTCAGCCTCCAGCAAGGCCGCGACGCCAGGATCGTTCGACACGGAGCGCCCGGCCCGCTTCGTCATGCCGAAGGCCGTGAACTTGGCGTTCTTCGTGCGTTTCTCAGCAAAAAAGGCGGTATCCAGCGGGTTTGCCCCCGGATAGCCGCCTTCCACGTAATCGATGCCGAGCCGGTCGAGGAGCGTGGCAATCGCCTTCTTGTCCTCGAGCGAAAAATCGACCCCTGTCGTCTGCGCCCCATCGCGCAAAGTGGTGTCGAAAAGGGTGACGCGGTCTCGACTCATGATGACAACTTCCTGTCTTCCTGGGGCGTCAGGCGCTTTTCCATGGTGGTGGTGCCGAGCCATTCGTCGCCGAGCGGCACCGTGTTGCGGCGCTGCGGCTGAAACCCGTGCTTCTGGAAGAAGAGCAGCGCGTTGTCGCTCACCTCGGCGACGAGACGTGGAGCACCGCGCGCGCCGGCAAGCTTCTCAACCGCATCGTAGAGCATCGTGCCGATCCCTTGGCTAGCCACGGCCGGATGCACATAAAACAGCTCGATCAGCTCGTTGTCCTTCAGCGCGATGAAGCCAACGGGCGAGCCTTCGACGGTCGCAACCAGCGTGAGGCTCTTATTAAGCTTCTCGGCGAAGGCATCGTCCTCCGCGAGCGCCATCCAGGCTTCCTGCTGGCTCTCGCTGTAATCCTCGCCCGTCAGCTCCGCGATGCTCTCCTCATAGATGTTGACGAGCAGCGGCAGATCGGCCGGCAGGAAGGGGCGAAGTCCCGGTTTGGGCAGTGCCTGTCCCATCAGCGTGTCCTTCCCTCGATCCATGCACAACATGTCTCATCGGCGTCATGGCCGGGCTTGTCCCGGCCATTCACGTCTTGGAACCACAACGTCGCAGAGACGTGGATCCCCGGAACAAGCCCGGGGATGACGGTGGAGGGTGTAAGAACGCTCATCGCGCAACCTCCCAGGTGGTGGTGCCGTCCTTGTTGTCCTTCACCACGACATTCAAGGCCGCAAGCTCGTCGCGGATGCGGTCGGACTCAGGCCAGTTCTTCGATGCCCGTGCTTCCTTGCGGGCTGCGATCAGCGCCTCGACCTGCGCAGGATCGACGCTCAGTGCGGACTGCTTGCGCGCCCTCCAGGCCTCTGCCCCTTCAAGCAGGAAGCCGAGGGCGCGCAGGTTTGCGCCGAGCTCATCATGAGCCCCCTGCCCGTCGAGAGCATGAAGCTCCGCCAGCATCTTCGGCGTGTTGAGGTCGTCGCTAAGCGCATCGACGATCTGGTCGGAGAGAGAAGCAGCCTCTCCCCTGACCGCCAGTTCATACCAGCGATCGAGGATCTTCTCGCTTTCCTCAAGGCCCTTCGTCGTCCAGTCGATCGGCTGGCGGTAATGCGTGCGCAGCATGTTGAAGCGCAGCACCTCGCCCGGCCAGTCCTGCACCAGTTCGTTGATGGTGAAGAAGTTGCCGAGGGACTTCGACATCTTCTCGCCTTCCACCTGCAGGAAGCCGTTGTGCATCCATACATTGGCCATGCGCGGCGTCTCGAAGGCGCAGCAGCTCTGCGCGATCTCATTCTCGTGGTGCGGGAAAACGAGGTCGATGCCGCCGCCGTGGATGTCGAAGATCTCGCACTCCATCGGGTCGGCGCAGGTGAGCCGGGTCTCAAAGGCCTGGATCAGGTGTTTCCAGGACATGGCCGAGCACTCGATGTGCCAGCCGGGGCGGCCCGGCGTCGCGATGCCGGCGGGCGACGGCCATGCGGGATCGTGCGGGCCTGACGGCTTCCACAGCACGAAATCCATGGCGTCGCGCTTGTAGGGCGCCACGTCCACGCGGGCGCCCGATAGCAGCTCGTCGAGGGAACGCTTGGAGAAGGCGCCGTATTTCGGCACGCCAGACAGGTTCTGCATGGCCGAGACCGAGAACAGCACGTGCTCCTCGGCCACATAGGCCGCGCCGCGCGCGATCAGCCGCTCGATGATCATGCGCATCTCGTCGATGTGCTCGGTCGCCCGGGGCTCGACAAAGCGCGGGGGCTGGCCCTCTTCGTTCACGTCCTCCGGCATGAGCACGCCGAGCGCCCTGATGTCCGCATGGAACTGCTCCTCGGTCTTTCCCGTCACGACCCGGATCGCCTCGTTGTGCGGCATCCCAGGGTAATCCCGGGCCGCGCGGGCGTTAATCTTGTCGTCCACATCGGTGATATTGCGCACATACGTCACGGCTTCTCTGCCGTACACATGTCTCAAGAGACGGAAGAGAAGGTCAAAGACGATGATCGGACGGGCGTTGCCGATGTGGGCGTAGTCGTAAACGGTGGGTCCGCAGACGTAGAGGCGCACGTTCTCAGGGTCGATCGGGCGAAAAACGTCCTTCGATCGGGTTAGCGTGTTGTAGAGGCGAAGCTTGGCCGCCATGAAACCATACCCCTGTCAGGCCGCAGGCCGGAGGGTGGTTTCGATCTTGGAATGAGAACGAGACGGCTCCAGCCAGCGAAGTGCGCTAGCCGCAAATAATCCCAGAAATGAGGATCGTTGCCGTGTTCATGAAGCCATCAATGCCTTTTCAGGCCGAAGCCGTCAAGATTTCCGAATTGGTAATCATGTTTAATTTGCACAACCGCATGAAACAGGTTCCGGCCAAGCGCGTTAGAGCTTTGTTCACGCACACTCGCGCCATAATGGCACGAGTTCAAACAAAGAGGTCTTCGATGCGCCGCGCATTTGCCATGCTCGGAATGGGTACTGCCGTGTTTTTTGCTGCCGCGTCCCTGACGCTGCTTCCCAATGGTACCCAGGCCTCTTCGTCTGAAGCGACCTTCATGGTCCCTGCCGCCGACGGCTATGGCGTCGCGGAGTGCCTCATAGGAAACCAGGCTTGTGGCCAAGTTGTGGCAAACGCCTGGTGCGAGGCTCACGGATACACCAAGGCCGTTTCCTTCCGGCAGATCTCGCCCGACGAGATCACGGGGAATATCCAGAAGGCCTCCTTCGGCCCCAAGGATCCGCCGGTTTCGGTGACCTGCTCGAACTAAGGCCGGCCAGGTTCAGAGCTCAACCCATCATTCGGCCTCCTCCCTAAGCCCTCATCCTGAGGAGGTCACGTCAGTGACCGTCTCGAAGGGTCAGGGCGTCTCCGGAGAGCACTGGATCCTCCTTCGAGACGCAGCTGCGCTGCTCCTCAGGATGAGGCTAGAGATTGATCAGCCTGTTTTTAAGCAGGCATCGGCGACAGCATGGCCCGGGCGGTCGACAGAACGGCTCGGGTCACATCGGCCAGCAGAGGACCGACGATCCGGCTCTGCTGCCAGTAAAGCGGCACTTCCAGAGGCTCCGACGGCTTGAGCGCCACAAGACGGCCCTCACGGATATGCTCCTGAACCGTCATTTCCAGGTTCATCCCCCACCCCAATCCCGCAAGAGCCGCATCCACGAAGGCCTGCGACGACGGCAGCCAGTGGACGGGCGGCCCCACATCGGTGCCGAGGGCTTTTCGCAGCCAGAGCGCCTGGAGCTGATCCTTCCGGTTGAAGACGAGACACGGCGCGTGGGCGGCCGATTGCTCGTCCAGCCCGTCCGGCAGCCAACGCTCCACGAAGGCCGGGCTGGCCGTCGCGAGATAGCGCAGGGATCCCAAGGGGTAGCAGTTGCAGCCCTGAATCGGCTTGCGGTGCGAGGTCACGGCTGCCACGACCTCGCCGCGCTGCAGCCACTCGGCGCTATGGTCCTGATCGTCCACAACCAGATCGAACAGGAAGCCCTCCGTCTCCGCCATCGCCGGGATGAACCAGGTGGCGAGGCTGTCGGCATTGACGGCGATGCGCAGGGTGACCGGGCGGGCCTCGGGCTGAAGCCCCGGCAGGTTCTGGCGCAGGGAGCTTTCGAGCAGGGCGACCTGCTCCACATGCTGGCACAGCCTCTGGCCCGCCTCGGTGGCGAGACACGGCTGGCCCCGCACCACCAGAACGGCCCCGATCCGCTCCTCCAGCAGCTTGATCCTCTGGGAAACGGCGGATGGCGTCACGTGCAACTGCTCGGCCGCCCGCTCGAAGCTTCCTGTGCGCACCACGGCGGCAAGCGCGGACAGAAGGGCATAATCCAGCATCAAATTAGTTTTTCTAAACCAATAGCAGAGACTTTAACTGTCCTAATCATAAGGCCCGGCCTAGGAAACGTCGACTCCTCTTCGGACCATCGACATGACCACTCCTCTTCTCGCTGGCTTCTTCCTCGGCCTCAGCCTCATTCTCCCTATCGGGGCGCAAAACGCCTTCGTGCTGCGCGTCGGCTTGCGCGGCAAGCATGTGCTGGCCGTGTGTCTCACCTGCGCGATCTCGGATGCACTGCTCATCCTGGCCGGCGTCTCGGGCTTTGCGCAGCTCAGCGCGCGGGTGCCCTGGGCCGAGCCGGTTCTGCGCTATGGGGGCGCCGCGTTTCTCCTGGCCTATGGGGCACGCAGCTTCATGGCGGCTTTCAGATCGGCTGCCTTGAGGCCGTCGGACGCGGCCCCAGAGTCCTTAAGCCGGGTGGTTCTCACCTGCCTCGCCCTCACCTGGCTCAACCCGCACGTCTATCTGGACACGGTGGTGCTGATCGGCTCGATCTCGACCCAGTTCGATGAGGGCAAGGGACTGTTCGCCACTGGGGCCATGCTGGCCTCCTTCGTGTTCTTCTTTTCCCTCGGCTTCGGCGCCCGCCTGCTGAAGCCGCTGTTCGCCCGGCCCGTCACATGGCGCATCCTCGATGTGGCGATCGGGGTCATCATGTGGGCCACGGCCGCAAGACTGCTGCTGAACAACAGTCCTACTTAAAGGACGCTCCTCAACTCTCACCTCATCCTGAGGAGCAGACGCAGTCTGCGTCTCGAAGGAGGATCCAGTACACGCTAGAGCAACGGCGGTTCAGATGAATCCATATCCTGCGGCGGTGAAGTAGTTGCGGCATTCCTCAGCCTCGATCCCA
>NZ_JACXAB010000045.1 GCF_014699075.1 Microvirga sp. | reverse complement strand
TGTGTTCTTTCCGGCGCAGTCAAATCTGGCAAATCAGCCAGTGTGGGGCTTTCCAAGAGTGGGGAGTTGGGGGCTGTCCTCCCTCTGGAACTGAAGCGCCTCTGCCATGAGCGGGGCGCTTCCCTTTATCGGACGACATACAGAAACCCCGCCCGGGGTAGAGCCGAGCGGGGGGTTCCATGTGGGGGCACACCGCGACAGGGACGCGGTGTGGCTTGTGTGTAGCGGCGGAGAGTTAACGACCCGTTGCCCTTGTCCGCACCCACGCTGCCGACGCGGCGCGGGGCCGCTTAATGGGCGGAGAGGGCGTCAAGCTGGAACGTCTGCACTGCTTGACCTGATGCATCGACAATCTCCAGTCGCCAGCCCTGCCACTCATCCGAGTTCGATGGATCTTGTGCGCGAAGCTCCTCGACGGCTTCCATGGCCGAGACAACGGCGGCCTGAATGCTGGAAGCCTCGATGCCCTCCTCATCACGGATCATGGTCTCGCCATCGGTAAGGTTGAAGTAGTAGCGCGAGGGCACCGAGGTTCCCAATGCGGAGACGCTCGAAGAACTCGCCAATGGGCCAGCTTCCATAGCACCTTTGGAATGCATCGTTTTGCCGGTTTTCATCGCTTTGACGCCTTACTGAATTGCCGGGGATGCGAGGGTCTCAAGATCCACCCAGCCCGTGCAGGTTGGGATCTCAGGAGCAAGATACACGCGGCTCCCATCGACCCTCTGAACCCGGCAGGGATAGGTTCGCTTGTCTCCTGGAGGACGGTACAGAACCAGGCTCCCAACCGAGACCTCTTCGTTCGAGTCGCGATCAAGGCTGGCCTGGGGGTTCGGTCTAACCCATTCGATCTCGACCGGATCAGGAGAAATCGCCTGCTTAGCTGCCTGGGTACGTTCAAGCGCAGCAATGGCTATGCGTGCCCGGTCCCGGTAACGATCCATGACCAGCTTGAGAGGACCACGCTCCCCTCCGGAATGCCAGGAAACCCCGCCAGCTTTGGCCAGTTCCGCCGCCACGGCCTCAACTTCATCATCTGTCATCATCAGCCCTCGTCAACGTAACCTAGGACTCCCGTCTGCTATAACAACGAGGAAAGAAGGAATGGAGGCGTGAGACATCTTGCCGTCAGACATGAACGCAGCAGGGCATAAACGGCCGATAGTTGCTTCGCGCCTTGGATTAGGTGGAGGCATCAGGCCCGCTCAAGGCATCACGACGCGGCCACACGAAGTCATCCGGCAGTGAGATGGTACTGTCAGGTTGGCGAAGGTTTGGGACCTGTGGCAGGGTCTTGGACATGAGCACGATGTCCAACCCGTACCGCGGCTACCGCTTCCCGGCCGAGATCATCAACCAAGCCGTCTGGTTGTATCCCTGCTTCAGTCTGAGCTTGCGGGAGGTCGAGCTGATCCTGGCGGCGCGGGGCGTCGTGGTCAGCTACGAGACCATCCGCGAGTGGAGCCTGCGCTTTGGACGCAGCTACGCCAAGACTCTGAAGCGCCGTCGCCGCAACCTGGCGACAAATGGTTTCTGGATGAAGTGTTCGTCTGCATCCGAGGCAGAATGCACTACCTCTGGCGAGCCGTCGATCAGTACGGGGATGTGCTCGATGGGCTGGTCCAGAGCCGTCGTAACACGAAGGCGGCCAAGCGCTTCTTTCGCAAGCTGCTGAAGGGCCTGTGCTACGGGCCGAGGGTCATCGTGACGGATAGACTCGGATCTTACGGGGCCGCCGAGCGCGAGATCCTGCCGGGCGTGGAACATCGGCAGAGCCGGTATCTCAACAACCGCTGTGAGGTCTCACACCAACCCACCCGACGGCGAGAACGCCACATGCGGCGGTTCAAGTCAGTCCGGCACGCCCAGCAGTTTCTCTCCATCCACACTCCGATCCACAACCACTTCCAACTCCGTCGCCATCGCCTCTCAGCCAGTGAATACAGGGCTGCCCGCAATCGCGCCTTCAATTCCTGGCGCGATGTGACCGGTGCTGCCCTCTTAGGTTGATTTGAACTGGCTTCATGGCCGTGCCCCCGGACGCTTTGTCTACTCGGCCTTAAGTTGACAGTACCCATAGAATGCAGATCAGGAGCGTCAAGGTGAGGTTTCGTAGGATCACATAGATGCTCGAAAGGTCAGCTTGCCGATTTAGGCGACATGATCCCAGATGTTGTCCTTGGGTTCGTAGCCAATGAGCCGGTGGGTGGTCTCCACGTCCCATGCCATGCCCCGGTTGGCCGACATACCGTTGACCACGATTCCGGGCTGCGGCCACGGTTCCGCCTCCGCAAGAAGCGCCCGCTCCATGGCGGCCGTGAAATCCCGGTTCGAGAGCCACATGTTGCGGAACCAACGCAGGTCGCGTTCGGTGTCCGGACCGACATTCGTCGCCTCGCCCGGCAGGCCGGACGTGTTAATCGTCTCTGGCCTGTTCTCTCCCGGCTGGCACCAGCCAATCCGCACGCTGACGGCGGTCAGCGTTCCGCTCGACCTTTGCGCCTCGGCCAGGCAGGCGCGCTCTCCCATCAGCTTGGACGCCGCATAAGCGAAGCCCTGAAGCATCTCACGGCCGTTGAACCAGCGCGTCCCCGGCCCCGGAGGCAGGGACGTCGTCAGGGCGCCGGGCGTCAGGGTATCGGCCAGAGGTGCGTCCTTGTACTGGCCCATTACATGATTGGAGGAGGCGAACACAATGCGGCGCAACTCAGCCCGACCGGCCGCAGCCAGCAGGGCCAGGGTCATGTCGAAGGACACGCAGGCATCGCTCCAAGGCGCATCGGGATATGGATTCTGGGCTGCGAAATGCACCGCGGCATCGGCCCCAGCCAAAGCCTCGTGCCATCGCACGTCGGATGGATCCGCAAGATCACCCTCGACCCATCGCACCCGGTCCACGCCCGTGGCGGATGCGGGTGCCGAGCGGTCAAGCGCGACGATCCGCTCGCACCAGTCCTGCGCCAGGAGATGCGCGATCAGCTTCTGACCGAGATTGCCTCCCGCGCCTGTGACAAGAACGGAACGAACCGATTTCAGAACAGGCATGACTGAACTGACCCTCCAGAGTGATGGTCGACTGGCAATTTCGCCTTGGCAGCGCCGGCTATCACCAATTGGTCACTGAGCCGTCCCGCCGCCTCAGATGCGGCGCCTCCCAGAACTCAAAGCTCTGCCGCGCGATCAGTTCCTCATTGACCTCGATCCCCAGGCCGGGAGCATCGGGAACGGCGTAATGCGCTCCCACCAGCCGCGGCTGAATCGGGAAGAAGTCGGAATTGTCGAATCCGAGATGCGTTTCCGCCGGGCTCGCGCGGGTCTCGAGCCAAGAGAAGTTCGGCACGGCCGCCGAGAAATGGATGGTCGCTGCCGTGCAAACCGGTCCGAGCGGATTATGCGGCATCATATCGACGTAATGGGTTTCGCTCCAGGCAGCGACCTTCATCGATTCCGTCAGGCCGCCGACATTGCAGACGTCGAGACGGTTATACTGGTGGATGTCACGCTCAATGTACGGCTGGAACTGCCATTTCGACGCGAACTCCTCACCGATGGCGAAGGGAATGTCGGTGAGGCGGCGCAGCGCTTCATAGGAGCTCGGCGACTCATCGCGGATCGGCTCCTCGAGGAAGTCGAGGGTGCCGGACGGCATCTTCTGGCAGAAGCTCGCGGCCTCCGCGACGCTGAGGCGGTGGTGGTAGTCGATGCCGAGAACGACATCCCCGCCCAATGCCTCGCGGGCTTTCACGCACCATTTCGCAGTCGTCGCGATATGCTCGCGTGGCTCGTAGGTATCCTTGTTCTCGTGGCCGGAGGGCGAAAGACGCATGGCCGTCCAACCGTGCTCGACCAGCATCTGTGCCTGTTCGATCATCGCCGGACCGGGCTCAGCGAAGGTCGTCGCGAAGGTCGGAATGCGGTCGCGCTGCTTTCCGCCGAGCAATTCGTAGACGGGCACGCCAAGCGCCTTGCCCTTGATGTCGTGGAGCGCAATGTCGATGGCCGAGATCGCCGCCTGCAGCACGCGGCCACCTTCGAAATACTGGCTGCGGTACATTTCCTGCCACAGGGCGCCGATCTTGAACGGATCGCGCCCGCGCAGGAACTGCGCATAATGCTCGAGCGCGCCGACGACAGCCTTCTCGCGGCCGGACAGGCCGCTCTCGCCCCAGCCGAAGATGCCCTCGGCCGTCTCGACTTTCACCAGAAGCTGGTTCCGGATGCCTACCTTGACGGCATAGCTCTTGATCGCGGTGATCTTCATCGTACCCTCGGATTACCAGTGCCACAAGGTGCCGTCTTCGAGACGGTTCACAGGCAGATAGGCCCGCTGGTACGGGTACTTTTCCGCCAGCTTCTCATTGATATCGACGCCGTGGCCGATGGCATCGCCCGGATACAGGTAGCCGTCGGACAGGCTCCAGGCGCTCGGGAAGACCTCGAGAATCTCCGGCAGGTAGCCGGAATACTCCTGGATGCCGAAGTTCGGGACCCACAGGTCGAGATGCAAGTTGGCTCCGAGGCAGATCGGTGACATGTCCATCGCGCCGTGACAGGCAGTGCGGACATTGTAGACACTGGCGAAATCCATGATCCGGCGAAGCGCCGTGACGCCGCCCGCGTGAACGGTCGTCATGCGGATGTAATCGATGAGCTGCTCTTCCATGAGAAGCCGCGCATCCCAGATGGTGTTGAAGACCTCGCCCACGGCAAGCGGAGTCGTGGTGTGCTTACGGATCAGCCGGAAGCCTTCCTGGTGCTCAGCGGCCACCGCATCCTCAAGCCAGAAGAGGCGTGCGAATTCGAGATCCTTGCCGAGCCGCGCCGCCTCGATGGGGGTGAGGCGGTGGTGGGTATCGTGCAGAAGCTCAACGTCCCAGCCATGGGTCTCGCGCACCGCCTTGAAGAGATCAGGGACGTAGCGCAGGTATTTCGACGTCGACCAGGTCTCCTCGTGCGGGACGGCGTCGTAGAGAGCGTTGTTCGTCACCGATTTCGCGCCCGTGCCGTAGACGTCCGGCAGCCCGGGAATGCCGACCTGGACGCGGATCGCCTTATAGCCCTGCTCCTTGCGTTGGCCGACGGCCTCCACCGCCTCGGCAATGTCGCGGCCCTGGGCATGGGTGTAGCACAGCACCTTCTCGCGGCTCGCGCCGCCGAGAAGCTGATAGAGCGGCATGTTTGCGACCTTGGCCTTGATATCCCAAAGCGCGGTGTCGATGCCGGCGATCGCCGCCATGGTCACCGGACCGCGTCGCCAATACGCGCCTCTGTAGAAGTACTGCCAGATGTCCTCAATCCGGCTTGGGTCCTGCCCAATCAAGAGTGGTGCGAGATGGTCCCGCAGATAGGCGACGACAGCTAACTCCCGGCCGTTCAGCGTCGCGTCGCCGACCCCGGTCAGCCCCTCATCGGTAAAGACCTTGACCGTGACGAAGTTGCGTCCCGGCGAGCAGACGATGATCTTAACGTCAGTGATTTTCATCGATTTATCCGTTGACTTAAGCCGTGCGGCCGGCCTCGTACCGGAACCGGTTATGGATGCGCCGATTGTGTGGATCGGGATGGGGAATGGCGGAGAGCAGCGCCCGCGTGTAGTCGTGCGCCGGGTCGTTGACGACCTGATCGGTCTCGCCCACCTCGACGATCTTGCCGCGATACATGACGGCGACGCGGTCGCACATGTAGCGGATCACCGACATGTCATGGGAGATGAAAACATAGGAGAGGCCGAGCTCGTCCTGCAGCTTCATCATCAGGTCGAGCATCTGGGAGCGCAGCGAGACGTCGAGCGCCGAGGTGGCCTCGTCGGCGACGATGAGACGGGGTTTCAGCGCGATGGCGCGGGCGAGGCCGATGCGCTGCCGCTGGCCGCCGGAGAAGGCATGCGGATAACGCTCGCGCCAGGCCGGCTCCAGCCCGACCTGCTGCATCAGGTCGGCGACACGGTCGTTGAGCTCCCTGCCCTTCATCCCGGCGATTTTGAGCGGCTCGGCGATGATCTGGCCGACGGTCTTGCGCGGGCTGAGCGAGCCCACAGGATCCTGAAAGATCATCCGGACCTCGCTGCGGATTTTCTTCAGCGCGCCCTTGTCGGCGGTGCGGATGTCGACCATGTGCCCGTCCGGGCGGCGATAATTGATGGTGCCGGCCTGCGGGTCATAGATGCGCAGCAGGCAACGTCCCATCGTGGTCTTGCCGGAACCGGACTCGCCGACGATCCCCAGAGTCTCGCCGGGGCGGACGGTCAGCGACACGTCGTCGACCGCCTTGAGGCCGGAGGGAAAGGTGAGCGAGAGATTCTGCACGTCGAGAAGCGGCGCGGTCCCGGCCGGGATTGCCGGCCGCGCTAACCGGAGTTCCGCCTTCTTCTCCAGCCTGACGACGGAGTCGATGAGCCGATGCGTGTAGGCGTCCTGCGGCGCGTGGAAGATCTGCTCGACCGGCCCTCTCTCCATCACCTTGCCGCGATACATGACGAGGACTTCGTCGGCGATCTCGGCGACGACACCCATGTCATGGGTGATGAAGAGCACGGCCATGCCATGGTTCTGCTGAAGCTTCTTAATGAGGTCGAGGATCTCGGCCTGCGTCGTGACGTCGAGCGCCGTCGTCGGCTCGTCGGCGATCAGCACAGAAGGATTGCAGGCGAGCGCCATGGCGATCATCACGCGCTGGCGCATGCCGCCCGAGAACTCGAAGGTGTAACGATCGATCGCTGTTTCAGGGTGCGCGATCTCGACCTGCCGCAGGAGTTCGAGAACGCGCTCGCGCTGCTCGTGCTTGGGCGTGCCGAAGTGGATGCGCAGCGACTCCCCGATCTGCGTGCCGATGCGGTGAACCGGCGAGAGCGAGCTCATCGGCTCCTGGAAGATCATGGCGATCTCCTTGCCGCGCACGTCGCGGATCTCCCGGCCCCGCGGCTCGAGCTTGGCGAGGTCGGTCGTCGAGCCGTCGGCACGCGTCAGCAGGACCGAGCCGCCCTCGATACGGCCGGGCCTGTCAACAATCTGCAGGATCGACCGGGCGGTCACCGACTTGCCGGAACCGGATTCACCGACGACGCAGAGCGTCTTGCCGCGCTTCAACTCGAACGAGACGCCGTCGACCGCTTTGAAGAGACCGGTGCGGGTCGGGAAAACCGTCTTGAGGTCTCTGACTTCCAAGATCGTGTCATTTGTCATGGTCATGACACCGACTCGTAGGGATCTGCGGCATCACGGAGGCCGTCGCCGAGGAAATTGAGGGAAAGAACCGAGATGACGATGGCGGTAGCCGGCGTGAAGAGCAGCCACGGCGCCTGGGCGACGGCGCGAATGTTTTGAGCCTCCTGCAGGAGCACGCCCCAGGAGACAATTGGCGGCTGCAGGCCGATGCCGAGGAAGGAGAGTGCTGTTTCGGCGAGGATCATCGAGGGGATCGCGAGCGTCAGGGTCGCGATGATGTGGCTGATGAAGGAAGGCACCAGATGGTGAAAGATGATCCCGATCTCGCTCATGCCGTCGAGGCGGGCGGCGGTCACGAAGTCCTCGTTTCTCAAAGACAGGAACTTTCCGCGCACCTCGCGCGCCAAACTCGTCCAGCCGATCAGTGAAACGATCAGCGTGATGACAAAGTAGGTGCGAAGCGGTGGCCAACTGGTGGGGATCGCCGCCGCGAAGCCCATCCACAGTGGAATGGTCGGGATCGAACGCAGCAGTTCGATGAAGCGCTGGATCACGGTATCGATCCAGCCGCCGAAGAAGCCGGAGATGCCGCCGATGGTCACCCCGAGGATCAGGCTGACGAAGACGCCCACAAGGCCGATGGAGAGCGAAACTTTGGCCCCGTGAACGACGCGCGAGAAGATGTCGCGACCGAGGCGGTCGGCACCGAAGATGTAAAAGCTGTCGCCCGGCTTTGGATTCGTGAGGCCGAAGAGCTTTGTCTGCATCGGAATGAATCCGAGAAGATAATAAGGCTGCGGCGCCGGCACGAAGAAGGACACCGGGAGGGGCTTTGTCGGGTCGGGCGCGAACTCCCGGCGCATCGACTCGGTGTTCAGGGTCATCTTGAGCTGGTTGACATGCGGCTGGAATGAGCCGTTCAGCATCAGCGACAAGCCTTGGGGCGGTGCGTAGGTGAAGCGCGAGTTGGCGGTGTTGGGATCGAACGGCGCGATGAAGTCCGCAAAGGCCGCGACGAGATACATGAACACGATCACCACGAGGCTCGCGAGCGCGATCTTGTGCTTCTTGAACTTGAGCCAGAACAGGCGCCACTGGCCGGCAACAGCCATGTCCCTGCTGTGCAGATCGAGCGTCGTTGTCGTCTCGGGCGGAAGGCTGGTGATGTCTGTCATTGGAGCCGGATCCGCGGGTCGGTGATGGCGAGCAGGATGTCCGAGATCAGCGTGCCGATGATGGTCAGCACCGAGATCAGCAGAATGAGCGAGCCGGCGAGATACATGTCCTGTGCGAGCAGCGAGCGGAGCAGCAGCGGCCCCGTGGTCGGCAGGCTCATGACGACGGACACGATGATCTCGCCTGAGATGACCGCCGGCAGGATCCAGCCGATCGTCGAGATCAGTGGGTTGAGGGCAAGGCGCACCGGATAGCGCAGCAGGAGCTCGAATTCGGACATGCCCTTGGCCCGCGCCGTGGTGACATAGGGCTTCGAGAGTTCATCAAGCAGATTGGCGCGCATGATGCGCACCAGCGCCGCGAGCGATCCGAGGCCGATGACGACGACCGGCAGCCAGACGTGCTGGGCGAAGTCGATGAGCTTGCCAAGGCTCCACGGCGCATCGACGTACTCGGCCGAGAACAGCCCCCCGACGCTCTGACCGAACCAGGCGGACATTACGTACATGGCCGAGAGCGCCATCAGGAAGTCGGGCACGGCCAGGAAGAAGAAGGCCAGGAAGGTCGCCGTGTAATCGGAAATCGAGTACTGCCGCACAGCCGACAGGATCCCGATCGGGATGGCGATCGCCCAGACGAAGCAGAGCGTCAGAACGGAGAGCAGCAGCGAGAAGCCGAGTCGGTTCCAGATGAGCTCCGTCACCGGCTTGCCAAAATCAAAGGATATGCCGAAGTCGCCGCGGGTCAGGATACCGGCGATCCACTTGTAGTACTGGAAATAGATTGGCTGATCGAGGCCGTAGCGCTCGCGCATGGCGGCGACTGTGCCCGCCTCCACCGCGCCGCCCTGGCTTGCCCAGTCCGCCATCAGGGTCGTGAGATAGTCGCCCGGCGGGAGCTGGATGATGATGAAGGCTACGATGGACACGGCAAACAGTGTCGGAATTGCGAACACCATTCGCTTGGCGATGTAACGAAGCATGGGCCTGACCGTTCGATAAAATCGAAGGATTAGGCGGCGGCAGCGCGTGCCGCCGCCGGCACAGGGAGGAGCCTTCCGAGAAGCCCTACTTGGTTGGTTTGTCGAAATACCACTGGGTCAGCGTCGGAGCCGGGTGCCAGAGGTTGCCGGCGATCGGAAGCCCGTTGACGACGTTTTTCAGATTATTCGACACCATCATGTACTTCGGCATGGGGCGCGAGATTCCGATGTTGAGGAAGTTATCGGCCGACAGGTTGAGGAAATCCTTCGTCCGCTCGCGTCGGTCGTCATCGGTGACGGCGGCATTGACCTTGTCGTAGGCAGCCATCAATTCTTTGATGTGCGCCGGCGGCTCTTCGCCTGTGTTGTGATTGGCATACCATTCAGCCCAGCGGACAGCGAAGAAGATGTCGGCCTTCTGGAAGGGCATGTAACAGCGGACATCCGTATAGGCGTCTGACAGTCCACCGACGCAGTTCCAGATATAAGCATCCTGCTCGTTCGCCGCCCACATGGTGTTGAGACGGGCACGGTCCGTAGTACGGATCTGGATATCGATGCCGACGTCCTTGGCATATTGCTGCACCATTTGCATGATATCGGGATAGGATAGACCGAAGACGTCGGCCACCATGAAGTTGATGGTGAAGCGCTTGCCGGTCTCGTCGAGACGGAAGCCCTCGGCATCCTTCTTCGGCATGATCTTGTCGAGGATCTCGGACGAGCGTTTCGGATCGAATTCGGTGTATTGCTTCGCCTGGCGCTCGTTGAAGAGTTCGTGCTCGGGCTGGGCGGCCACCTGTGCCGGAGCCCCCTGCCCCACATAAACGAGATCGATGATCTCCTGCCGGTTGATCGCATGGCTGAGCGCGATCCGGAAATCCTTGTTCTGGAAGATCTTGCGCTTAACCGGATCAGTTGACGTCAGATTTAGTAGGATAGCGGCATCGCTCGCCGGCAGGTCCTTGACGTCGACAATACGGTAATTGCCGGTCTTCTGGCCATCGAACAGCACGGACTTGAAGGTGGAATTGTTGATGTGGCGGAACGCGAAATCGAACTCGCCCGACGTCATCTTGAGCGCCATCACCTGCGGGTCGTCGAGCTTGGCCCAAGTAACATTGTCAATGTAGGGGAGCTGGTTTCCGGCCGTGTCCACCTTCCAGTAATAAGGATTGCGTGTTGCCGCAACCCGCTCGCTGTCGGCATAGGGGACTGTCAGCACCCAGGGATTGAGGGTCGGCAGCTCGAGGTTCTGCCAGAAAGGTGGCTGGAAGGACAGCGAGACCTTGGAATTGAACAGCGCTACCCAGTCACCGGCGGCCGGGTTGGCCTTCAGGAGCGCCGGGATGCCCTCCTTGTTGTACTTCTCGTGAAACTGCTTGAGATAGTGCTTGGGATAGATGACCGGCAGGTGGCCCTGGCCATAGGCGAGTTGCTGCAGGAAGAGCCCATAGGGCGTCTCGAATTTGAACTCCACCGTCTGGTCATCGATCTTGGTCACCTTCACCGGCTTGCCCGCCACCGTGAAGGTCGGGTTCTTGGCCGGCGACAACGCATTGTTCATGAACACGTCTTCGTACCAGAACACGATATCGTCGGCCGTGAACGGATGACCGTCGCTCCACTTCAGGCCCTTGCGGAGCTTGAACGTGTAGGTCGTCGCATCGTCGGACGCCTTGAACTCCTCAGCCAGTGACGGCATGACCTTCTTCCACTGCGGATCCCAGCGCACGAGCAGCTCGTTGGCGATGGTGCGGGTCAGATTGTACTGGTCACCGTTGGCGAGGATCGTCGTGCGCAGCGTGCCGCCATATTTGCCGACACCGTCGACCATGGTTTCCACATAGGGCTTTTCCGGAAGACGGTTGGCAACGGCGGGCAGCTTGCCTGCCTTGACCTGCTCATCAAGCATCGGCGCCTGCTTGTAATCCGCCGCCCAAGCGGGGACGAACGAACCTAAAAGCATGACACTCATGAGCCCCGTCGACGCGACGACGCCAAGCAGCTTTTGCTGGTAACCCATTCTGTTTCCTCCTGTTGCCCAGCTTCCTTGGCCGGTTTTCTTTCGGAACGAGCTTACTTCAGTTCTCGTCCTCAAAAGCTCGCAAATTACACATTATCTGTCAATTCGATTGTGCTAATTGAGAAGTATTACGCTCAGTAAGCCACTGGGAAAGACGTCGAAAGTAGGCTCCTCAAGATGGCGAGCATGGTTCAACTGCCTGTTCTCAGGAGTGGAACTTGGCAGATGAGAGCGCTTCTCCATGAGAAGGGTGCGAGACAATGCCTTTCGGAAGAGAGCTAGGCAAAACAAGCATCTTCGAAGCTTTGTATGTGCACCTCGCGTTGTCACACCATCTAATCAGCTATGAAGTCGATCTTTTGGCAGCTGTGTATGGACCTGATTCTGCCAGATCATTTCGGCAGGTTACGCACGAGCTTCAAACCAACTTCAGGGTCGCACATCATTGGATCGGGGCCCCACCGGCGCAGGCTGCGGGCGAACGCCGGTGCGAACTTGAGCACCGCTCGCCTGATCGTCTCACAGGGACGTCGAGGCTACAGCCGGCGATAAAGCCGGATGTGCCTCACGATGCGGAAAGCAGTGGTGTTGATGGAAGATGAGTTACATTCCTCTACCGCAGTACCTTTGGGAAACCTGTCGTTTTTTGTGCAACGATACTTTTATGAGCTGAGCTCAACAAGGAATCCTTAGGGTCCGGATCTACCAATTTGTATAGCTGCCATCCCGTCGCCTGAGATGCGGAGGCTCGGAAAAGCGGAAATTCAAAGAGCGGACATAGTTCTCATCAACGTCGACACCGAGCCCTGGCACGTCAGGGACAACGTAAGCGCTCCCTTGCAGTGACACCTGAACGGGAAAGATCTCTGTGTTGTCGAACCCGAGCTGCTCCACGGGTGAGGACCGACATTCCAGCCAAGCGAAGTTGGGAATTGACGCAGCCAAGTGGACGCTAGCAGCCGTGCAGATGGGTCCAAGTGGATTGTGAGGCATGAGGTCGACATAGTGAGCCTCGCTCCAACCTGCCACTTTCATGGCTTCTGTAAATCCACCAACATTACAGATATCAAGGCGGTTAAACTGATGCAGATTTCTTTCGATATAGGGCAGGAATTGCCACTTGGACGAGAACTCCTCACCGATGGCGAAGGGAACGTCAGTTAGCTGCCGAAGCGATTCATATGCTGAAGGGGTCTCGTCACGGATCGGCTCCTCAATGAAGTCTAGTGTACCTGATGGCATTCTCTGGCAGAAGGCTGCCGCTTCTGCGACACTGAGGCGATGATGATAGTCGATGCCGAGCGCGACCTCTGGGCCAAGCACCTCGCGCGCGCGTACCATCCACGGCGCCGTCTTGGCGATGGACTCGCGCGGCTCAAAACAATCCGTTGCATTCTGGCCCGTCGGCACGAACCGAATGCAGCTCCAGCCTGCGTCCTGTAGCTGCTTTGCCTGCTCGATCATCTCGGGGCCAGGCTCCGCAGGAGCCGTGGCAAAGGCCGGGATCCGATCCCGTTGCCTACCGCCGAGCAACTGATAGACCGGAACGCCGAGCGCCTTTCCCTTGATGTCGTACAAAGCAATGTCGATGGCGCTGATTGCAGCGGAAAGAACTCGCCCCCCTTCGAAGTACTGGCTGCGATAGAGCTCCTGCCAGAGCGCACCGGCCTGCATCGGATCACGGCCGATGAGGAACTCGCGATAATGGTCGATCGCCCCTATGACAGCGCGCTCGCGGCCGGAGAGACCCGATTCTCCCCATCCGTAGACTCCCTCGTCGGTTTCTACCTTGATGAGCAGTTGATTGCGCCACCCAACCAAAATAGGAAAGCAGTGAATAGCCGTGATCTTCATTGGTCTGACCTTACGATGCGTGCTGCTGGAGGGGCGACCGTTCGCCGAGGCATGAAAGTGTTGGATGGGCTCGTGACCCTAGGCACTGATGATCCTCGCGGACTCACCAGTTTACAGTTGGTTGGTGGCCGGCTTCGAAGCAGTGCAATCAGCAGTGACGATGCGATCACTTGAGCCGAGACCACTTCAGCTTAGAAGAATCGATGTTACCTCCAGACTGCCTCACCAGTTCAGGATCGCGCCATCTGCCGAACGAGCTTCTCGCGCGGGGATGACCTCTGGCTCGAACGGGTGCTTGGCCGCGGCACGTTCGTCGAGTTCAACTCCTAAACCGGGAGAGGTCGGCACCGCCCAGCGGCCATTTTCGAGCACAATCGGGTGTTGCACCACCTCATCGTACCATTCGACGAGCCCGCGCGCCTCCTCCTGTATGACGAAGTTCGGAGTGGCCACGGCAAAATGTAGTGCCGCAGCCCCGCTGATCGGTCCTAAGGGGTTGTGAGGCGCAACGCCCATGTGGCCAACTTCCGCAATGGCAGCGATTTTCTTTCCCATCGTGAAACCGCCGACATGGCAGAGATCAGGCTGCACGATGCTGACCGCTTTGTGCGCGGCAAGCTCGAAGAACTCCCTTGGCGTAAACAGGCGCTCACCTGTTGCCAGAGGGACCTGGACTTTGGAGGCAACCAAAGCCATTGCCTCGCTGTCGCCAGGCTGGATTGGCTCTTCCACAAAGAGAGGCCTCATCGGCGATATCGCATCGATGTAGGCTACGGCGGCGCTGATCGATCCGCACCGACCATGGAAGTCGAACATGATGTCGATTTCATCACCAACGGCGAGGCGGATCCGCTCCACAAGCTTGGCGACATGTTTTACCTCAGGAATCGGCGCGTCATAATGGGTGTAGGGAACGACGCCGAGCTTCACCGCCCTATAACCCATCGCGACTGTCGCCTCGACACCGGCCACATAGCTCTCGATGTCCCTCGGGTCAACTTGTGCTCCGATCTTGCCACGCTGAAAATGCGTGTAGACACGGACCCAGTCGCGACTCTGACCGCCAAGAAGGCGCCAGACGGGCACGCCCAAATCCTTAGCCGTAATATCATGGAGTGCCATCTCGATTCCGCTGATCGCCGATAGCCCAATCACACCCAGTGGCCAGAAGCTATGCATCTGCATCTTCCGTACTAGATGCTCGATACGGCGTGGATCCTCTCCGATGACGAAGGTCGCGAGATCCTCGACGGCACCGATCACTGCGCGGGTTTTCCACTCGAGAGTGGCCTCACCCCAGCCATAGAGGCCAGGCTGGTCGGTCAGCACCTTTACGAAAATCCAGTTGCGGTGAATTGCGTGCACGATCTTCGTTTCGACGCCTGTGATTTTCATCCGGGTGTCCTTTCCGAGCTGGGAATCAGAAGTAGTAAGGTCCTGCTGGTGACTATCTGGACAGTGCTTGGAAGGCGATCAACGGCATCCCTGCTGTGATCTCCACAGCCAGGGGAAGGAGCACAGCCCTCAACATTGATGTTGCCGCTAGGTATGACAACAATGAACGCCACCTTTGCTAGTGGAATGGCCGCTATGATCGAAGTGGCTGCTTGAAGCGGATTGATGCCGACCAGCGGAGGCTAGAGCACCACATAAGGGCTCCCTTAGCGGCGTGCTGAAGCGGGATCGTGGAGGCCCTTCGGGAACGCCAGCGCTCACTGTTTCCTCAACCAATTTCATGAGATTCTTTAGTTTTAGCACTCTAACCTTGCTAAATTATACACAAGGTGTCAATCCTATTGTGCGAACTTGCCTGAGTATTGGTCATTGTGACATGATTGATTTTGGTGCCGGATGTACGTAGCTGGCAGGTCGGGTCATACAGAAGCGCAAGAGTTCGGGCATGGGCGGAAGAGCGGTGCGAATTGTCAAACGGGTTCAGGACGGGGAATCGACTGGCCAGGATCGAGGTCAGTGCCTTCATGACTTGATCCGAGAGGACATTGTTGAAGGGCGTCTCGAACCAGGTGCTCGCCTCAAAACGGCGGAACTCGCAAAGCGCTATGGCACGAGTACAAACCCTGTCCGCGAGGCCCTTCATCACCTGCAAGGGGAAGGAATTGTGATCATCTCGCCGAACAGGGGTGCACGTGTACGCCCTATCAGCGAGGATTTCGTACGCAACATTTACGAAATCAGGGCCCTTATCGAGCCGTATCTCGTCCGGTGGTTCGTCAACTATGCGACGGATCGCGAGATCGAAGCACTCGAGATACTCCAACGAGACATCGACGAAAACCGCAGCGACTATCAGTGGTACTGGCAAGCCAACGAGCAGTTTCACAACATCATCTACGGGCGGCACTATAATCAGGAGGCTGTCGAGCTGGAATTTCAGCAGCGTAAGGTGCTGCACATCCTCACCCGCCGATATGCGATCAGCCGCGCACGATGGCAGGCCATCACTCGAGAGCACTGGGACATTATTGAAGCAATCAAGCGCCATGACGCTGATGAAGCGGCACGCGTCATGGAACAGCATGTCCGAGGGGCCTGTCAGCACCTGATTGAACAAATGCGGGCTGCCTCAGTAAACAAGGCTCTTCACCGCCCTTAGTAGCGATAGTACTTGTTCTTCTCGGCCATCACGCGATGCTCATACCTAGTTTCCGTGGCTTTGCACCGAACATGTGCAACTAGCGGGGCCATCCGAGTCTTCCCTAGCAGCTGGAGGGAGCCACTCGCTTCAATCCGTCTTGGTCTTTCCCTCGTGCCTCCTGGCGGGCGAGAACAAGCATCTTCAACATTAAAGAACGGGCTTGCACGATTACTGTAAGCCAGTTCCATCCCCTGCGCTTTTGTAGAGATTGCTAGAACATGAAGATTACAGCCATTCGCCCCTATCCCATCTGGGTCGGCGACCGAAACCAGCTCATCGTCAAGGTTGAAACTGATGAGGGTATCCATGGTTGGGGTGAGTCGGGTCTCTCCAGCCGCGAGCTGGCCGTGAAGGGTGCGATCGATCACTACCGCGAGTTCCTGGTCGGTCGGGATCCCATGCTGACCGGAGCTCTCTGGCAGGAACTCTACCGTAGCCAGTACTTCGAGGGAGGCCGGGTTCTCACGGCCGCGATCTCGGCCATCGACATCGCTCTGCACGACATCAAGGGAAAGGCCTTGGGCGTTCCCGTGCACCAGCTTCTGGGGGGCAAGCAGAGGACCAGCATTCCGACTTTTGGGTGCGTCCGCGCCGACGACCCGAACACCCTGATTGCCTCTGCCCGCAGGGCAATGGATGCGGGATGGGACTGCCTTCGTCTTGGGTGGAAATCCGATGCGGTCTCGCCCTACGAACCGCGCGCGCATATTGCTGAAATCGCCCGCTGGATGACTCAGGCTCGAGAGGCGCTCGGATCAGCCGTCATGCTGGGTGTGGACTATCATCACCGTCTCAGCGTCGCCGAAGCGGCTTCCTTCTGTCAAAAGATGCCCGGAGGTACGCTGGATTTCCTGGAAGAGCCGATCCGTGACGAGACGCCGGAAGCCTACGCGGTTCTCCGGCGGATGACGGACGTCCCGTTCGCGATCGGCGAGGAGTTCTCATCCAAATGGCAGTTCCTGCCTTACATAGAAGGCGGTCATACGCAGTTTGCGCGCCTTGACATTTGCAATATAGGCGGTTTCACGGAAGCGATGAAGGTCGCCGGCTGGTGCGAGGCGCATTACATCGACCTGATGCCACACAACCCTTTGGGGCCGATCTGCACGGCTGCCACGGTGCATTTCTCGGCGGCAGTCGCCAACCTATCGCATGTTGAATGCTGGGAAACGCCCGGCGAGGACATGGCGCGGCAGGAGTCACCGATCTTCGTCAAGCGGATGAAGCTGGTGGGCTCGACATACGTCGTGCCTGATGAGCCTGGGCTCGGGGTAGAAGTCGACGAGAGGGCTCTAAAGGACGCCGAGCCGTTTCGCTTTTCGGAAATGCCGCACCTTCGGAGGAAAGACGGATCGTACACGAACTGGTGATGAGCTCATCACATCACTTCTTGTATGCAAATACTACAGCCGGGTTTGTGCGTTGTCTTAGACACGGAGGTGTCGCGCCATGACGCACGCAAGCGAGGCCCACCGCTGGGCCAATCAACTGGATGATCTCGTCGCCCGGATTGCTCCCCGGTTCAGCCGCATCGAACCACGCCGCCGCGCCCGGGCCTATTTGCAGGGCCTTCTCGCGCCGCTCGAGCGCAAAAACGGCTGGCACTTGGCGGAAGCCGCCGGCAACATGACACCCGACGGTGTGCAGGATTTCCTCGCCCGCATGCACTGGGATGCCGAAGCCGTGCGCGAGGACCTGCGCGCCTATGTGGTCGAGCATCTCGGCGATCCTGACGCCGTGCTGGTGCTGGATGAGACCGGCTTTCTCAAGAAGGGCAGTAAGTCGGCCGGCGTCAAACGCCAGTACTCCGGCACTGCCGGCCGCATCGAGAACTGCCAGATCGGGGTGTTTCTCGCCTATGCCAGCCGGCATGGCCATACGCTGATCGACCGGGCCCTGTACCTGCCCGAGACCTGGGCGTTTGACGCCGCACGGCGGACTGAGGCAGGCGTGCCGGAGGAGATTGGCTTCACCACCAAGCCACAGCTCGGACAGGCGATGCTCAAGCGCGCGTTCGAGGCCGGGGTGCCGTGCCGGTGGGGGGTGAGCGACAGCCTCTATGGTGCCGATCACCAGACCCGGCGCCTGATCGAGGCGCACGGGCGCGGCTACGTGCTGGCGGTGACCTTCGCTCAGCGGCTCGGGTTCAAGCCCGTCGAGGATTGGCTTGAGGATGTGCCGGCCCGGGGCTGGAAACGGCTCAGCGCGGGTGATGGGGCCAAGGGGCCACGGCTGTACGATTGGGCTTATCTGCCGTATCGCACGCCGCCGGTGCCGGGCTGGAAGACCGGGCTGCTGATCCGCCGTAAGACGGGTCCGAAGGGGCAGCCGCATCAGTTCACGTTCTATCGCACCCGGTCGCCGGAGGAGACGGCGCTGACTGACCTGGTGCGGATTGCGGGGATGCGCTGGCGGATCGAGAGCTGCTTTGAGGAGGCCAAGGGCGAGACTGGGCTGGACGAGTACGAGGTGCGCGCGTGGACGGGCTGGCACCGGCACATCACGCTATCCATGCTGGCGCATGCCTATCTCACCATCGTGCGTCGGCACGCCATCGGGGGGAGAGGCCCCCGTCGTGCAGGCCGCACGGCTGCTGCCGTTCACGGTGCCGGAAGTGCGCCGCTTGCTCTGGCATCTGGTGTGGGAGCGGCCGCCATCGCTTGAGGCCGTGGAGCATTGGTCCGTCTGGCGCCGACGACACCAACAGCGTGCTCGCGAATGTCACTGGCGCAAGCGCACCCGCCGCCGACGTAAATCCCGGCTGTAGTACTAAAGCGCTTTTGGTCTCAATGTAGGGCATAGCCAGCATGCCTGATCCAGCCTCGAGCATCCTTTGCGGTGATGGTGTCGAGGGCAGGTTTGAGTTCCGCCTCCAAGGCTTCGAGAGTGCGTGGCGCTTTCGCCTTGAGCCGCTCTTTCACCTTGGCCCAGGCCTGCTCGATCGGGTTGAACTCGGGCGAATACCGGGGCAGGTACAGCAGTCCGATCCCGGTCTGCTCCAGCAACTCCCGCACTTCCGTGGCATGATGCGGGCGCAGGTTGTCCATCACCAGAATGGCATCCGGCCTCGTACGTTGGAGAGCCGGTATCAGCACCTGCTCGAGATAAGCCAGCAGCACTGATGTGGAGGTGGACGCTTTGATGCTCATCGTGCCCACCAGACCCTCACACGCCAGCGCCCCCAAGACCGTCAGCCGCTGCCAGGAGCCGAGCGGGATGGAGCCATAGGCCCGCTGTCCGCGTGGGGCTCGCGCATGGGTGCGGGCCATCTTGGTGGTGACGCCGCTCTCATCCAGGAACACCAACCGTTCCATGGGCAGGTCGCTCATCTGCTGGCGGTAAGCCTCACGCTCGGCGGCAATCTCGGGCCGCTCCTGCTCGGCCGCCCGAAGGGTCTTTTTTCGGACGCAGCTTGAGACGCTTGAGCGCCTCACAGATCACCGCCAGACACACCGTCACACCGGTGCGCGCAGCCAGGCGCTCGCGGTACTCGCGCAGCAGTGCGTCATTGTCCTCAGCCACGAGCTGACGCAGCACCTCGAGAACCGCCGCATCCAGACGCGAGGGCACGCCGCCGCTGTGCGGCCTCGGGGCGCGCCGGCCCTCGTCGCGCTCCTGGCGGCGCCAGTTTGAGACTATGGCAGGACAGACCTGGAAACGGCGGGCAATCTCAACCTGAGGAAGATCGCCGCGCTCGCAGGCAACCAGAACGCGCTCACGCAGATCCGCGGAATAGGGCTGGGGCATGGTTCGCCTCCCGGGCCATATTCCTGTCAACGCGCAGCCCACTCGAATGGGTTCAAGTCCAGATCAAAAGCGCTTTAGTAAGCTGCGCCACGGGTCGGTGAGCCTATCAAGCTGGAGTTGGGCCGTACGCCCGCGACCACCGCGGAGCCGCTGACTTCGACCAAAGGAACTGTGGAGCGAGCATGTATTCGATTGAGTTCGACGGACTTAGACGTCGCTCTGCGACCCTGACTGTAACTTCAAAGATCGACATCCCCTCGACGTCTCTCTGAGCCTTAGCTCGGAGCGCGTCAGCATGCTGAAGGATCAACCAGATGAACACAGACTCCAACGTCACTCACTGCGACGTCTTGATCGCCGGTGGAGGGCCGGTCGGGCTCGCCCTCGGCTCTGAGCTTGGCCGACGCGGCATCGAGTGCCTCGTGGTCGACTCCAAGCCTGGCCTGCACGATAGGCCGAGAGCGGCGGTGATCGGCCCGAGAACAGTGGAGTTTTTCCGCAGGTGGGGGATTGCCGACCGCGTTCTCGCGGCAGGCATGGCTTCTGATTATCCGATCGATGTCGTCTTCACCGACCGGCTGATCGGAGAGGAGTTGGGACGTCTCAGTTACCCTAGTCAAGGTGAGGTTCGCGCTCGGGCGCCAAGCACTCTGGAAAACTATCCGCCGCTAGATTGGTCGCCTTACACGAAGACGATTATCGGGCAGCAGGCGTTGGAACCCGTCATTTACGAGTATTTCTCGGGCCTGCCATGTTGCACGAGCGCCTATTCGACGGTGTTGACTGGCTTCGCCCAGGATGAAGACGGAGTCACGGCCACGGTTCAGTCGTCAGACGGAACGGTGCGCAAGGTTCGAGCAAAGTATCTTGCCGGATGTGATGGAGGCCGAAGCGACGTGCGTCGCGCACTTGGCATCAAGATGTCTGGGACAAATAAGGTTGGTGAGTCGGTCAACATTTTCTTTAAGGCACCTCGGCTGATTCCGGCTCTCGGGAAGAAGCCCGGGTTTTTGCTCTGGAGTTTCGCTCCCGGCGCGACAGGATCCTTCCTTGCAATCGCTGGGCGTGAGCTCTGGGTATTCCAGAGGTATCTGGTCGCAGGAGAGACGTTTGAGAATTTCGACGCCGTCGCGGCGCTGCGAAGCGCGATCGGAACAGACATTGACGCCGAAGTCATCGACTACTGGAATTGGATACCCCGCCAGCTCGTGGCCGAGACTTTTCAGTCTGGCCGCGTCTTCCTCGCGGGCGACTCGGCCCACCTGATGCCACCAAGTGGCGGACTTGGTTTGAACACCGGCGTAGGCGACGCTATGAACCTCGCGTGGAAACTTGACGCCACGCTGAGAGGGTGGGGAGGTAATGAGCTCCTGCGATCCTACACGTCTGAGCGCCGCCCTGTTGCCGTGCGGAACAGCGAGGAATCTGCCAACAATCGTGCGATCATGCATGAGACGATGCATGCCGCGGTCCACATCCAAGATGAGGGCGAAGCCGGAATGAAGGCTCGAGCCGAGTTTCAACGTCTCCTACCGCTTCATAATAAGCACTTCGATGGAGTCGGACTCTATCTAGGTGACGATTACGACGGCTCCACAGTGGTCGTACCTGATGGCTCACCGGCTCCAGAGCGCTCCGCATTGTTCTACTCTGCGGTGGCACGCCCAGGCAGACGACTGCCTCATTTCTGGTTGGACGACGGTCGCTCGGTCTTCGACCGACTTGGACCGGATTTCACGCTCATCACTTCGACTCCGGACGAAATCGGTGCACTCGTGACAGCATTCCAAGAGCGGGGCGTTCCTCTTGAAGTGCTGGCCCTTATGAAGGAGGATATGAGCCGCTACGGGGCGCGACATGTCCTCGTGAGGCCCGACGGTCACGTCGGGTGGCGCGGGTCCGAATTGGTCGACAGCCAAGAGCTTGTCGACCGTGTCACTGGTCGAACTCTGCGCTCCTAATACAGGTTGAAATGTCGTAATTTGTGGCGTCGTTCGGGCGCTTAAGCAGGATATGCACCCGCCAGAAGTTGTAGCGCATCGATGTGTGCACGATCCAATACACGGGCGGGCGCAGCTTACGCCGCGGATCAGACTGCTTGAAGGCTTCCGCCGATGCGGTTGCAGGCCGAAGGCACGCCAAACGCGCGATACCGTCGTCTGGCTTAGGCCCACGTGCCTAGCCATGCTGCGGGTCAAAGAGCCGATCACCAGCATGGCGGCAATGACGGCATAGTTGCCCACGCCTGGTCCGAACACGGTGGCGCCTACGACGAGCGCCATGCCGGCAATGCCGTACCAGACGGCCCGCTTGGCGCTCTCCTGACCCGACAGGCCGCCGAGGGAGAGGATGAACAGGATGGCGGCCGCCACATAGGCGGCGGAGACAAGACCAAAGCTCATCGGACGATCCTCACGACTTCTGGAACATGGCCAGCATCCGGCGTGTGACCAGGAAGCTGCCGACGATGTTGATGGTGGCAATCAGGAAAGAGAGCGAGGCGAGGGTCACCACCAGCCAGTGGCCCGAGCCGACCTGCAGCAGGGCGCCGAGCACCACGATGCCCGAGATCGCGTTGGTCACGGCCATGAGCGGCGTGTGCCAGGCATCCGAGTGTGCTGGATGGTGAAGGTCTGAAGTGCCAATCGCCAAGGAAGAGGCGATTGGCAGGTAGTTCCATCAGCGTGGCCCGATGGATCAGAGCTCAATGCTCTCACCATCCCCGGGGATCAGAAGGCTGCTGGCAAAGCCCTCCTTCTCGGAGAAGGCGCGCAGCTCAGCACGGCCGAGCACGCAGTGGTTAACAGACTCCATGTGGCTGGCGATCAACCGGGCCTTGGACGCCGCACGGTGCACGGCCAGCACGTCCTTGGTCCCCATGATGATCGGGTCGAGTCCGTCAACACGCGCGTCGCCCGCGTTCAGGACGATCACGTCGGGCCGATGCGTGGCAATGGCCTCCTCGACATGACGGTTCCAGATGGTGTCGCCCGCCACGTACAATGCTTTGTGAGAGGGATGGCTGAAGACAACACCGCAGACTTGGCCCAGAACCTTGCCGGCCGCCTGGATGGCTGCGTCGGTGCCATGCTGGCCTCCGGTCTTCGAGAGCTTGATGCCGTTCAACTCGGAGGTTTCCGTCAAAACCCGCACGTCGGTGAAGCCCGCGCTTCGGATCTGCGCCGCGTCCTGCTCGTCCTGGGCGAAGAGCGGCAGTACCTTCGGCAGCCTGGCCTTGGCCGCATCGTCCCAGTGGTCCGAGTGCAGGTGCGTCACGATCACGGCATCGACATTGACGATGTCCTCCAGGGGCATCGGCAGCGGAACGAGCGGGTTGCGCAGGTGGCTGTTGGCCGTGCCCTCGAAGCCGGGATACGCATCCTTCTCCGCCAGCAACGGGTCCACGAGGAATCGAACGCCGCCATAGTCGATGCGCAGCGTTGCGTTGCGCACCTGGGTCAGCTTGGCCTGGGCGCTCGTGCCAGGCACCGGGCTGGCCGATGCTCCTCGTGTCATAGTGGAGGAGGCTACGAGCGCCCCTCCGGTCAAGGCGAGCGCCTGCCGGCGCGTGATCATGACGTTCTTCTTGGACTCAGCGCTCATTCGCTTTTCCTTCATGTCGGGAGTTCTGTTTTGCGCGATCTGTCGATGTGAGGAAGGTGTCAGCCTCCGAGAAGCTCCCCCGTCGTCACGACCTTGCCGTAGGCGAAGGCGAGCGCCGACATGTACGCGGCATGGACGTGGGCAGCCGGAACCATTGCCCCGTCGAACTCCAGGTCGTGCGTGGCGCAGGCGTCATGAACGACGATGGTGGAGTAGCCGAAGTCCGCGGCGGCGCGGCTGGTTGCGTCGATGCACATGTGGCTCATGGCGCCGACGATCACGACCTCCTCGACACCCTCGGCGTCGAGCATGCGCTTCAGCTCGGTCTCCCGGAACGAGTTGGGGTAGTGCTTGACGAGAACGTCCTCTCCCTTCCTGGGCAGGACGGCCGGAATGATCTCGACACCCGGCGATCCCGGGACGAAGAAGGGAGCCTCGGCCATTTCGTGGCGAATGAAGATGACCCTGTCGCCCTTGGAGCGGGCCGACTCGATGATCTTGGCCGCGTTCTCGGTCGCTTGCTCGATGCCGACGAGGGGCAGCTTGCCGGACGGGAGGTACTCGTTCTGGAGGTCGACGACGATGATCGCGCGCTTGCTCATAAGGCTTTATCCTTTTGCGTGGCGGTGAGGAGCCTCTTGGATACTGCTCCTTCCCGTGCGATAGGAGTGGCGAGAACGACATACTTCGGGGTAATACCGACATGGACGGGGAGAGGCCGATTGAGATTGGCTTGGTGATGTACCCGGGCGTTCAGATGGCAGCCGTGCTCGGGATGACAGATCTCTTCACGGTTGCTGACGGGCTGGCGCGGAAGAAGGGTCAGGACCGCAAGGTTCCCCTGCTGAGGGCGAGCCACTGGCGGTGGGAACAAGGAGAGGAGACCCCGGGCCGCGTGTTCGACACGGCTCCCGAGGCTGAGGGATTCCCCGCCGTCCTGGTGCTTCCGCCGGGCCTGGGCGATCCTGTCCCGCTGGAGGAGGCCGCCCTCTTCGCCAGGTGGCTGCGCGACTGCCATGATGCAGGCACGTCGCTTGGCTCGATCTGCAAGGGCGCGTTCCTGCTCGGCGAGACAGGGCTACTTGCCGGCCGGACGGTGACGACGCACTGGAGCTATGAGGAGCAGTTCCAGACGCGCTTCCCGGACGCGCGGGTGGATACGGACCGCCTGATCATTGACGATGGCGACATCATCACGGCGGGTGGAGTGATGGCCTGAACCGACCTTGCCCTGAAGCTGATCGACCGCTTCCTCGGGCCGACGGTCATGATTCAGACGGCGCGAGCGTTCCTGGTCGATCCGCCTGGCCGCGAGCAGAGCTACTACAGCGCCTTCTCGCCGAGGCTGACGCACGGCGACGCTGCCGTGCTCAAGGTTCAGCATTGGCTTCAGGCAACGGATGCAAAGGAGATCGACCTCCCGACCCTCGCCAGGCAAGCCGGACTTGAGGAGCGAACGTTCCTGCGGCGGTTCCAGAAAGCAACGGGGCTGACGACCACGGAGTACTGCCAGCGGCTGCGCGTCGGGAAGGCGCGGGAGCTATTGCAGTTCGGCACGCTCTCCTTTGACCAGGTCGCGTGGGAGGTAGGTTATTCCGATCCTGGTGCATTCCGGAAGGTATTCACCAAGATTGTTGGCTTGACGCCCAATGACTATCGGCGGCGCTTTCGCACATCCACCGTGCATGGATAACTCTGTGCAGGTAGGTGCTCAGACTCAGCGAAGGGCCGCTTAGGGTCAGGTAGTGAAATTCGTCTATTGACAGGAACGTCCGGTGCGCCTGTCCAAAGCGGAAGTTCGGTCTACTTCGCAAATGTGCCAGTAACGGACATTCTCGTAACAGAGGCATTTCAATCTGCTAAACGAGCGCGATGCTGCCCCCTTATCACACCAAGGATTCAAGGCTCCCCTATATCCAAAGGCGGCAACGCCACTCCCGACAACTCGGACAAGGTCGATGCGGCGCCACCGGTGCATCTGACGGGCAGCGCTCATGGTCTTACCGTGCAAAGGCCGCCAAGATGCGTGCCCAGGAGCGAATTCCATGATGAAAACTCGACAGATCGTATTTCTCATTGGGTGAGTGAACACGATTGTCGAACCGGGCGAAGCCAACCATGAGCGCATCCATGTTGAGCAGGCGCTTGAAGTCGCCCACGATTGGGATGGAACCGCCCGTGCCAGCTAACGCGGCTTCACGGCCCCATTCCGCCGTCAGAGCGTCCAGGGTCGGCTTGAGCCAAGGGCCATCCAGCGGCAGGCTGAGCGCCGGACTGCCACCATGCTCCCTGAAAGTGACGGTGCAATCGACTGGAATACGTGAGCGCACATGAGCCCGGAAAGCCTCACGGATCTTCGCGGGATCCTGCCCGCCCACCAGGCGAAAAGAGACCTTTGCCAAGGCTTTTGACGGGATGACGGTCTTGAAGCCCTCACCAATATAGCCGCCAACGATGCCGTTGATCTCACAGGTGGGACGCGCCCAGATCTGCTCCAGCACACTGCGGCCCTTCTCGCCTGCCGGGATGCTCAGGCCCACCTGCTTGAGGAAGCCTGTTTCATCAAAAGGCAGGCGCTCCCATTGCTCCTTCACAGCGCTGGGCAGTTCCAATACCCCATCATAGAAGCCTTGCAAGGTGATGCGTCCGTCTGCATCGCGCAGTGTGGCAAGGATCTCGGTCAAAAGATGGATCGGATTACGTGCTGCGGACCCGAACATGCCGGAATGAAGATCTCGGTCGGCGCAGGTGACCTCCACCTCCTCCCCGACCAAGCCCCGCAGCATGGTGGTGATGGCAGGCGTTTCATCGTCCCACATATCAGTGTCGCAGACGAGGGCGACATCGGCCGAGAGTTCGTCGCGGTTCGCCTCAAGGAATAGCTTGAGGCTAGGGCTACCGGATTCCTCCTCCCCCTCAAAAAGGGTAGACACACGAATAGGCAACTCGCCGGCAACGGCCTTCCAAGCACGGCAGGCTTCCACAAAGGTCATCAATGCGCCCTTGTCGTCTGAGGCACCACGGGCGACAATCCAGGTATCACCGTTCGGTGCAGCCACCAGAGTGGGCTCAAAAGGCGGTGTGTCCCACAGTTCGATGGGATCGACAGGCTGTACGTCATAGTGGCCGTAGAACAGCACATGTGGCCCTTTGGCTGCCTGAGCCTGGTGGCCGACCACCATCGGATGGCCCGGCGTGCTGCGGGCCGCAGCGTCAAAGCCCAACTCACGCAGCTGCAACGCCAGCCACTCCGCAGCGCGGCGGCAATCCTCCTTGTAGGCCGGATCCGTCGAGATGCTCGGAATGCGGATGAACTCGAAGAGACGCTCCAAACTCTTGTCCAGATCGGCATCAATTTGGTCGAGGACAGCGGAGAGGTGATCAGTCATCGAAGGTTCCTCTTTGTTCAGCCTGAAGGATCGGCGGTAGAATACGCTCCCACGGGGAGCTATGCTTTTGCAATCCCGCCACTCGTTACCTTGACAATGCCGTCTGCGCCTCCAAGGGCACCGTCAAATTAATCCAGTAAAGGCCGCGTTCCGGTGTTTTCAGCTATTCCGCGATGGGTCTAAGCTGTTGAAAATGCGTGGTCCGCTCCAGACCCAAATACTTGGAAGGGAAACTAAAAGCCTTAAGTTGACGGTGCCATCACGGGAGCAGCAAGATGGCTGGATAGTTAGTTGCAGTGCCTGCCCGAAGGTGTGCTGTTCACACAAGAATTCCAGCCTTATAGTCGCATGAATGCTACGATACCGTGACTGCCTAAGATGCGCAGGGTTGGGGTGCTGTCATGCCCACTAACTGGCCGACCAAGGTTAGGAATACCGGAAGTCCGAAAGGTCAACCTCCGACTTTAGCAACCGACATTCTGGACGGGTTAGCGGTCGCGTTTTGCATCCTTCTGTTCACTTGGGGGATGCAGCATATTGTTTTTGACTACCTCGCCAATCCCAATCGTCCGGCAATACTCTCCTCCACCCAGATATGAGGATGGATCTCAATCAGGACCGCTCCGGTTCTGGGGGTGAGCGGGGGCGCCTAAGCCCGCGACCTTCGTTGATGGGATCCATGCCGCCTTTGCGAGACACGCTTATTTCTACGAGCTTTTCGTGCCTCAATGCTGCGAAGAGTCGGCAAGGGGTCGAAGTGTAACCTAGAGCGAACTTAATGAAGGTCCGCTTGTCGGGCCTTTGTCCGCTTGTCGGGCCTTTGTCCGCTTGTCGGGCCTTTGCAGAAGTTCCGCGTACTTCCGGAACGTGCCAAATGTATGGTCCGGCCGTGCGTCGCAAGATGATGTTGGCGGACTGACGAACGTGAGAGCTGCATCAATGTATTCGGCCTCGATGTGGAGCCTCAGCTCCGGGCCATCATGGGTATCCGCGCGCATCCAAGGCTGACTAGCGGTAAGACCTCGTTGGGCCATTTTGGCACCCAGTCTTGTGGTTGCGTCGGGCAGACCGTTCGTCCATCTCCTTTTCACCTCGCAGACCTCGGCGGGACAGCCGCTGATTAGATAACCGATCTCATCGTTGTCTCCTCAGGGCTGATCGGTTGCAGAAAGAGCCTGAAGCGCCCTCATCTTACATGGCATGGGAGGCGCTCCTGGGCTGGTAGGCGTGTCCACGGGCCAGCACCGCCCAGGCGATGCGCGCCAGCTTGTTGGCCAGGGCAATCACCAGCATGTTGCGGTGTAGCCGTCGTCCCGCGGCCTCGATCCAGGGCCACAGGGAGAGCCTCGCCCCATGCGGCCGGCGCACCAGCACGATGTGCGCCGCCTGGACGAAGAGCGTCCGCAGGTACTTGTTGCCGCGTTTGGAGATCTTGCCCAGGATGGTGCGGTCGCCGGTCGACTCCTGCTTGGGCACCAGCCCGAGCCAGGCGCCGAAGTCCCGCCCCTGCTTGAACCCGGCGCCTGTGCCGATCGCTGCCACGACGGCACTGGAGATGATCGGCCCCACGCCTGGCACGCTCATCAGGCGCTGACAATGGCCATCCTGAGCCGCCAGCGCCTCGATCTCGGCGGAGACCGCGGCAATGCGCTCGTCGAGCTGACGCCAGTCTTCAGCCAGGTCGGCAATGAGGCGAACCAGGCGCGGTGACAGGGCGTCAGCAGACGAACCCAGGATGCCTGGCAAGGCCTGGCGCAACGGTGCAAGTCCTTGGCGCACGGTGATGCCGCGCTCCAAGAGAAAGCCGCGGATCTGGTTGGTCACGCCCGTGCGCTGGCTGACCAGACGCGAGCGCACCCGGTGCAAAGCCAGCAGATCCATCTGCTCTGGCATCTTGATCGCCACGAACGACATGGTCGGTCTCTGGACGGCTTCCGCGATGGCCTCGGCGTCGCGATAGTCATTCTTGTGGCCCTTCAGAAACGGCTTCACGTACTGGGCTGGGATCAGACGCACGTCATGGCCGAGCGCCTGGAGCAGACGGCCGATGTGATGAGCGCCCGCACAGGCTTCCATGCCGATCAGGCAAGGTGGGATGTTGGCCAGGCGCTGCGTGAGCTGGCTACGGGAGAGCTTGATCCGCAGCACGATGGCGCCGCGCTCATCCTGGCCGACAAGGTGGAAGCTGTTCTTGCCCAGGTCGATGCCCAGGGTGGCGATCACAGCAGAGAAAGAAGACCGTGACATGGGACGTGCTCCTTGCGTGGCTCGAAGCCCCACAGCTTACAGGCAAGCGGGGCAGGAGCACGGCCGGACCATCCCATTAGCGGTCGTTAGCCCTGGTTGCATGAAGGCATTTGCCCAGCTCCTTACAAGCACAGCAGCTTCATTGTTAAGCTTATCCTTTGACGCCATAAGTGATTAGATTGCTCTTCTTCATCTTGAATAGAGTGAACGAGGCGCAACATAGCGCTTGATAGGGCGCACTTGCCGATTGGTCTCTGCTCCATTGCTTGACCATGCGGCACACGACGAGCCCCGGCGCTAAGCGTCGTTACTGGAGGCGGTCATGGCACGCTGGTGGCGACATGGTCTTGTTGCGGTAGTAGGCGTTGCCGCTGCCCTTCCCCTTCAGGTTCAACTTGACATCGGCCACGGGCTCAGCCTCGCCCTCATGAATCGATCAGCGTTTGCACAGCTCGGTGGCGGGTCCGGGAACAATGGCGGTGGCCTTGGAGGCGATGTAGGAGCCGGCGCCAGCGTCGGCGGTGGTGTCGGAGGTGCGGGCGGCAGCGTCGGCGGCGAAGGTGTCAGCGGTGGCGCTGGCGGTGTCGGAGGTGGCGCCAGCAGCGGTGTGGGAGGTGGTGCCAGCGTCGGCGGCAACGTCGGAGGTGGTGTCGGTGCCAGCGGCAGTGGCGTCGGAGGCGGTGTCGGAGGTGGCGCCAGCGTTGGAGGTGGCGGCGTCAGCGGAGGTGTCGGAGGCGTCGGAGCCGGGGCTAGCGGTGGTGTTGGGGGCAGCGCCAGCGGTGGCCTTGGAGTTGGGGCCAGCGGCGGTGCCGGCGCTAGCGTCGGAGGCGGCAGCGTCGGTGGCGTGGGAGGCAGTGTTGGAGGTGGCGCCAGTGGTGGCGTTGGCGGCGTCGGTGCCAGCAGGGGAGACGGTAGCGTCGGCGGCGGTGTTGGAGGCGCGAGTGGAAGCACTGGCAGACGGGGCCGTGCAGCCGGCAGCAGCGCCACAGGCGGCAACACAAGTAAGGCTTCCAAGGCAGGAAATGCCAATAGCCAGCGCAGCACCGGAGCGGCAAAAGCGAGCACCAGCAAAACCACAACACGCCAAAGCACGTCTGCCCAACCTAAGCGCCAAGCGCCCCGCCCAGCCAAAGCAGCCCCTCAGGCACCTGCGACATCAAAAGCTCCGATCGAGGCGAAGATGGCTGCCGTGGCCGTCGATCCTCGTCCCAAACCGCGGCAGGCCCCCAACTTCATCCTGGCGTCGGGGTTGTCGCGCGAGGATCTGA
>NZ_JACXAB010000044.1 GCF_014699075.1 Microvirga sp. | reverse complement strand
CTCCTGTGTCTGAGATCTGCAACGACCTCATTCTGGCACAGCGATGCCGTAAGGGGGCCGTCCACCCCAACAGCACCCGACCACCTTGCACACACGTCAACAAATCCCTTGCCAAAGGGGAGCGTCCACATATGACAGTACCAGGTTAAGAGCAACAAGCGGACCTCCACACGTCCAAGCTGGATAGCTCTCCATGACTCAACCCGGACCTTGCTCCGGGTCACACCCGATGTCTGGAGTCGGCTGAAAGCTGCTTGTCCGCTTTCAAGCGATTGATGCCGCAAAGCGGACGTGGCCTCCACGACTAGTCGCACTGCCAGGCTCTGATGCGAAATGATGGCCAAGCCGCAACGTGGTCCTGCCCAATCTCTAGGGCCTTCGTGGTGGGCGCCTCTCTCGCGTGTGCCGCCGCTCACTGGCTCGCCGTCTCGGGTTCCACCCGTTCCGCTCTGAAGGCTGGGACCGGCTGGATAATGAGCATCCTAAGTGACTTCAGGATTTCACGCCGACAGCGAGCGCAAGGCGTTAGGGGTTGACTCTCGTCTGAGCTTGTATTTAACCTATTTGTTAAATAAACCTGACGCCGGCACAGGCTGCGTGAAAGGAGCCATTGCGATGAAAACCCCTCCGATCGTCTCGCCACAGGAATGGGAGGCTGCACGCCTCGAGCTTCTGGTGAAGGAGAAAACCCATACCCGCGCCCGCGACGCCCTCGCTGCTGAACGGCGGCGGATGCCCTGGATGGCGGTCGAGCGGGACTACACCTTTGAAGGACCATCCGGCACAGTCAGCCTGCTGGACATGTTCGAAGGCCGGCGGCAGCTCATCGTCTATCGGGCCTTCTTCGAGCCCGGGGTGCACGGCTGGCCCGAGCATGCCTGCCGCGGTTGCTCGCTAGGCGCGGACCAAGTAGGGCACCTCGCTCACCTGAATGCCCGCGACACGACGCTGGCCTACGTCTCGCGGGCGCCGCAGCCGGATATTACGCGGTTGAAAGCGAGGATGGGCTGGAGCATGCCCTGGTACACTTTGACCGACAGCTTCGATACCGATTTCGGCGTCGACGAATGGCACGGGCACAACGTGTTCTTCCGTGACGGCGAGCGCGTGGTGCGCACCTACTTCATCAACAATCGCGGCGACGAGGCGATGGGCACCGTTTGGAGCTACCTCGACCTGACGGCGCTCGGCCGCCAGGAGGTTTGGGAGGACTCGCCGGAAGGATACCCACAGACGCCGACTTATAAGTGGTGGAACTGGCATGACAGCTACGCACCGGACACCGCCCCGGATCCCAGATGGGTCGCGGTGTCTGAGGCCGGCGAGGCGGCGTTCCGGGCCGCTAGCGCGGGCGCCAAGGTGTGAACGGAACCTCCGTGCCCGAGACCGCGGAGTGGTTGAACCTCGCCGCGGCGTCGACCTTTGCGGCCATGGCGCTGGTAAGCGGTGCAGCCGCGAGTGGGCCGACAGAGGCGCACTGCGGGCCCGGGAGTGGTTGGCCGCTGGACGGAATGGTCGTGATGTACCTGCTCATGTGCGCCTTCCACGCCACGCCGTGGCTGAAGCGGCTGGGCGGTCGCCGGGCGATCGACGACCGCAGGGTCGAGGAGGAGAGCGAATGCAGCCCGCGGTAGACCCTCTGAGCACGACGCTGTCGGCGCTCGCGGATCCCACACGACGGGCGATCCTGGCCCGGCTCGCGCGCGGGGCGGCCACCGTGAACGAGTTGGCCGAGCCGTTCGACATCAGCCTGCCCGCGGTGTCGCGACACCTCAAGGTGCTGCAGGCGGCGGGCCTGATCTCGCGGGGTCGGGAGGCCCAGTGGCGGCCGTGTCGGCTGGAGGCCGGACCGCTCAAAGACCTGGACGGCTGGCTCGCCTCCTACCGCCGCTTCTGGGAGGGTAGCTTCGACAAGATGGAGGCCTACCTCGCGACGATCACAAAAGGAGACACCGATGGGCGCGAGAACTGACACCCGGAGCGCCGCGGCCGAGCGCGGCCGCGACCCGGGAATGCCCTTGCGCGACGACGAACTGCTGATCGTGCGCGCGTTCGACGTCCCGGTCGCGCTGGTGTTCCGGATGTGGGAAGACGCGTCCCACCGCACCCACTGGTGGGCACCGAAGGGCTGCCGCTGCACCCACTTCAGCCATGAGTTCCGCGTGGGCGGCGCGTGGCGAGCCTGCTTTCTCTCCAACACCGGAGGCGAGAACTGGCAGAGCGGCGTCTACCGCGAGATTGATCGGGATCGCCGGATCGTCTTCAGTTTCGTCTGGGACGGGGGACCGTCCGCAGCTATCGAGACCTCCGTGACAATCACCTTCGCCGAGGCCCATGGCCAGACAATCCAAACCTTCCACCAGACGCCTTTCGCCAACCCCGAGCGCCGCAACAGCCATATCACCGGCTGGAGCGGGCTGCTCGATCGCCAGCAGGCCTATGTTGAGACCAGATCTCAAGGAGACGCCTCATGATCACACTCTACGCCTTCAAGTGGGTGCCCGACTTCGCCCAAGGCCTAGTCCGCGACCTTCGCGTCCGTTGGGCGCTGGAGGAGGCCGGCATGCCTTACGGTACCAAGCTGCTCGGCCAGGACGACAAGGACGCGCCCGCCTACCGGAGCATCCAGCCCTGGGGGCAGGTTCCCGTCATTGAGGAGGACGGTCTGGTGCTGTTCGAGAGCGCCGCCATCGTCCAGTACCTTGCTGATAGATCCGAGGCGCTATCGCCGCGTGATCCGGTCAGCCGGGCCAAGGTGGCGCAGTGGCTGTTCGCGGCCATGAACTCGGTCGAGCCGCATGTCGCCAACCTAGCCAATCTCGACCTGTTCCACGCGAAAGAGGATTGGGCGAAGGCGCGGCGGCCGGGCCAGGAGGCCTTCACCCGCATGAAGCTTTCGTCTCTCGCCCGGCGGCTGGACGGCCGCGAATGGCTGGAGAACCGGTTCACCGCCGCTGACCTGCTGATGGTGACGGTGCTCAGGATCCTGCGTCACACCGACATCGTCACCTCCGACCCCGTTCTGGGGCCCTACCTGGCGCGCGGCGAGGCGAGGCCCGCATTCCAGCGGGCGCTCGCGGCGCAGCTCGCGCCGTTCCGGGAGAATGCGCCAGAGATGGTACCGGCCTGACGGCGGCAACGCCGTCGCATCCCACGCCTATCTCCCGTACCCAAGGGCGCTCAGCCGCACAGTCGGTCGTGGCCACAAGCGGAATGGCGGCTTTCAGGCTCAGAGTGTGGAGGCGCTGCCGCTCTTTTAATGCGTCGGCTAGCGGCGGCTTCTGATGACAATCAGCAAAGCGTGGCTCAGCAGGCGTGATGAAACAGCGATCATCGTCCGCCGAATGACGCGGCAAGGAGTTGGTCCGGTGATGTCACGGTAACCTGAGGGGTCCGAGGTGGGAGAGGCTGCTCGGCATTCACCAACGATTCAGTGGCGTTGCCCCATCTTAGGATACCGGTCGCCCAACCGAACTCCCGGCCAAGCCCGAGATCTCTACCTCTCTCAATCTTGGACTTGGTCGGGTTCGATCTTCAATCGGTAAACATTACCCCGTAGTGGCTGCCAGCAGTCCACACCAGTCGAACCCTGGCGACAGACCCCTCCTGTGGGATCCTTAATAGAAATTCCAAGGGGACATCAGCTGGGGCGGGGATCACCAGCCGCGCACCCGTCTCAGACAAGTCCCACACGGTACAGGCAACCGGATCGCCAGTGGTTTCGCTTGCGAACCACCCCTCTAAGCCAGCGGGAACGCGTTCACTCGATCGACGCTCAGGCATTACATGGTTCATGCAAGAGTTCCTGTTTCGGCGGAACGAACCCTGTAGGGGACCGGCTGGAGTGAGGCTGCCCTCGATGCGTGGGGGTTCCAGAGCGCGGCGCTGCAGTTTGACCGCCGCCAGCGCGGATTATGGCGGGTCCGACGAGGAGCCCAGGAGGGCAGTACATCCGTGCCGGCCCCGGGACTCGTCGACAGCTGTCGTTGACAGGCAGCTGAGGCGAGAGTGAGCTGATTTGCCGAACGGGACAACTGGCAAAACCGGGGCGCGTCGCCTTGGCGCACTGGCTCCAACTGCTGGGCAATTTAAGGAAGCATTAACCAAACCGGCAGAACATCGGCACGTTTCCCACACAATGCGCGATGTCCCAGAATGCTTGCCTCAGCTACTGTTCTTGTCGTCGAGAATGACCCCATCACACGCGAGCTGCTGGAGAACGTTCTCCAGGCCGCCGGCTGTCAGGTCTTGGCCGTTCCAACGGGCAACGCAGGGCTCCTGTCGCTCTGCCAGCAGCAGGCTCAAATCGACTGGCTCGTAACGCGCGTGAGGCTTCCCGGGCTGGTGGATGGGTGGCTCCTCGCCGATGAGTATCATCGGCACAATCCGGGCCGGCCGGTTGTCCTGTTGTCCGAAGAGATCCCCGAGACTGATTGTCCCTCAGTACACGCCGTATTCGTCCCGCCGCATGCCCCAATGATGGTGCTTGAGACATTGAAGGGTTTGGCATTGTCTGAAACGGTTGATGACGCTCCGGTCGAGATGCTTAGGGCTGCCTAACCAAAGAGGGGCCGTTCATGAGCGACAACAACGAAACCGTTGCCTCACGTCTCTGGCGCGACCGTGCACAGATTCGGGAGCAGGAGCGGGATGACGCTCGGGCTCGGCTGAAGATTGCCGAGGAGAAGGTAGCAATCCTATTGGCTGAGAATGACCGGCTCGCAGCCGAGAACGCCCGGCTGCGGGAACGGGTCAATCCAAATGCAGGCCTAGCCCGCAACGAGACTGAACAACAGATGGCGGAACTCAGGGGGGCATTGATGCCTCTGCTTGCGAATCCGCGCCCAACGACGCACTGACGTACGTCAGTTCATTTTTGGGAAAGGGGAGGGTGCAGTAGATCCACCCTCCCGCAGCATTCACCGTCCTTGACGTGCAGCCTGATGAATATCGCCCCGGGATAGGCCAATGTCAGATAGTTCCCGATCCGTCAGGGCAGCCAACTGGCGAGCCGTCTCACGGGAACGGTGCCATTGGCGAAGGCTGGAAAGAATGACCGAAAGAAACATGACGCAACCTCAATAGTGAGCCGACACAAGCGCAAGGGCGCCGCGAACTGGCAGCGAGAAAATGGGCCACCTGTTGGGGTGGCCGAGTTGAGGGAAGAAACCCGCCACATGGAGCCCGTGGCGGAGGAGGGGTCATCTACAGCGCACCTGGCGCAGGACAAACCCGCTCGAGCCCAGCCCTGTCATGCGGAATGAGCATGGAACGGATGTGGAGGGTTTAACTTCGTTGAAATTTGCTGGGGTGCTGCTCTGCGAGACCCGAGCCGTAGTATGATGCTGATGCCGGACTGCGGAGCGATTGGTCGGATACTCCCCGGCTCGCATGATGCGCTACCTTGAGCTTGTTCTGTATGCCTTTGTGAAGTTCGTGATTTGGTACAGCGTTATTTTGTTGTTCGGCATTGTTGCTGTCGAGGTTGCGACTTGTCCGGCACAGAACCGCTTTGTCACAAGTGAGCGGAGTGGGGCGGTCTACGTGTGTGACCGGAACGGCGACATCGCTCGGCTCAATGCAGTTCTTCGGGAGCATCTTCATCAGGGCAGGGAAGGCCAATGAAACCTGCCTACGCTGTTGGGAGTTATCTTGGTACGGAGGGTCTGCCCCACAGGTCTCCTTGACCGTCCTCCGTGACTTGAGCCCCGTTCAGACCAATCCCGACGGGGCTTTTTCATGCCCCATCATCAACCCCGCGGGGCCCGTCCCGACATTGCTTGACAGCCTATGTCACGACGCAAGAATTATCCTGCCGTGACGGAGGAGATGCCGTGGATGTGGTCGTGACGCCTGCGGAGTTCAAACCAGGCACTTGGATGTTGAGCGATAGGCTCCAGCGCCCTGTTGGAACCATTACGGAAGTCTCCCCGTCGCTATTCACCATCCAAGCAGACGCCAACTCGGGACTGGCCGGAATGGAGAGTACCACCTTCGCCTCACTCGACAGCGCCATGTCGGCCATCGCGAAACGCATGAAGGGTGAGTGTCAGCTTTCGAGCGGCCATGGATAACGTGAAGTCGCGTGGCCAGGATTGAGGTCCAACCCACGTCACGCCCCGGCGCCAGCCCTGTCCAGCACGCGCATGACTTGAGTGGCCATCCATTCCTTGCCCCGTGCGCTCCTGATGTGCCGCTCATTGAGGGCAGCCGCAATCTGCCGAAGAAACGTGGCGCAGCCTGCCTGGATGGAGAGCATAAGGAGTTGTGGGGCAACACTGTTCCTCACAGTCAGAGCTCTCGTTGGAATAGCGGCTGAACGTGCTTGGTAGCCGCTTTCCTGGGGACCCTCTCACAAGTTGCCCCACAGAACCTCATGCTCGCTCAGCCTTTGTAGCCCCACTACAACGGGTAGGGCGCTGACGTTGACCGCCGCTGCTAATTGACAGGTGAAGCGCCGGAGGATCACGATCCTTGAGTGGGAACTCCACAAGGAGCATCACGATGGATAGCTTCGACCACATTCTGAACTGGCGACTGAAACACGGCTCGCATACGTTTCCTGGGCAAGACGGCGGAACCTGCATCAACGAAGCCGCCATTGTGGCGGCCGGCTTCCCATACCAGCCGGTGCGCTCAGTGGAAGACATGCCGGCGTGCTTCTCGCGTCCGATCTGCCGGCTGGCGATGCAGCTGAACGACCAAGCCGATAACAAGCAGCGGCAGCATCTGCTGCCCTTCGTCACGCGCTTGGCCTGTGCCGATACGCCGACTGTCGAGCGGGAGCGGGAAGCTTACATCGCCTCGCGCATGAGATGGTGTCTCCCGTTTCGGGAAGGTCTCAAGGTTCTGGAGGGCGCACTAGCCATCGGACGGCAGGCTGACGGATTCCCGATAGAAGAGGTGAGAACCCGGATGGAGTCTGCTCAACAGAAGGCACCGAGCCCCACGTCTGAACCCGACAACTTTCTGTTCTCGAAGTTTCAGGGGTGGTTTGTTGGTATATTCTAGGAGAAAGCCGATCCTGGTGCCGCGTGTTACTCGGCCTTTAAGGCAATCAGGCTCTTCCGGTTTTGCCTAACAACAAGCTGCGGTTTATGCAGACCGCTGCCTGCTGAGCCAGCTTATAGAATGAGCCTTTGGCCTTCGTGGCTTCCTACTTAGAGATCCTCTGACTTTTAATCAGAGGGTCCTGGGTTCGAGTCCCAGCGCGCTCACCAAATTATATCAAGCACTTAAATGCTGATTGGGTTTGGTCTTGCTTCCCAGAAAACCGGATTGGGAAGCGCATGGGAAGCAAGCTCAACTAAGTTAGCTTTTTCTCCGCGATCCCATCGGCTCACCCGCAGGTCGAACCTTACTGCCAGAATCAGCGAACGTCGGGAATCAGCCAGAGAGCGGACGTTGTTACGGTCGCGCTGAATGACTCAGATTGACCCGAAACGGATGTTCGCCGACATAAGAGAGGTCACTATTGAGGATGTCCGCCTTGGCTGCTGGTGCTCTGAGGGACAACACAATCGGCGCGATCACTGGACCGCGAGGGCAAAGGGAGGGAGACTCCCGGTAGTTGGTTTCCGCCGAATCCAAGGAGTCATCCGTGACCTTGTTACCGAGAGTGGTCGCGACGCCACGTGCAGTGGTGGCGGTTGCGGCGGCATTGGCGGCGACCGCCGGTCTCCTCAGCCAGTCGGCCGGTGCGCCGGCCGCGGTCCAGGCGACCGGGTTGCAGCAGCAGCTCGACACCTTGCTCACCGATGCGCGGTTCACCGGATCTCAGGTCGGCCTGATGGTCCGGGACGCGACGACTGGCGAGACGCTCTACGACCGGAACGGCTCGACCCGGCTGCTGCCCGCCTCGAGCACGAAGCTATTCAGCTCGACGGCCGCGATGCACACCCTGGGCGCGGGCTTTCGGTTCCACACCGACGTCCTCGCCACTGCGCCCGTCCGCAACGGTAAATTGCGCGGCAACCTGTATCTGAAGGGGTACGGCGACCCGACTGCGCTCGAGTCAGACTACGTCGCCCTCGCCAAGCAGATCGCCACGTCCGGCGTACGGCGGATCGACGGAGACCTGATTGCGGACGACACCTACTTCGACAAAGTGCGGCTGGGCGACAGCTGGGCCTGGGACGATGAGCCGTTCTACTACTCGGCTCAGATCTCGGCCCTCACCCTTGCGCCGAACACCGATTACGACTCCGGTACTGCGATCGTCGAGAGCCTGCCCGGCGCCACGGTCGGGGCGCCGGTGAAACTTAAACTGGTCCCGGCCAACGGCGTCCTCAAGCTCGTGAACACCGCGACGACTGGTGCGGCCGGTTCGAGCAACACGCTGTCGATCGAACGTGACCACGGCACCAACATCGTCCGGGTGACCGGCTCCGTCCCCGCCGACGACACGCTCGGCCAGGAGTGGGTGACCGTCTGGGAGCCGGCCACGTACGCCGCCGACGTGTTCCGCCGCGCTCTCGCCGCCGAGGGCGTCCGGGTCGACGGACACATCCGGGCGGCCGCGACTCCGCCCGGCGCACGACAACTGGCCCGGGACGAGTCGATGACGGTCGGCGAACTGATGAACCCGTTCCTCAAGCTCTCGAACAACATGCACGCCGAGACCTTGGTGAAGGCGATGGGCGTGGTGGTGAAGGCGAACGGCAGCTGGTCCGCCGGGCTCGGCGTCATCACCGACTACGCGAAGAGCGTCGGCGTCGACACCAGCACGATCCGGCTGTCCGACGGCTCTGGTCTGTCCCGCAAGGTCAACGTGACCGCGAAGAGCGTCACCGACATCCTGCTGGCAGCACAGAAGGAGCCGTGGTTCCAGCAGTGGTACGACGCGTTGCCGATTGCGGGCAACCCCGACCCGTTCACCGGCGGCACGCTGCGCAGCCGAATGGTCAACACGTCCGCGGCGAACAACCTGCACGGCAAGACCGGCTCACTCACCGGCGTCACCGCGCTGTCAGGATACGTATCGACCAAGGACGGCCGCAAGCTGGTCTTCTCGATGATCAGCAACAACTACCTGGTCAGCCCGCGTGCAGTCGAGGATGCGGTCGGCGTGACGCTGGCTTCCTGGAGCGACCAGGCACCAGTCGCCGCGATCAAGCCAGACACCGGCCGAAGCGCACAAACGGTCGAAGAAGCTTGCGGCACCGACTGGGTCAAAGCCTGCTGATGCGGGAGGTCAAGGCCTGCTCATGCGTTAGACACAGCGGCAGCCTGCTAGCGGCCGAGGCGCCTCTCTGAGAGATGGGCCGTATCCTTGCTGGACGGCGAAAGAGCCTGCAATGATCCATCTGCTGGGTGCTGGTGCTCATGCGATTGGGGAATAGATATGAGCCGCAAGGTGGCTGCAATCAGCACGACGGAGACAGGCTTCACCAGGCTCTCCCAAGACAGAATGCTGTTCCCCGTGGCGAGATCGGTCGCAAAATCGACCACCAAGTAGACGATGATCACCTCAATCAGCGCGTGCTTGAGTTCGCTGACGTTCTCGATCTGCATCCACCCCGGCACCCTCTCGCGTGCCCCGCTATCCAGCCGGAACACGAACCCAAAGGCAATTGCGTAGGCGAAGATGATCAGCACCACGCCGAACAGAGAGGCGTCCGTTGCACCCATGACAGCAGCCGTAATTTCTCTTGCCTGTCCAAAGCCCCCTAGCCACAGAGCCTCGGCTGCATGTTGGAGCTTGGCGCCAGCAAGACCGAACATCAAGATCGCCCCAAGCAGTGCCCAAAGACAGGCCAGCAGCATCAGGAAACGGAGCGGGAGGAGATATCGTACCATTGTGATCGAACCTTCCTGCTATCGCCGAGATGAGCCGATAGGGACAAGTTGACGACTCATCCGCCTAGTCACGTCTTGGGGAGGGCTCGCTGCCTGCCAGCGATGGCTTGCATTATCGTGGTGTGAGTTCACTGATGAGATCATTGATCTCCTTGGCCATAGCGGCAGGGAAGTTGAACCGGTTGATCGCGCCAAACACGCCGATGCCGCAGCTGGGTGAAAAGGCGCTCACCGTCGGGTATGCCGAGCAAACATTCCTTCTGCCCAATCCGTTCTACCGCATTCCGTAACGTACTCAGTCGTCCGACCAGTCATGGCGAGGCAAGCGGCTTAACAGCCTCGTAGATCGCAATCACCGCATCGTGGAGCCGGTCCATTCCCTCGGCAGGTTGCGAGTTGGTCTGCACCGTGATCAGGATATCGTCCTGCGCAAACCAAACGTAGAGAGTGCGATAGCCAAGCGTCTCGCCCTCGTAGAACCAGTGCGCTCCTGCCGGCCCGAGGATCGCCTGGACCAAGCCGAGGGAGAAGCCGCGCGGGTCCTCGGTCGTTAGCCCGGCAAGGGTTTCGCCGGTCCGGGTCGAGATCATCCGGAGCCACTCACCTTGTTGTTTGGCTGGCACCACCTGACCCGCGAACACCGCTCGCATCCAGCGGTTGACGTCCCGTGGGCTCGAGACTGCGCCGCCGGCGGCCTGGGCCCACGATGAACTCATGGCGCGCACATCGCGGCCCACCAACGGCAGGTTCCAGGATGCCGCACAATCCTTAGGCTGGTAATCTGTGCAGGCCGGGTTCTCGAAATAGCCATGCGCCAGCCGCTGGACCACGGCCTCAGGATAGGTGCCACTCTCGTAGAAGGTCGAGTGGAGCCCGAATGGCTCGATGACAAGCTCATGAACCAGCTCCTGGAATGTCTTACCGGCTGCCTTTTCGGCAATCATACTGGCCAGGATGTAGTTGGTGTTGGAGTAGTGATAGCCCGTCGTCACAGGAAGTCTGTTGCTGCTTGTGGGATACACCATCCTCACAAGCTCCTCCGCGCTGAGGTCGCGCTGGGGTTCCTCGACCCACAGGCGTGACATCGCTTCGGTCTCGGAATAGTTCGGAATCCCGCTGGTCATGTTGAGCAGGCGCCGGATGCTGACATCCTGCCAGGCGGGATACTCCGGCAACCACTTGCTGATTGTGTCGTCGAGCGACAGCTTGCCGGCGGCTTCCAGCTTGAGGATCACCGCAGCCGTGAACGACTTCGATGTGCTGCCCATCTGGAACAGGGTGTCCTGGCTGATGGGCCCGCTGGAGGGAGACCGGCCAGTGGTGCCAGCGAACGCCTCGATGGCCGGCCCAGGATCCCCGAGGCTGATATAGGCGGCGATGCCGGTGAGCTTCTCCAACGGGGCTCTCTCGGCGAGCCACCTTTCGAGGGCCGCTTGCACCTTCTCGGGCCTGCTCGGCTCGGCACCCGCACCGAAGACGACCATCGATCCGATAAAGCCGATACACGCGGACAGAAGGACTGTTGCCCTGGACATGGTCGTCTCCCTGATCCATCAGGGTCGGCTGCCATTACAGCAGATCTATGGCCAAGCCAGCAGCGCACGCCTGGCACATAGCTATGTCCCGAAACAACAAGATGCGACCGTATCCGGCCCATTCACCTTGGAGCCGGGGCTTTACCATATGCCGGCTCTCGCCCAACTCCGGCTGACAGACCGGTCGTTAGGACAACATTGGTGAACGACCGAATTTGGCACACCTGAGACGCTATGCCGAGGGCAGCAATCCTCACGGAACCAGACATTCCGAAAAGTGAATGGACTTCACTGCCTGACCCACGGCGGCACTGGGCCTGGGCTTTCCACCTGGCTGATCACACTTGCGCGGATAGACCTGGCCACGCGATAAGGATAGCCCGCTCGTTAGCCGATAGGTGAACGAACCAAGCGACAAGGTCCGAGGCACCGCATGTCCCCGACTGACCAACTGTTCACGGATGGCGCCGCATATGAGAGGCTCATGGGTCGCTGGAGTCGCCGCGTCGGTGACGTGTTCCTCGACTGGATCGAAGCCCCGAGCGATCGCCGATGGTTGGACATCGGGTGCGGGACCGGCGTTTTCACCGAGCAGGTGATCCTGGGCTGCTCTCCCGCAGCGGTGGTCGGGCTCGACCCATCTCCCGAGCAACTGGCCTTTGCCCGTGGACGTAGGGAATTGACCCGGGTGGAGTTCCACGTTGGCGATGCGCAGGATCTCCCGTTCTCGGACAACAGCTTCGACATCGCGGTCATGGCGTTGGTCATCCACTTTGTGCCTGACCCGGCCAAGGCGGTCACCGAGATGGGGCGGGCCCTCCAGCCCGGCGGCACGGCCGCAGCCTACGTGTGGGACTACACGAACGCTGGATCGCCGACGGCGCCCCTCACGGCTGCGATGCGGGCGATGGGTCTTCAAGCGCCTGCACCGCCAAACCCGCAAGTGACCTCGTTACTAGCGCTTGAGGAACTCTGGCGAGCCGCTGGCTTTGAGCAGATCGGCACGCGAGCCATCGACATTTCGGTCGAATTTGCTGATTTCGAGGAGTTTTGGCAGTCGATGACGGTGCCGGTCGGGCCCGCCGGGAAGGCGATAGCTGGGATGCCGCCGGACGGCTTGGCGCAATTGCGGAGCGTCCTCGAACAGCAAATGGCGCTCACGGCCGACGGATGCATCATCTACGAGGCACGCGCGAGCGCCGTCAAAGGCCGTAAGAAAGCCTGAGGAGGTCCGGTTTGGACACCAGGCGGAAGTGGACTGAATACCCGCTTTCCCGGTGTTAGCAGACGTTCACACAGTCGCGCTTAAGGGCAGTGCCTGACCCGCAACAGACCTTCGGCTGTCTAAAGTTGTCACGACAAGCAGTACCGACTTCTAAGATTTCATTCCCGTAGGAGAGAATGGGTTAAAGGATTATCATCGCATGAACCCAAGGGGTTCAGCTGTGTACCAATCTGGGGACGGCACTACTGTCTTCGACATCCAAATCGACGCTGCCGCGGCAGCGAACAATCGTGCTGACACCGAACCCTCAATCCTCTTTCCTGATAAGGACATCCTGTTCTCCGCTGACTTCCGGAGAACTGGAGCCGATCTCCTGCTCGTAAGGCATGAGACAACCGCAATCATCTTGGACTATTTCCGGGACGGGCGGCGCCTGAGCATCACGACCCCCGAAGGTGCGAGCCTCACAGGCGCTACCGTCGAGATGCTGGCGGGCCCTGATTCCTCGGGACAATATGCGCAGGCGAGCAATGCTACGCCAACCCGGACGCCGATCGGTCGTGTCGAGAAAGTGTCGGGGTCGGCGACCGTCCTGCGGAATGGCGTTCCGGTCGAGTTGCACTTCGGCGATATGGTCGCCAAAGGCGACGTCGTACAGACGGGAACGGATTCGTCGCTAACGATCAAATTCAACGACGGAACAGTCTTCAGCCTGTCTTCCAGCGCCCGCATGGTGCTGAACGACATGGTGTACACCGCAGATTCGAATGCGAACTCGGCGCTGTTCACCCTGGTCCAGGGCGTCATCGGCTTCGTCGCGGGACGGGTTGCCAAGTCCGGCGATCTCAAGGTGGATACCCCAGTCGCCACCATGGCGATCAGGGGTACGGCCGTCCAGACTGAGATCGCAGCATTCAGCGGAACCACGAAGTTCTCGCTTCTGACGGAGCCGGATGGAACCGTGGGTTCGTTCGCTCTCCTGGACAAGAACAACCCGTCCCGTGTGATCACGTCGCTGTCGGATGCACGTGTCGCGACGCTCCTGACCCCGGTCGCTGGCTCTGACCCACAGGTCACCCAAATCGCGAAGACAGCCGACGACATCCGCGGCGAGAACGATTTCGCACGAGACATCTTCCAGTTCTATTCTACTGAGAACCGTCAGCCCAGGGGCAGCAGTGGTTTCGACGACAAGCCGATCATTCCCGTGACCCTGCCTCAGCCAGTCGATCTGCCCGACTTGTTGCCCTTCGACGTCACACCTGTTGTCCGAGAGCGTGCCGCCCCTCGCGAAGTTGTTCTTCCACCCCTCACAATCGATCCAATACTGATCCGTGGCTCGGCCGTCGAGGACGGACCGCTTGCACAGCTGAGCGGCCTAATGGAGGCGGCCACGCTGGCTGGCGATACTCTGCCGCTCGTGATCGTGCCGGCGTCATTGCCTCCCGGTGTGAGATATCTTGACAGCGCGCGGAGTTTCTCTCTGGATCCATCGCATCCATCCTATCAGCACTTGGGTGACGGGGAGACTGAGACCGTCACGGTCGATTACAGCGTGCTGATCGATGGCAACATCCGAGTTCCGGCATCGATCTCGTGGATTGTTGCTGGCCGAAACGATGCTCCCGTTGCAGCGGGCGACCGCATCGACGACGTGGGCGAAGCTGGAGTTAGGATCCTGGCGGTGCGCGCTAACGACCGCGACGCCGACGGCGATTTACTCAACGTTGTCCGCTGGACAAGCCCGCCCGAAGGTGTTGTCTTCCGCAACTCCTCAGGGGAGCTGGTGTTCGACCCTCGCGACGATTTCCGCGCCCTCAGCAATGGTGAAACGGCAACAGTGACCTTCGACTATACCGTCGCCGACGGCAACGGAGGAACCGATACTGCAAACGTCACGCTGCAAGTCCGCGGCACCGGAACGTTTACGTCTCCTCAACAAACAGCGTCGACCAGCAGCATCCTCGACTATAATGATCAGCCGGTCTCGCTCACCATTAGTGCGCCATCTGCCACCACGACTGCAATTGCCGATTTTAGCCTGACCATCAATCTTGGGTCGTTCTTGCAGCCGCAGATGAATATTCTCTACCTGATCGACATCTCGGGCAGCACATCGGAACGATTTGAAGGGACACCGGTCGGAGATCTTAACGGCGACGGACGTGCCAATACCATCCTGGATGCAGAAATTGCCGGCCTCATCGCCCTGACCGAGCGCGTGAGAGGAATCGGATTCTCTCCCGCTGACCTCACCATCACGATCATCCCATTCAACGGCAGCGCCGACCCAGCCGATCCTACCGATGGAGGCATCGTGAATGCGGAGACGTTCAGCCTCGGGCAAGTGGGAGATGAGGCGATCGGAAACTACCTGCGTGATCTCGATGCAAGTGGATCAACGAATTTCGCCGATGCCTTGCGAGCCGCTAACAACCGTTTGCAGGGCTTGGATCAAGGAGGCGAGGAAAATTTCCTGTACTTCCTCTCTGATGGCAACGGGCAGGGCGCGATCAACACTGAGCTCGCGACGCTGAACAATGTTTTCGGGACGAAGATCACCGCTCTCGGCGTGGGCGAGGATGCGAGTCTCTCCCAACTGAATGAGATCGACAACACGGACGGAGCATCTCTACTGACATCACCAGACCAGATCGACATCTCTGTCCTCGGTTTGCCACTTCCGAGTGGGGCGGTTGCCGATATCGACCTCTTTGTGAACGGTACGGTGCTCGCTGGGATCGGTCCGGAGGATTTCGTCTCTACGCCCGCCGGGCTTGCCCTAGATACGGCGATTGGAGGGTTGAGGCGGCTCGTGGGAGACGGGAATACGGTGTCGGCTGTTGTCACATTCGCGAGCGGGGAGGTTCTGACGACGGAGTTGGCTATTGCGGGCGCTTTGCCCCGTTCCACAGACCTGATCCTGTGAGGGGGCATGCATCGGCCAACGATCCTGTCCGATCCCTTTCCTGACGGTCTGGCCCAATGGGAGACGCTTCTTCATCGCAGCCGCCAAGGCGAGAAGATCACCCTAGTATTTGCCCACAGCACAGCGGAACGACGGCTGTGACGATTCTCTTGAAAAAGATACGCCGCTTCGGGATTGGACGGATTGTTGGCCTCCTGCTTCTGGTCGGACTGCTGGCCTTGCGGATCTGGGATCCTGGACCCATCGAAGCTCTTCGCCAGAGGTCGTTTGATATATATCAGCTGATGCATCCGCGTGCCGCGCGCCAGGACCTTGTCACCGTTGTGGATATCGACGAGCCGAGCCTGCGGGCTCTGGGACAATGGCCCTGGCCACGCACGGTCATGGCCGAGATGCTCTCGAAGATCGTCGAGCGAGGCGGCACGGTCATCGGCTTTGACGTCCTCTTTCCCGAGCGGGACCGGAGCTCACCAGAGGTCGCGGCTGAGACATTCCAAGGACTGGACGACGCAACACGGGAGACGCTCCGGCGCTTGCCCGGCAATGACGCTGCCTTCGCCCAGGCCATTCGGACGTCGAAGGTGGTCCTCGGGCAGTCGGGGTATAGCGTCTCGGGAGCGGCGCCAATTGCACGGCCGGCAATCCAGACGGGCATCGCGATTCTCGGCCCAGACCCGCGACCTTTCCTGGTCGACTTCCCGCATCTGCTGCGTAACCTACCCATCCTTGACGAGGCCGCTCAGGGCCAGGGCATCTTTTCGATCATTCCTGAACAGGACGGTGTTGTCCGCCGTGTCCCGGTCGTGGCGGTCGCGGATGGTACCGTCGTGCCGTCACTTGCCCTTGAGATGCTGCGGGTTGCCACAGGATCGGGAGCCATTCTGATCAAATCGGACGCCAGCGGTGTCCGGAGCGTCGGTGTTGATGATCTTGAAATCCCGACGGACGGAAAAGGCCGGGTCTGGATCCATTTCGCCTCCCTCAACCCAAGCAGATATGTTTCCGCGCTCGACCTTCTGCAGCGCAGGGTGTCCACGGACCGCCTTGCCGGGAAACTGGTGTTGATCGGGACCTCCGCCGCTGGCCTTCTCGATCTCAAGGTCACCCCGATCCACCCGGCCTTGCCAGGGGTCGAGTTGCATGCCCAGCTCTTGGAGGGTGCCCTCACGGGATCGACCCTGAGCCGGCCGACTTACACGGCCTTTATCGAGATCCTGCTCGCTACGCTTCTGAGCCTGACCCTGATCGCACTGGTGCCCAGGGTGAATGCCGGAACCCTTTTTGTGCTCGGAGGCACCACCGCCGCCGTGACCCTGGGCGTGTCCTGGTACTGCTTCTCTTTTCTTGATCTCCTGATCGACTACACCTTCCCGCTGATCTCAAGTCTTCTGGTGTACGCGGTTCTTGTCTTCACGAACTATGTGACCGTTTCAGCGGACCGGTACCGGATCAGATCGGCGTTCAGCCAGTATCTCTCACCCGACCTTGTCGAGCAGCTGGCGCAATCACCCGAGAAGCTGACCCTAGGCGGAGAGCAGCGTGTGCTGACTGTGCTCTTCTCGGACGTTCGCGGCTTCACGGCAATTTCCGAGTTGTACAAGGACGATCCACAGGGACTGACGACCCTGATCAATCGGCTTTTTACCCCGCTGACCAAGGACATCATGGAGCGCCGCGGCACGATCGACAAATACATGGGCGACGCCATCATGGCGTTCTGGAACGCCCCGCTCGCCGATCCACGTCATGAGGTGAATTCATGCGAGGCCGCGTGCGCGATGTTGGACAGTCTCAACGTCCTGAACGAACAACGCCAGCGTGAAGCCGATCAGCCGGTTCCACCACTCAGGATCGGGATCGGCCTGAATACCGGCCTCTGTGCCGTCGGCAACTTTGGGTCCGATCTGCACTTCAACTACTCGGCCCTGGGGGACACGGTCAATCTGGCGTCCCGCCTCGAGGGAATGACAAAGCACTACGGTGTTCCCATCATTATCGGTGAGCGGACCGCGCAGGCAGTTCTGACCCAGTTCGCCGTTCTCGAAATCGACCATTTGCAGGTCAGAGGAAAGCGGGAGCTCGAGAGGATCTTCACTGTCCTAGGGCGCGCCAATGTGGCCACGAGCCGTGACTTCGCGGAACTGAACGAACGGAACGGCAGCATGCTGACCGCCTATCGTTGCCGGGAGTGGTCGCAGGCGCTCGAGATGATTCTTCTCTGTCGAGAGTTAGGCAAGAAATTCGGTCTCGATGATTACTACGAGCTTTACATTCAACGCATCCGCCACCTCATCGAGACTCCGGCATCATCCAGCTAACGTAGCTGCGGCTTCTTGCAATGATTGAACCAACACTGATCGTTCGCCGGCGGAACACATGCTGTCCTAGCCCTTGAACAGGTCGCAGTAGGGGAATGGCGGATGGGGAAGCTTATCAACCTGGCCTAAGCTTTCCGCCCTAACTGCAGGAGCACGAAGGTCGGCTCCTGGCACGTGCTGGCCATTTGCTTTGTGGCTGCTTAAGCCTCAGGTCCGGACCTTGCTCGTTAACATGCAGTAGGCACTGAGGCGGCTCATCGGGGAGCCGCCTCAGACAATTAGATCTCAACCTGCTCCGCAATCAGAAGAGCATCGTCGACATCGATGCCGAGATACCGCACCGTACTCTCGATCTTGGTGTGGCCGAGCAGAAGCTGAACGGCCCGGAGATTGCCTGTCCTTCGATAGATCATCGACGCTTTGGTGCGCCGCAGTGAGTGCGTACCATAGGCCAGAGGATCGAGGCCAATCGCGCGAAGCCAGGATCCGAGCAGGCGGGCGTACTGGCGCGTTGTCATGGGCTTTTGCCGATTGATCCGGCTTGGAAACAGTGGCTCGCCTTTATGCAGGTTCTTCTTCTCGAGCCAGCGCCCCACAGCCTCTCGGGTCTGCTCCGTAATCTCGAACTGAACAGGCTGCCCTGTTTTCCGCTGAATCACGGTCGCCCGGGACCGCACCCGCCCATTGAGTGCCACATCATCGACCCGGAGCGCGACTAGGTCACAAGCTCGCAGCTTGCTGTCGAGGGCCAGGTTGAACAAGGCAAGGTCGCGGACGCGGCGCGCAAGTTGGAGCCTGACCCGAATGGACCAGATCTCCTTAGGCTTCAGAGGCGGCTTGGGTCCGATCAGCTTGCCCCAGTTCCAAGGTGTGATGGTTCGGCAGGGGTGGTCAGCGATAGTGTCTTGCATTGCAGTGCTCCTGAAGCAAAGCCCCCCGCAATGAACCTTGGCCTTACGCGCTGGCAGAAAACCCAGGGTCAACAAGACGTCCCCTTCATTTCAGCCAATCTCCTGCTTTGTTCTGAGGGCGAAGCTCCCAATCGTCTCCTGCACTACATGAGGAGTGCATAGTCCCGTCTGCTCGCCCTTGCCCTCGCACTTTTGCTTTAAGGCAAAATTTCCTCAGTTCGTGTAGACTCGATGCATGCCTGGCCTAAACTCCATCCCCAGCCCGCTCCGCTCTGAGCGCATCCACACCGATCTCGTTCGGCTGCTCTATACAGCCCTGCCTCAGGTCACCTCGGTGACAATCGGTGTCGTCGTCGGGGCTTGGCTGATGGCGTGGCGCACCGGGTCCGGTTGGGATTGGCTGCTGGCTTGGCTGTCGATGGTCATGGCGGTGATCCGGCTGGGGCTCCTTGCGGCCTTTTATCAGTCCAGAGCCGACAAGGATCTCTCGCCCGCAGCCGCGAGGCGATGGGAGTGCGCCTACGGCGCAGGCTCGCTCCTGATGGCAGCCGTGATCGCGGGAATGTCGCTCCGGGCCCTGTCGGGAGCCGATGCTGGGGTCCAGTTGCTCTGCCTTGGGCTCACAATGGCGACCTGCGCCGGGCAATCGTCGACGCGGGTTGCGTGTCGGGCCTGGATCCCGATCAGCACCGGCAGCGTCGTCCTGGTCGCCTTTGCCGCCGGCTGTCTCCTACATCCTGACACGAGCTACCAGATCGTTGGTGGTTTGCTCCTGCTTTACGGGTACAGCCACATCGAGGCATGTCGCCACGGCGCCCAGACCATCGTGGCCCTGCATCGCGCCCAGCGCAGCCTCGCCCGCCGTGCCGCGCATGATGATCTCACGGGGCTTCCAAACCGAGCCGCCTTTCGCGAATGCCTGTCCAAGGCATCCGAGCACCTGACCCGCCAGAGGCAGAAGTACGCGGTCCTCGCCTTGGATCTCGATGGGTTCAAGCACGTGAACGATGCCTATGGCCATGCCATGGGTGACGAACTCCTTCGCCAGATCGCCCATCGGATGCGCCACGCGCTCCGCGAGGGCGATGTGGTCGCCAGGCTTGGGGGCGACGAGTTCGCGGTGCTGCAAATGCCTGCTACGGAGCGGGAGGCTGCCGTTCGGTTGGCCGAGCGTCTCATCGCGGAGGTCAGCGTACCCTACTGCATTGAAGGGCGGTCGATCGGCATCAACGTCTCTGTCGGCATTGCTCTCGCTCCCGAGTGCGGTGACGGAGAGGCTCTTCTGCGCGCCGCCGATGAGGCAAGCTACGAAGCCAAAAGAGCCGGCAAGGGGCTGTACCGTCTTGCCAGTCCCAGCCGTCAGTGGCCGCTCACGGCATAGGGATTCCTGCCGCTGGGCACGACGGGGATCAAACCAAGTGTCCACAGGAGCAGGGTGAAGCCGACCTTCATGTGGTCTGCTCTGCCTTACACTGTGCCCCGTTGCAGACTTTCGATGTTTGGTAGTGGGGACGGCGCGAATCCAATGGCTCTGGGGAGGTGCAAGATCGTTCGCCACCCAGTAGTGGATCCAGACCATGCCGCCTGACACGGTTTCCGTAGCCAAGTGCCAAAGTGACCGGCCTGCTGCGGGCTTCTCATCGGCGCCTCCGACATACTCAAAGATGACCAGGGCCCGCCATCGTTGGAGGGTTCTGGGTCGAGCACGGTGCTTGCTTGGGCGCTCCGACACGCAGCCTTGAGCTCAGGCCACCAGGCAAAGCTCGTGGTGCTCGAACAGCGGGATTGGCATCGCCGGCGCTACGGGATCCGGGCTCCATTCGATGCTCAGCAGGCGCAAGGCCGCTTTCACCTCCGGCAGACGCGGCGGCTCGCCTTCGGGCATGCCATCGGCGAGCGCCAGGTCGAGGAGGTACTCGTCCCAGGCCCAGCGCCACAGGATCTCACGCTTGCAATCAATGGTGAGACGGCGATGACGCACCACATCGTCGGGTGACGCGAACACGGACGCGGGGGCCACCAGGGCGCGATCCAGGTCGGGCAGGGTATGGACTTCGCGTCGACGAGCGTTGGCATGAAGCCAAGGCAACCAGATGATGGGGCTTGGGGCGGGAGGGACGGAGGGCTCGGTTCTCATCACACGCCCCGTCAACTATGGCTGTAGTCCAGCACCCTGAGGGCATCGAGGATGTCGTCGATCACAACCACTGCGCCCGACCCGGGGATCTGCCGCCATCCAGGTCGGCCTTCGACCGAACAGGCGTCGGACGCCCATTCGGCCAGCAAGGCCCGCTTCTCGCCTCGCGACAGGAGGGCATGCCCGAGGACCTGGTGCGGATGGGTGAAAGAGTGACTGGGTCTGTGACGGGGAAACGTAAGCTCGCTCGCGATGTCGTCTCTGAAGGTCTGTTGCATGGATCCCTCCTGAGTTCTGCAAACGGTCCAGCCTCGGGCGGGAGGTGCCCGAGGCTATGTGCGGCTGGCTCGCTTACGCGGCCTTGGTCTTCTGCGGCTCGTGCTCGATTTGCTTCGCGTTGTCCTGCGCCATCACAGGCTGAGTGTTGGTGGCGATCTCGATCCGGCGGGGCTTCAGGGCTTCGGGCACCTCGCGTACTAGGTCGACTGTGAGCATCCCATTCTCCAGGCTCGCGCCCTTTACCTTCACGTGGTCGGCGAGGTTGAACGTCTGCTTGAAGGCGCGGGTGGCGATGCCGCGATGCAGGTACTGCTTGTCGTCCTCGGACCCCTTGTGTCCGGTCACCAGCAGGGCGGAGCCGTGCTGGGTGAGCTCGATCTCGTCCGGGGAGAAACCGGCCACCGCCATTGTGATCCGGTACTGGTCGTCACCAGCCTTCTCGATATTGTAAGGCGGCCAATTAGTCATGGGCTCGAGCCGGGCGGTCTGATCGAGCATGTCGAACAGCCGGTCGAAGCCAACCGTGGAGCGGTACAGGGGAGAAATGTCGAAGGTTCTCATAGCCACATCCTCTTGTGAGCAACATGGATCCGAGAGCGCCGGACACCGCCGGCGCCCGTGTGCCAAGCTCGTCTGAGCCTTGGCGCTCATCAAGTTAGGAACGGGATTTTGCGTCGTCAAGACCTTCGGCTCTACCGACACAACGCTGTCGACTTCCTGCTTTTTGGATCACTCAGGCGCAATCGCACAGCCCATCGAGATCCTTCGGCCGGTATGGTGAAAGCGGATGCACTCTTGGCTATAGCGCAGCCACCCGAGAGCCCTGGCCCGAGGGCGCTGGAGTAAAAGTCCACGGTTCCGGTTCAGTGGGGTTCAACGCGCGCCACTAAGCATTTCAGCCCATGGTTTCTGTCGCAACGTCAGATGCCAGACAGGCCTTTATGCAATCCTCGCGAACAACGGCAAATGGCATGAAGCCGAAGTAGACCGAGAGTCCGTAGTCGTAGGGGTAAGCGGACAATCACACGTCCACTCCTAAAGGCTCAGTTTGACCCGGAACGGACCTTCAACTGTAGCAGGTGCCCTGATCAGACGACCTTTCACGATTCACTTTGGATTTGATCAAGCCGGCTTCTGCAATGTAAGCCGAGAAATGCAACCTACGCCCATTCGTGCTACGAAATTCAGGGCGTCCCACCGTATTTCAGGGTCGCATCGATCCACTTCGCCGGATCCCGCTCTCTCGATCGGCTCGACTGATCTGAGAGGACCTGCGCACCCGAGGCGGCAATACTGTCACGGTGATTTTCTTGGAGATGAGCAGAGGCGCGAAGGGTTTGTGGTCAGCATCACCGAGAACGAGTTGCAGAACATGCTTACCGGGTGGGAGGTCAAGGCGGGTCTCGGTTTGTCCTGCGCCAAAGTGAATGTGTTGTTTATCGGTTGGGATCGGTTCATTCGGCTCAATCGCCTCGTCTACATCGACCAGGAGATGGTGGTGGCCGGTGTTCGGTGTTCTGTCGCCCGCATGGGTGATGCCCATGTTGCGCAGCCCGAACCGAACTGGGAAGCTGCCTCGGATCCGCTGTCCGTCGACCGGATAGATAATGTAAAGAGCCGCGTCCGCTGGGGCCGGTGTCTGCGCCTGAGCCGACCAGCATGCCCAACCGAAGCTTACGACGAATGCGGCGGCAAGTGCACCCTGTCGAACGATCACGTGCATCAGGTGTCTCCCTCTCAAAGCGAGCGAGCTACCCGGAGCCCATGGGCCGGATATCGCACCCCGCTGTCGTAATAGGCTCGACTTGCTGACCTGGCATAGCTTGCATCGTTGCGCCAAGAACCTCCACGCAGCACTCTCTCTCGGCAACTTGCCTCAGTCCAAGCCGATCCGTCGGCTGGTGCGCCCTGATAGTTCGGGTGCCAGCAATCCGCGACCCATTGGGCGACGCCGCCGGCTAGGTCGTGAAGGCCCAGTGGGTTTGCTGGAAAGCTGCCGACAAGCGCGGGCTGGCGTGGATCATAGGGTTCGCCGCAGCCTTTGCAGTTGGCCATTTTCGGGACAATCTTGTCGCCCCACCAATAGCGGCCGCCGGTTCCGGCGCGGGCTGCATATTCCCATTCGGCCTCACTAGGCAGGCGGTAATCCTGTCCGGTACTCTTTGAGAGCCATGCAACAAACTGTTGCGCATCGGCCCAGCTCAGGTTGCGGGCTGGAGCCATGGAATTGCCATCGAGGGGGGAGGCACAGGCATTCGCGGCCACACACTGGTTCCATTCGCCGACTGTGACCGGGTATCGACCCAGAGCAAATGGCTTAACTCTGACTAAATGAGCCGGAGTCTCGGATGGATCCTCGTTACTCCCCATCCGGAAACTGCCCCCGGGCAAACGCACCAGTTCCGGGCAGCTCTGGCAATCCCGCAAACCTGTTCCGAATTCAACCGGCTTGCTCAAAGACTGCGGTGGGGGCACGGCAGCGACTTGGGTATTGCTGGAGGGCGCAGTAGGAGCAGGAGACGCCTCCGGGATTGGAATGGGCAGTTCACCCGATAGGGTTGGAGGCGGCGGAGGCAGGCCCGGAGGGTTGGCAGCTCCTTGGAGTGAAGCATTCTGTTGCGGTTGGGCCGTTGCAGCCTGAGCCGGGACAGAAGCGGGTGAGTTCAACGTGGCCTCTGGCGCCCCTGCCGGACGCTGCGTTAGGAATGCATACCAGCCGGCTCCTGCCACGGCCATTAGCCCCACGAACCCGGCAGCGGTCCAGTTCCATTTGGCTTTGGTATGGCTAGCATGGGCGACCGCGGACGGATCCGGCAGGACCCGATAGATGCGCACAGGATCTGTGATGTTCTTGAGCTTCTCGTCGCCAAGCGATTGATAGCCGCAGACCAGCTTGTTCTTGATCTGCTCATAGACGCCGCCTGAGATGTAAACACCGCCAGGATCAGCCATGTTCTCCAGGCGCGCCGCGATATTGACCCCATCGCCATAGATATCATCCGGATCGACGATGACATCGCCCAAATTCACTCCGATCCGGTATCGGATCCACTGCTCCTGTGGCAGCGAGGTGTTGCGGGCCGCCATCGACTGCTGGATTACGATAGCGCAGCGCACGGCTTCGAGAGGACTATCGAACATGGCTAGAAAGCCATCGCCGGTCGTCTTGATCACACGGCCGAAATGCTCATTGATTGTCGGCTCGATCATCTCGCGGCGATGCCGCTTCAGGCGCGCAAGGGTGCCTTCCTCGTCAAAACCCATGAGCCGGCTGTAGCCGGCGATGTCTGCCGCAAGGATCGCCGCCAACCGGCGGGGGCTACCAATAACATGGGAAGTGCTCTCTCCGGGCATAGCAACCCCTGGCGGCACAGTAACAACCTAAAGATTACACCCGATCAAGCTGTCAATGCAATCGACTGTCCCTGGATCGCTCCGGCAGCAGGTGTCTTGTCCTAAGGCATGCCGCATCACGGGGGTAGCATGAACCTCAGCCGCGTCGTGCGTGATCCCTCTGGGTCACATGAGGCCAACCGGTGCTCACAAGAGCATGGGCATCGTGGATGATCGTAGGTCATTGGTGTCGTGCGTCCCGGATCGTGAGCGACTGCTGTTACGATTGACGCCCAAAGTCGCCCATAACCGCTGACAAGAACATCCCGCGGTCAACCGTAAACGTCACTTTCTGGCACCTGGCTGACCTTATTCGTACTTCCGCAATGCTGGGATGAGCAAACCTTCGTTCAGGCCTGCGGGACTACCGAGCTCGACCCGAAGGGTACATCGCGATCACGTGGCCTCCTCTTGAAATGCGTCCGTTGCAGGCCGGACACCGCACCAGGAAGCCACGAACAGGGCGATGGTCTTCGTCACGCGCCTCAGCGAGGGAAGGGATACGCGCTCGTCGATGGCGTGGATATCTTCTGCGATCGGTCCATAGACTAGCGAGGGCATGCCCCCGTGAACCGAATATACGGCTGCGTCCAGATAGGCTGCCATGACAAAGGCCTCCAACGGCGCGGCATCAGGTGCGTTGGCATTGGCGTGAGCCTCGGTCAGGACGGCCTCCGCCTCTGACCCGGGAGCAAGGGTGTAGCCTGCATGAACCACGCCAACCCACTCGATCACGGGGGCAAGGCAGCGCCGCACCAAGGTGTCCTCGGCTGCTGCCGATGCGACAAAGGCCTCGAACTCCCTCACGCGCTCATGTGGATCGTCGCCGGGGTAGAAGCCGATGCGCCCCTCGAAGCGGCAGCTTGAGGGCAGGGATGCGATCCACTCGCCGCCAGTGATCGTACCAATCGTCAGAGCTGCTGGGTTCTCCACGTCATCGAAGAACAGCTTCGACGCCCGCTCCTCGTTCCAGCGGGCTTCGAGCCGACGCAGGTGCTCAATGAGCCGAATGGCCGCGTCGACCGCACTCACGCCACCCATGATATCGATGGGGTGAGCCGGGGTCCCGTGAAGCGTGATGGCGAACTTGATCACGCCGGAATTGGCCCGAACGAGCTTCTCGTCGGTCGGTTCCGGGATCAGCACGGCATCGGCTACCCGGCCCGACGCCAATGCCATCGCGGCTCCATTTCCGGTGATCTCCTCCTCAACGACCGAATGGATCTGGACCGGGGCCGTCAGTTCCAGGCCTGCGGCCCGGATGGCGTCGAGGGCAAAGATCGCCGCGGACAAACCCGCCTTCATGTCGCCGGAGCCGCGGCCATAGAGCCACTCACCCTGCCGTGCGGGCTCGAAAGGCGGATGCTGCCAGCGGGTTGGATCACCGGCCGGCACGACATCGACATGGGCATTCAGGATCAGGGACCTGCCCCCAGTGACCGAAGGCTCGTAGTCCGCAATGACGTTCCAGGATCGGTCATAGCTGACCGTGACCGGAGAAAACGCCGGATGGCGGCCCACTAGGCTCGGATCGATGGCTTGGCGGCTGACGGCGTAGCCGCGTTGCCGAAGGGCCCTTTCAACCAGTTGCTGGACATTGGCCTCCTGGCCCCGCAGCGAGGCGCAGCGGACGAGGTCTGAGAGGAAATGGACCTGCCGGTCGAAGGCCTCATCGATTGCAGCAAGGATGCGCGCACGATCCGTCTCAGGAACGGAGCTCCACAATGGGTTAAGGGTTCCTTGGGATTCAGTGGTCATGGCGCGCACCTTCGAATGGAAACCGGGAGCGATTGGACCCGACGCCTCCACTGACCGCATCGTAGGGTGGCGTCAAGCGACGACAGGTTGCCCCCACGCGCCTTGGGATACCCTCACGGGGTGTGGTCTCCCGCCAGCAGAGGAAGTATCCTTCCGCTGAGGCAGTGGGCGCGCTCTCATTGAAGAGGTCTTTTCCCATGTCAGGTCATGCGATCCACATCAAGGTTGACGGAAGAACCTACTCCGGAACCTACCAAGTTGACCGTAAACTGCTGACCGTCACGACAACCTACGGCAGGAAGTCCGCCGAAATTAACCCCCGGGTGGCGCATGAGACCCTTGCCCACCAGCTCCTCCAAGATCTGGTCCAGCAGGAAAAGTCGCGCAAGGGCTCGACCCTCTGACGAAAGGGGGCCGTTCGATGCGGGCCATGTCCCCATATTCTGCTCTTGGGCCTTATCGGATGGGCCAGCATGCTTGGGCCCGCGCTTGCAGACGAGACTGCCGAAGGTTCGGGAATGGACACTCATGAGACCCTGGGTCGAGGGCCGCAATCCTTACGTCACCGGACGTTCCGATGGAGGCGGGGATTCCTGCGGGTGACCCGTTCCAGCCCATCGCTGAGGGGGCTACCCCACAAAGGGCGGATTTTTCCGTGCGCCTCAGACATGCGCCTCAGAATGGCGTAAGATGGTCTGGATCGGCGGCCCTCAGTCCGCCAAAAGGCGGAGCCGCCATGACAGGGAGGCTTCCATGTTGTTTGTCGTCATCGGCAAGCCAAAGGCTGCGAGTAGCGGCAAGGAACGGATCGCCCGTCGCGTGAGCTGGGAGTACCCTGCGGGCATGCGGATGATCGCCGAGTACTGGCCTATGTCCACCGAGATCGCCGTCATCGCTGTGGCCGAAGCGGATAACGTCGCTTCAATCATGTCGGCTATCGTGGATTGGGATGACGTCTTTGACCTGACCGTCACGCCGACGATGACTGCGGAGCAGGGCCTCGAACTGGCCAGGCAGATGCAGGCCAGCTCCTCCGCCTGAGGCTCTCGCGAGGGCCTGCTGCGAACACCATTCGGGTGGGGTGTCCGGCTCACGGATGCGCATAGGCCCTATGGCCTCGCTCCAACAGGGTTGATGCGCCGGGCGCTCGTCCCCAAACCCGCTCTGGGTCCAGGCTTTCCTGGCGGCCTGCCACGCGCATGCGGGGCGACTCGATGCCGCCCGCAGCGCTGCTGCCGGACTTCACGCCTCACGCCCCGACTTTTCCTCCGCCCGGTTCACGGCCAAAGAGCCGTTCAGGCGTCCAGAGGATGCGGAGCGCCTGGTCAGGGGCATGCGGCTGACGGGGTTGCCGGAGTAGGCATAGGCATACCGCCCGTGGGCACGGAACGTCTCGTCATGGCACTCCTGAGACGTAATCGCTTGGTCCGCTTTGGCGGTCATGAGCGGGCGTTCGTTGGGCGACCGCAAGGTGAAAGATTGACCCGATCCGGACCTTGCACCTTGTGAGGGAGGCAGCAATCCGGCGCCCCATTGACTTTGATGAGCCAACCTTGAGCAGGCGATGTGCCCTGCGTCGGTTCCAGTACAATGCCATGTTAATGCAAATAAATTACTTGAGTGTACCTGTAGCGTAGGACTTTTTTAACATCGCCCACTCCATGATTTCCTGGGGAAGTGGGGGAAGTTATGCGGTCGTTACGGGCGAAGTTTGTCATTATTACTGGCCTCATGCTCGCCGTCGGGCTTGGAGCGGGCATAAGCGCGGTGTGGAGCAATGCTGCTCTCACGAGCAGCATCTCGCAAAACCTCATTCTGGCGCATGCGACCCGCAACCAAGGCAGCGCCGACATGATGCACGACGCCTTGCGGGGCGACGTCTATCGTGCACTCCATTCGGCACGGGTTGAGCCAACGCTGCGTCCGCACATCCAGGAGGGCCTGAACGACCACTTGGCCCAGCTTCGACGAGACATAGACGAGAACAAGGGGCTCGCTCTCAGTGACGAGATCCGCAGCGCTCTCGCTGATGTCGAGGCCCCCCTGACAGCTTATGCGAAATCCGCCTCCAGCCTGGTTGAGATGGCCTTTGAGAGCACGAGGGAGGCTGAGCAGGGTCTTCCCGATTTCGTGCAGAAGTTCGATGCCCTCGAAGATGCGATGGAGACCATCAGTGGCCGGATTGCAGAGGCATCGGAGCTCGTCGAGCAGGAGGCTGGCAGCCTAGCGACCGTAACCCGTTGAATGAACACGGCCGCAGCTGTGCTCTCTATTCTGATGACAATGGGTCTTTGCCTCTACTTGCTTCGTCGGGTCCTACGGCCTGTCAGCGAGATGACCAAAACCATGAGAGCTCTGGCCAACGGTAACACCAGCGTGGACGTGATCGGCGCAAAACGTCGTGATGAGCTTGGCGAAATGGCCAGGGCCGTCGAGGTTTTCCGTGACAACGCTCAGGAAATGGAGCACCTGCGAACCGCGCAAGAACGCACTCGCGTGCAGAGCGAGGCCGACAAGCGCCGCATGATGGCGGAGCTTGCCCAGAGCTTTGAGGCGAAAGTCGGAGTGCTGGTTCAGCGCCTCTCGGCGGCGGCGAACGGGCTCGAGGAGACTGCCCAGACCATGACCATTGTGGCGGATAGAACCACTCAGCAGTCGGTGGGTGTCGCATCAACCGCCCAACAGACCTCGGCCAACGTGCAGACGGTGGCGGCCGCCACCGAAGAGTTGTCGATCTCGATCCGGGAGATCGCCTCTCAGGTTCATACTTCCTCGCAGATCGCCGGGCGCGCGGTGGGTGATGCTCGGCGCACCGACCAGACTGTGCAGATGCTGGCCGCCTCGGCCGAGAAAATCGGCCATGTGGTGCAGCTCATCAGCACCATCGCCTCCCAGACCAACCTGCTGGCATTGAATGCCACTATCGAAGCGGCACGCGCCGGTGAGGCCGGCAAGGGCTTTGCGGTAGTGGCCACCGAGGTCAAGGAACTGGCGAGTCAGACCTCCCGCGCAACTGATGAGATCTCGAACCAGATCGCCAGCGTGCAGCAGGCCACGACGGACGCCGTGCAGGCTATTCAGGCGATCGCCAGCACAATTGGTGAGATGTCCCAGATCTCGGTGGCGATTGCCGCTGCCATGGAGGAGCAGGGGGCCGCTACCTCCGAGATCGCCCGCAATGTGCAGGAAGCCGCGCGTGGCACGGAGTTCGTCACCGGCAACATCAGCGCGGTTCGCCAAGGGGCGGGCGAAACGGGGGCGGCTGCCGCCCAGGTTCTCTCGTCTGCCCAGGAGTTGTCCCGCCATTCCGCCAGTTTGGGGCAGGAAGTCGAGCATTTCCTTTCAGGAGTCAAAGCTGCGTGAAGTCAAGAATAATCAGCTATTAAGCTTCATATGCCATATATATAGTGGCCACTAATACTCTCGTGTTTGCGAGACATAGTGAACGTCTAGGGGAAGGCGTTTGTCATTTCGCATACTCAAACTTTTGCTTGCTGTGGTTGTTAGCGGCTTTCTGCTTGCAGCGATATATTTCACAGTAGTGATTGCCGAGCGTCAGGATGCGTTAAGGCGCATTTCTCGCTACAATCCGACTTGGCAGGCGCAGCAAGCACTCAGCGAGTTTATGAAACTCGATCAGTCTCTTAGAATGTTCAAGGATGAGAACGGCGATGGAGAAAAGGAAGAGGTCCAGACCCGCTTTGACATCTTTGCTGGCACAATCAATAGTCTAGCAAAAGGAAGCTTCCGCGTTCTCATCGAGCGAGAGCCTAGCTTCGAAAGAACTATTAGCAAACTTGCTGGCGCTACAAACGATGCCGCTCCTCTAATCGAGAGTCTCAACAACCCCGATGACGCTCTAGCGGCATTGCAAAGCCTTCACCCTCTCCAAAGCAGCCTTACGCAGTTCGCAGCAGTTACATTCAGACATGGGACGGCACTCACTTCCGACGACCAGCAGGAACTCACCCAGCTTCACTGGATCTTCTCTAGCGTTGTCGGCTTCCTGATACTTTTCGGGCTTGCCCTTATAGGGCTACTTGCAAGGCACAACATCCTCCTCGAGCGAACCTATCGCAGAGTGGGTAACCTCGCAGCAGACCTCACCCACTTGGCTCATCATGATCCACTCACCGGCCTTGCAAACCGCGCCCTATTCCAAGAGCGATTGGAGCAATCGCTGGAGAATGCCCCCAATGACGGATCAACCCTCGCAGTTCTCTACCTTGACCTTGATCTCTTCAAAAACGTGAATGATACGTTAGGGCATGAGACTGGTGATCGGCTTCTGAAAACTGTTGCCGCACGAATTCAGGCGTGCGTCCGAGACAATAGCGTCATTGCCCGGCTCGGTGGCGATGAGTTCGCCATTCTCACAGGACCTATCAACATAGTTCAGGAATGCACAATTCTGGCATCCCGCATCGTGAAGGAGATAGGATCCGTCTACGATATCGATGGGCATGAAATCATTATCGGAACGAGCATTGGCATTGCATCTACGGAGCTGGGAACCTCGTCTCCGGAGCAGCTTCTCAAGCAAGCCGATATGGCCTTGTACCGTGCCAAAGCAGATGGGCGTGGTACCTTCCGTTTCTTCGAGCCTGAAATGGATATCGAGCTCCAGGCGCGTCGAGCACTTGAAGTCGATCTAAGAAAGGCGATGGTGAATAATGAGCTGTACTTAGCCTTCCAGCCACAGGTCAGTTTACAAGCAAACGATGTCACGGGCTTCGAGGCCCTGTTGCGCTGGAGACATCCCGTACGTGGTAGTGTCTCTCCGGTCGAGTTTATTCCAATTGCGGAAGATATTGGTTTGATCGCCTCTCTTAGCGAGTGGGTCATCAACGAAGCTTGTCGGACTGCAGTCACATGGCCGGAAAACATGAAGGTGGCCGTGAACATCTCACCGGTCCAGTTTCGGAACCGCACCCTTCTACCTTGCGTCCGTAAAGCGCTGATGCGAACTGGCCTCGATCCGAGCCGGCTGGAGTTGGAGTTAACGGAGTCAGCACTGCTTGAGGAGAATGAGACAACGGTGACGGCATTGCACGAACTTCGTAATCTCGGGGTTCGCATTGCTCTTGACGACTTCGGTACAGGCTATTCGTCACTGAGCTATCTACGCAGCTTCCCGTTCGACAAGATTAAGATCGACCAATCCTTCGTGCGGGAGCTATTCATACGGCCAGACTGCATGGTGATTATCCGCTCCATTGTCGGGCTTGGCAGAGGTCTTGGTATGTCGATTACCGCCGAAGGGGTGGAAACAGACGAACAACTTGCCCAAATCCGGGCCGCTGGATGCACTGAAGCACAAGGCTATCTTCTCGGCCGGCCGAAACCTGCCTCTGACTTGGGCTTTTCAGGTACGCTTCCGGCGCTGGTTTAGATCGTCACATTCAACTTAATTCCACCAACTGAACCGCGTTGCGCCAAAAAGTCATTTTGCGCATGCCTGCTGCGACATGGTACGGATGCAGGATGTGCTTGGCCCCATGGGCGGCGAGGAGTTCCTGCTGATCCCCCGGGTTCCGGGTCAGACCTCGGCTCTCGCCTCATAGACCGGTTTAGGGCTACCCATCCGCCGACTGGAGCATCGGACTGTTAAGTGGACGCACCCTTGACGGCGTCGCGATGGCTCCAGGACCGCTAAGATGCAGAACTCACCGGATCCGACTTCTCGTCCGATGCCCTAGGCATGTCGAAGAGGGGGGCAATCTGCTACATACATTCAGCGCTGGAATTGCTGAGTCCTTGCTGGGAGATGACAGAATTTCGATCCTGCGGCGGGCCGACCGCGCATCGTAACACTGACAAAGGCGAAGGGCGGAACTGCACCAGGACCGCTATCGTGCAGAATAATGTCGCCTCGGCGAAGGTCCGAGAATGGCCCACCTGAGACCTGAGCCTAAGGGCAGCAAACCTCGCGGGAACAGACGTTCCTCAAGGTCGGGGAATTTCACTGCCTGACTCGGTGCAGACCTTCACAGGTGTCAGGGCACGTCTGAAGTCTGCGCCTTGAAAGGCAGAGCGCTGGACCGTCTTCTGGCTGCGGCGATCGGTGGTGTTCCCGTAGGCGGTGCGCACAAACCTGCTATTTGGATCAGGCCGAACCCGAATGTCGGATCCCACCCGGGCTTGCCAAGGTCGCGGGTATGCTCTTCCAAGCGGGATTGTACTACTTTGGTCTCCAACTCCGGGTTTGATGCAAGCAGTAGGCCAGCAGCGGCGGACACAAAAGGTACCGCATAGGACGTCCCTGTCCTCAGGGCGCCGCTGCCCTGGGCCGATGCCGTCCAGACATTCACCCCAGGCGCAGAGAGATCAACATACATTCCCTGCGTGGCGCGCCGGTACACTTTCAGCTCCTGATCCACCGCGGTGACTGCCACAACCCCTGGATAGGCGGCCGGATAAGGCGTCTCGCCACCGGCACCGTTCTGGCCGGCCGCTGCGATGAGCACGATGCCCTTGGCCTGTGCCGCCTCGATCGCTT
>NZ_JACXAB010000043.1 GCF_014699075.1 Microvirga sp. | reverse complement strand
CTTGGTCGACCTGAGCCGCCGTCCGGGCAAAGCCGGTGCCATAGGCGTGTTGGTTTTGCTCATACGGTTGCATCGAACCCTCCGAGAAGCGTTATCTCTCCTGACGAAGATACTTGCTGAGGCTGAGCGCCGGTTCAAGATCAAATACGACCCATGAGCCGCTGGGCCATTGTTGGAGAGCACAGGAACCCCACCTGCCAAGCAGCGTTCCCTGATGAGGCCAGCTTAGCAATAGCTTCGAGTGGCTGTGCTGGGCCTCCTCAACCGGAGACGCAATCATGAGCAAACTCACGGCACTGATAGGCTTTATCTTCCTGGCTGTTTCCTCGGCCTGGGCGCAGACCCCGCCTGCTACTCCCGGCTCGCCCCCTGTCGGGGATGCCGCCACAGGGGGTGGTCTCGCAGATTACTGGTGGCTCATTGTGCTCGCCATCATCGTCGCCGCAGCCATCTGGTACTTCTCCCGGAGCCGCGGCCGCAACCGCAATCAGCTGTAGGATGCTAATTCCTAAGCACGGCAGTTCTGGAACGGCTCCATGGCGTCAGCGTTGATGAGAGACGTGTTGATGCTCATGACCGTCTCCGAGAGAGCTCGGCCTTGTGCCGGGTTATTTTTGCCTCAGATCCGATTCAGAGCCTCAAACTTGAACTGACTCCATTGGCTCAGTGGCGGGCTTCGGTCAGATGATCCGTGATGCTCTGCTCAAGCTCAGTCATGCTATAGATCATGGTGGCCCAGCCTCCAAACATCAGCACTGTGGCCGACACGTTCACAAGGGCCAGGATCGCGATCAGCACCACCACAAAACGCGGGGTATCCTGCAACGGTTGATTGTCGGCCTTGATCCAGTGAGTCCTGAGGCTCAGGTGAGGTGCAATCATCGAACCATTCCTCAGAGATCCTGAAGATGATGATCATGATGAGCTTGAAGCCGCACCGATGAGGTGTGCCAGGGCACCTACTGGCATCATGTGGGTTGGCCGGTCAGTGACGAACGCCCCGGAAAGATAGCACGCAGCAGTTCTCGTCCCCAGCCGGATCAGGTAGTCTCGGCAACAGGCTGAGAGAACCAACGCCTGCGGGAGTTGTCCAATGCCAAAGCTAACCGTGAGCTGGGATGAGAACGGGCCTTCGCTTCAGACAGCGGAGGTCGAGAACCCCGGGTCGGACCGGCGCTGGAGTGCTCCGATCGGGCAGCTGACAGCAGATGAGCGGCAAGAGGTGCGGTCGGCAGCCCAGGCCTTGGCGCAGCTGATCGCAGATCTCGCGGAAGAAGACACCTTCTTCAGCAACCCCCCGTTAGATTCCAGAGCCTGACGATACTGCCGCGTTCGTGAGACCTTTCAAAGGCCGAGAGACGCTCTGACTTTTAATCCGAGGGCCCTGGGTTCGAGTCCCAGCGCACTTACCATAACACTCAATGACTTACCGGCGCATTGAGGTCGGTTTCTATCCGTCTAGCAACCATATAGCTACCACCGGCTAGGGTGAAAGCTCATCTGGGGCCGATCTACGTTTCTTAGCCGCACTGAGGGGGAGAGGCTCCCTCCTCTCTGTTGTCGTGCAATCGTACAACGCTTCCTGGTGCTGGGGCGATGCCGCTTGAAAATGGCGGAAACCAACTATGAGCTGAAGTCTCGTGCATCCTCCAGGAGGTTCTATCGCAATCTCGAAGCAGAAGCATTTTTCAGCGCCATTTTGCGGCGTGTCCAAGGCGCCAAGTAATTGATTTTGTAGCAGCCGGTCAGCGCAAGCCTGCAAGTATAGGCATGGATAAATCGAGTTTGCGACAGAACCGCTGATCTGCTTGTCGCATGAGCTGCTCGCAGAACACTGGCTATTATCTCGTGCCTGTTCCGCATTCGTGGCGCCGCCCCGCCGCCTACCGAATTGCGCGGTCGTGCAAGGCTGTCCACTCTGCTCAACCTTATCAACCTGACATTGTTTGAAGATGGGCTAATCCGAAGGGGTGATGGTGTACCCGAATGCGCCGGGAGCCAACGCTCATGGTTCCATAGTAATGTCTAGGTACATATTCATGTACGGAGAGAATACATTGTCTCATCTACAGAAAGTTCTCATCGCGGCGGCAACTTTTTGCGGCTTAGTTTTTGGCAGCTCCGGCGCTGTTCAGGCTGCTGGTGCATGGAACCCATCATGGGTGGGCGGTGGTGACAATGGGGGTCAACATGGCGGTGGCGGAGCATCGGGTGGTTCGCACAAAGGCGCGCCCGGTCCGATCGCCGGGGCTGGACTGCCATTCCTCATCATAGCAGGCGGCTATGTTCTGGTGCGCCGTTTCCGCAACCGTGGCAAGGTCGAATAAGTGGACGGCCTGCCGGCTAACCGATGGCGCTCGAATCTAGCGTCGGCAGCTCTGGGGACGGCAATCCGGCGACACTCGATCGAGGCCTCTTTTGCTTCCCGCAATTTCCTTTTCGCCAGCCTAGTGGTGGTGGGCTTCGCCAACGGCATCAGTGATAGGGTAAGCCTCGCATTAGCGGAAACCGATGTCGCTGCTGCACTGGCGAATACCTTCGGTATCAGCGTGATTGTCTGGAGCGCCTGGGCTATCAGCCTTGTGTTCCTGATGCGCACTCCTTTGCAACCAATAAGCCGGTTGGATGGAATTGTAGCGGCTGCTGCACTTCTTGCCTTTTTGGTGCCAATCGCCCCGCTAAGCTGGCTCGCCATTGCTGGTTTGGCCATTCACATTCTGCGGACCTCACCCAGCGCGAGCTTTCTCCAGCGAGGTGCATGGATCCTTCTGGCCCTGACGGTTCCGATGCTCTGGTCCAGGCTTCTGTTTGTGATGCTAAGCGAGGCTATTCTGCAGGCTGATGCGACGCTTGTAGGCTGGATAGTCGGAACACCTCGCCTCGGTAACGCAATTCAGTTCGCCGATGGCTCGGGATATCTCTGGATCGCACCTGGCTGTTCCTCGCTTGCCAACATCTCTCTGGCGTTTCTGTGCTGGGCAACGATCGCCAAGGTATTGAATCGCCCCAGTTCGCCAAGCGATATCGGCTGGGTTGTGCTCGCGTGCACTGCGGTTGCGGTCGTCAATGTCACCCGTATCAGCCTGATGGGTCTCTATCGAAACCACTTTGATCTGCTCCACGGCCCGGTCGGCGCAACCGTAGCAAGCTGGCTAACTCTTGGAGTAACGGTGACGATCTGTCTGCTCGGCACGCGGCGCGATCTTCCAGTTCCGCCGTATACGGGACCCGCTGTGACCTTTCCGCCAGCACTTAGCGGCGCGATCGGCCTAGTGCTGGCGGTAACCTTGTCCCTTAAGCTTCCGGGTCTCATGCTACTTACCAGCCCTATGGCCCCTGCACCGGGATTCTCGGGTGAGGCAGCGAGGCTGCTCGAACAGCATGGTTTAGAGGTGGATCAGGTGTCGCCCGGCGAGAACTTGGCCGGGATATCGGGGGCTACGGGAGCTTGCAGGGTCCGGATAAACGATGTCATGCCTCAAGGATGGCAGCAGTCGCTGGTAGCGGGCATCGCTGGAGATCATCACCTCGTCTACCTGTTCAACGGGAGGAACTATTCTGAGCAGCCGCTATTGCGGACCCGAGCCGACTACTACTGGAGCAGGTTGAACCGCTACCTCGGGCGAAACGTACCCACCCGGCCCGTTATTGTTGTGATCTTCACACCAGCATGTAACGGCTTGCCTTTGCGCGAGCTCACGGAACTGTCCGGCCGGTGAGCCAGTGTGCCCAGACGGGCTGCACGAGGCCTGTCTACAGGGTCAATGCCGCTCGTCCTGACATAGCTGCGCTGTGAAACCAACCCTGCGTGTCATTTCTCAAAGAGATCACTCTCGTCATCCACATGAGACGGAGGTCGCCTTCGCAAACCACCTGAATGGACTTGACGTCAATGCCGTCTCTTCAAGTCCCAAGTTGACGGTGCAGTGTTGCTTGAGCCCTCAAACGTTGGTCTGGATCGATAGATCCGTCTTCAATAACCTAACGCTACCTTGTGAATGGTGGCTCTCAAGGTCTGTGGTGTGTTTCAGAAGATCGCCTATTCCGTGAAGACGGAAGAGGATTCGGATGAACACTGGTGGATTAGACAATTTGAACGAACCGTACTTGCTGATCATCTGCTTCCTAAGCATCATCAGGAGACCGAGGGCGCGGGCATCGATGTCGTTCAGACCAGAGAGATCAACGTTCAGGTGATCCGTGCGTTTGATGACTTGTTTGAACGTTGCTCTTAGCGCAGGGACATCGCTAGCGCTGACGCTTCCCAGAAGAGAAACCTTCGCCTCCTTCGCTGTCGATGTCACCATGGTTCGGCATTTCCGCTGCTTTACGGCTCGCTTTGCACGTGCCAGCAGGCTGACAAAGGCGAGGGGCAACACGCGCGTAACCATCAGCGCGGACAGTGCTGACACATCCTTGGTGTAGCGTCTCCAAAGAACTGGCTCTTCCTTGATGCGCCACAGCCATTCGAGACCGAGTTTTCTTACTGTCGTCGGGGCTCGCTTGATGGTCCCGGCTACGAACGCGATCGTCGCGCCTAGGTGGCTCCGGACAGGAACCTGAATAATATGATGATTGCGTTGCAACCATGCCTGCCCTTTTGCAGCCCCGAGTGCAACGAGTAGCAAATCTGCTCCACTCGCGTTGATCGCGTTGATGATGTGAGAATGGCTCATCTCCTCAACCGAGCCAAAGCCTGGGTTTATCCACCCGACACATATGACGCCGGTTGCGTTCTTGTTGAGCACTTCGGCGGCCATAGCTGCAACTCCTTCAGCACCGCCGAACAGGAACACACGAATAGGCCTCTGCAGCTTCTCGCGGGTGACGAAAGCCTCGAAGATATCGGAACCGGCGACCCGCTCTTTTATGGGGATTCCCAACAGTCGCGCGATCCACACTAGTGCTATCCCGTCGGGTGGACAGAGATCACTCGTCCGTAGGGATTCTCGAAATCCCGCATCCGATTGGCTCGCGGCTAAGAAGTTCAAGTTAGGTGTGGAGAGCAGATACGAGGAATGCGGAACCATAGCTGCTAGCAACCGCGGCATCACCTCTTGCATGCCGATCGAATCAATCGGGAATCCTTGTAGACAGTAGACTTCTCGGTCGAGGTCGTCACAAGACACTCCGTCGTCGGATGTCACATCTTGAACGATTTCGGGCACATGTGCATTGCTCAGCCAGTTCAGGGCCGTGTCATCGGAGATAGTTTTTCCAAGAGTTCGAGAGGTGGTAACGGCATTCGACATCGACATGTCCCCCAACTTATTATCCGCAGTCTCGTGCGGTGCCCAGAGACTTTGAGAAGAGGGAGCGACAAGCGACAGCTCGCCGTCAGCCAAGCGGGTGCAACCGCCGGACTGTTCGTTGTTCACCACGTCATCTGCTGGTGAGACGCCCCTGCCTCATTTACGCCTAGGCATAGCCATTAGGCTGACATACGAAGCCACAGAGCTTCAAAGAAGATTTAGATATATTTGTTTATATAAAAGGAACTAACTCTTATTCCTGTGACTACCGTTCATAGTTTATGTAGGTAATCCTAATGCTTTTGAGCATTTGAGTCACTTCAAAATAATCGCGCCGTCCAGTCCCGGTTTGAGCGCATGCGGCCAGAGTGATAGGGACCCATCTGTTATGTGATGGACATGCCAATGCCCGCTCTCGATCGCCAAGGCTGCCGCATAGCTCTGTACCGGCGACCATGCCGTCAAGGACCATTGCTTCGTCGCCGATGGATCCCAGCCATCACGGATGAGGCCTGCCGCTTCAACAGGAATCAGGCCGACATCGATATCCTTAAGAGGTCGGTTGAGCCCAAGTCCACGTGCCTTGAGATAGGCTTCTTTCTGCGTCCAAACGGAAAAGAAGGTGGGCAGCTTGGCGCTTTCCTCAAGCGAACGGAACACAGATTGCTCGCGTCCGGAGAAGACGCTGTCAACAAGATCTAGAAGATCCGGCATAGACCGGATCTGCTCAATATCGACGCCGACTTCACTCTTGCGTACGATGGCCATCACCAGGCGGTTGCTAGAATGTGAAATGCTGAAGCGAAGCTGATGCACGTCAAAGGGGGCCCCAAGTTCCGGTTTCCCGAACCGGCCGGTCCGAAATTGCAGCTCTTGAGGCGCTGATCCGCAGTAAGACGCCAAAATCCCCCTGACATTGCCGCGGTACCAGATGAAAAAGCTCCGATCTCTCTGATCGCGCAATTGATCTGCACGGGCGCGTTCGTCAGCGCAGAGCAGGTTAGCCCAAAAAGTTAGATCGCACGAACAATGATTCATGGTGAGGCACCACAAATGGACATGGTGCGTCGGGAGCTCCAGCATGTCCCCATTCCTCACGTGCCTACCGCGCTGTTCTTGCAGCCAATGACCCCACGGCTCGTAAGATTATATCCCGCTGTCGGCGGAATCTCGCGTTGAGCAACAAAAAAGCGCGTAGCTTTGCCGAACCGTTTACCAAAGTTTTTCATATGGCATATTAATGTCTGTTCGAAGGCAGAGGATTAAACCGTAGAAATTATCCTGTCATTATTGATTGACCTTTATAAAATTAGTCAAGTTTACATGGCGCATCTGATATTGTACTTCGCGGGCCCGATACATTTAGGCGATGACCACAAGATGTATTTTGCTCCATGTATGTAGATTTAGCAATAACCCGGAATCTCAGTTGTGATCCGGCCGAGAACGCATAATCCTCCTGAAGGATGAATTTCCTGAAAATTCGTCCGACGAGACGAGGCGATGCTGGGGGCTGACGTGACGACTTCGACACAGCTGGAGGGGCGCTTGGCTTGCGTCCTGATCGGATCCGACACCCTTCTGACCGAATGCGGTGAGCTTCTCCTGCGGGCCGACCACGAGATTGTCGCCGTGGTCGCCGGCTCGCGCAAGGTCGCAGCCTGGGCGGCCGACCGGGGACTGACGGTCATCGACGGCACTCCCGATGCCGATCCTGCTGCCTCGACGGATGCGCTTCGCGGCTTGAACTTCGACTGGCTGTTCTCGATCACGCATCTGGCGATCATCCCTTCCGACGTGCTGGCGCTGCCTCGGAAAGGGGCCATCAACTTCCATGACGGTCTGCTGCCACGCTACACCGGCCTGAACACGCCGGCCTGGGCTCTGATCGAAGGGGCGTCCACCTACGGGATCACATGGCACCTGATGACGGAGGGTGTCGATGAGGGCGATATTGTCGCGTCCCGCACCTTCGAGGTCGATCCGGCCGAGACCTCCCTGTCAATCAACACGCGCAATTTCGGACTAGCTCTCGACGCCTTCGAGGAACTGACCGGCGATCTTGCTGCCGGCGCTGTCCGGCGCACCCCACAAAGCCGGACCGTGGAGCGTGTCGTCTACCGCCGAGCCGACCGGCCGAAGGCGCTTTGCCTGCTCGACTGGAGCCGTCCCGCGAAGGAACTCGAACGTCTCGTGCGCGCGCTCGATTTCGGCCCCTATCCGAACCCGCTCGGCCGCGCATCCATCCGCCACAACGGCATGGCTGTCGGCGTCACGCGCGTCGAGCTTCATCCTGAAATCTGCGGCGAACCGGGGGACGTGGTTGCGGTCCTGTCGGACGAGATCGTGGTCGCATGTGGGTCTGGCGGGCTCGGCCTGAAGGCACTGACGGGTCCCGCCGGAGCTCCGCTCGATATGACCCAGGCCCTCCAGGACCTCGGCCTCTCGGCCGGAAGCCGGATGGATACGCTCGACCAGGTGCGCGAACCGCTCACGGCGCTCGGTGCCCGGCTGGCGAGATACGAAGCCGGTCGGCTCCGGCGCCTGCTAGGTCTGGAGCCGGTGACCCTGCCCTGGGCCCGGACGGCCGCGCGGGATCATGAGCCCCGTTTTGCAACCTCTGACGTGACGGTGCCGGCCGGTCTGTCAGGGCGCTTCGGCGCAGAGGCGGCAGCGGCACTGGTCGCCGGCTTCGGCATCGTCCTGTCGCGTCTGTCAGGCAAGGAGCTTTTCCATCTTGCGGCCGTCGACCGGACGATCGTGAACGACAGGGCGCTTGCCGGACCGATCGTCTCCTCGTGGGCACCCTTCGAAGTCCGGGCGGACATGAAGGCCGGCTTCGTCAGCGCCGTTGCGGCCGCCGCCTCTGAAATGGACCGCGTCGCGCGGCAGGGCGGTTTCCTAACGAGCCTCGTCACCCGCGATCCGGAACTCGCTCGGCATGCGAATGCCGGTGCCCACCCGCTCGTCCCGATTGGCCTGCGCATCGACGCTTCCGGGCAGCCCGATCGCACCATCCTGGCCGAACTCGTCGTGAACGGCTCCCGTTGCTCGCTCGTCGTCGACGAGGAGCTGGTCGACCGTGACGATGCGGCCCTTCTGGTCCGCTGCCTCGAGCAGGCTCTCGTCGGTTTCTGTGCCGATCCCACCGTGCCCGTCGGGCAGATCGACATCCTGGGAGCCGATCTGCGCCGACTGGTGCTGGAGGACTGGAACGCTCCGGAGACGCCGGTTCCGGATCTGCTCGTGCATCGCGCCGTCGAGCAACAGGTCGACCGCTCGCCCGATGCGGTCGCGGCGATCTTCGAGGACAACGCCATCACCTACGGCGAACTCGACAGGCGCGCCAACCAGCTCGCCGCCTACCTGCAGTCTCTCGGCGTCGGCCCGGACGATCTCGTTGGCATCCATGTGGAGCGCGGCCTCGATCTCCTGGTGTCGGTCCTAGCCGTGCTCAAGGCAGGCGGCGCTTATCTGCCGCTCGACCCCACCTATCCGGCCGACCGGCTCCAGCACATGATCGCCGACAGCCGCTGCCGCGTGATCCTGACCTTCAGCAACGTCGCCCACTCGCTGCAATCCCTCAAGGATGGCGTGACCCGGATCGTGAGCCTGGATGGCGATGCCGCCACAATTGGGCGCTTCCCGACGGCTCGCCCCGGCAGCGCCGCCACGTCCGCCAACCTCTGCTACTGCATCTACACCTCGGGCAGTACCGGCCTGCCGAAGGGCGTTCTGCTCGAACACCGCAACGTCGTCAACTTCTTCGCCGGCATGGACGAGCGCGTCGATCACCAGACGCCGGCCACATGGTTTGCGGTCACGAGCCTGTCCTTCGATATTTCGGTCCTGGAGCTTCTCTACACGCTGACGCGCGGCTTCAAGGTCGTGATCTATCGCGACCGCGACCGCGATCCCGGCGCGGCCCCGCAGGTGGAGCATCGGCGCGACGCCGCAACGCCCGGCGGGATTGACTTCTCCCTGTTCTACTTCTCCGGCAGCGAGGCTGACAGCGCCGGATCCGGCAAGTACCGGCTGCTGCTCGACGGTGCGCGCTGGGCCGACGGCAACGGGTTCTCGGCCGTTTGGACGCCCGAGCGTCATTTCCACGCCTTCGGGGGCCTCTATCCGCAGCCGTCCGTCACGGCGGCGGCCGTGGCGGCGATCACGCAGAACGTATCGATCCGAGCCGGATCGGTCGTGCTGCCGCTCCACCATCCCGTCCGGGTGGCGGAAGCCTGGAGCGTCGTCGACAATCTCTCCAACGGTCGCGTCGGAATCTCGATCGCATCCGGCTGGCAGCCGGACGACTTCATCCTTATGCCCGAGAACTATGCCAAGGCGAAGGACATCATGTTCCGCGACGCGGAGCTGGTGAAGCGCCTGTGGCGCGGCGAGAAGGTAGCCTTCTCGGGGCCTTTGGGAAAGGACATCGAGGTCCAGACCCTGCCGCGCCCGGTCCAGCCGGAACTGCCACTCTGGGTGACGACGGCCGGCAACCCGGAGACCTTCGAGCAGGCCGGGCGCATGGGGGCTCACCTCCTGACCCATCTCCTCGGACAGACCGTTGACCAGCTTGCGCCGAAGATAGCCGCCTACCGGAAGGCCCGCGCCGAGGCTGGATTCGATCCGGAGACGGGCATCGTGTCCCTCATGCTGCACACCTTCGTATCGGATGACGACGACGCGGTGCGCGAGATCGTCCGCGAGCCGCTGAAGGCTTATCTCGGCACCTCCCTGTCCCTGCTGAAGCACTATGCCTGGGCCTTCCCGGCCTTCAAGAAACCGAAATCCGGCGAGGCCGGTGGCGGCGACGAACTAGCGGACCTTGCCGACGACGAGCGCGATGCGATCCTGGAATTCGCCTTCCTGCGCTACTACGAGACCAGCGGCCTGTTCGGCACGCCCGAGAGCGTCGCCAGGATGGTCGAAACCCTGAAGGGGATCGGCGTCAGCGACATCGCCTGCCTGATCGATTTCGGCATCGACACCGAGACCGTCCTGGCCAGCCTCCCGCACCTCGGCAGGCTCCGGCTGCAGAGCCAGCCGGCCCCGACACGCGATCCATCCGTCATGGATCCCGCACCGGTGCTCCCGCTCGACCAATCCGTGGCGGCCCAGCTCGGCCGCCATCAGGTGACGCATCTCCAGTGCACGCCCTCGATGGCGCGTCTCCTGACGCTAGACGAGGGGAGCCGCGCCGCCCTTGCGAAGGTCCCGAACATCTTCATCGGCGGCGAAGCCTTCCCGATCGGACTCGCCAGAGAGCTCACGGAACTCGTCGGCCATGGTCGCGTCACCAACATGTACGGCCCGACGGAGACGACGATTTGGTCCACGACCTGGGCGCTGCAGGCGGGCAGTGACAGCGTTCCGATCGGCACGCCCATCGCCAATACCTGGATCTACATCCTCGATGCGCAGGGGCAGCCGCTTCCACCTGGCGTTCCGGGCGAACTCTGGATCGGCGGCGCGGGCGTGGCCCGGGGCTATCATCAGCGGCCGGAGCTGAGCGCGGAACGTTTCGTCGCCGATCCGTTCCGCGGCGGTGCGGCACGCATGTACCGGACCGGCGACCTTGCAAAATGGCGGCTACTCGACGACGGGCGCGGGATCGTGGAATTCCTGGGTCGCGTCGACCATCAGGTGAAGATCCGCGGCTACCGGATCGAACTCGGCGAGATCGAGGCGCGCCTGGCCCAACATCCGGCGGTTCGGGAATGCGTGGTGGTGGCCCGCCCGGGTCCGGCCGGCGACCAGCAGCTGGTGGCGTTCCTGTCGGCTCGCACCGGGCAGTCCGCCGACCCGGCCCAGATCCGGTTCTATCTCCGCGACAGGCTGCCCGAGGCCATGGTGCCGGCTCATGTGCTGGTGCTGCCGTCCCTGCCGCACACGCTCAACGGCAAGATCGACCGCAAGGCGCTGCCGGAGCTGACCGAGACGCGCAGCATCCGCCCGGCCGCCCAGGCGCCGGTGGCGGCCGAGGGCGACCTGGAGAGGACGGTCCTCGCCGCCTGGCACGCCACCCTCGGCGACGACACGATCCGGGTCGACGACAACTTCTTCGACGTGGGCGGACACTCGCTGCTCGTGGTTAGACTGCACCGTCATCTGCGCGAGATCCTCAAGCAGCCGATCTTCCTGACAGATCTCTACCGTTTCCCGACCGTGCGCAGCTTCGTGCAGTCCATGTCGGCCAACGTTCCGGATGCCGCCGCGCAACGGGGGATCGATCGCGCGGCACGCCGGCGCGAGAGCTTCCAGCGCCGCGGCGCCTACCACTAGGAGAGTTTCGTGGCCGGAATTGACAGCGATATCGCCATCGTGGGCATTGGCCTCAGGGTTCCGGGGGCGTCGGACCCGGCCACGTTCTGGGACAATCTTCGCGAGGGACGCGAGAGCGTCCGCCAACTCACCGAGGACGAGCTCCTCAAGGCCGGCGTGCCGCGGGAGATCTTTCTACGCCCCAACTACGTAAGGGCTGCGGCGACCCTCGACCGCATGGAGGTGTTCGACGCCGAGTTCTTCGGGTTCTCGCCGAAAGAGGCGGCGATCATGGACCCGCAGCACCGCCAGTTCCTGGAGGTATGCTGGGAGGCCTTCGAGGATGCGGGTCATTCGCCGGAGGCTTTCGCGGGTTCGATCGGCATGTTCGCCGGCTGCGGTATGGGTAGCTACTTCGCCTTCAATCTGCTCTCCAACCCCGACCTCGTGCGCAACGTCGGCACGTTCCTGCTGCGCCACACCGGCAATGACAAGGATTTCTTGACCACGCGGGCGAGCTATCTGTTCAACCTGCGCGGCCCGTCCGTGAACGTCCAGACCGCGTGCTCGACCTCCCTGGTCGCCACGCATCTGGCCTGCCAGCATCTGCTGTCAGGCGAATGCGACATGGCTCTCGCCGGAGGCGTCACCATCGAAATCCCGCACGGGCGCGGCTATCACTACGAGCCCGGCGAGATCCTATCGCCGGACGGCCATTGCCGGGCCTTCGACCACAGGTCCGAGGGAACGGTTTTCGGATCCGGCGCCGCCGTGGTGGTGCTGCGGCGCCTTCAGGATGCGGTGGCGGACGGCGACCGGATCTATGCGGTCATCAAGGCGACCGCCGTCAACAATGACGGCTCCAGCAAGGTCGGCTACCTGGCACCATCCGTGGAAGGGCAGGCGGCCTGCATTTCGGAAGCCCTGGCGGTCGCCGATGTCGGACCGGAGAGCATCCGATACGTGGAATGCCACGGTACCGGCACCCGCATGGGCGATCCTATCGAGGTTGCCGCTCTAACCCAGGCTTTCGGCGGCGGCAAAGGCGGCGTGGGCTATTGCGGGATCGGAAGCGTCAAGACGAATATCGGCCACCTCGATACGGCCGCAGGCGTGGTCAGCCTGGCCAAGACGGCGCTCGCTCTTTACCACCGGGAGATCCCGCCGAGCATTAATTTCGAGAGGAGCAATCCCCTCATCGACTTCGCCACGAGCCCGTTTTACGTCCAGGACAAGCTTCAGCCCTGGGGATCTTCAGGTGAGCCCCGGCGAGCGGGCGTCAACTCGCTGGGCGTCGGGGGGACCAATGCCTTCGCGGTTCTTGAGGAGCATGTGCAGATTCCCGCACGGGCGGCTAAACCCCGCCAACGGCTTCTGACGCTTTCCACGCGTAGCAGACCCGCGCTTGATGAAGGATGCGCCAGGCTTGCAAACTATCTCCGCGAGCACCCCGAGCTGGATCTTGGGGATGTGGCATGGACGCTGCAAAAGGGGCGGCGCGCCTTCTCCGAGCGGCGAGTTCTCGCCGCGCGTGACAGGGACGAGGCGATCCGTCTCTTGGAGCAGAACGACAGCCGCAGGGTGTTCACGCATACCGCATCCGGCGGAAATCAGAGCATCGTCTTCATGTTTCCTGGCGGAGGATCGCAATACCCCCGCATGGCAGCCGATCTGTATTCGGTGGAGCCGGTTTTCGCGAAGCACATGGATGTCGGCCTGGATCTGTTAAAGTCGCGGCACGGGATCGACCTGCGACCACCGCTCCTGTGCGAGCCTCACAAGAGCGCGGAGGCGGGCAAAGCGCTTGAAGATCCTTCCCTGCAGCTTCCGGCCATCTTCATCGTGGAGTACGCCCTTGCCCAGCTCGTCATGAGCTGGGGCGTAAAACCTCAGGCTCTGCTAGGTCACAGCCTTGGAGAGAACACCGCAGCCTGTGTTGCCGGAACGATGACATTCGAGGACTGCCTGGGGTTGGTTGTCCTCCGAGGCCGCCTGATGGATCGTGTCTCGGGCGCCATGGTGAGCGTTCCTGTGCCGGCCGGTGAGTTGCAGCCTCATCTCGACGCGCTCGGGCTCGACCTTGCGGCTGTCAATGCTCCTGATCTGTGCGTAGCCTCCGGGGCCGCGTCCGGTATCGCGGCTCTCGAGGAGCGGCTCGCCGAGATCGGAGTCGAGGCTCAGCGTATCAAGATCAATATCGCGGCGCATAGCCGCCTTCTCGAGCCGGTGCTCAGCGAGTTCGAAACCTATCTGCGCTCCATCCGCTTGGCGGCGCCATCCATTCGCTGGGTTTCGAACCGCACTGGGACCTGGATCACCGATGCAGAGGCAACAGATCCTGCCTACTGGGTCCAGCACCTTCGCGGAAGCGTTCGCTTCGCGGATTGCATCGAGACCCTAGCCCAAGATCCGGGGCGCCTTTTCCTGGAAGTCGGCCCCGGAAAAGTGCTGTCGTCACTGACGAAAGCGCATCCGGCCGTGAAAGCCGGTCAGGCGATCATTCCCACCCTGCGTCACCCCGAGGAGCAGGTATCCGACGAGACGTTCCTGCTCACCGCTCTCGGCCGTCTCTGGGCATCGGGCGGGGTGCTCAACAGCGACCGATTGTTTGAGGGCGAGCAGCGACGACGGGTGGGGCTTCCCACCTATGCGTTCCAGGGCCAGCGTTACTTCTTCGAGCCCGGAGCGGCGCGCGAGCAGAGCAGGAAGTCGGAGGCTCTGTTTGTCGACAAGGAGCCGGACGAGTCCCGATGGTACTGGGCGCCTGTCTGGAAGATGCGCGAGGCGGACGACGCCGTGGAGGATCCTATCTCGTGGCTCGTCTTCATGGACGACCGAGGGATCGGCGATGCTCTTATCGAGCGCATGCGGCGGCACGGCGATCAGGTGGTGATCGTGCGGGCCGGGGACTCTTACCAGCGGATTTCTGACGACGAATACGTCATTGCGCCTGAGCATGGCCGCCTCGGATACGATGCCCTGGTGCGCGATCTGGTTCGAACCGGCCGGGCCCCCGACCGCGTTGCGCATCTGGCTCTGTTGTCCCGTCCGGAGAGCTTCCGGCCAGGCTCCAGCCTCTTCCATCGAAACCAGGAGCAGGGGTTCTACAGCCTCCTGTTCTTCGCTCAGGCTTGGGCGGTTGAAGGCTCCAAGCGCCCATTGCACATGGTGGTGGCCACAAGCGGAATGCAAAAGGTCCGCGATCGCGATGAGGTCTCACAACCCGAGCAGGCGACCGTCCTTGGGCCCGTGAAAGTGATTCCGCGCGAGTTCGTGGATGTGACGGTTTCCTGTGTCGATCTGGATACGGGGAACGTGATTCCCAGGTCTCGAGGCCTGCGCGGTGTGCTTGCCGCCACCCGGAGGAAACACGATACGCATGCAGATAAAGGGGAAATCTCTTCGGCTTTGGATCTGCTCGAGGCGGAGCTGCGTGCTCCGAGCGGTAACGGCATCGTGGCCCATCGTGGGTCCAACCGTTATGTCCAGGACTTGCGGCGGAAGGCCATTCCGGAAGGGGGTGAGATCCCCCTTCGCCAGCGCGGTACGGTCATCATCACCGGGGGCTTTGGGGGCATCGGCCTGACTGTCGCTAAGGAGCTCGCAACGAGCCGCGACGCGCGAATCGTGCTTATCTCTCGCACCAAGCTGCCAGAGCGGCTTCAGTGGCAGGAGACGACGTGCAAGCTCGGACCTGATCATCACTTGTCCCGTACCATCGCGCAGATTGAGCAGATCGAGGCTTTGGGGGCGGAGGTTCTCATTCTGCAGGCGGATGTCACAAACATCGAAAGCATGCGCTCTGCGGTGCAGGTCGTGCGGCAGCGCTACGGCTCGATCAATGGACTGGTTCATGCGGCCGGTGTCATCCGTGATGATCTGCTGGCCACGAAGTCCCAATCGGATATCGAGGAGGTCCTTGCGCCGAAGGTGTACGGCACCCTCGTCCTGGACGAAGTCCTCAAGGATGACGATCTCGATATGTTCGTTGTGTTCTCATCGACGAGCACCGTCACGGCTCCTGTCGGTCAGGTGGATTATGTAGCCGCAAATGCATTCCTGAATGCTTTCGCGGAGGCACGCTCTCGCCAAAAGCGCGGCAAGACCATCGCCATTGACTGGGGTGTTTGGAGCGAGGTCGGCATGGCGGCCCGCAGTGCGGCCAAGATGCTTCGGAACAGTCCCGATGCCGACGCGAAGCCCGCAAGTCATCCCTTCTTCGATCGGGTGACGACCGACGGCAAGGGGGTGACCACATTGGAGGCGAGGTGGACGGCTGCCGACCGCTGGTATCTGGCCGAGCATCGGACGGCCCAGGGTGACGCTCTTCTGCCGGGCTCAGGCTATCCTGAGCTCGCGGCTGCGGCTCTGCGTGAGATCGGTCTCTCCAGGCCCTTCGAGATCCAGGATCTGCTGTTCTTCCGGCCGCTCGCTGTCGACGAAGGCGGCAAGGATATCCGGGTCAAACTCACGCCCACGGTTGAAGGCTACTCGTTCGAAGTTGCCATCCGGGTCAATCTCGATCCTACGCTCAGCGCAGGCGCAGCAAGTCTAACGGGTTGGAGGCGAGTCGGGCAAGCCGAGCTGATCCTGCACGAGCAATCTCCGATCGCTCCCATCGATCTTGCTGCCATTGAACGTGAGTCGACCCGCCGCCTGCCGGTCATCACAAAGCAGCAGAACCACCTGCGGTTCGGACCGCGCTGGAGTGTAGTCGAGCGCGTGGCGGCCTCAGAAGGCAGGGCCATCGCCCATCTGAAGCTGGCGGATCGTTTCGCCGATGATCTTGAGGATTTCGGACTCCATCCAGCCATGATGGACCTCGCCACCGGCTTCGCCATGGATCTGATCACGGGATACACCGGCAATTCCTTGTGGGTGCCCGTGAGCTACCATTCCATCCGCGTGCTGGGGGCATTGCCCTCGGAAATCTGCTCGGTGATCTCCGTACGAGAAGGCAGCACCGAGGCTGCGGGTTTCGCGCAGTTCGATGTCACGATCACGGACCAGCTAGGCAACGTGTTCGTGAACGTCGAACGATTTACCATCAAGCGTCTCGATGCCGCTTTGGACATCAGCCATGAGCCGCTGACGGAGGCGGGGGACGTGGATCTCGACCACGATCCTTCCCTGGAGCGTGCGCTGTCCCAATCTGAGCTGACCTTCCAACAGAACCTGTCGCAAGGAATTGCGGCCGAGGAGGGCAGGCGTGCCTTCGTGCGTGCGATTGCGGGATATCAAGGGGCTCAGGTTTACGTCAGCTCGATGGACCTGGCCGCTCTCGTTGGTCAAGCCGATGCATCCTCCAGCCTCTCGCAGCCGTCCTCTGCTGCTTCTCCAGGCGCCTCGTTTGCCAGGCCCGAGCTTGACGCGAACTACGTCGAGCCTCGCGACGAGATCGAGGCGACCCTGGCCGAACTCTGGTGCGAGCTTCTTGGCGTCAGCAGGGTTGGGGCGCTGGACAACTTCTTCAATCTTGGAGGACACAGCCTGATAGCGGTCCGCTTGTTCGCGAAGGTCAAGCGCGTGTTCTCGATCGAGTTTCCGATTTCCGTGCTGTTCGAGGCTCCAACGATCGAGGCTTGCGCAAACCTGATCCGCGCTACAATGCCCAAAGATGATGAGCGCGATGACGGCGGCGCCACCACCGTCAGCAACCAGCCGCGCTATCGGCATCTTGTTGCCATGCATTCGGGAGAAGGCAGGTCGCGGCGTCCGTTTTTCCTGGTAGCAGGAATGTTCGGTAACGTTCTCAACCTGCGTCATCTCGCGCATCAGATTGGAGCGGACCGTCCGTTCTACGGACTTCAAGCGCGCGGGGTTTATGGCGATGATGAGCCCCATGAAACGTTCGAGGAAATGGCCCAGGACTATCTTAAGGAGATCCGCCTCGTTCAGCCCCGCGGCCCGTACAGTCTCGGCGGCTTCTCGGGCGGCGGCATAGCCGCGCTGGAAATCGCGCGGCAGCTCAAGCAGGAGGGCGAGGAGGTGGACCTTCTCGTCATGCTGGACACACCTTTGCCACGGTCGGAGCAGTTGACGCGAAAGGACAAGATCGTGATGCACATGCAGAGCCTGAGGCGATCTGGGCCGCGCCATCTGGTGGAGGCGGTCAAGGGACGCGCAGCCTGGCAGCGCCATCTGGCACAGGAGAAGAACGGCCCAGGCGTTCTCGAGCAGGGAGCGCTCCACTCCGCCGCCATTGGGGCAGCATTCCATCGTGCTCTGGCGCGATACGAGTTGAAGCCGTACGACGGCGCAATCACGCTCTTCCGCCCCAAACTGAAGCCTGCTCACGTCTTCGGTCCCGGTCGTCAGATCGACGTGCAGCGGCGGTTCATCTATGAGGATAATGGGTGGGATCGGTTCTGCAGGGCGGTCATTGTTTCCGAGGTCCCGGGTGATCACGACAGCATGGTGTTGGAGCCGAATGTGAGAGTTCTGGCTGCGAAGATGCAAACAGTCATCGATCATGCGGAACGGGCCAGCTCAGGGTCCTGGTTTGGCCCCAAGAATGGGGATCCTATCCGCTCCACAATCCTCGAGCCCATTGTGATCCCCCAGCTCCCGTGCCGTCATAGTGTGGAGGGTCAGGACACAGGGGATATCCAGCTGCTGTCTCTGCAGGCTGGGAAAGCGGCAGCCGACAACCGTAGAATCGAGTCGGAGCAGCAGGTATGACCGAGACGCAAGCTCAAACTGTGTCGTTCCGCTCCTTAAGTCGCGGAGAGGCCGGCAAGGCCATGCAGGTTGCTGTCGTCATCGTGAACTATCGAACTGCGGATCTCACGATCGATTGCCTCAAGTCGTTGGAAGCGTCTGGTGATATCCCAAGGGGATCGCAGGTTGTCGTGGTTGACGGCGGATCGAACGACAATTCGGTCTCGCTCATCGGGTCGGCGATAGCGCAGAACGGATGGGCAGACTGGGTCACTCTCCTGCCCCTGGACGTTAACGGAGGATTTGCCTACGCGAACAACCGAGGGATCGAGGCTGTCCTGTCACGGTTCGGAGAACCACGCTTCTTCTGGCTCTTGAATCCCGATACGATCGTGCGGCCGAATGCGCTATCGAACCTCCTCGGGTTCATGGAGGCGCGTCCGGAGATGGGCGTTGCCGGCAGTCGCCTCGAGGATCCGGATGAAACGCCTCAGCACTCGGCCTTCCGTTTCCATTCGGCGCTCGGAGAGTTGGAATCGACCCTGCGTCTGGGCATCGTCTCCACGCTACTAAAGCACTGGTGCGTGGCCCCTCCCATTCCGGATCGAGTCACCAGAACGGACTGGGTTTCGGGAGCCAGCATGCTGATCCGCTCCGAGGTGCTCGACGCAGTCGGGATGCTCGATGACTCTTATTTCATGTACTACGAGGAAACCGATCTCTGCCTTCGTTCCGCCCGGGCAGGATGGGAATGCTGGTATGTGCCGGAGAGCAGGGTCGTCCATCTTGTCGGTCGGTCATCCGGCGTTACCGTCAGGAATGCCCGGCCGAGACGGCGGCCCGGCTACTGGTTCGCGTCACGTCGCCACTACTTTGTGAAGAACCACGGCTGGGCTTATGCGATGCTGGCGGATCTAGCCTGGATAGGTGGGCAGAGCCTGTGGCGCATCCGGCAGGCCTTGCAGAAAAAGCCTGACAATGATCCTCCGAACCTCCTGGGGGATTTCATCAGGCAAGCGGCACCCATTCAGAAGGCCCGGATGGCAGGATCTTGAAAGCTCGCCAAGCTTGGTGGTGGGAGAGCTCTCTCATTGGTTTCGTAAGAGGTCTCGATGGTGAGTGGAACGAATTTCGATGCGCCGCTCGTCGGTGCCGTTGCGATCGGCAGGAACGAGGGACAACGACTCCGCCGCTGCTTGGAGTCGATTATCACGTCCGCAAGCCCAGTGGTGTATGTGGACTCTGGATCTACGGATGGGAGCGTCGCGTTGGCATCAAGCCTCGGTTGTGAGGTGGTGATTCTGGATCCGAACCGGCCCTTTACTGCCGCGGCAGCTCGCAATGCAGGACTCAAGCGCCTCTTGGAGATCAATCCTGCATGCGAGTTCGTTCAGTTTGTCGACGGAGACTGCGAGGTCGTCGATGGATGGATCGACTCCGCCGCCCGGTTCCTGTGGCGCAATGATCAGTATGCTGTCGCCTGTGGCCGCCGACGTGAGCGGCACCCACAGGCCTCATTGTACAACCGTCTTTGCGATCTCGAATGGAATACGCCTGTCGGCGAGGCCGATGCCTGTGGTGGAGACGCGATGATGCGGGTGCGCTCGATTTGCGCCGTCGGCGGATTTGACGGCTCTCTTATAGCAGGAGAAGAGCCGGAGCTGTGCTCCCGGATGCGCAAGGCCGGGTGGTGTATCATGCGATTGGATGCGGAGATGACGCTCCACGATGCGGCCATGGTGCATTTCAGCCAATGGTGGCGCCGCACCAATCGCGCTGGGTGGGCCTTCGTCAACGGCACCGTGATGGGCGCTCAAGCAAATCACCGCCGCTGGCTGCGTGAGGCAGTCCGCCCTTGGTTGTGGTGCGTGGCTGTTCCGGCAAGCTCGGCCGTACTTGTAAGTCAAATCGGGTTGTGGGGCCTGACACTCCTGTCGGTCTACCCACTTATCGTCATGCGGGCAGCAAGTACCGCGTCACGATGCGGAGGTGACACCCGCACCGCTCTAGCCTTCGGGCTTCTCTCGATTATCGGAAAATTCGCCGAGCTTCAGGGACAGCTTACATGGATGCGCTATCGGCTTCTCCAGAGGCCGCAGAGGCTCATCGAGTACAAGAGACCTGGATAGTCCTCCTGCCGATCCGGCATCACCCGAAATGAGGACCAATCGACCGAAAGAGTTATTGAGCCGGATTGGTCCCGGGCCGAGAATATTCTCTCAACCGCTGCGGCTCTTCATGATGATCGCCGACGTCCAAGAGGTACCGACCTCCTAACAAAAGGGTGAGGCAAAGGATGGAACAGGTCAACAGCAGAGGCTTGCAGTACTACCTGGGCTTATTGAAGAGAAAATTCCTGTTCTTGCTGATCCCGGCGCTGCTGGTCGCCGTCTCCGGAACGATGGTCGTGCTGTCTCTTAACAGGATCTATCGGGCCGAGGCGGCCATGATCGTGGAGCCGCAACGTATACCCACCAGCGGCGAGTCTTCCAATTCCGCAAATCCTGGCGAGGCCTTGCAGTTGGCCGAGCAACGGGCATTGACACGGGCAAATCTCGCCCGGCTCGCCGAGGATTTCGATTTATTCCCGGCTTTGCGTCGCACTAAATCCCAGGCCGAAATTGCCGACTTAATGCGAGAGCGTTTAAAGGTAGAGCGGATTTCAGTAGGGCCAGGCGCGCGTCCGATGAATAGCCCGACGTTCTTTTTCACTGTTGCCTTCGACTATGAGGATCCTGACGTCGCGGCTGGTGTCGTTGACAAAGTTGTGACAGCCCTCCTGGAGGCAGATGTTCAGACAAGAGTCGGAAAAGCCTCCGACGCCGTGCAGCTCCTAGGGCGCGAAGTCAAACGCCTGAGTAACGAAATCGAGGCCATCGAAGCGCAAGTATCCGATTTTACCCGGAAGAACATCGGTGTCTTGCCCGGGCGTCTGGATTTCCAACTAACTCAGATAGAAGCCAAAAGAACCGAGCTGAGCGAGAACGATGCCTCTATACGGGCGCTCGACGAGGAGAGGCGCTTGCTCGACTTCGAGCTTCGCCTGAAGGCTTCTGCCTGGGGGGCTGCAGGTGAAAACCAAGGGGCGGGCGGCAGGTTGCAAACCTTGAGAGAGGAACTCGCCGGGAAAGCATCCCTGTATTCGGATACACATCCGGAGATCAGAACCCTGAAGCAGCAGATTGCGCTGCTGGAGGAGCAGATTCAAGCGGCTCTGTCGGAGATCAACGCAGGAGGACAGGTCGACCCGTCGAGCTTGCCACCCGATCTGCGGCTGGTCGCCGAGAGAATTAAGATGCTCGATACACGACGGTCGTTCCTATCTCAGCGCCGTGAAGAAATATCGAGAACGATAAACACATTGGAGCGCGGCATCACCCAGGCTCCAGAGGTCGAGGCAGTTCTGAGAACGCTGCAGGGCCAGAGAGAGGCTGTCCGGAGGAGTCTTGACGAACTCACCGCCCGCTTAGCCGCGGCCGAGCTCATGGAGCGGCTGGAGAAGGATGAGCGTGCTAAGCCGATCAGGTTGATCGAGCCGCCGGTTGTTCCGGACTTTCCCGTCAAGCCGAACCTCATGAAGTACATGATTCTTGTGCTAGGCGTCGCAGGTGCCTCTGGTCTAGGAACCCTTCTGGCCATTGACCTGCTCGACCGCACGATCCGCAACTCGGCGGAGATCCGGGCCATAGCAGGCGAGATCCCGATCGCCTGCATTCCATATATCACCACACATCAAGAGCGACGTAAGCGCAAAGCGAATGTCGTCTTCGGCGTCGCATCCGTATGCGCTCTCACATTAACCGGTCTCGTTGGGGTGCACATGTATATCCTGCCGGCCGAGCAGGCTTTGGAGCGACTGGAGGCGATTTATCGATAGTCCCTTGGCCGTAAGCGAACTGACATCGAGTGCTCACTCACATTTAGGTTAGACATATGACGCAGCGTAAAGAGGCTATCCATTGGACAGGGCCAGATAGTGCTGGTGAGGCTGGGCAAGGAGTCAGGCAGCTACTGTTGACGAGCGCATCCACGCAAACGAGCCGGCGGCAGGATCAGCCGATCGGAGTTCTCGGAGCTGCCCCCTTTGTCCCTCTCAATCGCACGCACTTAGAGAAAAACCGGATCATATCGTTCGACGGCGCGGATGAGCGCTCGCTGCATTTCCGCGTGATGAGAAACCAGATCGTACGCGATATGGATGAGGAGAGCTGGCAAGTCTTGGCGGTAACTTCCCCCACATCCGAATGCGGCGTGACTGTTACTGCCGCCAACCTGGCGCTCAGTGCCGCGGGACAGAGCGATCGGAATGTGCTGCTAGTCGGCCTGAATGCTGACGATTCTGGTCCTGCCACCTGCTTAGGAGTTCATACCTCTGCCAGTTTGAATGATTACCTGGAGGGAAGGGCGTGCCTCGGTGACGTGAGCGTCAGAGCGGATATCGCTGGTCGGAATCTCGTCGTGATCCCCAGCTTGATCCAAGCTGATGGACCGCTGGACCCTACGAAAGCAGCTCAGATCACGAACCTGATTGGGCTGTTGCGACTTGAGCCGGGGAACCCGCTCATCATCCTCGACATGCCGCCGCTCCTGTCTTCCTCGGATGTAATGTCTCTCATACCGGCGATTGATTGCGCCTTGCTGGTTCTGGCGGTCGGCCGCTCGACCGCATCGGAGCTGGAGCGCTGCAAGGAATGCCTCGAGGCAACAAACATTCTTCGGATCGTTCTCAATAAGGATCGGGAGGCGACCGGTTCGCCATGAAGGACGACTGGTGATGCGATGCCGGACGATGGACCTGCGCCAGATATGCCTGTGCAGCGCAGCGCGCTGAGCGAAAGATACACGAAAAGATCAAGTAGCCTGCAGCGTTATTGCTGCGATGTCGAATTTGCGTGAGGCACGCATCCGATCAATGGTCGCAGCATGCAAGTGCTATCACAGGTCAGCTATTTCTCACTGCAGTGAAAGGAGAAATGATGATGAGAACTGCAGCTCAGGTAAATAAGGAAATACCTCGGATTGGCTGCGGCTGACGGAGACAGATTGATATAAACTGGGTGCCAGAATAGAAGCGGGGTTTGACATGTCCTTTGAGCTAATCAACGTTATAGATCGGGATGATCTAAGAAAGAAGTTCCTCGGCGGAGTACCTGTACCGTGGTTCAAGATAGACAATTTCCTGCGCCAGGATTTTGCCGAGCAATGTGCCGCGGCTTTCCCGACCTTTGACAAAGTTAAAAGCCTTGGCGTGACACATACGAACCTTAACGAGAAAGGTAAGTTTCAAATCACGGATTCTGAGCTGTTTCCAAAGCCTCTTAAAGATTTGGAAGAGGTTCTCAACGGTCGTGAATTTCTGGAACTTCTAGAATATGTAACCGATATCCCTCGTCTCTTGCCTGACAGGGAACTGGCGGGTGGCGGATTACATGCCACCGGCGCCCGGGGACACTTAGATGTCCATCTGGACTTTAATGCAATTCCCGAGCGGCAACTATACCGCCGTCTCAACATTCTAATCTATCTCAATCCGGAATGGAAAGAGCAGTGGGGCGGCGAGTTTGAGCTTTGGGATGAGGACGTAAAGGTCTGCCACCAAAAATTCCTGCCAACCTTCAATCGATGCGTTGTGTTTGAGACTAATGAGGTGAGTTTCCATGGCGTCAGAGCCGTGAAGTGCCCCGATGGTCAGGCGCGAAAGTCCTTTGCCGCGTACTATTACACAAAGGAGGCTCCTGCGCACTATCCTGGCTACGCCCACAGCACGATCTTCAAGGCTCGGCCTGACGAGAAGGTTAAGGGTATTATGATGCCCGTCGATCAAAGTCTCAGTACGGCCAGACGCCTGTTCCAACGCGGCACCTCCAAGCTGAAACGGTTGCTGGTAACAAGCCCAGAATGATAATGCCCGGCTTTCACGGGAGCGCCGGATCGAGCGCTCCCGGGAGCATTGTGAATGCCAAGTAAGCCACTCACGAAACAGAAGGCGCTTCGTGGGGAGACGCGGGCTCTTGTTAGATCACGAACCACTCTCCGAACGCAGCGCGCCCTGCTCAGAACATACCCTGGATGGTCTAGAGAGCATCTGCGGCTCTCAACTCCTTACCCTGGAAAGTGTGCCCGTAAGCACTTAAGATAAGGCTTTTGAATGAGGTACCGTCCTCTGGGTCAAACTGGCATTTCGGTCTCCGAAATTGGGATTGGCGCATGGCAGTTGAGTGGTCCTCTCACTCTAGACGGCCAAGTTGGCGGCTATCCGGATCTCGGAGCCAAATACGTCGTAGATCTGATCCGTCGCATCGGAGACTTAGGCGTCAACTTCATCGATACAGCCGAGCAGTACGGAAATGGTGAGTCTGAGCGTCGGATCGGGCAGGCTCTGGCGGGGCGACGCAAAGACTGGATCATTAGTACAAAGTTCGGCACGTTCTCCGGGGCAGGCGGCGAGCGAGTCGATGACGCCTCCGTCAAGCGGCTACCCATCAGTCTCGAAGGATCACTCCGCCGACTCGGTACAGATTATATCGACATCTACCTTTGTCATATCTCACCGGAAACGACCGAGCTGAGTGCTATCGCACGTTTTATTGAAGACGCTAAACGAAGGGGTCAGATCCGCATTTTTGGTATCTCAACAAACGATCTTCAACAAATCCGTTTGCTCCAAAGCCACGGCTTGTGTGATGTCGTGCAGTTTGCCCAGAATATGATTGATCCCGCTACAGAAATTGCCACCCTCATTCATGAGGCTAGAATTGGGGGAGTCGTTCGAGGCGCATTCCATGGTGGGAGGTTGAGTGGAAAGTACTTCCATGCACCTCCTCACTTTAGACCTGATGACATCCGATCACTGTGGTTCGATTCTAAAACCGTTGGGCAGACATTCGCACGCTATCGCGCTTTCGAGCGACTAGCATGCCCAGGGCGGTCGCTGCCGCAGATCGCTGTGCGCTTCTTATTGGATCGGCCAGGAACAAACACGGTTATTATCGGCGCGAAGAGCATAGAGGAATACACGGAGGCCGCTCGCGCAGTGGACCTACCAACCCTCAAGCCCAGTGACCTCCGTGAAATAGACCATCTTCGAAGGAAAGTGACTGGCCGGCGCTGGCTCTCGTCTCTGAAGCGTCTTCTCAAGAGCTAGGCGCAGGAGAGACAATCGCCTTACCCACTTTGCTCTCGTGCCGGAAGCGTGCTTGAAGGACATTACGAGGCGCCGAAGCTCCCATAAGGTGTTTGAAAAATGAAAGATTCCTTGCAGCGAGCTCAGGGGACATACGCGCCGGAGGACGGTCATCCGGGTGTCATGAGCCGACGTCGGTTTCTCTATGGATCCTGTCTGACTGCAGTGGCTGTTGCTGTCGACGGTTTCAGGGGAGGCTCCAATGCCTCCGCTGGCACGAACCTTGCCGCGGGTCCGAAAGGGAAGATCAAGTCAGGCATTGTTGTCAATGGCGTGGTCGCCAATGAGTATCCATTCAAGAACTTCATCAAGGGTGGCCTAATTTACTCGGAGGGCGGAAGAATTCCTATTCCGGCCTTCGTCGATGGAAACGGCTACCCGGTTTCGCCGCCCCCTGGTGCCGGTGGACAGTACGGCATTCACGTTTATCTGCCGCCCTCGTACACCGGGCGGTGGGTTCTCAAGTGGAGAGGTACTGGGCGCATAAGAATCCTCCCAGCAAATTACCCAAGTGAGACAACTGACCGCCGCATCAAAGTACATAGCGGTTCTCACTTCGTCATTACTGGCACATCTTCGGAGATGACGGCCAGCGGCACTGATGTTCGCGTCGAGTTTACCCTCAACGGGAGGGCTCCTGAGGCTTTTGTATGGTTTCCGTCGGACGGAACGTACGCTGAGATGGCCGATCTTGTCCTATGTCGATCTGCCGACGAAGCTGCAATCGACGCCGGAGAATGGTTCACCTCGGAGTACATTGCGAAGATCCGCGACCTCAACCCGCGTGCTCTCCGCACGGTCGACTGGGGCAGCACAAACGGCAATCTTCTAACCCACCACTCCTTGCGCGCGCCATTGAGTGCAATGACTGTGGCAGCTGAGGGCTGGCTCCCTGCAAAGTGGATTGGGGATATATCGGGAACGAACTCATATTCGGGCGGGTCGTACCAGGGTGATTTCCCTCAATCATGGGCGGGTGGCGAGACGTTCCACGGCAGGTTTGTGAATACGAACACATCCCAAACGGTGACTATCGATGTCGGCAGGCGTGGGGCAAAGTCCATCGTAACGCCATACAACACCCCTCCAGAGATCGGTGCCATCGCTGCCGGTACCATAGCGACCTTTGTCTATGATGAAATCCTTGATCGGGTGATCTGGCAGTCGAACGGTCTGACCAGAGGCGTCCCCCTGGAGTTACATGTTAGACTATCCAATGAACTGCAATTGGATCTCTGGTATTGCTTGCCCGGAATGATCGATGATACCTCGGTTGTCGAGATGACGAGATACATCCGCGACACCCTTGATCCGGGCCTTACCCTTTATCTGGAATATTCTAACGAGATATGGAATTTCGCCTATGGCTTTCCCCAGACATCATGGGCGAACGCTAGAGGAAATCGACTCGGTATCGGGGGCTGGAATAACTACTATGCTCTGCGCTATCGTGAGATTATGGGGCTCGTCACCGACACATGGACGCCCCGCTCGACGGCGAGCCTGCGTAGAGTCAATGCTGTGCATATCGCCGGTTGGGTGGACGGCTTCGATAGAGAGCGTTTTCGTGGTGAGGGTGTGAGGGCCCGTGGCTACGATGCAGTGTCCAACCGACCCATCGATTACACTGATGTGATATCCTACGCCACATACTACGCCGGCGCACAGTGCAGCCCCGAATGGACTTACGAGAACGACTTGAGAGGCCTTCTGACAGCGGCTGATCAATTTGCGTCAAAAAAACCTGCATTGATGGAATCGGCTCTCGATTGGATCGACAATGATATAAGAGCAGGTCGGCGCAACGGTGCGGCCGGCGGGGAGACCCTTGAGACACTTAGAGCGCAGTACGACGCGTGGCTCCCTGTCGCGACTGCACATGGCAAGCCCATTATATGCTATGAGGGCGGTCTGGAGATCATGCCGCCCACGGAAGCGCGCCTGGTGGAACTTGGGCACAGCAGTTCTTACCGTCAGAAGATTGCCAACCTGATCTCAGCCTACAAGCGCGACTCTCGTTGTCATAAACTTGCCAGTGATCAGTTTGAGCAGATGCGAGCGCGTTCCAACAACGGCGGCCCTGCATGGTATCTGATGGGGCGAACAAGCCCATGGAGCCTGCTGGAGGGTGATTTATTTAGTCCGGGCTGGATGACTTACCACGCCGCGAAGAATTTCAACGCGATGCAGAGGGGGGGCGAATGACTGCAGTTCGTTCCCGCAAAGTCCCCGGCGTATGCAGGCGAGTAGTACGATCCGAAGAGGATGGAAGAAAGAAGAGACGTTGGGGCTGTTGCCGGAGGTCAGGGCGTGCAGGGTAACTTACTTGCCTATCTTGTGCTGTTTACTTGGCCGCTGATTATCTTTGCGGTCTATTCCAGACGCGCGCGCTCACACAGTGTCGCGCGTACAACGGCATGGTTGATGATGCTGTCCGTCATGTTTTTGCCGTCGTCCCTAGCATATGACCCGCCACTCCTGCCAGCTCTCGATAAGCATAGGGTTTCTTTCCTAGCCATTGCTCTTGCCGTGATCACATTCCATCGAGGTGATCTATTGAAGGCTGCGCCAAAGCACATGTTGCCCCGGATCATATTTCTGGTGCTACTTGTTGGAGTAGTCAGAACAGTGCAGACGAATGGAGATCCTCTCTTACTCAGCCGTATCTCCCTGCCAGGGTTGACCAGCCATGACATTCTATCAAGCGCTATCGCGCTTGCTCTCGATGTATACTTGCCGTTTGCAATTGGTCAGCGGGTATTTCGTACGGAGCAGGACCTCTATGATCTATTTGAGGTCATGAGCACGTGCATGTTGATTTATGCCCCATTGATGTTGCTCGAAGTCCGCTTGAGTCCTCAGCTTCATAGATGGGTTTACGGATTTCACCCGCACGACTTTATACAAGCCATGAGAGAGGATGGTTACCGCCCGGTGGTCTTCATGAACCACGGTTTGAGCGTCGCGATGTGGGTCTTCAGCGGTTTGTGCGCCACACTTGCTCTACAGAAAGCGGGACGGACACTCAGAATTACAGTCAAACAGCGTCTGATGGCGGGCGTTGTATTGATGGTTCTCACGAAGAGTTGGGCGCCCACAATTTACGCCGTGATCGCGTCGTTCCTCATTTGGCTCATGAAGCCAAAGGCTGTCGTGCGGGTCGTGGCCTTGGTCAGTATTGTCGTCCTTGCCTATCCTGTGGCTCGATTTGAGAATCTTATCCCTGCTGAGAGGGTCGTCGAGTTTGTGCGCCAGTATAATCCAGATCGGGCGCAGTCACTCGAGTTCAGGTTCGACAACGAGAGTATCCTGCTCGCCCGCGCGATGGAACGGCCGCTGCACGGCTGGGGTACCTTTGGGCGGAACTTAATTTACTCAGAGTCGGACGGAAGGATCATTTCCGTAACAGATGGCTACTGGATCATTATGATCGGTGCCTGGGGCTACCTTGGATTCTTCTGTTTCTTCGCGTTGATGGTACTGCCGCTCTGGCGCTTTGCATGGCATTGCAGGCGGATGTCCAGATCTGAGCAAGCTGCTGCCAGTTGTCTCGCCCTCATCCTCGCGCTCTTCACGTTCGATCTCCTGCCTAATTCCCGGTCTGATTACCTTTCAGTCGTCTATGCTGGAATCTTATGGACAGTGAGTGAGCGCTTCAGCCGGAGGGCTCGGCTGAGCCGGGCAGATCGCATCGATCAGAAGATGGCTTACATAGATCGAAAGCGGCCGATGGCTCGATTGGCGCGGTCTCAAAGTAGATCGGCGGTGAATAGTTGATCAAGTAGAGCCGACGTATGCTCGCATCAGTTGGGGCAAGGAGGATCCCCATGCCTCACACGGAGTTTCCCAACTAGTTCCATGATGAGCTATACACGTCTCCTGAAATGAATCGCAGTCAGCGTGGAAAGGTGCGGAGCTGGACGCTGGCATTTCGATCATCTTGGTCGAAAGCCGCCAGACCTCTCACTCCTAGAACGAGCTGAATCCGGCTCATCTTGTCGCGTTAGCCCGGCACGGGGCGCAGGTATCGAGAGACCGCCTGCAGGATCATGACTATCTCATGGCGCCGGCCTTGAAGTCACGTAAGACCGACGGTTCAACTGCTCGGCTAGATAATCTAGGAATGTAGACCATCTCCGCAGTGGAGGTGCTTATGCAGCCGGCATGCTCAAGAGGTAACTCCCCGAATGTGAGGAATACCCTATCTGGTCAGGTAGGACGTGAGAATATTCCTGCGGTACCCTTGGGAGGCTGTGCTATAGCTTCGATAAGCAATCAAATGCGGGGTGTGAGACATGAGTGTGACTGCCGGCAGAGCGCAGCTTATAGCGAATGTTCGCCAGCGCCTGTTCAGCAGCTCAGGCATAGTCTTCATGACGACAGTAGTGACGCTGTTGATCCGTTTGGTGGGATCCATGATCCTTACACGACTGCTGAGCCCAGACGTGTATGGAACGGCTACGATCATCATTTCTCTTATGATGATAATGGCGATGCTGACCGACTTGGGTTTCCACGCTTTTTTGCTTCGGCATCCCGCGGGTGATGACCCCCATTTTTTGGACATCATTTGGACGATTCATGCACTGCGAGGTCTCGCCCTAACCATAGTCGCAGTTTCAGCGGCTCCAACCCTGGCTCATCTGCTACAGAAGCCAGAGATCGCTATGCCGCTCGCCGTGGCGTCTGTCTCGTTTTTGCTGAATGGTCTTGTTTCGCTTGGCCCGATTGTAATCCTGCGATCAGGAGGTGTAGCGAAGCTGTGCTTTATTGATATAGCTCTTCTTCTGTTCCAGACGATCGTCGGGGTTCTCGCCGCGCTGATATTCCGCAGTGCTTGGGCAGTGATAGGCGGATATCTTGCGCAGGCGGCTTTGAACCTCCTGCTGAGCTACATCTTGTTCCCCTTCGCTCGCCACAGACTGGCGTTCAGCAAATCAGTTACCGAAGAATTTTGGAGGTTCTCCAAAATCATCATGGTTTCCAGCATATTGAGCCTGGTTATCGGACAGGCCGATAAGGTAATTCTTGCACGCGTTCTAACGCTAGAAGAATTCGGCCTTTACGCCATTGCGCTCAATTTGGCGTCCGTGATGAGTAATTTCGCCAGTATTTATGTTACTCGAGTCTTGTATCCGATGTATGCGAAATTATGGCAGCAGGGAGAAGAAGTTCTTGCTCATAACTACTATATAGTGAAGCGTCAAGTATCAATGGCTTTCGCTTTCCTAGCGGGTGCAGTTGTAACATCTGCGGCGATCCCAATTTATATATTGTATGACAATCGATATGTTGGGGCTGCTTTTTATTTATCCATACTGGCATTCGGTAGTATATTAGCCTTGAATACCAAGTCGGCGGCTGAATATATGACTGCTAGTGGCCGTATAACCGGAACTATGAATAGTAATATCGCACGCATTGTATGGTTATGCTTTTCTCTTCCTGTATTTTATCACTTGCTTGGACCTACGGGTGTTGTAGTGGCATTCAGTTTGATTGAAATCCCAGCTTTGATATACTTTCTGCGGAAGCTGGGTCAATTTGGGGTTCTGGATCTGCGCGAGGAAGGGTGGCAAGGGCTTGCTGCTTTTGCTGGACTGGCAGCTGGCCACTTCGCCAAGGTGCCTGCCTTGGCCGTCTTCAATTGGTATCACGGGATTTAGCAAGGGCACATGTGATGGATGTCAGCGCTTCAAACTACACCGATCACTATCCGATACGCCAAATGACCCGCTCGGTAGCCCTATACAGCCCCGGTTGGCCATCAGGACATGTACCTAATGGGATCGTCACTTACGTAGGTAGCGTCGCTCCTGCTTTGAACGCCTTAGGTGTGCAAACGCGCGTCATCGCGGGTTTTGTTGCTGCCGAAGAATCTCCCCCCGCAGTAAATCTTGGCTTGGAGCGAATGCCGCGCACCCGGAAAATGCTCCTGCGTGCGCTCCGCCAATATTCTTCGGCGTCTCCAGACGGCCCATCACTAGGTTGGTCGATCGCCCAAGGGCTTGAGGGCAAGCGATACGACCTCCTCGAGATGGAGGAGACCTTTGGTGCAGCGTGGTACACCCAACAGCTCGTCTCAGTTCCAGTAGTTGTGCGATTGCACGGTCCTTGGTTCTTGAACGCGACAGCGCTGGGATTGCCGCACGATGAAGCCTTTCACCGCCGTGATCTTGCGGAGCGCCGCTGCATCGCTGATGCAGTCGGTTTGACAGCGCCGTCGCAAGATGTGCTGAACCAGGTTCGAGAACGCTACGATCTGGAGCTCCCTCATGCGGTGGTCATTCCCAACCCCGCCCCTCTTATTCCAGAAGAGAAGCAATGGTCATTGGAAGGCAGTGATAGAAAGAGCATTCTTTTCGTGGGGCGCTTCGACAGGCACAAAGGAGGGGACCTGATCATTGAAGCTTTTCGGCAGATCGCGAATGTCAGACCAGACGCACAACTAATCTTTGTCGGTCCCGATCGCGGGCTTCGTGACGATGCAGCCAAGGACTACGATTTGCCGAGTTTCTTGGAAAGCAGGTTGCCGCTAGAGATGAGGGGGCGGGTGCATGTTATGGGGCCCTTGCCCAGCGACCAAATTGAGATGCTTCGACGGAAGGCTTACTTAACGGTCGTCGCATCGCGCTACGAGAATTTTCCTCTCGCGCTGGTCGAGGCTCTATCCTTTGGTTGTCCTACGGTGGCTGCAAACACTGGGGGCATTCCGGAAATTCTGCTGGCGGGTCGAACAGGCTTGTTATTCAGGGCAGGTGACGCGGCCGAGCTTGCAGAAAATGTCGCGACCTTATTCGCCAATCCTGATCTGGCGGTCACCCTCGGGCGGCAGGCCAGCGCCGATATGGCCAAGCGCCTTTCGCCAGCAGCCGTGGCGAGATCAACTTTGGACTACTATCAAACCTTGTGGGATGCTCCTCTTCTCCATCGATCCTCCGCCTGGCGCAAATTGTATAAGGCCACGAGATTTATCTAAATGTCTCTTGTGCTCTGGTCACATTGGGGAGCCGGCGAGGGTTACGATCATGGGCGGACGATCCGCCTCTGAATAGGCCGATTGCGAGCAGGGTAGAGTATCACCATTGCCCTATTGGCAGATCTCGAATTCTCAATTGCCGCCGTAGCCAGCCACGCGGCTCCAAGCGGTTCAGCTCGTCGTCTTAAGTCTCGTGATCGATTGAGGAGAAATGGTATCATACTCATTTTCTCAAGCTGATGTCCGCACGAGCACTGATACTTTCGGATTTGATGCACGTTTGAGTAGGTCGAATTGTGGAGTCGGAGATCAGTCTATGTCTGTCAGAGTAGGATTGCACGCGCTGGGCATCGTGCTTGTTTCGATACTGCCTCTCCGCGCAAACGATAGCGCCCCACCGCAGGGTGTCGTTCTAGTCGGCCATTCATTGGTCAATCACGACATGCCCCAGATCCTTCGCAAGCTTGGTCCGAGAGGCAGCACCACTCAGGAGCAAGTCATAAATGGTGCGACAATGTGGGCGAATTGGGATCACGCCGAGAAAGCCGAGGGCATAAACGCCCGAACGGTTCTTGCTAGAGGAGATACGGACGTTCTGATCGTCACGGAAGCTATTCCACTTCAGAATCACATCAAATGGAGCGATAGCTACGGCTACGCTCTCAAGTGGCGCAATGCCGCGATCGACGCCAACTCGAAAACCCGAGTTTATCTCTATGAGACGTGGCACAGTCTGGAGGCGAAAGCGGCGGACGGTAGCAAAAAGAGTGGAAGCCTTAGTGACCTGACAGACTGGCGCATTCAGCTGGATAAGGATCTGCCGAAATGGGAAGAAATAGCTCGCCGAGGCCAAATGACGGGCCTTGTTCCGGCAGGGCAGGCGCTCGGCGCGATGTACGATGCGGTTCAGACGGGAAATGCGGCAGGATTGACCAGCATCACGCAGCTATTCTCAGATGATATTCATCTGAACAGCTTGGGCAATTATTTCGTTGCCTGTGTTCAGTACTCCGTCATCTATAGGGTATCTCCTGTTGGATTGCAGCGTCAGCTGGTGAACCAGTGGGGTGTTGCCTATAAGCCTCCCTCTGAGGCCTTGGCCATGCGGATGCAGCAGATCGCATGGGAGGTTGTATCACGGTACAGGTTCTCCAACTGAGGTGTTCTGATGATAAACCACGCTGACATTTCATGGCGGCGTGACCTGATCCCTGGAAACTGGACCAGCCAAAGTGGGAATTTTCCCGTAATGTCTCCCGGCTGGGAGAAGGGGAAAG
>NZ_JACXAB010000042.1 GCF_014699075.1 Microvirga sp. | reverse complement strand
CACCACAGTGGCCGCCGTCGATGAACCCTATCTAGTCAATGCCCGGCCCGGTGTCAACAGCATTCAACAAGAATTTGTAAGCTCTCGTCAAAACAAAACTGCCGCTGCACAAGTACAGGCGCAGCATTGCCGTTCACAGAAATGAGATCATTTCCGCGTTGACCTTGCTGCCAGGCCATAAACCCGCAGCCCATGCCGGACAAGAACCGCCAGAGGAGCCAAACCAGACAGATCCGAACCTATCGAACCGCCAGAGCTCTTGGACACACCCAAAGGACAACCCTCCAGGCCGCCCGCACAGCAAAGGAGAGCCGAAGCTCACGCTCCAGACCACACCAAACCCGCCATGCAGGGAAAAAGAACCCCCTCAGACCCAAACAGCCCAAAGGAAGCGCCGATATAAACATACCCAGACTTTTTGCAAGAGGTTTGTTGCACCACCTGAACGCAGCTTGAGAATGTAGGGAATTTCAGGTGAAACCTGCTGAGAGGATATGGTGTTTCTTTCTGGAACTGCAAGACGCGACACCAGAGCAATGCTTTATGGGCATGTTGGCAAGGGTGAGCGCGCCGTCAGTGCTGATGCGCAGCGGTGTTGATATAGGAGGTGTGCTATAGGAACGAGAGTGCTACCGCTGCCTGACGGCAGACAGGGAGTTATACCGAGTTTCGTGTGAGATGAGGCTTCATTGACACATACAGCTTTCCCGTCCGATCAGCCCTTACTGCATGGGCGAACCGCCGAATTACTCGTTGATGCGGTTACGGACATCGCTCTCGTCGTCCTCGATCCGAGCGGGACCATTGTGAGTTGGAACAGGGGAGCGGAGCTGATTTACGGCTGGAGCAGGGACGAGGTTGTCGGGAAGCCAGTCACCCTTCTCTCTCTATCTGACAACTCAGCGCTTGAGCGACTGTCTCAGGGACTCCAACTGGTGCGGGAAAAGGGACGCTACGAAGCGCAAGAACTAAGATCTCGCAAAGACGGCTCCACCTTTATGGCCAGGATTACGATCACTCCGGTAACAGGTCCGGACACCGCGAGCGGCGGCTTTGCCATGGTCACCCGCGATATAACGGAGTGGATCACAGCAGAGGAATCTTTGAGAACACGGGAAGCCCATCTGCGGTCCATCCTGGAGACTGTTCCGGACGCTATGGTCGTCATCGACGAGCAGGCTCGAATCCAGTCGTTCAGCGCAACGGCGGTTCGTCTCTTCGGCTACGAGCCGGAGGAGGTGATTGGCGAGAACATCAAGATACTCATGCCGAACCCTTATCGAGAACAGCACGACAGCTACATGAATCGTTATCTGACGACAGGGGAAAGGCGGATCATCGGGATCGGGCGTGTTGTTGTCGGACAACGCAAGGATGGCTCCACCTTCCCAATGGAACTGGCCGTGGGGGAGATGCGCTCGGGAGGCATCCGCTACTTTACAGGGTTCATCCGGGATCTGACCGAGCGACAGCAGACGGAAACGCGGCTGCAGGAACTCCAGTCCGAACTCGTCCATATGTCCCGCTTCACGGCATTGGGTGAAATGGCATCGACCCTGGCGCACGAAATCAACCAACCCCTGACGGCGATCACAAACTATCTCAAGGGGTGCCGACGTATTCTCGAGCGTATGGAGGGAGACGCGGTTCCCATGCTGCGGGATGCAGTCAACGAAGCTGGCGAGCAGGCCTTGAGAGCAGGGCAGGTGATCCGGCATCTGCGCGAGTTCGTCTCCCGTGGCGAGAGCGAGCGTCATATCGAGAACCTGCCCAAGCTTATCGAGGAGGCAAGCGCACTTGCCCTCGTAGGGGCCAAGGAACAGGGTGTACGGGTCATGTTCCAATTCGACCCGGAGGCCCCCTATGTGCTGGCTGATCGGATCCAGGTTCAGCAGGTTCTGCTCAACCTAATCCGAAATGCCATTGAGGCCATGCAGGAGAGCAGGCGCCGGGAGCTGAAGATTGCGACTGCGCTGGCCGATGATGGCTATGTTGTGCTGAGCGTGGAGGATACCGGTCCAGGGCTCGTCCCTGAAATTGCGGCACAGTTGTTCCAGCCCTTCGTGACCACCAAGAAGCACGGAATGGGCGTCGGCCTGTCGATCTGCCGGACGATTGTGGAGTCGCATGGCGGGAAGATATGGGCAGATTCGAAGCAAGGTGAGGGGACGACCTTCCATTTCACCCTCAGGACGATCAAGCGAGAGGAGATGGCGAATGCCGAGTGAGGTGGCCGTGCACGTGGTTGACGATGACGTTGCCGTTCGGAAGTCTCTGGCCTTCCTTCTGGCATCGGAAGGCCTTCCCGTGCGCCTGCATGAATCGGCCTCGGCCTTCCTCGACGAGGTGGTGAGCGCGGAAGCGGGATGCATCGTCACGGATGTGCGAATGCCCGGCATCGACGGCATTGAGCTCATCCGGCGCCTGAAGGAGAGGGGCATTACACTGCCGGTCATCGTCATCACAGGTCATGCCGACGTTCCCATGGCGGTCGAGGCCATGAAGGAGGGGGCCATCGATTTTCTCGAGAAGCCGTTCGGGGATGAAGTCTTTCTGGCCACCGTGCGCGAGGCTCTCTCCCGGCACGAGAAGAGCAGCCATCAGGATGCGCAGGTTGCCCAGATCCAGTCCCGCTTCGAGGTGCTCTCCGAGAGAGAGCGGCAGGTCCTCGACGGTCTCGTGGCGGGCAAGGCCAACAAGGTCATCGCCTACGATCTCGGCATCAGCCCGAGGACGGTGGAGATCTATCGGGCGAATGTCATGGCCAAGATGCAGGCCCGGAGCCTGTCGGAACTCGTCCGCCTGGCCCTGCTGATCCATGCAGGCTAGCTCCTTAAGGGATATTCCTGAATGGGGAATAAGCCTGCTTTGTGCATAATGCGGGTGCTGCCGAGTGCATCCAGTTCCGGCCGCATTCGAGGATCAGTTAGGCTCTTAACGATGTCTCAGCTCACGGGACCGGTCATCGTCGTGGACGACGATGCCGCGGTCCGCAACTCATTGAAGTTTGCCCTGGAGCTTGAGGGCCTGTCCGTGCGGCTGTTCAAGGACGGCGCGGAACTCCTGGCCGCGGCCGATCTGCCGCAGAATGGATGCTTCGTCATCGATTACAACATGCCGGGAATGACAGGCATCGAGCTCGTCACGAAGCTGCGGCAGCGCCACATCGATAGCCCTGCAATCCTCATTGCTTCCCGGATCAGCGACGACCTTCATGGCCGGGCGGCGGAGTCTGGATTTCGCAGGGTGCTTGAGAAGCCGCTCCATGACAGCGAGCTGCTCGACAGCATTCATGCTGCTCTGGCGTGACTCTCCTAAAATGGTCTGATTAACCACCCTCCGGAGCGGCGGGGTGGTTACCGTATGAAATCCGAACATGACAAAAGCTCACAGGCTCCGCGGCCGTTTATAGCCGCGGAGCCTGTGAGCTTGTTTGTATCGGTGAAGCGTGGTGAGGACCACGCCTCTTCCATCATGCGTTCAGGCGCTCCAATGCCGCCTTGTTGCTCAGCACGACATGACGGGCGGAGGGGAGCTCAATAATTCCCTGGCGCTCGAGTTGCGTGAAAGAGCGGGAGACCGTCTCGATGGTCAGTCCCAGGTGATCGGCGATGTCGGTGCGCGACATGGGCAGGTCGAGGGCATCGTCACCGGAGGTGCGCTCCGCCATGTCGACGAGGAAAGTCGCGATCTTCTCGAGAGCCGACTTGCGGCCCAGCAGCAGCATATGATTTTGAGCCCGGACGAGGGAGCGCATCATGCCCATTGTCATGTCCTGAGCGAGTTGCGAGTCGCTGCCCATCAGAGCGCCGAGATTGCCGCGCCGGTAGGCGATGACGACGCACTCGCCCACTGACTCGGCACAGAAGCGATACTCATCGCCAGCCTCAATGCCGAAGATATCGCCAGCCAAGTGGAAGGCATCGATCTGGCGGCGGCCGTCGCTCAGGAGCTTGGATGTGCGGACGACGCCCGAGAGCACTTTGTAGACATAGGCAGCACGGTCACCTTCGGCGAAGATCTCCTCGTCCTTGGCGTAGGAGTGGACTGAGCCGACGGCTGGAGCCGCAATATCACCCGACTTGCGGAACTGCGGGGCTTCCAGGGTGAAGACAGGCAGGGCCGACGGGGAAGCCTTGGTGAGGAGCGCAGTCTGCATCGAACCCTCGTGATCTCGCAAAGTGACGTTGGATCATGAGTACTGCTGGACCGGCCTGGCTAAAATTCAGGTCTGATACCTAAGGGGTTTCCCGGAGGTGGGTCTCAGCCCATTCGAGCACCTCCCTCCTTGGCGGCATCACGCGAGTGCGCTGGCCGCGAAGGCTCCCAGTACCGCTCCAGTCAGGAGGGCACCATCATGAATGCCAAGGAGCCATCGGGATACTGGACCTGTGCCGTTCACCCACAGGGTGGTGCCGAGCATGATCAGCGACCATCCTATCCCCACCAGAGCGGCAGAGGACGAGAAGCCACTGGCCGAACTCGACAATGCGAATGCAAGGGCGCCTGTTGCAAGGAGAAGGCCGCCGGCGGCGGACAGGAGGCGGGGGCGGGCGGCCTGGGGAAGGACAGCCAGGATCAGGGATGGCGCATACATTGCCATGACGTGCCATGCCACAGCTCCGACAACAGCCTCCGATGGAGCACATCCGATTACCGCGATGGGAGTGGCTCCCATCAAAGCCGTCATGGCAAACCAGCCTCCAGTGCCGATTGCCGTGGGAAAGAGGATCGAGCGCCAGCCTTGCAGGCCGGCAGCCTCGCTCTTGCGCTCCCGGCGCTGCTGATAAGGAAGAGCCGCCGTCGCGGCGAGTGACGCGACATGAGCGAGCGCTGCCGCTGCCGCCGTGCCGACGAACGGACGGGCTACAGCCGCAGATTCAGCGAGACTGGCGATGCTAGGGGCGGCCAGTCCGGCCAGAGTTGCGGCTCCGAACACGATGAGGAGCGCCGTTGGGGTACTGCCGCCAACCGGCACGGCGGCATGGCGGTAAAAGAGGCTGAAGCCGCCGGCGATGCCGAGCCAGAATGCGCCGAGCACCAGGGCGCCGAAATGCGTGGAGACAAGAGCCCACACCAGCACCATGCCGCCGGCAGCGCCGAGGCTCGCGCCCAGTGAGAAGGCGGCGCGGCGTCCGAAGGAATCCAGAAGGACGGAAGCCGGAAGACTGGCTACGGCGGCACCGATATAGAAGGCGGCATAGGGCAGGCTCGCCAAGCCCTGGCTGGGGGCCAGTGAAAGGCCTGCCAGAGGCAGGATGCTAAGGGTCAGAACCTGGGCGAGTACCGAGAGAGCAAAGCCGGTTGCTAGAAGGACCGTACCCCGGCCGTCAGCAGCCTGCTCACCCAGGGCTCCCGGTTCGCAGATGCATTCGAGCTGCCCCGCCCGGGGCATCGCGGCGAGGGATGTCATTTGTGGATATCGTCATCGGACAGGACGCGCACTGCGGCGCCCTGCACGTCGTCATACTGGCCGTTCTTGAGCGACCACATGAATGCCGCAAGCCCGGTCAAGCCGAGCAGCAGCGCCATGGGAACGAGATAAATCAGAATTTCCATGAAATCAGGCTCCTTGAGGGGCCAGAACTGGTTCGGCGGAAGTGGCGTGCTCGGCCAGGGCCAGAACGGGGGAGCGACCCCGCGCTCGGAGAGCGTTGAGAGTCACGAGGCTCGAAGACCCGGACATGGCGAGCGCCGCGACCAGGGGAGTGACGTAGCCGAAGAAGGCCAGCGGCACCGCGATGACGTTGTAGACGAGCGCGATCCCAAGGTTCTGCTGCATCAGGCTGTGGGCGCGGCGGGAGATTTCGATCGTTTTCTGCACGGGCTCAAGCCTGTCACCGAGAAAGACAGCATCGGCCTGAGCCTGGGTCAGATCGGCGGCGCTGATCGGGGAAAGCGACACGTGTGCGGCGGCGAGCGCCGGAGCGTCGTTGAGGCCATCGCCCACCATCAGCACCTTTCGGCCTTCGACTTTCAAAGCCTCGAGCGCCTCGATCTTTTCGGCAGGCTTGCAGCCGCCGCGCCACATCTTAATCCCGAGAGCTGCCGCGATGGGAGCAACGGCTTCGGGGCGATCACCGGAGAGAATGCGGCAATCGAAGCCACGCCGCTGCAGGCCCGTCACAACCTCGACGGCATCAGGGCGCAGGGCCTGGCGGACCAGCAGGCAGGCGCGCTTGTCACCCCACAAAAGAGCGATGGCGGATGCAGTCGGATCGAGCGACACGGCTTCCTTCGCCAAGTCCTCGGCGCCGCAGAAGGCAGGGCTGCCGAGCCGCATTTCGATGCCGTTCACAATGGCCCTCACGCCTCGGCCGGGCTCCTCGACGACATCCTCATAGGGGCGCCGGTCCTGGGCGATCTTCGCCACAGCCGCGGCAAGCGGATGGTGGCTCGACAGAGCCAGACGGCTGGCTGCCTGCAGGAGCGCGGGTTCCAGGTCACCTGCATTGACCACGCTCATGGTGGGCAGAGTCAGGGTGCCGGTCTTATCGAACACGATGGTGTCCACCTTGGCCAGCCGCTCGAAGGCATCGCCCGCGTTGAGGAACACGCCGGCGCGGAAGAGGGCGCCGGAGGCAACCACCTGGACCACCGGCACGGCAAGGGCAAGAGCGCAGGGGCAGGTGATGATGAGCACCGAGATGGCGGTGATCAGCGCATCGTGAACCGAAGCGCCGCTCACGATCCAGGCGATTGCCGTAAGGGCTGCCGCCGTGTGCACGATTGGAGCATAGACCCTGGCTACGCGGTCCGCGAGCTGCACGTAGCGGGACTTCGCTGCGGCTGCATTCCCGAGCAGGCGCTCGACCTCGTCGAGGAGCGTGCCCTTGCCCGCCGCGGTGACGTGTAGGGTCAGGGTGCCGTTGTAATTCATGCTTCCGGCATAGACTTGGCTTTCGGCCCTCACGGCCCGATGGGCCGTCTCGCCGGTCACGAGGCTCTCGTCGATCTCGGAGGAGCCGGAGATGATGACGCCATCAACGGCAACGCGCTCGCCGGGGCGGACGAGAACCCGGTCGCCCGCCTTCAAGGCGGCGGTCGGAACGAGCACGACCTCACCGTTGGGTTCGATCTTGTGCGCAACCTCGGCCCGGTAAGAGGCGAGGTTGCCCGCCACCGCGCGGGTCTTCCGGCGCATGGCCTGATCCAGGTAGCGGCCGCAGAGCAGGAAGAACAGCAGCATGACCACAGAGTCGAAATAGGTGTGCTCGGCGGAGTTGACCGTCTCCACGACGGACATGCCAAGCGCCAGCAGGATGCCGACGACGATCGGCACGTCCATGTTGGTGCGGCCGTTGCGCAGGGCGCCCATGGCGCTCTGAAAGAACGGCTGGCCGGCATAGGCCACGGCCGGCAGGGCAATGAGAGCGGCGAGCCAGTGGAAGAAGTCGCGGATCTCGGGCGTGATGTCGGTCACGTTGCCGGACCAGACCGACACCGCCAGCAGCATGATGTTCATGGAGGCAAATCCCGCCACCGCTAGGCATTTCAGCAACCACTTGGCGCGACGGGTCTCCTCTTCCTCCACGAGGCGTGCCTGGAAAGGGTGAGCCTTGTAACCGAGCCGCTGCAGTTCCTCGACGACGGCGGCAGGGGACAGTTCCCCGTCCCGCCATTCCACGGCGAGCCGGTGATTGGTGTAGTTCAGCCGCGCTTCAACCACGCCGGGCAACTGGCACAGGCCGCCTTCGATCTCGTCGATGCAGGCGGCGCAGTCGATCCCCTCGATGGCGAGATCGAGATGGGCCGTGCCGTCATCCTGGCGCTTGACGTAGATGGAAAGGTCGAGGGTTTCGGCCATCGGACGGGATCCTTAGAGCGAGACGCGGCTCTTGGAACGGAAGACGATTTCCGTCTCGCGCTTCAGACCGATGACGAGGTCCCACGGGCCTCTCGGCATGGGGGTGAGGCTCTTAAACTGGCCAGGGGTCAATTCCACGAACTCCACCAGCAGATCGCGACGTTTGTCGGTCGGATGGGCGAGGCGCACCTCGGCGACGAGGCCGGACAGCGCCTGTCCCTGGGCATCGCGCGCGGTGATGATCACGTCGGGGATATCGCCGCGCTGGAGGGCAGCTTCGACCGACCAATGGCGCGCATCCTGAGCCTGGGCGGCGGCGATGTCATTCTTAAATGACAGCCCCGCCTTGTAGGAGCTTTCCGTCTCCACACCGCTGAAGCTCGAGAGGGCAACTCGCACCATGTAGAAGTTCATGGCGAAGACGATGCCGAAAAAGCCGAGGAAGTAGATCAGGACCGTGCGTCCGGTGATCGGCCTGGGTGCACGGCCTTTGGCGATGATGGCAGACATGGGCATTTCCTTAAGGAGCCCTGAAGTGATCGCTCGTGGCGGCTTTGTCGCCGTTGGAGAGATCGGTCAGGATGAACTGGAGATCGGTCGAGGAGGAAGCCGCGGAAGCCGTGTCCGTCACGAGCACGCGAGCTTCCAGGGTCTGATCAGGACCAACGGTGACGATGGTGCGGCCCTGCGGGTCGACCTCACCGCCAATGACATCGACCCTGGAGTCAGCCAGCCCCTCGACGCTGAGAGCATAGCGGCGTTCGTCGAGATGCTTGTTGGCAACCCGGATCGTGAAGCCGTTGCGGATCGATCCGTCCGAGAGGCGCACGAAGAGCGGGTTCCGGTCGTGCATCACGCTCAAGTAGATGTTCTGCCGCAGGGCCAGCGATGTGATCATGATAGCCCCGACCAGGGCGATGATACCGGCATAGAAGATGGTGCGGGCACGCACGATGCGGCGCACCTCCGGCCGGCCCTCCATGCGGGCCTTGACGTTCATGTCCGTGTCATAGGCGATCAGGCCCTGCGGCCGGCCGATCTTGTCCATGACGTTGTCGCAGGCATCCATGCACAGCCCGCACTGAATGCAGTCGAGCTGCAAGCCTTTGCGGATATCGACGCCGGTGGGGCAGACATTGACGCATTGGTTGCAGTCGATGCAGTCACCGGCCGGCAGGCCCTGCAGCTTAAGCACCTCGTTCTTCTTCACCGAACCGCGCGGCTCGCCCCGGTCGTAGCGATAGGTGACGTTCAGGGCGTATTCGTCCGTGAGCGCAGCCTGGATGCGCGGCCAGGGACACATATAGGTGCAGACCTGCTCCCGCATGAATCCGGCGAGCGTGTAGGTTGTGAAGGTAAGAATGCCGATCCACGTATAGGCAAGGAGCGGGGCCTGAAGGGTCGCCAACTCATAGACGAGGGTCGGCGCATCGGCGAAGTAGAGAACCCAGGCGCCGCCGGTCCACCAGGCGATCATGAGCCAGATGAAATGCTTCAGGCCCTTCTGCCCGGCTGTCCTGAGGGTGAGCTTCTGCTGGTCTTTGCGCATCCGATCGCGGCGACCGCCCTCGATCCAGCGCTCCACCGCATAGAACAGGTCGGTCCAGACCGTTTGGGGGCAGAGATAGCCGCACCAGACCCGGCCGGCCACGGCATTCATCAGGAAGAGCACGAGAGAGGCCAGAACCAGAAGGCCGGTGAGGTAGTAGACCTCCTGGGGCCAGATCTCGATGAAGAAGAAATATAAGCGGCTGTTGGCCAGGTCGACCAGAATGGCCTGGTCCGGCGCGTTGGGGCCGCGATCCCAGCGGATGAAGGGCAGGAAGTAGTAGATGCCGAGCGTTATGGCGAGCACAACCCACTTGATCGTGCGGTAGCGGCCCTTCACGGCCTGCGGATAGATCTGCTTGCGCGGAGCATAGAGCGGCGCATCCTCGTCCGAGGCGGCAGCTCCAAGAGGATGAGAAAGGGGTACGTCAGCCATCGAATCCGTCGCGGTCATCAGAATACCGATGTCGACGGATACGACGCAGGCGCCAGTCGCGCCTTGATTTGAATCAAGCTGCGGCCGGAGGTTACCCTCCGGCCGCCCGTCCATTCAGCAGGGCCCGGATTTCTCAGGGCCGCTGATCGCCCCCGAGCGAATGGACGTAGAGTGTGAGGGCCTTGATGGTCGTGTCGTCCAGGCGGCCGTGCCAGGTGGGCATCACCCCGCCGCGGCCGTTGTTCAGACCTTCCACGATAGTGGCCTTCTCGGAGCCGAACAGCCAGATCTTGTCCGAGAGGTTCGGGGCGCCGAGTTCCTGCATGCCCTGGCCCTTGTCGCCATGGCAGGCGGCGCAGTTGTCGGTATAGACCTTGGCGCCGGCGTTCAGGTTAGCAGTCTTGTCCGTGGGAAGCCCCGACAGGGAGCGGACGTAATCCGCCACATGGGAGATCTCCTCCCGCTTCAGCATGCCGTCGCGGCCAAAGGCCGGCATGGTGCCGGAATGGCCCTTGTCGTTGGTGGAGCGTGCCCCAAAGCGGATCGTATGCTCGACCTGGGCAAGCGAGCCGCCCCAGAGCCAGTCGTCGTCGTTCAGGTTCGGGTAACCCTTGGCACCGCCGCCACCGGCTCCATGGCAGGGAGCGCAGTTGTCGCCGAAGGAGGCCTTGCCCTGGGCCCGCGCGAAGGCAAACATTTCCGGATCCTGCTTAATCTGGTCCAGCGAGCTGGCGGCAAGCTTTGCCGTCATGCCGGATCGCTGCTGCTTGAGGGCAGCCAAATCGACCTCGACCGCCTCTCGCGACTGCCACCCGAGGACACCCTTGGTGTAGGAGGACATCATGGGAATAGCCGGATAGGCGATGGCGTAGAGCACCGACCAGACAATGGTCACGTAGAAGGTCCACAGCCACCAGCGCGGCAATGGGTTGTTGAGCTCCTGGATGTCGTCCCAGGTGTGCCCCGTTGTGGTGACGCCCGTGACGGCGTCGACCTGTTCGTGAGACTCATGAGCCATGGGATCAATCCTCCTGGAGAGGCATGCGGGAGGCCTCGTCGAAGCGGTCCTTCCGCGAAGGGGCGAGGGCGTAGACCAGCACCGTCAGGAAGACCCCGACGAAGTACAGGAGCCCCCAGGTCTGGGCGAATTCAGCGAAGAACTTGTATGCGGCTGGCATGATCGTCGGTCCTCAGCGCACGTTGGCCTTGTTGTCGTAGAGCTTGAAGTCGACCTGCGTGCCGAGCATCTGCAGATAGGCAATCAGGGCGTCCGCTTCGGTGACCTTCTGCGGGTTGCCGTCGAAACTGCGCGACTGAGCGTTCGGATAGCGCCGGGCGAGATCGGCTATGTTCGGATCGTCCGCATTGGCTTGGGTGCGGATGTCGTTTTCGGCCTTTCTGACCATCTCTTCGCTGTAGGGAACTCCAAGAGTCGCCTGCACCTTCAGATCCTGGGCGATAGCCTTCGCATCAAGCTCGTTCTGCTCGAGCCAGGGGTAGCTCGGCATGATCGAGCCGGGCACCACCGCGCGCGGATCCTTCAGATGATCCCGGTGCCAGTCGTCGGAATACTTGTTTCCGAGGCGGGCGAGATCAGGGCCGGTGCGCTTGGAGCCCCACTGGAACGGCCGGTCGTACATGCTCTCGGCCGCCAAGGAGTAGTGGCCATAGCGCTCGACCTCGTCACGCAGAGGACGAACCATCTGGCTGTGGCAGTTGTAGCAGCCTTCACGCACGTAAATGTTGCGGCCGGCGAGTTCGAGGGGGGTGTAGGGCCGGATACCCTCCACCTTCTCGATGGTGCTCTTCAGGTAGAAGAGCGGCACGATCTCCACGAGACCGCCGATCGAGATGACGATCAGCACGCCGAGGACGAGGATGATCGAGTTGGTCTCGAAGATTTTGTGACGGGACCAGAATGACATGGTCGTTTCCTTTACTCCGCAGCGATCAGCGCGGGCTGGGTGGCTTGCGACACTTCCTCAGCTTCATGTCCGGCCGAGATCGTCTTCCAGACATTCCAGGCCATAATCAGGGAGCCGGCCACGAAGAGCGCGCCGCCGAGTGCACGGATGACGTAGAAGGGATGCATCGCCTCGACCGTCTCGATAAACGAGTACTCAAGGAAGCCAAGGCCTGTATAGGCGCGCCACATGAGGCCCTGGAGGATGCCCGCAACCCACATCGATGAGATGTACAGGACGATGCCGAGGGTCGAGATCCAGAAGTGCCAGGAGACGGCCTTCATGGAGTAGAGTTCCTTCTTGTTCCACAACCATGGAACAAGGCAGTAGATGGCGCCGAAGGAGATGTAGGCGACCCAGCCGAGGGCTCCGGCATGGACGTGGCCGATGGTCCAGTCGGTGTAATGCGACAGGGAGTTGACGGCCTTCACGGACATGAGCGGGCCCTCGAAGGTTGCCATGCCGTAGAAAGCAACCGACACAACCATCAGCCGGAGCACAGGATCGGTGCGGAGCTTGTCCCAGGCGCCCGAGAGGGTCATGAGGCCATTGATCATGCCGCCCCAGGATGGCATCCACAGCATGATCGAGAACACCATCCCGAGGGTCTGCGCCCAGTCGGGCAGGGCGGTGTAGTGCAGGTGGTGCGGGCCTGCCCAGATGTACATGAAGATCAGCGACCAGAAGTGGATGATGGAGAGGCGGTAGGAATAGACCGGCCGCTCGGCCCGCTTCGGGATGAAGTAGTACATGATGGCGAGGAAGCCGGCGGTGAGGAAGAAGCCGACCGCGTTATGCCCGTACCACCACTGGACCAGGGCATCCTGCACGCCCGACCAAACGATGTAGCTCTTGGGCGAGAAGAGCGAGACGGGAATGGTCGCGTTGTTGCCTAGGTGGAGGACCGCGATGGTCAGGATGAAGGCGAGATAGAACCAGTTCGCCACATAGATGTGGGGCTCCTTGCGGCGCATGACCGTGCCGAGGAAGACCAGGAGATAGGCGACCCAGACGATCGTCAGCCACAGGTCGGCATACCACTCGGGCTCGGCATATTCCTTGCCTTGGGTGATGCCGAGCAGGTAGCCGGTGCCGGCGATCACGATGAAGAAGTTGTAGCCCAGCACCACGAACCAGGGAGCGATGTCGCCGACCATGCGGGCGCGGCAGGTGCGCTGTACCACATAGAAGGAACTGGCGATCAGCACATTGCCGCCGAAGGCGAAGATCACCGCAGAGGTGTGCAGCGGGCGCATCCGGCCGAAGGACAGCCAGGACGTGTCGAAGTTGAGGGCCGGGAATGCCAGCTGGAGGGCGATCAGGAGGCCGATGGTGAAGCCGGCGATGCCCCAGATTACGGACGCGATGGTCGCGAACTTGACCGGCCCCATGTTGTAGTTCGGCTTGCCGCCAATGGTCTGCGGGGGCAGCTGAGCGGGCCGTTCATAGTATCGGTTCACAATCGCGAACGTGGCAGCGACGCTGGCGGCCGCGAAAAGGTACGCATGAAAGGCGTATTCAGGCGTATAGGCCTTCGCCGCGATGATGATGCTGAGGAGTGCCAATCCGGCGAAGGCAAGGGCTGAGCCTGCTTCGCCGAAGGTCATTTCCTTTGAGGGTGCTACCGCTTGAGCCATAGGCTTCAACCTTTTGAGATTATCGGCAAAGCCTGGAGCTTTACCGTCAGCAGAATCCTTTAGGGGGTGGGGCGGAAAGGAGCATTGATGCAGATCAACCCGAACGTCGCCTCCTTCTGCTCGGGCGGTTCTCCTTCGACCACCGGCGCTCTATGTCTGCTGATGAGGTGTCGGGGCTTGAGTTCGGAGGAAGGGCGTGAAACCTGTCGTCATTGCCGTCGCGATCACCGGATCGGTTCCGCGCAAGAAAGACAATCCGGCCGTGCCGATCACACCGGCCGAGCAGATTGAATCGACCCGTCAGGCCTATGAGGTCGGTGCGACGCTGGTCCATATCCATGTGCGCAACGACGATGAGACGCCGTCATCTGATCCCGAGCGTTTTGCGGCCGTCCAGGCCGGGATCGCCGAGCAGTGCCCCGGGATGATCGTTCAGTTCTCCACCGGAGGGAGGGGGCGGGATCCCGCCCAGCGCAGCAGCGCCCTCTATCTGCGGCCGGACATGGCCTCCCTGTCGACCGGCTCCGTCAACTTTCCGACCATCGTCTACGAGAACCACACGAGCCTCGTTGAGGACATGGCCGGAAAGATGAAGGAATTCGGGATCCGGCCGGAGATCGAGATCTTCGACCTGTCCCACCTTCACGGGGCAAGGCGGCTGGCCGACAAGGGGCTCTTGGACGAGCAGCCGCATATCCAGTTTGTCATGGGTGTGCAGAACGCGCTGCCTGCCGAGGAGCGACTGCTCGATACTCTGCTGAAGGAGGCCAAACACCTGTTCCCGACCTGCACCTGGACGGCCGCGGGCATCGGCCGGCACCAAGCCAAGGTCATGGATTGGGCCCTAGTCCGAGGCGCCGATGCTGTCCGCACGGGCCTTGAGGACAACATTCGCATCACGAAAGACCGGCTTGCAGGGAGCAACGCTGAGTTGGTCGAGCATGCGGTGCTTGCCGTCGAGCGGCATGGGCATCGCGTCGCCTCGACCGAGGAGGCGCGCATGCTGCTCGGATGCCGCCCAATAGCGGCGCCTCAGAGCATGTAGCGCAGCGTCTCGCTGGCAGACCTCAAAAGCGGCAGGAATCTCTCCTCCATCTCCTCGGCCGAGATCCGTCCGGCCTGGGCACTGAGGTTCAGGGCGATGGTCACCCGGCCGGTCTTCTGCACAACCGGAACGGCTATGGAACGAAGCCCGTATTCGAGTTCCTCGTTGACGATCGCGTATCCTTTGGCGCGGGTGGCATCGAGGGCAGCTTGAAACGCGGCCTTGTCCGTGATGGTCTTGGGCGTGCGGGCCTCCAGCCGGATCCGTTGCAGATATGCCCTGAGCGCATCCTCGGGCTGGTAGGCCAGGATTGCACGGCCCAGGGCGGTGCAATGGGCGGGGAGGCGGCTTCCGACCCCCAGTCCAATCGACATGATCCGGCGTGTAGCCGAACGGGCGATATAGACGATGTCGTCACCATCGAGGATCGCGGCTGAACTCGACTCTCCCGTCTCCTCGGAGATCCGCTCCAAGAGCGGCTGTACTTGTGCCGAAAGGGAGGCTGAAGACAAATAGGCATAGCCGAGGCGCAGGATCCGGGGGGTGAGGCTGAAATAGCGCCCATCGAACTCGGCATAGCCCAGCTTGGTGAGCGTCAGGAGGTACCGTCGGGCAGCCGCTCGGGTGATACCGGTCAGCTTTGCCACATCGGACAGGGTGAGCCGAGGCCGGCTCGCATCGAAAGCTTCAATGACCAGCAGACCCTTCTCTAAACTCGCAACAAAGTCACGATCGGCAGCGCCCTCATCTTCAATCGGCTGATCTTGCATCGATGCTCCGGGCGGTGCGGTGGACTTTGGTAGCCTTGACACCCAATGCCTGAACCGTACTACATGTGCGATATAAGATTCAATGTTCGCATAGCGAACAGAATGTTAAACTTTGGGGCGAGGCTCCGGTCCCTGCTAGGGATGAGCCGTGTCGAGGTGAAAAATGGCATTCGCACGCGTCAACGGCATCGTTCTTCACTACCAGGTGCTCGGTTCGTCCGATGGTCCGGCTCTCGTCTTCATCAACTCCCTCGGCACCGATCTGCGGATCTGGCAGGAGGTCGCTCCAGCGTTCACCGAGCGGTTTCGGGTCATCTTTTACGACAAGCGGGGACATGGCCTCTCCGACGCGCCGGCAGCGCCGTACAGCATCGACGATCACACGGACGATCTCCTCTCACTCCTCGATCATCTCGGCACTGAGAAGACATCCCTCGTCGGGCTTTCAGTCGGTGGCATGATCGCGCAGCGTATGGCCGTGCGAGCGCCCGAGCGGGTACAGTCCATCACCCTCTGCTGCACGGCCGCGAAGATCGGCACTGCCGAACTCTGGGCAGACCGTATCGGCGCTGTCGAGACCGGCGGCATCGAGCCCATCGCCGACGTCGTCCTCCAGCGCTGGTTCACGCCGCTGTTCCGCGAGACACGGGCCGATGAACTCGCCGGCTGGCGCAACATGCTGGTCCGCACCCCAACCCATGGCTATGCAGGCACCTGTGCAGCGATCCGCGATGCGGATCTGAGGCCGGATGCAAGCCGGATTGCAATGCCGACTCTCTGCGTGGCAGGCGATCAGGACGGGTCGACGCCGGCCGACGTCGTGAAGGGAACGGCCGATATCATCCCAGGCGCCCGGTTTGCACTCATCGCAGGGGCAGGGCACATTCCCTGTGTCGAGAAGCCCACCGAACTGTCGGGGCTCATCAAGCAGCATCTCAAGGAGGCGGGCCTTGTCTGAGAACAGCGAGAGCGAACGCTACAAGGCAGGTATGGCGGTCCGCCGCCAGGTGCTGGGCGACGCCCATGTCGACCGTGCGACGGCCCAGATGACGGATTTCGACGCGGACTTTCAGACCTTCATCACCGAGGGCGCCTGGGGTTCTGTCTGGTCGCGGCCGCATTTCACCAAACGGGAGCGCTCCATCGTGACCATCGCGCTCCTCGCCGCCTTAGGCCAGGATGATGAGGTGGCGATGCATGTCCGCGCCACCAGAAACACGGGCGCTACGAAGGAAGACATCAAGGAAGCGCTGATGCATGTCGCCGTCTACGCCGGCGTTCCAGCAGCCAACCACGCCATCAAGATCGTCAAGAAAACATTTGCGGAAATGGAAGCCGCTCCGGAGCCGGGCCAATAGCCCGGACGGATAGAACGTGCGCCGTCCCGAGGCGCGGTTCGACAGGAGGAAACATGACGGATAACGGGTCTTTCTACCAACGCGACCGGAACTGGCATCCGCCAGCTTTCACGCCGTCCTACAAGACATCGATCCTGCGTTCGCCTCAGCAGCCGCTTCTATCGCTGGAAAACACGATTTCGGAGCTCACCGGACCTGTCTTCGGACATGATAGAATCGGGCCGCTGGATAACGATCTGCTGCGCAACTTCGCCAAGACCGGCGACCCCATCGGCCAGAGGATCGTCGTCTACGGTCGCGTGCTCGATGAGAATGCCCGGCCCGTGCCTGGCGCCCTCCTGGAGTTCTGGCAGGCCAATGCGGGCGGACGCTATCGCCACAAGAAGGAAACCTATCTCGCGGCTATCGACCCGAACTTCGGCGGCTGCGGTCGGGTGATCACCGACGAGGAGGGGCGCTACTGGTTCCGGACCATCAAGCCCGGCGCGTACCCTTGGCCGAACGGCGTTAACGACTGGCGCCCTGCCCATATCCATTTCTCGGTTTTCGGCCATGCTTTCGCGCAGCGGCTGATCACCCAGATGTATTTCGAGGGCGATCCGATGATCTGGCAAGACCCGATTGTGGCGACAATCCCTGATAAAGCCGCCATCGAGCAGCTGATCGCCGCTCTCGACCGGCAGAATACGCTGCCGATGGACGCTCTCGCTTATAAGTTCGACATCGTCCTGCGCGGCCGCCGCTCGACCATGTTCGAGAACCGCATGGAGGGGAATTGATGGTTCAGAAATTGCACCTCCTGAAGGAATCCCCGTCCCAGACGGCAGGTCCCTACGTGCACATCGGCACGAACCCGAACTGGGTCGAGATCACGGGCGTCTGGCAGGAGGATCTCGGTCTCGTTCTGGTCGGCCCTGAAACCAAGGGCGAGCGCATCGTCATCAGGGGCCGCGTGTTCGATGGCGCCGGCGATACGTTGAAGGATGCGCTCATCGAAATCTGGCAGGCCGATGCCGATGGGCTCTACAACAGTCCGCAGGAGAAGCGTGGCAAGGCCGATCCGAACTTCGTCGGCTGGGGCCGGCAGCCTGCCGACGGCGCTACCGGAGAATACCGCTTCGAGACCATCAAGCCCGGCCGCGTTCCCTACAAGGACGGTCGCCTGATGGCGCCGCACATCACGGTCTGGATCGTCGCCCGCGGCATCAATACCGGCCTGCACACCCGCCTGTATTTCAGCGACGAGGAGGTCGCCAACGCCGAATGCCCGGTCCTTGCCAGGATCGCCCACAAGGCGCGAGTGCCGACCCTGATCGCCACAAGGGCTGAGGAGAACGGGCTGCCGACCTATACCTTCGACATCCATATCCAGGGTGAGAAGGAAACAGTCTTCTTCGACATCTGATCATCGACCTGAAAGCGCATCATGGCCAAGTTTCAGAGCCTCAAGGAGGCTGTTACTGAGAACCTGCGCGACGGCGACACCGTCGCGTTCGAGGGTTTCACCCATCTCATCCCCCATGCGGCAGCCCATGAGGTGATCCGCCAGGGCCGCAAGGACCTGACGCTGATCCGCATGACCCCCGACATCATCTACGACCAGCTGATCGGCATGGGCTTGGCCAAGAAGGTGATCTTCTCCTATGCGGGCAATCCGGGCGTGGGCCTGCTGCGCCGCATGCGGGACGCCATCGAGAACAATTGGCCCCGCGCCATTGAGACGGAGGAGCACAGCCATGCGGCCATGGCCAACGCCTACGAGGCCGGGGCCGCGGGCCTTCCCTGCGCTGTGTTCCGCGGATACCGCGGCGCGGGCTTGAAGGACGTCAACCCAATGATCAAGAGCATCACCTGCCCGTTCACGGGCGAGGAGCTCGCGGCTGTGCCGGCCCACCGGCCCGATGTGGCCTTCATCCATGCCCAGAAGGCGAACAAGCGTGGCGATGTGCTGGTTGAGGGTATCGTCGGCGTGCAGAAAGAGGCGGTGTTGGCCTCCAGGCGCTCCGTGGTCACCGTCGAGGAGATCGTGGAAGACTTTGACGATCTTCATCCGAACCTGTGCGTGCTGCCGCACTGGACCGTCACGTCCATTGCCCACGTTCCGGGCGGGGCACATCCGTCCTACACCCACGGCTGTTACGACCGGGACAACGCCGCCTATCTCGAATGGGACAAGATCTCCGCCGACCGCGATCTCTTCACCGCCTGGATGAGAGAGAACGTGCTCGATGCCGGCCCTGACGTCTTCGCCGCGCGCGTGAAGGGACTGTAACCATGACGAACCTTTCCGACTTCACGCCCAATGAAATGATGACCATCGCGGCAGCCCGCGCCCTGTCCAACGACGATGTCTGCTTCGTCGGGATCGGCGCGCCCTCGGCTGCCTGCAACGTGGCTCGGCTGACGCATGCGCCCGACATCACCCTGATCTACGAGAGCGGCACCATCGGCACCGCGCCGGATGTGCTGCCCCTCTCCATCGGAGACGGCGTGCTGTGCGAGACGGCCGTGACCACCGTGTCGGTGCCGGAGATGTTCCGCTACTGGCTCCAGGGCGGGCGCATCTCTATTGGATTTTTGGGCGCTGCCCAGCTCGACCGCTTCGGCAATATCAACACCACGGTGATTGGGGATTACCATAAGCCTCAGGTGCGCCTGCCCGGCGGCGGCGGCGCGCCCGAGATCGCCACCTCCTGCCAGGAGGTCTTCATCACCATGAAGCAGGCGACCCGCGGCATGGTGGAGAAAATCGATTTCTACACCTCGTTCGGCCATGGGGAAGGCGGCAACCACCGCGAGCGCCTCGGCATCACCACCAAGGGCCCGACGCTTCTGATCACGGATCTGGCCATCTGGAAGCCTGATCCCGAGACTAAGGAATTCACCGTTATCTCCATGCATCGCGGCGTGACAAGAGACAGGATCCAGGACACCTGCGGCTGGAAGGTGCGCTTCTCCGAGCGGTTGGAGGAAACGCCACCGCCCTCAGAACTCGAAATCACCACCCTGCGCGAGCTTCAGGCCAGAACCGAGCTGGCGCATGGCGGCAAGAAGGGGAATTGAGATGCGTGAAGCCTATGTTTGCGCCTATGTACGCACGCCCATCGGCCGCTATGGCGGCTCTCTTTCGAGTGTCCGTGCGGACGATCTTGCAGCGGTTCCGCTGAGGGCTCTGATGGAGCGCCACCCGAACATGGACTTCGAGGCTGTCGAGGACGTGTTCTATGGCTGCGCCAACCAGGCGGGCGAGGACAACCGCAACGTGGCCCGCATGGCCGTGCTGCTGGCAGGCCTGCCCGGCTCCATTCCGGGCACCACCATCAATCGCCTCTGCGGCTCCGGCATGGATGCGGTGATCGCCGCGGCCCGCGCCATCAAGGCGGGCGAAGCTGAAATGATGATTGCCGGCGGCGTGGAATCCATGTCCCGCGCACCCTTCGTGATGCCCAAAGCCGACACGGCCTTTTCCCGCAATGCCGAGATCTTCGACACGACCATCGGCTGGCGCTTCGTCAACCCATTGATGAAGCAGCAATACGGCATCGACTCCATGCCGGAGACCGGCGAGAACGTGGCGGCGGATTTCGGCGTCTCCCGTGAGGATCAGGACGCCTTCGCCCTGCGCTCGCAGAAAAAGGCTGCTGCCGCACAGGCCAATGGACGCTTGGCGCAGGAGATCGTGCCGGTCACAATCCCTAAGCGGAGGGGCGATCCGGTCATTGTGGACAAGGACGAGCACCCGCGCGGAGACACTACGCTGGAGCAGTTGGCGAAGCTGCCCACGCCGTTCCGTAAGGACGGCACGGTGACGGCCGGCAACGCCTCGGGCGTCAATGACGGCTCGGCCGCCTTGATCGTCGCGTCAGAGGAGGCGGTCAGGAAGTATGGTCTTGAGCCCATCGCCCGCGTGCTCGGCGGGGCAACAGCCGGTGTGCCGCCGCGGATCATGGGCATCGGACCGGCGCCGTCCACCAAGAAGCTCTGCGCCCGCCTCGGCCTCAAACCTACGGACTTCGACGTGGTGGAACTGAACGAGGCCTTTGCTAGCCAAGGTCTTGCCGTTCTTCGCGAACTCGGCATCCCGGAAGATGCGGAGCACGTGAACGCGAACGGTGGCGCCATTGCGCTCGGGCACCCGCTCGGCATGTCCGGCGCCCGCATCACCGGGACGGCTGCGCTCGAGTTGAAGCTCCGAGGCAAGAAGCGCGCCTTGGCCACCATGTGTGTTGGCGTAGGCCAGGGCATTTCCATCGCTCTCGAGGCTGTTTAAGCGTCCACACCATGATGACACAGACGCTCCCATACCCCTTGCTGCAGGCCCTCGTCGGTGACGAGGAGGTGGGGGCGCTGTTCTCCAACGAGGCTGAGCTCTCGGCGCTGCTACGCGTCGAGGCCGCTCTTGCCGAGGCCGAGGCGCAGGCTGGCCTGATCAGCAATGAAGCAGCAAGGCGAATTGCCGAAGCCTGCGGCTCCTTCCAGGCCGAATGGGCCAGTCTGGCTGCGGGGTTGGCACAGGACGGCGTGATCGTTCCGGCTTTCGTCAAGCAGCTTCGAAGCTCTGTGGGAGAGGCTCACGCCAAGGCTGTGCATTTCGGCACGACAAGCCAGGACATCATCGACACGGCTCTCATGCTCCGCCTGAAGAACGTGGTTGAGATATTCAAACATCGGCTCGATGACTTGATCCACGCCCTTCGCGCATTGAAGGATCGCGATGGCGCAACACCCTTGATGGCGCATACGCGCATGCAGCAGGCTCTTTCCTTCACGGCCGCCGATAAGATCGACACCTGGATACGGCCGCTTGATCGGCACAGGGAAGCTCTAGGGGCGCTTGCACCGAGGATTCTGGTGGTCCAACTCGGCGGCCCTGTCGGCACCCGCGCCGAGTTGAGGGGTCATGGCGATGCCATTGCCGACACCATGGCCAAGATCCTCGAGCTCAGCTCGGCGCCGTCCTGGCACTCCCAGCGGGACCGGATCGGTGAGTTCGCCGCTTTCCTGTCGCTTCTCTCCGGAACTCTTGGAAAGATAGGCCAGGACGTTGCCCTGATGGCGCAGAACGAAGTCGGCGAGGTGCATCTCGCCACAGGCGGCGGCTCTTCGGCCATGCCGCACAAGTCCAACCCGGTTCCGGCAGAGGTGCTAGTGACGCTGGCCCGGTTCAATGCGGGCCTTCTCGGCACCCTGCACCAGGCCTTGGTGCATGAGAACGAACGGTCCGGTGCCGCCTGGACGCTTGAATGGATGGTGCTGCCGCAGATGGTTGTCGTAAGTGCGGCAGGCTTGAGGAGCGCCCAGGCCTTGGTCAGTGCAATGACCTTCTCGGCCTCGCAGGGCTTGGGTTAACTGCCTTCAAGCATCGCCGACGATGGCAGTGATCCGGCCCGAACCGCCGCAATCGGGACAAGGCTTCTCACCGGCACGGCCGGATCCGCTGCAGGTTGGGCAGATGTTCTCTCCAGTCTGCTTCGTGCCCGGCGCACCCTCATCTCCGGGGTTCTTTCGGTCGGTATCGGACATAGGCGCCTCCTCCCGAGGTAACGTCCTGTCATGTCGGAGGTTTCTGCCGGCGTCGAACCTCAAGCCGTCGCGTTCTGCTGCATTGCCCGAAACGCCAACGGGGAAACTCCCGTCTGCCGTTTGAAGAAGCGCGTGAAATAGGCAGGATCTTCAAACCCGAGTGCGAGCGCGATCTCCTTGGCGGTCAATGTCGTGAAGGTAAGGTAGCGCTTGGCCTCCAGGATGATGCGTTGGTGAACCATGCCCAGCGCTGTGTCTCCGAAATGCTCGCGGCAGATCCTGTTGAGGTGCGGCGGTGTCAGCCCCAGCCTGTTGGCATAGACCTCGACAGGCTGATGGCTGCGGTAGTTCTTCTCAACGAGCTCCCGGAAGCGCCAAGCGTGTCCTCTGGCCCTCTGACCCGGCCCATAGAGGGTGCCCTGACCTGATCCTTGAATGCGATGCACGACAATGAGGATGAGCAGCAGCCTGGCCTCGATTGCCTCCAAGCGTCCCGAGGCTTGGCCTGCAAACTCTGCTGCGAGCAGTTCCATATCGGCAGCCAATGCCTGCGCAAGCTCGTCATGCTCCTGAAGGCCGATCAGTTGCACGGATCGGAAGACGTCCCGCATGCCGCTCATGTGGGTGAGAATCTGCGACAGGCGGCTCTCGAAAAGCGTTACAACCGTGCCGCTGACATCGGGCGAGAAGGTGTAGCCATGCACAGCCATCGGTGGCAAGGCAATGACGAACGGGCCGCTGAGCTCAGTGCTCCTGCCGTCAATGGTGATCTCGGCCGTGCCGCCAGTCAGATGAAGTATCTGAAACAGCTGCTCGTGCCGATGAGGCTGAATCCTGTAATTGTGCAAGTGGCTGCGGGTCTGGATGGCCTCGCAATGGACCCACTCGGCACTGTGGTCATTGCCGACTTCGCCATAGAGTGCGTAGCTTGGGATGGTGCTGCTGGCCAAGAACGTTCGCTCCGTCAGACTCCGCCGGATGTTCGAAATGTCCAAGCCTATGCTTGCTTTGTCTATTGGCCATTGGGCGGTGGAGGTTCATCCTGAGCTCCAGCAATGGACGTTTCAGTGCTCCTAAGGAGATTGCCATGCGTACGAAGGTTGCCATCATCGGCTCGGGTCCAGCCGGGCTCCTGCTGGGACGGCTCCTGGAGAATGCTGGAATCGAAACTGTCATCCTGGAGCGCCGTAGTCAGGAATACGTCCTCAGCCGCATTCGGGCCGGAGTGCTGGAACAGGGCACGGTCGAACTCCTGGACCGCGCGGGCGTCAGCGAGAAGCTGCACGCGGAAGGCCTTGTCCATGACGGCGTCGAGTTCTGCTTCGATGGGGACCGGCACCGTTTCAATTTTCAGGAGCTGATCGGCCGCAGGGTCACCGTTTACGGACAGACGGAGGTCACCCGCGACCTCATGCAGGCCCGCGATGGAGCCGGCCTGACGACCATCTATGAGGCGGAGAACGTGTCTCTGCATGACTGCGACGGAGACGCGCCGAAAGTGCGCTATGTCAAGGATGGTGTCGAGCACGAGCTTGCCTGTGATTTCATCGCCGGCTGCGATGGTTATCATGGCGTGTCTCGCGCCAGCGTCCCTCAGGATGCGCTGCGAACGTTCGAGCGGGTCTATCCCTTCGGCTGGCTCGGCATCCTCGTCGACAAGCCCCCCGTTGCCGATGAACTGATCTACGCTCACCACGAGCGCGGCTTCGCCCTCTGCTCCATGAGATCGCCCACCCGCAGCCGCTACTACGTTCAGGTACCGTCCAACGAGCGGGTAGAGGAGTGGTCGGACCAGCGCTTCTGGGATGAGCTTCGGCGGCGCTTGGATGAGGAAACGGCTGACAACGTGGTGACAGGTCCGTCGATCGAGAAATCCATTGCACCCTTGAGAAGCTTCGTGGCCGAGCCGCTGCGCTTCGGGCGCCTGTTCCTTGCTGGCGACGCAGCCCATATCGTGCCACCGACCGGAGCCAAAGGCTTGAACCTCGCGGCCAGCGATGTTGCCGCTTTGGCGGAGGCGCTGATCGAGTTTTACACCGAGCGCTCCTCCGCCGGGATCGATGGCTATTCCGCGCGTGTGCTGTCACGCATATGGAAAGCCGAGCGGTTCTCCTGGTGGATGACGTCCATTCTCCACACCTTTCCGGATACGGACTCATTCGGCAGGCGCATTCAAAGAGCGGAGTTCGACTACCTCAGAAGCTCCGCGGCTGCGGCCCGCTCGCTGGCCGAGAACTACACCGGACTGCCTTTCTGAACTCACTTGGGCATGCAATCGTCTAAACCCCAGCTCCCGTATCGGCTTGGGTGAACTGCGTGAATTCGAGGAGAAGGGGGTGATCATGGCGTGGCTCTAAACGTCCAGCTTTGCGTCCAACACGCCATCTGCCAGAGCGCACACCAATCCAAGCTTCACAAGAAACTTCCAACCCGATTATTGGACGTGGCGGAGAGGGTGGGATTCGAACCCACGGTGGGCTTGCACCCACGGCGGTTTTCAAGACCGCTGCCTTAAACCACTCGGCCACCTCTCCTGATCGCCCGAGACAGGCTCGGAACTGCGCTCATCTCTAAGGCTGCGAACCCGAGGTCGTCAACTCGTATAGCTCCCTTTGCAGCAGTACTCGACGCAAGAGATTGCCCCCCAGAGCAGGTGTTTCATTAACTACGTTAAGTCATGTCGGCGGCAGACCCCGTGAGGGGTGCGGCTGATTGGCTTTAGAAGCGGAAGCTAGCCCCTAGAAGATCATCCTCAAGACAACCATTTGATATTGCTGGTTTTTCGTCTGCTGCAAGAACGACACTGTCTCAAGTGAAGGGCAGGTGACCCAAACGCTTACAATCGCACCCCAAGCCTCCTACGGATCGCAACCAAATGAAAATATTGTGCTTTCATGCCTTCATGATACTTAGTATCAGATTGATTAGCTTTGCCATTGACAAGCGCGGCTGTTTAACTTTCCTTTAAGGACTGAAAAGCACTTTGGCTTGATGTCCGGGGCAAACGTGGACTGAGCCATGCTTTGTGCTGACAACAGGATGCGAGTCGACATGCGTTGCAACCGCGCTGAAGCGAACACCGGTCTGAGGGGAACGATCCCGTCCTCCACTCAACGGACTATCCTCCGCGTTGCAGGCGTCACGGCCATCGCCCTGATGGCTGCCAATTGCTCCTCTAACGTCAGGGGCGGGATTGATCCCAAATACGGCGTTGCTCCAAGCCCGAAGGTGGTCGCCGATGGGCAGCCTGTCCCCAAGGGCGGTGGACGGGAGATGGTAGGCAAGCCTTATACGGTTGCCGGCCGCACCTACGTTCCCGATGCCACCCCGCGTCCCACCGAAGGCATGGCGTCCTGGTACGGATCGAACTTCCATGGGCGAATGACCGCGAACGGCGAGGTGTTTGACCGCGCGTCGATCGCGGCGGCCCATACCACGATGCCGCTGCCGAGCTACGCCCGTGTTACGAATCTCCAGAACGGCCATTCCATGATCGTTCGGGTCAACGACCGTGGGCCGTTCCATGGCAACCGGGTGATCGATGTCTCCGAACAGGCTGCCATGGCTCTCGGCTTCAAGCAGCAGGGAACCGCCCGGGTGCGGGTGGAATATGTGGGCCGAGCGTCCACCAACGGCAGTGACGATCGGATCCTGATGGCGAGCCTGAGGACGGATGGCCAGCCCGCCAGCCTCACGAACACGCCTGCAACCATGATTGCCCAGGCCGCTCCGCAGCCGAATGCGCCGCGCCAAGCCATTTCTTTACGCAGCTACGAGCCTGACAGCGAGGCCTACCAGGCTCCCGCCCGCGCCTCCCAGCCTTCAGTGATGCCCAGCGCCGTCGCCAGCAACGTCCCGTTGCCGCCCGAGCGTCCCTTCGACCTTGGGACGATTCCCGGCGCGGCGAGCCCCGTGGCCAGGGTCAGTTCGGCAGGTCCCAACCAGATTCCAGCCTCCCGCCCGGTGGTCGCCAGCCTGTATGAGACGCCGGCCAGCACGGCGTCCGGATTCCAGAGGAATGGCTCGTCCGCGGCCCCCAATGCGCAGAAGTTCGTGCTCCGCTAGGCCGGACCCACGCACTTCACCAGCGACGTGCCTCCGCACACAGCCCAGCGTAGCTGAATGTTGATTTGTTATTGACGCGCCACAGATTCCGGATCTCCTAGGGGAAGAGCCCGGAGATTGTTAGCGATGCGTCAGCCTCAAGCCGCCCGAGTCCTTGCGGCCTTTGCTTTTGTGGTCAGTGGCCTGTTCCTTGCACCGCAAGGGGTGCAGAAGGCACGAGCCCAGGAGTTCCAGACGGCGGCTCCCACGGCAGTCCTGATGGACGCCGGAAGCCATGCGGTTCTCTTCGAGAAGAACGCGGACGAGCCGACGGCGCCGGCCAGCATGGCAAAGGTCATGACAGCCGAGGTGGTTTTCAATGAAATCAAGAACGGTCGCTTGAACTTCGACAGCGAATTCGTAGTGTCGGAGAATGCCTGGCGGAAGGGCGGCTCCGGATCCGGCGGCTCGTCCATGTTCGCCAAGGTGAACACCCCTGTCCGCCTTGAGGATCTCCTGCGCGGCCTGATCGTGCAATCGGGCAACGATGCCGCCATTGCCCTGGCTGAAGGCATCGCCGGAACCGAGGAAAATTTCGCCCGCATGATGAACGAGCGGGCCAAGCAGATCGGCCTGACGAAGTCCACCTTCCGCAACGCCACCGGTTACGGGCACCCTGAGCAGAAGGTGACGGTCCGCGATCTGGCCAAGCTCGCTCTCTATGTCATCGAGACCTATCCGGATCTCTATAAGATGTTCGGCGAGCGCGAGTTCACCTGGAACAAGATCCGTCAGCAGAACCGCAATCCTCTGCTGTTCGCCGATATCGGGGCGGACGGGCTGAAAACCGGGAACATCGACGAGGCTGGCTATGGGCTCATCGGCTCGGCCGTTCAGAACAACCAGCGCCTGATCGTGGTCGTGAACGGCCTGAAGACAGCCAAGGACCGGGCGACGGAATCCAGAAAGCTCCTGGATTGGGGCTTCCGGGCCTTCGAATCCCAGCAGCTCTTTGCGGAAGGGCAGGTTGTTGGCGAGGCTCAGGTTTTCGGTGGGAACATGCGCGCGCTTCCCCTTGTGGCGAAGAAGCCTGTTCGTGTACTTGTGCCCCGTGGCGACGGCGAGCGGGTGACTGCACGCATCGTCTATACCGGTCCTCTGAAGGCTCCCATCCAGAAGGGAGCCGAGGTGGCCCGGCTTCAGGTCAGCCGTGGGGACATGCAGGCTCTCGATATGCCGCTTTATGCCAATGAGGACGTCCAGCAGGGCACGCTGAGCCAGCGGGCTCTCGACGGCTTGCTGGAATTCAGCACGGGCTGGGTCCGCCGCGCATTCTCGAGCCTCGTCGAAAGCATTTGATGGCGGGTTGCTTCATCACCTTCGAGGGCGGGGAGGGCGCAGGCAAGTCGACCCAGATCGAGCGGCTCAAGCAACGGTTGGGGGAGCTCGCCCAACCCGTTCTCGTGACGCGCGAGCCGGGCGGATCACCTCACGCAGAGGAGATTCGCGCCTTCATTTTAGGCGGGCATGCCAAGCATCTCGGGCCCTTTGCGGAGGCCCTCCTGTTCGCCGCAGCCCGCATCGACCACCTGGATACGATGATCGTGCCAGCCCTCAAGCGGGGCACTCACGTCCTCTGCGACCGTTTCGCGGATTCGACGAGGGCTTATCAGGGCTCAGCCGGGAACATCGACAAGTCGCTCATCGACCAGCTCGAGCGGGCAACGCTCCGGGGCGTCAAACCCGACCTGACCTTCATCCTCGACCTGCCGGCTGAGACCGGGCTCGCCAGAGCCCGGGAGCGCCAGGCGGGCAGAGGCGAGGGTGCGGACCGGTTTGAAGGGGAGGCGGCCTCCTTCCATCACTCCTTGCGCCAGGCATTCCTGTCCATCGCCCGTGCTGAGCCGAAGCGGTGCGTGGTCATCAACGCTGACCAGGAGCCCGACGAGGTCGAGGCGGCCATATGGGCTGCCTTGCGCGAGAGGCTGCCTCAGCTTGCCCAGAACCGCTTGTCAGACAACGCCTTGAGGCCGCTCGATGTCGCGTGACGGTCACGACGTGGTCGAGCCAGATGGGTTCGAAGGGGCCCCGCATCCGCGGGAGCAGTTCGCCTTCTTCGGACACCGTGAAGGCGAGGAGGCTTTCCTGGAGGGGCTCCGAAGCGGCCGCCTGCACCATGCCTGGTTAATCGGCGGGGCGCTGGGCATCGGCAAGGCGACGCTCGCCTATCGGGTCGCCCGCGCCGTCCTCGATCCTCAGAAAGCAGGTGAGAGGTCTCTTGCCAGCCTGGATGTGCCGACCGAATCCCAAGTAGCGCGTCAGGTCGCTGCGCTGTCCCACCCCAATCTGGCCGTGCTGAGGCGGTCTCCGCCCACAGACAAGAAGGCAGCCTCGACGACGATTCCCGTGGATGCGGTGCGCCGGGCGCTCAACATGTTCGGCTCCACCGCCGCCAACGGGGGCTATCGGGTCTGCATCGTCGACAGTGCCGAGGATCTCACCATCTCGAGCGCCAATGCCCTCCTCAAAGTCATTGAGGAGCCGCCGCCGCGCTCGCTGTTCCTGATCGTGAGCCATGCTCCGCAACGGGTTCTGCCCACTATTCGCTCCCGCTGCCGGCGCCTGCTGCTGCGCACTCTGGAGGACCAGGAGATCAGGGCGGCCATTCGCTCGCTGGGATCACCCTGGCCCGACATTCCGGGGGATGTGGTCGATCAGGCCCTCCGCTACGGGGAAGGATCGGTCCGCCGCACCCTTGAGCTGCTCAATGCCGAGAAGGTCGCCTTCATCGATCAGGTCACGCGGCTCCTCGACGGGCTACCACGGACCGACACAAAGCAGATCCTGGCCCTGGCGGAAGCCCTGGCCCGGCGCGATGCGGACGACAGCTACGATCTGACCCTGGAGACCGTGCAGCGCTGGGTGTCCGAGCGGCTGCGCGATCGGGCAGGGCTCGGCGCTTCCCGCCTTGCGCCTTTGGTGGAGGTATGTGAGAAGATCGGCCGTTCGGCGCGCGAGATCGACGTGTTCAACCTCGACCGCCGGCCCTTCATCCTGACGATGTTCGACGATCTTGCCGACGCTGTTCGGCGAGCGGCCTGAAGCCTCCGCCGTCCGCAGGAGCCGAAGGGTTCTAGAAGTTCAGGATTCAGGGATTCGACATGGCCGACAAGCAGAAGTTCTACATCACCACGGCTATCTCGTACCCGAATGGGGCTCCCCATATCGGCCATGCCTACGAGGTCGTCGCATCCGACGCGATCGCCCGGTTCAAGCGCATCGACGGCTACGACGTCTTCTTCATGACCGGCACGGACGAGCACGGCCTCAAGATTCAGCAGACCGCCGACAAGAACGCCACAACCCCCAAGGCTTTCGTGGATGACATGGCGGCCAAGTTCCGGGCCATGGCCGACCGGCTGAACTGCTCCTACGACCGCTTCATCCGCACGACCGATGCGGATCACGTGCCATCGACCCAGGAACTCTGGCGCCGGATGGAGGAGAAGGGGGACATCTACCTCTCCAAGTATTCCGGCTGGTACTCGGTCCGGGACGAGGCTTATTACGACGAGGCAGAACTGACCAAGCAGCCCGATGGCAGCTGGCGCGCGCCCACCGGAACGCCGGTCGAATGGATCGAGGAGGAGAGCTATTTCTTCCGTCTATCCGCCTATCAGGATCGCCTGCTGGCTCATTACGCGAACCATCCGGACTTCATCAGCCCGGAAACTCGCCGGAATGAGATCACGAGCTTCGTTCGCTCCGGCCTGCAGGATCTCTCCATCAGCCGCACCACCTTCAACTGGGGCCTGCCGGTGCCCGGCGATCCGAAGCATGTAATGTATGTGTGGATCGACGCGCTGAACAACTACGTGACCGGCTGCGGCTTCCCGAACGAGAGCGATCCGCGCTGGCAGTACTGGCCGGCTGATGTTCATATCATCGGCAAGGACATCGTCCGCTTCCACACGGTCTACTGGCCGGCCTTCCTGATGTCGGCCGAGCTGCCGCTGCCCAAGCGCGTCTTCGGACACGGCTTCCTGCTCAACAAGGGCGAGAAGATGTCGAAATCTGTCGGCAACGTGGTCGATCCTTTCGACCTGGCCGACACCTATGGCGTCGATCAGATCCGCTACTTCTTCATGCGCGAGGTCCCCTTCGGACAGGACGGCAACTACTCCCACGAGGCTATCGTCAACCGCATCAATGCGGATCTGGCGAACGATCTCGGCAACCTGGCGCAGCGTTCGCTCTCCATGATCGCCAAGAACTGCGACGCTTGCGTGCCTCAGCCGGGCGAGTTCACCCAGGCCGACCAGGACATGCTCTGGCTTGCCGATGCGCTGCCTGCGAAGACAAGGGCAGCCATGAAGGATTTCGCCCTTCATACCACGCTGGCCGAAATCTGGGCCGTTGTGGCCGAGGCCAACCGGTACTTCGCTTCCCAAGAGCCCTGGGTGCTGCGCAAGACCAACCCTGAGCGCATGAACACCGTGCTCTACGTCACGGCCGAGGTTCTGCGCGCGGTCGGCATCCTGGCCCAGCCCTTCGTGCCAGAGGCGGCCGGCAAGCTGCTCGATCTTCTGGCTGTGCCGCCGGAGGGCAGGGGGCTGGCGTCAGTCGGGCCGGAGCATCGTCTGGCTGCCGGGATGGCGCTTCCGCAACCGGCCCCGATTTTCCCGCGTTATCTCGAAGCGGAGGCGTCCTGACGCGTCCGCTTTGATCGGCCTGAAAAGGCCCCAAGCGGAAGCGTTCGATGTACAATACCTTCATGTTTGCCACCGGGATCGAGAACAGCATCCCGACGATCAACAATGGCCGCACCCGCATCGATCAGATGGAGAAGTGCGGCCATTACAAGCACTGGCGGACCGACTTCGACCTCCTTGAGGAGTTGGACATCCAGGTTCTGCGCTACGGGCCGCCGCTCCATACAAGCTTTCTAGGACCCGGCCGCTACGACTGGTCCTTCGCGGACAAGACCTTCGGCGAGATCCATCGCCGCAACCTCATCCCAATCGTCGACCTCTGCCATTTCGGCGTCCCCGACTGGATCGGCAACTTCCAGAACCCGGATTTCCCTGATCTCTTCGCAGCTTACGCCGAGGACTTCGCACGCCGCTTTCCCTGGGTTCAGCTCTATACTCCGATCAATGAGATGTTCATCTGCGCCCAGTTCTCCGCTGCCTACGGCTGGTGGAACGAGCAGTTGCGCAGCGACCAAGCTTTCGTGACGGCGCTCAAGCATATCGTGAAGGCCAATGTGCTGGCCATGGAAAGAATCCTGAAGATCCGGCCAGATGCCCTGTTCATCCAGAGCGAGTCGTCGGAGTACTTCCATGCTGAGAATCCGGCGGCCATCAAACCGGCTGAGATCATGAATGCCCGGCGGTTCCTGTCCCTCGACTTGAACTACGGCCGCCGGGTCGACTCGGAGATGTACGAGTTCCTGATGGATAACGGGATGACGCGGGATGAATATCATTTCTTCCTGAGCCGTTCGTCGCTCCGTCACCACTGCATCATGGGGAACGATTACTACGTCACCAACGAGCACAGGGTCGCGGCGGACGGGGTGACGAGGTCAGCCGGAGACGTGTTCGGCTACGACGAGATCACCCGGCAATACTATGATCGCTACAAGCTGCCGGTCATGCATACCGAGACGAACCTTGTGGAGGGACCGACAGGCCAGGAGGCCGTGGACTGGCTCTGGAAGCAATGGGCCAACGTGCTTCACGTCCGCAATACCGGCGTGCCGATCGTCGGCTTCACCTGGTACTCGCTGACGGACCAGATGGACTGGGATACGGCACTGCGTGAGGAAAACGACCGCGTCACGCCTGTGGGTCTCTACGATCTCGACCGTAACATCCGTCCCGTGGGGCGCTGCTACAAGCAACTGATCCATTCTTGGTGCGATGTTCTGCCGGCCCAGAGCGTGTGCCTCGCCGTTCCCGTAGTTCGGCCGCAGGACCACGATGAAATTGCCGTCCGCCGACACCAGGAACGACTGCGCAAGATGCGGCGCAAGGAGACGAAAGAGGACGACGAGCCCGTGGCGACCGCCCAAGGCGGGCATCGGTAGACGAGAGCGCTGATCCGATTTATGCAGCCGTGCCGTTAGCACATCGTGCGGAAAAGTGGATTCGGTTTTCCGCTCCGAACGATGCGCCAGCTAAGGAAAAAGGCATCGGATGGATCCCAAGAGTGGCTTCCACTTTTGGGTCCGATGCCGTAGCCGCAGAGGAGGGCGCCTTCACTCATGTTGGTCGACAGCCATTGCCACCTGGATTTCCCGGATTTTCATAGCCGTCTGCCTGAAGTCCTGTCCGCCGCAGCGGCGGTTGATGTCGGCCGGATGGTGACCATTTCGACCCATGTGGCGCGCGTCGAGACCTACCGAGCTCTGGCTGAGGCGCACGAGAGCATCTTCTGCACAATCGGCACCCATCCCCACAACGCAGCCATGGAACCGGACGTGCCGGCAGAGCACCTCATTGAGCTGTCGCATCATCCGCGCTGCGTCGCCATCGGCGAGGCAGGCCTCGACTACCACTACGACAAGAGCCCGCGCGACGTGCAGCAACGGGTCTTTCGCACCCATATCGAGGCGGCTCGCGAAACGGGCCTGCCGCTGGTCATTCATGCCCGCAATGCCGACGAGGACATGATCCGGATCCTGTCCGAGGAGATGAGGCGAGGGCGCTTCGATGCGGTTCTCCACTGCTTCTCATCCGGCGAGACGCTCGCCCAGGTCGGGGTCGAACTGGGGCTCTACGTCTCGTTTTCAGGGATCCTGACCTTCCGGAACTCGGAGGAGATCCGCCGGATCGCCGCCGCGGTTCCCCACGACCGGCTCCTGGTCGAGACCGACGCGCCCTATCTGGCCCCAGTCCCGCACCGCGGCAAGACCAACGAACCGGCCTTCGTGGCTCATACGGCCCGCGTTCTCGCCGAGGTCATCGGCGTGACGGATGAGAGGATTGCCGAGCTGACGACGGCCAATTTCTACCGGCTGTTCGCCAAGGCGGCGGCTGTCGATGCTGAGTTCAGGCGGGCGATCGCATCATGACCTTGCGCCTGACGATCCTCGGCTGCGGATCCTCCGCCGGCGTGCCCCGCGTGGGTGTCGGCTGGGGCGCCTGCGACCCGACCAACCCGAGGAATCGACGCCGGCGCTGCTCCGTCCTGGTGGAGCGAACCGGTCCGGACGGCGCCACTACAACCGTGCTGGTCGACACCGGCCCTGACGTGCGCGATCAATTACTTGCGGCTAATATCCGCCGTCTCGATGCGGTTCTCTACACCCACGAGCATGCCGATCACATCCATGGGATCGACGACCTGCGCCCGCTCGCCATCGTCCAGCGGCACCGCATCCCGGTCTATGCCGACCGGATGACCAGCGAACTGTTGATGATGCGCTTCGGCTACTGTTTCGAGACTCCGGCCGGAAGCAGCTATCCACCCATTTTGAGGATGCATCACCTGAAGCCCGGAGTGCTGACCTCGGTGGCAGGGCCAGGCGGTATCATCGAGGCGATGCCGTTCAGGATGATCCACGGGGACATCGACACCTTGGGGTTCCGGTTCGGGAGCATCGCCTATGCTCCGGATGTCAGCGAGATGCCGGAAGAGAGCCTGCGGCATCTGGAGGGCTTGGACGTCCTGATCCTCGACGCCTTGCGCTACACGCCGCATCCGACGCATTTTTCCGTGTCGGAGGCTCTGGACTTTATCGAAAAGGTCAGGCCGAAGCGCGCAGTGCTCACGAACCTTCACACAGATCTCGATTACGAGACGTTGCGGGGCGAACTGCCGCCGCATATCGAGCCGGCCTATGACGGGATGCAGATCGAGGCGCCATGACGCTGCGCCGGACCGATCAGCATCCGCGTACTCCCGATGGTCGCTATTTCGTGGTTCGCGGTCGGTTATGGCGCCTGAGCAATCCGGATCTCGATCCTCAGGAGCGTGAGCGCCTCGTCCGCGAGCTGATGGCAGCGCGCCGGGCGGTCCGCAGCGTGAAGGACGATCCGGAAGCTTTAGCCAGAGTTCGTGCTCAGGTCGATGCTGCGAAGCAAGCGCTTGGTGAACGCGGCCCGGTGTGGTGGAGCGATGGCGCACCGGATTACAACCGGAAGGCAGTCAGAACCACGCCATATGCAGAGTGGTTTCTCTCGCTCGGCGCAGAACCGTAAACCCATTGATCGTGAACGATGCCTAGCTGACCTCTAGGGCTAAGTTCCATAATATATCTTATGCGAATCCGCGCTGTAGCCGGGTGGGTTCTATTCTGAGGTGCGAATTCCGTTACAAACAAAGGATTTGCACT
>NZ_JACXAB010000041.1 GCF_014699075.1 Microvirga sp. | reverse complement strand
AACTCTTCGGTCTTGCGGCCTGAGCGGCCCGTTCGACGAGGTTCGTTGTGCCCTTTTCAAGTTACTGCAACAGTGCCGGATCGGCACCATCGGTCAGGAGAAAACCGAGGAGTTCACCAGCGAAGATGCGGCCGGTAAAGCCTTGCAGGCCTTGGCTCAGGCGATGCGGCGGCAGGGCTACCGGGACCTCTGATTTCGGATAATCCAAAACAGTGATGATCTGTGAAACTTATCCCCTAACGACCAATTGTTGAGCATTTTTACCATACATAGGATTAAATTTGGTGTAATCTACCTCTTTAGCTAAGTAGTGCGCCAATATAGGTACTCGGTTATACCCGTATAGAATGCTTTTACTGCCACATTACTTGCACGAATCATTTCCATGATCTGAATGAAATCAGGCCTTCTACTGGCAGGTTCTCATGATAGCGTCAGAAAGACTCGCTCCAGCAAGGTTCTTCTTCAACTTAGTCTCTGATACAGAGATGATCCATGATGAGGAAGGGGTTGATCTGCCGCCTGGGGGTGACCTCGTGAGCCATATCACTCGCGCCCTTGAAGACCTCCACCAGAATGACTTTCTTGCCTCGGCAGAGTGGCAGGGCTGGCAAGTGGTGATCACCGATTGCTCAGGTCAGACGCTCTTCAGCTTTGCTCTTGGCTATCCCTGCCTGAAATGCAACTTTCCCCGTTTGAACTGAACCCTGCAATTTCGCATAATCATCAGTATGGAACAGGGTGCATGCCAAGCGGCGGCAGAGCTTCCGGGATTTCTGAGGCCGACCGACATTATTCAAAGGGGTGAATTGCGTCAGCGCCCTATCGGCGAGACTCTCAGCCTGTGGCTGCTTGACAGGAGGAACGTATGCTGAAGATCCTTACCCCTGTTCTGGTTGTGAGCCTTTTGGCCGCCCTTCCTGTGAGCGCTCAGCCCAGAGTACGGCTTTGTAAGGCGCACACGGATCGGGCAGAGGGCTTTGGTGCGTCGCGATCTCAGGGCTTGAACCAAGCCAGAGCGAACTGGGGACGTCAAGTAATATGGCATGACGGGCCTCGCTGGTCTTCGTATGCCAGATCCTGCAACAAAAATGAGAGTTGCAGCGGTCGGTTCGGAGTGTTCCGTTGCTTCGTGTCAGCTAGGCCGGGTCCCCGCTGACTTCGATTTAAGGAGAGCCAATCCGAGCGCTGACAATGCAATGGCGCTTGGGAGGACCACGAATTTCGCATAATCCCATGGTATGGAACAGGCTAGATGCCACCTTCATGGTGAGTGAAGGGAGGCTTGGCGACTGCCGCGGCATTAGGCGGTAGGATCACGCAGTAGGTTGGATAGTCCATCCCTTGGCCGGCCATGTAGCGCATGTCCCCGCACCAATGGCCCCCGCCTGTTTCCCACGTGTCCCCAGGCAGAGCGCGATACTGGACCGTGTAGTCCGGCACGGCGATCCAGGTTCCGTTGACGAGCATTAGCACCCCGGCGGGCGTCACCCGGTAATGGGCGGGGCGACAATCCTTGTCGTCGCAGCAACTGTTTCCCAGCCTGTCCTTCAGATGCGAGTAGATGTCATGGGCTTGGGCGGGCGGCTCGAAGTTGATGAGGAAGATAGCTGCACAGAGATCCAGCTTGAGAGACATGGCCGCTCTCCATCATGGACTGGCGGCGCTCGTCAGAGCGTCAAGACAGCGCTATTCGGCGCATTTTACTCCTAACTGGGGAGCCTGTCGCCCACCAGCCAACAGAGGCCACAGATTTCGCGTAACGCCCGGTATGGAACCGCTCCGAGGCCGCTACGGATTATTTACGTCGGCCGTTCTAGGTTACCCGAACCGGGCGCGTTGCGTATCAGCCCGATCCCTCTCCATCGCCCCAAAGCGTGGAGCTTGCCCTGGCTGAGTGTTCTGAACCGTCCTCAGCCGGGGCATTTTTTCCCTCGTGGGCGTGAACACGCGCGGCGCATTCGTTGACGCCGCCCGGCACCAGGCGCACGATCAAGGCCTGTGATGGTCGAGCACGGCGCTTGGACTCCCGGAGCTGCCCGTCGCTCTCCACGGGCAAGGCCTCGGGATCCTTCCTCCCCGAGGCCTTCGCCGTATCCGGGTGCGAATTTGGCATAATCGTTTGTATGGAACGATGGGAAGCCGCCGCTCAGTCGTGGCCGAGGAGATTCCAAGCCAGCACGGCGAGAAGCATGGCATTCAGGAGAGCAACCAAGAATAGGGTGACATGACCCATTCTCCGGTACCGCGCCAGTTCGGCCTCGATCGCCTCCAGCCTCCGGTGCTTGGCAAAGTCATCGCGTTCCTGAGGTCTCAACAGGTTCTCCCTCCGGTGAACCAGTTCATACCAGCCTTACGTTCGGGAAAAAATTCAGCCAAATGGCCTATGACGCGGGAGCCCTTGTCCTTGCGGCTGGTGCCCCGGTGCTGTGCCAAGACCCGGAGCGGGAAGCCGTGCCAGTCACCTCAGGTGAAAGGGAAAGCTCGCTGTAGGATGCACGGAGGAGCCAGGGGAAGCGGAGCCCCGAAAGACCGGGAGAATGGCCGTTATCAGCAAGGCCTGTTCACCTGTGAGGCCATTGAAAGGCGCCGGGAGATCCGCGCCTTGATTGCAGAGATGCGTGCAGTTGCGGAGGACATCCTTCAGACCTGAAAAGCACTCGCTCTCGTGGCAAGCCTCGGGCCGATCGAGAGCCCGAGGCACCTGCTCCGAATAGCAATAGGGGTCTATTCAAGGAAGTGGCAGGTTAATGCAGGAGCCGTACAGGCGAAGGTGAAGGATGTTGGGAACCTTTCGGCCCAGGATCCATCTAATCCGCGTCGCTCTAACGGCGGCTCCCCTTGGGAGGAACAATCATGCTTCGAAGCATCAGCATAGCCACGGTCCTGACCCTTGCTGTCGCCGGGCCGGCCTTTGCCCGCCGCTGCCCTCAGGACATGGCCGCCATCGACAAGGCCATGCAGACGGCTCAACTCTCGGCTTCAGACAAACAGAAGGTCATGGATCTGCGCAAGCAGGGCGAGGAGTTGCACAAGGCCGGCAACCATCCTGAATCCGAGAAGGCCCTCGACCAAGCCAAAAAGATCCTGAAACTCTGAGGCCATCGTCCAGGGGTTCACAACACTGTGGGCCCCTTCCCTCGGTCATTCGGCGGGACCTCTCTCCATATCTACCTCAGAGAGCGTAATGCCACGCCCCAAGGGCGAAGATGACAACCTGCCCGGCGTAGATGGCGGCAGCAACACTGACTTCGGCGTCCAGCTTGTGGCGCTTCATGGCAGGCAGATCCCTTTGAGAAGGAGGCTGCTTTACGCCCGCTAGCTTAACGGCCTCTTACCCCAACACGGGGAGGAGTATCATCTGTGGATCCGTGTTGACTGCCGGACCTCAGATCCAGTGCCTGCGCGAGTAATCGACACCACCGCCCTGTGTTCCGGCTGGCTGAATTGCGATGCCAGTTTGAAGGTGGCTGAGAGCGCCTGTTCCTCAGTCGGGTAGATGGAAAGAGTGTGCTCCTGGTGGGATACCGACCAGAGGCCATCTTTTGTGTGGGTTACCACAAAGCGTTCCATGCTGGCGGCTCCTCCGTGGGTCTGCCACCAAGTTTAACATCTCCGGTTCGCGTGAGCAGCACATCTGACGAGGTACAGGCACCGGAGCCTTCTCCCCCATTACTACGGGTTTGAGTAACGGGTGCACGTGGCTTTGAATCGTTTGCCCAGAGTGCGGGGAAGGCGCTCAGGGCACCCTCAATATTCGAGCCAAACATCTACGCACTCGTTGCAAAGCCAAGTGCAAACGATTCATCGTCTAGAAATCCTGCTGCGGCGGCCGCTGGCAGGCATTGTCCATACAGCAGGTGCGGTTGTGCCTCGAGACGGGAATAGCCGTCTGTGGTCTCCTAATGCGGTTTTGATGGTGTCTAGCCAAAGAACAGGTGCGGGGCACCCACAACCATAATCCCGCAGAAGATGGCCAAGGCCACTATCATGAGCGTTGTCGAGATGACCTTGTGTCGAGTTTTCTCTCTCTTGGACATAGGGGCCCTAACGGATGGGGCTTCGATCCGATCCCTGAGCGGTTAATATTCGTTAGTCTCAGCAGAGACGGCAGCGGCTGGTCGATCATGCAACCTGGAAGGCTCGGCGGGCTCGTTCCCGCAACTCGTCCAGTTTGTTTTGCAGGGAATTGAGCTGCCCTTCTACCTCCTCGTAGGACGGGCATTCCGGCGTGATGAACAGGCCCCCATCCTCGCCCGGACATATCGCAGAAGGGCAACCCTGATGGATGCCGGGTCACTCACCCTCGCGCCAGACTACTCAGCAGCAATGAGCCCGTCGTTTGCCGCAATGTTCATGTGCTGTTGCGCCCACATAGCGGCCTGAGTGCGATTGGTAGCCTTCATCTTGCGTAGGACGCCTTTGAGGTGAACTTTAACTGTCGCCTCAGCTAGGCCAAGCTCTCGTGCAATCTGCTTGTTAGAGGCGCCTTTGGTCAGGTAGCGCAGGATCATGGCCTCCCGTGGTGATAGCTGGCTAGCAACTGCCGTAGCCGCAGGGCCAATTACGACATCAGTATCGAGGCGGCTCCACCGCTGGCGGGAGACTTCGTTCAGCAGACTGAGTGTGAAAGCTGGCGCGATGAAGATTTCACCCAGCATCACAAGTTCAAGCGCCTTGATCAGGGGCTCGCGGCTCATGACCGTCGAGCAGAGGCCGTCTACGCCTGCCTGAAGGACCTGCGCCAGGGATGATGGTTCCATACCGTCGGTCAGGAGGACCACCCGAGCAGAAGGCCATTGCGCCTTCTGCCTCTCGATTGTCTCGATCAGCTCATCAGCCGCTTGGTCGCTGTGGATGAGACAGAGGATAGGCAACTCTGATGGATGTACGGGAGCCTCATCTGAGATGACGAAATGCGTCCCTGAGAGGATATGACTGATTCCGCTGCGGATGAGTGTATTCCGGCACACCAGAACCGTCGTCACATATGACGATGCATTCTGAGCAATCGCGAGGATTTGCTCATTGTAGACGACGTCATGATTCATGCTTGTTCAGCCCCTAATGATGTTCAGCAATGTGCACCCCAAACTGCCCACGTCAGCTAATGACACCCACACGAGGAGTCTTGGCGGCGGACGGGCATTGTATCCCAGGGAGGTCCATGTGACCTGGACCTTGCCCGGCGCTAACAAGCTGGCTGCACCTTGGTTCCTCGAAACATGCCCCCTCAGGGAAGTACCTTGGCGAGTGTTGCCAATCGGTCTCACCAGCCCCTACGTTCCGGATCGAACCCGCAACGGAACCCCGTTCGGCTCTACCCCGGGTGAGATTTCTGTATGTTGTCCGACAAAGTGAAGCGCCCCGCTCATCGCAGAGGCGCTTCAGTTCCAGAGGGAGATCAGCCCCCAACTCTCCTCTCTTGGAGAGCCCCACACTGGCTGATTGACCAGCCTTGACTGCGCTGGAAAGAACACAGAGGGGCTGAACGCAATTGATCAGATGCTGGCCAGCAGAAGACTTGCCCCGATGAAGGAAGTGACAGAGGCGGTAAAGAGGATTGTTGCCCGCTGAAGTGATGGGCCAGTAATAGCGAGGCTTATAGGGACTGAAGTATTCTCTCGAAGAGCATTTACGGCTTGGGGGTGTTCCATAGACCTATCCTGCCTTTTGACTGACGGCGTATGGTCATCAAACGCAGATGGTTGACGGCCTATTCCCTCGCAGAATTCATAAAATTATTCTGCAAGTGCTGGAACCTGAGAGGACCCAAGCGCATGTGGTCGATTGCCTCTCCCTGTCAGACACTAGGCTGATAGCCCTTCCGCTGCTCTAGTCGAAAGGACATCTTCACGCCAGCTTGCCTTGTTAGAAGAGGCTGGTCCTCCGCCGAAGGATTTCGTGCATGCCGTCTGCCATGCCTGAGCGTCGATCAGCAGAGCGCTTCCTCGTAACCTTAGGGGGATGGTTCACAGGCGAGCTCACCGGAGATCCGATTGCATGCACTGTCTCGGATCTGTCCGAGACTGGGATGCGGCTTGTGATCCCCTCCCCGGCCGACGTTCCTCTTGAGTTCGAACTGAAGATCCCGGATGCACAAGCTGTGGCCAGGGTCCGCCTGGTCTGGACCACTGAAAGCCAGTATGGAGCGCGGTTCACAGGGCAGCCAGGGGCCTAAGCCTCGCATTCTTGGACGGACCAAGATGTGCCCAGCAACACCCCGTTGGCCTCGACCCTAGGCAGGGTCTACATCTCCCAGGATTGCGCCATCAAATCCCATCATCCCTGCCCTCGCCTCCGTTATTCCTCTCTTGGAATCTACAGCCGAGGAGCATGACCTCTCATTCGGCTCCCCCATGGATCTCGCCGCTATGCGGAGCATGGTACTCGTTCGATTGCGGCCATCTATAGGTGTGGATGCAGGCATGGAGCCTCGATCAACCTCCAGGATCAGGGCACTCTGACTTGGCGGCTGCAATTGTGAGCGCTCTCAACTTATGGAGCCTGTACCTGCACAAATCACCCCTCAACGAGGATCATCACTGCGCTTGTGCCTCGGCTGACTTTGTCAGCTGGCGCAGGCTTGCGGTATCCAGCTCGGGTCGGATGGTTGGCGTCGCACTTCGTTGAGGCTTCTCAGCAACCTTCTTCTGGCTGTTCGCCGTCGCAATCTTGACGGCTGGCTGACCATCGCGGTCCTGTGGTGATGGCTTATCTCCTGAAGCCGCTTTGACGGGCAGCGGCTTGCTTGTCTTCGTCGTGATTGATCCTGTCTTAGATGCGTTATCGCTCGTGCGGGGGTTTTCGCTGGCTTCAAGCCTGACCGGAGGAGGCTCCGGCTTGGCTTGGACCACCAGCCCAGACAGTCGAGCAACCTCGGAGCGTGCTGCCGCAAGATCCGTGCGCAGTTGTGCCATCTCAGACAGAGACGCCCGCGTTTTCGCCCGCTCTGAGAGGAGCTTTGCCTGGGCGTCTTGCAGGCCTGCCAACTCACGGCGGAGCTGACCCTCCAGCTTGGTCGAGGACTGCTTTGAGACGGCAAGCGAGACCCATCCTGCGGCAGTCGACAGGCTAAGCGTCAGGACAACAATACGGTGGGCACTCAATAGTCGAGTTACACGCTCTCGGAACATGGGACCCTCCCCTTCTCTGCATCACAGCCAATCTCGCGTGAGGCTCATTCAGATCGAGGAGTGTGGGCGCAAAGAGGCGGACAACGCCCTTGTTCGCGCAACGGCGCGATTTCTGCTGATGTGGTTAAGGCTTTGTCACCAAGGGTGGGCCTCACCAGGCTTCAAACCAGGTCACTTGTGTGCCGTGTAGTCACCTGACGGCTGGTCTCACCACCACAGGCTCGCACCTTCCGGCGAGAAGCTGCCATACGTCCCATGGACATAGATCAGGGGGCTCGCTGCTGCCCTGGAGGCAACCCCGACCGGCACCGTCAACTTAACTGAAGGGTGACCTGGACCGAGCTATCCATGAGGGATGAAGAACACCCGTCATCCTCGTTATGCCCGCCACCGCTTTCCGGCTGAGGTGATCAGCCATGCCGTCTGGTTATACTTTCGGTTTCCGCTCAGCCTCCGCATGGTCGAGGAGATGCTCGTTGCCCGAGGTATCCTGGTCAGCCACGAGACGGTGCGGCAATGGGCGCTAAAGTTCGGCCAGAGCTTTGCCAACCAGATCCGCAGGCGCCTTCCGGCATCGGGAGACAAATGGCATCTTGATGAAGTCGTGATCAGCATCTCCGGCAAGAAACACTGGCTCTGGCGAGCTGTCGATCAGCATGGAGCTGTACTCGACGTTCTCGTCCAGAGCCGCCGTAACGCTAAAGCAGCCAAACGCCTGTTGCGGAAGTTGCTCAAGAAGCAAGGTGCGGCGCCTCGCGTGATGATCACGGACAAGCTGGCCAGCTATGGCGTGGCCAAGCGACAGATCATGCCGGGTGTCGAACATCGGCAGCACCGCGGCTTGAACAACAGGGCGGAGAACAGTCATCAACCCACCCGACGGCGCGAGCGGATCATGAAGCGCTTCAAGTCAGCCGGACAGGCCCAGCGTTTCCTCTCAGTTCACGATCAGGTTGCAAACCTCTTTCGCCGCCCTGCAAACACCACCGCTGCCGCTCATCGCGCGTCCCGCACTCAGGCCTTCCGAGCTTGGGCCGAGGTGACTGGTGTCGCGAGTGCCTGATCTGATTTCCCTGAAGGGGTAGACCTGTCTCAAGCCGTTAAATTGACGATGCCGGGCCGGTGCACCTGCTGGTGGACAGCACGGGCCTGCAACTCTGCGGGCCCGGCGAGTGGCTGATCGAGAAGCATGGCACCCGAAGGCGCCGATCCTGGCGCAAGCTGCACATCGGCGTTGATGCCGGAACCGGGCAGATCCTCGCCTCAGAGCTGACGACCAGCGATGGCGATGATGGCTCGCAAGTGGAACCGTTGCTCGCCCAGATTACAGCTTCACTCGCCTCCTTGATTGGCGATGGAGCCTATGATCAAGCCGGCGTCTACGGTAGCGTTGGCAAGCACCATCCTGATGCGAAAGTGATCGTGCCGCCACGATCAACGGCAGTACCGAGCGACATGGCAGGGAGCACACCCACCCAGCGTGATCGGCATCTCCAAAGCATTGCCGAGCATGGATGCATGGGCTGGCAGAAGCGGTCCGGGTACACGCGTCGGGCTCTAGTGGAGGCCGACATCAGCCGGCTTAAACGAGTGATCGGAGATGCGCTGCGCTCGCGAACAGATGGGCGTCACGAGACCGAGGGCGCCATCGCCATTTCTGCCCTGAACTGCATGCTTGAGCTTGGATGTCCGGAGTCCGTCCGCATCGCCTAAACGAAAGCCATGGAGTGGCCTCAGTGCGCTCACCAACCAATCCGTGCAACACAGCCGACTGCGTGGCGGAATTGTTTTCCTGCGTCATGGCCGTGCCTGCAAGTTCCGGTGAAAGGCATCCGCGATGAGCACCATGAACATTATAAAGAAGCAATTTGCGTGCAGAACCAATGGCGCTTGACAGGGCATCAGTGGCGATTCCATATTCTATAGAATATAGAAAGCGCTGCGGTATGACCCCGAGCGCACCCCAGGGAGGAATGTGTGACAGTGTCAATTCGTAAGCTGCAAGCCCGGCAATCTGTGCTGGCCCGTCTCACGACCACCGTCGTCTTGACGGCTGCTTCAGTAGGTACTGGGTATGCTCAAGGAGCCGGTGGTCCGAACTCACCGGTCGAGATCAAGGTCATGGCGAACGAGGCATTCGCCAACAGCTGGCAAACTCAGCTTGTCCCTGAGTTCAACAAGCGGTTCCCGAATGTGAAAGTTGTAGTCGACGGCGTTCCTTATGCAGAACTACTGCCGAAGATGATGCTGGATGCCGTGAACGCCGATCCAGAGTACGACGTTCTCGTTATCGACGACCCATGGGTTCCGCAGCTCGCCACAGTCGGAGCCCTCGCTGATCTCAAGAGCAAGGACGTTGCTGCATTAACCAGCCCTGACTATAACTGGAATGACTTCAACGCGGCACCGCTTGCAGCAGGCGAGTGGAAGGGAAAGCAGTATGCAGTTCCTGTCCGCTCTAACATGCTGCTCATGTTCTATAACCGAACGCTGTACAAGAAAGCCGGCGTTCCGGAACCAACACCGAAACTTACCTGGGATGAGTTCTTCACGCAGGCCAAGACCTTGGTGCAGGACACCAATGGAGATGGCAAGGAAGACGCCTGGGCCGTCGACACCTACTTCGTACGCGACTCTCTCACCCCCACCATCTGGCAGGCCATCCTCAACGCGAACGGTGGCAAGCTGCTCGACGAGTCAGGAGCTCCGGCATTCAACAATGAGGTCGGGGCGAAGTCTCTTGATATGCACAAGGATCTCGCAAAGTACGGTCCGCCCGGCGCTCTGGGACACGGGTACTCAGAAGCACTTCAGGCCTTTCGTCAGGGAAAGGTCGCCGTGATGTTCAACTGGGGAAGCGTCTACAAAGCAACCGCCATCGACGCCAGTTCAACGACGTTGAAAGAAGACGAAGTCGGTATTCAGGTGATGCCAGCCGGGTCGGCAAGGGCGGGGACACACCGCGGAATTTGGAACGCGGGCGTCAGCAGCAAAACCAAAAACCTGCAAGCGTCGTGGGCTTTCCTCCAGTGGCTGTCGTCCAAAGAAGGCGAGAAGGTTAGCGCCTCACTGCTAGGCTCCTTCCCTGCGCGGAAATCCACGCTCGGAAGCAAGCCTGAGGAGAAGTGGCTCGAGCCGGTCTATCGTACGCTTCAACAATCCTACGAACTTGCCGCTGAAGGCGAAATGTGGCGCGTCCGCAGCCCGAAGTCTAACGCCGCACAGCAGGTGCTGGCCGACGAGGTCGCCCGCGCCATCGCCGGCCAAGTCAGTTCGAAAGAGGCCCTGCAGGCGGCTGCGACGAAGATCAAATCCACACTCAGGTAATTGGGTCCCGGAGCCGCTGGGATCCCTCATGCCAGCGGCTCCACTTATGACGACGGCTGATCAGATCCCAAAATGCCCTGAAGGATCCGAAACTCATAAGCCGACCGCTCATATAATCAGGAAAGAACCGGCACGCCTACGCCGCGTCGTCTGGTGAGGCTGTTTGACATCATCTGAAGTGCACGATTGAACCAGATTCATCGCGCCGTGATCAACCGAGGAAGACAATGCCGAAGAACGCAATCATAAGCGAGGTGAAGACGCTGTCCTGCAGCAACTCGTGGCGAAACTACAATTTCCTCAAGATCACGGCCGAGGATGGAACCGTCGGCTGGAGTGAATTCGATGAGAACTTCGGCTCCCCCGGGGTTGCCAACGTCATAAGTCAAATTGGCCACCGCCTGATCGGTCAAAGTGGCATGAATCATGAGCACATTCGGGAAGACTTACGTGATTGCACTCGGCCTGGGTCGGGCGGCGTAGTCGGGCAAGCGCTTGGGGCGATCGAGAATGCTCTCCTCGATGTTAAGGCGAAAACCCTTGGTGTTCCCTGTTACGCTCTTCTCGGCGGAAAAGTTCGCGACAAGGTCCGGGTCTATTGGTCACACTGTGTGTCCTACCGCGCGCGGACGGAGCATTTTACACCCGGAATCACGGACATTGAGGGCGTTCGGCAGATTGGCCGCGAGGTTGGCGAAAAGGGCTTTACCGCGCTGAAGACGAATATCTTTCACTATGATGATCAAAACCGGATTAGTGGCTGGTCGCCGGGCTTTGGCCGGCCCCACGATCCTGCCCGCAATGTTGAGCGGAAGACCGTGAAGGACTTGCGCAAGCACCTCGAGATCATGCGAGAGGCGGCAGGACCTGATGTCGATATTCTGCTCGACCTCAACTTCAATGCAAAAACCGAAGGCTATCTGAAGTTGCTGCGGGAAATCGACGATCTGGATCTATTCTGGGTCGAAGTGGATACCCTGGAGCCAAAGGCGCTGGCATACATTCGGTCACAGACCAAGCATCCGATCTCCTCGTGCGAGACACTCATTGGATTGCAGCAGTTCCTACCCTTCTTCCGAGAGCAATCAGTCGACGTCGCGATCATCGACACCCCTTGGAACGGTGTCTGGCAATCGCTCAAGATCGCCGCAGCCGCAGACGCGTACGAGACGAACGTTGCGCCCCATAATTTTTACGGCCACCTGTGCACAATGATGAATGCACACTTCAGTGCCGTCGTTCCCAACTTGCGGATCATGGAAACGGATATTGACCGCATCGCATGGGATGCCGAGCTCTTCACCCATGTTCCAGTCTACAAGGATGGCTACCTGATCATCCCGGACCGGCCGGGATGGGGCACCGAGCCCAACGAAGCGGCGCTACTCGCGTACCCGCCCTTGGAATCGGTTGGGCCGGCCAAAAAGACACCAGTTCCGAGACTCTCTGACTAATCCAGCTCTAAGGTTGTCCCAAAGTTACCCATGCTGAACGCCATGAGAAACGAACCCGTCGACGTCCTGATCATCGGAGCAGGTGCTTCAGGAGCAGCTGTCGCCTGGAGCCTTGCCGATACCAAGATGCGCATCCTGTGCCTGGAACAGGGAGATTGGCCCCGGTCCTCGGACTTTCCCAGCGCAAGCCGGAATTGGGAGGCCCAGCAGTCAGAGGACTATTCCATCAGCCCGAACCGAAGGGGATTAGCTGCGGACTATCCGATCAACGAAGACGACTCGCCGATCAAGATCGCCAATTACAATGGCGTTGGCGGTGGAACAGTGTTCTACGCTGGCCACTTTCCCCGCCTACACCCCTCCGACTTTCGGGTCCGCTCCCTCGATGGCGTCGCCGACGATTGGCCGATCGACTACCAGACACTCGAGCCATTCTATGCCCTAAACGATCGAATGATGGGTATTGCAAGCCTGGGAGGTGACCCGGCCTATCCGCCCAAGGAGGCAGTGATGCCTCCCATTCCCCTCGGCCGCACCGGTGAGAAGCTCGGCAAGGCGATGAACGATCTCGGTTGGCACTGGTGGCCATCCGACAGTGCGATCGCAACCCAGGAGTACCAGGGGCGTGCACCGTGCATCAACCTCGGGCTATGCGGCGCCGGCTGTGCGCAGGGGGCAAAAGCGAGCACGGATGTCACCTACTGGCCGGAGGCTGTGCGGGCGCGGGTCGAACTGCGTACACGATGCCGCGTAAGCCGGATCGAAACGAACGACGATGGTATGGCAACCGGTGCCTGTTACTTCGACCCGGACGGCCAGGAGCGATTTCAGCCGGCTGAGATCGTGATCATGGCCTGCAACGGCATCGGGACGCCCAGGATCCTCCTGAACTCAGCCTCGGAGCGTTTCCCAAACGGCCTTGCAAACTCGAGCGGCTTGGTCGGGAAGAACCTGATGTTTCATCCCTATGCCCAGATCCGTGGCCATTTCGACGAGCCCCTCGATGGCTACCGTGGCCCTCCGATCTGCATCTGGAGCATGGAATTCTACGAGACAGATGAGAAACGAGGCTTTAAGCGGGGCTACTCCTATCAGTTCTCGCGCGGGCTGGGCCCTGTCCGGACTGCCATCAATGGGATGGCCGATGGTCTCCTGCCGTGGGGAGAAGCCCATCACACGGCCTTCCGCCGCCTTTTCTGCCGCAGCGCCGGGATGGTCTCTGTGTGCGAAGACCTGCCAGAAGAAATCAACAGGGTGACCCTTGATCCTCGCATGAAAGACAGCAACGGGGTTCCAGCGCCAAAGATCACCTACAGGATCGGCGAAAACACACAACGGATGCTAGAACATTCCGTCGCCCGCGGCATCGAGATCCTGAAGACTGCTGGAGCAAGGGACATCACCCATAGGTCGCCCTTGCCCTATGCCGGTTGGCATCTGATGGGAACGGCCCGCATGGGGAAGGATCCCAGACGGTCAGTTGTGAACGAGTGGGGGCGCGCCCACGATGTGAAGAATCTCTTTATTGTGGACGGCAGCATTTTTGTCACGTCGGGCGGTGTCAATCCAACCGCGACGATCCAGGCCGCTGCCTTGTACATCGCCGACCAGATCAAGACCCGCATCTACGATCTGTTCGAGTAAATGGAGATGAATGTGCTCTCTCAATCAGCCGGCTCTAGCGAACTCTCCGGTCTCGAACAGGAGACTCTTTTCTGTGTTGTCAGCCATATGATTCCATCCAGCGAGGAATTGGGGCTGCCGGGAGCCGCCGACCCCAAGATTTTCGCAGACATTCTCCGGTCTGCCGGTCGTGACCTGCCTGCCCTACGGCGCGCACTTCACGTCCTCAACGAGATGGCTAGGCAGCGGATAGATGCATTACCGCCTGCTGAGCAGACGGCGCTTCTAAACAATTTGCGGTCAGTCCACCCTGATCTGGCAGGAGTCCTAGAGGCTGTGACGGTGCGATGCTACTACCGCGACGACAGGGTGATGACATCCTTGGGGATGGAGAGACGGCCACCATTCCCGATTGGATTTGACGTTCCTCAGGGCGATTGGTCATTGCTGGAGCCAGTTCGCCTACGGGGCAAGATCTACCGTGACGTGAATTAGATCGGAAGGCACCACGTGACTGCGAACCAAAGATCTCACAGCATGCACACGGAATTGCGAGGACGAGCAGGCGATCTGATGACCCGATGGTCATTCATGATGCCCTCGATCGTTCTCCTGCTGGTCACTCTCGCTTACCCGATCTTCTATACAATCGACATCAGCTTTTCGACATTCGACCTATCGACGTTCGGTGCGGACGAAAGGGTCGGCTGGGCTAACTACGAAGAGGTCCTGAATGACTATCGTTTCTGGGATGCTCTGAAAGTGACCTTGGTATACCTCGTTATCGCGCTGCCGCTCCAAGTCGCTCTAGGCTTTGCCATCGCCTTTCTGATCAATGCGGAGTGGGGCGGGCGCGGCATGGTCCGTGCTCTGTTCATTATCCCGATGGTTGTCGCTCCCGTCGTCGCCGGTGGGATCTGGCGCATGATTCTCGACCCGCTTTGGGGACTGATGAACTATGCGCTGCAGGGCATCGGGATCGGGCCGCTGGATTGGTTTGGCGATGCTAACCTAGCAATGGCTGCGGTGATCATCATCGACACCTGGCGGTGGACGCCCTTTATCGTTCTTATTGCCACGGCTGCGCTTCTGGCGCTGCCAAGGGACGTCTTTGAAGCAGCAAAGATCGACGGAGCCAACTGGTGGTCTACCCTCTGGTCAATTGCGCTGCCTCTGCTCATCCCAATCATCACGGCTACTTTCGTGATCCGCTGGCTTGGGGCTGTTAAAATGTTCGACATTGTCCTAGCCGCAACCTATGGCGGCCCGGGCAAAGCCACAAACGTCCTCAACCTGTTTATCTACGAAGAAGCCTTCCGATCCCTACGGTTTGCGGAATCCTCTGCCATGGCCGTAATCGTGCTTGTACTCACGATGGTTCTGACAGGGATCTTTCTTTATGGCAGCCGGAAGCTGGAGGAACGATTTTGACCACAGTCGCCACGTCCGCTCCACGTCGTTCTTCTGGACAACTCGGTCGCCGGGTCCGGATCGTCACTGGAGTCGCGGTAACCCTACTCTTCCTGTTCCCGGTCTTCTGGATGGTTCTGACCTCCTTCAAGCATCAGGTTGACATCTTTACCAGTCCGCCAAAGTTCTTCTTCACGCCAACCATCTCCACCTATGTGGAGTATTTCAGGCGCGCTGACATTGAGCGCCGCCTGATTAATACGGTCATCGTAGCCGCAGGGTCAGGCCTACTATCGATTGTGGTCGGGACGATGGCGGGTTACGCGCTCGCTCGCATCCGGATTCGCGGTGCGGCAACTTTCGGGGTCCTCATTCTGCTATCCCGGGGTGTGCCACCCATAGCGCTCGCCGTGCCGATGTTCCTGGTGGCACGGCAGCTTGGCCTGACGGATAAGCACATCACGCTCATCCTGGCCTATAGCACCTTCCTTATCCCATACGTCATGTGGCTGATGCGTAGCTTCTTCCTCTCTCTGCCACGGGAACTTGAGGAATCCGCGATGATCGATGGGTGTTCGCGGTATGGAGCCTTTTTTAAGATCATCATGCCGATCTCCCTACCAGGCCTGATCTCAACGCTGATCTTCAGCATGATCCTGGCCTGGGAAGAGCTCCTCTTTGCACTGGTTCTCACGAACCGGGTGGCTTCGACGATCCCGGTTGCCATCGCGGGCATTGCTGGAGACACCATCAACGGCGCAAACTGGGGAGCTCTGACTGCTGTTGGAACCATTACGGTGGTTCCCGTCGTCATCTTCGCCCTGCTGGTGCAAAAGTGGCTGATCCAAGGCTTAGCTGACGGAGCTACGAAAGGCTAAGTCGCCATCCCTCTAGCAGCCTTTGGAACATTTCATGGAACATCCAAATATTTACGTCACGAAAACTGAAATTGCCCGGCGTCATATCAAGGACATGGTGTTGTCCGGCGCCGTGCGTCCTGGCGATCGGATTACAACGCGTGAGGTTTCCAGCGCGCTTGGTATCAGCGAGACGCCAATTCGCGAGGCGATCCGAAGCCTAGAGTCGGAAGGCTGGTTGGAAGTCCAAAGTCATGTCGGGGCTGTTGTAAAGGGTCTCCACCCGGATCAGATCCGCGAGGTCAGCGCATTGCGTGGACGGATCTGCGAGCTCGCAATTGAATTAGGAGCGCCCAACTTCACCGAAGCGCGCTTGAACAAGATCGACGCCGTCGTCAATGAGTTGGAGGAAGCGCTGAACCTAGGCGACTTTCAGCGCTTTGCGTCTAAAAACTATGAGTTCCACGAGCTTCTTTGTGACAATCCACAATCGCCCCTATGCTACAGGCTCCTGAATAACATGCTCGGGCTGATGTCGAGCCAGCGCCATGGTCTTCCTCCGCAACGCACGCGGCTTGAGGAGGCTCAGAAGGAGCATCGACGGATCCGGGATCTCCTCCGAGCCGGTGAGTTCAAGGCTGCAGCGGAGATGGCAAGAGAGCATGAGAGGATCACTGGTGATTTCCTCATCCGGGCAATGAAGGATTTGTCGGCACCAGGGGGGGCGATCCAGAAGTTTGATGATTGAGTTGCGAAAATCGCCTGACAATGGCGTCGGATCAGGCCGGCCAATCGGGATTGTAACAGGAGGAATCTGCAATGGGGACAGTCGATATTCGAAACATTCGAAAATCGTATGGCAATGTCGAGGTCTTACATGGCGTGTCTCTCCACATAAGGGATGGCGAGTTTGTTGCACTGGTCGGGCCCTCCGGCTGCGGCAAGTCAACGTTGCTGCGTATGATCGCGGGTCTGGAGGATATCACTGCAGGCGACATCGTGATCAGTGACAGGGTCGTGAACCATGTCGCACCGAAGGATCGAAACATTGCAATGGTGTTTCAGAACTATGCTCTCTATCCGCATATGAATGTGCGGGACAACATGGGATTTGCGTTGCGCCAGCGTCGGATGCCGAAGCCGGAGATCGAAAGCCGGGTTGATAATGCTGCCCGAATTCTCGGCCTTGAGCGCCTGCTGGATCGCAAGCCACGAGCGCTTTCTGGCGGCCAGCGTCAGAGAGTTGCGATGGGCCGAGCCATCGTACGCGAGCCGAATGTGTTCCTTTTCGATGAGCCACTGTCGAATCTGGACGCAAAGCTGCGAGTTCAGATGCGCTCTGAGATCAAAGAGCTTCACCAGCGCTTGAAGACAACGACGGTCTACGTAACTCACGATCAGATTGAGGCGATGACTCTTGCAGACCGGGTCGTCGTTATGAACGGGGGTGTGATCGAACAGCAAGGTTCACCGCTTGAACTCTACGATCATCCAGCCAGTCGCTTTGTCGCCGCGTTTATCGGCTCGCCACCGATGAACTTTATTGAGGGGACCGTCGTGAACGGAACCCATGTCCGTCTTGAAGACGGGACTACGATTCACGTGCCAGTGACAAATCTCGGGGGTCAGGCGCGGGTGACCATCGGCGTTCGGCCCGAGCATTTTGAGCTTTCGAACGCAGGTTGGCCAGCCACCGTCTCAGTTGTCGAGCCGACAGGATCCGAAACCCAAATCACAGCCCGCATGAGCGGACAGATCGTTCGGATTCTCATACGGGGACGGACATTCGTGCGGCCCGGTGAGGTGATTCATCTCACGGTGCCCCCTGATCTCATCCACATCTTCGATGACAGCGGGACGCCCAGCATTCACGCCATCACCCGAGGAATCAAACAACATGCTTGAACTAAGACGGTTTTACGTTGGCGGCCACTGGGTGTCGACACAATCAAACGCGGAACACTTGTTGGTCAGCCCATCTACCGAAGAGCCTGTCGGTATAGTTTCCTTGGGCAACGCAGATGATGTCAATGCTGCTGTCGCGGCAGCGAAGACGGCATTCCCGACTTGGTCATCCGCCGACTTGGCGGAGCGGGTAAGGTTCATCGAACGAATTCATTCAATCTACTCCGCGCGTATTGAGGAAGTCGCTCGGTCAATTTCCACGGAGATGGGCGCACCGATCGATCTCGCCCGAACCCGGCAAGCGCCGGCCGCCCAAAGGCATATGACGAACTTTCTTGAGGCGGTGAAGAGGTTCCAGTTCATTCGCCCCCTCGGCAATCATGCACCACATGACAGGATTCTCATGGAGCCGATCGGGGTGGTCGGGCTGATTACCCCCTGGAACTGGCCGATGCATCAAGTTGCGCTAAAGGTCATTCCAGCGCTGCTGGCGGGTTGCACGATGGTTCTGAAACCTTCAGAGTTCGCCCCCCTATCATCTTCGCTGCTGGCCGAGATGATCCACGAGGCCGGGGTCCCGGCGGGAGTGTTCAACCTCATTCACGGTGATGGTGAGGAAGTTGGCAGTGCCTTGGTCTTGCATCCAGATGTCGCGATGATCAGCTTTACAGGGTCTACTGGAGCAGGGCGAAAGGTGCTTAGGGGCGCAGCAGATACCTTTAAGCGGGTTGCTTTGGAACTTGGTGGTAAAGGTGCAAACTTAGTGTTTGCTGATGCGGACGATCAGGCAATTGAGCGTGGATTAAAGCAGTGCTTCTCCAACAGCGGCCAGAGCTGTAATGCACCAACGCGCATGCTTGTCGAGCGCTCGATCTACGACGATGCCATTGAAACAGCCCGGCAAGTGGCTGAAGCCACACCCGTTGGGGCATCAGATATGCCTGGCCCGCATATCGGGCCTGTCATATCGGCTCGACAATTCGAGCGGGTCCAGACTTTGATCGAGACTGGCATTCGCGAAGGAGCCCAGCTCGTTGCGGGGGGATTAGGTCGGCCTGCGGGGTTGAACAAAGGTTATTTCGTAAGGCCAACTGTATTCGCGGATGTCGCGAATAGCATGGCCATCGCCCAGGAGGAGATTTTCGGACCCGTCCTGTCGATCATCCCCTTTGACAGTGAGGATGAAGCTGTGGAGATCGCAAACTCCACCCTCTACGGCCTGACGAACTATGTGCAAAGCCAGGATCCTGAGAAGCGCAATCGAGTCGCGCGGCGCTTGCACTCGGGTATGGTGGAAATGAATGGGCAGCCACGTGGCGCAGGAGCTCCTTTTGGAGGTGTTCGCTACTCTGGAGGTGCCCGAGAGGGTGGAGACTGGGGTCTAGAGGAATTTTTGATCGTTAAGTCCGTGTCTGGTTGGGGTGATCCTACGATCAGCTAGCGGGACACACGATCTTCCAGTGCTGGTAGTAGGCAGCAGTGGTGCTGTCACATTAACTAATATTGGACGCATCGAGGCAACGGTGGTCACCTGACGGGTTCACGCGGCAACGCAGGTCGCGGACTTCCACGCCGCGTTGGCGTGGAGGCGGTGAAGATGAGTTGCAAGAGCGGAGCGGCGGGAACGAGGTGGGACGAAGAGATTGCGGACGGCGGAGAAGACAGAGTGAACCTCTGTAGCCCTCCCAACGATCGAAAGCCCTGCATCGCCCGCTCTCGCCGGCGCAGCGGCAGGTGCGAATTCTCCGCACGATTGTTAAGCCGCTTATGCGAACGGTGCTCCACCGCTGGCATGATCTTGCGGTGGGCGGCAGCGTAGGAACCGAGTTTGTCGGTGATCATCCGTCGCGGAGGGCAGCCCTGCTTTTTCCACGAGGCGTCTCAGCACGCGCTTGGCCGCCTTGGTGTTGCGCCGCGTGTGGACGATCTCGTCGAGCACATAGCCATCCTGGTCGACAACTCGCCAGAGCCAGTGCCTCTGCCCGGAGATCGTGACCACGACTTCATCGAGATGCCAAACATCGCGTCGGCTCGGCCTCTTGCGTTTGAGGCGGCGGGCATAGTCTGGTCCGAACTTCAGGGCCCATCGGCGGACCGTTTCATAGGAGATGACGATACCACGCTCGAGCAGCATCTCCTCGACCAGCCGCAAGCTCAGTGGGAAACGGAAGTACAACCAGACCGTATGAGCGATGATATGAGACGGGAACCGATGGCGTTTGTAGCTTACGGGATTGGTCATATCCTGGCTCTTAAGTCAGAGGTCCTGATCAAGAGTTATCGTGACATCACCCCCGCAGCAGTTCGGCGGCCTCGCCGGGGTGAGGCGGCCGCTCTCCAGGCGCGCCAGGATGTCGATCCGGTTGAGTTCTCGTTTGCTCATCAGCACCACGCTCATCTGATCCGCCGCCTCCATGCCTCGGTCCCAGAGGGCAGGAGACTGAAATTTTGACTTTGCTCAGTGCTGACAATTTAACTTTGCGCCTAAAGGAAAATTTCCTCGAACAAACATTATGGAACGGCAGTGCGGTTTTACCGGTTTTGCTTTTCGAATCGCTGAATGCCTTTAGACAGCACATCGAAGGCCATACCAAGCCTGCCATAGGCGCTGTTGCTGTCTGTAGAATGAAGCAACAAGGCGGGCGTTCGTCTGTGTGCAACACAAGACGTCAGCTTTTGAAGTTTGATCATGTTGAAAGCTCGTTGAATTCCTCCGGTTCAGCGGGCTCATCGTTGAGCAACACACTTCGAAACCGCTAACGTTGGAACCTATCGCTGCATCCTCTCTAGCAGGCTGAGAATTCCCGACAAACTGCCGTGTAGGAAGCACGCTGCGAGGCGTTCGGAGCCTAGGCGGGCGCAAAGTTCGATCAAAACAAAGGGCCGCTGGCGATCAGCGGCCCGTAGTTCGGAGTTTGTCGCCCCGTTGAGAGTGTCGTTCAAGTAGGGTCTCGATTCTGTTTCAGCGTGCTGCCGTGATGATAATCTCGACAAGGGTATCTTCGCCAAGATCCGCAACACCAACTGTGGCGCGGGCCGGAAAGTCCTTGGGAGCCAGCCACCGCTTCCAGGCGGCATCCATCTCCGGCTTGCGGCTGAGATCCGTCAGGAAGATCGTCGCGGAAAGCAAGCGGGATTTGTCCGTGCCAACGGCGCTCAGGTACTGGTTGAACTTGGTGAGGATTTGTTCGGTCTGCCCTTCCAGTCCGACCGATAGATCGTCTGCGACGGTTCCACCGACAAAGACCAGGTCGTTGTGCACGACAACACGATGCATGATTGGCGTTTGTATATGGCGTTCCGTCACTGAGGCTTCCTTTCGTTCAAGTCTGCGGAATGGTGTGTATCGGCGAGGTCGGCCAGAACGGCGACTTTCGCTGTTTCTGTTTGCGGCAGGGCAGCGAGTTCGCGCAGCTTCAATGGCTTGATCGGGAACCGCAGCCGGTAATATCCGATCTCCGATGGATGCCTGCTGCGCTCGTCTGCGATCAGTTCGGTCACGGTCAGCCCGCAGAGCCTGCCCTGGCACGGGCCCATGCCGCACCGGAGGAACACCTTCATCTGGTTCGGACCGCCTGCCCCAGCGTTCACCGACGCTCGGATCTGCCCGACTGAAATCTCTTCGCAGCGGCACACGATGGTGTCTGAGTCTTGTGGCACCCGGAACGCCTTGCCGGGCCGGTACAGCTCATCCAGAAACCGCCTGCCGCGCATGGCCCGTGCGAGGGAATTCCGGAGCGGAACGGCAGATCGATCACGCTCCGCCGGTGCGATGAGGCCGAGTTGGGAGGCGCAGCCCAGCCCTGCGATACGCCCCTGGATCGCTGCGGCCTCGGCACCTCCGATGCCGGTCCCATCGCCTGCAAGAGAAAGACCGACAACCGAGCTCGCAGACCATTCGTCGACTCGGGGGCGGAACGTGAGCTGGGTCTTGTCCCATTCGTGAGCGCAGCCAGCGGCATTCGAGAAATTGACGTTGGGGACCACGCCTTGGTGGAGTAAGAGGAGATCCGCAGGCATCCGGTGCTCGCGGCCGTCGGTCCTCCAAGTGACTTCTCTCAATCCCCCCTCACCTTCCGCCGCCAATGCGGAAACCCATCGGATAACCCGGGTGCGACGCTGCACCGTTCCGAGCAGCCTCAGTCCCTTGGCCAGATAAGGCGAGACCAGAAAGCCCGGGGCATGGCGAAAGGCTCGAAGCCAGTTCTCCCTTGGCGTCGTGTCGAGAACGGCCGACACCGTTGCCCCCGCTTCGATCAACTGCGCCGCAAGGAGATAGAGAAGCGGACCCGTTCCCGCGATCACAACCTTTCCGCTCGGGACGAGGGTCGATGTCTTGAGGGCAATCTGGGCGGCTCCCGCGGTCATGACGCCAGGAAGGGTCCAACCCGGTATCGGGAAGGGGCGCTCCAAGGCTCCCGTGGCAAGCACCACCTGCCTGGCTCGGATGAGACGCGCCATGCCGTTGGATGAGAGCCCAACCTCGTGGCCGATGGTTCGTCCAACCTCGTTCTGCAAGGGCTGAATGCTCCAGGCGCTCGCGGCCGGCGCATACTCAGCCGCCGAACGGAGAAAATCCTCGGCGATGATCCGCCCGCGCCAGTATTCCTCGCCCAGTCTCTGCCGGTCCACCGGCTGCGCCAGGGTGACGGCACGATAGATCTGGCCGCCGGGTGTCTGGTTCTCGTCGACGAGGAGCGTCCGTGCCTTGGCCTCGGCAAGCGTCGTTGCCGCCGACAAACCTGCCGGCCCTGCCCCGACGACGATCACGTCGTATTCATCAGCGAGATCCGCTATCCCGCGTTCTCTTCTGAGTATACCCTCTGTCATTGGGCAGGCTCCGTTGCCAGAGTGGGCGAACCGCGCTGGCTCTCCACTTTCATTCCCTCCTGCACCGTCACGAGACATCCCTGGCAGTTGTCCATCCCGTCAATCCTGACCAGGCACTCGAAGCACACGCCCATCATGCAATAGGGTCCCCGCGGTGCCCCCGAGACAGGTGTCGTGCGGCAGGCGCGGACGCCTGCCGCCAGCAGCGCCGCGGCGACGCTGTCGCCTGCAGACGCCGTAACTGGCAGCCCGTCGAAGGTGAAGGTGACTTCGCTCGAAGCGTGATCAGACAGACGCCGGAACACGGAACCTCCTGGTCGAGAAGGCAGCAGCTTCCTTCGGGATCGTCCCTGTGGCGATGTAGTCCGCCAGCGAGAAGGCATGCTGAGGAGCCAAGGTAACGCCCGAATGTGCCATGGCGACAAAGGCGCCGGGGCAGGTCTCCGATTGCTCGTAAACAGGCGAGCCGTCCGGCGTCATGACGCGGAAGGCCGTCCAGGTCCTGACGACATTCAGGTCACCAAGCAGAGGGAACATCCGGATGGCCCTGTCAGCCATAACGGAGGAGATGGAATGGTCGATCCTGAGGCTTGTGCCATCGGCCTCCTCACTGTCGCCGATCATGACGCCACCCTCGTCGGTCTGACGAACCGTGACGACGGGATAGCGCAGGAAAGGAGCGGCCTTCTCCGTGACAATGATCTGTCCGCGGCTCGGCTTCATCGGAGCCTCGAGCCCCACCATCGGCGCCAGCCGCGCATTGCCGAGTCCTGCTGCGAGAACGACTTTTGGAGTCCTGATCTCGCCCCAGGCTCCCGTCAGCGCAAAGCCACCGGCACGCGGTTCGATTGCGGTGACCGCATGATCTGCCCGGTAATCAACGCTGCGTGCCTTCAGCGCGGTGTGCAGGGCCCGGAACAGGCGCAGGGAGTTCACATGCCCATCGAGGGGACAATAGATCGACCCGCTCACATCGGGCCCTATGGCCGGAAGCCGGGCCTTCGTCTGTGTATGGTCCAGAACTTCATAAGAGTAGGTCACGGTATCGGGCTGGTTGTGCAGGCGCACCATCATGTCGACATTTGCCTGCAGTTCGCGGTCCGACAGACAGAGCGTGAACCCGCCCGGCTGATCGAGGCCGACATTGATGCCCGTCTCGCATCGGAGCTCCGCGGCCAGCCGGGGCCAAGCCTCCGCCGCGGCCTTCGTCCAGGCCGCATAGGTTGGAAAGCCAATTCCCTTGCCCTGCACCCAGATGAGGGCGAAGTTCGCCCGCGAGGCCCGCAGGGCGATGTCGCCCTCGTCCAGGATGCAGACCCGCGACCCCTGCCGTGCGAGCCCCCATGCCACGCAGGCTCCCATGAGGCCTCCGCCAACGATGGCGAAATCGGGCTCTTGGTCTGATCGATGATGGGTCATGCTGTCGTGTTCGCCAAAGGCAAGGCGTGCCTAGGCCGCCCCTCCGTTACGATGGATCTGGATCTTGGGCTCAAGGCGCGATGTCGACCTTGAACCACTTCGTGCTGAGCGCCTTGATCGCGCCGTCAGCTGAGGCGGCTGCAATGGCCTCATCAAACCTCTTCTTCAGGTCCGTGTCCTCCTTGCGAATGCCGACGCCGATGCCAGGCCCAAAGGGGCCGCCGAGGAGAGTGGGACCAGCGAGCTTCATATCTTTCATCTCTGGTTTGGCGATTGTCGCGGTCAGAACTGTCATGTTCGCCAAGATGGCATCGATGCGGCCAGCAACGAGGTCGAGGTCGTGCTGCTCGGTGGTTTTGTATTCGCGGATCTCGACCAGCCCTTTGAGGTACTGGTCGGCGAAGGCCGAAGCCGTTGTGGATCCCTGAACTCCAACAGTTTTGCCTTTCAGGGCCGGTGCCATCGCGGCGATTGCGGCCTTGCCGGTGGCCTCGTCCGCTGTCAGGTTGATCCTCTTGCCGTCGCCCGGCATCTTGGCAAGATCTCCGGTGGCATTAACGGCGAAGGTATTGATGGGAAGGGCATAGGCTCGGGAGAAGCTCATCACCTCCTCGCGCTTCGGCGTGATGCTCATGCCGGCCATGATGGCGTCGTATTTCTTGGCCTGGAGGGCCGGGATGATCCCATCCCAGTCCTGGGCCACAATCTCGCACTTCACCTTCATGCGGCTGCACAGGTCGTTGGCGAGGTCGATTTCGAAGCCTTCGAGCTTGCCGCCCGCGCTCGTGAAGTTCCAAGGAGCATAGGCGCCCTCCGTGGCGATCTTGACCGTCTTCTCCTGCGCCACTGCTCCACTCGCTGTGACGGCCAAGCTGAAAACGGCGCCTAGAACTTTCAACGTGCTCATGTCTTCATTCCCTCGTTTGATCTTTTAGTCCCCGCGGTGGCCGGCTCCATGCCCGCTGAAGCGACATCGCAACAATCGGGCAGCTCTTACCATAAGGTCAAATCAGATTTAATTAGACTGGCATGTTTTGAAGTTATGCCGCGTTGGAGCCTTATGGAAATTAGTTCTCGTCAGATAGAAGCGTTCCGTGCGGTCATGCTCACCGGCAGCATCACGAGCGCTGCCGAGGCGCTCTTCGTCACCCAGCCGGCCGTTAGCCGTCTGATCCGAAGCTTGGAGGGATCGACTGGCCTGACCCTGTTCGAGAGGCGCGGCAACCACGTCGTGCCGACCGCGGAGGCGACTGCGCTGCTCAACGAGGTCGAGCGGTCCTTCGTCGGATTGGCACGGATTGGGGCGTTCGCTCAGGCGCTTCGGGCGCAGACTGCTGGTTCGCTCCGGATCGCCGCGATGCCGGCCTTGGCCGGGAGCATTCTCACCCGCTTTGCCGCCCGGTTTTCGGTTCAGCGGCCGGATGTCCATCTTACTGTCAGCGGGGTTCCCTCGCATCTCGTTCTCGACGCAGTCGCAAGCGGTCAGGCCGACTTTGGCTATGCGGATAGTCCGCTCGACCGGGCCGGACTCGAGATCGAGACCATTCCGGTCGCGGCCGTTGCTGTCATGCGGAAAGACCACCCGTTGGCCCGGCGCCAATCCATCAAGCCAGCGGATCTCAGAGGCGAGCGTTTCGTGGGGATTGGACCAGGAACTTTTTTTCGATCCCGGATTGATACGGCTCTCGCCGATGTTCCACGCACGATTTCGCTTGAGACCCCCTTGTCCCACATCGCTTGCCTGCTCGTGGCAGAAGGCGGCGGGATCAGCTTGGTCGATCCCTATTCGGCGGCTGAATTTCTGAACAAAGGAATCGTGGCGAAGCCATTCATGCCGTTTATTGATTCCGGCTTCGTTTCATTGCGATCACGTCAGCATTCGACCTCTGCACTGGCCGTGACGTTCATGCGTGAGTTTCGCGAGTATGTTGATCGCTTGGAAGACCCCCTAGCCCGGCGCTGAAACAAATTGAAGTTTCCGGAAGCGCGCTCCGAGAGATGGGAAGTGCCCTCGCTCTAGCGATCTTTGCGCAGAAGCAAGGCCGCATCACGGATCGGACATTCGAGAACCAGAGCACAGGGTCTCAGGGCTGTACTTGGCGATCGCAGCAATCATGTACTGGATCACGCTCTCTATGCGTCAGGTAGTGGCCTCCACCTGAGAAATCAGAGAAGGATCATAACGGACGAGCTTCTCACCCATACCGCCCTATTCGGCTGGAGACACATCAGCCTCACTGGCGATTACCGCAACATGCAGCCTCGGTAGCCCCGATCCATAATGTGTGGCGTTGGAGTTGCCGTCGATTGCACCGCCCTTTTCCAAGAAGATCTGCCCGAAGGCCGAGAGCGCATGCGCCATCAAATTGGACCTGTCGCTGTCGGGCGCAAGTAGGATCAGGTCGGCGAGGCTCTCGACCAACATGGATGCTATCTCGGCGAGGTCGGTGTCGCCGCGCTCAAAGCACTCTTGCACGAGTTGATTGATCTCACAGTGCAAACAGTCGGACATCTCGTTCCCCTCTCTGGCAGCGGGTTGGATCCGATCTGAGCACAGCGCCCCTTTAGCAAGGCTCCCAAAAAACTGTCTAACCAAGGCTTCAGGGTAAGAACGAGCGACTGTGACAAGACGTCGACTACACCGCCGACCCTAGCGGACATTCCTTAATCCATCAGCGTTGTCGCGGCTGCAGAGAGCGGGCCAGCTCGCGGATGACCGCATCCTCAATGCCGAGATCATCGATGTCCTCATCCGCTTCATTCTCTGGCACGGGCACAGGAGCAGCCGAGCGTGGAGAGACATCTGCTGCTGGCTCGCTTGTTGTTTCGCTTTGCTGCGGAGGCCAAGCTGCAAACCGTTCCTCAAGAAGGTCAAGCAGGCTGTTGAGAGCGGCATTGGTGACGTCCACCTCGGGAGACTCTGAAGCGCCCTCAAGAGCCAGGCGTCGGCGCTGATAAGCGGGTTCAATGCTGACCTCCGGCCCGAACCAGGGCAGCGGATGCAAATCCTGGCCCCCCTCGGAGGTGCTGGCCACTGCCATTAAATCGAGCGGGCCGGGCCTGACGAAGTGAAGAACCTGGATCTCGTGTGAGCCAATCGAGAGACTGGTGCGCACGTACTCCACCTGACCCTGGCTGACCGTTAGCAGGGCCTGCGCATGAGCCGGAGGCAGGTCTGCCCGCTCCTCAGATGCCTCGTCGGCACCCGCCTCAAGGATCAGGCTGCTGCGGGTCTCCTCGATCTGGACGAAAGTGCTGCGTTGCGTTTGCCCGGGGAAGTAGCCCTCTAGCACCCGCTCGCCTCCTCTCTCCTTCCGGATCAGGCGCGCCACAGGCGGAGCGATGACGAACAGGCGCTGTATGGGCACGCGGCGGGCCTCTCTCATGGACTGGTGACGGTGTCCTTAACCTAGGGCACAGCCTTGAGAGAAAAAGCAGAAGTTGCTTCAGGTGGCCGTCCACACTCTGGACAAAGAGAAGCGCCCCGCACGGCAGAGGCGCTTAAGTTCCAGGGAGGACCAGCCCCCCAGCCGCTCCATCATGGACTAAATCAGAATGCCGGAGGAACGAGGCTGTGGCTGTGCCGAAATGAGCACAGGCGCCGGGAGATGCGTTCTCAGCTCGACTTTGGCCATTTTTCAGGGCGCCGGAGGATCAGACGTGGATCCAGAAAGCGGGCTCTGAGGCGATGTAGTCGACGGCTTGGCCGACCGGCATCGTCAGCCTGCCGAATGGGCCAGGAGCCTTCCAGCGCTCACCATTCCACCACATCACCTGAACCTTCTCGGGATCGTCGGTCGGACGCAGCCGTGCCACCGGCGCTCCGGTGCGCCGGGTCAGCAGCGAGTAGCCGCCTCCTCGCTTCTCCACCACCAGATCATGCGCCTGGCAGAAGGCTTCGAGCCCCTCCAGGATGAGATCGCGTTCGGGCATGGGCAGGCCATCTCCGCGGCCGGGCGTTGATCTAGCGATCAGTACGTCCATCAGAGCGCGCCATGATACCTCCCGTACCCGCCCCTGTCCTGATCCCATGGTTCGCACCCTTTGCGAGCGCGTTCACCGCGCCGACCTTGCGGGGCGTGCTCGTGCTGATCGCCGGCGCCATCCTGGCCCCGGCCGGCGAACCGTCACATCAGCCCTGAGCATCATGGGCCTGCGCGAGAGCGCCACCTTCACCACCTTCCATCGCGTGCTCAACCGCAACCGGTGGTCGCCACGCGATCTCGCATGTCGGCTCCTGCATCAGCTCGTTGGAGCCTTCGTGCCCGAGGGGCCGGTGGTGATGGCCATCGATGAGACCATCGAGCGCCGTTGGGGTGCCCAGATCCGGGCCCGCGGCATCTATCGCGATCCGGTCCGCTCCAGCCATGGCCACTTCGTCAAAGCCGCGGGCCTGCGCTGGATCAGCCTCATGCTGCTGGCGCCGATCCCCTGGGCTGGTCGCGTGTGGGCGCTGCCGTTCCTGACCGTCCTGGCGCCCTCGGAACGTTATGCCCGTGAGAGGGGACAGCGGCACAAGCTGCTGACGGACTGGGCACGCCAGATGCTGCTTCAGGTTGCCCGTTGGGTGCCCGAGCGACAGATCATCATCGTGGCCGACATGAGCTATGCGGCCATCGAGCTGCTCGCAGCGGTGCGGCGACACCTGACGGTGATCACCCGTTTGCGGCTCGATGCGCGCCTGTTCGATCCACCCCCGGTGCGGCAGCCCGGCCAGATAGGACGGCCGCGGGTCGCGGGCCCTCGCCAGCCCACCCTAGCGCAGCGGCTGACCAATCCTGCCACGCGCTGGCGACAGGTCACGATCAGTCACTGGTACGGGGAACAGGATCGGGGGCTGGCCATCGCCTCCGGCACGGCGCTCTGGTACCACCCGGGCAAGAGCGTGCCGATCCGCTGGGTGCTGGTGCGCGACCTTGCGGGTGAGCTCGAGCCGCAGGCTCTCCTGTGCACGGATCTGGCGGCGGATCCGGTTGATATCGTGAGTTGGTTCGTGCGGCGCAGTTCTCGTCCATCTCACTACAGGCTCCGGGTTGCCCATCCGCCTCAGCGGCCGCGCGGAGGAACGTTGATGACGATGTGCGGTTGATCTCCTGCGGAGGCTACCTGCGCTTGCGCAGGTCTCCTTGAACAGCTTCCGTAGACTGAGCCCCGTTCTAATTGCTCGAGCGGGGCTTCCTTTTGTGCCTGCCCCGTCTGGAACGCCGATGAGGCGCAGCCCTGCATGGAGGCAGGAGAAGGGAGGGGTGCGGCAAGAACGCCTGACCCGGGAACCTCATCACCTCCGACTTGTTCATGACGTTCGCGTGACGGGAGAGCGGAACATGCAGACATGGTGGCTGACGGTCTTGGGCCTGGCAGCAGGGCTGTGCACCAGCCTCAGCTTCGTGCCGCAGGTCCTCAAGGCCTGGCGTGAGCGGGACACCGAGGCAATTTCCAAGCGCATGTACGTAGCCTCGCTGATCGCCTACGGCCTGTGGATTGTGCACGGGCTGATGATCACGAGCGTACCGGTGATGCTGTTCAATGCCGTCAACGTGGTCTTCGCCGGCCTCATCCTGGCGATGAAGGTGCGGGGCGTGAAGCCGTCGGAGGTACGCTGAGCTATGGATGTGTCGCTCTCAACTCTAATTGGAACCGTAGCCGGCTGTATCGGCCTCTACAGCTTCGTGCCGCAGGTTGTGAAATGCTGCCGGACCGGTGACGTGGCTGCCATCTCCCTGCGCATGTTCGCGGTGCGCACCTTCGGGCTCTTGTTGTGGACGATCTACGGTTACGCCCTCGGCAGCCTGCCCGTGCTGGTCTTCAGTGCTCTCGGCCTGGTGCTGAGCTCGGTCATCCTGGTGCTGAAGGTGCGCGGCTCCCGTACGCATCCCGCTAACGAAGGTTGCTGTCAGCACCAGCCGGATCAAAAGGACCCAGGCGCGGCTGAACCCGTCGCGGGTTGAGTCTCAGATCACCCTGCGGCCTCTCCCGGGCGCGTTGATTGTGATCTGCACCACCTCAAGGTGGCTTGCTGCTCAAGTGTCGTGGAGAGAGGTTTTGTTGCTGCCCCCAAGTCGCATCAGGTTCGTATTGAGCTTGGCATCGGAAGGTCGCCTTTGGATCAGGCAGTGAAGTCCCTTCACTTTTCGGGATGTCTGGTTACGTGAGGATTGCAGCCCTTGGAGTAGCGTCTCAGGTGTGCCATCACCGGACCTTCAAACAAGGCCATTCTTCGCCACAACCTGACGCAGGAATCGCGCCTGTGGGCCGGCGAGGCGGTGAACCGCTCCAGTATAGCCAACCAGCTTGAGTGGCTGTGATAGCCCATGATGAAGTGGGTCCGCGGGTATATGTCACATCACAATGAGGCGGAGCGGATGAAGCTCCAAGCACGGATTGGTGCCCTCGACAGTCGTCCATAGACAGGTCCGGAGATCGATCCCGTCGGTGTTGCTTCAGCTCCTGCGAAGCGCGCGGACCGAAACCTTGACTGCGCTTCCGCGTTGATCCGCCTCAGACCGCAAACAGGGGACGGCCATGACCGCCGGCATCGTGGAAATCTACTGGAACGCACGCCCCTGCCTTGAGCGGGCAGGAGCCAACCTGCGGCGCGGCGGCATTGACGACAAGGGGCAGAAACTTCTCGGTGAGGTCCGCAAGAGCCTAGTCGCGTCCTTCCCCGATAGTGCCGTCCTCGTGCGCTTCGCTGTACATGCCAAAGCGCGCGCGGACGATCTGCGGGTCATGCGCAGGGGCGTCGAACAGTCCAATTGCCTGGACGGGGTTCGTGCAACCATCGAGCTCGCCATCCAGCATACGCAGTGCGAGCCAGTCTGACGGATGCGACCCGAGGGCGAGGCCAATCTCATCCATGAGCTTGAGGATCTGCGCCGTCAGAACGCCAACTTGAGGGCCGAGGTCGCGCGCCTGCGGGGCAGCGATGATGTTGCGCGCGCAGAGCCTCATCGCGCTCCGTCCGTTCACGGGAAACGCGAGAGCCTGATCCTCGAGAGCGCAACCGGTTACGCGATCTTCTCAATGGACGCCGATGGACTCATCACCTCCTGGAACGTGGGTGCCCGGCTCATCCACGGCTGGACAGAAGAGGAGGTGCTGGGCCGCCATGCCCGCCTGATCTTCACCCCCGAGGACGCAGAGACAGGGGCGGCTGAGGAGGAGATGCAGGTCGCGGCCTCCCGGGGCAGCGCCGAGAACGAGCGCTGGCACGTGCGCAAGGACGGCGCGCGCTTCTTCGCCGTCGGCCTCCTGATGCCACTGCGCGATGGGTCCGGCGGATTCGTGAAGATCCTGCAGGATCGTTCCGAGCAGCTTCACGCCGAACGCAATCAGCTCCGCCGCCTGGAGCAGATGAAGGCCGTCGCGCAGGCCGCCCGCACCATCATGGGCGCAGCCGGTCTGTCGGCCACCCTCGATGCGATCACGGTGGCGGCCCAGGACATTATCGGTGCCCACCAGGCAATTTGCAGCACGACCCAAGGCCCTGATTGGTCCCAGGCGGTCACCGCGGTGTCGCTCTCCGACAAGTACGCCGCCTGGAGGAGTTACGACAAGGTGCCGGACGGCTCGGGGATCTATGCATGGATCTGCGAGGGCAATCGCACGGTGCGCATGACCCAGGCCGATCTGGAGGCGCACCCGCGCTGGCGAGCCTTCGGCAAACACGCGACGGAGCACCCGCCCGTGCGTGGCTGGCTCGCTACCGCTCTCGTTGGTAAGGACGGAAAGAACCTTGGTCTGATCCAGCTCTCAGACAAGATCGAGGGAGAGTTCGACGAGGTCGACGCGACGATTATCGTGCAGTTGGCGCAGTTCGCGGCTTCCGCCATCGAACGGGCGCGGTCGGGGGACGAACTTCGCCGCAGTGAGGAGCGGCTCCGGGGCGCCTTCGCCATCAGCACGGTCGGCGTGCTGTTCTGGGGCAAGGGATTCGGGCTCGCCGAGGCCAATGATGCCTTCCTGCGCATGACCGGCTTCAGCCGTGAGGAGGCGCTCGGCAAGACGTGGCAGGAGCTCACACCCGAGGAGTTCTATCCGGAGTCCTGGCGCGCCGTCGAGCAGGTGACCACGCTGGGCGAAGCCATCCCGTACGAGAAGCAGTACTTCCGCAAGGACGGATCCCGCTGGTGGGGCTTGTTCGCCCCGCGCAAGGTCGGCGACGAGGTGGTCGAGTTCGTCCTCGATGTCACCGACCGCAGGGAGGCCGAGGCGGCCCTGCGGGAAAGCGAGGCTCGCTTCCGGGCTGCGGTCGACGCTGTCCAAGGCGTGTTGTGGACCAACAACGCTCAAGGCGAGATGATAGGCGAGCAGCCGGGCTGGGCCGCGCTCACGGGGCAGACCCGCGAGGAGTACCAGGGCTACGGCTGGACCAGGGCCGTCCATCCCGATGACGCCCAGGCCACCGTTGAGGCGTGGAACGAGTCGGTCCGCGAGCGCAAGACGTTCGTGTTCGAGCATCGCGTTCGGAGGCACGACGGTGCTTGGCGTCTGTTCTCGATCCGCGCCATCCCGGCCTTCAGCGAAAACGGCGAGATCAGAGAATGGGTGGGCGTCCACACCGACATTACGGAGCTTCGCGCCAAGGAAACGGAGCTCCGGGAGCTGAATGCTACCCTGGAGCAGCGGGTCGCCCAGGCCATTGCCGAACGCGACCGGGCTTGGAACAACTCCCAGGACCTTCTGCTCATCCTCGACAAGCAGGGCGTGCTGCGTGCGGCCAACCCGGCATGGACCAAGATCCTGGGTTGGCAGCCGGATGAGCTGGCCGGGCGAGGCTACCTCGAGGTGATCCATCCAAATGACCACGACACAAGCCGGGGCGCCCTCGCTGCATCCTCTCGTGGTCCTATTCCGGGCTTTGACATCCGGCTGCTGCACAAGGACGGCAGCCACCGCTGGATCGCGTGGGTCGCCGCCCCTGAGGGCGACCTCATCTATGCCAGCGGACGCGACGTGACGGAGGAGCGGCGCAGGGACGAGGCGCTGACAACCGCACAGGAGGCCCTGCGTCAGGCCCAGAAGATGGAAGCTATCGGCCAGCTCACGGGCGGTGTCGCGCACGACTTCAACAACCTGCTCACCATCATCCGCTCCTCGGTCGACTTCCTGCGGCGGCGTGATCTGCCGGAGGAGCGCCAACGACGTTACGTGGACGCGATCTCCGACACGGTTGATCGAGCCACGAAGCTCACACGCCAACTCCTCGCCTTTGCCCGCCGTCAGGCACTCAAGCCCGAGGTATTCGATCTCGCCGACCGGATCCGCAGCATCACCGACATGCTCCGCACGGTCGTGGGCTCACGCATCCGGATCGTCACGGAAATCCAGTGCGAACGCTGCCACGTGGAGGCGGATGCCAGCCAGTTCGAGACCGCTCTCGTCAACATGGCCGTCAATGCGCGTGATGCCATGGATGGCGAGGGTACGCTCACCCTGCGGATCGAGGGCCTCAACTATATGCCGCCGATCCGAGGACACGGGGGCGGCAGGGGTGACTTCGCGGCAATCTCGGTCAGCGACACGGGATCTGGCATTCGAGCGGATCAACTCGGCCATATCTTCGAGCCATTCTTCACCACCAAGGAGGTCGGCAAAGGCACGGGCTTGGGGCTCAGCCAGGTTTACGGCTTTGCCAAGCAGTCCGGCGGCGACGTCGCCGTCGAAAGCACGGTCGGAGTGGGCACGACCTTCACGATGTACCTGCCTCGGGTCGACGCAGATCCTGATGAGGACGATGATGCCAACGCTGGGCTGGAGGAGCCGGCCGAGCATGGACGTGGGCGCCGCGTTCTTCTCGTCGAGGACAACATCGAGGTGGGCCGGTTCTCGACCCACACTCTCCAGGATCTCGGATACGAGACCACATGGGCGACGAACGGGGATGAGGCGCTCAAGGCACTGGAGGAAACCAATGCCGGGTTCGACGTGGTGTTCTCCGATGTGGTGATGCCCGGCATGGGAGGCGTTGAACTCGGCCATGAGATTCGCCGATGCTATCCAAGCATGCCGGTCGTGCTGACATCAGGCTACAGCGACGTTCTGGCCGAAGAGGGGCGGCACGGGTTTGAGCTCCTGCACAAGCCTTATGCGGCTGATGAACTGTCACGGGTGCTCCGGCGCGTGACGCAGCGGAAGAGACGCCGGCGACCGATGGACAGGTGAACGAGGGAATCCGCCCGATCCGATTGCCACTCACGCGGCATCGCACGGGATCCTTGCAAAATCCGGTAGGCGCGTCGGCTGAAGGGCAGGACGGTGTTTGGAGCCATACGGCAGAGGAAGTGACCTGACTGTAGCGCGGGCCCGTTCCTCAAGGATCAGGCCCGCACCATCAACGTTACGGATTACGGTCGGTTGTTCCCGTACTGCTGGCACCTGCGCTGCGCTCGTCCTCGACATCTACTTCGGTGCGCCGCACCGTATCGGAGATCGTCTCGGTGCGCTGCTCGGCGTCCTTGCGGACCACCACTTCCTCGACCACGCGGGCTTCCTTCGAGACCACGGCCTCCTCGCCGCGCTCCTCCACCTCGATGGTACGCTCCTGGAACGGGTCACCGCTGATGGTTCCGGCCTGCGTTACGCCGGACACCGGGCGACGCTCCACCGCCACGTGCTCCTCGCGCAGGCTCACCTGCTCGCTAACCGGACGCTCGACCACGTAGGACCGAACGCGAACCCGCCCGTGGCTCACGTCGCGCTTGCCGACGTGCAGTTCCTCCTCTGCGACTGGGATCACCTCGCCACGATCGCTCGTGGTGCGCCCGGACGCCGTGTTCATCGAAGCCGCACCCAATCCAGCTCCAACGTCCGTAGCCGCAGTAGCAGTCCCCGACGTGGCAGAGGAGCCTGTGGTCACATTGGCCGTCTCAGCCAATGACACACCTGACGTGGACGATCCTGACCAGCCCTCGGAGCGCCACGAGCTGGAGCGCTCGTCAATGTCGATGGTGCCTTCGTCGTCGAGGATGTCGATCACGCGCTCGTAGTCGGCATCGCTTGCGCTCACAGACACCAGGGAGCCGCCGCGGCGCAGACCCTCAGCATAGGTGTGACGATCCTCGTCCGGCAGGAACAGATCTCGCAGCGACTCCCACAGACTGTTGCTGGCCTCCGGGAACGAGTGGTTGCCCGCGCTGCCGGAGGTGCCGGAGCTCTGCTCGCTCGGGGTCAGGCGGATGCCGTCACGGGGGATGCCTGCGGCATGGAGACGACTGATGGCCTCCTCGGCATCGGTGCGGCTGTCGAAGAAGGCCGTCACCAGCCGTCGGCTTGCGGATCCTGTCATCATTCCGGAACTCATTGGGGTGTCTCCTTACTCTGGATCTGTGCTTGGGATGTCGGGAGCCAGCCGCTCCACGATGGCGCGTTGTTTGCGCAAGGTGACCGGCACCTCGACGGTCTCGGTCGCGACGCGGCGCCGGATGTGCAGCTCCTCCTTGAGCACCAGGCGCTTCTCGACCACGAGCACCTCCTCCAGCACCGGCACAATCGTCACATCGCCCTCGGTCCTGATCTCGGGCGCGGTCTCGACCACCTTGTCGATGGGCACGCGGGTGACCTCGACGTCTTCCCGCTGCACGGTCGTGTGGGCCAGTTCCTCGACGGTGTCGGTGACGGTCCGTACCTGCACACGTCCGGTCACGATCTGCCGCTTTCCGACCGTCGCGGTCTCCTCGACGACGGGTATCACCTCCTCCGTCGCGGTTCGAGAACTGCTCCTCAGGGCATCATCAAGGACAGGCATCGGCTCCTGCTCTTCCAAGCGCGTGCTCGGATTGGGGATTGGGTCTGCCATCGATCCTCTTATGTGAACGACAACCAACGGATCCTGAGAGGGGGAGTTCCCGGTGCTGAAGAGGAATCACGGCCTTCATGCAACCGCTTCCGGCCCATCATCTGAGACCGGTCCGCGGGCTGCTTTGCAGGAATAGCTTCTCTCCATCAAGCTTGGCGTTCGGAACCGTCCCTGCGACTGCACATTGAGAAGCTACGCGTTTGTTGCATAGGAGAAGAACCTTGATCCGCTATGGCTTCGCAACTCTGGCCGTCCTGTCGGCCCTGACCACAGCAGCTATTGCTCAATCCTCGCCGACACAGCCGACGAACAGCAGCGGCTCCTCGAATCCCGCCGTGACCCACAAGCCGGCCGACAGCCCGCAGACCACTGGCGCAGTCGAGCCGGGCGCCAACAGCTTCACCGAGGCGCA
>NZ_JACXAB010000040.1 GCF_014699075.1 Microvirga sp. | reverse complement strand
TTTGTTTGAGCCGCGAGAATGTTGGAACTTCCTCAGGGCAGCCGGATATGCGTCCGTTTAACCGTCCGATGCTCTAGACCCGGAAAACGTGACCTCATTGAGGCGCTGCTCCGGCTACAAAAATTTTTCGAAAAACTTTGGAACTAACTTCTGGCACCTGCGTTATTAGGCATCTCCGGTCATTTTTGCCCCTACGGCCGGACACCTTAGAGCACCCTTCGGGGTGCTCTTTCTTTTTGTGATTCAACATCTTTTTCGGTTTCGCGAATCACTGCCTAGCTTGAGCTTATGAACTGCGAGTCAGGGGTTCAAGCTAGGTAAGCTTGGCTGCCATTGCATTCGCGCAAAGCGAGATTGCCTGCACGAAAGCAGGCTGGTTCAATCGTATTTGCGTTCATCGGCAATGACCTTCCCGTCGTTCGGAAGATCTCCTGGCGCTAGGAGGGTCACTGCACCTTTCAGCTTGGCGATGTTGTGCAACGTCGCGCCGACTGCCGCAGCAAGCTCATCGCTCGGCGTGGCCGTTTCAGCCGCCAGGGTCATTACGTCCGTTTCGCCCTCTCGGGTCACGATGAGGCGCAGGCGCCCCAGTTCCGGATGCCGGCGGCCGATCTCGGCCACCTGCTCGGGGCGCACGAACATGCCCTTGACCTTTGTGGCCTGATCGGCCCGGCCCAACCAACCCTTGATGCGCCTATTGGTGCGCCCGCAGGAGCTTGCACCCGCCGTGACGGCCGTCAGGTCGCCGAGGGCAAGGCGGATGAAGGGATGATGCGGATCGAGGGTAGTGACGACGATCTCACCCACCTCGCCCTCAGGCACGGGATCGCCTGTGCCTGGCCGGACGATCTCCACGATGATGTCCTCGTTCACCACGAGCCCTTTGCGCGCAGGGGTCTCATGGGCGATGAAGCCGAGATCCGCCGTGGCATAGGCCTGATAGGCCTCGAGGCCCTTTGAGGAGAATTCCTCTTGCAGCGATTTTGGAAAGGCCGCGCCCGATACGAGCGCGCGCCTGATGGAAGAGACGTCCCGCCCCGAGGCCGCAGCGCCGTCGAGAAGGATCTTGAGAAAGTCCGGCGTGCCGCAATAAGCGACCGGGCGGTACGCCTCGATCAGCTCGAACTGCTGCTCGGTGTTGCCGGGGCCGGCCGGGATGACGGCGCACCCTAAGGCCCGCGCCCCGGCATCCATGATAAAGCCGCCGGGGGTGAGATGATAGCTGAAGGTGTTGAGCACCACGTCGCCGCGCCGGAAGCCGGCAGCGAAGAGCCCACGCGCCGAGCGCCAGGGATCGGAGGTGGCGGATTCAGGCTCGAAGATCGGCCCCGGCGAGGTGAAGAGGCGTCCGAACAATCCGGGTGAATCGGCGACGAGGCCGCCGAAGGGCAGGGCAGCTGTCTGAAGCCCAGGCAAATCGGCCTTGCGCAGCACAGGCAGGGTCGCAAGTGCCTCGCGGCTCGTAATGGCGGCAGGGTCGATCCCCTTCAGCCGCTCGGCATAGGCCGGCGCACGGATCGCGGCTGTCAGGATCTCAGGCAGCCGCGCGAAGAGGGAGGTCTCGCGCTCAGCGGGATCACGGGTTTCGAGCGCATCATAGTGATCTGCCAAGAGCGTGTCCCTCGTTCAACGGAATGCTGTTTTGGGGAGATCGCCGGAACTGGCCGATGATCTCCCCACCGGCGATTGGTATAGACCGGGCGTTAGGCGCGAGCCATCTGCGCATTCGCGATCGACGCCTGCATCGGATCCGGCCCGAACTGGTTCGGCCCAACAGTACCGCGCTGGCAGAAGAACACGATCAGCACGATAGCCCCGACGAACGGAACAAGGCCGAGCAGCAGCCACCAGCCCGACTTGTCCGTATCGTGCAGGCGGCGCACGCCCGCAGCAATGCTGGGAACCAGAAGAGCCAGCGTGGCGATCAGGTAGAGAACCGGGATGTCGCCGAAGATCACGGAGTCCAGAACGCTGGCGACGATGTTCGCGAGCACCATGACCAGGAAGAAGTACCAGTACTCCGAGCGCTGGGCGCGTCCCGTGAAGGTGGCGTATTTGTTGAGACAGGTTTTGATCGATTGAGAAAAGTCCATTGAGTGCCCCCAGTAAGGTATGATGCGAGCTGTTCGTTGCTCACAAGACCGGACCCTAAGAAAAGCTATGACGTAACGTCAAGTGCGGTTCGGCACATGCTAGCATCATGCGAGCCAGCGCTTGCGCCGCTTATAGCTTTTCACCGCGCGGAACGACTTGCGGTCGCCCTCCGATACGCCGAGGTAGAATTCCTTCACGTCCTCGTTTTCCCGCAGCATCTGCGCCGGCCCGTCCATCACCACGCGTCCGGTTTCGAGGATGTAGCCGTAGGTGGCGTATTTGAGCGCCATGTTGGTGTTCTGCTCGGCCAGGAGGAAGGAGACGCCCTCCGTCGAATTGAGCTTGCGCACGATCTCGAAAATCTCCTCCACGATCTGCGGCGCGAGACCCATGGAGGGCTCGTCCAGCAGGATCATCGAAGGTTTCGACATCATGGCGCGGCCGATGGCGCACATCTGCTGCTCGCCGCCGGAGGTGTAGCCTGCCATCGAGGTGCGGCGCTGCTTGAGACGTGGGAAGTATTCGTAGATCGCCTCGATGTCACGGCGAATGGCGGCATTGCCGTCCTTGCGCGTGAAGGCGCCGGTGAGCAGGTTCTCCTCGATCGTGAGATGGCCGAAGCAGTGGCGGCCCTCCAGCACCTGGATGCAGCCACGGCGCACGAGCTCGTTCGGGGAGAGCTTGTCGACGCGCTCGCCGTTGAACTCGATGGATCCCTTCGTCACCTCGCCGCGCTCGGCCCGCAGCAGGTTGGAGATGGCTTTGAGCGTTGTCGTCTTGCCTGCGCCGTTCGCCCCGAGCAGGGCGACGATGCCGCCTTTCGGCACATTCAGCGAGACGCCTTTGAGCACAAGGATGACGTGGTCGTAGACGACCTCGATGTTGTTGACCGTGAGGACGGTTTCGACGGGTTGCATCTGAACGGCGCTGCTCATGTGCGCTTCTTTCCTTTTCCCTCTCCCCAAAGCGGGAGAGGGTGCCCTGCGAAGTAGGGTGGGAGAGGGGCCGTCTCCACGAACACTTCCCCTCTCCCGGCTCACTCCGTTCGCCACCCTCTCCCCAGGATCTCGGCTGTTGCCGAGCTCCTCCTTAAGAACGCAAGTCGGGAACACCCGACTTGCGGTGGGGAGAGGGTTCAGCGAGATTGCCTTAGCTCGCCTTGTCGCAAGCCTCCGAGCGCTTGGGCCAGCCGGCGTTCTTATCGGCATAGTCCTTCGCGGCGGCTTCGAGCTGACCCTTGACGCGGTCGGTCATCGGCTCGATGGGCTTGGAGATCTTCACCCACTTGGTGCCGTCCCATTCCTGCATGAAGGCGGCGCGGTGGCCGTTGTGGTCCGAGCAGGACAGCACGAGCTGGTCGGTGAACCCTTCGAGGCCGAGCTCCTTCAGGCGGGCCGGATCGAGCTTGATGTTCTCCATGCCGCGGCGCACATCCTCGCCGGTCACGACCTTCTTGCCGGTGACCTTCTGGGCCTGGGCAATGCCCTCGGCGATCAGCAGCGAGTTGTAGACACCGCGGTTGTAGAGAAGCTCGCCGACCTTGTCCTTCTGGGCCTTCGAGAGGCCCTTGTCGACCACGTGCTTCTGGATGTCCTGGATGGCCGGGAAGTTCGTTCCCACCGCATGCCAGTTGAGCATCTTGAAGCCCTTGGCGCCGGCGCCGCCCGCACGGGCGTCGTCCTCACCCGGCCACCAGACCGAGTAGAACTTGTCCATCGGATAGCCCGAACGGACCGCTTCCTTCACGGCCGCGCCGTTCATGGAGCCCCAGCCCCACATGATCATGTAATCGGGCCGATCACGGCGGGCGCTGAGCCATTGCGAGGACTGGTTCTGCATGTCCTGTGCGGCAACAGGGTAAAGCGCGACTTCGAAGCCGATATCCTTCGCCATTTCCTGGAGCAGCGGGATCGGCTCCTTGCCGAAGGCCGCGTCGAGATGCAGGAAGCCGATCTTCTTGCCCTTCAGCTTCTCCAGTCCGCCTTCCTTCTCGCCGATGTATTTGACGATCATCGACAGGCCATCCCAGTAGGTGGCCGGCGGGTTGAACACCCAGGGGAAGATGTCGCCGCGGGCGGACGCCGAGAGACCGTAGGCCATGGACAGGATCGGGATCTTGTCCACGGAGGCGCGCGGGATGAGCGGCAGGGTGATGCCCGTCGACCACGGGTTCACGATAACCGGGTTCTTGCCCTTCACGGATTCATAGCATTCGACACCCTTCTTGGTGTCGTAGCCGGTCTCGCATTCCTCGAGAGCAAGCTTGACGCCGCCAATGCCGCCGTCGCGCTCGTTCAGCATTCGCAGGTAATCGTGCATGCCGTCGGCGATGTGGGTGCCGGATCCGGCGAAGGGGCCGGTGCGGTAGGTGAAGAGGGGAACATAGACCGAGTCCTGCGCGAAAGCAGGCAGGGCCATGCCTGCGAGCATCGTCGCGGCGGCTAATCCAAGACCTAGTTTACGAAACGACATGGTTGCGTTTCCTCCCGTTGTATCGGCCAGACGGCCGAATTGTTGTTCCGTCTTGTCTCCTTTCGGTCCGCCGTCAGTAGGGGAACGGCCAGACCAGGAGCTTCTGCTTGCCAATCTGCCAGAGCCGCGCGAGGCCGTGCGGTTCGACGATCAGGAAAAAGATGATGAGCGCGCCCACAATCATGAAGCGCAGGTGCTCGATGACGTCGGCACCCACCGAGATGCCGAAGGGTGAAAGCATTGCGGGCAGCACGATGCCGAGCACGATCGGCAGGATGAAGATGAGCGCCGCGCCGAAGAACGAGCCGATGAGGCTGCCAAGCCCTCCGATGATCACCATGAACAGGATGAAGAAGGACTGGTTGATGTTGAACACGTCATATTCCGCGCCGCCGTACCAGAGGAACACGAGGAGCGCGCCGGCAACGCCGCAGTAGTAAGAGGACACCGCAAAGGCCAGGAGCTTCGTCTGCAGAGGCCTGATGCCCATGAGCTCGGCCGCCAGATCCATGTCGCGGATCGCGATCCACATGCGCCCGATGCGGCCATGGACGAGGTTCGAGGCGAGCCAGGTGAGCAGGATCACGATGGTGAGCACCACCAGGTAGCGCGTCTGCGGCGTGGCGTTCGGACCCATGATCGGCGTGCCGAACAGGGTGCGCAACGGCGCATCGAGGGCGCCCGAGACGTTGTAGTTCACCAGCCACGGAATGCGGATGAAGCACCATTGCAGGAAGAATTGCGCGGCAAGCGTCGCAACTGCCAGATAGAAGCCCTTGATGCGAAGCGACGGCAGCCCGAACAGCGCGCCGATGGCAGCCGAGAAAAAGCCGGAGACGAAGATCCAGACGATGACGTTCACCCCCGGAAAGGCCGTCATCAGCTTGTAGCAGGCATAGGCGCCCACGCCCATGAAGGCGCCGGTGCCCAGCGACAGCAGGCCCGTATAGCCCGTGAGAATGTTGAGCCCGATGGACGCCAGCGAGAACACCAGGAACGGGATCATCACCGCCTGCAGCAGGAAGCTGTTGCCGAGGAAGGCCAGGGCATAGGCGGCAATGATGATGAGGCCGATTCCGATCCGGTCCTGGCGCAGGGGGAAGATCGCGCTGTCCGCCACATAGTTGGTCTTGAACTGGCCGGCCTCACGGTAGAGCACTGAACAATCCCTCTTAAATCCGTTCGATGATCTTTTCGCCGAACAGACCCTGCGGCCTGTAGAGCAGGAAGAGCAGGGCGATCACATAGGCAAGCCACGTCTCGACGCCGCCGCCTACGAGCGGCCCCCAATAGAACTCACCGATCTTTTCGCCCACGCCGATGATGAGGCCACCGATGATGGCGCCGGGAATGGACGTGAAGCCGCCGAGGATGAGAACGGGCAGCGCTTTCAACGCGATGATCTGGAGCGAGAAGGACACGCCTGAGCGTGCCCCCCACATGATGCCTGCCACCAGCGCCACGATGCCGGCGGCAAACCACACGATCACCCAGATCTGGTTGAGCGAGATCCCGACCGAGAGGGCAGCCTTGTGGCTGTCCGCTACCGCGCGCAATGCTCGGCCGATGCGGGTTTTGGAGAAGAACACCGCCAGCAGGCCGATCATGATCGACGCGATGACGGCCGCTGCGATGTCGAGGTGCTGGAAGCGCACCATGCCGCCCAGCATATCCAGCTCCGTCGTGCCCTGGGGCAGGAACAGCGCGTCGGTAATCATTTCCTTCGGATTGCCGCCGAAGATGAGTTCGCCGAATCCGATGAGGAAATAGGTGAGCCCGAAGGTCGCCATGAACAGGATGATGTCGGGCTGGTTGACGAGTGGCCGCAGCACCACCCGCTCCACCACGATGGCGAGAACGAGCATAACGAGCACCGCGAGGATGAGCGCCAGGAAGGCCGGCACGCCCTTCTCGTAGAGCCCCACCAGGGTCAGGGCCGCAAACACGACCATGATGCCTTGCGCGAAGTTGAAGACGCCTGAGGCCTTGAAGATGAGCACGAAGCCGAGCGCGATCAGCGCATAGAGCACGCCGGAGACGAGCCCCTCCCACAGGGTCTGGATCAGGAGGTCCGGGGCCTCGCCCATGAACACGAAGGGCTCGATGAAAACCTTATAAAGCATGTCCATCGCCCGTCCTCAATGCGCCACGCCGAGATAGGCATCGATCACGCGCTGGTCGCCCTTGACCTCCTGCGGCGTGCCGTCGGCGATCTTGCGCCCGTATTCCAGCACGACGACCCGGTCGGAGAGGTCCATCACGACGCCCATGTCGTGCTCGATGAGCGCGATGGTGGTGCCGTATTGCTGGTTCACCTCGAGAATGAAGCGCGACATGTCCTCCTTCTCCTCGAGGTTCATGCCGGCCATGGGTTCGTCGAGGAGGAGCAATTCGGGCTCCATGGCGAGCGCCCGCCCGAGCTCGACCCGCTTCTGCAAACCGTATGGCAGCTTTCCGACAGGGGTTTTCCGAATGTGCTGGATTTCAAGGAAGTCGATGATCTCTTCCACAAACCGGCGATGCGCGACCTCTTCCGTCATGGCCGGGCCGTGGCGGAAGAGCTGCCAGAAGAAATTCGACCGCATCTTGATGGAACGACCGGCCATGATGTTGTCGAGCGTCGACATGCTCTTGAAGAGAGCCACATTCTGGAAGGTGCGGGCGATGCCGCCGCGTGCCGCCTCATGAGGGCGCATCTTCGGGCGCTTCACGCCCTTGAAGGTGATGCGCCCTTCGGTCGGGTAGTAGAAGCCGTTGATGCAGTTGAGCATCGAGGTCTTGCCGGCGCCGTTGGGGCCGATGATGGCGCGGATCTCGCTCTTGCGGATGTCGAAGGACACGTCGGTGAGCGCCTTCACGCCGCCGAAGCCCAGCGAGACGTTCTCGACCGCGAGCAGCACATCGCCCTTGGCGAAGACCGGATTGTCGGGCGCTCTCATTCCGCGGCCTCCAGTACATGCCCGTTCTCGGCCGGATAAAGCGTCATGTCCTTGATCTTGACCCGTGCGGAGATCACGCCCTTGCGTCCGTCCTCGAAAGTGACCTCCGTCGAGATGTCGGCCTCGGTGGAGCCGTCGTAGAGCGCCTGGATGAGGGGAGCGTACCGGTCGGCGATGAAGCCGCGGCGCACCTTCTGCGTGCGCGTGAGCTCGCCATCGTCGGCATCGAGTTCCTTGTGCAGGATCAGGAAGCGCTTGATCTGCGCGCCGCCCATGCGGGGCTCGGTGGCGAGCGAACGGTTCACCTCGTCCACATGCTTCTCAATCATGTCGTATACGCGAGGATGGCCGGCGAGCTCCTGATAGGAGGCGTAAGTGACGCCATTCCGCTCCGCCCAGTTGCTCACCGCCACGAGGTCGATGTTGATGAAGGCCGCCACATAGTCGCGCCCGTCGCCGAAGCAGACCGCTTCCTTGATGTTGGGATAGAACTTCAGCTTGTTCTCGACGTATTTCGGCGGGAAGAGCGCCCCGTCCTGCATCTTGCCCACATCCTTGGCGCGGTCGATGATCTTGAGATGGCCGTTCTGGTCGAAGAAGCCGGCATCGCCCGAATGCACGAAGCCGTCTGCCGTCTTCGTCTCGGCGGTTTTCTCGTCATCCTTGTAGTAGCCGACGAAGACGCCGGGCGAGCGGTAGAGCACCTCGCCATTGTCGGCGATGCGGATTTCGACCTGCGGGGCAGGGCGGCCGACCGTGTCGGCGCGGATCTCGCCATCGGGCTGCATGGTGATGTAGACGCTGGCTTCCGTCTGCCCGTAGAGCTGCTTCAGGTTCACCCCGATGGAGCGATAGAAGCGGAAGATCTCGGGGCCGATGGCCTCGCCCGCCGTGTAGCCCACCTTCACCCGCGTCATGCCGAAGCGGTTGCGCAGCGGCGCGTAGACGAGCACGTTGCCGACTTGCCAGAGAAGGCGGTCCCATGCGCCGACGCCCGGCTCCCGGTTCAGGATCCTCTCGCCGACCTTGTTGGCGTGGTCGATGAAGAAGCGGAACATGCGCCGCTTGAGCGCGCTCGCATCCTCGATGCGCACCATGGTGAGCGTCAGCATGCTCTCGAAAATGCGCGGCGGCGCGAAGACGTAAGTGGCGCCGATCTCACGGCGGTCATCCGCCACCGTCTCCGGGCTCTCAGGACAGTTGACGCACAAACCGGCGAGAAAGGCCTGCGCATAGGAGAAGATGTGGTCGCCCACCCAGGCGATCGGCAGATAGGCCATGATCTCGTCGCTCTCGTCGAGCTTGTCGAAATCGCAGCCGATCTCGGCTGCTGCGATCACCGCATCCGAGGTGAGCATTACGCCCTTGGGGCGCCCTGTGGTGCCGGAGGTGTAGAGAATGATCGCGAGGTCCGCGCCCTTGCCGTCCTGGAGCGCGCGCTCGATGGCCTCAGCCTCCTGAGCATCGGCAAGCCGGGCGCGACCTTCCTCCACGACGGATTCGATGGAGTGCAGGCGGCTGTGATCGTAATCCCTCAGGCCCTTCTGCTCGTCGTAGAGCACATGCTGAAGCTGGGGCAGTTGCTCGGACACGGCGAGGAGCTTGTCGACCTGCTCCTGGTCCTGCACGGCCGCGTGCGTCACCTCCGCATGGGCCAGCACATAGGCCATCTCGTCGGCGACGGAGTCCGCGTAAACCGGGATCGGAATCGCGCCGATCCATTGGGCCGCAGCGATGCTCCAGTAGAGATAGGGCCGGTTGTAGCCGACGATGGCGATCTTGCCGCCACGCTTCAGTCCGAGCGACTGCAACCCGCTGGCATAGGCACGCACGATCTCGTGCACCTCGCCCCATGTCCAGGATTGCCAGATCCCCAGGTCCTTGTGCCGAAACGCCGTGCGGTTCGGGCGCGTGCGCGCGTTGCGCACGAGCAGTTTTGGAAATGTATCCGCGCGCGCATCTGCTGCCGTCGTCAAAGACGTCAACCTCCCTGGCACCCGCGCGTCTTCTGGCGCGGTATGGCTACGTTCCCTCTTGATGCATGGCCGTACCGGCGCATGCACCTGCCGGTCTTTTTGCCGGCTGCCCGTTTAAGGCGTCGTTGGGGAAGTATTCTGTCGTGCCCACCCAGGGAGGGCAAGGTGCCATCACCCGCTACCATGGGCTAATACGCCGCCGGACATTGTTTCCGACGGCTGCATCGTCCGATCAGGAGTTCAGGCGGTTCTTCTATGGTACGGCCGTGAGAGCGGCCGGCTCGATCTCATCGGCTCTGACGAGGCGCTCAGCGCCGACCGTGTTCTTGACCCGGTAAACGGCGTATCCGTCTGCCTTCGACACGAGGCAAAGGATGCAGTAGGTGCGGTGATCGGCATAGCCCGAGGCCGGTCTGCTGATCCGGACAAGCTGTCCGATATGGAATGCCTCTTTCATGGGCGCCTCCACCATTTCAATGCGAGCGGAGGAAGCTTGAATGCCAGCAGGAGCGCCGTGCGATGTCCCGATGAGGCTGCCAAGCTCGAAAGTCAGCTCGCGCTTTTCCACGCTTTGACCAGATCAGGAAGGAAGGCTGCGGCAAAAGGATGACGGTTTGTCCCTTTGGCTCCCGCCCGCGGCATGATGCCGTCCCCGTTCCGGACATGACAGGCATCAGGAGACCGCAGAGCCCGAGCAGGCGCATTAACATGAGATAAGCCCCAAGGCGCACGCTCGCTGCCGCCGCCTCGGGAATGCTTCAGGTTACGGAGAGAGCAGTCGGCTTACTGCGCAGGCGGTCCAGCTGGGCGGCTGGGAGCCGTGGGATTGGCAGGAGTCGTTTGGGCAGGCTGGTTGTCGGTGCCCGTGCTTCCCGTCTCATCCGGCCCATCGTCGCCGCAGGCGGACAGGGCAAGCAGGGCAGCAAGGGGCAGAATCAGCTTCAGGCTCATGATGGTCTCCTTGTCTGGTCCTGTTCAACTCCTTTGCCTCCGGGTGGTTCACGGAAAGGTCTGAGCGTGGAGACCAATCACCTGCGTGCGATCACGTGGAAGAAGCTGCCGGTCACATGACCTTGTCTGTGGCCCGCGATACCCAGATCGTTCCCCTCGGCATCCGTGGTCCTGGCGAAAGCGGCCTCTGCGTCCGTATCGCTCTGCGTAACGGAAGCATAGTGGAACTCATGGCCGACGAGACGTTCGCCGGCGCGGCCCAGCACGCCATCGTGGAGCAGGGCTGCAACCCGATAGCCGAGATGCATCCTGCGCTTGGCATAGCTTGTTTCGACGGGCAGGAGACCCGCCATCCGATGTGTGCAGCCTTCGCCGTCTTTGAGCGACTCCCCTAAGACCATGTAGCCGCCGCACTCCCCATGAACCGGCCGGCTCTCTGCAAAGCTCTGCAGGGTGCCGAGAAAACGACCTGCGTTGGCAATGCGCCCCGCGTGAAGCTCCGGATAGCCACCGGGCAGCCAACAGACGTCGCAGTCGGACGGCGGAGGCTCGTCAGCGAGAGGCGAGAAGGTCACGATCTCCGCTCCAGCCTTGCGCCAGCCGGCGAGCACATGCGGATAGACGAAGGAGAAGGCCTGATCGGAGGCCAGCGCGATGCGCTGCCCCGGCGGGGGCAGGGGCATCACGTCGTCCGGGCTGTCGAGCTGTGTCGGCCGGGCGAGGGCTGCGAGCCGGTCGACGTCGACGGCGCCTTCCACCGCATCCGCCAGGCGCTCGAGCCGCGCGTCGAGTTCCTCCGTCTCGCCAGCCTGGACGAGACCGAGATGGCGCTCCGGCAGGGCCAGGTCCGCGTTGCGCATGAGGGCGCCGAGAACCGGCAGGCCGATGCGGGCCATGCCATCCTCCACCAGCCTGCGGTGCCGTTCGCTCGCGACCTTGTTCAGCACCACTCCGGCCACCTCGATCCGTGGGTCGAAGCGGGCGCAGCCGAGCGCGACGGCGGCGGCTGATTGCGCGTGCCCCGACACGTCGAGAACGAGGATCACCGGCCAGCCGAACAGGGCCGCGATGTCGGCGCTCGCGCCGGTTCGACCGGTCTCCTGGCGGATGCCGTCGAAGAGGCCCATCGAGCCTTCGGCGATCACGAGGTCGGCGTTGCCGGCAGCCTGGGACGCGATGGATCCAAGCAGCGGCCGGCTCATGGCGAAGCTGTCGAGATTGAAGCTTGGAGCGCCGGTGGCTGCCGCGTGGAATGCCGGGTCGATATAATCGGGACCGCATTTCACGCCGCGCACGTTGAGGCCTTTTCGCGCGAGTGCCCGCTGGAGCCCGAGCACGATGGTGGTCTTGCCCGAACCCGAACGGGGTGCGGCGATCAGCAGGCCCGGGCGGAGGCTCACTGGGCCGCCTCGCTGCCGAATTCGAGCAGGTGATTGGCGATGGCCGAGCGGAAGGCCGCAATGGCTCCGATGGCCACGATGGCGGGCGAGCGGATGAGCCCGTCCTCGGCAAGCTTCGGCAGGGTTGCGAGCGTTCCCTCCACGAGGCTCTCCTTGGCGGTCGTTGCCCCATGGACCACGAGCGCCGGGGTGTCGCCTGCAAGTCCGCCTTCCATGAGGCCCTGCACGATGGAAGGAAGGTTCGACACCGCCATGTAGAGCACAATGGGCGCGCCCGTGCGGGCCAGCGACGCCCATTCGATCTCGGCATCCGGGGCAGGGTGGCCGGTGGCGAGGATCACCGCGTGGTTCGTCTTGCGCATGGTCGCCGGCACGCCGTGGATGGCCAGCGAGGCCAGCCCGCTCGACACGCCCGGAATGATGCGGAAGGGAATGCCGGCCTCGGAGAGGGCCAGGGCTTCCTCGCCGCCGCGTCCGAAGATGAACGGGTCGCCGCCTTTGAGCCGCAGCACACGCTTGCCCTCGCGGGCGAGCTGGATCAGCCGCTCGCAGATGTCCCGCTGCACCGCCGAAGGCTTGCCGCCGCGCTTGCCGGCGAATTCCAGGGCCGCACCTTCCCGGGCGAACGACAGGACGGCCGGATCGACGAGGGCGTCGTAGACGATCGCATCCGCCTTCGCGAGGGCGTTCAGGGCGTGGATCGTGAGCAGGCCGGGATCGCCCGGGCCTGCGCCCACGAGCCAGACCGTGCCGGGCGCGAAGGGCGGCGTGAGGCGGGACAGGGCGGTCATGCGGGGTTCCCGTCGTGACGAGCCGTCCCGAGATGGCTGTTGGAATTCATGGGGACGTTGTAAGAGGGCTTATGGACGAGAGCAAACCCGCCGGACCATTGCGCCGTGGCTGGACCACGGGCGCCTGCGCCACGGCGGCGGCCAAGGCGGCCTATCTGGGATGGCAGACAGGCGAATGTCCCGATCCTGTCGAGATCGTGCTGCCGGGCGGCGCGCGACCCGCGTTCTCCCTGGCCCTCACGGACATCGTCGAAGGCGGCATGCGGGCTGGCATCGTCAAGGATGCGGGCGACGACCCGGACGTGACCCATGGCGCTCTGGTGATCGCAACCATTCGGGCGGGCGTGCCGGGCTCCGGCGTGACGTTCCGGGCCGGGGAGGGTGTCGGCACCGTCACCCGCGCCGGGCTGCCCCTGCCGCCCGGCGAGCCCGCGATCAACCCGGTGCCGCGCCAGATGATCCGCGACAACCTGGAGGAGGCGGCGCGCAGCATCGGAGGTCCGACGGATATCGAGGTGGAAATCTCCATTCCCGGCGGCGAGGCCATCGCCCAGAAAACCCTGAACCCGCGCCTCGGCATCCTGGGCGGGTTGTCCATCCTCGGCACCACGGGCGTAGTGGTGCCCTATTCCTGCGCAGCCTGGATCCACAGCATCTATCGCGGCATCGATGTTGCCCGCGCTGGCGGCCTCGACCATGTGGCCGGCGCCACGGGCTCCACCTCCGAGAAGGCCGTGCAGGCGCTCTACAACCTGCCGGATCATGCGCTCATCGACATGGGCGATTTCGCCGGCGGCATGCTGAAATACCTGCGCCGCAATCCGGTACAGAGGGTCACCATCGCGGGCGGCTTCGCCAAGATGACCAAGCTCGGTCAGGGCCTGCTCGACCTGCACTCGCGCTCCGGCGCGGTCGACCTCGCGTGGCTGTCCGAGCGCCTGCGCGAAGCCGGTGCCGAGCCCGCCATCGCGGAGCAGGCGCGTGGCGCCAACACGGCGCTTGAGGTGCTGGAGACGGCCAGAGGGCTCGGCCTGCCGCTGGCCGACGTGGTGGCGCAGCATGCGTGGCAGACAGCCGCCAAAGCCCTGCGGGGAACAGCCATCGCCCTTGAAATCATCGTGTTCGATCGCAACGGCGAACTCGTGGGCCGCGTGCCGTTCCATCCCGTGGCCTGACGATCCGGTTATCATTGGCCGTCCTCGCGGGTGCTGGGGCGGAAGCGCCGGTCATAATCGGTCGAGTAGAGCGCGCTCTCGCGAAAATCCTTTGCCTCCAGCGTGCGCCCCACCAGGATCAGCGCCGTGCGTTCCAGCTTCTCGGCGCGCACCAGTGCGGCGATCGTGCCGAGCGTTGCCTTGATCACCCGCTCATCCGGCCAGGAGGCGCGCCAGACAACGGCCGCCGGACAATCGGCGCCGTAAGCCGGCACAAGGTCCTCGACCACCTGCTCGATCACGTGGATCGACAGGTGAATGGCGAGCGTCGCCCTGGTCTGCGCGAAGGTGGAAAGCCGCTCCGTCTCCGGCATGGCGGAGGCCCGGCCCGATGTTCGCGTGAGCACCACCGATTGTCCGATCTCCGGCACGGTCAGCTCGCGCCCAAGGGCTGCTGCGGCCGCCGCGAAGGCGGGAACGCCCGGCGTGATCGTGTAAGGAATGCCAAGCGCATCGAGCCGCCGCAGCTGCTCGCCCATGGCACTCCAGATCGAGAGATCGCCGGAATGGAGCCGCGCCACGTCCTCAGCCTTCTCGTGCGCCCGCACGTATTCGGCCGTGATGGCGTCAAGATCGAGAGGCGCCGTGTCCACGAGCCGCGCGCCGGGCGGGCACCAGGACAGGATCTCCGGCGGCACGATGGAGCCGGCATAAAGGCAGACCGGGCAGCGTTCAATGAGCGCGCGCCCGCGCACCGTGATGAGATCGGGGGCGCCCGGGCCTGCTCCGATGAAATGGACGGTCATGGAGCATTCTTCGCGCGCGCGAGGGCGCAGGTGGCGGAGCCTGATGCAATGCGCTCCAGGATGAGGTGCGGCTGCGGCCCTGCGGCGGCGAGCGCTGCTGCTTCGGCCACCGATCCAACCCCGTGCGCCGCGATGGAGCGGGCCGATTGCGTGCGCACATGCGGCTCTGCTGCCGAAAGAGCCGCTTGAGCAACGGGCGTCGCTACCGCATCGAGCCGACGGGCGGCTTCCGTGAAAGCGGGCAGGGTAGAGAGCACCTCGATGGTGGCAAGTTTGCTCAGCGCATTGCGTGCGAGCGACGCACGCTCCAGCGCCTGCTCCACGAGGGCCACGATCTCGTCGGCTTCGACACTGCGCCTGAATCCAATGCCGGCCACGATCATGGCTTCACCACCATCCATTGCGTCACAGGCATCGCCGCCCGCCAGCCATGCATGGCGCCGACAGCCTCCAGACGCGAGAGCGCCAGGCGCCGCATGGTGCCGCCATGCCGGGCGTAGAGCGTGCCGAGCAGGGTCTCGGTCTCCAGCGTCACGGCATTGACCACGAGACGCCCGCCGGGCTTGAGCGCCGTCCAAGCAGTGTCGAACACGCCGGGCTCCGATGCGCCGCCGCCGATGAAGACCGCATCCGGCGCCGGCAGATCTGCCAGGGCCTCAGGCGCCTGCCCGATGCGGATGTCGAGCGCCGTCGCGCCGAGTTCCTGTGCATTGCGCCGCGCCCGCTCGGCCCGTTCGGCCCGCTCCTCGATCCCGATGCAGCGGTTGCGCGGATGGCGCAGGCACCATTCGGTGCCCACCGAACCCGCGCCCAGGCCGATATCCCACAACAGCTCGCCGGCCTTCGGCGCAAGCGCTGCCAGCGTCAGTGCGCGGATCTCCGCCTTGGTGAGCTGACCGTCATTCTCGAACCAGGGATCGGGAAGACCGGGCGTGAGGGGAACGACACGGGCATCCCGCGATGCCAGAGTCTCGATTGCGACGGTGTTGAGCGGGTCGATATCGACGATATCGAACGTGTTTGCGATAGCACGGCGGATGCGTTCGCGCGTGCCTCCCATGGCCTCCAGCACCGTGATCGTCGATGCGCCCATGCCGCGCGCCTTCAGCAAATCCGCGAGCTTACCCGGCGTCGAACCGTCCCACGACAGGGTGAGAATACGATTGCCCGGTTGCAGGGAGGGAATGATCCGCTCCAGCGCGCGCCCGTGCAGGCTCACGCAGTCGCAATCCGGCAGCGACCAGCCCAGGCGTGCTGCCGCGAGGCTGAAGGCGGAGGGCTGCGGATGGCAGACGATCTCGTCAGCCGGAACAAGACGAGCAAGTTCTGCCCCGATGCCGTAATGAAACGGGTCGCCCGTCGCCAAGACGCAGGTCGGCTGGCCTCGGCGGGCGAGCACCATCGGGTAGCCGTCGGCAAAGGGGGAAGGCCAGAATTGCGTCTGCGCAGACAAGGGTGCAGCAAGCCCAAGGTGGCGCGCGCCGCCGATGATGAACTCCGCCCGGTCGAGCGCTGCCGAGGCTGCAGGGGAGAGCCCCGCGCGGCCATCCTCGCCGATGCCGATGATGGTGAGCCAGGGAGCCTTCGTCATGCTCGACTCCGTCTCAGAATTCAGGGAAAAGGGGCGCATGCGCATTCTCATTCTGGGTGGCACGACGGAAGCCTCCGCACTCGCCGGGCTTCTGGCCGGCCGATCCGAGTTCAGCCCGCTTCTGTCCATGGCCGGGCGCACCAGCGACCCGCGACCCCTGCCGATCCCGACCCGCATCGGCGGCTTCGGCGGCGTGGACGGACTTGCCCGCTTTCTGACGCAGGAGCGGATCGAGGCGGTGATCGACGCGACCCATCCCTTCGCCGCCATCATGTCGCGCAATGCCGCCGAGGCCTGCACGGCGGCTGGTGTTTCGCTGCTCGCCCTGCGCCGTCCGCCCTGGAGCGCACAGGAAGGTGACCGATGGATCGAAGTCAGCTCGATGGAGGAGGCTGCGCGGGCGTTGGGCGATGAGCCTCGCCGGGTCTTTCTGACCGTCGGACGCCTCGAACTCCCGCCCTTCGCGGCGGCACCGCAGCACACCTATCTCGTGCGTACCATCGAGCCTATCGGGGATGCGCTGCCGGTGCCGAACGTCATCGCGATCCAGGACCGCGCGCCCTTCAGCGAGGCGGCCGAGCAGGCGCTGATGGAGCGCGAGCGCGTTGAGGTTGTGGTGACGAAGAACTCCGGTGGGGCTGCCACCTATCCGAAGATCGCGGCGGCGCGCGTGTTGGGGCTGCCCGTCATCGTCGTGGCGCGACCGGGGAAGCCTCGCGGAGTCGAGGAGGTTGCGAGTGCCGAAGCGGCGATCGAGTGGCTCGAGCGCCGTCACGGTCGCACTCCGTAAAAGCGCGGCGTGTAGACATAAGGCGTCTCGCCTCCGGAACGCTCGATGAGCCTGGTGGTGCTGGCGCCGATGATCACGATTGTGGACATGTCGGCCATGGACGCCTCCACTTCGGACAGCAGCACGATCCTGATCCGCTCATCCTGTCGCATGACGGCCCGTGCGAGGATGATGGGCGTGTCTGGTTCGCGCGTCTCGGCCACGATCTTGAACGCGGCGCCGAGCTGCCAGGGCCGGGCCGAGGAGATCGGGTTGTAGAGCGCCACCACGAAATCTGCGCCGAGCGCCGCGCGAAGCCGCGCCTCGACCACCTCCCACGGTTTCAAGTTGTCAGACAGCGACATGGCACAGAAGTCGCCGCCGAGCGGCGCACCCACGCGGGCGGCCGCCGCGAGCATCGCCGTGATGCCGGGCTCCACGCGAATGTCGAGGCTGCGCCACGCCGGATCGCCCTTATCGACGGCCTCGAACACGGCCGCCGCCATGGCGAACACGCCGGGATCGCCGCCGGACACCACAGCCACGCGGGCACCCTTTGCTGCGAGATCGAGCGCGAAGCATGCCCGATCAAGCTCGACGCGGTTATCCGATGCGTATCGGCGCTGGCCGGGCCGCTCCGGCACGCGATCCACATAAGGCCCATAGCCGACGAGGTCGGTGGCGGAAGCGAGCGCCTCCGAGGCAGCCGGCGTCAGATAACGCGGATCGCCCGGACCCAGACCGACAACAGTGAGCAGTCCCGTCATACGCGTCTCCCTTGGCCCGGAACGATGACGAGCGAGAAATAGGGAGCGTCGAAATCCTCGGGCAGATCGGGCAGCGGGATGATCTTCTCCTGCGCCATGGTGGCGCGCTCCACATAGATCGCACGCTCCAGGAGGCCTGCGGTGGCGAGTGCCGCCCGAACTTTAAGCAGGTTGCGTCCGAGCTTCATCACCACGGCGGCATCGGTGCCCGAGAGGCGCCGGGTCAGTTCCGCTTCCGGCAATGTGCCGGGCACCACGGTGAGCACGTCGTCGCCCCAGGTGATCGGCGCACCGGCGCGAGTCCAGGCGCCCGACATGCCGGAGACGGCGGGCACGACTTCCGTCGGCACCTTGTCCTTGAGGCGCCACCAGAGATGCATGAAGGAGCCGTAGAAGAAGGGATCGCCCTCGCAGAGAACCGCGACCGTGCGACCGGCCTCGATCTCGACGAGCAACTGCGCGGCTGCTTCCTCATAGAACGGATTGAGGGCGGCGGCGTAATCCGGGTGGTCGGCGGGGATTTCGGTGGTGACGGGATAGACGAGGGGGATCTCCCGCCCAGGGTCTGCGCCGACGACCGCATCCGCGATGGTGCGTCCGTTGCCGCGCCGTCCGCGCTTGCAGAAATGGGCCAGGCGGTCAGCCGTTTCCAGAACCCTGCGGGCGCGCACGGTCATGTAATCGGGATTGCCGGGGCCTAACCCTAAGCCGAAGAAGCGGATGGTGTCGTTCGCCATAGCCGCCTCACTCCACCGGATTCGCGAGGGCATTGACAGCGGCGGCCGCCATGGCGCTGCCGCCGCGCCGTCCATGGACCACAAGGTACGGCAGACGCCCGTCGTGGGCCAAAGCTTCTTTCGACTCCGCTGCCCCGATGAACCCGACCGGAATGCCGATCACGGCAGCAGGCTTCTGCGCACCGGCATCGAGCATTTCGAGCAGATGAAAGAGCGCAGTGGGCGCATTGCCGAATACCACGAGGGCGCCTTCCAGCCGCTCGCGCCACAGCTCCATGGCGGCGGCCGAGCGGGTGTTGCCGAGTTCCGCCGCGAGCGCCGGCACGCGCGGATCGTCCAGGGTGCAGATCACCTCGTTGTTCGCCGGCAGCCGTGCGCGGGTGATTCCGTTTGCCACCATCTTGGCATCGCACAGGATCGGCGCGCCGCGTTTGAGGGCGGATTCGGCAGCGTCAGTGAAGTCGGGCGAGAGACCGATATCGCCAGGCAGGTCCGTCATGCCGCAGGCATGGATCATGCGCACGGCGACGCGCTCGGCGGTGCCTGAGAAGCGCGACAGGTCCGCCTCCGCGCGGATGATCGCGAAGGAGCGGCGGTAGATCTCCGCGCCTTCGCGGATGTAGTCACGGGAGGCGCTCATTGCGGCTTCTCCGCAAAGGTGCGGCGCAGGTCGTCCTGGGTGTTGGAAGTCGATAAACGGGACATGATCTCGTCAATGGATAGATGAAGAAATGAGGCGTCGTGGGTGGAGCCGCCCGCCACGACGTCGTAGCCGCCATCGTCACGGCCGACCAACGTGAGATCGGCCTTGCCAGGATGGGCGCAGCCTTTCGGGCAGCCCGAAACGTGGAGCGTTAACCCCTGGCGAAGCAGATCACCGCACGATTGCGCAATGTGCAGGGCGTCGGCGGGAGCAGATGTCAGCGCGCTGCCGCAATCCGGCCGGCCGGGGCAGGCGATCAGGGATAGGCGCACGTCATCCGCCTCGGTGATGAAGCCGGCGCGGCCGGCTTCATCGATTAGGGCAGGCACATGCTCGTCCGCGATCTTCGGTAGCAGCAGGCCGCGTGTGAAGGACAGGCGAAGGTGACCGCTGCCGAAGCGTTCGCTCCAGTCGGCCATTTGAATCAACTGCTCCGCGCTGCAGCGGCCGAACGGCAGGGCGAGGAGAACGGCCCGTCTGGGTTCGTGCGATATGACACCGGCCCGTGGAGCCGCCGGCCGCTGGGCTGGCATTGCGACCGGAAGGAGGTTTGCGTGTGCTGCGAGTTCTCGCACGAGATCGTGCTCAAGAGCACGCAGCCGCCGCGCCTCGCTCACGCCCTTGCGCCTCAGATCCGAGAAGCCCGAGAGGATTTTGTGAACGGCATCCGGCGTACGGGCGATAGCTGACGTTCCGATCCAGTGCAGGCTGTTGGAGGAGGACAAACCAAAAGCGATTGTGTCCTTGCCCGTCGCCACCAGATGAAGATCGGCCCCGAGATCATCGAGGGGCATCGCGCCGCCGCCGTCGATGGTGATGAAGAACTTGGCCGGCAGATCCTCGATGGCAGCCGCTGCATTCTCGATGTGCTGTGCCAAGGCGAGCGTATCGCATTGATCGAGCGGATCGAGACCGGCGATGGGCGACAGCACCGTGAGGCGGTTCGGACCACCACCCGCGGGCTCGACCATACCTTCGCGATCAAGGCGCGCGAGCAGGGCGGGGTAGGTATCCTCGCGCACGCCGCGGATCTGCAGGTTGCCGCGGGCGGTGATGTCGAGGTGGCCATTGCCGTGCTCGCGTGCCGCCTGCGCGACGCGGCGCGCCTGATCCGCCGATAACCTTCCGCCGAACGGATGCAGGCGCACGAGCAGACCGTCGCCGGTGGCCATCGGGCGGCGCACGCCCGGGCACCAGCCTCGGCGCAGGATGTCGGCCTGAGCGCTCATTCGGCGGCCTCCTTCCGGGCATCCTCGATGAGGGCTGCAACGGAATTGAGGCGGCTCTCCCACAAGCCCCTCCGGCGCGCATCGGCCAAGCGGTCCCGAATGGCCTGCGCGGCGGCCGGGTTGGCGCTGGCGATCTGCTGCCAAGTGGCTTCGTCGGCGATCAAGGCCGTGAAGACAAGATCGAGAGAGGCGGAGGGTACCGCATCCGTAGTCGCCGCGAAGGCATAAAGCGCATCGACTCCCTGCGTGATCTCCGCCGCACCGCGCCAGCCGTGGCGCAGCTGGCCGGCGATCCAGCGCGGGTTCGTCAGGCGGCCGCGCACGAGGCGGTCAATGTCTTCCACGAGGGTCCGCGCTTTGGGTGCCTGCGGGCGGCTCGTGTCGAGACTGTAGACGGCAGGCGTCGTGCCCAGGGCCTGCGCGGCCGCCGCGAAGCCTCCGATGGCGTCGGCGGCGGAGTCGCCGTCGAGGATATCGCGCTCGGCCACATCGCTCACATGGACGAAGGCTTCCGCCTGCTCAACGCGCTGCGGGAAGCTCGCATCGGTGCGCGCCTCGCCGCCACTTCCGAAGGCGTGAGATGTGCCGGCGAGGTAGGTGCGGCCGAGATCGTTCTTGGTTGACCATTCACCGTCGAGCGCCTGCGTCGACACCCCTGCACCATAGGTGCCGGGCGCAGAGCCGAACACGCGCGACAGCGCCTCGCCACGCCGACGCGCGGCGGCGAGCTCGTTCCACTCGTCGTCCTCGTTGAGCGCGGCGATCGCGCGGGCTGCCCGATCGAGGAGGGCGATCTGGTCCGGGAACGTGTCGCGGAAGGCTCCGGACACGCGGATCGTCACGTCGGCGCGAGGCCTGTCGAGGAGCGGCTGCGGCACGATCTCGAAGCCCGTGACACGTGTCGAGGCATGGTCCCAGGTCGGACGCGCACCCATCAGCGCGAGCGCATGAGCGATGTCCTCGCCGCCGGAGCGCAGCGTCGGTGAGGCCCAGAGATCCATCACGATGCGACGCGGCCAGTCCCCTTGCTCCTGCAGATGGCGGCGCACCACCTCCGCGGCCGCGCGTTGCCCAAGTTCAGTGGCGGCACGGGTCGGGATCGCGCGCGGATCGAGGGTCGCGAGGTTGCGGCCGGTGGGCAGCACGTCCGTCTGCCCGCGCGAGGGCGAGCCGGACGGGCCGGGGATCGCGAAACGGCCGGCGAGAGCCTTCAGCAATCCCTTGCGCTCACCGGCGGCGCAGGCCTCGAAACCATCGGGCGCACTGCCGAAAACGTGCAGACCGTCGCGGGCCGTCACCTCGCCGAGATCGCAGAGATGAGCATCGAGGCGGGTGAGGGCCTCGTCCATCGGCATGCCGGCATCCACGCCGCAGGCCGCCGCGAGTCCGCTTGCTTGCGCGCGCTCCAGGATCTCTCTCGCCAACAGATCGGCGCGTCCTGGATGAAGCACCTGGGCGGAGGAGAATTCTTCTACCAATTCGCGCAGGGCCGCAGCCTCGCCATGCAATCCCGCTTCGGCGGTTTGCGGAGTCAAATGCCCGAGGGTCACGGCGCCGATGCGGCGCTTGGCGGGAGCCGCCTCACCGGGATCGTCGACAATGAAGGGATAGATCACCGGCACCGCGCCGATGGCCAGACGCGGCCAGCACTGACCTGAGAGCGCCACTGCCTTGCCGGGCAGCCACTCGGTGGTGCCGTGAGTGCCGAGATGCACGAGAGCGTGAATCTGTTCCAGAGCTCTCAAGCCGCAGTAGAAGGCGAGATAGCCGTGGCTCGGGGGACATTCGGGATCGTGGTAGAAGCCCTTGCGGTCGAGACCGTGTCCGCGATCGGGCTGCAGGGCGACAAGCACGTTGCCGGCACGGATGGCGCGGAAGCGGAAGGCGTCGCCACGGAATGCAGGATCGTCATGGGTGTTGCCCCAGCGCTCGTCGATGGCATCACGCTGCTCGCTCGGGAGCGTGTCGAGCCATGCGCTGTAAGTGGCAACAGGAACCTCAAAGATTTCCTCGCCTTCCGTAAGACGTGGCATCAACGCGTCAGCGGTGAATTCCCGTTCGGCCGCGTAGCCGGCGCTGCGCAGCAGATCGAGGATCGCGCAGGCGCTCGCCGGTGTGTCGAGACCGACCGCGAAGCCGGCGCGGCCGCCGCGTGCCGGGTAATCGGAGAGAACAAGCGCCAAGCGCCGTTCGTCGCGTGGCGTGCGGGCGAGGCGCACCCATGCGGCCGCCATGCTGGCAACGGCATCAATCCCGGCAGCATCAGGAGCCTGCACCCGGCGCGAGAAGGCGAGCGCGGGATGGGCGGGCTCCTCGGCTTTGAACGAGATGGGACCAGCCGCGATGCGGCCGTCGAACTCAGGAAGAGCAACCTGCATGGCGAGGTCGGCGGCGGAGAGGCCGCGCGGCGAGGCCTCCCAGGCGTCTTTCGCGCTGCCGACCGGGATCGCCTGCAAGATCGGGCAATCGGCTTCGTCGAGAACAAAGCTTTCATCATCTCGCGCCGAGAAGGCAGTGGTCGTGACGATGATGTCGGGACGGCGGAGTTGGATCGCACGTCGAACGTTCGCCACCGCTTCCGGGGCCTTCAGGCTCGACACGGCGAGGACGAGAGTTCCGACGCCGTGCTCGCGGAGCGCTGCCGACAGATCCTCGATAGCCTTTGTATCCCCGGCTAGAATGGCGGAGCGGTAGACGAGAACATAGGCGAGGGGGCGTTCGCGGGAGATGCGGGCGAGAGCGGCCTCGGGTTCGACGATGCTGCCGGCAGACTCTCCTCCCCCTTGTGGGGAGGAGTTGGAGATGGGGGTGTGAGCGCTACACTGGTCCAGCTCAGCGCTGACACCCCCGCCCTTAATCCCTCCCCACAAGGGGGAGGGAAAAGCACCTGCGACCTCATCCTTCGAGACGCCGCTGATGCGGCTCCTCAGGATGAGGTCGCAGGGATGGAATGGGGGAGTCCACGCGAAAGCACGCGGAGCCGCGCGCGGCAGTTCCACGTCTGCATTGCTTTCGCCAATCTCCGCACCAATGCGCGCCAACAGGCGGCTCATATTGTCGATGCCGCCCGCCTGGAAATAGGCTTCGATCTCGTCGCAGAGCGCCGGTGAGACGGTGGCGTAGGCGGCGAGTCGTGGATCGGGGCGGTCGTCGCCCGGCAGCACGGCAAGCTTCACGCCCTGAGAGCGGCACGCGGCGGACAGCCGCTCCAATCCGTAGCGCCAGTAGTCGAGCCCGCCGAGGCAGCGCACGAGTACGAAACGCGCCTTCGATGCCGTCTTCTCGATGTAGAGATCGACCGAGAGAGGATGGCGCAGGCGACGCAGCGAGGCGAGGCGGAGCGAGGGGCCGCCTGCTTTCAGTCCGTGGGCCGCCGCCAGCGCGCCGAGGTCACTGTCCGCGAAGGAGAGGACGACGATATCCCCTGGAGGCTGCTGGAGGTCGATGGCCTCCTGGCCTTCCTCGAGGGATACCGTTGTGACCGGAAGGAGGTGCATGCTATCCCGCGCGCAAGGCGGCTTCGACGGCCTTCACGTCGAAGCCTTTCAGGCCGATCACCACCATGCGCCCGTCGCGTGCTTCGTCCGCTTTCCATGGCCGGTCGAAGTGATGCGCGACGCGCTGGCCGACGCCCTGCACCACGAGGCGCATGGGCTTGCCGTTCACCGGCGCGAAGCCCTTGATGCGCAGCACGCCGGCGGCCTCCGCCGCACGCTCGACGCGGGCGACGAGCGCCTCTGGCGTGGCGACCGCATCAACCGGAATGGCAATGCTCTCGAAATCGTCGTGGTCGTGGTCGTCCGCCGCCTCGTGATGCGAGGGGCGGGCGTCGAGATCGGCTTCCGCCGCTGCACCGAGGCCGAGCAGCACGGTCGGGTCCACCTTGCCGTGAGCGGCCTCAATGACCTTCACGGCCCGGGGCAGGTGACCATTGATCTCAGCCAGCACCTTAGCCTTGTCGCCTTCCTGCATCTGGTCGGTCTTGTTGAGGATGACGAGGTCGGCGCACAGGAGTTGGTCTTCAAAAACCTCCTCCAGCGGGTTCTCGTGATCGACGGACGTGTCCGAAGCACGCTGGGCTTCAAGCGCGTCCGGATCCTCCGCGAAGGCGCCCGATGCGACGGCCGGGCCGTCGACTACGGCGATCACGCCGTCCACCGTCACGCGGGAGCGGATGTCGGGCCAGTTGAAGGCGCGCACCAGGGGCTTCGGCAACGCGAGGCCCGAAGTCTCGATGAGAATGTGCTCCGGCGGGTTCGGCCGGTTGAGCAGGGTGTTCAGGGCGGGCACGAAATCGTCCGCCACCGTGCAGCACAGGCAGCCGTTGGGAAGCTCCACGATGTCGTCCTGCGTGCAGCCCTCGATGCCGCAGCCTTCGATGAACGAGCCGTCGAAGCCGAGATCGCCGAACTCGTTCACGAGAACCGCGAGGCGGCGGCCATTGGCATTCTCCAGGAGGTGCCGCACCAGGGTGGTTTTACCGGCGCCGAGGAACCCGGTGATGATCGTGCAGGGGATCTTCGAGAGATCGCTCATGAAGGCTTGCCTTTCGGCGGCGTGTTCAGGCCGCGCTATCTGTCTTGAACGGAGGAATGCGGGCGACAACGCCCTTGCGGAAGGCCTCGGGCCGCTCGCGCCAGGGCACGAGGCCGTCCGGTGTGGCCGCATAGCGGCGCAGCCCGTCGAGAATGGTCTCCACCGAGGTGTCGGGGCTCAAATCGCCATAGATGTAGGTCCAGCGTCCTGGGCCCGAGACCGCGATGGTGCAGGGTCGCTTGCACACGGAAAGGCACTCGACCGGCTCGACGCGCACCTTCGGAGCGTCGGGTCGGCTCAGAGCCTCGGTCAGCGCCCGGTGAAGGATCGCACCGGGCCGGAGCGCCTTGTCGTCCGGGCCACCCGCCTGACGGCAGGTGACGCAGACATGCAGGCAGATCTCCTCAGGGGATGAGGTCATCGCTTGTGCGCCGATCCGCTCAGGCGAAGGTCGGCAGGGCGAGGGCTGCGATGCCCGTGACGGCAACCGCAACACCCGCAAGCCGCAGCGCGGGCACAGCAAGCGAGCCTTTAGCGAGCGAACGGGCCGCGAGGGCAATGCCGGTGGTCAGCGCGGTCTGAACCGCCACGAGGCCGACGAGATAGGCGGCGAGCGGGGTTGCTTCCGCTCCGATGATGGCTTCGCCGAGCGCATAGCCGTGTACGGCGCCGCCGGCAGCGAACAGAACGGCAATCAGACTATAGGGCAGGGTGGTGCGGATCGTCGCCGCAAGGCCGATGGCCACGACGCTGAGCGCCACGAGAACTTCCGCGTAGGGCAGGCTGGCGCTCATCAGGTGCAGGCCCACACCGGCGGCCATGGCCGCAACCCAGAAAGCCGGAAGAGTGAGGCCGCGGGCAAAGCGCGAGGCGACGAGGCCGACGCCCACGAGGGCTGCGAGGTGGTCGAGACCGATGACCGGATGGCCGAGACCCGAGAGCAGGCCCTGAGTGAAGGTGGCCGGAATCATGCCGCCCATGGGGTGGTGGGCGAGGGCCGGCGTCGCGGCCGCAAGGCCGGCGAGCGTCAGGGCAAGAAGGCGGGTCTTGGGCAGAATCGTCATCGTTCTCTCCGTCGGGAGACTCGTGGTTCTTCGAGTCTGTTGAGCTTCCACGGACGGAACCGAACGACGAGGTCATTCGACTACGGTCACCGTCGGCACACCCCGTCCGACAGACCCGATAGAAGCAAAGGCTGACGGCAGGTCTCCTGGCTCGCGGGTCGATGCTTTTCGCCGCCTTCCCGGGCTTTGGGGCCCAGTGGCATGTGGAGCGAAGGCTCGCCGCTTACAGTTGCGGGGGCAGCCGCGGTGTCTCACCGCATTCCCTTTTCACCCCGTTGCCGGGGCACCGTCGGTTTCATGCTTATCTGGCCAGGGGGGATGTTTCAAGCCTGGGCAGCGGCCGGCCTTGAAATCGGGCCCTGGCCTGTTCATGGTGCGGCCCTTCCACAGGAAAGCAGGCCGGGATGACCCAGGACGAAGAGGCGCGCCACCGCGCCAAGATGATCAAGCGCAAGGAAGTCCAGGACCGGGAGGTCGCCTCCAAGACCGTCGAGAAGGGGCTCCTCATCGTCCATACAGGTCCCGGCAAGGGCAAGTCGACGGCGGCCTTCGGCCTCATGCTCCGGGCGCTCGGGCGCGGTTTCCAGGTGGGCGTGGTCCAGTTCATCAAGGGCGCCTGGGAGACCGGCGAGCGCATGGCCCTGGATCGCTTTGCCGATCAGGTGGAGTGGCACACCATGGGCGACGGCTTCACCTGGGAGACGCAGGACCGCTCCCGCGACGTGGCGGCGGCCGAGCGGGCGTGGGCGAAGGTGAAGGAGCTGATGGCCCGCGAGGACATCCGCCTTCTGGTGCTCGACGAGCTCAACATCGCGCTGCGCTACGAGTACCTGCCGCTCACCGAGGTGGTGGAGACCCTGCGGCAGCGCCGGCCCGACCTCCACATTGTGGTCACCGGCCGCAACGCCAAGCCGGAGCTGATCGAGGCGGCCGATCTCGTCACCGAAATGACCCTGGTGAAGCACCATTTCGCCGCCGGCGTGAAGGCGCAGGAAGGCGTGGAGTTCTGATGCGCGCGCTCATGGTGCAGGGCACCGGCTCCAATGTGGGCAAGTCGCTCCTGGTGGCGGGCCTGTGCCGGGTGTTTGCGCGAAAAGGGCTTAAGGTCCGGCCGTTCAAGCCGCAGAACATGTCGAACAATGCCGCCGTGACGGCGGATGGCGGCGAGATCGGTCGGGCCCAGGCGCTGCAGGCGCGGGCGGCAGGCGTCGCGCCGAGCGTGCACATGAATCCGGTGCTGCTGAAGCCGCAGAGCGAGATCGGCTCGCAGGTGGTGGTGCAGGGGCGCGTGGTCGGCACGGCGAAGGCGAGGGAATACCAGTCCTGGAAGCCGCGCCTCATGCAGGCGGTGCTCGACAGTTTTTCACGTCTCTCAGACGAGGCCGACCTTGTTCTTGTCGAGGGGGCGGGCTCAGCGTCAGAGGTGAATCTCAGGGCCGGCGACATCGCCAATATGGGCTTCGCCCGCGCGGCGAACGTGCCCGTGGTGCTGGTGGGCGATATCGACCGGGGCGGCGTGATCGCAAGCCTCGTCGGCACCAAGGCGGTGCTCGACGCGGCCGATGCCGCGATGATCCGCGGCTTCATCGTCAACCGCTTCCGGGGCGATCCGGCCCTGTTCGACAGCGGCATGCAATTCGTGGCCGAGCGTACCGGCTGGCCGGCTTTGGGCTTGGTGCCGCATTTTGCCGATGCCGCGCGTTTGCCGGCCGAAGACGGTTTGGGATTGCGGCGTGAAGGGCGCAAGGGCTCTGTCGTGATCGCCGTGCCGGTGACGCCGTGGATCTCTAATTTCGACGATCTCGACCCCCTGCGCGAGGAGCCGGGCGTGGAGGTGGTTCTGGTCGAACCGGGCGAGCCTCTCCCGGCCGACGCGGCGCTCGTGCTGCTGCCGGGTTCCAAGACGACAATCAATGACCTTCTCTTCATCCGCCGGCAGGGCTGGGACACCGACCTCAAGGCGCATGTGCGTCGGGGCGGGCGGGTGCTCGGCCTCTGTGGCGGCTACCAGATGCTGGGGCAGCGCATTGACGATCCTTTCGGCATCGAAGGCGAGGCGGGCCGCTCCATTGAGGGATTGGGACTTCTCGACGTTGCGACCACCCTCACGGCGAAGAAGCGGCTTGAGGCCGTAGCGGGCACCTCTGTCGATGGCGTGCCGCTGTCCGGCTACGAGATGCATATCGGCGAGACAACAGGACCCGATGCCTTGCGGCAGCCCTTCGCGCAGCTGGCGAACGGACATGCGGATGGTGCAATCTCGGCGAATGGCCGCGTGGTCGGCACCTATGTGCACGGCCTGTTCGCGGACGACCGGCAGCGCTCACGCTGGCTCAAGCTGCTCGAAGCCGAAACGAGCGATCTCGCCTATGAGACCCTCGTTGACGACATCCTCGACCGCTTCGCCGTTCACCTGGAGACGCATCTCGACTGCGAAAGGCTTTTCGCGCTCAGCGCAGGATGAGCCATGCGAGCAGCGTCAATCCTGCGGCCAGACCGAACAGCAATCCGCAGGCCGTGCGATAGAGCGCAAGCGCCAACTCGATGTCGCCGGCCGTTGCTTCCGCGCGACCATCTCCCATCCAGCGATCCTCGACGCGCACATCGCCATAGACGCGGGGTCCTGCGAGCCGCAGGCCCAACGCTCCCGCCATCGCTGCCTCGGGCCAGCCGGCATTGGGCGAACGGTGATGCGAGGCGTCGCGCCGGACGGCGCGCCATGCGTTCAGCGGCGAGGCTTTCCTGTGCAAAAACGCGGCAGCGACAATGAGAAGCGCCGACAGACGCGAAGCGGGCAGGTTCACAAGGTCATCGAACCGCGCTGCCGCCCAGCCGAAAGCCCCATGCCGGGGTGTGCGGTGACCGATCATGCTGTCGGCAGTGTTCGTGGCCTTGTAGAGGACAGCGCCCGGCAGGCCGCCGAGGCCGAGCCAGAAGGCGGGTGCCACGATTCCATCGGAAAAGTTTTCAGCCAGACTCTCGATGGCAGCGCGGGAGACTCCCGCCTCGTCGAGGCTCTGCGGGTTGCGCCCGACGATCATCGCGACGGCCCTGCGTCCGCCGTCGATCCCGTCCTCGCGCAGCCCCTTCGACACGGCCGCCACGTGCTCGTGCAGGCTGCGCTGGGCGATGAGGCTGCTGGCGAGGATCGCCAGGAGGAGAATGCCAATGAGGCCGAGCGGCCGGAGCAGCGCGCTCAGCGCCCAGACGGCCAGCCCCGTGACGGCGAGAAGAACCAGCAGGGCCAGGATGCCGGCGGCGCGGCGCTGCTCGAAGGACCAAGCGTCCCGATTCAGGGTGCGGTCAAGCCCCTTGATCAACCGCCCGATCCAGGTGACGGGATGGCCGATCGCCGTGTAAAGGCGGTTGGGATAGCCGACAGCCGCCTCCGCCGCGAGGGCGAGGCACAAGATCAGGAGACTGTCGGAAAGGGCCATGGGTGAACGGGATGAGTGAGGCGCGGATCTGGCACGGGGGCGATCTGGGCGAGGCCCGGCGGCTGTTTCCGCAGGCGCCCGAGCCGTGGATCGACCTGTCGACGGGGATCAACCCCATAGCCTATCCGGTGCCCCCCTTGCCAGCCTCCCTGTTCGAGCGGCTTCCGTCGCCGGCCGATCACAGCGATCTCGAAGCCGCCGCTGCCGAGGCCTATGAAGCCACCGATGCCGCGATGGCGGTTGCAGCGCCCGGCACGCAGGTTCTGATCAGCCTTCTGCCCCATCTGCGGCCGCGCTCCCGCGTGGCGGTCCTCGGGCCGACCTATGCGGAGCATGCCCATTCGTGGCGTAAGGTCGGGCGTGACGTGGAGGAGGTGGAGGCGTTGGATCGCCTCGACGGCGCGGATGTGGTGGTCGTGGTCAATCCCAACAATCCCGACGGCAGGCTGCTCGACCGCGAGATCCTGCTTCGCCTCGCGGGGGATCTTCGCTCACGAAGCGGCTGGCTCGTCGTCGATGAGGCCTTTGCCGATTTCGATGCCGACGAGAGCCTCGTGCCCGTGCTTCCGGCCAACGCGATTGTCCTGCGCTCCTTCGGCAAGACCTATGGCCTGGCAGGATTGAGGATCGGCTTCGCGCTGGCGCCTGAGCCGATCGCCACGAGCTTGAGATCGGCGCTCGGCCCGTGGGCTGTTTCCGGCCCAGCGCTCGAGGTAGGCCGGAAGGCTCTCCGCGATCGGAAGTGGCTTGAGGCGGCCAAGGCCGACCGCACCGCCGATGCCCGCCGTATGGATGCTCTTCTCGGCTCCATTGTGGAAACGCCCCTGCGTGGCACGGTCCTTTACCGCCTGCTAGAGAGCCCACGGGCTCCTGAACTGTTCCGGGCTTTAGGAGAACATGGCATCTGGGTCAGACGATTTCAGTATAGCTCGCAGCTATTGAGGTTCGGACTACCCAGGGCTGAAGCGGAATGGCAGCGCCTCGAGGCGGTATTGGCTCGCTTCTTCTAGGCTGAGCGTTCGACTGTTCTATCGTCCGGAAAAAAGAAAAGCCGCGCCCAGCTTACTTAGCTGGTTCGCGGCTCTTGCCGTGTCTGCCCCCACCGACACGAAGTCTTAGAAAGTATATCTTTGGTTAACTTGTGTAAAATTGTTCCGCGTCAATGAAAAAATCTATACGCTCATTTTCTCATCAAATGGAATAGTGGAAATTACGTAGAAGGTGTCGGCTAAGCCTATACTTCGGTATGAAAAACTTGCTGAACAAGCTTGGCTATTCGTTTCAATGCAGCCGGAAACTTTATCCTAAACCTTGCAAACAAACGGATTTTTGTCCCAAAAGTACAGGCGTTCCCGACTTCGATCATAAAAGCCACGCTTCGTCACGTGGTGCCTCCATCTTTGCAGAGCAAAGTGTCGCACCTCTTTGTTTCGGGAGGCTTTGAGGCCGCTAATCAGAGCGCCTTCGGTGGGAATGCTCCCGTCTTTCAGCAAAACCGGAACGGATCATACGGACTGCCCAGGGATCGGGTGCGTTGCCGCAGGAACCAGCCGATAGGGTGTGAGTTCAGCCCTCTGACAGGACCCTGAAGGAGAGCTCATCATGAACACCCGAAGCTGGACGGCGCTCGCGCTTGTGGCCGTTGCCGTTGTCGTCGTCTTCTTCGCACTTCGCGAAACGCATTCCGATCCGGAGAACGCGCCTGGCCGTGCCGCCAGCAAGGAGACCGTCAAGCAGATCCCGTCCAACCCGGACACGGTGGTCCCACGCTGATGATGCGCAACGCTGCTTGGATGGCTTTTGCCGCTTCTACCGCTGGAGGCGCTTCGCGTTGGCGCGAACTTTCCTGCGATATCCCTTGACGATCTTGTGAGCGGAGCCACCGGCGGCAAGCACGGCTGCCGCCTCGGTGAAGGCCGTGATCTTCTCCGTCACCATGAGCAGGTTCTCTGCGGGCGACCCCTGGCCCATCGCGGCTTGTGACATGCGGGTCCAGATCACCGTCTGGGCTTCGAAGGCCAGCATCGTGGTGTCGGTGGCAAGCTTCATCCAAGGTAACAGCATCGAAACTCCTGAGGCGCTTCTCTCAATTGATAACATCGAGCGCCGGCATCCGATCCTCTCGACTCCGGAAAGTTGGACCACATCTTTTCGGAGAGCAGGTTCGCTCGAAAGAGTGGAGGGCGATTCAGAGTGAATTTCAGCGATGCACGCTGTCGTTTAACATGATTCCATATAATGAGGGGTGTCCCCTCAGGTCCAGCGTTGTCAGGGGATCGATTTGCCCCGCTATTATATCGATATCAGAAGTCACTTCGGAACCGACGAGGATCCGAGCGGCATGGACCTGCCGGATATTGCGGCAGCCCGATCGGAAGCCCTGAAGGTAATGCAAGCTCTGCTGCGGAGCTGGGCCACGATGCAGCCAGACTACAGCGACGACATCTTCATTGAAATTGTCGGCGAGGATCTGCGCCCGGTGCTGATCATCCCATGCTCCGACATCAAGACCGTGGATCGCTAAGCGCGACCAGCGGTTTCGTAGTGGAACCTGCCCAGCCTGAAGCAACACCGGCGAGGCCCTGAGAGATGACTCAGAGCCTCCTGGGTATCATGGCAATTCAGTTGTTGCTGGCCCAACCTGACAGAGCGGTCTCGGGGAACCTGTCGGTCGGCACTGCAACCTGCACCGGAGCAGGAGGCTGTGCTCTCGTCATGCACACACGCATGTGGTCCCGGCGCGCTTCCTTGATGATCTCTCGATAATCGAGGGGGGTCCGGTTGCGGGTTCTGTGGATCAGCCGGGTCTCCTTGTAGCACGCATCCCACCGTGCTTTCCCTTCCGGGGTAGAGGCCCATCCCCCCTCCTGGGCGAGAGCACTCGCGGAGATGAGGGTCGCTGCAGCAAAAACGCACAAAGTCGAAAAACGCATATCGGTGCTCACGTTGTGAGTATCGGCTCACTTCATGAATGATAACCTTTTCAGGCCTTGAGCGTCCCATCGGAGAGGCTAGGGCAAAGGGATATCTACTTTTGCGTTAGGACCTGCGGGGGAATAGATGACCCCTCACGCTGCTTCCGGCGCAGCCTGGCGTCAGGGGAGCTGGCAGCAGATGAGGAATGCCGTCAGCGCAGCCACGAGTGCCGTCGCCATGAGGCCCCGGTCGATGGGATCATTGGACACCGCCCTGCGGCCCAGCACTCGCCTCATCGGAACCCAGCTCTCTGTGGAATTAACATAGGTTGCTTAGGTGTGGCAGGAGGAGCCGGTGTCAACCTCGTTCCATCTGCAACTAAGGGCTCAATTCCCAGGCTTTGCCCCGGCAGGAGGGGCAAGGGACGACTGGCCTAGAGGTCCGGAAGCGATCAGGCCTCATGAATCGGTCTGGTGCAAGGTGAAGACCGGCTGCGGCTTCTCGACATCGCGCAGCCGGTAGCGTCCGAGATCGACCAGGGGCTGATCCACCTCCCGCGCGAGGGCGTGCGAGACGATCACGGGCCGGTTCAGGCGCTTTGCCAGATCCAGGAGCCTGCTGGCCCGGTTCACGGCCGGGCCGATCACCGTGAAGTCGAGCCGGTGCGAGGCTCCGACATTGCCATAGGCCACCTCGCCCACGTGCAGCGCCAGGCCGTGCTCCAGAGGAGGGCTGCCGGAAGCGCGACGCAGGATGTTCTCGTCTTCACTCCGCCGGCAGAATTCCTGTGCGGCGGCCAGAGCCTTGCGGCAGGCTGCCATGCGGTCGCGCTCGACCGAGGTCGGGAAGATCGCCAGCACGGCATCGCCGATGAACTTGAGCACCTCGCCTCCATGGGCCTCCACCACCTCGCCGATGATGCCGAACCAGGCGTTCAGATGGGTCAGCACCGCCGGGATGGGGGATTGCTCGGACAGGAGCGTGAAGCCCCGCAGGTCGGCAAACCAGATCGCCGCCTCGATCATCTCGACGCCGCCGCGATCCACCCGGCCCTCGATGATGCGCTGCCCCGTGCGAGGGCCGACATAGGTGTCGAGCAGATCGACGGCGATGCGGCGCAGCACATGCCGCTCCAGATACGGGCTCAGAAGCCTCGCGGCGCGCTCGAGCCGGTCGAGCGCTGTGAGGTCGAAACCCTGCGGGTCCCGGGTGGCGAAGGAAATCACTGCGGTCCGGGTCCGGTCCAGGAAGGGCAGGGGATACATGACGTAATCCGTCCCTCCGGCGAGGCGCAGCTCCTCGAGCAGCGGCAGGTCGGGGCAGGGCGCCTCGAGCCGGCGGCGGAACGGCTCTCCGGCTTCATCGACGATCCGGGTCGGGCTGTTGATGTAGGACGGCGATGTAGCCGCCGTGGCCCGGTCGGCTTCGTGCATGGACAGGCTCTCGCTCGTCCAGACATGCTGCCAGCCGCTCACCTCCGGGTGCAACACCTCCAAGCCCAGGGAGGCCCGCCAGACGGGAGCGCCGGATCGCACGACCTCCTCGCAGAACCCGGCAAATAGCCCGTTCACGGTGTCGTGCGGCGCCTCATCGGCAAGCCAGCGCGCAAGTGCTCCCACATGATCCATCGATCCGACCACTTCAATGCCGATCCGTGTTGGCCGATCACCAGCCGAGTTCAGGTCAGGAACGCTCATGAGCGCACATTGCGGGAGTCTTCCCAAACACCTTGAGCGTATCGAGTGTACAGCGTGCCTTGCAACTCAGTGAGGTTGCTGAAGACAGCATGCCCTCGATTTGGGCAGCATCAGGATAGGGCCGGCAATTTTGCACCCACCGGCCCGATCGCGGGCGAGGCGATGACGGGCAGACCGCCGGGATGTCTCTCGCTAGCGCGGGCACGTTGGCTTTCAAGCAATATCCATTTGGAACTGCCCAAATGACCTATCGTTTACCTAATGTGAGGTATATCGGTAGCTATGCGGCGTCGAGATCCCGTTCGACCGCACCACCCTATGTCACGAATGTCAGGTGAGGCAGTGATGGAGTTGGAGAAGATCAAAGAGGCTATCGCGGCTTCCACCCGCGATGAGGAACTGGCCTCAGCGACATGCTACGAAGTCGAGGCCTATGCCCGCCTCTGGCCTTTCGTTTTCATGATCAACGACTGGGATGTGTGGAACGGGAGCAAGAGAGCGCTCAAGCTTCAGGTTGTTCGCTGGCTTGAGGACGAGGCCGCTCCCTACGATTTCTTCCATATCCGTACGGGCTTTGGCCTGTTGGGGTTCAAGGATCAGGAAGCGGCCAAGGCGTTCGAGCGCCGGTGGTCGAGCCAGCCACAGGTGGCGCCGGCTTCAAACGGCGACTGGAATCCCCATCCGCTCAAAAGCACCTTCGAGCCTGTCCACGTCAATTAACTGGATCTTGGACGCGACAGTCCCGCCAAGCGTGGCGGTTGTGCTTGCCGGATAGGCTGCAGATCGCCACGTCGGAGACAGCGGCCTGCTGTGCCTGAAAAGAGGCCTCGAACCTGCGGAAGAGGGCGGCTTTAGACGCTTGAAGAGCAAAGTGGCTGGGGGACCTGGATTCGAACCAAGACTAACGGAGTCAGAGTCCGATTTTATGTTTGCGTTATCAACCATTTACCCTCCTGAATTTCGTCTAAGTTGATCATGAAGCATTGAGGAATTTGCCTCTTTGTCTAAGCGTTCTGCGCTTTCCTGCGGGCGTGTTGATCGAGCTTTTTGACGACGCCCCGGAGCTTCGGCTCCAAATGCGCTTCCCTTGAATAATGGCCGGCCATGCCCTCGGTCTCCTGACCCAGCATGTCGGCAATGGTGCGGGTATCGAAGCCGAGCTGCCGCATCCGGGTTGCGGCGGTGTGCCGCAGCCCATGGAAGGTAAGGCCGCTGGCTACCTTACCTGCCTCCTCCAGCTTCCGAATGATCTTGAAGAACGAGGAGCGGAAGCCGTCTTCCGTCCACGGCAATCCACGGGTGTTCACGAAGAGCGTCGTGGCTGTGTGCTTGGGCAGGGCGTCCAAGGCTTCGACAATCGCCTTCGGCGCCTGCACAACAACCTTCTTACCGCTCTTGGCTGAGATCCGGCTGAGCTGGCCCGTCTTCCGATTATACGACGTGCGCGGGGCTGACAGGATTTCCCCCTGCCGATAGCCGAGGATGCCGCCCAGCAGGACCGGAGCCAGGATGTGAGCAGGGCAGGCGGCTTTGACCACCTCCCATTCCTCCGGTGCCCATGGCCGGTTGGCGCGGGGCTCCCCCTTCGGTCGGCGGATCTTCTTCACCTCGCGTACCGGGTTGGTGTCTGCGAGCTCCCGCTCCAGCGCAACAGCAAAGACCACGGACACGACGCTCAGCACATAGTTGGCGAACCGGCGACCCTTCTTCAGCTTGGCTTTGTCCCGCAACCCCGCTACGAAGCCGCGTGTCTATTGCGTCAGCGGCATTGCATGGAGCGGCTTTGTCCAGTCCAGTACTGCCTGGTAGTCCTCCTTGGTGCGGGAGGCGAGATCCAGAAACCTGGGGCTAGCCCGGTAGGCTGCCACGGCAGCACCCCAGGTCCCGCCCTTCTCCTCGACCGGCTTTGCCTTAGCGCGGGCTGCGTCGAGCGCCTCGAACCATTCCCGCGAGTAGAGCGCGTGAGGTGGAGTTAACCGGGTGCCAGTCTTCCTGTCGTAGGCATAGGCAATGCCATTCGACACGTAGCACTTTACGCCGGGAACCTTAGGTCTCTTCATTGTCCAGCTCATCCAGCCAGTTCTTGCCACCGGAGTCGTGTTCGCCGCTGTCGAGCCTATCGATCCACTCGTCTAGGTCGCGCACATCGTACCTCAGTCCTTGCTTTCCGGGCCTGATACGTTTCGGCTTTACGGGAGGGGGCGAGGAGCCCAGCCCGCAATAAGCTGCCGCCTCGGCTCTGGTCAGTAGGCGTTTAGCTGGGGGCCTTACGTGTGCCTGTCCCATAACTTCCCCAATCATCCAAGACTGTAGTGAAAGCGCAGATACGTTTTGATACACGGGCGCCGCGCTGAGGTGGCTCGGTTCGTCTGAACAGTGTTTTCGGTTCGCTAAGTGGAGCCCTGCCGGGGTTAAGCCGCCGCGAGTT
>NZ_JACXAB010000003.1 GCF_014699075.1 Microvirga sp. | reverse complement strand
AAGAAGGATCAACTCCGCGAAGCCGCTTAGCCAGCCTGCTCGGCCGCCCCGCTTTGCAGAACTTGACGCACACAATCTCGACGAGCGGCCTTTTTCGTTTGCCGCATACCTTCAACAGACGTCAAAAAAGCAGCCCCGAAGGGCTGCTGAAGTGTGTGACCACTGGGAAACCGGGCGGAGCTTTCGCTCCGCCCATTCCGGGCTGTGGGGGGATCAGCCCGGCAGCAGAACGGTGTCGACCACGTGGATGACGCCGTTCGATTGCATCACGTCGGCGATGGAGACGGTGGACTTGCCGCCCTTCTTGTCGGTGATGGTGAGCGTGTTGCCGGAGGGCGTGACGGTGAGCATTTCGCCCTGCACGGTCTTCAGCATGGCCTTGCCGCCGCCTTCCTTCACTTTTGCTGCGAGATCCTGCGCGGTCATCTTGCCGGCCACCACGTGGTAGGTGAGCACGCCGGTGAGCTGCGCCTTGTTCTCGGGCTTCAGGAGCGTGTCGACCGTGCCGGCCGGCAGCTTAGTGAAGGCTGCGTTGGTCGGAGCGAAGACCGTGAACGGGCCCTGGCCCTGCAGGGTCTCGACAAGGCCTGCGGCCTTCACGGCGGCCACGAGGGTGGTGTGGTCCTTCGAATTGACGGCATTCTCGACGATGTTCTTCGACGGATACATCGGGGCGCCACCAACGGTCGTGGTCTTCTCCTGTGCGGTGACAGGCAGCGACATCACAAGAGCCGGAGCCGCAAGGGCGATGGCGGCAGTCATGCAGGCAATGCGAATGTTCATGGATCTGGTCCCTGAATTGGTTGGATTAAGGATCCCGGCTTTGTGCCGGAGACCGAAGGCTCAACCTTCAGGGCGGATACCCCGCATGGATGCGATTGGATGCGGGGTCGCGTTTTCGTGAAGAGAGAAAAATTTCGGGTCAGGCGGTGAACGCCGTCGGACCCCTCAGGTATGCTTCAATGCGGTCGATCTCGACCTCTTCTGCCGTTACGAGGTGCGGTTCATCCTGCTTGATCTCAGCAACGGGCAGCTTATCGATGGCCGTGCTCTCTTGCAGGGCTTTGTGAAGGGCCTGCAGATGCTTGATCTGCTCATCATCCGAACTCTCGGGCGGCTGGCGCGGAGCCATGACATCCTCCTTCAGGATTAGCCAAAAGTATTGGCGCGATCCGTGTCACAAATAGGGCACCGTCACAGGGCTGTGGACGCCGTGCCCTTCATCACCACAGGTCCCGTCGGCAGGCCCGTGGGGGAACCGGTGAGCGGCTCGACCGAGATCGCGAACAGTTGATTGGAGTGCGGCTGGGGCAGGTTCCTGGGATCGAGCAGCACCGTCCTGGCGGTTTGAACGACGCCCACGGAAACCGGCGCCCCGTTCGGCTCCGGGAAGGTCCAGACCTGGATGGAGTGATTGTGCGGGATCTCCATGTCACCGAGCGGCATGAGCTCGAGGCGCCCATCCGCGAAGGTGCGCAGCACGGCGCCCGGCTGGTTGGTCTCGCTCATGAGAACCGCCACGAGGGTCGGCTGGCGGGTGGCTTTGTCGGCGAAATAGCCCACGCCCATGGCGAGCAGGAGCCCGGCCAGCGCACCGGCCATGCCGAAGCCGCGCCAGAAGGTGAGGCTGTTCCAGAGCCCCTGCAGCAGCCCCGGCGACGTCTCCCGCCGTGCGGTCACCACAGGCCTTGCGGCCATGACTGCAGGCTGGGCCTCGAGACCGGCCTCGATCTGCTGCCACAGGGCTTCACCGGGCGGCAGGTCGGCGGCCGTGTTGTCCCATTCCGCAAAGCGGGTGCGCCATTGCTGGACGAGAGCCTGAAAGGATGCATCCGACGCGATGAGACGCTCGGCGAGCCCGCGCTCATCGCCCTCCAGGAGGCCGAGGACATGCTCGGCGGCCAGACGGTCCTGATCGTCGCGGGTCATGCCATGCACTCCCGTAGCGCCAGCAGGGACCGGCGGATCCAGGACTTGATCGTGCCGAGCGGCACGCCGAGGCGGCCGGCGAGTTCCCCATGGCTGAGCCCGTGGATATAGGCGAGCGTGATGGCCTGGCGCCGCGAGGGCTCCAGGCGCTCCAGGCAGCGCTTGAGGCTTCCCGTGTCGGACAGGCGCATCATGACGGTTTCAGCGTTCTCCTCATCGCTCGCGAGCCCCATGGGCTCGAAATCCTCGACCAGGTCGGTGCGGGTCTCGCCGCGCAGGATGTTGAGCGCCCGGTTGCGCAGGATGGCGTAGAGCCAGGAGCGGGCATCGCCGCGGGCCGGATCGAAGCTGTCCGCCTTGCGCCAAACCTGGAGAAAAGTGTCGTGCACGGCTTCCTCGGCCAAAGCCCGTCGCCGCAGGAGCCGCATGGCGACGCCCAGCATCCGCGGTGCCTCAATGTCGTAGATGGCACGCAGGGCCGCGCGATCGCCCCGGGCGCACTGGCCGAGGGCGTGGTTCAGGTCCAAGGCCGGGGAGGCGATCTCCCCCAGCACTGCCTTCACGCGAGAACTCCGTTTCCACTTGCCAAGGATACACCCGAACCCTGCCGCTGGATGCAGAAGGGCTGAGATAAATTCACCACCCCTGCATCCATAGAGGATTCCGGCGGGTATGCGCAATGCTGGTCGCTGACGACCGGAGGTTTCAGCCGGAGGATCATCCTATGAAGTTCACACCCTTGGCCATGGCTCTCATCGGGTCATCTCTCATTGCCGGTGCCGCGCAGGCGCAGAGCGTCGCGGCTCTCGTGGGAGACGACACGATTGCCATCGTGGATGTGGCGGGCAAGAAGGTCGAGCGTTCGATGAAGGTCTCGGGCCTCTCCGGCGCCCTTGTCGGCATCGATGTGCGCCCGGCCGACGGCATGCTCTATGGCGTTGTCACTGACGGAACGGTGGTGACCATCGATCCAGCGACGGGCAAGGCCACCATGAAGTCCAAGCTCGACGCCATGCTCGCGCCCGGCACCATGGCGACCGTCGATTTCAACCCGGTGGCGGACCGGCTGCGGATTATCGGCTCGGACGGCATGAACCTTCGCGTCAATGTGGATGACGGCAAGGTCACGAAGGACGGCGGGCTGAAGTTCGCCGACGCCGACATGCACAAGGGCAAGATGCCGAAGGTCGTGGCCGGCGCCTACACCAATTCCATGAAGGGCGCGAAGGAGACGGTGCTCTACGACATCGAAGCTGCTGGCGTGCTCGTCAAGCAGGCGCCGCCCAACGACGGCGTGCTGAACTCGGTCGGCATGCTGGGCATGGAGGCCGGCGCGGCGGCCTTCGACATCGTATCCAGCGATGCCACCAACGAGGGTTGGCTCATGAACGGCAAGTCGCTCTACAAGGTCGATCTGGCAACCGGAAAGGCCTCTGAAGTCGGGATGATTGCTGGCGTGAATGGGACCGTGCGCGACATCGCCGCGATGCCCAAGGCCATGTAGTCCGGAAGCGGCGCGCCGGTGATGCCTGGCGCGCCATTCCGCTCAGGCGCAGCTGCGCCCCATGGCGTTGAGACCCTCGTCCAGAAGGTCGGCGAGGTTGGGGATCCCGATGAGCCAGTCGGCGGTGGAGGCGGAGCTCGCCTCGTCGCGCTCGCGGGCGAGGCGCACGGCCGCGCCCCATTCCTCGGGCTCCATGTCGCCGCGGCCGATATAGACAAGGGCAATCAGGTCGGCGCGCTCGTCGTCGTTGAGGCCGGCGATCACATCCCGCACTTCCTCCTCGGTCGCGTCGTCAGGCGAGGCGGTCAGCGCATCGATGCTGCCGTCGTCGATGGGATTCGACCCCGAGGCCGGATCGGTGATGCCCTCTTTGACGTCGATGGCCCTGGCCCGGAGAATGAGTTCGCAAACCTTGTCGAGCGCGATATCCATAGAAATCCTCGTGAAAATTCCGCTTCGGACGATGTCTTGTTCAATTGCTCACAGGGAAACCCAGAAGAGCCCATTCGGTTCAGCCCCGGCGAAGCTTCGAAAAGTGATGTCGGGCCTGTGCATTGCCGCCGCCTGGTGGATTAAAGGGCGAAGAGCTGCGGGTGTGATAGAGATACGCTGGTTTCCAAGCGCGATTCGATCATGTCCGGTACAGAACTCCTCGGCTTTGCCGCTGCCATTCTCACCACGGTCTGCTGGCTGCCGCAGGCCATCAAAACCATCCGCACCAAGGACACCACATCCCTTTCGCTGCTCACCCAGGGCGCTTTGACCCTCGGGGTCGGCCTGTGGCTGGTCTACGGGATCCTGGTCGACAGCCCGCCGATTATCTTTGCCAACGGCACCAACTTCGTGCTGGTGGCGCTGATCCTGGCGTTGAAGGTGCGATACGGCTAGGATTGTTTTGACATGGGGAAGTTGGTGATGCGCCGGTTGATTGCCTTTTGCCTGATCGGGCTCTCTCTGGCCCTGGGCTCTTCCCCCGAGGTCTTCGCGCAGGCAGCCCGCCGGGCCGATCCGTTCCAGCTGGCGCCGCAGCGCCCGGGACAGACGGACGTGTATATCCTGTCCTTCGGTCTCTGGGGTCCGCAAAGTGTGTTCGAAAGCGAGGCCAGGGGCGCAGCCCGCATTCTGGAAGCGCAGCTCGGCGCCAAGGGCCGCTCCATCGTCCGTTCCAACACCAAGCGCCGGGCCGGCGCGACGCCTGAAACCCTTGTGGCAGCAGCCGAAGCGGCAGGCCGCACGCTCGATCCGGCCGAGGACATCGTGGTGCTCGTCCTCACCTCCCATGGGGCGCCGGAGGGCATCGCTCTCGTGGCCGGGCGGGACACCCGCCTCGTCACGCCGGGTGACGTGAAGGTCTTGCTCGAGCGAACCAGGGCGCAGCACCGGGTCGTCATCGTTTCGGCCTGCTACTCGGGCGTTTTCGCCAATGCGCTCGCCGATGCGCGCACCCTCGTGATCACGGCGGCTGCGGCCGACAAGCCGTCCTTCGGCTGCCGGGACGGGGCGACCTGGACGTACTTCGGCGACGCCTTCTTCAACAAAGCCCTCAGGCGTGACCCGCGGCTGGATACGGCTTTCGAGAGCGCGCGCGGCCTCGTCACCCAGCGGGAGAGGCGGGAGGGATTCGATCCATCCAATCCGCAGATCGCCGGCGGATCCCAGGTTCTGGAGCGTCTCAACGCCCGTTAAGTCTGCTGCCTTGCGGCCAGCGTGCCGACACGGGCAACCCAGCGCTCGAGCCTTCGCCGGTTGACGCCGAAGTCCGAGCGGCCGATCTGGCTGCGGGAATAGACGGCAAGGGTCGATGCGTCCTCGCCCCGGTCGAACACCTGCATGACCACCGTATCGGGAAAGCGCATGAGCCGCGTGCGCACGAGATAGCGGTCCTGCTGCGGGCCTCGGTCGAGAAGGCTTGTGCCGGGCTCTGCCAGAGCCACCTCCGATACGATGCTGCGGAGCCGGGCGGCCGGCACCGGAAAGACCGGGGGCTGCGCATCCGCTTGGGCCTGAGGGCAGACGTCGGCTGAGCAGATCAGGGCATCGTTGGGATTGGTGCGGCGCTTGAGTGTCGCAAAGTCCACCGACCCGAGATCGGGTGAGCCGAACACGCCCTGCCACGTTCGCTCAAGTCCTGTTTCCCAGCCGCGCCACAGGCCATAGCCGAGACCGACGCTCACAAGTCCGATTGCTACAGCCTTCTTCCGCATGTTCCGCCTATTCCCATCAGTCGCTTGACAGCCTCGCTGAGAAGGATAGGGCAGGGCGCGCCTCCCTCCTAGCAATTCCCCGAAAGTCCGATGAGCCCTCACGTTGCCCCCATCCTGATGCTGGTTGCCTCGAACGTCTTCATGACCTTCGCGTGGTACGGGCATCTCAAGTACAAGACATCGGCTCTCTGGATGGCGGTGATCGTCAGCTGGGGCATTGCCTTCTTTGAATACTGGCTGGCCGTGCCAGCCAACCGGATCGGCTCCGCGGTCTATTCGGCCGCCGAACTGAAGACCATCCAGGAGGTCATCACCCTCGTGGTCTTTGCAGCCTTCTCGGTGCTCTACCTGAAGGAGCCCCTCGGTTGGAACCATCTTGTCGGCTTCGGGCTGATCGCGGCCGGCGCCGCCTTCATCTTCCAGGCACGCTGACCTGAAGGCCATGGCGCTTCTCATTTACGCCGGCGCGGCACTGGCCGAAATCGCCGGGTGCTTTTCCTTCTGGGCTTGGCTGCGCCTTGGCAGGACGGCTTGGTGGCTCGTGCCCGGAATGGCATCGCTGGCGCTGTTTGCCTATTTGCTGACGCTCGTGCCGAGCGATGCCGCCGGGCGGGCTTACGCGGCCTATGGCGGCGTCTACATCGTCGCTTCGATCCTGTGGCTCTGGATCGCGGAAGGGACGCGGCCCGACCGGTGGGACATGGCCGGCGGGGCGGTGTGCCTTGCGGGCGCGGCCCTCATTCTGTTCGGGCCGCGCGCTTGAACCGCAATCAGGTCGCGGGCTTCATCCGCAGGATGCGGCCGTTTCGGGAATCCGTGAGCAGATAGACGAAGCCGTCCGGCCCTTGGCGCACGTCGCGGATGCGCTCGCCGAGCTGCTGCAGCATGCGCTCCTCAGCCGTCACCCGGTTGCCGTTGGTGTCGAGCCGCGAAACGAGCTTGCCGGCCAGCGCCCCGACCAGGATGCTGCCGCGCCACGCCGGGAACTTGTCGCCCGTGTAGAACGCCATGCCGGACGGGGCGATGGAGGGATCCCAGTAATAGACCGGCTGCTCCAGGCCTTCCTTCTTCGTGCCCTCGCCGAGTTTCGCACCCGAATAATCGACCCCGTAGGAGATGATGGGCCAGCCGTAGTTCTTGCCCTTCTGCGGGATGTTCACTTCGTCGCCGCCGCGCGCGCCGTGCTCCACGGTCCAAAGCTCGCCCGTTGTCGGGTGGAGCGCCGCCGATTGAAGGTTGCGGTGGCCGAGGGACCAGATCTCCGGCCGGGCGTCCTCGCGGTTCAGATAAGGGTTGCCCGGAGCCGCGGAGCCGTCACGCTTGATATGGACGATCTTGCCGATGTGGTTGGCCGGGTTCTGGGCCTGGTTGCGCAGGTCGAAGCGGTCGCCGAGCGTAACGAAGAGGTTGCCCTCCCGGTCGAACACGAGGCGCGAGCCCCAATGGTTCGGTCCGGTATAGTTCGGCTCCTGGCGGAAGATGACGTTCAGTGATTCCAGCGCCCGTCCGTTGTCGCTGAGGCGCGCCCGCGCCACGCTCGTGCCGGCGCGGCCCTCGCCGCGATCCTCGGCAAAGCTCAGGTAGACGAGCCGGTTCTGGGCGAAGTTGGGATCGAGGGCCACGTCGAGAAGCCCGGCCTGCCCACGCACGGCAATCCTTGGGAGGCCCTGGATCGGTTCGGACAGGGTGCCGTTGGCGTCGACGATGCGCAGGCGCCCGGGGCGCTCGGTGACCAGCATGCGGTTGTCGGGCAGGAAAGCGAGGCCCCAGGGGTTCTGAAGATCGCGGGCGACCGTCTCGACGATCACCTCCACCTTGTCGGTGCGGAAACGCTGGGTGTCTTGGGCCAAGGCGGGGGAAAGGGCGCCGAGCGTCAGGGCGCAGGCCAGGGCAACACGAAGCTTAAGCATACATCTCTCCGTCGGTCCGATACCGGAGAGCTAGACTCTTGCAGCAGGGCGTCAACCATGCCGTCGTTCACTCACGCGTTATCGCGGAGAATAGACGTGGATGGTCTTCGTGTCCTGTGCGGAGAGCGTCTGGGTGGTTGCCATGACGGAGAGCGTCGCGAGGCCCATCAGCATGATCAGGGCCAGGGAGCAGCGGCTTTCCTGGCGCCGGTCGAGACGCTGAACCCGGGACGACACGTGGCAGGTATTTCTGGCTCTGAAGGTTTTCATCGGTTCTTCCCCTAGCAACCGAACGATGATCACGAGAGGAAAACTTCTTTGATTCAAGAAAGTTCCGGGGTGCGGCGAAAGTGCTGCTTACGGAGTCTTGGCTAAGTCTTTGTTAACTAATTGTTAACCATTGTGGCAAACCGTCAGGCTGTCCTCCGACGCACAACGACGGACTTAGGCGGAGCGTTCCGAGGGGCCGTGAAAGACGGCCTCGATGTTGTGACCGTCAGGGTCGAACGCGAAGGCCGCGTAGTAGCCGGGATGATAGGAGCGCTCTCCGGGCCCGCCGTTATCGCGCCCGCCATGAGCCAGGGCCGCCGCGTGGAAGGCATGCACGCTCTCCCGGTCCCTGGCCTGAAAGGCGAGGTGGACCCGCGAGACGGGACCGTCTGCTCTGTCGATCCATAGCTCGTCGCAGGCGAAATGCTCCGGGCTCTCGGAGGTGAAGTCATGGCCCAAGGCCTGCAGGATCGCGCGGTAGAAACGCCGGCTCGCTTCGAGGTCGGAGACGCGCAGATGGACGTGGTCGATCAATCGGCCTTGGTGGTGCTGCATCCGCTATCTCCCATATCCCGCGTCATGCCCGCACTTGTTGCGGCCATCCACGTCTTCAAGCCTCTTAAACGTGGATGGCCGGGACTAGCCCGGCCATGACGAAGTGTTTTATACGAGTTCTACTCAGCCTTGATGCCGGCCGCCTTGATGATCTCGGCCCAGGTCTGGATCTCCTTCTCGAGATACGGCTTGAAGGCGTCCGGATTGCGTACGTTCAGGGTGAAACCGAGCTTGGTGATGCGCTCCTTCACGTCGGGCTTGTTGAGGATCGCGATGATCGTGCCCGACAGCTTGTCGAGGACGGGTTTCGGCGTATTCACCGGCGCGAAGAAGGCGGCCCAGGACTCCGCATCCGCATTGGTGATGCCCTGCTCGCGTAAGGTCGGCACGTCGGGTGCCTGCGGGTTGCGCTGCGGGCTGGCAATCCCGATGGCGCGCATCTGGCCTGCCTGGAACTGGGAGAGCACGCTCGGCAGGGTCGAGTTCGACACGTCGATGCGGCCGGCCATGAGCTCGGTCACCAGGGGAGCCGCGCCCCGGAAGGGCACATGGGTCATCTTGGTGCCCGTGCGGGTCATGAAGAGTTCGGTGGCCAAATGCGAACCCGAGCCCACGCCCGTCGAGCCGTAATTCAGCTTGCCTGGATCCTTCTTGGCGAGTTCCACAAGCTCCGGAATCGTCTTCACGGGCAGGTCGTTCTTGACCACGAACACATGCTCGAAGGCGCCGGCACCGGCGAGCGGCGCGAAGTCCTTCACCGCGTCGTAGCCCGGCTCTTTGAGCAGGAACATGTTGTTCCCGTGGGTCTGGTTGTTGCCGAACACGATGGTGTAGCCGTCAGGATCCGCCTTGGCGACCGTGCGGGTGCCCACCGCCCCGGAGGCGCCGGCAAGGTTCTCGACCAGCACGTTCTGGCCGAGGCTCTTGCCCATCTCCTCGGCGACGATGCGGGCGATCACGTCGGTGGGGCCGCCGGCCGGATAGGGGACCACCATCTTGATGACCCGGTTCGGGAAGTCCTGGGCGGAGGCTGCGGAGGCGAACAGGGCCGCGCCGGCGAACAGGCCAAGGGCGAGGCGGCGAGTGACGGATTGGGTCATCGGAAAAGGCGTCTCCTCAAAATCCCGTCTGGGAAGGGTTGTTTTTCCTGGCTGTTTTGCTTGCTTGGACGGCTTCGCCGCTTTAGGGTCCGCCGCCGTCACGGTCCCTTTCTAACCCCCCGCTCGGAGGATTCCCATGGGCTTTTTGTCTGACGCCCTTTCCCGCATCAAGCCGTCTGCCACGATCGTCATCACGCAGAAAGCGCGGGATCTGAAAGCCCAGGGGCGGGACGTGATCAGCCTCTCCGTGGGCGAGCCGGATTTCGACACGCCTGACAACATCAAGGAAGCGGCCATCGCGGCCATTCGCCGGGGCGAGACCAAGTACACGCCGGTCTCCGGCATCGTGCCGCTGCGCGAGGCGATCTCCCGCAAGTTCAAGCGTGAGAACGGCCTCGACTACAAGCCTTCGCAGACCATTGTGTCGACGGGCGGCAAGCACGTGATCTACAACGCGCTGCTCGCCACCCTGAACCCGGGCGACGAGGTCATCATTTCCGCACCTTACTGGGTCTCGTATCCGGAGATGGTGGTGCTGTGCGGCGGCAAGCCCGTGTTCGTGGATTGCACCATGGAGCACAGCTTCAAGCTCCAGCCCGAGCCGCTCGAGCGCGCCATCACGCCTAGAACTAAGTGGATCATCCTCAACTCGCCATCGAACCCGACGGGTGCTGCGTATTCACGGCCTGAGATGAAGGCCATCACCGACGTGCTGATGCGCCATCCGCATGTGTGGGTGCTCACCGACGACATGTACGAGCACCTCACCTACGGCGATTTCGAGTTCGTCACGCCGGCGCAGGTCGAGCCGAACCTCTACGAGCGCACGCTCACCATGAACGGCGTATCGAAGGCCTATGCCATGACCGGCTGGCGCATCGGTTATGCCGGCGGGCCTGAGCATCTCATCAAGGCGATGGATTTCGTGCAGGGGCAGCAGACCTCCGGCACGAGCGCGATCTCGCAATGGGCGGCGGTCGAGGCGCTCGACGGGCCGCAGGATCACCTGCCGCGATTCAGGAAAGCGTTCGAGGAGCGTCGCGACCTCGTGGTCTCCATGCTCAACCAGGCGAAGGGCTTGAAGTGCCCGATGCCGGAAGGCGCGTTCTACGTCTATCCGTCCTGCGCCGAGGCCATCGGCAAAACCGCGCCGTCGGGCAAGGTGCTGGAGACCGACGAGGACTTCGTGTCCGAGTTGCTGGAAGCCGAGGGCGTCGCCGCCGTGCACGGCTCGTCCTTCGGGCTCGGCCCCAACTTCCGCATCTCCTACGCCACGTCCAACGCCGCGCTCGAGGATGCCTGCAACCGCATCCAGCGCTTCTGCGGATCGCTCCGCTGATGATCCTGCCGCGGACCTTCAACCCGGATCCCGCGGCACAGCCCTACCAGGCCGATCCCGCCTCCACGCACCGCGTGAAGTTCGACGCCCGCGTCGACTTCACCAACGGCGGCTACGTGGAGGCGAAGGATTTCCTCCTCGACATCGAGGGCGACAGCATCGCGCCGGAACGCCTCGCCGAAATGATCGTCTCGGCGATGAATCTTTTACGCGCTGGTCCTGTAACGATCACGGCCATGCGCGTGGTTCAGCGGGGCGAGCATCAGGATGCCGTCAAGGTTCTCTGACTCAGAAGAGCCAAGAGGCACCATCTTTTCCTGCTTCAAGGCCACCTCCACAAAACCTCTTGCCAACTCACCATCACAGGCAGAGCATCATCCTCAACGCGTCCTGGACAAGAGCGCGCCAGCAACGGGGGCAGGGAGGATGAAATCCTATGGCACCCAACGGCAGACTAGGTGCGGGCCCGCGATGCATCGCGATCGTCGGCCCGTTTCAGAGCGGCAAGACCACGCTTCTTGAGGCCATCCTGGAGCGGACCGGAGCCATCTCGCGGGCCGGGCGCGTGGCAAACGGAGACAGCGTGGGCGATGCGAGCGCCGAGGCCCGCGCCCATGCCATGAGCATCGAGCCCAATGTGGCCACGGTCAATTTTCTCGGCGAGAACCTGACCTTCGTCGACTGCCCCGGCTCCACGGAATTCCTACACGAAATGCGCAACATCACGCCGGTCTGCGACGCGGCAATCGTCGTGTGCGAGGCGGACGAGCGCAAGATCCCGGCCCTTGAGATCATCCTGCGCGAGCTTGAGGAGGCCGACATTCCGCGCTTCCTCTTCATCAACAAGATCGACACGGCAACCCAGCGCATCCGCGAGACGCTTGCGCTGCTGCAGCAGGCCTCCCGCACGCCGCTGCTCCTGCGCCAGATCCCGCTCTGGAAGGACGGCATCGCGGTGGGCTTCATCGACCTCGCGCTTGAGCGCGCCTTCATCTACCGCGAGCATGCGCCGAGCGAGGTCGTGGATCTGCCCGAGGGCGAACTGCCGCGGGAGAAGGAAGCGCGCTTTGCCATGCTCGAGCGCCTGGCCGATTACGACGACGCGCTCATGGAGGAGCTGATCTCCGAGATCGAGCCGCCCCGCGACCAGATCTTCGATGATCTCTCCAAGGAGCTGCGGGAGAGGCATGTGGTGCCGGCGCTCATCGGCTCGGCCGAGCGCGGCAACGGCATCACGCGGCTGCTCAAGGCCTTGCGCCACGAAGCGCCGACCCTGACTGAAACTCGCGCGCGTCTCGGCATCCCCGAAGAGGGAGCGCCCTTGGCCCAGACCATGAAGACCCTGCACCAGGGGCAGGGCGGCAAGCTTTCCATCGCCCGCGTCATGCGCGGCACCTTCCACGAAGGCGATACCGTTGTGGGCTCCCGCGGCGGCGAGGCGCGGATCGGCAGCCTGCTGACGATGGTGGGCAATACGACGGCCCGAAAGCCGGAGGCAGTCGCCGGCGACACGGTCGGGTTTGGCCGGTTGGAAAACATCGCAACGGGCGACAGCTTTGCGGCCGGCAAGACGAGGCCCGAGGCCATCCTGTCCGTTGCGCCGCCGGAGCCGGTCTATGCAATGGCCCTCAAGGTGAAGGACCGCAAGGACGACGTGCGCCTCTCGAGCGCCCTTTCCAAGATCACCGAGGAGGACCCGTCGCTCGCGGTCGAGACCCGGCCCGAGATGGGCGAGATCCGGCTGCACGGGCAGGGCGAGATGCACCTGCGGGTGGCGGTGGAGAAGCTCGCCTCGCGCTTCCAGGTCGGGATCGAGACCGCCAAGCCCAGGGTGGCCTATTGCGAGACGATCAAGCTGCCCGCAGCGGCCCGCGGCCGCCACCGCAAGCAGACCGGCGGCCATGGCCAGTTCGGCGACGTGATGATCGAGATCAAGCCGCTGCCGCGCGGGGAGGGCTTTGCCTTCCAGGATCGGATCACCGGCGGCGTGGTGCCGCGCCAGTACATCCCCTCCGTCGAGACGGGCGTCCGCGATGCCCTGAAATGCGGCCCTCTGGGCTTTCCCGTGGTCGATCTCGCCGTGAGCCTGACGGACGGCTCCTACCACACGGTGGATTCCTCCGATGCCGCCTTCCAGGCTGCCGCCAGGCTGGCACTGGCGGAGGCGCTGCCGAAGGCCAAGCCCGTGCTGCTGGAGCCGATTCTGTCGGTGGAGATCACGATCCCGTCCGAGGCGCTGTCCAAAGCTACCGCCCTGGTGACCGGCCGGCGCGGGCAGATCCTCGGCTATGACGAGCGGCCCGGCTGGTCAGGGTGGCAGGTGTTGAGCGCGACGATCCCGGAATCCGAGATCGGCGACCTCATCGTGGAACTGCGTTCCGCGACGGCAGGTGTCGGAACCTTCTCGACCCGGTTCGATCACATGGCCGAACTTAGCGGGCGTCCGGCCGACATGGTGCTGCAGAAGGCTCATTGAGACTTTTTGGACCTGGACGATCCCCGCAGATCGTTCAGGTCTAAACTAATCCCATCGACAAAAGGACTCTTCCGCGCCAAGTTAAGCTTGATGGAGACGCCATCTCCCATGAAGCAAACCTCGCCTAGAAGCGGAGGACGACAATGAACGCCACGAACCCGGCGCCTGCCACCACAGGCGCTCAGGATCTTTCTGCCCGCCCCTGGCTCAAATCCTATCCGGCAAGCGTTCCGCCTGTGATCGACGAGGCTAGGGTCGGCACGGTCAACGACATCTTCCGCGACGCCCTCGCCAAGTACCCGAACCGACCGGCGGCCGAGAGCTTCGGCAAACGCGTGACCTATGCCGCGCTTGGGCGCGACGCGGATGCGGTGGCCTCCTGGCTTCAGGCTCAGGGGCTGAAGAAGGGTGACCGGGTCGCCATCATGCTGCCGAACGTGATGGCCTTCCCGGCCATCCTGTTCGGGGTGTTGCTGGCCGGCGGCACGGTGGTGAACGTCAACCCGCTCTACACCCCGCGCGAGCTGACCTACCAGCTCAACGACTCCGGCGCCCGCTTCCTGTTCGTGCTCGAAAACTTCGGCGCGACGGTCCAGGAATCGCTGCCGGAGCTGAAGCTGGATCGGGTCGTGGTCGTGACGCCGGGCGATCTGCTCGGCTTGAAAGGCGCAATCATCAATCTCGTGTCCCGCCGTGTGAAGAAGGCGGTCAAGCCGTTCAGCCTGCTGCAGGCGGTGACCTTCAAGGCCGTCATGGCCGAGGGGGCACGCAACAAGCCGCAGCCGGTCACCGTTTCGCCGGACGACGTCGCCTTCCTGCAGTACACGGGCGGCACGACCGGCGTCGCCAAGGGGGCGACGCTCCTTCACCGCAACGTGGTGGCCAACGTGATGCAATGCGAGGCCTGGATGCTTCCCTTCTTTGGGGACCGCGAGGATCATCTCATGGTCACCGCGCTGCCGCTCTATCACATCTTCGCTCTCACGGTCTGCGGGCTCCTGATGGCGAAGATCGGCGGATGCCAGCTGCTGATCGCCAATCCGCGCGACATCCCGGGCTTCGTCAAGACGCTGCAGAAGAGCCGCATCACGCTCATGTCCGGCCTCAACACGCTCTACAACGCCCTGGCGCATGCGCCGGGAATCGAAAAGGTGGACTTCTCCCAGATGGTCTTTGCCGTCTCGGGCGGCATGGCCACCCAGGAGGCCGTGGCCAAGAAGTGGAAGGACATCACCGGGCAGCCCATCGTCGAAGGCTATGGTCTCTCCGAGACCTCGCCCGTCGTGTGCGCCAACCGGCTCGACATCGAGGACTTCACCGGCACGATCGGCTATCCCCTGCCGTCGACGGATGTGACCATCCGCGCCGGCGACGGCAGCATCCTTCCGGATGGGGAGCGCGGCGAGCTCTGCGTGAAGGGTCCGCAGGTGATGGCGGGCTACTGGCAGCGGCCCGACGAGACCGCCAAGGTCATGACTGCGGACGGCTGGTTCCGCACCGGAGACGTGGCGGTCATCCTGCCCGACGGCCAGATCAAGATCGTGGACCGCATGAAGGACATGGTTCTCGTCTCCGGCTTCAACGTCTATCCCAACGAGGTCGAGGATGTGCTCGCCAATCATCCGGGCGTGATGGAATCGGCCGTGATCGGGCTTCCGGACGAGCATTCGGGCGAGGCGGTCGTAGCCTATGTGGTCCGCAAGGACCCGAACCTCACGTCAGACGAGCTGCGCCAGTTCTGCCGCGAGAACATGACCGGCTACAAGGTGCCCCGCCGGATCGAATTCCGCGAGACCCTGCCGAAGACCAATGTGGGGAAGGTCCTGCGCCGTGCGCTCAAGGAGGAGGCGGAGCAGTCCCACGTCCGCTGGAATTGATCCTGAGGGGTCCCTGAAAAGAAAAAAGCCGGGCCAAAGGCCCGGCAAAAGTAGAGGTCCGACAAATAAGTCAAAACCTTCCAGAGGGAACGGCCGACACGGCAGCGCCGGGAGGAAGAAAGCACTGCCGCGTTGAAATCAGCCACCGCTCATATCGACTGCATCCTGCCTCTTTGCAATGCAGCATGCCTCATGAAAGGGCTGCATATAACGCATAGCTTGCGTCACACCGGTGACAAACTCCGGGCAGCCATCGAGCTTGGCTTTGGACTCGGGGCGTAGAGCATCGTGCAGCCCGCTGGGCTCGCCCGATGCTCTCACTGGGAGAAGAAGCATCGGACCCAAAAGTGCAAATCCACTTTTGGGTCCGATGCTTTAGAACGTCCAGCGCTGAGCCTTGGAGATCAGGAAATCGCGGAAGGCCTGGACGCGGGCCACGGAGCGCATCTCCTCGGCATAAACCAGATAGCTGTCGAGGGAGGGCATCTCCACGTCGCGCAGGATCTGGACGAGGTCCGGGTTGCCCACCACGGCATAATCCGGCAGCACGGCGATGCCGGCGCCGGTCTCGACGGCCAGCTTCAGGGCCGTGATGTTGTTGACCACATAATGGTACTGGCGCGGCTCGCGCCCTTCGCGCCCGGCCGTGGCAAGCCAGTGCACGGCCATGAGATAGGACGGCTGGTGACCGCCGAACGATACGATCCGGTGCTCGTCCAAATCCTCCAGGGTCTTGGGCTCGCCGAACCGCTTGATGTAGTCGGCCGAGGCATAGACGTGGAAGTGGATGGTGAAGAGGCGGCGCTGGATCAGGTCGGGCTGGGCCGGGCGGCGCAGCCGGATGGCGACATCCGCTTCGCGCATGGCGAGATCCAGCTCCTCGTTGGACAGGATCAGCTCGACCCGGACATCCGGGTAGAGATCGAGAAACTCCGCGATGCGCTGCGCGAGCCAGATCGACCCGAGGCCGACCGTGGTCGTCACCTTCAGCTCGCCCGAGGGGCGTTCGCTGGTCTCGACAAGGCGGGCCTTGGTGGTCTCGAGCCGCATGCGCATGTCGCGGGCGGCCCGGAACAGCAGGTCGCCCTGCTCGGTGAGGATCAGGCCACGGGCATGGCGGTGGAACAGCGGGGCCTTCAGTTCGCGCTCGAGCGCGCTGATCTGGCGGCTGACGGCGGATTGGCTCAGGCCCAGATCGTCACCGGCGCGCGTGAAGCTGCCCGCTTCCGCGACGGTGTAGAAAATCCGGATCTTGTCCCAGTCCACGGCATTCCCCTCAAGCATCGGACCCAAAAGTGGATTTGCACTTTTGGGATCGGATCCGATGCTTCCTTTTTGGACCAGAGCATCGTTGATGCGGAAAACCGGATCCACTTTTCCGTACGATGCTCTAGGCCTCACATGCTCCAGACGCAAGGCAGCCTTTATCTCTTATGAGCCGCGAGCCCGACGCAACAGGAAATCGGCCTGAAGACTAACCAGTTGTTAACAAATCCTATTCGGCCGCTTCCTGGGTAGCCTCCAGGGCCGCCAGATAGCGTTCCGAGTCCAGAGCAGCCATGCAGCCCATTCCTGCCGACGTGACGGCCTGACGGTAGATGTCGTCCGTCACGTCGCCGGCGGCGAAGACGCCCGGGATGTTGGTCTCGGTGGAGCCCGGCTTCGTCACCAGATAGCTGCCCGACTTCATGTCGAGCTGCCCGACGAACAGCTCCGTCGAGGGCTTGTGGCCGATGGCGATGAACACGCCGTCGGTCTTGAAGTCCGAGGCCTCGCCCGAGACGAGGTTCTTGAGCCGCACATGGGTGACGGAGGAGGGGTTCTCCGAGCCGCAGATCTCCTCGACGGCGGAGTTCCAGACCACCTCGATCTTGGGGTGCTTGAACAGGCGGTCCTGCAGGATGCGCTCGGCGCGCAAGCTGTCCCGGCGATGAACCAGAGTAACCTTGGACGCAAGATTGGCCAGATACAGCGCCTCCTCGACGGCGGTGTTGCCGCCGCCCACCACCACGACCTCCTTGCCCCGGTAGAAGAAGCCGTCGCAGGTCGCGCAGGCCGAGACGCCGAAGCCCTGGAACTGGCCCTCGGACGGCAGGCCCAGCCACTTGGCCTGGGCGCCGGTCGCTATGATGAGCGAGTCGCAGGTGTAGGTGTCGCCGGAATCGCCTTCGAGGCGGAAGGGGCGCTGCTTCAGGTCCACCTTGGTGATGTGGTCTGAGACCATCTTGGTGCCCACATGCTCGGCCTGCAGGCGCATCTGCTCCATGAGCCAGGGGCCCTGGATCACGTCGGCGAAGCCCGGATAATTCTCCACGTCGGTGGTGATCATGAGCTGCCCGCCGGGCTGGAAGCCGGAGATCATCACCGGTTCGAGCAGCGCGCGCGCCGCATAGATCGCCGCCGTATAGCCTGCCGGCCCCGAGCCGATGATGATGAGCTTGGCGTGAGAATGGGCCATCAGGGGGTCTCCAGTGGAAAGGCGACGTCCGGCAGGCCGAGAGCGCGGCGATGGCGGCTGAAGCCTTCAGCGATCGCCTTCGCGACCTTGGGTGTTGAATTTAAGGGTTCGTAGGGCTGTCCTTCAAGACGGCCCGCGAAGGGATGCACAACTCCATGGCTTTTAAGCCCGTTCATGTAAACATCCAGTTTCGGATGGCCGCCGGAGGGTTCGAAAACCAGGATCGGCCGCCCCGTGGCGGCCGCCTCGCCGATCATGTTGAAGGAATCCGCCGTCGCGACGATGAAATCGGCGAGCGCAAGAAGGTCCACGTAAGGGTTCTCGCCGGTCCCGTCCCAGAAGAAGCCGCCATGCTTGGATGTGAGGGCTACCAGGGCACCTCGCAAGGTGGCAGGGGTGCGGCGCGAGGCCGTGACCATCAATCCGGCTCCGGCCTCGGCAATGGACGTCAGATGCTCCACCAGGCGAGCGATGTTCTCCTCGGTGAAACGATGATGCCGGCTGTTCCCTCCGGCCAGGACGGCAACGCGAGGACTGGACAGATGAGCGAGGCGCGGATCGAGTTCAGCACGGGCAGCCTCGATCCGCTGCGCCGAGACCCGGTGAGGCGGCGTCAGGGTGGTAAGGACGTTCGGTCCCCTCAAGCGGTCGTAGCTCGGCGACCAGATGAAATCGGCTGTCTCCGGGCCGGTGCGGGGATCTTTCAGGAACACCGTGAAGGTTCGCCCGCCGGACGCCCGTTTCACGTGGCGCAGATAGGCCACGGCCCGGCGGCCCGAGGCGATGAGCAAGTCCGGGAAGGGTGGGGCGAGAGGACTGCCGGGAGCGCCCGGCCGCTCGCGCGGGTCGACCGGGCCCCAGGGCATCAGCCATGTGAAGGGCGCTCTCGGCCTGACCCGGCGAACCTCCGGGACCAGGCCCAACGCCTCGGCCACGCTCAGGGCCTGCAGCTCGTCCCCGGCCTTGCCGTCCGTCAGCACCCAGGTGTTGAGGCCAGTCTCGTCGCGCAACATTCGATCAATGAGCCTGTGGAGTTCATGAAGTTCGTTGCGACTTAATCGCCCGTCCTCCTTGTGCCGATCCCTTATACGGTCTAGTCAGCCAAGACGAGATTTTTTGACCTGATACTGCATGATCCAAGCGTTTGGCCGGTTTTTGCCCGCCCCGATCATGCCTACGGAGTTACCGTGCGCGGACGCCTCGATTCCATCGACTGGGCCATTCTGAAAGAGCTTCAGGCCGACGGCAGCATCACCAATGTGGAACTCGCCCGCCGGGTGGGCCTGTCGGCGCCCCCGTGCCTGCGCCGGGTGCGGGCTCTGGAGAGCGCCGGCATCATCAAAGCCTACCGGGCGATCCTCGACCCGAAGAACCTCGGCTTCGAGATCGTCTGCTTTGCCATGGTGCAGCTCGACGTGCAGGGCAAGAAAGAGCTCAGGGAGTTCGAGCAGCGGGTGAAGGACTGGGCCATGGTCCGCGAATGCTGGACCCTCTCGGGCGACATCGACTTCATCATGAAATGCGTGGCCCCGAACTTGGCCTCGTTCCAGGGGCTGGTCTCCGAGTTCACCTCCCTGCCGAACGTGCGCAACGTCCGCACCGCTCTCACCCTCGACCTCATCAAGGACGAGCCGCTGGTGCCGATCGAGGATGTGGCGGCCGTCGAAGGCTAATGCGTCATCCCGGACGCCACAGGCGATCCGGGATCGTAAGACGAGTGTGGCCCCTTCACCTCTCCTTGTGGGAGAGGTCGGACCTCAGGTCCGGGTGAGGGGTTACGCCCTGTCCGGATAAGGCTGTAACCCCTCACCCCAGCCCTCTCCCTCAGGGAGAGGGAGCTCCGAGCCTCGTCCTGCACCCGATCCCGGATCTCCGCTGACGCTTCGTCCGGGATGACCATGCTTTGAAGATTAAATCTGCCGCCTTAGCCAGCGGACCCAATGCTGCGTCACGGCGACGGTGCGGCCCTGCTCATTGGGGGCGACGCTGGGGGCGTGGGCGTCGAGCACGGCCAGCATCGGGTGCCGCGCGAAGACCTCGCTCCGGCGGCCGACTGCCAGAGCCTCGCCCTCGACCGCATCGTGTCCGCCGCCTCCGCCACCGCGCCACCGGGGGCCGCCGCTTCCGCCCGGAAAAGCCGTGAGGGTGACGCTGGTCAGCCGCACGACGAGCCGGGGACCGCGCGGATCGGTGCGGTCGGCAAAGGAGCGCCGCAGCTCATCGAGCGCGACAGAGGCGACGAAGTCGGCGTAGGGTCCGAGGCCCTTGGCCTTCAAGACGCTCACATCCACGGAAAAGGACGAGAAGGCTTGCGGGAAGCTCTGCGCCTGAGCGGGCAAGGCAAAGCCTGCGCCGGCGAGACCGGCGCAGGCGAGGGTTTTCAAGAGCGAGCGGCGGGACACAGGGGACATCATCGGATTTCTCACTGTTGAAGCCCCCTTCTTCACATCAGGCGCCGAACTGGACGCCGACAACCTCGTAGGACTTGCCGCCGCCCGGGGTCGAAACCTCCACCGTGTCGCCGATGGTCTTGCCCATCAGGGCGCGGGCGATGGGGGAGGCGACCGACACGCGGCCGGAGCGCACGTCGGCTTCGGGCTCGCCCACGATCTGGTAGGTTTTCTCTTCCTCGGTGTCCTCATCGACGAGCTTCACGATGGCGCCGAACATGATCCGCTCGCCCGAGAGCTTCGTGATGTCGATGACCTCGGCCCGGGAGATCAGGCTCTCCAGCTCAAGGACGCGGCCCTCGTTGAGGGACTGGGCTTCCTTGGCGGCGTGATATTCGGCGTTCTCCGACAGGTCGCCAAGCGCGCGGGCTTCCGCGATTGCCTGGATGATCCGGGGGCGTTCCACCTGCTGCCGGTGCTTGAGCTCTTCCTCGAGCGCCGCAAAACCCTTGATCGTCAGAGGGACCTTGTCCATCGTTTGTCTCGTCCAAAAAGAGGTACGAGGCCGCTGTTTCCAGCGCCCTCGCATGTCAACGAAAACTTACAAGAAGCTTCGCAGTTCCAATGTGAGGCCGGATGCCTCAGGCAAAGTATTCCTGAAGCGCCCGAACTTCGAGATCGCCGCTGAGGTATGCTGTGATGCCCTCGGCTGCGGCGACCGCTCCTGCAAGAGTGGTGTAGTAAGGTATCTTATGCAAGAGGGCCGCTTGTCTCAAGGACCGGGAATCCGAGAGGGCGCCGGCCCCTTCGGTGGTATTGAAGACCAGCTGGATGTCCCCGTTCTTCATGGCATCGACCACATGGGGACGGCCTTCGAGCACCTTGTTGATGCGCTTCGCCTTGACGCCCTGCTCCTCGAGATAGCGCTGGGTGCCGGCGGTCGCCACGATCTGGAACCCGGCCTCCTCCAGCATCTTCACCGCCGGCAGGATCCGCGGCTTGTCGGAATCGCGGATCGAGACGAACAGGGTGCCGGTCTTCGGCAGCTGGCTTCCGGCGCCGAGCTGGCTTTTGGCGAAGGCTACCCCGAAGCCGCGGTCGAGGCCGATGACCTCGCCGGTGGAGCGCATCTCCGGCCCGAGCAGCACGTCCACGCCCGGGAACCGGTTGAAGGGGAACACGGCCTCCTTCACGGCGATATGGGGCAGCTCCTTCGGCGTGAGACCGAACGTCGCCAGGCCTTCTCCGGCCATGATGCGGGCTGCGATCTTGGCGATGGGCTCACCGATGACCTTGGCCACGAAGGGCACCGTGCGCGAGGCGCGGGGGTTCACCTCGAGCACGTAAATGACGCCGTCCTTGATGGCGTATTGCACGTTCATCAGGCCGCCGACCTCAAGCGCCAGCGCCAGGGCCTTCGTCTGACGCTCCAGCTCGGCGATGATCTCAGGCGACAGGGAGCGGGGCGGCAGCGAGCAGGCGGAATCGCCCGAGTGGATGCCCGCCTCCTCGATATGCTCCATGATGCCGGCGATAAAGCTGTCCTTGCCATCGCAGAGGCAATCCACGTCAACCTCGATGGCGTCCGAGAGGTAGCGGTCGAAGAGCAGCGGGTTCTTGCCGAGCACCGTGTTGATCTGGCCGGTCTTGTCGTTGGGGTAGCGGGCCTTCACGTCGGACGGGATCAGGCTCGGCAGGGTGCCGAGCAGGTAATCCTCAAACTGCGCCTCGTCGCGGATGATCGCCATGGCCCGGCCGCCGAGCACATAGGACGGGCGCACCACGAAGGGCAGGCCAAGTTCGGCGGCAATCAGGCGAGCCTGCTCCACGGAATAGGCGATGCCGTTCTTGGGCTGCTTCAGGTGCAGCTTGTCGAGCAGGCGCTTGAACCGGTCGCGGTCCTCGGCGAGGTCGATGGCATCCGGCGAGGTGCCGAGGATCGGCACGCCTGCCTCTTCCAGGGCATGGGCGAGCTTGAGCGGAGTCTGGCCGCCGAACTGCACGATCACGCCATGGAGCGTGCCCTTGGAGCGCTCGGTCTCGATGATCTCCAGCACGTCTTCCTGCGTCAGCGGCTCGAAATAGAGCCGGTCGGAGGTGTCGTAGTCGGTGGAGACCGTCTCCGGGTTGCAGTTGATCATGATGGTTTCATAGCCCGCGTCTTTCAGCGCGAAGCAGGCATGACAGCAGCAGTAATCGAACTCGATGCCCTGGCCGATCCGGTTCGGGCCGCCGCCGAGGATGATCACCTTCTTGGCATCCGAAGGATTGGACTCGTCCGCAGGGGTGCCTGCGAATGGGGCGGTATAGGTCGAGTACATGTAGGCGGTGGGCGAGGCGAATTCCGCCGCGCAGGTATCGATCCGCTTGAACACCGGACGCACGGCAAGCGAGCGGCGCTGCTCGCGCACCTCAGCCTCGGTCTTGCCGGTGAGCACGGCGAGGCGGGCATCCGAGAAGCCGAGCGCCTTGATCTGGCGGAAGGCGCCGGGCGTCTGCGGCAGGCCGTGGGCCTTCACCTTGGCTTCCATGTCGATGATGTCCTGGAGCTGCTCCAGGAACCAGGGGTCGATCTTGCAGGAGGCATGGACCTCCTCATGGCTGACGCCGAGGCGCAGGGCCTGGGCCACTTTGAGGATCCGGTCGGGGGTCGGGGTGCCGATGGCGGCCTTGATGGCGTTGCGGTCATCGCCCTTGCCCATGCCCTCGATCTCGATCTCGTCGAGGCCGGTGAGGCCGGTCTCCAGCGAGCGGAGCGCCTTCTGCAGCGATTCCGGGAAGGAGCGGCCGATGGCCATGGCCTCGCCCACGGACTTCATGGCCGTGGTGAGGGTCGTCGAGGCGCCAGGGAACTTCTCGAACGCGAAGCGCGGGATCTTGGTGACCACGTAGTCGATGGTGGGCTCGAAGGAGGCCGGTGTCGCGCCCCCGGTGATGTCGTTGGCGATCTCGTCCAGGGTGTAGCCGACGGCGAGCTTCGCCGCGACCTTGGCGATCGGGAAGCCCGTGGCCTTGGAGGCCAGCGCCGAGGACCGCGACACGCGCGGGTTCATCTCGATCACGATCATGCGCCCGTTCTCCGGGTTGATCGCGAACTGCACGTTGGAGCCGCCGGTCTCGACGCCGATCTCGCGCAGAACCGCCAGCGAGGCGTCGCGCATGATCTGGTATTCCTTGTCGGTGAGCGTGAGCGCCGGCGCGACGGTGATCGAGTCGCCGGTATGCACGCCCATCGGGTCGAAGTTCTCGATCGAGCAGATGATGATGCAGTTGTCCGCCTTGTCGCGGACGACCTCCATCTCGTACTCCTTCCAGCCGAGCACGCTCTCCTCGATCAGCACCTCATTGGTGGGCGAAGCGTCGAGGCCACCTTCCACGATGCTGAGGAACTCCTCGCGGTTATAGGCGATGCCGCCGCCGGTGCCGCCCATGGTGAAGGACGGGCGGATGATGGCCGGCAGGCCCACCTCGGCCAGGGCCAGCAGGGCCTCGCCCAGGGCGTGCTCCTGGTAGCGCTTGCGCCGTTCGTTCTCGCCCGCATCCCACTTGAGCTTGTAGGCGGCGACCATCCGCTTCTTGTCGCCCGGGTGGATGTCGAGCGCCTCCATGCGGGCGAGCTCGGCGAGATAGGCGTCGCGGTCGGCCTTCTTGAGGGCGGAAGCATTGGCGAGGCGGGATTTCGGCGTATCGAGGCCGATCTTGGTCATGGCCTCGCGGAAGAGCTGGCGGTCCTCGGCCTTGTCGATGGCCTCGGCCGTGGCGCCGATCATCTCCACGTTGAACTTGTCGAGAACGCCCATCTTCTTCAGCGACAGGGCGCAGTTGAGCGCCGTCTGGCCGCCCATGGTGGGCAGGATCGCGTCGGGGCGCTCCTTTTCGATGATCTTGGCGACGATCTCGGGCGTGATCGGCTCCACGTAGGTGGCGTGCGCGAGATCCGGGTCCGTCATGATCGTGGCGGGGTTCGAGTTCACCAGGATGATGCGGTAGCCTTCCTCCTTCAGGGCCTTCACAGCCTGGGTGCCCGAATAATCGAACTCCACGGCCTGGCCGATGATGATCGGCCCGGCGCCGACGATGAGAATGGAGGAAATGTCTGTCCGCTTCGGCATTGGGCCACCCAGGCGTGTCCAGCCGCGCGGCCGTAGAGCTACGGCGCTTCAAGCGCAGCCGGGATGTGATCGGATTATAGGTTGAGGGAGGCTCTTACACGGACCTTGGGCAAATTCAAAGGCCTTAGAGCATCGGACCCAAAAGTGGGTCCACTTTTGGGATCCAATCCGATGCTCCAACTTTCGGCTGGCGCATCATTGAGTGCGCAAAACCGGATCCACTTTTTCGCATGATGCGCTGGCCATGATTTAGACAGCCAATGGCCATGCGGTACGATCCGCCACGACCGAGTCGGCAACGGAGTTGGGAAAACATGGCCACGACAGAAGAACCCCGCTGGACCGTCGTCACAGGAGCCTCCAGCGGGATCGGCGCGGAGCTGGCCCGCGCGTTCGGGGCCAGAGGCTATCCGCTGGTCTTGACGGCTCGCCGGCACGAGCGGCTTGAGGCGCTGGCCGAGGAGATACGCCGGGCTCATAGCGTACCTGTCGAGGTCATGGCCCTCGATCTCGGCGACCGGGAGGCGCCCCAGGATTTGGCTGAGATGCTCCGGGAGCGGGGCATCGCCGTCCATACCCTGGTCAACAATGCAGGTTTCGGGCTGCGAGGGTATTTCGCGTCGCTTCCTCACGAGCAGCAGCTCGCCATGATCGATCTCAACGTCACGGCCCTGACCTCCCTGTCCCGCCTGATGCTGCCGGGCATGATCGAGCGCCGGCGGGGCGGGATCCTGAATGTGGCCTCCATAGCGGCCTTCCAGGCCGGACCCTACATGGCGGTCTATTACGCCACGAAAGCATTCGTCCTCTCCCTGTCCGAGGCGCTGCACGATGAGGCGAAGCCCCACGGCGTGACCGTGACGGCCCTGTGCCCAGGCCCCACGGAGAGCGAGTTCTCGGACACGGCTGGCCTGAAGGATTCCCGGCTCTTCAACGCCGGCGTCATCACCTCGGCGGAGGTCGCCCGCCTCGGACTCGAGGGTTACGAGGCGGGCCGGGCCATCGTCATTCCGGGAGCCAAGAACCGGGCCGGCGCCCTCGGGGCCAAGTTCATGCCGCGCTTCATGTCGCGCCGGATCGCCGGGCTTCTGCAGGGAATGAAGTGACGGCCAGGGCAGAAGCCGCTATCGAAGCCTCGTGACCGCCTCTCGCCCCTTCCATCACTTGGCTCGCCAGTTCACCGCCTTCTTCGGCGTGGGCCTTGTGGCGGCCGTCGTCCATTACGGGCTGCTGATCGGTCTTGTGGAGGGCGCAAGCCTTCATCCGGTTTCGGCGACGCTGGCCGGTTACGTAGCAGGAGGGCTCGTGTCCTACGTCCTCAACCGCCGGCACACCTATGGCAGCGAGCGGCCGCACCGGGAGGCGACCTGGCGCTTTGCCGTCGTAGCCTTCGTGGGCTTCCTCGTGACGTGGTTCCTGATGCACGCCTTCACGGTGTGGCTCGCGGGGCCATATCTGCCCTCGCAGATCATCACCACGGGCGTGGTGATGCTGTGGAGCTTCATGGCGCACAAGATTTGGACATTTGCCTAGAGCTTTGGCGCTTTCGGTGAGCTGTGGCGTGGTTCCAGGCCTTCAACGCAGTCCAGGGCTGCATTCAGTCGGGTCCCGCGAATCTTTTTGCAGTGCAATAGAGGGTCACAAGAATGCGGGATCCGTCTCGCGTCGTGTCCGATCACCCCATCGCCTTAAATCCTGGAAGCCTCATGTCCGACATGGCCATTGCCGGGGAAGCCTGTCTTGATGCGAAGGACAAGGCTCCCGCCGTTCCCCGCTCCCGCCTCGCGGTGGCCCTGATCGAGCTGGCGCTCGCCGTCGGCAGCTTCGGCATCGGGACTGGCGAGTTCGCCATCATGGGGCTGCTGCCGAACGTGGCGCATGAGTTCAACGTCACCACCCCCGAGGCCGGATACGCGATCAGCGCCTATGCGCTCGGCGTCGTGGTGGGCGCGCCCATCATCGCCGTGCTCGCGGCTAAGCTGGCGCGCCAGACACTGCTGCTTCTCCTCATGGCGGTCTTCGCCGTCGGCAATGGGGTGAGCGCCATCGCGCCGAGCTTCGAATCCTTCGTGCTTCTGCGCTTCCTCACGGGTCTGCCGCACGGAGCTTATTTCGGCGTGGCGGCACTGGTGGCTGCATCCCTGGTGCCGCCCAATAAGCGCACCCAGGCTGTCGCCCGCGTCATGCTGGGCCTCACGGTGGCGACCCTGCTCGGCACCCCGGTGGCGACGTTCTTCGGGCAGACCGTCAGCTGGCGCATCGCCTTCGGGGCTGTCGGCGTCATGGGCGCGCTGACGGTGCTGCTGATCTGGCTGTTCCTGCCGAAGGACAAGGTGCAGGAGGGGGCAAGCCCTATGCGAGAGCTCGGCGCCTTCAGGCGCAAGCAGGTCTGGTTCACCCTCGGCATCGGGGCCGTGGGCTTCGGCGGCCTGTTCTCCGTCTTCTCCTATATCGCGTCCACAGCCACCCAGGTGGCCGGAATGCCCGAGAACGCCGTTCCGATCATGATGGCCCTGTTCGGCTCAGGCATGATCGTGGGCAATCTCGTGGGCGGGTGGCTCGCCGACAAGAACCTGATGGCGACCATCGGCGGCACGCTCGCCGGCAGCATGGTGGTGATGACGGCGCTCTGGCTCACCGCCGAAAACCCCATCCTCCTCTCGGCCTGCGTGTTCCTCGTCGGCTGTAGCGTCGCCATCGGTCCAGCCCTGCAGACCCGGCTCATGGATGTGGCGGCGGACGCACAGACGCTTGCAGCAGCCCTCAACCATTCCGCCTTCAACATCGCCAATGCGCTCGGCGCCTGGCTCGGCGGCCTCGCGATTGCGGCCGGTTACGGGTTTGAATCGACCGGATGGGTGGGCGCGGTTCTGGCAGCCGCGGGCCTCGTTGTGTTCGGCCTGTCGCTGGCAAGCGATCAGCGCTCCGTCAGATCCTCGTCGGCCTCGCGAGCCTGAGCGGGGCGTCCCACGAAGGTCATCCGCGCCTGATTGTGCCCGAGATTGCGTAGCGAGCGCTCCGGCGCGAACCCGGCATCCTCCAGGAGATCGACGATCTCCTCCTCGCTGTACTGCGCGAGGCCTACCTCGTCGCGGATCTTGCGATACTCGGAAAAGGCCGTGCGGGCGAGGCCCGTCAGTGCCGAGCGCAGGAAACCGCCCTGCCAGGCGAAGGAGAGCAGCGCCCTGGCATCGGTGACCGGGCTGATGTCGGGCGGGATGATGTCGCCGAGGATCAGCCGGCCGTCATCCTTCAGCTTGTCATGGGCGAGCTTCAGAAGGGCGCGGAACTCGTCCAGGGAAAGGTACTGGGCGAGGGAGTTCACCACGATGAGATCGAACGAGGCGTCCGGCAGATCGGCGACATCGTCCGTCGACAGCACCGTAATCCGCCCGTTGCCCTTGAACCGCTCGTTCAGGCGTTCGCGCACCAGCGGCGCGGCATCGCTCAACGTCAAGCGGGCGCATTTCGCCGCGATCTTGTCGGCAAACAGCGCCTCGCCGCAGCCATAGTCGAGCACCGCCGCATCCGGGGAGGGGATGAGGCCGATGATGTCGTTGGCGATCAGCCGATAATGGAGGAGCTTGTGCCGCTCGCCCGTATAGATCGGTGTGTCCTGGTTCCAGTAGTCGCGCCAGTTCATCAAAGAAGCTTTCCCCGCTCGGTTTCAGGATTCCGCCGACAACGAAGCCGAGTCATGACGCTTGCCGTGCAGTTTCGCAACCTGCTCGGTCAGAGTGCCGAGTTCATCCAAAGGCAGGTCCAACAGGATGAGGGAAGCCAGGGTTTGTCGTGATCGTGATCTAAAACAGCGACAACTCAGAAAATTTAGGTTGCGCGCAATCGAAATCGCGGCTAGAAGCCTATTTAGATTGTACGCAATCAAATTGTAAGCGTGCAGTTTGGTAGCCTGACGATCAGACACGTGAATCCAAGGAGCTTTCCGATGACCCCTCTCTATACAGCCCATGCCTCAGCCCAAGGCGGACGCGAAGGCGTGGCCGCTTCCAATGACGGAAAGCTGGAGGTTCGCCTCTCCACACCGAAGGAGCTCGGCGGCGCGGGTGGCGAGGGGACCAATCCGGAGGAGCTCTTCGCAGCCGGCTATTCGGCCTGCTTCCTCGGAGCCCTGAAGTTCGTGGCCTCGCAGAACAAGATCGCGCTTCCAGCCGATACCTCGGTCGAAGCCTCAGTGGGTATCGGCAAGCGTGACGACGGCCAGGGCTTTGGACTGGTGGTCGAACTGAAGGCCAGCCTGCCGGGCTTGTCTCACGAGCAGGCCACCGACCTGCTGCACAAGGCCGACGTGGTGTGCCCGTACTCGCACGCCATCCGCGGCAACGTGCAGGTCACGCTGACGGTCTAACAAAAATCCATCGACGCCGTAGGGGCGAAGGCCTCCTGCTCACCGGGCAGGGGGCCTTTTTTGTGCTCAGGTCCACAGCTTCGTGAGCGGACCGTCGGACCCGTCAACGGGATCCGAGGCCGGCAAGGGAACCTGGGCGATGCGCTGCTGCGAGGAGGCGAGCGCCTTGGGATCATCGCGGACGGTGTCGTAATCGGATCCGTTCGGATAGGCACCGACCACGGCGAAGTCATCGCTGGCATTGATCAAGGCATGAGCCACACCCGCCGGAACAACCACCACATCGCCTAAGGTGACGGAAACGAGATCGCCGTCCTCCCCCCCGAAGCGGATCTGGCCCGAGCCCGACACGATGCCGAGCACCTCATGGGTGTTGGGATGGTAGTGGTGATAGTCGTGGATGCTGTCGAGCCAGGCATTCGTCCAGCCGTTCTTGGCGAAGGTTGCCTTGAAGGCCTTGGTCGGATCGTCCTGGGAGGGCGGGATCGCCCCGCGGCGGACGATCAGCGGCAGCGATGAGTTCGGCACGATGCCGTTGCTGCGGAAGACGTAAGTGTCCGTTCCGAGCGGTGCGTTGTAGCCCCGCGGATCGCCATATCCTTTCGCCTGCGCCATAGGTCTCTCCCTTCAGGTCGGGGAGGGAACGCTTTGGGCAGGCGAAAGATCGAGCGGGGCCTTTTGAAGGCTGTTAGGTTTTTTACATGCCGATGAGCATCGCCGCGACGGCGCGGTCGATGGACAGGTAGAACATGCCGAAGGCCACCATCGCCGCGAAGGCGAACTCGATGATCTGGTTCTTGAAGATGCGGAATTGCGCGAAGAGGTTCTGGCCGAAGATCGAGATCAGCCAGGCTGTGGTGAGCACCACCGGGAAGATGAAGAGATAGGACCATGTGCTCTCGACTGGACCCACATTGGCCGGGTCGATCAGCGGGCGGATATTGCGCACCCACGGAGCATAGAAGGCTGCATAGAGCGAGGTCAGCCAGGAGAGCGTGACAGCGATGCCGAGGTGAAACGTGAACAGGTTGTGCAGCCGGCTGAATTCGCCGGAATCGTCATCGAAATTCATGGTTGAAATACCCCCAAATCAAGAACCGGAATTATTTTCGTTTTATGGTTAATGACCGGTTACCGTGATTTGGGTGGCTGGCGCAACCCACTCGTTTGTCGCGGCGCCAGCCTTGAAATGCTTGAGCTTTCAGCCCTGGGTCTTCTTCTCGTCCATCAGCTGGACGAAGCGGTCGAACAGGTAATGGCTGTCCTGCGGGCCGGGCGAGGCCTCCGGGTGGTACTGCACCGAGAACGCCGGGCGGTCGGTGAGCGAGATGCCGCAATTGGATCCGTCGAACAGGGAGACGTGGGTCTCCACCGCGTTCTTCGGCAGGGTCTCCGGATCCACCGCGAAGCCGTGGTTCATGGAGGTGATCTCCACCTTGCCCGTGGTCCGATCCTTCACCGGGTGGTTCGCCCCGTGATGGCCCTGGTGCATCTTCTTGGTCTTGGCACCCACGGCCAGGCTCAGCATCTGGTGGCCGAGGCAGATGCCGAAGGTCGGGATCTTCTCGTCCAGCACCTTGCGGATGACTGGGACTGCATATTCGCCGGTGGCGGCCGGGTCGCCGGGGCCGTTGGACAGGAACACGCCATCGGGCTTGAGGGCCAGCACGTCCTCGGCCGTGGCGGTGGCGGGCACCACCGTGACCTTGCAGCCGGCCTGGGCCAGCAGCCGCAGGATGTTGCGTTTCACGCCGTAATCGATGGCGACCACGTGGTGCTTATGCGAGCCGTCCTGGTGGCCGTAGCCTTCGCCCCGGTTCCAGGTGGTCTCGTCCCAGTCGAAGCGCTGTCCGCTGGTGACCAGCGGGACGAGGTCCTGGCCATCCATGGACGGGAGGGCGGCAGCCTTGGCCTTTAAGGCGCCGATGTCGAAGCGGCCTTCCGGGTCGTGGGCGATGACCGCATTGGGCATGCCCCGGTCGCGGATAAGGGCCGTGAGAGCCCGGGTGTCGATCCCGGTGAGGCCGACGATGCTGCGGGCCTTCAGCCAGGCGTCGAGGTCGCGGGAGGCGCGCCAGTTGGACGGCTCTGTGATCGAGGCCGCCAGCACGACGCCGCGCACGCCCGAGGACGAGGCGGCGTTCACGCTCTCGATGTCTTCCTCGTTGGTGCCCACATTGCCGATATGCGGGAAGGTGAAGGTGATGATCTGGCCGGCGTAGGAGGGGTCCGTCAGGATCTCTTGGTAGCCGGTCATGGCGGTGTTGAAGCAGACCTCGCCGGTCGCCTCGCCCACGGCGCCGATGCCGAAGCCCTCGAGAACCGTGCCGTCCTGGAGCACGAGAACGGCTGTTGCGCGCGGCTCTGCCCAGCCACCCGAGAGGGACCCGGCGGTGTCTTTGTCTTGCAGCATCGTCATGATCTCTTTAAGTCCGGGGCCAATGGGCCGTGCTTGAGCAGGCCGCATCCGGGCCGCCCTTGAACTGTCCTGCGTGACTTAAGGGGCCGGCTGCCGTCAGTCAACGCTCAAGCGACCGAAAACCAAGGAGATATCCATGCTGCGCGAACGTTTCACCGCCGACATGAAAGAGGCCATGAAGGCTGGAGAAAAGGGGCGCCTGGGTGCCATTCGCCTGATTCAGGCTGCCCTCAAGGATAAGGACATCGAGGCGCGCGGCAACGGCAAGGAGCCGCTCTCAGACGAGGAGATCCTGGCCATGCTGCAGAAAATGGTGAAGCAGCGCCAGGAGTCGATCACCATGTACGAGCAGGGCGGCCGCACGGAACTCGCCCAGCAGGAGAAGGACGAGGTCACGGTCATCACCTCCTACCTGCCGCAGCAGATGGACGAGGCCGAGACGAAGGCGGCCATCCAGGCCGCCATCGCCGAGACCGGCGCTGCCTCCATGAAGGACATGGGCAAGGTGGTGGGCGTCCTTCGCGGCAAATTTGCCGGCCGCATGGATTTCGCCAAGGCGAGCGGGCTGGTGAAAGACATGCTGCCGAAGGGCTGAGCCCTATAAGGTCGTTTGCCGTCATCACCGGCCTTGTGCCGGTGATCCCGATCTGAAAGGTACGTCGCTTCTCTGCATCGAGATGGCCGGCACAAGGCCGGCCATGACGGGAGACGGAAGTCTGCTTGGGCTCTTACGGCTTGGCCGCGGGCGCTCCGGCATTCGCCTCGGGCGCTTGGCCGGGAACGCCGAAATTGCTTGTCCGGCCGCCGCGTCGCTCTTCCGCCTGCTTCTGCAGCTCCTCCTGGATCTTCTTCTGCTGCTCAGCCAGAACCTGCGGATCGACCGGCGGGCCATCGAAGGCCTTGCCGAATCCGTCCGTCGGCACGCTGAAGGTGATCTCCTTGCCGCCTTGGTTTCGGGCGCTGACATTCAGGGTCGTGCCCTTTTTGAGGGCGGCGACAAGGTCATCCTTCACCGCCACTTCGGCGAAGCAGCCGTGCGGGAGGCAGCTGGAGTAGCGGCCGGCCGCCGGCTGGCTCTTCTCCGCGGCGACCCGGATGCCGGGCGGCACCAGCAGGCCGAGCGGCATCAGGATCCGCAAGAGCTTGGGCGCATTCTTGGCCTTCATGTCATAGAAGGCCACCGCAACGATGCGCTGTCCCTTGTCGGTCACGAAATCGCGTGTGGTGTAGCAAGTCTCGTTATTCGTGCGCTCATCCTTGCCGCAGACCTTGGTCCATTCCGGCTGAGCCGGCGATGCTTTGAGCGCAACCAAAACGGGTGCCGGAGCAGGGGCGGCGGGAGGCTGGGCCTGCTGGTTTTTGGGAGCAGGCTGCTCCTTCGGCGCGGGCTGCTTCGGCTTCGGGGCCTGTCCCGAGGTCTGTGCAAAGCCTGGCAGGGGGCTGAGCGCCAGCATGGTGGCCATCACGGCCCCGGAAAAGCGGGAAAGGGTGGGCATTTCGGGAGTTCTCCTCTCGTTGAACTGAACTGTTATCGGCCGGCTCTCCCGGGAGCCGAGTGGCACTCGGCTGGAACCCGCCTTGGGGATCGGCCGTCTATCGGGCAGGTTGATGTCAGAATTTGGATGACAGGTTGTTAAAGCCGATCTGCAGGAGAGCGCACATGAACAAGGGATTTGGCGTGACCGTGACGGTGCCGCAGCCGGACGGCCAGGAACCCAAGACGGCTCCCTTGGTGGTGGTCGCCCGCGACGAGCAGGATGCCGAGCTGGTTGCGGTACAGGCAGCAGGGCCGAACTCTTCCGCCGAAACCCTGCGCGAACTCACGGATGAGGAGGTTCTGGCCTACGATCTCGATCTCCAGGCACACGGCAGCGCAAAAGTCCTGCCCATCCTCAACCTTTAGCAATCCCGGATCAGGGCGAACCGCCGCAGCGACCGGCACCATCGTCTGAGTGTTCAAGGTCCGGCTTTGCTGCTAGGCAGATTAGACATGTTCCAAAATGCTTCCCAATGTCCTCGCAGACCATCATCGTGTCGCTGATCCATCTGCCGATTTTGTCCGCTGCCGCCCGGGCGGGGCGAGGCTGGGACGGGCATGGGCAAGCCGCGATGATTGCGCGCGGCGAGCGGGAAGATTGTGCCACCGGTGAGCGCAATGCACGGTAAGCCGGACGCTTCCATGCACGCTCCAGGAGATGCCTCGACAGACCGCCTGCGGCTCTTCTTTCAGCAGGCCCCAGGGATGATCGCGATCCTCAGCGGACCCAATCACGTGTTCGAGTTTGCCAACACGGCTTATCTCGATCTCGTCGGCCGGCGCGAGGTCGTGGGCCAGCGGGTGCGCGATGTGCTGCCCGAACTGCAAGAGCAGGGCACCGTCGCGCTTCTCGATGAGGTGTATGCGACCGGAGAGCCGTTCATCGGGCGGCGGATGCCCGTTGCCTTCCAGCGGCAGGCGAATGCCCCGGCGGAAACCCGCTACATGGACTTCGTCTACCAGCCGGTGGTGGACGATCAAGCTCGGGTGACGGGCATCTTCGCCCAAGGCTTCGATGTCACCCGGCAGGTCGAGACCGAAGCTGCCTTCAGCGAGAGCGAGGCCCGATATAGGCTCTTTTCGGAGGAGACCCGGGAAGGCGTGGTCATCCATAACGGCGAGGTCATTCTCGACTGCAACCCCGCCTACGCGCGAGTCTTCGGATACGGCGATGTCGCCGAGGTGATCGGACTGCCGAGCACAGCCTTCGTGACGCCCAGAAGCGCGGCCCTTCTTCAGGAGAAGGGGACTCTCGGCGACGAAGAGCCCTACGAGATCGAGGCGATCCGCAAGGACGGCTCCGTCTTTCCGGCCGAGTTCGTAGGACGCGTGGCCACATGGAAGGGCCAGAGGGTGCGGATCGGCTTGGCGCGCGATCTGACCGAGCGCAAGCGTCGCGAGGCTGCGCTGCGGGAGAGTGAGGCCCATTTTGCCGCCATCTTCGACCAATCCGCTGCCGGACTTGCGGAGGCTGACCTGACCGGGCGCTTTCTCCGGGTGAATGACCGGTTCTGCGAAATCTCCGGCTACACCCGTGAGGAACTGTTGAATGGCCGGCGCATGCAGGACATCACCCATCCCGACGACCTGCCCGGAAACCTCGTTCTCTTCCAGAAGGCAATCAAGACCGGCGAGCCGTTCGAGATTGAAAAGCGCTACATTCGACCTGACGGTTCGGGGGTGTGGGTCAGCAATACGGTGACCCTGATCCGCGACGCGATGGGCGAGGCGCACTCGATGGCATCGGTGAGCATCGATCTCACGGCCCGCCGCGAGGCCGAGGCCGCCCTGCGCCAGAGCGAGAACCGTCTTCGGTTGGCGCTCGATGCCGGCCAGATGGCCGTGTGGGAAAGCGACAGCCGCACCAACTCCGTGACGACCTCACCTGAACTCAACCGTCTTCTCGGCTTCTCCGAGGATGAGCGCCCGACCATCGAGGAGATCCGGGCTCGCTACGCGCCCGGCGCGCAGGACCGGCTCCGGGAAGCGGCCGCCGCTGCGCTGCAACGGGGTGAGCGTAATGCCGAGGAAGAGCTCGAAATCATTTGGCCGGATGGCTCCCGTCATTGGCTGCTTCTCAGGGCAGACCTGGAAATCGTGCCGGGAGAGGACGGTGCCGTTTCCATCAAGGCCACGGGCGTTGCCTTCGACATCACCGAGCGCAAGCTGTGGGAGGAGCGTCAGCGTCTGCTGATCAACGAACTCAATCATCGTGTGAAGAACACGCTCGCCACGGTTCAATCGATCGCTCTCCAGAGCTTTCGTCACACGGATGCCGCAACCGGTTCGAACGTCACGGCCTTTCAGGATCGCCTGTTTGCCCTCGCACGGGCGCATGACATCCTCACCCGCGACAACTGGGAGGGGGCCGAGCTTCGCGACATTGTCGGTGAGGTGATCGAACCTTACTGCCGCGAATCCAGCGGGCGCTGCCACATCGATGGGCCTCGTGTCCGCCTGATCCCGAGCATGGCGCTCGCCCTGTCCATGGCCGTTCATGAGCTTGCGACCAATGCGGCGAAGTATGGCGCGTTGTCGGTGGCGGAAGGCCAGGTAGCAATCTCGTGGTCGGTCACGCCCGGTGTACCGAGGCATCTGACCTTGTGCTGGCAGGAGCGGGGAGGCCCTCCCGTCGCGTCTCCCGTGCGCAAGGGGTTCGGCACGCGGCTGATCGAACGCAGCCTCGCGCTGGAACTCGCAGGCGATGTGAGCCTCGCCTACGTTCCCACAGGTGTCGTCTGCACCGTCAAGGCTCCGTTGCCGGACGGCATGGCTTAGATCCCGATCCGGCTTTCACGTGCTCAGGATCGCGGCCGTGGGATCGGGGTGGAATGCCGGGGCTTCGGGGCCTGCACGAGCCGGAACTGCACGGGTGCGGATGTCCAGCTGGACGGCAGCTTCAGAGAGACATCGCACGCCGTGAAGAGGCTTTGTCCCTCGGCATTCCTGACTTCAAAGACATAGCCGGGCCGCTCAATCTGTGGGCATTCCTTCCAACGGTCGAAATCAACCCACTCGCTCAACGCGCTCTCCCGTCAAAGATAGAAATCCGTCGACTTCAGTGACAAGACAGCGGGAAGGCTGATCTGGAAATCGGCCATTTCGTCGCCATTGACGTCGCCGGACAGCACGCCGTCGCGGAAGTTCAGCTGCCCGGCCTTGCCGGTGAAGGCGCTGCCGCCGATGAACGAGAACGCCTGGTTGCCCGAGAGCTTCGTGTTGGCATCGATGCTGCGCAGATCGATCCTGTCCGTGCCGGACACGAAGTCTTCGATGGTATCCGGCGCGCCCGATGCGGTCACGACCCGCGACTTGAACACGAATAGATCGCTTCCCGATCCGCCGGCCAGCACGTCGCTCCCCTGGCCGCCATACAGGGTGTCGCGGCCGCTGTGGCCGTACAGAGCATCCGCTCCAAGGCCGCCGTCCAGGTAGTCGTTGCCGTCGGCGCCTTCGAGGCGGTCGGAATCGCCGCGGCCGTAGAGCGCATCCGACCCGGAGCCGCCGATGAGAGCGTTCGCGCCATCATTGCCCTTCAGCACATCGGCATAGGCGCTGCCGGTCAGGTTCTCGATGCTGATATAGCGGTCCCCGTAGGCATCCCGCGTGTTCCGCGATGCGGCCATCAGGTCGGCGATAACGCCCGCCCTGGCTGTCGCATAGCTGGCGGTGTCCGTCCCCATGCCGCCATCGAGGATGTCGCGACCCGATCCACCGGTCAGGATGTCGTCGCCATCCTGGCCATAGATGGCATCGTTCCCGGCCCAGCCGTTGATCTGATCGTTCCCGTCCGCGCCATCGAGCCTGTCCGCAGCACTGGTCCCGCTGAGCACGAGGTCCTGCTTGGCCGGAGGCTCCTCCGTGGCCGGCGGTTCATCGGTCACAGGGGGCTCCTCCGAAACAGGAGGTTCAGTCGTCACCGGTTGAGCGGGCGGGAGCAGTTCCGCGAAGAGGTAGACCCTGTCGCTGAACTGGACCATCTCGATGTTCGAGAGGATGTCCGTTCCGTCCAGTGCGCCTGGGCGCAGGTCCGCAACCTGCAGCGATCCATCGGCCAGCTGCGTGATGCTGTAATTGGAGCGCTGGCTTCCGAAGACCGCCGTGTCGCTGCCGGTTCCACCGTCGAGCAGGTCGTTGCCTTCGGCGCCGGTGAGCCTGTCGTTGCCCGCGCTTCCCTTGAGCGTGTTCGCGGCCTGATTGCCGACGATCATATCCGCGCCCGTTCCGCCGATGGCATTCTCGATCAGCGAGCGCGTGTCGCCGTGATGGAGCAGGGCGTTGGCGATGTTGCCCGCGGCCAACCGCGAGCCGTCATAGCGCAGTTTGGCGAGCTGGCCCGTGGCCGTGGTCGTCCAGCCTCCGGGGCGCAGGTCGACCTTCAGGTTGGTGCCGTAGTTCGAGAAGTCGTAGGTGTCGTTGCCGCCGCCGTCCCAGATTGTCAGCAAGATCCTGTTGCCCCCGGGGGCTCCTTGGCCGACGCCGTCGATGAACATCTCGCCGGTCGTCGCGCTCCAGGTGTAAACCGTGCCGGCGCCGTTGGTGGCGTAGTTGGCGCCGTAGAGGTGCTGCAGGGCCGCGATGTCGAGCATCATGAGCGACTGGGCATAGCCCCAGGTCTCGTTCACATAGCCGCGCGTGGTCGAGGCCCCGATATGGGAGCGATAGCTCATGACCGTGTACTCCATGGAGTCACGGTCCGCCGGCAGGCCGGCTTCATGAGGATGCTCCAGCCCGAGGGAATGGCCGATCTCGTGGATGAAGGTCAGGAAGGCGTAGTTGCCCTTCACGGGCTTGCTGTAGGCGCCGCTCGACTTGTTGAACCAGGCATCGCCGCCCTCGGTTGCGGCGCTGGGATAGTAGGCCCAGGCGGTTTTGGGCAGGTCGGAGAGGCCGAAGCGCAGGTCGGCGTGGTCGGTTGCCGTCTCGGCGATTTCCGTGAAGGTGACGTTCGCCACCGATGCGACCATCGTCAGGGCCGTGCGGGCGGCGGCCTGCTGGAGCGGGTTGAGAGCCCCGAAGCTGGCGGTTTCCCCCTCGCCGTAGGATGTGCCGTAGAGAGAGGCATCCGTTGGGAAGCTATAGCTGAAATCAGTGGCAGCCCATTTCAGATTTCCAAGAAGGCCGTCAATGTAAGCGTCGCCAGTGGAACCGATTGTCGTAACAGCGGGCATTGCCCCTTGCTCCAAAATAACTTTGTTGTTTTTCTCGCAATGCGTTCAGGCTGGCACAGGGCTGTTAAAATTTCCGCACCAATCGGGTCGTCGACTTGGGTTTGTTACGGAAGAGGGTGCCGCCTGTGGATTATGGGCACAGGAAAGCTTGGCCGTTCGCTTTCTGTCTCCTCTATCGCCGCTCTAGGTTATGAAACAGGTTTGGAGACTCACGCCTCGTGCGATACCCGCCCCAAATTCTGGAAGAGATCCGCGCCCGGCTGCCGACCTCGGCGGTCGTGGGCAAGCGCGTGCGTCTCAAGAAGGCCGGGCGGGAGTGGAGGGGGCTGTCGCCCTTCAATGCGGAGAAGACGCCGAGCTTCTACGTGAACGACCAGAAGCAGTTCTATCACTGCTTCTCATCCGGCAAGCACGGGGACATCTTCACCTTCCTGATGGAGACGGAAGGGCTGTCCTTTCCCGAGGCCGTCGAGCGGCTGGCCGGAGAGGCCGGGGTGCCCCTGCCCAAGCTGTCCCAGGAGGATCGGCAGGAAGAGGTCAAGCGCAAGAGCCTCTACGACGTCATGGAACTGGCAGCCGTGTTCTTCGAGGCCTCGCTGCAGGACAGGGTCGGGATCAAGGCGCGGGATTACCTGGCCGGCCGTACCTTGAGCCGGGACACCCAGGCGCGCTTCCGGATCGGCTATGCGCCGCCGGAACGGTTTGCCCTGCGGGACCATCTCGCCGGCAAGGGCGTGCCCATCGACATGATGGTGGAGGCCGGACTCCTGATCGCCGGCGAGGACGTGAAGGTTCCCTATGACCGCTTCCGCGACCGGGTGATGTTCCCGATCTGCGACCTGCGCGGCCGGGTGATCGCCTTCGGCGGGCGCGCCATGAGCGCCGACGTGCCGGCCAAGTACCTGAACTCCCCCGACACGCCGCTCTTCAACAAGGGGCGGCTCCTCTACAACTACCATCTCGCCCGCCAGCCGGCCCATGACCGGGGCACCGTAGTCGCGGTGGAAGGCTATGTGGACGTGATCTCGCTCAACGTCGCGGGCTTTCCCCATGCGGTGGCGCCCCTGGGTACGGCGCTCACGGAAGACCAGCTCACCCTGCTCTGGCGCCTCGCCGAGGAACCGATCCTCTGCTTCGACGGCGACAAGGCCGGCCAGCGTGCGGCCTACCGGGCCCTCGACGTGGCCCTGCCGAACCTGATGCCGGGGAAGTCCCTGCGCTTTGCCATGCTGCCCGAGGGCCAGGACCCGGACGATCTCGCCCGGGGCGGCGGGCCTGCGGCCGTGGAGCGGGTGCTCGGCGCGGCCCGGCCCCTGGTGGACGTGCTCTGGACCCGGGAGCTTGAGGCCGGCCCCCTCGATACCCCGGAGCGGCGGGCCGCCCTGGAGCGGCGGCTTCGCGAATCACTTGCCCTGATTCGCGACGAAACCCTGAAGAAATACTATCGGGAGGAGGTGGAAAGCCGCTTAGCGGCTTTAAGCCCCGACACCCGCTCGAGCCGTTTCAACCGCCAGGGGGGCGGCCCGCGGCGGGATTTCCAGAAGCCTCAGCCGATGACGCCAAGCTCCCCCTTGAGCGTCTCGCCGATGCTTGCCCGGAGTGCGCTGTTTGCCGGCGGAACGGCCGAGTCTCCCCGGGAGGCGATGATCCTCTGCACCTTCCTGGTTCACCCGGAACTCCTTCAAAATCATGCAGAAACCCTTGCAGATCTTGAACTTGAACGCCGCTCTACCCAAATGGTGCGCAGTCTCCTGCTCGATGGAGCGGCGAGCGGCGAACCTGCCGACCTGACGGTCATGAGGGCCCGCCTTGAGCGGGCCGGTCTGACGGCCGAGGCCGACAGGCTGACGGCTCTGGTCCGTCCCGGCGACCGATGGATGCTTGATCCACACGCGGACCCCTTGCGTCTTGAGGACGCATTGAGGCAAGCCATCACCTTGCATCGCCGCGCCCGCACGTTACATAGCGAACTTCGAGCAGCCGAGCGCGCACTCGCCGAAGATGACAATGAGGCCAATCTCGCCTGGCTGCGGGAGGTCCAGAACCAGCTGTCTTCCGTCGAGGGTGCCGAGGCCGACATGGACGACGCAGCGATCCCCGGGGGTCACTGACGGGTCTGGATTTCAGAATGGGGCAAGTCGGGCGGCTGCCGCAGTTTGAGCAGGAGATGGTTAACGGTTAGTCAGCGACTCACTGTTTATAATCGGGAATGAATTTCGGGTGGCGGAGCCTTCAAGGCTGGCCGCCCTTTCGCGCAGCGCAGGTCCTGTAGGGGGGACAGGCGGGGCGCTGGAGTTGAGCAAAGCATGGCAACGAAGACAACCGGCGGCGACGAAGGCGATACCACGACCACCGAGCAGCAGAGCGACGGGCCTCTGCTCGACCTGAGCGATGCCGCCGTCAAGCGGATGATCAAGCTCGCGAAGAAGCGCGGCTATGTCACCTATGACGAGCTGAACGAGGTCCTGCCTCCCGAGGAGTTCAACTCGGAGCAGATCGAGGACGTGCTTGGCCAGCTCTCCGAGATGGGCATCAACGTCGTCGAGTCGGAGGAAGCGGAAGAGGGCGAAAAGCCCGAAGCCGAGGAGGAGGAGGCCGAAAGCGGCGACCTCGTCGAGGCCTCGCAGACCCGTGCCGTCGCCGTCCGCGAGACCACGGCCAAGGAGCCGACCGACCGCACGGACGATCCTGTGCGCATGTACCTGCGCGAGATGGGCTCGGTGGAGCTTCTCTCCCGCGAGGGCGAAATCGCGATCGCCAAGCGCATCGAGGCCGGCCGCGAGGCCATGATCGCAGGCCTCTGCGAGAGCCCGCTGACCTTCCAGGCCATCATCATCTGGCGCGACGAGCTCGTCGAAGGCCGGGTGCTCCTGCGCGACATCATCGACCTCGAAGCCACCTACGCTGGCCCCGACGGCAAGGGCGCGCCCAAGGTGGACGCCCTGGGCGAAGGGGGCGAGGCGGAGGAAGAGACGCCCGAGACCGAGGAGGGGATGACCCCGCCCGAGGGCGATCTCGACGATGACGACATGGAGAACAACGTGTCGCTCTCGGCCATGGAGGCCGAGCTGAAGCCGCGCGTTCTCGAGACCTTCGACTCGATTGCCGACAACTACAAGAAGCTGCGCCGCCTGCAGGTCGAGCATGTGGAGCAGCGCATGCAGAACAAGCAGCTGACCCCGGCCCAGGAGCGCAAGTACAAGGAGCTCAAGGCGGATATCGTCGCGTCGGTGAAGTCGCTGTCGCTGAACAACAACCGCATTGAGGCCCTCGTCGAGCAGCTCTACGACATCAACAAGCGCCTCATTTCTCATGAGGGCCGCCTGATGCGCCTGGCCGAAAGCCACGGCGTCGCCCGCGAGGAGTTCCTCAAGCACTACCAGGGTTGGGAGCTCGACCCGAAATGGGTGCTGCGCGTCTCCAAGCTCGGCGGCAAGGGCTGGAAGGATTTCGTCGCCAAGGCGAAGGACGGCATCCACGACCTGCGCGAGAACATCCACAATCTGGCGAGCGAGACCGGCCTGGAGATCCAGGAGTTCCGTCGCATCGTTATGATGGTGCAGAAGGGCGAGCGCGAGGCCCGTCAGGCCAAGAAGGAAATGATCGAGGCGAATCTCCGCCTCGTGATCTCGATTGCCAAGAAGTACACGAACCGTGGCCTGCAGTTCCTGGACCTGATCCAGGAAGGCAACATCGGCCTCATGAAGGCGGTCGACAAGTTCGAGTACCGGCGCGGCTACAAGTTCTCCACCTATGCCACCTGGTGGATTCGGCAGGCGATCACCCGCTCGATCGCCGACCAGGCCCGCACGATCCGCATTCCGGTGCACATGATCGAGACGATCAACAAGATCGTCCGCACCTCGCGCCAGATGCTGCACGAGATCGGCCGCGAGCCGACCCCGGAGGAGCTGGCGGAAAAGCTCGCCATGCCGCTGGAGAAGGTGCGCAAGGTCCTCAAGATCGCCAAGGAACCGATCTCCCTCGAGACGCCCATCGGCGACGAGGAGGATTCACACCTCGGCGACTTCATCGAGGACAAGAACGCGATCTTGCCCATCGACGCGGCGATCCAGAGCAATCTTCGTGAGACAACGACACGAGTTCTCGCATCGTTGACCCCGCGCGAGGAACGCGTGCTGCGCATGCGCTTCGGCATCGGCATGAACACCGACCACACCCTCGAGGAGGTTGGTCAGCAGTTCTCGGTGACCCGCGAGCGCATCCGTCAGATCGAGGCGAAGGCCCTCCGCAAGCTGAAGCATCCTTCGCGGAGCCGGAAGCTGCGGAGCTTCCTGGACAACTAAGCGACTTGAAAAGGCGGGCTTCAAACCCGCCTTTTTCCATTTATGCACCGTCCATGATCGTCAGCCTCACCCTCATTCTTCTGTTCCAGCTTCTCGGCGAGGTCGTCGCCCGCGGGCTCGGTTGGCCACTGCCGGGACCCGTGCTCGGCATGCTGTTTCTCCTCATGGGCTTGATCCTGCGCGACCGGGTCAGAGCGAGGATTCCCGAGTTCGGCAGGGCGCTCGACCAGACGGGGAAGGGGCTGCTCGCCCATCTCTCCCTGCTGTTCATTCCGGCGAGCGTCGGCGTGGTGCAGCGGTTCGATGTGGTGGCGGAGTATGGCATGAGGCTCGGGATCGCACTTGTGGCCTCGACCTTTGTGACCCTGATCGTGACAGTTGTCACCTTCGTGGTGGTGTCGCGCCTCAGCGGTTCCTCCATGGGGACAGAGGAGGGCGAACGCCGTGACTGATCCTGCCTTCTCCCTCTGGGTCTACCTTTCGCAGACGCCTCTGTTCTGGCTCGTGGTGACGCTCGGCGCCTACGTGATCGCGGACCGCATCTCGCTCGCTTTCAAGCGGCATCCCCTATGCAATCCGGTGCTGATTTCTGTCGCGGCCGTTGCGCTCGTGCTGTGGGGCACGGGCACGTCCTACCCGGTCTATTTCGAAGGCGCGAAGTTCGTGCACTTCCTGCTGGGGCCTGCAACCGTCGCGCTCGCCATCCCGCTCTACGAGAACCGGCACATCGTTCTGCGCTCCATCGTGCCGATGGTGGTGGCGCTTGTCGTGGGCTCGGTCACGGCCATCGTGTCGGCTGTTGCCATCGGACAGCTCTTCGGCATTCCTGATCCCATCCTCATCGCGCTCGCGCCCAAATCCGTCACCGCTCCTGTGGGCATGGGCATCACGGAGACCCTAGGCGGTGATCCGGCACTCACAGCCATCCTGATCATGCTCACTGGCGTTGCCGGCTCGATCATGGTCACGCCGTTGATGAATGCCCTGCGCATGAAGGACTGGCGCGCTCGCGGGTTTGCCGTGGGGCTCGCGTCGCATGGCATCGGAACGGCGCGAGCCTTTCAGGTCAATTCCCTCGCCGGCACATTCGCAGGCATCGCCATGGGGTTGAACGCCCTGGTGACGGCGCTGCTTCTGCCCTTGGTGCTGAAGCTGCTGCTGGATTAGGGAATCGGCGCCGGCGCATCGTCTAATCCGATGCTGCCGGTTGTGTCTTCCGTCTTTGGCAAAAGAGCAGGTACGATGCCATCCGCGACGAGCGCGTGGAGCTGGCCGATATAGTTGTCCTCCCGTGACGGCTCCGTCGGGTCGGAGGTCATGGTGATCGTCAGTCCGAGGCTGGGGATCACGTAGAGCATCTGCCCACCGAAGCCCCAGGCGTAGTGGGCTTTGTGCCCGCGCATGTCGCGCATGAACCAGCCATAGCCGTAAGAGTCGCCGGTGAAGGGCGAGGACGTGCGCGGCGTCCACGATTCCCTGATCCAGTTCTCCGACACCACGCGCTTGCCGTCGATCATGCCGCTCTGGCGATACATCTCGCCGAAGCGGTGAAGGGCGCGGGGCGAGAGCGCCATTTCGTTGCCGCCGAGATAAATGCCCTGCGGATCGCGGGTCCATGGGGCGACCGTGATCTCCAGCGGCTCGCCGAGCCAGTCGCGGGCAAGCTCCAGGGTGCTGCGCTTCGAGGCGCGTGTGAGGGCGGCCGAGAGAAGATGCGTGCTGCCGGTGGAATAGAGCATGCGTCCGCCGGGCTCATCCACGAACGGCCGCGAGAGGGCGTCCCGCACCCAGTTGCCGCTGCTGATCCAGGCGCCGTAATTGCGGCCGGAGGTGCGCTCCAGCCCAGCCCGCATGGAGAGCAGATGCCCGATGGTGATCTGCCTCACGCGCGGATCGGCGTCCGAAGGGATGCTCTGTTCGAGGATCGACGCCACCGGCTGGTCGACGCCCTGCAGCACTCCGCGCTCGATGGCGATGCCGACGAGCGCCGACATGATGGTCTTCGACGCCGACTTGATGTTCGTCGGACGATCCAGCCGGGCGCCACCGAGCGCCTGCTCCGTCAGGATGGTGCCGTTATGGGTGACGATAAGGGAGCGGAGGTTGGGCAGGTGCTTGGCCCGTTCGACTGCTTCTTCGATCAGCCGGGTGTCGGGAACGGCCGGTGGAGGAGAGGCAGGTTGGGCCACCGCAATGACGCTGCCGCCGACCATGAGCAGGAGCGCCAATCCAACCTTTCGGAAGCCGAGATGAAGACAAGCGGGCATGGGTACTTCGGATATCCTGTTACCGTCCGACAAGATCCGAGATGGACCCGCGTTCCTCGACCGCAAGCCGCCACACACCATTGTGAGCCGCACCCATCCATGCACTTCGGCGGCCTCAGCCCTGCGCCCGCGACATTTGTGCTTCGCCCGCACAAAGGCTATTTGCATATATCTTCGTAAATATAAGGCAATTAACATGTTGCAAACGTGGTTTACCCGTCCGCTCTGGCAGCGGGTTGCGGTGGGCTTCGCCCTCGGCATCCTCGCGGGCGTCCTTGCCGGCGAGCAGGCGGCCGTCTGGTTCAAGCCGCTCGGCGACATCTACCTGAACCTCGTGCGGATGATCGTCATCCCGCTCGTGTTCTTCACCATTACGTCCAGCGTGGCGAAGCTCGCGGAAGCCGGCAACGTGGCGCGTCTGGGCTTGCGCACCCTGTTCTGGTTCGTCGCCACCTCGGCGATTGCCGTGCTGGTCGGCATCGCCTTCGGCCACCTGATCGACCCGGGCCTCGGCCTGTCGAACCTGCCGCTGGGCGAGGTGAAGCCGCGCACGATCCCGACCCCGCTCGAGGTGCTGATCGGCATCGTGCCGACAAACCCGATCAAGGCTATGGCCGACACCAACGTGCTGCAGGTGCTGTTCTTCTCCGGAATCGTCGGCGCTGCCCTCGTGTCTCTCGGCGAGAAGACCGCCGGCATCCGCAGCCTTGTCGATCAGGGTGCCACGCTCGTGTTCCGCATCACCCGCTGGGTGCTGCAGCTCACGCCCATCGGCACCTTTGGGTTGATCGCCTGGGTGGTCGGGCGCTACGGCCTTGCTTCGCTGCTGCCGCTCGGCAAGTTCATCGCCGCCATGTATCTCGCCTGCCTGTTCCATATCGTCGTGGTCTATGGCGGTCTCCTGAAGCTGCATGGCTTGAAGGTGGGCCGCTTCTTCCGTGGTGCGGCACCGGCCATGCAGATGGCTTTCGCCACCTCGTCGAGCCTCGCCACCCTGCCGATGAGCTTGCGTGTTGCAGTGGAGAAGCTCGGCGTGCCGCAGAGCTATGCGAGCTTCGCGGTTCCGCTTGGCGCCAACGTGAAGATGGATGGCTGCGGGGCGATCTATCCCGCCATCGCGTCGATCTTCATCGCGCAGTATTTCGGGCTCGATCTCACGGTGACGCAGTATGTGCTCATCGGCCTCACGGCTGTGCTCGGTTCGCTCGGCACGGCGGGCGTGCCCGGCACCTCCATCGTGATGCTGACGCTCACCCTGAGCACGGCTGGCCTCCCGTTGGAGGGCATCGGCTACATCATCGCCATCGACCGCGTGGTCGACATGATGCGCACCATGACCAACGTCACCGGCCAGGTTCTCGTCCCCGTGCTCGTGGCGAAGGAGGAGGGCGTTCTCGATCAGGCCGTCTATGACGGCGCCGTCGAGACGCGTGCTCCTGCAAGAGAGACGGTGCTCGTCGCGGCCGAATAAGGGATCCGACAGCCGATCAGCAAAAAGGCGGGCTCTTGGCCCGCCTTTTTCTTTGTCGAGGGATGTGAACTCAGAACAGGAAGTCCTAGGCGCCGATCAGCGATGCCTTCACGTTGAGAAGCGCAATCGATTGTCCGTCGGCCTTGATGATCACGTCATCGGCCACGCCGTCACCGTCGCCATTGCCGCGCGCGATGCTGAGCTCACCGAAGCTCAGGCCGTTGCCGCGCAGGTCGATGCGGTCGATCCCGTTCCTGAAATCAGTGATCTTGTCGGCACCCCACTTGCCCGTGAAGCGGAATGTATCGGCCCCTGTGCCGCCGGAGAGAAAGTCGTTGCCGCTGCTCCCGTTGAGCCTGTCGTTGCCGCTCTCGCCATAGAGCCGGTCACTGCCACTGTCGCCCACGAGCCCATCGCTGCCGGTGCCGCCGTAAAGCTTATCATTGCCGGCCTTGCCGTAGAGCTTGTCGTTGCCGCCCATGCCCTTGATCGTGTTGGCGGCCGAAGTGCCCGAGAGGCTGTTGACCGTCGCCGTGCCGATGATCGGGGTGCTGCTGGTGGTCGTGCCGCCAACCGGATCGATGAGATCGAGCTTCACGTTCGCGCTCCCGATGGTCACCTGCTTGGTGACAGGAGTATAGCCGCTGCCCGAGAACGTGACCGTATATGCGCCCGCCGCCAAGGCCAGGTTATAGCCCCCTGCGGCCCCCGTTGTGGTCGTGTACTTGACCCCGGTCGAGCTCACGGCCGTTACTGTAATGCCGCCGAGCCCTTCGCCGATGTCGTAGAACCGGTCGCCGTCCCTATCGTCCATCGTGACGCCGGTCAGGAAGGCCTGGGTGCCAGAGCGGGCGAAGTTCTGTGTGACGAAGGCCGCGTCCCAGGTCAGATAACCGCCGGTCTGGAATCCGATGCCGGCTTCCTGGAAGTTGCCGTTGAGAATGTTCGCCTTGTGGTCCGGGCTGTTCATCAGGTTCGTGTGCAGGTATTCCACCTCGTCCTGCAGCCCTGCCGGGTCCCGGAGGCTCGCCCAGGCAATGTTCTCGCCCGAGGCATAGAAGCCGGTGAAGCTGTAGCCGGCATTCATCATCCGCTGGTGCGGGGACGAGCCACCCAATCCCGTGTGATTGAACACGTCGGCCGAGATCATCCAGTTGCTGTGTGCATCGGCTGATTCGTTCAGGTTCCCATTGAAGGCGAGCGGCTGGGCGCCGGCCTTGGCGCGCTCCCGGTTCACCAGTTCGAGCATCAATTGCTCGTAGGACGTAGCCTGAGACATGAAATACCCCTTGTTCTAATCACTGTCCCGGTTGCCGGGCTTATTGCTTGATTTCCTATCGCTAGAGTCTAAATGGGAAAAAGTTGTGACCTATGCGATATTTTGTTGCATTTGAGTGTCTGTCCCCCAGGAACAGGGTCCTTGCCCCGCCTGGACCGTAGCCCAGGATTGCAGGATGGGCAGGGGATCGACATCGTGTTCTGGGCTATAGGAGGATTGGAAACGCCTCCGGAGGCAAGCTCCGGGCCCGCTGCCATAACAAAAGAACCCTCGATGGACACCAAATCACCCGTCATGCCCGCCGCACCCGTCCAGACCTCGGCGGAAAGGGTCGCAGTGCCCATCCTAGCTGCCATCAGCGTGTCCCACCTGCTGAACGACCTCATCCAGTCCTTGCTTCCGGCGATCTACCCGATCCTGAAGGACAATTACCGCCTCGATTTCGGCCAGATCGGCCTGCTGACGCTGACGTTCCAGATGAGCGCATCGCTGCTGCAGCCGTTGGTCGGCACGTTCACGGACCGCAGGCCGCAGCCCTTCTCCCTCGTGGTCGGCATGGGCTTCACCCTGGTCGGCCTGCTGACGCTCTCGCAGGCCCATTCTTATCCGATGCTGCTTCTGGGGGCTGCGCTCGTCGGCATGGGCTCGTCGGTTTTCCACCCTGAATCCTCCCGCGTTGCCCGCATGGCCTCGGGTGGACGGCACGGGCTGGCGCAATCGGTGTTCCAGGTCGGCGGCAATGCCGGCACGGCGCTGGGGCCGCTGCTTGCGGCTTTCATCGTGGTGCCGTTCGGCCAAGGCAGCATTGCGTGGTTCTCCGCCGTGGCGCTGCTCGCGATGCTGATCCTGTCTGCGGTCGGGCGCTGGTATCGGGACAAGCTGGTTGAGCTGAAAGCGAAGCCGAAAGCGGCGCAGAAGACCTCGCCCGTGTCGCGTGGGCGCATCGCCGTGTCGATCACGATCCTGATGCTGCTGGTCTTCTCGAAGAACTTCTACATGGCCGGCCTCACCAGCTACTACACCTTCTACCTGATCGAGAAGTTCCAGCTGTCGGTGCAGGATGCGCAGGTCTACCTGTTCATCTTTCTTGGTGCGGTGGCGGCCGGCACGCTGCTTGGCGGCCCGGTCGGCGACAGGATCGGCCGGCGCTACGTGATCTGGATCTCGATCCTCGGCGTGCTGCCGTTCACGCTCCTGCTGCCCTATGCCGGCCTGTTCTGGACGGCGGTGCTGAGCGTCATCATCGGTGTCGTGCTCGCTTCCGCCTTTTCGGCGATCCTTGTCTACGCGACCGAGCTTGTGCCCGGCCGTGTCGGCATGATCGCCGGCCTGTTCTTCGGCCTGTCCTTCGGCATGGGGGGCTTGGGCGCTGCGGCCCTGGGATATCTCGCGGACGCGACGAGCATCGAGACCGTGTACAAGCTGTGCTCGTTCCTTCCGGCCATCGGGCTGCTCGCTTATTTCCTGCCGAAGATCGAGAAGGCGCGCGGTTGAGGTGAGGTGGGCCCTGCTAGAGCAGGGCTTCCCTCGCAGCGTTCTCAAGCGCCTTCATCATCATCCGATATGGTCCCGGCCCGTGGCTGATGCGGGCGACGCCGAGTTCGGCAAGACGCGCAGCCGGCGGCATGGCTGCGTTGAACATGACATTCACCGGCAGGGGAGATCCTTCAACCACGCGCGCGATCAATGTCTCATTGACGAGGCCCGGCACGAAGAAGCCATCCGCGCCGGCATCGGCATAGGCACGTCCCCGTTCGAGTGCCTCCGTGACAAGACCTTCATGCGTATCTGCCGGGGCGATGAGAAATACGTCGGTACGCGCATTGAGGAAGGCCGGAATGCCCAATTTGTCAGCTGCGTGCCGCGCTCCCTTGAGCCGCGCCGCCTGTTCGGAGACGGCGCGCAAAGGCTTGGTCTCACGCGAGCTGTCCTCGATATTGCAGCCGATGGCGCCGGACTGCACCGCGCGGGCAACGCTTGCACCGACTTCGTCGGGATTGGCACCGTAACCGCTCTCCAGGTCGATGGTCACGGGAAGATCGGTGGCCGCTATGATGCGCTCCAGATTGGCGATCGCGAGGTCGAAGGGCATATGCTCGCCGTCCTCGAAGCCATACGCCGCTGCAACGGACCAACTGCCGGTCGCGAGCGCCTTGGCACCGCTGGCTGCAACGGCTTTCGCCGTGCCTGCATCCCAGACATTGAACAGGATGATCGGGTCGCCCGGAACGTGCAGCGCCTTGAACGCCTGCGCCTTCGTGACTTGATCAGGCATCTCTAACCTCAGGTCTATGGTTGTACTGTTGCCATGCGCTGCTCGTGATTCAGCAGCCATTGCTTGCGCCAGATCTTTCCACCGTAGCCGGTCATGGATCCGTCGGCGCCGATCACCCGATGACACGGGACGATAATCGCCACCTGATTGGCGCCGTTCGCCCGTGCCACCGCACGCACTGCATTGGGGCGCTCCATCGCGTGCGCGAGTGCGCCGTAGCTGCGGGTCTGACCAACCGGAATTTGCTGCAGAGCATTCCAGACATTGGCCTCGAAAGCCGTGCCCTTCTGGACGACAGGCACGGTGAATGCCGTCAGCTGTCCTGAAAAGTATTGCTCTATCTCACCGGCAAGCCTGTCGAGCATCGGGTGATGGCCGAAGCGGATCGGCCCGACACGCTCGCGCAGTCGCTTGATCTCATTGGGAAGCGCTTTGCGCTCGGCGAATTCGAGCAGGTGAACGCCCGCATCGTCCACCACGGCCAGCATCGCGCCGATGGGGGTATCGAGCCATTGCGCCGTGAGGATCTGGTGCGCCGTCATGCGTGCCGGCGCATCGCCGATGAGCCGGCTGATGGCCTCGCGAAAGCCGCTGCCGGATTCGTAGCCGGCATCGAGCTGCGCATCCATCACCGAGCCTCCCTGCTGCAAGGTGCCGACCGCAAGCCCCAGCCGCTGCGACCGGGCATATTGCGCGAAGGTGACGCCGTATTCGCGCTGGAAGGCGCGGCGCACCGTCGAGGGATCATAGCCCAGCGCCTTCAGGTCTTCCGCGCTCCACCGTCTGTCGGGCTCCGCCTTGATCCGCTCTCTGAGCGTCTGGAGCGCCTCGCTCGCAGGCGGCTTGATGTCGAGCGGCTTGCAGCGCAGGCACGGACGAAAGCCCGCCTCCTGGGCCGAGTCTCTGCAGGCGAAGAACATTACATTCGTGCGCTTCGGCTTGCGGGCCGGGCAGGTCAGGCGGCAGAAGATGCCGGTCGTCTTCACGCCCACATAGGCGAAGCCTTCATAGGAAGGATCGCGGGCGATCAGGGCGGCAAAGAGAGTGTCGTCGTCACGAAGCAGTTGCATGACGATGTTCTAGCGCAGGAGCCGGGCCTGTGTCGCCGGAAACGAGGCGTCTATTTCTCGACTGCTGCCCTTATTGCCAGGCATAGTTGAAGCTGATGCTGATGCGCTCGGATTCCGCCTCGTTCAACGGCACCTCATGGCGCAGCCAGCTTTCCCACAGCAGCACCGTGCCGGGAGCGGGCTTCATGTAGGCGAACTGCCGATTCTCCGGCTTGGCCTTGGCCTTGCGGGGCGGGGCCGCCATCATAAAGCCGAGGCGTGGATCCTCGAGCTTGAGGGCGCTCGCTCCCTCCGGGATCGTGACGTAATAGGTGCCGCTGATCACCGAATGCGGGTGGATGTGCGAGGTGTGGATGCCGCCGGGCGGCAGGATGTTGATCCAGAGGCTGTCCATGACGAGCTTGCGGCCCTGGAGGTCGTATTCCAGCTCCTTGGCAAAGGCCGCCACATGCTTGTCGATCTCCTTCAGGAGATCGCCGAAGACCGGAACTCGCCAAGGCAGGTCGTTGAGGGACGCATAGGACGTATAGCCCGGATAGCCGTGCTTGGCGCACCAGCGCTGCCCGGCCTCGTCGTCCTCGGCGATCGACAGGGAGGCGGCCTCAAGCTCGGCATTACGCTGTTCGGCTTTAGAGCCGGCCAGCTCGGCGCGGTAGACTTTAGTGACGAAAAGCGTATCGATACTTGCCATGGTTCGGCTCTAGTACGAGGGCTGCCGTGTGTCAAAACGATTGCCCGCAAAATGATCGCCCGATCGAGGCGCATATCAGCTTTTTCCAGCGAATACCTCCCTGTGCCTTGAAGGTTCGGCGGGGGCAACACACCTTGGCCTTATGACGCTGCCTCCCTCGACAGACCTCTCGGACGATCTCCTGACCATGGCCAAGAGCCTCGACACGGAGAGCCTGTCGCGCGTCGTCGCCCTGCGGGACTGGCTCGTCACCATCGCGGCCCGCATGGAGGATGCGAACGAAGTCCTGGCCGGTTTCCTCACCCGCCTGATCGACCTGGGGTTGCCCATCGACCGGGCCGTCTCGGCCATCGAGGCGCTCCATACGGAATATGCGGGCATTGGCCGGTTCTGGACCCGGGAGGAGGGCACGGTCGTGCGCTATCTGCCGCACGGGGACCGCCGTGAAGCCGTCTACCAGGCAAGTCCCTTCGCCTATGTGAACCGCACGGGCGAATGGCTCATCCTGGACTTGGACGAGACCGCCGACGATCTCTTTGCGGTCATCCCGGAGCTGAAGGAGGCGGGCTACCGGCAATACGTCACGGTTCCGATCCTGTTCACGAATGGAGCCCAGAACGCGATCTCATTCGCAACCCGGACACCCGGCGGGTTCGGCCAGCGCGCGCTCACGATCCTGCGCATGGTGATGCCCTCCTTCGCGCTCGTCACCGAGTTGCGAGCAACCAGCAATCGCCTCGACCAGGTGTTGCGCATCTATGTGGGCGACGACCCCCACAAGGCGATCCTCTCCGGGACGATCCAGCGCGGGCAGGTCACGCGCATCCGCTCGGCCATTCTGTTCGCCGACATGCGCGACTACACGCATATCTCCTCGACGCTCAGTCCCGAGAGCGCCGTCGAGTTGCTGAACACCTATTTCGACTGCCTCGTGCCGCCCATTGAGGACGAAGGCGGCGAGGTGCTGAAATATCTGGGCGATGGTGTGCTGGCGATCGTGCGAGACAAGGGCGACGACACGGGCGGTGCGGCGCAATCGGCGCTCACAGCCGCCGTCAATGCGCTTCGCCGTATCGAGGCGGCGAACAGCGAGGGGCGCTTCCCCGTGCCGATCAGCGTGGGCTTTGCCCTGCATCATGGCGATGCTGCCTATGGCAATGTCGGTTCCGGCCAGCGACTCGACTTCACCGTGATCGGACGTGACGTGAATCTCGCAAGCCGCATCGCCGAACTGAACAAGCGGCTGGGTGAGCCGCTGCTCATGTCGAAGCCGTTCGTGGAGCACCTGTGGGGAGATCCTTCACCGCTTGGCGCCCATGCAGTGCAAGGCTTTGCCGAAGCCATTGAGGTCTACCGGCCCTGAAGCCGCTCGCGGCCGTGCGGCGCATCGAGATCCAGGACAGGCCCGGCCGGCACGATGCCGGTGGGGTTGATGGTTTCGTGGCTCTCGTAATAGTGCCCCTTGATGTGAGCCATGTTCACCGTCTCGGCGATTCTGTCCGTCTGGTAGAGGTCACGCAGGTAGCCGGAGAGATGCGGATAGTCTGCGATGCGGCGCAAGTTGCACTTGAAGTGGCCGACATAGACCGGATCGAAACGCACCAGCGTGGTGAAGAGGCGGATGTCGGCCTCGGTGAGCCTGCTGCCGCAGAGATAGCGGCGTGAGGACAGGCGCTCGTCGAGTGCATCGAGCGCCTCGAAGAGCGGGCGCACGGCCTCCTCATAAGCTGGCTGCGTTGTCGCGAAACCGGCTTTGTAAACGCCATTGTTGATATGATCGTAGATGCGCGCATTGAGGCTGTCGATCTCAGGGCGCAAATCCTCGGGATAGTAGTCGCCGGGCTTTGCCCCGATGCCGTCGAAAGCCACGTTCATCATGCGGATGATCTCGGCGGATTCGTTGCTGACGATGGTCCCGTTCGTCTTGTCCCAGAGCACCGGCACCGTCACGCGCCCCGAATAGTCGGGCTTGGCGGCGGTGTAGACCTGATGCAGGTAGCGGGAGCCATGGATGGGATCCGGGACGACGCCGGGACCGTCCTCGAAGGTCCAGCCATGGTCCAGCATGCGCCAGTGCACGACGGAGACGCCGATCATCGCCTCCAGCCCTTTGAGCCGGCGCATAATCAGGGTGCGATGCGCCCAGGGGCAGGCTAGCGACACATAGAGGTGATAGCGCCCGCTCTCGGCCTTGAACCCACCTTCGCCGGTCGGGCCGGGGGAGCCATCTGCCGTGATCCAGTGACGGAAGACAGCGTTCGTCCGCACGAAGCGGCCGCCCGTACTCGTGGTGTCGTACCACCGGTCCTGCCAGACCCCGTCGACAAGCAGCCCCATCTCTTCCTCCACCGGTCAGGATACCGAACAGATGGTCGAATTTCGCGCGGATCAAGGGCCGGTCTGGCAACAGTCCATGCGACAGCCAGGACAGGGCCGTCATGGCAGAACCGGCTTGACGGGGGATGCGATGTATTACAGGAACAGTGAAAGGGCACCCATCGTGCTCCAGAATGGCCAAGGGGCTTTCTCTTGGCCAGAAGGTGCATCCCTTCCTTGGAAGGGCCTGTAGCTCAATGGTTAGAGCCGGCCGCTCATAACGGTCTGGTTGCAGGTTCGAGTCCTGCCGGGCCCACCAATCTCTATTCCGCAAGGCGTCCTCCCGCAACATCAAGCAAATGTGGAGCGACATGGCTGACGTGTTCAGCCTTAGGGACCTTAGAAGCGAGCTTTTTCTACGCGTGTGCACCTGCTCAGTATTGGCTTCGTTCTGCCAAATCCGGGAAAGAGCCTGCCACCATCGTCGTTTGATACGGTGCTGCAATATGCATAGTTGGTGGGCCTTCCCGGGTGCTAGTCGGTCACGTCCACGCTCTAATAGGCGCTCTCCTGATCCCCAGGTGGTTTACCCAAGGGAACTTTATAAACGATATAACGTTTAAGATGCATGAGCAGGAGATTGCCATGACGAGATCATCACGGAAGCAGCGGCACAAGGCGCCTGTCGTTCCTCAACACCAATCGGTTCGTACCCAGATCCCAACGGTGGCTTCGCTTGGTATGCAGGCGCGACTGGTGCCGACGGATCTGCAACGCGAGCACGAGATGGTCCTTCTCATCACTCGTTATCAGCGCGTGTGTCGTGAATGGGATCGTCTCGTACAACAAGCCAGAGCGCTGCTCGGCTCCGAGGTCAGCCCGGACCAACTTGGGGAGCCGACTTCTCCCTGCGACCGTGCCGAGTGACAGGCAGATGCCGTTCGTCGACAGCACCGATGTGGGCACCACTGTGCGGCAGAAGTTGACACCGCATCGGAGGCTCAAGGTGTGGGAGAAGACAGGGGGGCGATGTGTGCTATGTTCCGGAAGGATCGACGGGGTGCGCGAGCGATGGATTGTCGAGCATATCCGGGCGCTTGAACTCGGGGGTTCGGACGACTTCGCCAATCTAGGACCGGCCCATCAGGCCTGTGCTGTTCAAAAGACCCGAGAGGATCACCGGCGCGCCGCACGGGCCAAGCGCCAGAAGATCCGACACATTGGGGCGGACGCGCCCAAGCGACCCTTGCCGTTTGGAAAGGCAAGCCTGTGGAAGCGAACGCTGTCCGGCAAGATCGTGCCACGCAAGTAAGACGGGAGGGACTCCGGATCCTGCCGTGGGTGGACTGCTGGCATCAGGCGGTATGTTGGCGGGGATTGGAGGGTGTCCTACGCGGTGTCATCGGGTGAGGGCACCAGCAAGTTTTCAATGCCCCAAGTCTGGGCCGTCACGCCGATTGGTGCTCGACATCATGCCTTCTCAGGCCGGCTTTCCTTTCAACCAGACTGCGAGCCGATGTGGCATATTCCTTTGGGAAAGCGCCTTTTGAGTTCACCGACTCATGCCACGCAGACGCGCTGAAAATCAGGTCGTACGCCCAATTGAACAGGAACGCATAGACAACATAGAAAAGGGCAAACACGACATCCATGAGGAAGGCATGGCGAAGGCTTATACCCAGATACCATGCCATGAGGGGCGTCAGCATGGCCAGAAGTCCGGCTTCAAACAGGACAGCCTGCAGGACGCGAACGGAGATGCTCTTTTGAGTTCCGCCGCTCAGACGCTGCAGGATAGTGTCGAAAGCTAAATTATAGGCGTACGTCCACACCGTTGCGATAATCGCACAAGCAATCCTGACCACAGTGATGTCAGCCACCAGCAGGTCAAAGGCCCACGCGCCGAGCGGCGACACCAGAGCAAGGCCGCCGAGCTCAAAGCTAATGGCGTGACGGAGGCGATCCCACAGTGAGTGCCGGCGCAGACAGTTGTGGCGTGTCAATTGGCCACCTACCTACTTCGCGGATCCTCGGGCGTCACCCGAGGAGTTCACGAAGACTGGTGCACCTCGCGGACCCAAAAGCCACAGCCAGGTGCAGTTCTATTTCTCGCCTTTAGTGCTTACAAGAAATTAACCGCAGAACACCATAGTACCTCTAGCAACATACCTTTGGGGCAGATTTCAATGAGTACTGGCAAGCGCGTAGGGCTCATTGCTGACAAGGACGCATATTTCCGTCTTGCTGCAGCTGCAATTCTCACCCGGCACTTCGGCTTCTCGGAGGTCCTGGAGGCATCGTCGCTTGACGAGGCGCTGGAGCGTCTCACTGACAATGCACCAGTAGAGATCGCCCTGTTGGACCTCTCGATGCCGGGAGCGCAAACGCCGACCAATCTGCGCTCCATACGAGAGTGTTTTCCTAACACACGTGTTGCTGCCATCTCGGCGTCGACGTTACGGCGCGATATTCTCCTCGCCCTGGAGGCGGGCGTCCATGGGTATATCGTGAGAAGCCTCCCCGTTGCTGACCTCGTGAAGGCTCTGAGCACCATTTTTGAAGGCGGGGTCTACGTGCCATCATGTCTCGCGGAGATCGCCCCTGGGCCGACCGGATTGAAAGAGCAAGCCGACGAACCGGCTCATGTTCAGCCAAGTGCTCCCCAAACCGCCTCAATGCACCTTTTGACCTCAAGACAGAGAGACGTACTCGACCTTCTCGTACAGGGTAAGTCTAACAAAGAAATAGCGCTTGCCCTCAAGCTCGGCGAAGGAACTGTGAAGATTCACATGGCGGCGATCTTTCGCTACTTTGGCGTCAGCAACCGGGCTGCGGCAGCCGTTGCAGGGGCGCGCCCTTATCCAAACCGCCCACGGGGCGTTCTTAACGAGGGGCCAGGCAAGGGGCACAGGGATGCTGTGAGACCCGCTGTCGCCGGGTTTCACCGAACGGGAGAAATTGAAGCGAGGCATGCCGCTGTCTAACCTCCAATGAGGACTTCGTCACGCAAAGGCTGGAGTTCCGGCGGTCACCCGATGTCCGACACCCCTCATTTTTGTACCTTCAGGGATAGCAGGCCTTGGCAGACAGCTGAATGGATTTCTGGATAAGCACGGCATTGAGATTGAACGTGACCGTGGCGCTCAGCAAGGATCCGCAGACTGTACTTGTTAGTGTGAAGACTGGAGCGGGACCTGGAGCGAAATAGCGACTTCTCGGCTCAGGGCAAACCAGCCTGACCGCAGCGCACCGCGCCCCTTCTTCAACTGCGTAATGCAGACTGGCCGATGTCAGTCCCAGCAGCGACACGTTGATGACAGCGACTATCAAGCTCAGCAGCGCTGGCGCAACGAGAGCGAATTCGATTGCTGTCGCTCCCTTCTCATCCTCCGTCACACGCTTCAAGAGGGGAGCCTTCATCAGAGCAGTCTCATGTAAGAGGTGCTCTGGACGGGGGTCTCGAGGAAGCGCGCCACGGTGAGGCCCGAAAACAGCGGCCTGTAGGAATAGGTGACGCTGACCTTGATATAATTTCCCGGCTGTAGATTGGGCATGGATGTTGCCGAGCAGTCGACAGGGCGGGCATCAAGCGTTCCAACAGGCTGCAGGTCGCCGGAGGGATTGAGACAGTAGTAACCCTCGGAAAGAGCACCGGATTGGAGTGAGACGGTGTTGCCGAGAGAGGTGCTTTGCACGGCCGCTGTAACGGCAGTCCCTAGTCCTGCACAAAGCTTTGTTGCTGGAAGCGTCGTCGGATCGCACGTTTTCCAAGCGGCCTGAGCGCCCATCTGGGCGGCATTTTCCACTTGCATGCGCGTATAGATGTAGTTTGCAACATCAAATATGTTCAGCACCAGGAGGCACAGGGTGCTCGCCACAAGAGCAAACTCGATCCCAGCCGCACCCCTGTGACATTCTACGAAGTCCCGGAGAGAAGCGCGACGGGATCCCATTCCGCAGATGTTCTGCTCGGCAGCGCAGATTGTCCGGAAATTTGAAAATCTGCGCTTTGGCATGCAAATACCTTACCCGACCAGGCGGCCGCGTCGATACGATGGCAGATCCAGGCCCGCGTCGATACAGTCGGACCCGTTGGACAGGATCATCCCGGTCCCGTTGACAGTCAGATTGTCGACGACAAGACTGAAGCAGGCATTGCCACTGCTGGACTTGTTGACCGCACCGCTGAAAGTGACGCTCGCGTGAGGCAGGTATACCAGTCCTGTGATATTCCAAGTCGGGCCATTGCCAGCAGACGTAATATCTACCCCGGTCGTGAGATTGGGAGCCTGGTAGATCGCCACCCCTTTCCAGGGGCCGCTCTTTGGCGCAGTAATGTCGATGCCCCCTTTGTTGGTGCCGGTGACGATATGGCTATAGCCAGGACCATTGGTCCCGGCAAAGACGACGGTGAGGTCGGTTCCCCGAAACGTATGGCCGACCGTGTCGAGTTGACCATTGTATATGACGATGACAGTGCCGCCGGGGCGGGACCCTATGGCAACATCCGCCAGAAGTTTGAGGTTTCCGCAGACAGTATAAACGCCGTCGGGTGGTATCGCCGGGACTGAGCCCCATTGCTCTCCGGGATAACTGCCGCATGGGTTTGCAGGGATGTTGGAGGCAAGGTGAGAGTATGGGTCGCCGAGCCTCGGAACCGGCCCCCTGTTCGGTGCCCGGCCGCAGCCCGATGGATCCCCCGAACTGGAGTCAGCATAATCAGCGATCTGATGGCTGCCATTGCACGTCAGATCGTTGTTGGACATGATCCCGCAATTGGTCAGATTGGACTTCGATCCACCGTTGACGACGATGTCGTCGAATTTCGCTCCATCGTTTCCCAGAGCGAGGACGCAGTAGGCTCGCGGGGTGGGTATCCTCAGGGCGAGGGATTGTGCCTGCAGCGAGGTCTGGCGTGCGCTGCTGGACTTGCCATCCTTGACGATTTCGACCGTCACGTTGCCCCTGTAGCCGACAAGGTGTGAGAGAATAAGCGGGACTGAGCGGGTGATCGTCACGCCGTAGCAGTTCGATCCGCCAGCCGGGCAGGGCGCCTTGTCCGTGAGTGTGACGGATGTACCGTTCACGCCATTGACGAAGCCGTATGTGGCTGCCACAGCGAGCCCTTCGGCCGCGTAGGTGGCGCTCCCATTGGTTGCGGCGGCAATGGCCGCGGAATCGGCCGCGTTCTGCAAGGCGCGCTGGACGCGGTACCAATGGGAAACCTCAATTCCCAGACCCGCGGCGCCGAGCAAGGTCGGGAATGCCAAAGCGGTGACGATCGCCACATTGCCTCGCATGTCGAGAGCGAAGGCTCTGAATGTGCCAGCAATGGTCAGTGCCGCCCGGCGAAGGCTGAAGCGCAGAACGGCGACGGCTCGGCTGAACCTCATCTCTCACGCTCCTAGTTGATGCTCGTGACCTGAATGTACGCAGGCGTAAGGATGACGCCAAAGAGCACGGGCAGGAAGAATACGATCATCGGCACGGTGAGCTTTGGCGGAAGCGATGCTGCCTTCTTCTCAGCTTCGCTCATGCGCATGTCCCGGTTTTCCTGCGCCAGTACACGCAGCGACTGGCTCAAGGGAGTGCCGTACTTTTCTGACTGGATCAGACTCGTGACGACACTTTTAACGCAGTCGAGACCAGTGCGTTCTCCGAGGTTTTCATAGGCTTTGCGGCGATCCTGGAGATACGACAGTTCGGCAGTGGTAAGACTGATTTCCTCGGCAAGCTCCGGGCATTGGGATCCGATTTCTTCCGAGACTTTTCTGAAGGCGCTTTCTATCCCCATCCCGCACTCGATACAGATCAGAAGTAGGTCGAGGGTGTCTGGCCAAGCCTTGCGGATCGCGGACTGGCGTTTCGTGATCCTGTTCTTGAGATAAAGGAGCGGCATAAAGTATCCCAGCCAGGCTGCCGCCAGCACCAGGATGATCTTGACCAGCAGGGGGTGCTGCAGATCAAGAACAATGAAGATGTAGAAGGCCGCTAGGACGAGCATGGCGACGGGCGCGAGCATCCGAGCTGCCAGGAAGGTCACGATAGCACCATAGCCTCGGTGACCGGCCATGCGGAGCACCCGCACCAGCTCCCCGCTTTCGGCCTCCTTCGCAAGGTTGAATTTCTCGACAATGCTCGCAAAAAATTTCCTGGGCTCATGCTTGAGCCTGAGCGTCCCGAGTTGGCTGTTGAGCCTGCTTCGCTCTCGCACCCTGATCCCCTCACGCTCGCTGTTGACCTGCGCCATCCGAGCGCTGAGCTGATCCTTCGCGATGTAGGGCCAAGCCACCAGCAAGGCAGCTGAAAAGACCGAGAGGGCTGCGGAACAGGCGATCAGCACATCCGTGTTGCCGATCAAGGTGCGTATATCCATGGCGAAGCTTAGATCTCGAAGTTGATCATCTTGCGCATCACGAGCATTCCAATTCCCATCCAGAATGCGCTTGCGGCAAGGACAATCTTTCCCAGGAAAGTCGTGAACAAGAGGATGATATAATCCGGCGACGTGAGATAGAGCAGGACGGCGACAACGATCGGGAGAGAGCCGATGATGGCGGCAGAGGATTTCGCCTCGGAGCTGACCGCTCTGATCTTTGCCTGCATCTTCTTCCGTTCCCGCAGAACCTTCGAGAGGTTCGTCAGAGTTTCCGACAAGCTGCCGCCTGTGCGACTCTGCAGGGCGATGACAATTGCGAAGAAACCCGTCTCCGGCAAAGGAACCCGATCCGGGAGGCGCTGGACTGCTTGATCCATCGGCATTCCCATAGTCTGATCCTCTAGGATCACCCTGAACTCGCTGCGCACAGGCTCCTGCGCCTCGACAGAGATGATCTTGAGACAGTCGACGAGAGGCAGGCCGGATTTCACGCCGCGGACGATGACATCCACCGCATTCGGGAACTCTGCAGCAAATCTCTTGAGACGGAACTTACGCTGAGTATCGACGTAGACGTGCGGCAACAGAAGGCCGCCCGCGGCTGCGAACCCGAGGGCTGGAAACAGGCTTATGCCCAGTCCTCCGAGCAGAGCGACGAGAGTTGTCAATCCCGTGGCCGCACAGATGCCGTAATAGGCATTCCTGCTCCATTTCAAGCCGGCTTGGCGCATTCGCCCGGTGAGAGTCGGTTTGGCTCCCTGCTTGACCTTCTGTTTGTCCTCAAGCTCACGCAGAGTCGCCTCGATCATGCGCTTTCGCTTGCTCTCGTCGGGATAGACGCGCCGTTCGGCAGAACCATCGGGTGCGGTGATGGCCTGAAGGCGCCTCGAAGCGTTCGGCTTCCCAATGAGCCGGGATGGCACGAGGCACAGAACAGCCCCGCCGACGCTGAGTGCGGACAGCAGTGCTATGACCATCGGAAGGGTTTCAGGTGCCAGCATGCTCCACTCCCTCATTCCTCCTAAAGGACAGACTGCTCTGCTGCATCGAGTGCGGCTGCGAGGCGCTTTTCCTCCCCGAAGTACCGGGCACGATCCCAAAACCGCGGACGGCCCACTCCCGTGGAGCGATGCTTGCCCAGGATGTTCCCTTGTGCATCCTCGCCCATCATGTCGTAGACGAAGAGATCCTGGGTGATGATCACGTCGCCTTCCAAGCCGAGAACTTCAGTGATGTGCGTGATGCGGCGCGAGCCATCCCGCAGGCGGGCAGCCTGGACGATCACGTCGACGGAGGAGGTGATCATTTCCCGAATTGTCTTCGAAGGGAGCGAGTATCCGCCCATGGTGATCATCGATTCCATGCGGCTCAAAGCCTCCCGTGGCGAGTTCGCATGCAGGGTTCCCATGGAGCCGTCATGACCCGTGTTCATGGCCTGCAGGAGATCGAAAGCTTCGGCGCCACGGACCTCGCCCACAATGATGCGTTCTGGCCGCATGCGAAGGCAATTCCTGACAAGATCGCGCATAGTGACTTGGCCCTCGCCTTCGATGTTGGGCGGACGGGTCTCAAGTCGTACGACGTGCGGCTGCTGCAACTGGAGTTCGGCTGCGTCCTCACAGGTGACAATTCTTTCCCCCGCCTCGATGTAGCGCGTCAGGCAGTTGAGCAATGTCGTCTTTCCTGAGCCGGTGCCTCCCGATACGATGACATTGCAGCGTACACGCCCGATAATCTGAAGAACTTCCGCACCTTCCTGCGTAATGGTGCCGAACCTGACCAGCTGGTCGAGCGTCAGCTTGTCCTTCTTGAATTTTCTGATTGTCAGTGTGGGTCCATCGATGGCCAGCGGAGGGGCAATGACGTTGACGCGGGATCCATCGGCCAAGCGTGCGTCGCAGATCGGACTTGATTCATCGACCCGGCGGCCAACTTGACTCACGATCCTCTGACAAAGATGGAGCAACTGCGCGTTGTCGCGGAAGCGGATGTCTGTTTTCTGAACCCTTCCCCCGACCTCGATATAGACGGTGTCGGCGCCATTCACCATGATGTCGGCAATGTCGTCGCGCGCCAGCAGAGGTTCGAGAGGGCCATATCCGAGAACGTCGTTGCAGATATCCTGGAGCAGTGCGTCCTGCTCGGCGATGGACATCACGACCTTCTTGGCCGTGACGATATCCTTGACGATGTCTTCGATCGCCTCGCGAGACTCCTGAGCACCCATCTTGGCCAACTGGGACACGTCGATCGCTTCGATCAGTGCGGCAAAGACCTGAGTTTTCAATGCGTAATACTGCTCGTCCTTCCGCGCCGCCGGCTGACCAGCGGGGGCAGACTGAGCAGGGGGGGCGCTGGTTAAGCGCCCCTTCGTGTCCACGTTAACGATCGCCAGATCGGCCATGACCGCCAAGGCGCTCTCTGGTTTATCGGGCCAAGCCGTAGCATGAGCGACCTTCAGGCTCTTTAGCCGCTCGTCTGCTCCCCTCTTGCCGAACATCCCAGTTCCTCGATGTATGATCATCCATGCGCGACTTGCGCCACTTGCAAATCTTTCAGCTTCGGCGACAAGTACCAGAGTTTGGATGATCCTTGCCTTGCGATTGTATGGGGGCGGCTCTCGTCGAACCATTCAGCCGGATGGCCTAGAACGCCTCCGCTCCCGTCTTCTCTAATCAGCCTAATTGCTTGAGGGGGAAATTTAACGGATTCAAAGCAGGATGTGAGCGCTCCGGGAGTACAGGATGCCGACGACTATCCAGATTATCCCTGTTCCGATTGCTGCATTCCTGCTTACCTGCTTCACAGGGCAGGTGATGGCGGATGAGATGCGGCGCGCAGAGGGGCGAGGGACGGAGGAAGTCGCCTGGGTCAAGGATGGCACCGTCACGACAGTCGGGGTGAAGATCGACTTTGCCAGAGTCTTGGCATTCGCAGAGCCTGCACGGACGATCATCATCGGCAATCCAGGTATTGTCGATGGAACGTTGAATGACGATCACACGATCGTACTGACGGGGAAGGCTGTGGGCGTGACCAATCTCATTGTTTTGGGAGAGGGTGGGCGTGAGGTTCTCAGCGCCACTGTCAGCGTCACCCCGAGCAGCTACCAGACCACCACCTTCTATTCCGGAGCGGCGGTTAGGACATTTTCGTGCGCAGGCTCATGCAAGCCCGTGCTTTCGGTCGGAGATGAGGGCCCACATTTCAATGCTGCGCGCGAGCAAATCAAGGAGCGGCAGGATCTCCTTGGCTTAGGGGCAGCCCCCCGATAGCGTTACCGGCGAGATCGCTGCATTGTTTCAGGACGCATCAGGTCCTCAGCCTCTCGAAAAGTGCCCCCAGGCTGAAGCGCGTCCTCTTGCTGCCCTTTATGGGATGCCGTGACGTTAGCATCTCCGCAAGCCCGGCGAATGACTTTGCGGCTGCGGCTCTGGGTGACACTTCAGCGACCATCTGGCCGTTATTGGCGGCCGTTCCAAACAAATGCGCGTCGAATGGAATGCATGCATCCGGTTCGAGTTGCACCGCCTCAGCAAAAGCTTTTGGCTTGATTTCAGGTCGTTTCGGCATTCCCACCTGATTCAGAACGATCTTGGGAGGCGGATCGCTCGGGCGTGCCCGCTTCAGGGAGTCGATGATGGTCTTGGTGACTTTGAGACTGGCGAGATCGGGTGTTGCCGTGATGATGACCTCATCGACCAGGTTGAGGGTATTCTTCGTCCAGGCTGTCCACTGCCGTGGCATGTCCAGAACCAGGAACGGCACGCTGCCTTGGGCTACCTCAATCAATCTTGCGACGGTACCTTCGTCCAGATCGTAGGAGCGATCAAGCGTCGCGGGCGCGGCGAGCAGGCTCAGATGATCACCGCATTGCGTCAGCAGCCGATCCAGCAGGACCTCGTCGATGCGCCGTGGATCCTGAAGGGCCTCGGCGATGCCCGGCCCGCCATCGACATCGAAGTCGAGGGCAGCTGTTCCAAATGGAAGATCCATGTCGGCTATGATGACATCCAGGTTGGATCTCCGGGCCATGGACCAGGCCACATTGTGAGCGACCGTGGATGATCCGCTTCCTCCTTTAGCGCCGATGAAGGCATAGACTTGTCCGAGCTTGCTTGACGTTGTCTTGCCGTAGAGCTCACTGACCGCCGCGACCACGGCATTGGGCTGAACCGGAGCAAGGATGTACTCACTGACTCCGCGCGTCATGATCTCTCGGTAGAACGCAATGTCGTTGGTGTACCCAACGGCCATCACCCTGGTACCTGCGTCACAGACTTCCGCAAGTCTGTCGAGTTCAAAACAAAATTCCGCCTCTGCCGATCGGCTCTCCACGAGGATCAGGTTAGGCGTTGGAGCCTCCCGGTAGAATGCAGTAGCCGCAGCAATGCCTCCTAGCTGCACAGATGTGTGGGCGCGCGACATCCGGCGGTCCGCTGCAGCGAGCTCCATAGCTGCGGCAACATCGGGACTTTCGCAAAAGGCATGGATTGTGACACGAGGAATGCGGCAGAGGTTGTCTGCAATTTTAGGGAAGGGATGAGTGGCCTGCGACCGGGGTTCATTGGGTTGGACGGCAGCACGGGCGTGGATGTCCGAGTATGTGTTCAGCGGGCCGGAGGGAAGCGCTGCCAACGGGTTCAAAGTCATATCCGACATTTCGAGCTCATACTCTTACGGTGCTCTTCCAAAGGTTGGTGCAGCCTACTGTGTCCGAACAAGTTCACTGCGCCCTGCGCGCAGTATTCTCACGATGGCGCTGCCTTCATGCTTCGCCGCGGATGCTTCGCCAATGTCGATCGCGGAGCGGAGTGCAAGGGATAAGGCACCGGTCGCCTGCCCAGATGCGACCGTTTCGGCTTGAGCAGGGCTCAGTTCGAGGGTGACGGTCTTGCCGACGACGGCAGCGTCGCTCTTTGTTTCATCGGCTTTTTGGTCCACTGCCAGGACGCGGATGTTGGTGAGGAGTGTGCGGGAAAGGTTTTCGCTTTGGTTGCCGGCCTGTCGTGTGAGCGTCTGGAGCACATCAACCCGATCGTTGGGCAGGATGAAGCCGCCAGCTGTGCTTTCCGCCGACACTCGGATCGCCACAGCGCGTTTGCCCGCTGGAAGGAGGGCAGCCAGCAGCCCGGATGATCCGCGGACCAGCTTCTCCTCACGGATGGGTTCGCCTGCTCCGAGGTAATTGCGTACGACTGCTCCCTTGAACTCTGTCAATGCCTCTGGCTTGGTCTTTCGGTCGATGGAGCCTGGAGGAACCGAGTTCTGTGGCCAACTCTGCCAGCGAAGATTTCCGTCGTTGATCGTATAGCCCTGCGGGAGGTCGATCGAGGCGACCAGGACATCCTCCATGGGGATTGTTGGGGGCAGCGTCACCGCCGCCGGCATGGCAACTTCCGGTGCTTGCATCGAGAGCGCGAGCCACCCGGCAAGTCCTCCGGAACCGACGGCAATCATGAGTATGACGATACGGAGCATGCCACTGTGCCTTGTCGCGGATCATGGGCTGATAGGGTCAAGGCAGCTACGCCTTTCAGAAGATGAGGTTCGACCAAGGCGTGCTCGGAAACACGAAGAGTGCCGCAGCGGCAATCGCCACCCCGTACGGAACACCGGTTTTCCTGTCGTGCAGTCGCGTCACCCAATCTATGTTGAGACAGAACGCAGGGAGCAGCATTGCGCGAAATTGAAGAATGGCGAGTGTCAGGACGCCGCCGAAAAGCGCGGAGCAGATCAGATAGACGGGGGCGTAATCCGCACCCAACCATAAGGCGACCACGGGAGCCAGTTTGGCATCGCCGCCTCCGATCCACCCAAACGCGAAGAAGGTGAATGTGCAGACCAGCACAGCGCCGGCAACGGCAGCGCTCAGCCCGATCTCTGTCAGCGACCAGCCGGCGAGCGGAGCCAGGAGCGCATAAAGCCCAAACAGGATAAGAACGAGGCTGTTGCGGATCTTCATGGTGACCAGATCCATCGCCCCCGCCCACGAAACAGCCACGATGAAGCTTGCGCTGGCGGCGAGTGCCGCGATGGCAGAGACCGTCATTGTTGCCCCGTAACCTTCAGTAGAGGATTGCCGCTGTTGACACCAAGAGGCGGCGGAAGAGAGTTGCTCTCTTCCGCTTCGGTGTTGATGCCTCGTGGGGCACTAGGACCCTGAGGCCCCTGTGGCTGCAGTCACCTGCTTCGAGACCTCCCCGAACATGTTCGTGAGCATAATGTCAACGGTCTTACCGTCTCCGAAGATTCCAACGACGACGACGGCAAGCCCTGCAGCGATAAGGCCGTATTCGATAGCGGTTGCACCGGACTCGTCTTTGACGAAACGCGAGATAAGTGACTTCATGGTGTTGTTCCTCGACCTGGTTGCCTGGTTTGCTGGCCCGGGTAGGTCAGCGTCCCCACAAGCTCCCGTTCGGATCATGCTGAGACCTGAACCCTGCGCTTGTGTTGTCCCATTTAAGAATTCTTTCGGCAGTCCGGTCTATTCAGCTTGATAGCCTAGAGCATTAACCAGACCATGCTCGGCTAAATGGCCTAGCCGGCAAGCCCACAGGGCGACTGCTTTGCCCTGCGCACAAATCCACCAGTCGACAATCAGGTTAAGCCTGGCGGTCCAAAGAGGTATCCGGCTTCTTCGATGTCCGTTCGCGTGGTGCCGGTCCTGACCACCCTGAGGGCCAGGCTCCTTCGATCAATCCAAACTATCCCTGCTTCGAACCGATGCGGTTGGCGTTGTCTCTCAACAACTCCAAGTTGTTGTTGACCGTCAGGTTGGCTGGATCGAGTTCTTGCGCCCTGAGGAAGTTGCTGCGCGCCTTTGCGACATCCCCTCGAAGCAGATAGGAATAGCCTACGTTGTTGTAGTACTCGGGTCGATCCGCCATGAAGCGCGAGGCCTCGGTGTAGGCTCGATCCGCAAGGTCAAAGCGCCGAACCCGGTCGTAGGACGCTGCGAGACCGAGCCATGCCTCCGGATTGTTCGGCATGACCTCCACAGCCCGTTCATAATAGCGTGCTGCGCTGCCATAGTTGCGCTCGGTAAAATGTACCTTCGCGACCGTCAGCACCTGATCGTCCGGGTAGGGTTCTACTGATGCCGGAAGATCGGGTCCTGCAACGCTGTTGCCGAAACTGGAAAGGCTGAAATCCTGGGTGCTGTTGCAACCTGTAAGTAGAACGGCTGTGATCATCAGCAGACAAAGCCGCCATGCGCGTTTGAATTCCAGCATCTTTTGCCCCTGTGCCTAGTTCTTATGAGTTCTTGTCCGGAACAGCGTTTGTTCGTGCCGCAACAGAATAAATTTCCAGGCAAGTCGTATTAGACGCGAAATTTCTTTACGCTACGTTAACCATACCGCCTCACATCTGATGAGGTCTAGACCACGGGGTCGCAGCGGCCCGCGTTTTGGATCGACGTAAGGCAACAGATCAACCGCATGAGCCGGATCCTCCCATGACGAAGAAATATTGTCGGCCTCCCCGGTGGAGAGGTGGTGTGATCTGGTCCGCCCTCGGCCTCGCTCTCGCGGTGGCTGCCGCCAATCTCTTAACGGTGGTTCCCACACTGGCGCAGGAGCGGCTCCTGCGATTCAGCAACGGCCGCACGTTGTCGGGCGTCAACGTGGCAAAGGGGCAATTCCTCACGGCGAAAACGACGGCGGACATCACCAAAGTCATTGTCGGCGACCCGGATGTTGCAACAGCCGTTCCACTGACCGGGCGCAGCTTCTATGTGCTGGGAAAGGCCGAAGGGCGCACCAACATCGCGGTCTATGCGCCGGATGAATCGCTTCTCGGTACTGTGAGCGTCGAGGTGGGCGCCGATATGCCGGACCTTGAGGTTTCGCTTCAGCAGGCTCTGCCGCAGGCGAATGTTAGGGTCGAAACCATCAACGGGAGGCTGCGTCTGAGCGGCACCGTTCCCGATGCGATCTCCCTTCGAAAAGCGCTGGAAATTGCCGAGCAGTATGGCGCTGACGGCGTCATCAATGCCCTGCGGGTCAGCGGCGGGCAGCAGGTCATGCTCGAGGTTCGCTTCATCGAAGCCAACCGCAACGCCGGACGCGAGCTGGGCGTGAGCTGGTATGCCAGGCGCGAGGGCGGGTCGCGGGGAGGCGGATTTACCTCAGGAGGCGTAAGTTCGGACTCGACGCCGGGCCTCATTCGCTTCAACCCTTCCCTTCCAAGCGGAAACCAGCCGTTCGGTACCTTGGTGGCGCAGGTGCTGGGGGGCGGCATCAGCGCTGACATTCTCGTTCAGGCATTGGAAGAAAAGGGTTTGGCGCGCCGACTGGCCGAGCCGAACCTGATTGCCCTGTCTGGCGAAAAGGCCAGCTTTCTCGCTGGAGGCGAGGTCCCGATCCCAGTTGCCTCCGACGAGAACAGGGTCACTGTCCAATATAAGGAATATGGGGTTCGCTTAAACTTTACCCCGACGGTTCTCGATAATGGTCTGATCAATCTGAAGCTTGAGCCGGAGGTCAGCCAGGTCGACGAGTCCGTCCGGATCAACACTGGGCTCATCTCCATTCCGTCGTTCATTACCCGCCGCGCCAGCACCATGATTGAGGTGAGGGATGGCCAGAGCTTTGCGATGGCGGGACTGCTTCAGAGCACCCACACGAAGAACCAGGATCAGATTCCGTGGCTTGGACAAGTACCTATCCTTGGTGCGCTTTTCCGATCGTCGTCTTTCCAGGAGCAGGAAACGGATCTCGTGATCATCGTCACACCCCACTTGGTGAGACCATCTAAGCCAGGGCAGCCGCTCAAGACCCCGTTGGACTCGAGCAAACCAGCGAACGACGTGGAATTTTTTCTTTTCGGCAAGCTGGAGGTCGATAGCGATACGAAGCGACGTTTTGCCGACGGAACGGGTATTATCGGTCCCTATGGGCACATCGTCGAAGTGCAGCCGGAAAAACGCAATGCTAAGAAAAAAATTGTCAAGTAGCCGGCACTGGTTTGCAGCGGCCGTTGCTGGACTTTCTCTGGCTGCACTCAGCGGGTGCGTCGACTATGCGAAACGGCGGGACACCCTGACTCTATCAGCTGGTGAGGCGCAGGCATGGAACAGAGCCGTTCATGTGGCGGATCCTTGGCCACTATCCGCAGGGAATACCTATATCGATGGTGACGGGCAGCGTGTTTCACGCGTCATTGAAGACTATCGGAAGGGATCTGGGAGCGCTCCCTCGCCTCCTCGAGCTGGGGTTCCTCCGGAAAATGCCGCCGACACGACACAGCCACGAGTTGGTGCAGCCGAGTAGCAATGTGAATTCGAAGCCGGTTCAGGAAGTGTCCTCGGCTGCGTCATTCCTCGGACCAGTCCCGGGATAATGGGTCAACATCAAAGTTCAATCGAATTGAATCTTCCGAAAGTCCCATGATCTGTGCGAGCTGGGAGCGGGCATCCTTGAGAATGGTGTGGATACGAGGGTCGAAGATATCCGAAGTAGACTGCTCGGCAACAGGCAGATCTCGGAGCAGCATGACCCCATGCCTCCTGTCGCGCGACCACATGACTCGAGCGTTGGAAGAAAGGCCCCGTTTCGGAATGCTCAGAATGAACTCGTCCGGGAGTTCCAGAGGTTGGTGGAGAAAGATCCGGGCTCCGGAGTCCGAGAGGTCTCGTACCGTGCATTCAATGTCAGATTCACGACCCTCAATCTGAATTCGGCCTTCGAGAATTGTTGGTACACGCCTGCGCAAACGCCGGTCCTTCACTGATCCCCCCCGCTAACTGACGCGCAGATTGCTCTATTTGCCGCCTAGAAGTCTATCACCTCACGTTAAATGAACACTTACCGTGGCAGCTGAAGGTGAAAATGTTTAGCGATCGGCCTTAGAGGCCAAGCTCAAGCTTGAGGCATATTGCAGAGCATTAGAGTCATGACTTCGCAGGCAGGTAGGGGCTGATACAAGCTTGATTGCAGCTAGCAAGTTGTCTGACTCCTTGCTGGATTGTGTGGCAACACCCCTGAGCTTATTGAGCCGCACGGTTTCGGGCTGTGGTGTGATGAAATGAGCTTGAACCTTTCGGGCTCTTCTGGCCGGAGGTGGCAGACGTACTCGGGGCGTGGGTTCGTGTAGAGTTCTGAGCCGGTGGGCTTGGTCGAAGGCATCCTATGAAGAACTGCAGGTGCGCCCTGAACTGGTCGTGGGTGTTGTAGTGGGAGTGCTTAGCCAGCGCTCCTACACTTAGCTCACGCTCCCACATTTAGCTCATACCGCCGGATCGCGAGACGGACCGTCTGCGGTGTAGCGGTCCTTTCGTGAGGAACGCGGCCCATGGCGCTTCCGTCGCAGAAACGAGACGGCTGACGCAGAGCCGAAAAGCTGCGTGCCAGGGTCTGACAGGCGTGACGCGCAGGCGCAGGCATAGACTTGTGCGGCAGTGGCGTCTGAGTCCACGCTGAATCGCATTCCTGGGCCCGATGAGTGCATAGGAGAGATGCGGTCCGCTGCTTTGAGCGCTCTCGCACCGCCTGCAGGGTCAATTGCCTTGCCTGAACCCTCCCGGAAACTAACCTTACCTTCATCAGCTCGCGGGGACAGCATTCTTGCCACGCGCGGACTTCATCAGCTGCCATACTTGGCCGCAGGGCCACACCAACTATGTTCCTGCAGTGCATTGCTAGTGTGTAAAGCTGGCAGCCCTTTTATCCTGGCTCATGGTAGCAAGATACATATTTAGTGCGCGATGGGTTCGTTTGAGTTCTACTACAAGTTTATGGAGTTGTTCTGACCCGTCGCGCTGTAGGTCTGCGCTCGTAATCTTTCGCCAACTCAGGCAAATATCGTGGACAATTCTTGCTCCAACGTTCGCTGAGGCACTCTGTAATCCGTGTGCTTCAAGGCGAAACCTGTGGGAGTCTGCACACGCGGCGGCAGTTTTCAGTTCAGCAACTAGATGATCAGCATCCGAAAAGAACTCTTGCACAAGAGTGGAAACAAAGTCTCGCCCCCCCAACTGCTCCAATTCTCTCAGGATCGTCTCATCGATTAGTGTGGGGTGATCAGCCGGGCACTCAACCAGATCAGTTGTGTCTGTGGCCGCTGGGCTCTTCGGTAGAGAGCCAACTTTCTCTTCGATTATTCTGAGAAGTGTTGCTGGCTGCACTGGCTTTGTCAGGCATTCATCCATACCGGCTTCGAGAGTTCGAGCTACAACTTCTGGGGTTGCGTCAGCGGTCAGGGCAACGATGGGGATACGGGTACCCTGTGCCTCTGTGAACCTGAAGAGTTTAGTTGCCTCAATGCCCGTCATGACGGGCATGTTGAGATCCATGATGATAAGATCAAATTTCTGCGTCTCAAGTGCGTCGAGCGCATCCTCACCGTTCCCGACGCAGTGTGTCGTGTGGCCTCCACGCTCCAGGATCTTGGACACTACCATTCGGTTTGTTGAGTTGTCGTCTGCAATCAGAATCGAGAGGGATGTCGATGCCCTGGGAAGCTCGACCTCACTCGGCCCGTTCCAAAGCGACTGCGCCACGGCTGTTTGCGCAGCAGCTGCAATCGATCCGACCCGTACTTCCTCCAAAGTGAAATCACGCGGAAGTATGCTGCTCGACCACCGCATCAGCCGTTCTGTTGAGGGCGCCCGGGACGCTTTCGGAAGAATAACAACTGGGTTGACCGAGAGGTTTGCGCTCGCGATGTCGGCTACCAGAAGATCCTCTGGTAAATCGCTGTAGTAGAATACCAATTGCTCTTGCGTAGCGCTTCTTTGGGCATGCTCTCTTGCGTCCAGGAGTGTTCTGAGAACGGGAACGCCGCTCGGGACACTAAGGCGTGAAACAAGACCGACTGCGAGTTCGGCGTCAGGGCAAACCAGAACAGATGGAGACAGGTGTGATGATACTTGGCTTGATCCCGTCTGCTCCGAGCGGGTCATAGGTAGATTGAACCAGAAGGAACTGCCATGGCCTTCCCGACTGTTAACACCGATCTTGCCGCCCATGGCGGTGATCAATTGCCTGCAGATGGATAGGCCTAGGCCAGTTCCACCGAAGCGGTTGATAATGGTTTCGTCGGCCTGGGTGAAGCTCTCGAAAATGCTCTCGGTCGCGTGAGCAGCGACACCGATTCCTGTGTCAGTGACGGCAAAGTGTATGAATAGCCCATCATCTGTGGTTACAGGATAAGCAGAGAGGGTAATGTATCCTCGTTCTGTAAACTTCACCGCATTGCCAAGAAGATTAAGCAGAACCTCCTCAAGGTGATGCTTTGGGCCGCGAAGCTGCAAAGGTGTCCAAGACGCGAGGTGAATAGTGAGCCGGAGCCCTTTCTGTTGCGCTTGAGTGAGCACCATCGCTCGCGACGTGGAAAGTAGCTCCAACAGGTCGAAATCGATGTTCTCGATGGACGTATGGCCTGCTTCAATGCGAGACAGATTCAGAATGCTGTTAATTTGCCGGAGCAGAGTATCACCGGCGGCACCAATGGTGCGGATGAAGCCTCGTTGCTCAACGTCAAGTTTTGTCCTGGCCATGAGGCTAGACAGGCCGATGATTGCATTCAGCGGAGTTCGAAGCTCATGACTGACACTGGCCAAGAAAAGCGTCTTAGCCTGATTTGCCGCTTCTGCCTGAGCCTTTGCATTAGATAGCTTCCGGATCAGAGTACTTGTATAAAGAGGAAGTGCAATCAAACTCAGCAACATAGTTGCTGACAAGTAGATATCATTGTGCCAACGAGGTGTCGTGTAAGCCACTGCTATAAAGCAGACGACCGAGACTGACATTGCGATATAGAGGAAGCGGATCCCAAAGCGGAATCCATTACCAAATGTGATCCACAGATACAGTAAAAACAGAATAGAGGACGGATCCCCCACAAACCGCATCTGAAAGGATACGGTGGAGAGGTCGCTAACTATTGCGACGATACGCCGGACCGTTGACTGCTTTGGGCGAAAATAAATGTGAGCTGCTATTCCGGCTGATACGGCAGCAAACAGGAAGCCGCTGATCAGCGCCTCCCGCGGTACAGAGGCGTTGGCCCAAAACGTATAGGCCACAATCAAGCTTAACAGAATGAGCCGATTAAGGCTCATCTCATGCTCGCGATCGGGACTGCTCGTAAACCTGGACAGAACTCTGGTAATCACTTTACTTGCGCAGTCCTGAGCCGCGCCCCCTGCCTAGGTATTAGATACCGTGGGCACTCCTTTATTAGCGTGCCAAACGCCTCTGCGGGGATGGGCCGGCTGAAGAGATAACCTTGAGCTTCCCTGCAGGGGTGATTGAGCAAGCACCCAAGTTGAAGGCTGTTTTCAACACCCTCTGCAACCACCTTTAAGCCCAAACTCTCAGCAAGCGAAATGATTGCCCTGACGATTGCCTCGTCACGAGTCTCGTCTGCTAGATTGAAGATGAATGAGCGGTCGATCTTCAACGTGTCGACTGGGAAGTCTCTTAGATAGCTGAGGGAGGAATAGCCAACCCCAAAATCGTCGATCGCGATCCGCACTCCTAGTTCCTTCAACTTCTGGAGCGTCAGCTTCGTTCTCTCAACATCCTTGAGAAGACTGCCTTCTGTGAGTTCGAGTTCAAGGTTCTCCGGTCGCAAACCTGTTATCTGTAACGTTCTTGCGACAAGCTGTACGATATCTTGGCGGAAAAACTGCACCGGCGAGAGATTCACTGCAACTTGCAGGGCTCCGTACCCGAGAGCTTGCCAAGTGGCTGCTTGAGTGCATGCTTCGTTTAGCACCCAGGCGCCGATCTCATTGATCATTCCTGTCTCTTCAGCAATATCGATGAACGTGTGTGGAGACGTGATACCGAAATCTGGCCGCATCCAACGTAGTAGCGCTTCCGCGCCGACAATCGCTCCCGTCTCCAAGTCAATTTTCGGTTGATAATGAAGGATGAATTGCTCTTGAGAAATGGCCCTGAGAAGATCAGCTTCTAAGCTGATGCTATTTTTGGATGTGCTTTCCATCTCAGGGGAGTAGAAGCGCAGAGTGTTTCTTCCTTCAGCCTTCGCTTGATACATTGCCAAATCGGCATATCTAAGGAGCCTCTCCACATCGCGGCCGTCGTTTGGCGATAAGGCCAACCCAATTGTACATCCAATTTTTAACTCGGTGCCGTCTAACAGAAATGGGGCCGACAGGCTGTTGATGATGTGGCGTGCGAGTTTTTCTGCCTCATGCGCGCCTTTAATCTCGGTTTGAACGACCACAAACTCGTCACCAGACATTCTTGCGATAAGATTGTGCTCCGGAACGCAGCTAATCAGACGACTTGTCACCAGCTGAAGGATGCGGTCACCTCCGGCGTGACCGAGCGCATCATTGACGGACTTAAAGCGGTCAAGGTCAATCAAAAGCAATGCAAACAATCCACGTCCGTCATTGATCTCCTGCTGAACCCGCTCGTAGAGCATTCTTCGATTGGGAAGATCGGTAAGAGTGTCATGAAGCCCGATATGGCGTAGCGTGTTTTCCGCCTGCTTCCGCTCCGTGATATCAATTGATGTCGTGAGTATTCCTGTTACACCGCCTATAAGCTCGCGCAACGACGTTTTAGTTGTCAAGAATGCGCGCTGCGATCCGGTGTTATCGGTAATCTGTTCTTCGAAGCTGGCAGAGTCACCTTTGTTTGCAAGGATTGACTTGTGGATTTGCTTACCCAGTTGGCTCTTGTCGCTCCGAATGACATCGCTGATTTGTCTGCCCAACAATGATCCCGGGGTTACGTCAACAAAATCAGCGAAGTAAGCGTTGACAAACACGATGCGTCCGCTCTCATCGCTAGCACTGATCATTGCGGGCACCGTATCGATAACTTGGGTAAGTGCCTTCCTGCTGCTACGAACGAGTTCCTCTTGAGAGCGTTCGCTGATCCGAAGCTGATGCTCCAGTTCAAGCGCGCGACCTTTTATTATTTGCTGCTGTCGTTGAAGCTTAAGGAGATTGCGGGCGCGGGTCGTGAACTCATAGTGATCTACAGGTGAGCGAAGGAAATCGGTCGCGCCAGCTTCCAAGGCCTGTAGTCGGAATGCTCGGTCATCGTATGCAGTGATGACGATGATAGGAACATCTGCCCCGTTCTCGCTGCTCCTGACATGTTGGGTAAACTCTGCTCCGTCCATTCCGGGCATGCGAAAGTCTGTCACGATCAGATCGGGGGAGGATCTGGTCAGCCAGTCTAGAGCTTCATGAGGGGACGCAGATGCGTGTACGATCGCATCTTCTTCAATTGCCTGTGCCAACCGCGAGTAGATGCTACGGTTAGTGCTTCTGTCATCGACAATCAGAATAGTCGTCATCTATTGCCCCTGAGCGCTCCAAGCCTACGAGTTTGTTCAATCCTCTCGTTCTGCCGAGCGTAGCGAACTATCAGCTTCCAAGCCGACTTACTCCCTCGTCGTCGATCCGTTGGTCGCGCGGTATGCTGTCGTTTCACATTTGTATTGTTGCTCATCAAAGGTTGTCGAACGCAGCAGCCTAAAGCCTATCTCATTGTTGATCTGAGTAGTGCAGGTCAAAAGAGCCGCATTCGCGCTGCACAAGTCGTGTATATCACAGAAATTTAGAGGTTGTGTCCTACGTCAAGCAACTTTTTAGAAGGTTGGTTAACTTGTGTTTTGATCAGTGGAGTGATGAAGCTCGCGATCCTGAGAAGTTGACATATTACCCAAGCATTGCGCGCGTCGACCGTTAACCAAGTATCGTGACTAACCTAAACAACAGCTACACATATCTTCGTTAATAGATCATTATCTTTAGGAATGAACGCCTGCTAGTGGTTTAGCAGCATCAACGTCGACGAGATGAAGCTCGTAACGTCAATAGTGTCTCTATGATGGAGAATTTTTATGCTGGCGCTATCGGTTCAGCGAAATGACCATGCCGTAAGCGACGTCCAGGCTGTCGATCGTAGCGAAGTGCCAGCAGTTGAGATTCCGACGCCGAAGCTCCGCTCCGAGCCGGAGTGGGGGCACGCGACAAATCTTCGTCTGCCGAGTATAGATGTGCGAATTGACTTCGAGCAGAAAGTATACTGGGCAGCAATGCGTGAAAGTCAGCATCCGATGATTACTATGGAGCTGATACAGGACATGTTGTGTGTGCAGGAATCAGTCCGGGTGATAATGAGCGAAGGGAATCGCGAGCAGCACCAGCTCTTAGAGTACTTCGTTGCTGCATCTCAGACACCAGGTGTTTACAGTTTCGGCGGAAACCTTGCTTTCTTTGCGGATTGTATCCGCAGCAAGGATCGTGCAGGTTTGCAGAATTACGCCTATGGCTGCATAGACGTTATTTATGGGAACGCAATGGCGTTCCACACACCCTTGGTCACGATCGCATTGGTCCAAGGTGATGCGTTGGGCGGTGGATTTGAGTGTGCGCTCTCCTTCGATATTGTGGTTGCAGAACGAAGCGCAAAGATGGGCCTACCAGAGGTTTTGTTCAATCTCTTTCCTGGAATGGGCGCATACAGTCTCCTATCCCGTAAGATCGGCACTGCGGGGGCTGAGAAACTGATTATGAGTGGGACGGTCTTTACTGCTGAACAGTTGCATCAACTTGGCGTTGTCGATGTCCTCGCGGAGGATGGACAGGGCGAGAATGCTGTAAGAGACTACATCGCTTCTAACAGACGCAAGCATAACGCTCATAAGGCGATCTACCGTTCTAAGAGGCGTGTTAACCCGCTAACCTATGAAGAGTTGAGGGACATTGTTGAGATTTGGCTGGATGCCGCAATGGATTTGCAAGAGCAGGATCTGCGCAAAATGACGCGGCTTGTCGGGGCTCAGGGGCGTCGCTTAGATAAAAGGGATTGATGGCGCCGAGAGTATTGTCACATTAATTGGAGTGTGAGGGTAGGCCGCGTAGCCGGACCCCCATGACAGAGCCCGTGAGCTACAAGCGCCACCGCTTTCCACCTAAGATCATCGCTCACGCGGTCAGGCTCTGCTTCAGGTTCCCATTTAGCCTGCGGCTGGACAAGAAAATGCTCCTCGAGCGTGGTATTGTCGTCTCGTACGAGACCGTCCGGCGCTGCGCCATCTCGTCTATAGTTCAGAAGTGAAGTTCCCTCGCGCCATAGGGGCAGCAGGCTCCCAATCCGCAAGCATCGTGGTTTGATGCAGGGGCACCCTGCCGAAGTCGAGGGCACTTGGGTCGTTCCCATGCACCCGAACTCAGTATCGGACGTTCGTTGCAACCCTGGCTAGGTCGTGAACCCATAAAAGATCTTTTCTTTGCAGTGAGTTGATGATTCACCTCCCGGTTCCGGGAGGATCTGATGCGCCGCCATGAGCTGACTGACTTTGGGTGGAATGTCATTGAGCCGCTGCTACCCAACAAGCCGAGGGGTGTGCCGCGGGTGAACGACCAGCGCGTGCTCAATGGCATCCTCTGGCGCTTCCGCACCGGCTCGCCCTGGCGCGACATCCCCGAGCGATATGGCGCTCCACCACTTGCTACAATTGGTTTGTGCGCTGGCGTGAGGCCGGCGCGTGGGATCGCATCCTTCAGGCGGTCTCGACGGCCTACAATGGCGATCTCGTCATAATCGATAGTTCGTGCGTGCGCGTCCACCAGCACGGCGCGACGGGTAAAAAGGGGGTGGAGATCATGGCATGGGACGTTCCCGTGGCGGCCTGAGCACCAAGATCCATGCTCTGGTGGATGCCGAAGGGCGACCGATCCGGATCTCTCTCACGCCAGGACAGGCTCATGACGGCACGGCGGCCGATGTCCTCCTGAAAGACCTCAAGCCTGGGACGATCCTGCCGGCGGACAAGGCTTATGACAGCAATGCCACTCGCGAGCAGGCGCAGGAGCAAGATGTCCAGGCGAACATTCCGCCCAAGAGCAACCGCAAGGGCTCGTTTGTTTTCAACGTCTTTCTGTACCGCTACAGAAATCTGGTGGAGCGCTTCTTCAATAAGCTCAAACAGTACCGCGGCATTGCCACCCGGTACGATAAGAACCCGGAGAACTTCCTGGCCGCCATCAAGCTCGCATCAGCCCCCATCTGGATCCGCAGTTATGAGTCCACAACCGAGTAGGCGGAAGATGCCTCCAAACATTCGACAACACCAATGTACGACAGTCTCCGAGCTTACATTTGTAACACTCGTGTTACGCAGAGGCTTGCTATATCCGATGAGAAACTTTTGCGGAGCAAAGGGTTGTACCAAATGGGTCACGATCCTGCCGGGCCGCCATCTTTTCAATGGTTTGCGACGCTTTTGCCTGATCTAAAGGCGGTTCCTTGACTGCCGTAGCCAGCACTCAGATCGATAGCGACCGAGAATTATCAAAAATTGCCTTGCACAATGCCGCTCGTGGTAAGCTGACAGTCGAATGGGAGCCTTCGATGACCGGACGAGCCGATAAGATCAGCCACCCTGTCCGCGGGCTGAGAAGCCCCAATGCCGAGAAGCCGGTTTCGCTCGCCCTGCAGGGCGGCGGGGCTCACGGTGCCTTCACCTGGGGCGTTCTCGACTACTTGCTTGAGGATGGGCGCCTTGCCATCGAGGCGATCACCGGGGCCAGTGCCGGATCCATGAATGCGGTGGTCCTGTTCGAGGGCTGGCTCGAACGCGGGCGGGACGGTGCTCGCGAGCAGCTTCGCACGTTCTGGCAGCGCGTCAGCCTGGATGGCGGTTTGTCGCCTGTGCAGCGCTCGCTCTTCGATCGCATGCTGAGCTTCTGGAGCATTGGCGGCGAAACGACCCATCTGTGGCTCGATGCCTGGTCACGGGTGGCGAGCCCTTATGATCTGAACCCGCTCGACATCAATCCCTTGCGGGATGCTCTCAGCGAGCTGATCGATTTCGACCGGGTGCGCGCTTGCACGGATGCAAAGCTCTTCATTGCGGCAACCAATGTCTGGACCGGGAAGATCCGGCTCTTTACCGGCCCCGAGCTGACCGTTGATCACGTGCTCGCCTCGGCATGCCTGCCCATGATCTTCAAGGCCGTCGAGATCGATGGCGAGCCCTATTGGGACGGAGGCTATTCCGGCAACCCTGCGCTGTTCCCGCTCTTCTATGAGACGAAGGCCGACGACATCGTGCTCGTCCAGATCAACCCGATCGAACGCCGGGCGACGCCACAGAGCGCTCGGGAAATCCAGAACCGTCTCACCGAGATCACGTTCAACGCCAATCTGCTGCAACAATTGCGGGCCGTCGATTTCGTCACGCGTCTGATCGACGAGGGCAAGCTTTCGACACTGGACTACAAGCGGGTGCTGATGCACCGCATCCATGGTGGCGAAAAGCTCGATGAATTTACCGCCGCCTCGCGCCTGAGTGCCAAATGGGAATTCTTCGAGACGCTTAGAGATCTGGGCCGTGAAGCCGCCCGGACATGGCTTTCGGAGAACTACCGGCATATCGGGCAGAGGAGCACGCTCGACCTGCGTAGCGCCTACTCCTGACCTGCCGGACGAATCTTCTCCCTAGAAGGGGAAATCGTAGGTCATACGGTATGAAAGAACCCCGCCCGCAAAGGCGGGGTCTTTCTTTGATCAGCTGCGCTTGGGCGGGTTGGCCGGCCAGCTCTTGATGAGCGTGTCGTAATCCACCGTCTCGCCCTTCGGCTTCTCGTTTGCCAGCTTGCGCTGGGGCGCGATGGTGCCGGCGGCTTCTGCCTTCTTGAACCATTCCTCGGCCGAGGTCTTGGGGTTCATCTTCGGTCCGCACTCGCCCTGCACATTGGCGCGCTCAAGACGGGTGAGCACGTCATCCTGGGCGGCTGCGAGCGAGTCCATGGCCTGCTGCGGCGTCTTCGAGCCGGAAGCAGCATCGCCGATGTTCTGCCACCAGAGCTGTGCGAGCTTCGGGTAGTCCGGGATGTTGTTGCCGGTCGGTGTCCACTGCACGCGGGCAGGCGAGCGGTAGAACTCGACGAGGCCGCCGAGCTGCGGGGCGCGATCCGTCATGGACTTATGCCAGATGTCGCTCTCGCGGATGAAGGTGAGGCCCACATGGCTCTTCTTCAGCGAGACCGTCTTGGATGTCACGAACTGCGCATAGAGCCAGGCTGCCTTGCGGCGCTCCACCGGCGTGGACTTGAGAAGGGTCCACGAGCCGGCGTCCTGGTAGCCGAGCTTCATGCCCTCTTTCCAGTACGCGCCCTTCGGCGAGGGGGCCATGCGCCATTTCGGCGTGTTGTCCGCGTTCACGACTGGAAGACCCGGCTTCACCATGTCGGCCGTGAACGCCGTATACCAGAACATCTGCTGGGCGATGTTGCCCTGTGCCGGAACAGGCCCCGACTCGGAGAACGTCATGCCCGCCGCCTGCGGAGGTGCGTACTTCTTGAGCCAGTCGAGATACTTCGTGATCGAGTAGACGGCGGCCGGCCCATTGGTGTCGCCGCCGCGCTCGACGGACGAGCCGACCGGACGGCAGCCTTCCATGCGGATGCCCCACTCATCCACGGGCAAGCCGTTCGGAATGCCCTTGTCGCCGTTGCCGGCCATGGAGAGCCAGGCATCCGTGAAGCGCCAGCCCAGCGACGGGTCCTTCTTGCCGTAATCCATGTGGCCATAGACCTTGACGCCGTCGACTTCCTTCACGTCGTTGGTGAAGAACTCGGCGATGTCCTCATAGGCCGACCAGTTCACCGGCACGCCGAGATCGTAGCCGTACTTGGCCTTGAACTTCTCCCTGATGTCCGGGCGCTGGAACCAGTCGTAGCGGAACCAGTAGACGTTCGCGAACTGCTGGTCCGGCAACTGGTACATCTTGCCGTCCGGCGCTGTGGTAAAGGACTTGCCGATGAAGTCGTTGATGTCCAGCGTCGGCGATGTCACGTCCTTGCCTTCGCCCGCCATCCAGTCGTCGAGCGCCACGGCCTGCTTGTAGCGGAAGTGGGTGCCGATGAGATCGGAATCGTTGACCCAGGCGTCGTAGATGTTGCGCCCAGACTGCATCTGAGTCTGGATCTTCTCCACCACGTCGCCTTCCTGAATCAGGTCGTGGGTGAGCTTGATGCCGGTGATTTCCGAGAACGCCTTGGCAAGCGTCCGCGCCTCGTACTCATGGGTCGTGATGGTCTCGGAGACCACATTGATTTCCTGGCCCACGAACGGCTTCGCCGCATTCACGAACCATTCCATCTCCTTCAACTGCTCCTCCTTGGAGAGCGTCGAGGGCTGGAATTCGCTGTCGATCCAGCGACGGGCTTCTTCCATGCCGGCAAGAGCGGCACCGGTGCCGAGCGCCATGGCAAGCACGCTTGTCGAGACGAAGAGTTTCAAATGCCGGTGAGATTGGGTGAGCTTCATTCTTGTCCTCCCAGATTACCCCCGAGCCAGCTTCATTGCCGGTCTTGTCCCTTCCGTTCGGATGAACCGAAGGTCTTGAATTGTCGCTCCTTAAACGTAGCGGAACACCGCCGCTGCATAGAGGAGCGAAAGCGCAGACGCCCACCACAGGTCAGGGCCGACGAGCCCGAGCCAGGCGAGGTGGATGAAGGCGGAGCCGAGAAGCGAAATGAAAAGCCGGTCGCCGCGCGTCGTCGGGATACGCAGGATGCCGACGCGCTCCGTCTCGGGGCGATACGCCGCCAGCAGCGTCATGATCAGCAGCAGGCTCGCGATGGCTGAAAAGAAGAGGCCGGTCTGCCAGGTCCAGGCCATCCAGGCGAAATCGGGCATGGTGCTCTCCTTCAGACCCGGCCGAGGGCGAAGCCCTTGGCGATGTAGTTGCGGACGAACCAGATCACGAGCGCGCCCGGCAGGATGGTCAGCACGCCGGCGGCGGCCAGGAGGCCCCAGTCCATGCCGGCCGCCGAGACGGTGCGGGTCATGGTGGCGGCAATCGGCTTCGCGGTTACGGACGTAAGCGTTCGTGCCAGAAGCAGCTCGACCCACGAGAACATGAAGCAGAAGAATGCCGCCACGCCGACGCCGGACGCGATCAGCGGCATGAAGATCTTCACGAAGAAACGCGGGAAGGAATAGCCGTCGATCGCCGCGGTCTCGTCGATCTCCCGCGGCACACCGGACATGAAGCCCTCCAGAATCCAGACGGCGAGCGGCACGTTGAAGAGGCAGTGAGCCAGAGCCACAGCCCAGGGCGTGTCGAACAGGCCGATGGCCGAGTAGAGGTTGAAGAAGGGCAGGGCGAACACCGCCGGGGGCGCCATGCGGTTGGTCAGCAGCCAGAAGAACAGGTGCTTGTCGCCTAGGAACCTGTAGCGGGAGAAGGCATAGGCCGCCGGCAGCGCGAAGGCGATCGACAGCACTGTATTGATGAGCACGTAAGTGAGCGAATTGATGTAGCCCGAATACCAGCTCTGGTCCGTGAAGATCCTGATGTAGTTGTCGAAGGTGATGTCGCGCGGCCAGAGGGTGAGCCCTGAGGTGATCTCCATGTTGGTCTTCAGGCTCATGTTCAGGAGCCAGTAGATCGGAAGCATGAGGAACAGGAGGTAGAGCGTCATCACGACGACGCGGCCGCTCACGCGGGGACCGGAGAGGGCGCGGTTGACGGCCGCCGGCTTTGCGGAAGACTTCACGTTCGATGGGCTGACGGCGATGGTTCCGCTCATGCTTCGACCCTGTCGCGCTCGGCGTCCACGTTGGTCATGACGGTGTAGAAGACCCAGCAGATGGCGAGGATGATGAGGTTGTAGACCAGCGACATGGCGGCCGCCTTTCCGAGATCGAATTGGCCCAAGGCCAGCTTCACTAGATCGATGGACAGGAACGTGGTGGCGTTGCCCGGACCGCCGCCCGTGAGCACGAAGGGCTCGGTGTAGATCATGAAGGAATCCATGAAGCGCAGGAGCACGGCGATGAGCAGCACGCGCCGCATCTTCGGCAGCTGAATCGTACGAAACACGGCCCAGCGCGAGGCGCCGTCGATGCGGGCTGCCTGGTAATAAGCATCCGGAATGGATTTCAGCCCTGCATAGCAGAGGAGGGCGACGAGGCTCGTCCAGTGCCACACATCCATGACGATGATGGTCACCCAGGCGTCGATGGGGTCGCCTGTGTAGTTGTAGTCGATGCCGAGGCGGTTGACGATCCAGCCGAGGAGGCCGATGTCGCCGCGGGCGAAGACCTGCCAGATGGTGCCGACCACGTTCCACGGAATGAGCAGCGGCAACGCCATGAGCACGAGGCAGAGCGCCACCGTCCAGCCCTCGCGCGGCATGGACAAAGCCACTACGATGCCGAGCGGCACTTGGATCAGAAGGATGATCGCGGAGAACAGCAGCGTGCGCATGAGCGAGGACAGGAACTGCTCGCCGAGCTGGCTCGACGGGTCGAGCAGTTCCTGGAACCAGCCGATGCCGTTCCAGAAGAACTGGTTATTGCCGAAGGTGTCCTGAACCGAATAGTTCACCACCGTCATGAGCGGCAGGACGGCCGAGAAGGCCACGATCGCGAAGACGGGCAGAACGAAGAACCAAGCCTTGTTGTTGAGGGTCTTGGTCATGCCGCGTGACCTCCGGTGGCTTCGCCCGCAACCAGATGCCCGTTGGCATAGATATGCACGTGGTTTGGATCGAGCACGAGCGAGGCCTCATTTCCTTCGATGGAGATGCCGTCCGGAACGCTTGCGGCAAGAGGACGGCCGCTCATCTCCACGCGGGCGATGCGAGCGCGCCCGATATCGTCGATGCGCCGCACCTGAACCGGCAGGCCCGTCCCCTTCGGCTGGAGCTGGACGAATTCCGGCCGGATGCCGAGCTCGATGCGTTCGCCGTCCGACAGGGTCCGATAGGCGCGCCTGAGCGGGATCATGGTGTTGCCGATAAAGGCGGTGGCGCCCTCGATCCGGCAGGGCAGGATGTTCATGCCGGGCGACCCGATGAAGTGGCCAACGAAGGTGTGGGTGGGGCGCTCGAACAGTTCTTCGGGGGTGCCGGTCTGCACCACGGCGCCGTCATGCATCACAACGACCTTGTCGGCGAAGGTGAGCGCCTCGGTCTGGTCGTGCGTCACGTAGATCATGGTGATGTCCAGTGCCCGGTGGATCTCCTTCAGGGTGGAGCGCAATTGCCACTTCAGGTGCGGATCGATCACCGTCAGCGGCTCGTCGAACAGGATCGCCGCCACGTCGGGGCGCACGAGGCCGCGGCCGAGGGAGATCTTCTGCTTCATGTCGGCCGTGAGATTGCTGGCCTTCCGGTCGAGCACGCGGGTGAGATCGAGAAGACTTGCAATCTCCTCCACCCGCCGGGCTGTCCGGTCACGGGGCACGTTTCTGTTCTTGAGCGGGAAGGCGAGGTTCTCGCGCACGGTCATCGTGTCGTAGACCACGGGAAACTGGAAGACCTGCGCGATGTTGCGGGCTTCCGTCGACAGGTCCGTCACGTCGAGGTCGTCGAAAAGCACGCGTCCGCGCGTCGGGCGCACGAGGCCGGAGATGATGTTGAGCAGGGTTGTCTTGCCGCAGCCTGAAGGCCCCAGCAGAGCATAGGCGCCACCCTGACTCCAGACGTGGTTGATTTCCTTGAGGGCATAATCCTCCGCCGTGCGCGGATTGGCCTTATAGGCATGGGCGAGATGATCGAGCGTGATGCGGGCCATCGTTCTCTCCTCACGCGGCTTTCTGGGCCGGATCGGCCGCGGCGAGCCGGCCATGCTCATCGAAGAGGAAGAGGCGGCGGGGATCGAGATAGGCGGTTACCTGAGACTTCGGCTCCAAGCGCCTCACGCCGGGCACAAGAGCCACGAAGCGGTGGTCGCCAGCATCGAGATGCACATAGCTCTCCGAACCTGTGATCTCGGCCACGGACACGGTCGCGTGAATCGCGATCTCATGGGTGCCGGTGGGCTCGAGGGTGAGATGATGGGCCCGGAACCCGACCGTGTATTCGCCGTCGGGAACGCTGGCGAGAGGCCCAACCGCAGGAACCTGCCCGCCGGTGCTCAAAGTCGCACTGCCATCAGCCTTGCGGGCTTTCAGGGTGTTGATTGGAGGATCCGAGAAGACGCGGGCCGTGACCAGATCGTGCGGCTGGCGGTAAACCTGCGGGGTAGGCCCGAACTGCGTGACTCGACCCTGGAACAGGGTGGCCGTGTTGCCGCCGAGAAGCAGGGCCTCGGAGGGTTCGGTGGTGGCGTAGACGAAGATCGCCCCCGAGGCTGCAAAGACCCTCGGCAGCTCCTCGCGCAGTTCCTCCCGCAGCTTGTAATCGAGGTTCGCCAGCGGCTCGTCGAGGAGGACGAGATCCGCGCCCTTTACCAGCGCCCGCGCGATGGCGGTCCGCTGCTGCTGGCCGCCGGAGAGATTGAGCGGCTTGCGGTCGAGATAGGGCTCAAGCTTCAGAAGCTTGGCGGCATCGCGCACGCGCGCATCGACGTCGCTTTGTGCTGCGCCGGAGACTCGCAAGGGGGAGGCGATGTTCTCGTAGACCGTGAGCGAGGGATAGTTGATGAACTGCTGATAGACCATCGCGACGCTGCGCCGTTGCACGGCCCAGCCTGTCACATCCTTGCCTTCGACGATCACGCGACCGCTCGTCGGCGCATCGAGCCCGGCCATGAGCCGCATGAGGGAGGTTTTGCCGGATAATGTGGCGCCGAGCAGCACATTGAGGGTGCCGCGCTCCAGGGTGAGATTGACATCCTCGATGTGGGTGGAGGCTCCGACCTTCTTCGAGACGCCATCAAGAGCGAGAGTCATCGGCACTTCCCTGGAGGTCGAGCAGCATTGGAAACATCGACAATGGAAGGGCTGATGCAGGCCTGTTCCGGCAGGGCGCTGGAGGTGCACGCATTGCACATTCGGCAAAGTTCATCCCGGCGGCACGCTCGGGTGCGTCAAGGGCTCTGCCGTGCCCGTATGCGCCATCCCTCACTGCGATGCACAGCGTCACCGTTGCCTGCGGAACCAAGAGCGCCTCTCCCGACTGCCGACCCGTCCGGGCCTGATCTGTCGTTATTGTTATGGTGAAGGTATCTTGCCATCCGGGCGAAAGCAACCGGGTGGGATTGGCTCCGGAGCTGGTTTTCAACTGGACCGGGAATGCTCCATGAACGAAGCCTGCCGCCAGTCGCGGCAAGCTATTGAACTCTCGCGTCCCCCGGGAGTTCAAGCCTATGCGCCGGGCTCACGCGTCTCCAGCAGTGGCCGGTTGAATGCCGTCACACCTGCGAAAGAGAGCGCCATGCCGGATACTTCCAGACCACTCGCCATCGTCACCGGAGCCTCAACGGGTATTGGGTATGAGCTTGCCAAGCTCTGCGCCCAGAACGGCTATGATCTGCTGATCGCGGCCGATCAGGCGGCCATTCGCGATGCTGCGAAGGATTTCGAAGCTCTCGGCGCCGCTGTCGATGCGCTTGAAGTTGACCTTGCCACCATCGAGGGCGTCGATAAGCTCTACGCGGCTGTGAAGGGTCGGCCCGTCGGCGCGCTGCTCGCCAATGCGGGACATGGCCTCGGGCATGCCTTCCTGGACCAGGACTTTGCTCAGGTGCGCCATGTGGTCGACACCAACATCACTGGCACGATCTATCTCATCCAGAAGGTCGGGCGCGATATGCGGACGCGCGGTGAGGGGCGCATCCTCATCACCGGTTCCATAGCCGGCTTCATGCCGGGTTCGTTCCAGGCGGTCTACAACGGCACCAAGGCCTTCATCGACTCCTTCTCGTTCGCGCTCCGCAACGAACTGAAGGACACAGGCGTGACGGTGACCTGCCTCATGCCCGGCGCCACCGACACCGAGTTCTTCGAACGCGCCGACATGGAGGATACGAAAGTCGGGCAGGACAAGAAGGACGATCCGGCCGATGTGGCCAAGGTTGGCTTCGATGCCATGATGCGCGGCGATGGCGACGTGGTGAGCGGGTGGAAGAACAAGTTCACCACCGTTCTGGCCTCCGTGACCCCGGCCGGCATGCTCGCCGAGCAGCACCGCAAGATGGCCGAGCCCGGATCGGGGAAGAAGTGAGCGTAACCCTGCTTCGTTCTCCCTGCCTCTCGTGGATGTCGCGTTGACGATCCCGCCATGATCGGTCAGGAGCGGTGAGCCATGCCGTGAATGGCGGCCACGAGGGTTTTGCGATGACGATGCCGACGGATTTGCTGCAACGCCTGACCGGCCTTGTCGGGCCGATGGGCGTCGTCTCGGACCCTTCCGACGTCGAACCCTATGCCGTGGACTGGCGCAAGCTTTTCCCCGGCAAGCCCGCCTGCGTCGTACGCCCTTCATCGACCGAGCAGGTCGCGGCGATCGTGCAGGTCTGCCGCGAGGCCGGAGTGGCAATCGTGCCCCAGGGCGGTAACACGGGGTTGGCCGGCGGAGCAGTTCCGGATGCGTCCGGCACCCAGGTCGTCCTCTCCTTGAACCGTATGGCGGCCATCCGCCATGTCGATCCCGTCGGCCTGACCATCGAGGCGGAGGCGGGGTGCATCCTGAAAGTCGCGCAGGACGCCGCCGCTGCCGCCGGCCGCCTGTTGCCGATCAGTCTGGCGGCGGAAGGATCGGCTACCATCGGCGGGGTCGTGGCGGCCAATGCCGGGGGCGTGAACGTGCTGCGCTACGGCATGACCCGCAGCCTCGTGCTCGGCCTCGAAGTGGTTCTGCCGGATGGCACCATCGCCAACGGCCTTCGCCGGCTGCGCAAGGACAATGCGGGCTATGACTGGAAACAGCTTTTCATCGGCAGCGAAGGCACGCTGGGAGTCGTCACGGCGGCCACTTTAAGGCTCCTGCCGCGGCCGAAGCACTCTGTCACAGCGCTGCTCTCGGTGGCCGATCCTGCGGCTGCCCTGCGGCTCCTGGCCCTAGCCCAGGACGAGCTGGGCGACCAGATTTCCGCCTTCGAGCTGATCTCCGCCACCTCCATGCAGCTTGTCGCCAAGCATGCCGGTCTGAAGGCTCCCATCGCGGAAGGGGAGTGGTTCGTGCTGGTCGAGGCGGCCTCCAGCCTCGCAGGCCTGCGCGAAGCCGCCGAGACCATGCTCGGCACAGCCTTCGAGCAGGAGATCGCGTTGGATGGCGTGATCGCCGAGTCGGGCGCACAAGCGGCCCAGCTCTGGGCCCTGCGCGAGCATGTGACGGAATCGGAAGCGCGCGAGGGCAAGAGCGTCAAGCATGACGTCTCGGTGCCGCTGACGGAGGTGCCGCGCTTTCTTTCGGAGGCTGGCGAGGCCTTGGCTGCCGGAGCGCCTGGAACGCGCGTGAACGCCTTTGGGCATCTGGGTGACGGCAATATCCACTACAACATAATCGTTGGACCCGATCACGATCCAGGCGTTGTGAACCGCATCGTCCATGACGTAGTGGCGGCTTTCGGCGGCAGCATCTCGGCGGAGCACGGCATCGGCCAATACCGCGTTGGTGAACTCGCCCGCTATCGCGCCTCCGCCGAGATGGATCTTGCCCGCACCATCAAGCGGGCGCTCGATCCCGACAACCGGCTCAATCCGGGCAAGGTGCTGCTGCCTTAAGCCTGCTGCTCGACACGGCCGAGCAAATAGAACTCGTCGTTCGGCCGCATGTTGCTGACATTGGCGAGGCGGTTCGACATGGCGAAGAACGCGGCAATCGCCGCGATGTCCCACACATCCTCCTCGCTGAAGCCGTGGTCGCTCAGAGCGGCAATGTCCGTGTCACCAACGGTGTGAGCCTCGAGCGCCACCTTCATGGCGAAGTCCAGCATGGCCCTCTGCCGGGGTGTGATGTCGGCCTTGCGGTAGTTCACGGCGACCTGATCGGCGATCTGGGGGTTTTTGGCGCGGATGCGCAGAATCGCCCCGTGGGCGATGACGCAATATTGGCACTGGTTGGCGTTGCTGGTGGCCACCACGATCATCTCGCGCTCGGCCTTGGTGAGGTTGCCGGGCTTGCCCATCAGGGCATCGTGATAGGCGAAGAAGGCCCGGAACTCGTCGGGCCGACGGGCGAGAACCAGAAAGACGTTGGGCACGAAGCCGGATTTTTCCTGAACGGTCAGGATGCGCGTGCGGATGTCCTCCGGCAGAGCGGCGATTTCGGGAACGGGAAAACGGCTGATCGGCTTGCTCACAGGGACACCTCTTTTATCCTCGGCCACGCACGGAGGTGGCGTTCCTCCGCCGGCTTCTTGCAAGTTCGAGCTTATTCAGGTTGGATTCCTCAAACAACGGGTTCGAATCCAAAGGAGAGCAGCCATGAGCGCCCAGCAGACTTTGTCTGACGAGAGCATCCTGCTGCGGGAGGAGCAGGGCGGGGTCGTCACGCTCACCCTCAACCGTCCGGCTCAGTTCAATGCCCTGTCCGAGGAGATGCTGGCGGCACTCCAAGGAGCGCTCGACGATCTGAGGCAGGATGAGGCCGCCCGCTGCGTTGTCATCGCGGCATCGGGCAAGGCTTTCTGCGCCGGTCATGACCTCAAGCAGATGCGGGCCAACCCGCGCCAGGGTTACTACGATGCCCTGTTCACCCGATGCAGCCGGGTGATGCAGGCCATCGTGAACCTGCCGGTTCCGGTGATCGCCCGGGTGCACGGCATGGCCACCGCCGCAGGGTGCCAGCTGGTGGCCTCCTGCGATTTAGCCGTTGCGGCGGAAAGCGCGACCTTCGCGGTTTCGGGCATCAATGTGGGACTCTTCTGCTCCACGCCCGCGGTGGCCCTCTCGCGCAACGTCTCGCCGAAGCATGCCTTCGACATGCTGGTGACAGGCCGCTTCATCTCATCCGCCGAGGCCTTGTCTTTTGGGCTCGTCAGCCGCGTAGCGCCGGATGGGGAACTCGACGAAGCGGTCACCGCCTTGACGGCAAGCATCTGCGCAAAGAGCCCGGTCGCCATCCGCACGGGCAAGGCTATGTTCAGCCGCCAGCGCTCCATGAGCCTGGAGGAGGCTTATGCGTATGCGGGCAACGTCATGGCCTGCAACATGATGGCGGAAGATGCCGCAGAGGGTATTGATGCCTTCATCGAGAAGCGCAAGCCCGTGTGGAAGGGGCGCTGACACGCCCCTCGGCTAGCTCGCTGCCTTGTAGGCCCGCGCCATCTCGCGTAGCTGGAACTTCTGGATCTTACCCGTGGAGGTTTTGGGCAGCTCTGTGAAGATCACCGTGCGGGGGCACTTGTAGGATGCGAGGTTCTGCCGGCACCAGGCGATGATGTCCTCAGTCGAAACGGATTGATCGGGCTTCACTTCCACAAAGGCGCAGGGCGTCTCGCCCCATTTCTCATCGGGCATCGCCACGACGGCCGCCGCCTGAATGGCCGGGTGCTTGTAGAGCGCGTCCTCCACCTCGATGGAGGAAATGTTCTCGCCGCCGGAGATGATGATGTCCTTGGAGCGGTCCTTCAGCTGCACATAGCCGTCCGGGTACTTCACGCCGAGATCGCCGGAATGGAACCAGCCGCCCTCGAAGGCCTTGGCGGTGCCGGCCGGGTTCTTGAGATAGCCCTTCATCACCACATTGCCGCGGAACATCACCTCGCCGAGCGTCTGGCCGTCCGCGGGTATGGGCTGCAGGGTCTCGGGATCGAGCACATCGAGGGATTCGAGCACCGGATAGCGCACGCCCTGGCGCGCCTTCTTCGCCGCGTATTCGCTGGAAATTAGATCATCCCATTCCTGGTGCCACTCATTGACGACGGCCGGGCCATAAACTTCCGTCAGGCCATAGACATGGGTGACGTCGAAGCCTGCACTCTTCATGGCGGCGAGAACCGCTTCCGGCGGTGGAGCCGCCGCAGTCATGAACTTCACCGTATGCGGCACGGGCCGCTTCTCGGCCTCAGGTGCATTGAGCAGCGTCGACATGACGATGGGCGCGCCGCACAGATGGGTGACCTTGTGATCGGCGAGCGCATCGTACACGGGCTTGGCCCGCACGGCGCGCAGGCACACATGGGTGCCCGCCACGATGGAGAGCGACCAGGGAAAGCACCAGCCGTTGCAGTGGAACATGGGCAGGGTCCAGAGATAGACCGGATGCTGGCCCATGCCGCCCGTGATGATGTTGCCCATGGCGAGCAGGTAGGCGCCGCGATGGTGATAGACGACACCCTTCGGATCGCCCGTGGTGCCGGAGGTGTAGTTGAGCGTGATCGCGTCCCACTCGTCCTGCGGAGGGCTCCAGGCGAAATCCGGTTCGCCCTGGCTCAGGAACTCCTCGTATTCCATGGTGCCGAGGCGCTCGCCCGAGCCGGTGAACTCCGGGTCGTCGTAGTCGATCACCAGAGGCTTGTTCGCGCTCATTTCGAGAGCAGCTTTGACGGTGCCGGAGAATTCCCGATCCGTGATCAGAACCTTGGCCTCGCTGTGCTCCAGGCAGAAGGCGATGATCTTCGCATCAAGGCGGGTATTGAGAGTGTTGAGCACTGCGCCGGCCATCGGCACACCGTAGTGGCATTCGACCATGGCGGGGGTGTTGGGCAGCATCACCGACACCGTATCGCCCCGCCCGATGCCGCGCTGGGCCAGGGCGGAGGCGAGGCGTCGTGCGCGTGCATAGAGGTCGCGATAGTTGCGCCGCAACGGGCCGTGAATAACGGCGATCCTGTCCGGATGCACGCCGGCTGCGCGCTCCAGATAGCTGAGGGGCGTCAGCGGCTGGTAGTTCGCCGGGTTCTTGTCGAGATCGGTGTCGTAGATGCTCGAAGCCATGTCTGGTCCTCCCCGTTAGGCGGAAGTATCGCCACGGGGGAGGGGCCTGACAATCCTACCAAATGCGAGGAATGGCCTCAGGCCTTCGCTGAAGCTACTGCTCTTTGAGCCTTCGCGGTGATCTCATCCCATGCCTGCGCGCGTATGTCGGCGGTTGAGCAGATCCACGAGCCGCCGATAGCCACGACATTGGGAAGGGCAAGCCAATCCTTGGCGTTCTTCTCGTCGATGCCGCCCGTGGGGCAGAAGCGCGCCTGCGGGAACGGTCCTGCAAGAGCCTTCAGGGCGGGAATGCCACCCGCTGCAACGGCAGGGAAGAACTTGACGGTCTGGAAGCCATGAGCCAGCGCCATCATCAACTCGGATGCCGTAGCAATGCCGGGGATGAACGGCATCGTGCTTCGGGACGCCGCATCGAGCAGGTCCGGCGTGGCGCCGGGGCTCAGGGCATAACGGGCGCCGAGCGCCTGGGCGCGCTCCAAGTCCTTGGGTGTCAGGACTGTGCCGATGCCCACGATGGCGTCCGGCACATCACGGATGATCGCCGCCGCCGCATCGGCGGCGGCCGGTGTGCGCAGGGTGATTTCGAGAAGGCGCAGCCCGCCCGCCACAAGGGCGCGGGCGAGAGGAACCGCATCCTCCACGCGCTCAAGCGTGATGACCGGAACGACGGGGCCGGAGCGGAGCAAATCGGCAAGTTGCCGGTCGCGGGATTCAGCCAGAGCTGACAGATCTTGGGTCATCCGAGGAACTCCTTGAACGATATGTTACGGCTTCGGCATGGCGTCGCGAGGAATGATCGCGCCGCGATGGCGAACCACCTGGCCCGCAAGACGGTGTCCTGCCTGGGCTGCTGCCTCAGGGTCCTTGCCGAGAAGGCGTGCGTGAAGATAGGCCGCCGCGAAGCTGTCGCCGGCGGCGGTCGTGTCCACGACGTCGTCCGCAGGTTTGCCCGGAACGACGATCTCCTTGCCCTGCACCATCACCCGGCACGTCAGGTCCGGACATTTGAGGACGGTCTCCGCCCGATCCGCGAAGGCCAGCACTTCATCTGTGCCGGCATGTTCAAACAGCAGCTCAAGATCTTCCGTGGAGGCAAGAATGATGTCGGCGCATTCGAAGGCCTGCCGGAAGGCCTTCCGCGCAATGGCTTGATCGGGCCAGCCCCGCGGGCGGAAATTAGTGTCGAAGGCCACGCGCTTTCCGGCCGAGCGTATCGCGCGCAGGGCTTCGAACAAACGCCCGCGCCCTTCATCGCCGTAGAGGGACAGCGAAATGCCGGAGAAATAGACGAGGTCATCGCCGGCGAGGGAGTCGATGATCGTACGGGCTTCAGGGGCCTGGAAGAGCAGGCGGGCGGCTGCGGTCTCGCGCCAATAGGAGAACCGGCGCTCGCCTTTGGGATCCGTCTGAATGATGTAGAGGCCCGGCAGACGACCGGGCAGGCGCAGCACGCGGCTTGTGCCCACGCCCTCCGCTATCCAGGCTGCGATCAGCTCGTCGCTCCAGCTGTCGTCCCCCAAGGCAGTGACGTAATCCACCTGTGTGCCGAGGCGGGCGAGATACACGGCCGTGTTGAGGGTATCCCCACCGAAGCTGCGGGAGAGCCTGCCGTCGGCCTCCTCCCGAAGCTCGATCATGCATTCCCCAATGCAGGCGACCCGTGTCATGCTCTCACCGTCGTTGTTCTATCCCGCTAGGGAATATGATGGGACGAGGCGCTTTGTCGATCCGAATGTTGCACTCATTCCCTTGATCCATCGAACAATGGGAATCAAGCGCAGGCGTGCCAAGAACTCGCTTTGACCAATCTCAAGCTGATTCTCTCCAAGCCCTAGCCCTGGCTGCGCCACATGAAGTCGAACGGAATCTGCCGCGCCACGAAGCGGGGCCTGTGAATGCAAGGCAGCATTCCAGCAGTCTTTGATGAGATATGGGCAAGTATCCCTTGTCTATTGTGCGTAAAATGAACTTTGCCACTTTAATTCCTGGCTGAACGCGCTAATGAGGAAATGCTGTCTTATGCATTCACCGTCGAAAACAAGGAGTTCCTGATGGCCAAGACTGCAACCAAGGTTTCGAAGAAGGCCCCGGCCAAGAAGGCTGCGGCGCCGAAGGCTGCAGCAAAGGCAACGTCGAAGACCGCAAAGGCGCCCGCCAAGGCTGCCGGCAAAGCGGCTGCGACCAAGGCTGCCAGCAAGACGTCGAAGGCTACTGTGAAGAAGACCACGAAGGCTTCGGCCTCGTCGGCTTCCCCGATCCTGACGCTGCGCAACATTGCCGATCGTCTCTCCGAGATGCACGAGGTTCCCAAGCGCCAGGCCAACGAGATGTTGACCCAGGTGGTCGAGATGATCGCCAAGAGCCTGAAGAAGGGCGACAAGATCCGCCTGTCCGGCCTCGGCATCCTGCAGGTGCGCAAGCGCGCCGCCCGCATGGGCCGCAACCCGCAGACCGGCGAGCCCGTGAAGATCAAGGCTTCGAAGAAGATCGCCTTCCGCGCGGCCAAGGACCTCAAGGACTCCATCTAAGAGGTCACTGCGGTCGGAGGGGAATCTCTTCGACCGCACGAGACATTAGGTCTCTACACAAGCAAGGCAGGAAACTGCCTTGCTTTTTTATTGCCTTGCGCCTGCAGCGCATGACCATCATCCCTCAAAGTATCTCTCACGGATGCTGCACACTGGCGTTCAGGTGGATCCTGTATAGGGCAGCCCTAGAACAGAAGGGTGCATAACGATCAGCCTCAACAGCTCCGCCGCTCCAGCATCATGCAGGTCATCCTTATCCGACTGGCCCTTGCCCTCGCGCTCGGGCTTGCTGTTGTGTCAGCATTGATCTGGGCCGGCTTTCTCGACATCCCGAACAGGCTCAATCCCTTTACGCCGTTGAGGGTTGCGGATGAGGTCAATGGGCTGACGCGATGGAAGCTCTCCCGCCTGGAGCGTGATCGTGGCCAGTGTCTGACTGTCCTGGACGGGTCACGGATTTCACACAGAGCCGTGCCGGATCGTGTCTCAGAGGACGGCTGCGGGCTGTCGAATGCCGTCGAGGTGTCCCGATCCGCGGTCAGTTTGAGCGGGAGCTTCACGGCCACTTGCTCGCTGACGGTCGCCTGGGCCTTGTTCGAACACCACATCCTGCTCCCGGCCGCGCGGGACCATCTCGGACAGGCGATTGTGAGGGTCGCGCATTTCGGCACTTACGCGTGCCGGAACATCAATCACCGGGCCGGTGGACGGCGCAGCGAGCATGCCACCGCCAACGCCATCGACATTGCAGGCTTCGTCCTTGCCGACGGGCAGCAGATTACGGTGAAGGATGACTGGGCTGGAGGCGATGAACGCCAGAGGGCATTCTTGCGCGCCTTGAGAGATGGAGCCTGTCGCTTTTTCGATGTGGTGCTCAGCCCCGAATACAACGAGGCTCACCACGATCATTTCCACTTCGACATGGGATCCTACCGAACGTGCCGGTAGAAAGTCCCGCGTAAACGGATCAGTTCATCGTGTAGCTGGGGGCCTCGCCCATCTGAGCCGCCTTGGCCGCCAGAAGGAGGGCTTCGCCGAGTTCGCGGGCATGCTCAGGGGTCATGGCCACCGGCATCTGACGCCGGATGCCCTGCTCGTATTCCTCAGGCGTGGTGGCCAATTCAATCACCATCATCGCGTCCCGGCCCTCGAGCGTGCCGACGGAGAAGCTGGTGAGAGCGCCGATCAGGTCCATATCCGGTTTCATTTTTTAGCCCCCTTGCGTAACGTCATTGAACTTTACTGAAATGCCCGATCCTTGTCTGCTCTGCGTATAGAGAGTGGATTTTGTTACGTTGGATTTTTGTGGGCTATGTCATTGAAAAATCTATTCTTTTGCTAGGATAAAAGCATCAGAAACATCTCAAGATTGGCTTTTGTCCAATCCGGCGGTCACAAGATTTGTGATTATCCCCGCGTATCAAATGCTCGATCAGCGCGTTGACCAAGCGCAGCCTTGGCCACGGTCGATGAGCCCGGAGCCGGGAGCGGAGGTGGTCATGGCGAACAGGCTCCTGAGTACTCTCGCGTTTTGTCTCCTGGCCGGTAAAGTTCTCGCAGCTGGGCCTATCGCTCCCGAAGCGGAACTCGATGTGGCGCTCGTCATCGCCGTTGATGTCTCCTCGTCCATGGAGGGTGAAGAGCAGGGTCTGCAGCGCGAGGGCTTTGTGGAGGCGTTCCGATCGTCTCTCGTGCATGAAGCCATCGCAAATGGCCTGAATGGCCGCATCGCCGTCACTTATGTGGAATGGTCGGGCGTGAAGGATCAGCGCGTTCTCGTGCCGTGGACCATCATCGACAGCCCTGAAAAGGCGACTTCATTCGCCAATCATCTCTCCTACCAGCCCATTCGCCAAGCTGGGATGACATCGATCTCCGGCATCATCGATCATACCCGCAAGCTGTTCGAGCAATTGGGCGGGGCTCCGATCCGCCGTGTCGTGGACGTATCCGGGGACGGTCCCAACAACGATGGCCGCCACGTTACCTACGCGCGCGATGAGGCTGTTGCGGATGGCATCGTCATCAACGGACTGCCGATCATGTTCAAGCGAGCCTCAGGCAGCACGGAGCTGCACGATCTCGACCTCTACTTCAAGGAATGCGTGATCGGCGGCGTGGGCTCATTCGTGCTGCCCCTGCACGATCCCGAGCAGTTCGCCATGGTGATCCGCACGAAGATCATGCGTGAGATCGCAGGGATCGATGCTGCCCCTCGCATCGTCCCGGCGCAGGCCAGCATGCCGAGCATGAATTGCGTGACAGGCGAGAAGCGCAAGCCTGAAGATCTGCTGAGTCAGGAGAGAAAACGATCGAACAAGTGAAAAGGGCCAGGCACCCGCAGATGCCCGGCCCCCGCTTGTTCGCCTTCGAACAGGCCTACTTCATGAGGCCTGCCGCCCGGAGAGCCTTCGTAATCACCGAACCCACATCCATGTGCGGCGCCCTTGAATGTCGGGGATCCTGTTGCGGCTTGCGTGTGGCGTCCTGTGCCGTCCACTCATCTGCGGCAGGCTGGTCAATGACCAATGGAGACGGGTTGCGTCGAGCAGGCTCCGATGGGGCGCTGACGCGCGAGATGTCGGCATTCTGCTCGGTCAGACCCCAGAACTGCGCAATGCGGTAGCTTGATGAGATGCCCACATCGAGAAGGAAGGGGCCAGCCGCACCATAGCTGTTCTCATCGTCGCCAACGGCCAGCGGCGTGCCATGGGCCATGCCGGTGATGACATATTCCTCGACCACGTCATCGCCGGACGCATTGGTCCAGACACGGCGTGGGTAGCCGTCGACGGTTTCGCTGAGGCTGGGACTGGATTTGAGGCCATGGACATCCGTCCATTGCTTGATGATCTCGCCTGCGTTCATCGGCTTCACGGTGGCATCAGCGCTGCCGTGCCAGACGGAGACCTTGGGCCACGGTCCCTGATGGGATGAGGCGTTGCGCACAAGACCACCCCATTCCTGCGCCGATCGGGTCTGGCCTTGGAACATGCATTCGAACGCCTCGGGGACGCTGGTGGCGCAGCGATAGGGAAGGCCTGCGATGATGGCGCCGGCAGCGAACACCTCCGGGTAGGTGGCGAGCATGGTGGCCGTCATCGCTCCGCCGGCTGAAAGTCCGGTGACGAAGACGCGGCCGCGATCCACGTTGTGCTGCTTGATCGTGTGTTCCACCATTTGCCGGATCGAGTGGGCTTCGCCCTTGTCGCGCTCGATATCTCCGGCCTGGAACCAGTTGAAGCAGCGCTTCGGGTTATTCGCCTCCTGCTGCTCGGCGTAAAGAACGATGAATCCGTAGCGATCCGCCAGGGCGGACCATCCGGAACCATGATCATATCCCCCTGCCGTTTGCGTGCAGCCATGCAGAACGACCACGAGAGCCGGAGAGGAGGAGACGGATTCCGGCACATGGGTCAGCATGCGCAGGTTGCCCGGATTGGACCCGAAGCCGACAGTCTCTGTCAGACGGCTCGGCACGGTTGCGTTTTCGAAGAAAGCCGCCGCTGCGGTGGAGGCTTTCATGTTGGTTTCCCACTGACGCCGATGACGCGCCAGCTGCTGAAGCATTTGACCTAAGCGTTGCATTATCGTTTGGCCCTTCCGGGTAAGATAAGATCTGAAGCTAACGCTGATATGGTGTGTATGTTGCAATGCACAATAGATATGGTGCAACGCGATAAATCCCGTTGGGCTGGACCCCTGTAGAACTCTCTCGTGCGTGTGAAACAATTCAGGCCGGGACATGTTCATGTCCCGGCCTGTTGCTCTGATCAGGGGCGCTTGTCGGTCGAGCGCTTCTTGTCCTTCGACTTCTTGAAATCTTTTGGACCTTTGAAGTCCTTCGGACCTTTATCGGCTGGTGGTCCCTTGCGGGCAGGATGAGCGTCTCGCTCCCTGGGACCATGGCTCTTGGGTCCATTGCCCTTCGGACCGCTCCAGGGCTTGGCATCGCGCGGCGGCTTGGCATCGCGCGGCTTGCCGGGTCCTGCCTTGCCGTATCCCGGCTTGCCGGGCCCTGCATCGGCAGGCTCGATGCTGATGTCCTCGTCGTTGGTCTTGCGCACGGCAGAGGCGAATTTCGAGGCCTGGGACTTCACGATCTCGAACTTCGTTTCCCGGTCGAAGATCTTGATCGAGCCGATCTCCTTCTTCGTCACGTGGCCGAGGCGGCAGATGATCGGCAGGAGCCAGCGGGGATCCGCATTGTTGCGGCGCCCGACGCTCATGCGGAACCACACCATGTCCTCGGACGAGCGCTCGAAACCGCCCTCCGACGAGCCACGATCCCGTTCCTTGAAGCCGCGGGTGCGCTCCTCGCCCCGCTCGCGCTTGTCCTTGCGCTGGCGCGGCTCGCGGTCGGTTCCCGCATCGACGATCTCTTCCGGGGCCGGAAGGCGGGCACGATGGAATTTCACCAGGGCATTGGCGATCTCCTCGGCCGAGCGCTCGGCGAGAAGCGCGCGCGCCATGCTCATGTCTTCGTCCGTCGCTTCTTCCGCGAAGATCGGGTCCTGCATCAGGCGCTCGCGGTCCTTCAGGCGGATCTCGTCGGCCGAGGGAGCGCCGGCCCAGGTGACATCGACGCGAGCCATGTCGATCAACCGCTCGGCCTTGCGGCGGCGGGTATAGGGCACGAGCATCACACAGGTACCCTTGCGGCCCGCACGGCCCGTGCGGCCGCTGCGGTGCAGGAGCGTCTCGTGATCGTTCGGCAGGTCGAAATGGATCACGAGGCCGAGATCCGGCAGGTCGATGCCGCGGGCCGCCACGTCGGTGGCGACGCAGACGCGGGCGCGCCCGTCCCGCAGGGACTGCAGAGCGTTGCTGCGCTCGTTCTGCGTCAGCTCGCCGGAGATCGCCACGGCCGAGAAGCCGCGCTCGATCAGGCTTGCATGGAGGTGCCGCACGGCCTCGCGGGTATGGCAGAACACCATGGCGCCGCGGCTCTCGTAGAAGCGCAGCACGTTGACCACCGCATGCTCGACCTCGTTGGGCGCGATCCTGAGGGCGCGATACTCGATGTCGCCGTGGGGCTCGTTCTCGACCAGGGTGTCGATGCGGTGGGCGTCGTGCTGGTAGCGCCGCGCCAGGGCGACGATGTTCTTCGGCAGGGTGGCGGAGAACAGGAGGGTGCGGCGCTCCTCCGGCGTGGCGTCGAGGATGAACTCCAGATCCTCGCGGAAGCCGAGATCGAGCATCTCGTCGGCCTCGTCGAGCACCACGACTCGCATCTTCGAGGTGTCGAGGCGCCCGCGCTCCAGGTGGTCCCGCAGGCGGCCCGGGGTGCCGACCACGATATGGCAGCCATCGGCGAGCGCCCGCTGCTCTCGGCGCACATCCATGCCGCCGACGCAGGAGGCGACGCGGGCTCCGGCCGGGCCATAGAGCCAGATCAGCTCCCGGTTGACCTGGAGGGCGAGCTCACGGGTGGGGGCGATGATCAGGGCAAGCGGTTCGCGGGGCGCCTCGAAGCGCTCGGCGTCGCCCAGCAGGGTCGACGCCATGGCGAGGCCGTAGGCAACCGTCTTGCCGGAGCCCGTCTGGGCGGACACGAGGAGATCCCGATCGACAGCCTCCGGCTGCAGCACGGCGGCCTGGACGGGGGTCGGGTCGTTGTAGCCTTTGTCGGCCAGGGCGCGGTCGAGGCTGGGATTGGACTTGGGGAAAGGCATGAGAATGGGCTGGACCGTTTCAAGAGGAGCCCTCAAGGGCTCCGGTAAGGATGATCAGCCGGAGGCAGCGGCGTCGTCAATTTCGTCGATGGACACCAGGAACACGACATCGATATCGAGGCCGTCATCATCGTCTTCGCCGTCTTCGTCGACCTCGTCCTCTTCGTCCAGGGCCTCATAGAAGGCATCGATTTCGTCTTCCGATGCGGGCCGTGTCGTCAAGGCAGCTGAGCCGTCCCAGAGGGAGCGGCCCTCGCTCTTAAACGACTTTAGGTCATCTTTAAAGCTCTCGCTGAGAAAGAGTTCGCGAGCCTGCTCCTCGTCGGCATTCGTCACGGCAACCGCCTTGCCGGCTATCTCCAGGGTGACCATGGCTCATCCTTTGCCGCTGCAATGGGATCCAAGTGACTAACGCTCAAGCCCGGAATTCGATCAAACCGACCCTGGGTAAGCCTTTCCGGCCCTTCAGGAAGGGTGTGAACGGCCTTTGAGACCAGTATGGACATGAGGCAACCAATATGAGACCAGTTAAGCTGTGAACGCGACTGGCTCCACTGTCTGCTTCCGGTCACTCGACCGGCTTTCCCTGACTGGCTCCCGCTTTAACGAGGACGGGGCCGGTCTGCGCGGCCGTTTCGCTTGGATCATCGATGGAGCCACTGGTCTCTCCGAAGAGCAGCTGACCTCCGGGGGCAGCGACGCCGCCTGGCTCGCCGACTTCATGGACGAGCGACTGGCAGCCCTGTCCGAAGCGGAAGCCGCCGATGGACTGCTTCAGCGGCTGGAGGCCGATGTTCGATCGGCCTTCGGGCAAGAGACCGCGCATGTGCCGGATGTCAGCGACCATCATACGCCCTCTGCGTGTCTCGGCCTGATCGAAGTCATCCCGGGAGAGGGCGGGCTCCTCGCGCTCCAGGGACGCTTCCTCGGCGATGTGATAGCCCTCGTTCCGTCGGAGCATGGCATCGTCCGCTGGAGCGACGAGCGGGCAAAGCCTTTCGAGCGCAAGACGATGGCGGCTCTCGGCGCCAGGGAACACGAGCCGGGGAAGATCCCCGAAGCCGTCAGGCGCCAGATCCGCGAGAACCGCACCCGGCTCAACCAACCGGACGGCTATTGGGTGGTGAGCCCGCGTCGGCCCTGGGCCGGCGAGGAGCTGCGGTTCGAGGCGCAGGTGCAGCCGGGCGCACCCATCGTGCTCGCCACCGATGGTTTCATGCGGCTCGTGGATGTGTTCGGGGCCTATTCAGACGGCGAACTCTACCACCGGCTTGCCCAGGCAAAAGGACCGGACCTGATGCAGGAATTGCGGGACAGGGAGCGGGGCGACCTCATGGCAGGCGCCTATCCTCGTGTTAAAACCCACGACGACGCGACCTTTCTCGTCATTGCAGCCGAGCGATCGCGCTGAACGCGTTCCGCAGGGCTTGCTCAAAGGACAGGCCCTGCGGTGGGAGGACAAGGACTTCAACAGTGAGGGAAACGACAATGAAACTGACCCGACGCATTCTGATGGGCGCTGCCGCCGGCAGCCTCCTGCTCTCTGGCACTGCCGCCATGGCGCAGCAGACCGAACTGACCTTCTGGAGCTGGCGCCAAGAGGATAAGGCTTTCTACCAGGACACGATCAAGAAGTTTCAGGAGAAGAACCCCGGCATCACGGTCAAGTTCGAGACCTATGCGCCTGAAAACTACCAGACGATCCTCTCCACGGCGCTCGCCGCCGGCCGCGGCCCGGATGTGATCCAGGTGCGCGCCTACGGCAATCTGGAGACGATTGCGACCCCGGGCTACCTGCTCGCCCTCGACCAGCAGAACGTGCCGGAGCTGGCAAACTTCCCTGAGGCATCGCTCGCCGCCGAGACCCTGCGCGCCGACGGCAAGGTCTATGCCGTTCCCTTCGCCATGCAGGCGCAGCTCGTGGTCTACAACAAGAAGATCTTCAAGGATAACGGCGTGAACCCGCCGAAGACCTGGGACGAGCTGATGACGCTCGCCCAGGCCCTGAAGGCCAAGAACATCACGCCGTTCGCCAACGGCACGGCCACCGCCTGGCAGAACGAGACCATCGTCGGCGGTCTGCTGTCGTCCATGCTCGGCAAGCAGTTCGAGGCCGACATCGTCGCCGGCAAGGCGAACTTCACCGATCCGCGCTTCGTGGGCGCGCTCACCAAGCTGAAGGATGTCAGCCAGTACTTCTCGCCGAACTTCACCGGTGTCGACTATCCGTCCTCGCAGCAGCTCTTCGTTGCCGGCCGCGCGGCCATGTTCGCGGGCGGCTCCTACGAGGTGGCAAACTTCAAGAACCAGAACCCGACCCTCGACCTCGGCGTGTTCCCGGCTCCCGTCATGAAGTCGGGCGATCAGCACCTGATCGCCACATACTACGACGGTGGCTATGCGGTGAACGCCAAGACCGAGAAGAAGGACGCGGCGCTCAAGTTCGTGCGCTACCTCGCCACGCCGGAATACGGCACGGCCTTCACCAATACGCTCAAGAACCTGTCGCCGATCAAGGGCATCAAGATCGAGGATGCGATCACCCAGGAGGTGGCGAAGCTCGCGGAGAACTCCATGTCCTACCTGATGCTCGTGCGCTTCCGCTATCAGGAGCCGAGCGGCTCGGTGCTGCTGCAGTCGAACGTGCAGAAGATGCTCGCCGGCCAGCAGACTCCGGAGCAGGCCGCGGCCGAGATCAACAAGGGCATCGCGACCTACTACAAGCCGTTCCAGAAGTAAGCTTGTGACACAGGGGCGGCGGGCTATCGGGCTCGCCGCCTCTTGAGTTCTGACAAACGTGCCCAAAAGCCCTCATCCTGAGGAGGACCGTCAGGTCCGTCTCGAAGTCCCGGACTATGTCCGGGCACGAGGGCGTCTCCAGTGCTCGCTGGAGGCTCCTTCGAGACGCAGCCTGAAGGCTGCTCCTGAGGATGAGGGTGGTGTTTGTTGGAACGTTGAACTTAAGGTTTTGAGTGAATGCTCGTCTCGCGCAAACAGGCCCCGTCGCTGAAGCGGCAATTATGGGTGGCGTTTCTCGTCGTCCCGCCCATCGTGTTCATGTCGCTCTTCGTGGTCTATCCCATCCTGTCGGCCTTCGCCTATGCCTTCTACGACTGGCAGGGGCTGGCGCGCGGCGAGTTCGTGGGCCTGAAGAACTTCAAGGAAGTGCTGTTCGGCGCCACCATGGCGCCCGTGGTGTGGAACGCCTTCCTGCACAACGTCTATGCGCTCGTCGCGCTGATGATCATACAGAACGGCGGCGGGTTCCTCCTCGCCTGGCTGCTCTACAAGGAGCCCTTCGGCTTCCGCTTCCACCGGATCGCGGTGTTCGTCCCGGTGGTGCTGTCGACCATCATCGTGGGCTTCCTCTGGAAGCTGTTCCTCAACCCGAATTTCGGCATCATCAATCAGGCGCTTTATTCGCTCGGTCTCGATTCTTTAGCCAAGCCGTGGCTCGGCGATTCCTCGACGGCGCTCGGCGCGCTCATCCTGGCCAATGCCTGGCACTTCGTGGGCTTCCCGACGCTGGTCTATCTCGCCGGGATGCAGCGCATCCCGCCCGAGATCATCGAGGCGGCGCGGCTCGACGGCACCAGCGAGTGGCAGCTGTTGAAGAACATCGTGTGGCCCCTGGTGGCGCCGAGCACCACCATCCTGTTCACGCTGCTCTTCATCGGCGCGTTCAACTGGTTCGAAATTCCCTATGTCATGGTGGGCCTCGACGGCTCGCCCTTCGGCACCACGGACGTGCTGGGTCTCGTGTTCTACCGCACGGCCTTCGGCAACCAGAGCGCCAGCATCCAGAACTTCGGCATGGGCTCCGCGCTCGCCACGCTCCTGTTCCTCTTCATCGTCGTCTTCGCGTCCATGCTGACCCTGTGGCTGCGCCGTCGGGAGATCCAGTTTTGACCGCCCTCACATCTCAGGCGCCCGCCTCGCGCCAGCCGATCTCCTTCGCGCTGCTGGCGCAGGTCATCCTGATCGCCAATTCCTTCATCATGCTCTATCCGGTCGTGGTGATGGTGCTCTCCGCCTTCAAGACCACGGGCGAGATCTTCGAGCATCCCTTCGCGCTGCCCGACTTCACGCAGGTCGGAAACTTCGCCAAGGTGCTCGGCGAAACCGCGATGCCGACCTATTTCATGAATTCGATCCTGGTGACGGGCACCTCGGTTCTCCTCATCCTCGTGCTCGGCACCATGGCGGGCTATGCGGTGGCGCGCTATGAGTCGCGCACCAACACCTTCATCCTGCTGTTCTTCCTGGCAGGCCTCATGCTGCCTCTGAAGCTCGCGGTCATCCCGCTCTTCATCCTGCTGCGGGATCTCGGCCTCCTCGACAGCCGCTGGAGCCTCATCGTCACCTACACGGCCATCGGGCTGCCGTCTGCCGTCTTCATCATGGCGGGCTTCCTGCGCACGCTGCCGTCTGAGTTGGAGGATGCGGCCCGCATCGACGGCGCCTCCGAGCCGCGCATCATGTGGTCGGTGATGCTGCCGCTGGCGCGTCCGCCCATGGCCATTGCGGCGATCCAGAACGCGGTGCCGATCTGGAACGACTTCTTCTTCCCGCTCGTCTTCATTCAGACCGATGCGCGCAAGACCCTGCCGCAGGGGCTCACCACCTTCATGGGCGAATACACCACCGATTGGGGCATGCTGTTCGCCGGCCTCACCATCGCGGCCGCCCCCATCACGCTCCTCTACATCGCCCTCTCGCGCCAGTTTATTCAGGGCATGACCGCCGGCGCGGTGAAGTAGCATGCTCATCCCGAAAGGCGCGCTCGTCGTCTCCTGCCAGGCCCGCGCCGACAACCCGCTCCATGGCTCAGTCCACATGGCCGCCATGGCGCAGGCGGCGGAGCAGGGCGGCGCCAGGGGCATCCGCGCCAACGGGGCAGAGGACATTGCGGCGATCCGCGCCGTGACTGCGCTCCCGATCATCGGCATCGCGAAGGTCTGGGACGAGCGCTTGCCGGTCTACATCACGCCCGGCTTCGCTCAGGCTGCAGAAATCGCCAGGGCAGGAGCCGACATCATCGGCCTCGATGCCACCCCGCGCCCGCGCGATGGAGAGCCGGTGGAGCGGCTGATCCGGCGTATTCGCGCCGAACTCGGCCGCGAGATCTTTGCCGATATCGCCACGCTGGAGGAGGGCCGGGCCGCCCACGCGGCCGGTGCCACTTACATCGCCACAACACTCTCCGGCTACACGGAAGAGACGGCTTCGACCAGAACCGAGGGGCCCGACCTCGACCTCCTGTCGATGCTCGTCGCCGAGATCCCGGCTCCGATTGTGGCGGAGGGGCGCTTCGACACGCCGGACCTCGTCGCGGAGGCTTTCAAGCGCGGAGCCCATGCGGTGGTGGTGGGCACGGCGATCACCAATCCGCGCGAGATCACGAGAAAGTTTGTTCGGGCAGCATCCTGAGGACCCATCAGGCAAGTTTGTAACGGAAACGTGAGAGCACCTCTGGCGTTCTCGGGTGTACCCATCCACAATGGGTTTGAACCGAGGTAATGCCGTGCTGATCCGCCGCCCGTCCGATATTCTGCCCTCCGAGATCACCCCCCGGGAGGTCTACCTCAATCGCCGCCAATGGATGACCGGCGCCGCCGGCCTTGCTTTTGCGGCGTCCCTGCCGGGAGGACTCGCTGCTGCGCCACTGTCAGCGGCCAAGAGCCCCTTCTCGACGGACGAGAAGCTGACGAGCCGCGAGGACGTGACGAGCTACAACAATTTCTACGAATTCGGCACCGGCAAGGACGATCCCGCCGCCAAGGCCAAGTCGCTCAAGACGTCGCCCTGGACGGTCAAGGTCGACGGCATGGTGGGCAAGCCTGCCGAGTTCGCCATTGAGGACCTGATCAAGGCCTCGGCGCTCGAGGAGCGCATCTACCGCATGCGCTGCGTCGAGGGCTGGTCCATGGTCATCCCCTGGGTCGGCTTCCCGCTGGCGGATCTCATCAAGCGCGTGGAGCCTCTCGGCAGCGCGAAATACGTGGCCTTCGAGACGGCCTATCGGCCCGAAGAGATGCCGGGAATGGACTCCGTCTTTCCGGTGCTCGAATGGCCCTATGTGGAGGGCCTGCGCCTGGACGAGGCCATGAACCCGCTCACTATCATGGCGGTCGGACTCTACGGCGAGACCCTGCCGAACCAGAACGGAGCGCCCATCCGCCTCGTGGTGCCGTGGAAATACGGCTTCAAGGGCATCAAGTCGATCACCCGCATCAGCTTCGTCGAGAAGCAGCCGGCAACCTCCTGGAACAAGCAGGCACCGAGCGAATACGGCTTCTACGCCAACGTGAACCCGGGCGTGGACCATCCGCGCTGGAGCCAGGCCACCGAGCGGCGCATCGGCGAGGGCGGTCTGTTCGTGAAGCGCCGCCCGACCCTGATGTTCAACGGCTATGCCGAGCAGGTGGCGAGCCTCTACACCGGCATGGACCTGCGGAAGCTCTACTGATGGCCGGAAGAGCCTCCGCGCCAGCGGCCAAGGGCTTCACCCTGCCTCAGGTGCCGAAGATCCTCGTCTACATCGTCGGCTTCATCCCGGCCGTGTGGCTGTTCTATGCCGGGGTCATGGATCAACTCGGCGCCGATCCCATGCGCTATCTTGAGCAGGCGCTCGGCCTCTGGGCCTTGCGCTTCCTCATCGCAACGTTGGCGATCACGCCGCTGCGGCAACTCTTCAGCATCAACCTGCTGCGCTACCGCCGCGCCATCGGGCTGCTGGCGTTCTATTATGCCGCCTTGCATCTCATCACTTACTTGGTGCTCGACCAGGGACTCGACATAGCGGCCATCGTGGCCGACATCGTCAAGCGGCCCTACATCACCATCGGCATGGCGACGTTCGTCATCCTCGTGCCCCTGGCCGTCACCTCCAACAATGCCGCAATCCGGCGCATGGGCGGGCAGGCCTGGGCCAAGCTGCATAAGCTCGTCTACGTGGCGGCCGTCGGCGCGGTGCTGCACTACATCCTCGTGGTGAAGTCGTGGCCGACCGAGCCCCTAGTCTATGCGGCCATCGTCGCCATGCTGCTCGGCTACCGGCTGGTCCGATCCCTGGTGAAGAAGCCGTCTCCCCGGCGTCGCCCGGCTTGAAGACCAAGCCCACTTGGCTAGGATGGCTCCATCATGGACCGAAAGGTCCGATGGAGACAGACATGCATCCGGCGCGCTGTGCATTGGGCGGCTTCACCAGAGGGCTTGTGCTGGGGCTTGGTCTTGCATGTTTCGTGCCGTTCGGCGTTGCCTCCGCTCAAGCCAAGGATGTCCTGGTCTTCGCGGCCGCCAGCCTGAAGAATGCTCTCGACGAGGCGAGCGCCGCCTGGATGCGCGAAAGCGGCAAGCGGGTCGTGGCATCCTATGCAGCGAGCAATGCTCTGGCCAAGCAGATCGAGGCAGGAGCCCCGGCCGACCTGTTCTTTTCCGCCGATCTTGATTGGATGGTCTATGCCAGTTCGAAAGGGCTGATAAAGCCTGAAAGCCGCATCAGCCTCCTGGGCAATTCACTCGTGATTATAGCGCCGAAGGGCTCTACGGTGCAGGTCGAGCTTAAAGCCGGTCTCGACCTCGCCTCGGTCCTCGGCAGCAACCGCTTGGCCATGGGCCATGTGGATGCAGTGCCGGCCGGCAAATACGGGAAAGCTGCGCTCGAGCATCTCGGCGCATGGGCAGGCGTGAAGGATAGGATCGCTCAGACGGAGAACGTGCGCGCCGCGCTTCTTCTCGTCTCCCGCGGTGAGGCACCGCTGGGGATCGTCTACAAGACCGATGCCGCATCCGATCCGAACGTAGATATTGTCGCGACATTCCCTGAGGGCAGCCATCCGCCCATCGTCTATCCGGTGACCTTGACGAAAGACTCGAATAATCCCGACGCCGCATCGCTTCTGAGTTTCCTGCGTTCGGACAAGGCCAAACCCTTCTTTGAGAAGCAGGGGTTTACGGTCTTGGACAAGGCGGGATCGGGCTCCTGATGGAGGGACTTTCTCCGGAAGAGTGGACGGCCGTTCGCCTCAGCCTGAAGGTCGCCTTCGTGGCCATGGCGGCAAGCCTCATCCCCGGCATCGCCATCGCGTTTCTGCTGGAGCGCGGGCGCTTCTGGGGGCGGCAGGCTCTCGACGTACTCGTGCATCTGCCACTTGTCCTGCCGCCCGTCGTGGTCGGCTGGTTCCTGCTCATCGGCTTCGGTCGCCGCGGGCCCATCGGGGTGTTTCTCGCCGAGCAGTTCGGCATCGTGTTCTCGTTTCGCTGGACGGGTGCTGCACTCGCCTGCGCCATTATGGGCTTTCCGCTTCTGGTGCGCGCCATCCGGTTGTCCATCGCGGCTGTCGACCGCAAACTTGAAGATGCGGCGGGCACCCTCGGGGCACATCCTGCCTGGGTGTTCGGCGTGGTGACGCTGCCGCTGATCCTCCCCGGCATCATCGCCGGCATGGTGCTGTCCTTTGCCAAGGCCATGGGCGAGTTCGGCGCAACGATCACCTTCGTGTCGAGCATTCCCGGCGAAACGCAGACCATTCCCTCGGCGATCTATGCCTATACTCAGGTGCCAGGAGGCGAGGGCGGTGCGATGCGGCTCACGCTTGTATCGATCGTCATTTCCATCGGCGCGTTGTGGCTCTCCGAATGGCTGGCCCGGCGCGTGCGCCGCAGGGTTCATGCCTGATGATCCTCGATGTCGACATCCGTCACCGGCAGGGCGGCTTTGCGCTTGAGGCACGTTTCCAATCCGACGGGAGGCTCACCGCACTCTTCGGCCCATCAGGCTCCGGCAAGACGACCATCGTGAATGCCGTCAGTGGTCTCGTGCGGCCGGATCACGCTCACATCGTGGTGCAGGGCCGGGTGCTTATGGACACGAAGAAAAACATCGTCGTGCCCAAACACAGACGGCGCATCGGCTATGTGTTCCAGGAGGGGCGGCTCTTTCCGCATCTCAACGTGCGGCACAACCTGCTCTTCGGCCGCTGGTTCACACCGAAAGACGCGCGGACAGCGAACTTCGATCACCTAGTGGATCTTCTTGGTATCGGCCATCTGCTCGACCGCCGCCCGTCGACCCTGTCGGGCGGCGAGAAGCAGCGTGTGGCCATCGGCCGTGCGCTGCTGGCCGATCCGCAGCTTCTGCTGATGGACGAGCCGCTGGCTTCCCTCGACGAGGCGCGCAAAAGCGAGATCTATCCTTATATCGAACGCCTGCGCGATGAGGGCGGCGTTCCTATCGTTCTCGTCAGCCATTCCGTGGCCGAGATCGCGCGACTGGCAACCTCTGTCGTGGTTCTCTCAGACGGGCAGGTGATGGCCTCCGGTCCGGCGGTGGAAGTCCTGCGGCACACAAATTACTTCGCGCAGAGCGGTCTCACGGAGGCCGGCGCGTTGATCGAGGCACAGGTGTCGAGGCATGATGAGACGTACGACCTGACCGTGCTGCAGGCGAGAGCCGGTCGTTTAAGCGTCCCGCGCCTCCCGCATCCCATCGGCACAAGCCTGCGCGTGCGTCTGCGCGCCCGCGACATCATCCTGTCGCTGAAAGCCCCCGAAGGCCTGAGCGCCTTGAACGTCCTGCCGGGATTCATTTCCTCCATCGACGACGCGGAGGGAGCGAGCGTGGATGTGCAGCTCGATTGCGGCGGCGATCCTGTCGTGGCCCGCGTGACCCGGAAATCCGTGGAGGAACTCGGCCTGAAGCCTGGCCTTGCGGTTCACGCCATCATCAAGAGCATCGCCTTCGACCCGGAGGCCCTTGGAGTCACGGGCGGCGAGAATATGTGAGATCCGAGCCCATTGAGGTTGCATGGACGGCATAGCCGTGTAGCCTCTCCGGTCATCTTTTCCAGCGTCGAGAGACCACGATCATGAACGAACAAGTCCGGAATTTGCCCGATGCGGCCTTCCACGCCCAGCTTCTCGACCGTCTGGCGGAGGTCGCCATTCGGGTCGGACTCGGGCTGAAGCCGGGGCAGGAGCTGGTCCTGACTGCGCCGCTCGATGCCGTGGCTCTGGTACGGCGCATCACGGAGCATGCCTACAAGGCCGGTGCCTCCCTGGTCACCACGATCTTCTCGGACGAGGAGAGCACGCTGATGCGCTTCCGCCATGGGCGGGATGAGAGCTTCGATACGGCTCCGGCCTGGCTCTACGAGGGCATGGCCGAGGCCTATAAGAAGGGCGCGGCCCGCCTTGCCATCGTGGGTGAGGATCCGTCGCTCCTCGCCAAGGAGGATCCGGACAAGGTCTCCCGCGCCAACCGGGCCCGCTCCAAGGCTTATATGCCGGCCCTCAACATGATCGCGGGCTTCGACATCAACTGGACCATCGTGTCCGCCGCGACGCCGGCCTGGGCCAAGACCGTGTTCCCGGACGATACGGACGAGGTGGCGCTGGCCAAGCTGTGGCAGGCGATCTTCTCGGCGTCCCGCGTCGACACGCCGGATCCGATTGCGGCCTGGGAGAAGCACAACGCCGCCTTGCAGACTCGGACGCGCATGCTCAACGAGAAGAACTATGCCGCGCTCCATTTCCGCGGCCCCGGCACCGACCTGCGCGTCGGCCTCGCAGATGGACACGAATGGAATGGCGGCTCGACGGCGGCGAAGAACGGCATCGTCTGCAACGCCAACATCCCGACCGAGGAGGTCTTCACCACGCCGCACAAGGATCGCGTGGACGGCACGGTCACGAGCACCAAGCCTCTTTCCTATAACGGCACCCTGATTCAGGACATCCAGGTGCGGTTCGAGGGTGGGCGCATCGTCGAAAGCAGGGCGCGCACGGGCGAGGCCGTGCTGAACAAGGTTCTGGATACGGACGAGGGCGCGCGCCGTCTCGGCGAGGTGGCCCTGGTGCCCTATTCCTCGCCGATCTCGCAGAGCGGGCTATTGTTCTTCAACACCCTATTCGATGAGAACGCCTCGAGCCATATCGCTCTTGGTCAGGCTTACAGCAAGTGCATCCGGGGCGGGGGCGGCATGAACGAGGACGAGTTGGCGTCCCGCGGCTCCAACAAGAGTTTGATTCACATTGATTGGATGATCGGCTCCGACCGGGTGGATGTTGATGGTATCACACAGGACGGGATGCCTGAGCCGCTCATGCGCGGCGGTGAGTGGGTGACAACATAACAAAAGACTCGCGCTTTGCGCTGCGCTGGATCTATGATCCAGGCGATTGTCTGATCTGACGCAAACGGTGCTTGACGTATCGGCACTGCGGCTGGGATGGATAACAGGTATCGAAGAGGTACCGGCCTGATGGGTTTTCAGGCCGGTGCTGTCTCAAGAGCGTGGATGGATGTCGGACACACCCAATCGTCAATCTGAAGCCCTCCTGTCGGTCCGCTCCCTGTCGGTGGAGTTCGGCACGGGGAATGGACCCTTCAAAGCCGTCAAGGAAGTCAGTTTCGACGTGCAGCCGGGCAAGACCCTGGCGGTTGTCGGCGAGTCGGGATCGGGCAAGTCCGTCACCTCGCTGGCGATCATGCGCCTGACCGATTACACGGGCGGGCGCATCACGGGCGGGCAGGTGCTGTTCCGCCCCAATGGCGGCGAGGCCATTGATCTCGTTCGAGCCTCTGACGACCGGCTCCGGGAGATCCGCGGCAACGACATCGCCATGATCTTCCAGGAGCCGATGACGTCGCTCAATCCGGTCTTCACCATCGGCAACCAGATCGCTGAGACGCTGATCCTGCACCAGGGCCTGAACGGGCGCGACGCACGGCTGCGGGCCAGGGACCTGCTGCAGAAGGTGCGCCTGCCGGATGCGGACAGGCTCCTCGACCGTTACCCGCACCAGCTCTCCGGCGGCATGCGCCAGCGCGTCATGATCGCCATGGCGCTCGCCTGCAATCCCAAGCTCCTCATCGCCGACGAGCCGACAACGGCCCTCGACGTGACGATCCAGGCACAGATCCTCAACATCATCCGCGACCTTCAAGCCGAGATGGGCACCGCCGTCATCTTCATCACGCACGACATGGGCGTGGTGGCCGAGATGGCCGACGACGTGGTGGTGATGTGGAAAGGCGAGAAGGTGGAGCAGGCGCCGGTGCGCGACGTCTTTGCGTCGCCGCAGCATCCCTACACCAAAGCGCTTCTCTCGGCTGTACCGCGCTTAGGGAGCCTCACAGGCCAGCCGTTGCCGAAGCGCACGCCCGTGATGGTGATGGATGGCAACGTGGCCAAGCCCGTGGGCGGCACGCATGAGCAGAACACGGCCGATTACACTAAGCCCGTTCTCCAGGTGGAAAAGCTCACCACGCGCTTCAACGTCGGAAAAACCTTCTTCGGCCGGGTGACGCACCGCGTCCATGCGGTCGAGGAGGTGAGCTTCGACATCTATCCCGGCGAGACGCTGGCGCTGGTCGGCGAATCCGGCAGCGGCAAGTCCACCATCGGGCGCACGCTGCAGCAACTGGTCGAGCCCACAGGCGGCACGGTGCGCTTCGACGGACGCGACATGGGGGCCATGAGCCCGGCCGAGCGGCGGCGGCTGCGGCAGGAAATCCAGTACATCTTCCAGGATCCCTTCGCCTCCCTCGATCCGCGACATACGGTGGGCTACAGCATCGCCGAGCCGATCATCGTTCATGGCCTGATCAATGACCGCAAGGCGCGCGAGCGGCGCGTGCACGAGCTGCTCGATCAGGTCGGCCTGCAGCCGCAGCATGCCAAGCGCTATCCGCACGAGTTCTCCGGCGGACAGCGCCAGCGCATCTGCATCGCCAGGGCCCTTGCCAGTGATCCTAAGCTCGTCATCGCCGACGAGTCCGTGTCGGCGCTTGACGTGTCGATCCAGGCGCAGATCGTCAACCTGCTCATGGAATTGCAGGAGAGGCGGCGGTTGTCGTACCTGTTCATCACCCACGACATGGCCGTGGTGGAAAAGATCAGCCATCGCGTTGCCGTGATGTATCTCGGCCAGATCGTCGAGCTCGGATCACGGCAGGCTATCTTCGAGAACCCGCAGCATTCCTACACCCGCAAGCTGCTCGCGGCGGTGCCAATCGCCGATCCGCAGCGCGAGCGGGCGAAGGTGCGGATCGAAGGCGAAATCCCGAGCCCGGTGCGCCCGGTCGGGCAGGAGCCCGCCATCCATCGCATGCGCGAGGTCGCGCCGGGACATTGGGTGGCCATCGAGGCGGATACGCTTCGTGGCGCAGCGTAAGAAGAATTTTCCAGAGGGAGACAAGATAAGATGAAGTTTTCGACAACACTGAAAGCGCTCGGTTTCACCGTCGCGACGGCTGTGATGCCGCTCATGGCATCCGGTGCGCAGGCGGCGGGAACCATTACGGTTGCAATCACCATCGATCCCGGCAGCTGGGATCCCATCGACAGCTTCCTGGTGCCGTGGTCGTCGGCGGCCAACAACATCTATGACGGCCTGCTCTCGCGCGGACCCGACATGAAGCTCCAGCCGGCTCTTGCGACCTCCTGGGAATTTCTCGAAAACAACAATCGCATCCGCTTCAAGCTGCGCCAGAACGTGAAATTCCACAATGGCGAGCCCTTCAACGCCGAGGCCGTGAAGTTCACCTTCGACCGCCTGCTCGGCGAGGAAGGCAAGAAGGGTCCTCAGCAATCGAACTACAATTCCATCTCCAAGGTGGAGATCGTCGATCCCTATACCGTCGACTTCATCATGAAGCAGCCCGATCCCGTGCTGCTGACCAAGCTCGCCGGCTACGGCGGCATGATCGTGCCGCCGAAGTACATTCAGGAGAAGGGCGACGCGCACTTCAACATGAACCCGGTCGGCACCGGCCCGTTCAAGTTCGTTGAATACACTCCGAAGGTGAACCTGGTGCTCGAAGCGTTTCCCGAGCATTGGGGCGGTGCGCCGAAGCTGGACAAGGTCGTGAACCGGTTCATTCCTGAAGCCAACACCCAGGTGGCAGAGCTCCAGGCCGGCCGCATCGACATCGCGACGCTCATCCCCTTCGGGCTAGCGCCGACAGTGGAGAAGAGCCCGAACGCCACTCTGGTGAGCATCACCGGCCCGACGGTCGTGGCCCTGCGTCTCAACACCAAGGAGGGCATCACCAAGGACATCAACGTCCGCAAGGCCCTTACCATGGCTGTTGATCGCGATGCGATCATCAAGGCGGTGCTGCTCGGCCATGGCAAGCCGATCGCGAGCTTCCAGTCGGAACTGTCATTCGGCAACGATCCGGCCCTGAAGCCGCTGCCCTTCGATCTCGCCAAGGCAAAGCAGATGCTGCAGCAGGCGAATGTGCCGGCTGGTTCTCAGGTGCGAATCGACTTCCGCGGCAATGACGCGACCTTCCGCGAGGTCGCACAGGCGGCGGCCGGCTATTTCCAGGCGCTCGGCCTCAAGCCCTCGCTCCAGCCGCACGAGCCTCCGGTTCTGCTCAACGACATCATCCCGAACGGCAAGACCGGTGAGGCCTGGCACAATTCCTGGGGCGGATGGACCTTCGACTACGACAACACCGCTTACCTGATGTATCACTCGGGCGAGAAGTGGAACCCATACGACAACGATCCGAAGCTGAATGCCCTGCTTGAAAAGCAGCGCACCATCTATGATACGGAACAGCGCCAGAAGATCCTGCAGGAGGTCGCGCGCTACGTGGCCGATCAGGCGCTCGAAATTCCGCTCTACAATGAGAACACTGTGCTTGGCGTGAGCAAGCGGGTGAAGAACTTCGTGCCGCCGGCTGACCGGCGCTTCCGCTTCAACGATGTGACGGTCGAGTAAACTCGCATCCTCATGATGATCGAACAGGCCCTGCGAAAGCAGGGCCTGTTCCAATGTAGAAGGAAATCCTGTGGCGGGTTTTATCCTCAAAAGATTGCTGCAAGCCATTTTCGTCATCCTCGCGGTCACGCTGATCGTCTCCTTCGCGATCAGGCTGACGGGCGATCCCGCCGTCATGCTGGTGGGCGGCGCCGGCAGCGTCACCGAGCAGGATCTGCAGAACATCCGGCAGTCACTGGGCCTCGAGCGACCGTTCTTCGTTCAGTATTTCAGTTTTCTTGAGGGCATTCTGACGGGTGACTTCGGCAAAAGCTTCATGGGCGGCACGCCTGTCTCCATGCTTATTGCCCGCGCATTGCCCGCAACGCTCCTGCTGGCCTTCGCCTCACTCATCACCTCCATCATCCTGTCCGTGCCGCTCGGCATCTACGCGGCCGTGCATCGCGGACGCTGGCCCGATCAGGTGATCCGCATCCTGTCGCTGGTCGGCTTGTCGTTCCCGAACTTCTGGCTTGCCATCATGCTGGTGCTCCTGTTCTCCATCGTGCTCGGAATCCTGCCGCCGAGCGGCATGGAAGGGCCGGAGAGCTTCGTGATGCCCGCGCTCACCATGGCGGTCATCCTCACGGCCACCAATGTGCGCCTCGTGCGCACCGCCATGCTGGAGACGCTCTCGCAGCAATACATCATGGTGGCGCGCTCCAAGGGCCTGCGCGACCGGGTGGTGCTCTACAAGCACGCCCTGCGCAACTCGGCCATTCCGCTCGTCACCTATATCGGCCTGCAGTTCGGAGGCCTCATTGGCGGCATCGTGATCGTGGAGCGGGTGTTCAACTGGCCCGGCATGGGCACGCTCGCTTTTGATGCCATTTCCAACCGTGATTATCCGGTGCTCCAGGGCACGATCACGGTGCTGGCGCTGTTCATCATTCTCATCAATCTCCTGGTCGACATCGCCTACGGGCTGATCGACCCGCGCATCCGGACGGAGTGAAGCCCATGGCAACGGCCCAGGCCGTCTCCTCGTCGCGCTCGTGGTTCAAGTCGCTCGAGCTTGTCCTCGGCCTCCTCTTCGCAGGCGGCATCGCCCTGGTCGTGCTGCTCTCGCCTATCCTGTTCCCAGACGGCGGCGAGGGCATGGACCTCATGGCGAGGCTCATCCCGCCGTTCCAGAGCTGGCAGCACTTCCTCGGCACCGATCCCCTTGGCCGCGACGTGCTGGCCCGCGTCGCGGTGGGCGGCAAGATCTCCCTCATGGTCGGCTTTCTGTCCGTGCTCGGCGCCGTCATCATCGGCACGCTCGTCGGTTTGGTGGCGGGGTATTATCGCGGCATCGCCGAGATCCTCCTGATGCGCTTCGTCGACATTCAGCTCGCGCTGCCCTTCATCCTGGTCGCGATCATGTTCCTGGCCATCCTGGGCGCGGGCATCGACAAGGTGATCCTCGTCATGATCGCCACCCAATGGGTGCAATATGCCCGCCTCGTGCGCGGCACTGTGCTGGCCCTGCGGGAGCGGGAGTTCATTCTCTCCGCCCGCGCCATCGGGGTCGGCAACGGGCGCATCATCTTCACGCACGTTCTACCGAACGTGCTCGGTCCCATCATCATCCTCATGACCCTGCAGGTGGCCAACAACATCCTGCTTGAAAGCAGCCTGACCTTCCTCGGCCTCGGCGTCGATCCGCTCATTCCGAGCTGGGGCGGCATGCTCGCCGATGGGCGCACCTATCTGCAGACGGCCTGGTGGGTCAGCGTGTTTCCCGGGCTCGCCATCATGTTCACCGTGCTCGGCCTGAACCTTCTGGGCGACTGGCTGCGCGACTATCTCGATCCGACAGGACAGACCTCGAAATGACGATTTTGCTCGAAGAGCGGGTTCCACGCACGCTCGACAGTCTCGTGCGCGAATGGGCCAGCGATGACCATCGCGGCATGATCCTCGAGGCCTGGCTGTTCGAGGATGAAGCAGCGCGTCGCCGCGCCGAACAGGTCTTTGCCGCGGCCGGCATCCATGCCCGCCTGCGCAGCGCCTACAAGCCGCTCGTGCACGCCTTTCTCGAAGAGTTCGACATGGCGGGCGTCGCCCGCGCGACCGTGCGCTATCCCATGCATGAAAAGGCCGACCGCCTGCGCTTCCTCTCTGAGGCCTATCCCCTGGCGGCCCTGCTCGGAAGCATCGAGACCCGCTTCGAGCCCGGCGAGGCCGATCTGACCTACCAGATCACCCTTGAATACGCGGACGGGAGTGTTGCGGAGCATGAGGTCTTCGCGCCCAACCGCCTGCGCACCAACCATCTCGACCAGGTCGACCTCACCCCGACCGGCTGGCTGAAGGTGACGGGGCGTGCCGATGGCGGCCCTGACCTCGACGAGCCGCTCGAGACCGAGATCGAGCAGGTGTTTCACAAGGTCATGGCGGCCGTCATGGTCCATGACTGGCCTGCAACGGAGCCCTATGTGGAGACGCTTGCCATCGATGTCGCCATTCCGGGCATCGAGCGCGAACTCGCTTACGGCGACGAGGTCATGAGCACCCGCGAGGCGCTGCACGAGGACTTTTACTTCTCGATTCTCGAGTTCTTCAAGCACCGCTCGGGCCGTCCCTCCGACGACCGCGGCCTGCAGCCCGGCCAGATCGTGCCGGACATCCGCGCAGGCGAAGGCGACGCAGACATCCGCGTGGCCCTGCGCTCCTTCGGCGCGCCGTCCGATCCGGCCCGGCCGGAGCAGGATATCGAAACAGCGGATGCCGCACCGTCCCTTGCCCAGATCCACCGGGAGCTTGCTGAGCTTCCCGGCGTGACCTTCGAGGGTGTTTCCCGCGAGGGGAGGCCGGTGCGCGGCCTCTATCGTCCTGGCTCGCGCGCGGCGGTCCTCGTCACGAGCGGACAGCATGCCAATGAGACCTCGGCTCCCGTCGGCACCCTGCGGGCCGTGCGCCGGCTTCTGGCCAACCCGGAGGCGAACATCGCCTATATCCCGGTTGAGAACCCGGACGGCTACGCCCTGCATGGCCGCCTCTGCGAGGGCAGCCCACGGCACATGCACCACGCTGCGCGCTACACGTCGCTCGGCAACGATCTGGAATATGGAACCAGCGAGCCCGTCTATGAGATCGGCGCCCGCAATCGGGCCCTGGCTCTGACGGGCGCGCAGCTTCACCTCAATTTTCACGGCTACCCGGCCCATGAATGGACCAGACCCTTCACCGGCTATTTGCCGCGCGGCTTCGAGCTCTGGACGATCCCGAAGGGCTTCTTCCTGATCATGCGGCACCATCCCGCCTGGGGCGAGATGGCCAGGACCTTGATCGAAGCCGTCACGACGGGCCTGTCGGCGGTGCCGGACCTCGCCGAGTTCAACCGGCGCCAGATCGAGATCTGCTCGATCCATTCCGGCGGAACGCCCTACGAAATCATCAACGACATCCCCTGCCTGATCACGGCCGACGAGCGTCACCCGACCCCGATGACGCTGATTACGGAATTCCCGGATGAGACGATCTACGGGGATGCCTTCCGCTTCGCCCATACCGTCCAGATGGCAACCGTCATCGCGGCCGAAGAGGCCTTCAACACGCTGATGAGTGCCGCCGCCTGAGGCTTCGTGCTTGCCGTTGCGTCATGCACGTGTCCCTGCGCGGATCCCTCTTCGAGTTCGGGACGGCTAGGTGTTCTTCTTTCCCACAGGCATCGGGACTGAGGCTCGATGTGCCGCACCCGTGCTCCGCTTGCTGCATGTTGTGTTATATTGTAATGAAAGCTCATAACGCACAATAAGCGATAATTCTGAGTCTTAGGGGCAGATTACATGGCCAAGCTTTTTGAGTTCCAGGCAGAGAGCATGCCGTCCTGGTGGGATGGCAATTATCGCAGCCAAGCTGTCAGGGACGTTCTGACCGAGATCCAGAAGGATGGCGCTTCCCAGGTCGTTATCGTTCCCACCGTCTACATGGACAGCCTCAAGTCCACCACGGTCTACCGCGACAATGGAGACCCCGGCGGAAATAACGTCGATGGCCGCCCGCGGACGGAGAGCGACGGCTCCATCAGAACAGCCATTTCAGAGGCCAAGGCCCGTGGCCTGGAAGTGATCTTCAAGCTGCATGTGAACATGCAGAACGACGACTGGAACGCGCTGATCGGTCCCGGCAACAATCCCGACGGAACGCCGCCGACCGAAGCGCAGTGGGCGACCTTCGGCAATGCGTGGTTTGCTTCCTATAAGGAAGCCGTCCTTCACTATGCGCGGCTGGCTAAGGAGCAGGGCGTCACGACCTTCGCCATCGGCAACGAATGCGAGAGCATGACGCATCCTCGCTTCACGCATCACTGGAACGATATCATCGAGGACGTCCGCGAGATCGTGGGGAGCAATGTCAAGCTGACTTATGCGGCCACTTGGACGGAAGCGCTCCACGTCGAGTTCTGGGACAAGCTCGATTACATCGGAACCAATCCCTACATCGCCTTCACGCAGAACAATTTCAATCCGACGCTGCAGCAGTTGATCGATGGCTGGACCAAGCCGTCCGATGTGTCCAGCACCCGAGTTCCCATCGTTGAGAAGTTCGGCCAGAACATCTCCGCGATGGATGCCCTGAAGCGGATTGCCGATCAGTTCGGCAAGAAGCTCGTCTTCACCGAGGCTGGCTTCCGCAGCATGGATGGCAACAACACGGCTCCATGGCAGTGGGGTGAGCCCTATCCCGTCGACGAAGTCGAACAGCTCAACATGCACAAGGCCTTCTACAAGATCCTCACCGATCGCCTGGATGAGGGCTGGCTGGCCGGCTACTGGTTCTGGAATTATGACGCGAGCGCAGGAGTGATCGATCCGTCTCCTGACGTCGGATATTCCACTCACGGGAAGCTCGCGGACGCGCTGATCGAGCAGTATTTCAAAGACCCTCGTTCCGTCGCGGGGCTTGAGAGAACCGGCACATCGCTTGCTGACACGCTGAGCGGAGGTTTCAACAACGACACGCTGATCGGCGGCTCAGGAAACGATACTCTCAGAGGCAACAAGGGCGCGGATGTTTTCTCCTATTCCGGTGGAGATGGCGACGATACAATTCTCGATTTCAGCTATACTCAGGGTGATCGGATCCGTCTGCTCAATGCAGGTGCCGCCAGCTACACGGATCTTCAGATTACCGCTATAGCGGGAGGCTACAAGGTAGCCTTCGATAACGGCAGCATTACCATCCTCGCGTCGGAGCCCATCCGTGCCGAGTGGTTCACCTTCACCGTCGGCCAGACCGGACCTTCGGTCAAGCCAACGTCTGGCGATGACGAGATCACCGGGACCAGCCGGGCCAATACGATCAACGCGCTTGCCGGCAATGACCTCGTCCATGGCCGCGGCGGCAACGACAGGCTGATCGGAGGGCTCGGCGATGACACCGTCGATGGCGGCGACGGCGATGACGCCATCTCTGGCAATGGGGGCGACGACTACCTCGAGGGCAATGCCGGAGCGGACCGGCTCTATGGTGGGGATGGCGCCGACATCGCTTACGGCGGCTTAGGCAACGACCAAGTCCGTGGCGACCTCGGCAACGACATGCTCTATGGCGAGGCCGGCAATGACCTCGTGCGTGGCGGTGAGGGATTCGATCTCGTCGCTGGAGGCGACGGCCACGACAAGCTTTATGGCGAAGCCGGCAACGATCAACTGGCTGGCGGTGCCGGCAACGACACCATGCAGGGTGGCGTCGGCGACGACAGGGTCGAAGGTGAAGATGGCGACGACAAACTCTATGGCGGCGATGGCAATGACGTTGTCGAAGGCTGGTTCGGGAACGATCAGCTCTGGGGCGGCAAAGGGGACGACTTGGTGACCCCCGGTGGCGGCATCGACAAGCTATGGGGTGGTAAAGGCGCCGATAATTTCATGATTGGCGAAGGAATTAACAAGGACGTCATCTACGACTTCAAGCTCAAAGAAGAAGATCAGCTCATTATCCAGGGCAACATGAACGATACCGGCATCGGCCGCGGCAGGACTGACGCGGAGGTCATGCAAACGTTCATGAAACTGGTGAAACAGGTTGGCCGCGACACTGTCATCAATTTTGGCGAAGGTGACGTCCTGACCTTGAAGAACTTCAAGGCCTCGACCCTGGAACGCGGCGACATCTGGTTCTGGTAGACGCCGATTTTTCTGAGCAGACCAACGGCCGGAGAGCGAATCTCCGGCCGTTTTCCATTCAGGCGGATGTGTTTATCAGGCGGAACAAGCCGAGTCCTGCCGCCGTTCTTCGGATGAGCCGGGATATGGTGCACCCGGCCTTGCCGGAGATGCAGCCATGGCGCGCTTGTCCTGGAAGCAGAGCGAGAACGATGCCTCCATCAAGGAGGCCGTCGATCTCGTGCGCGAGCATGGAGAGCCTCTGCCGGCCATCGCCGACGAGCAGGCTTTCGGCGCCATGTTCGACCGCTTTGCCGATGCCAAGGTCGTGCTCCTGGGCGAGGCGAGTCATGGCACATCGGAGTTCTACCGCGCCCGCGCCGCCATCACCCGGCGTCTCATCGAGCAGCACGGCTTTACCATCGTGGCCGTCGAGGCCGACTGGCCGGATGCAGCCCGGATCGATGCTTATGTGCGTCATCGCCCTGTTCCCGACGGTGACGACGCGGCCTTCGAGCGCTTCCCCACCTGGATGTGGCGCAACGAGGAGGTGGCCGATTTCGTCAACTGGATGCGCGAACACAACAGGGATCGTGCCGAGGATATGCGTGCCGAGTTCCGTGGCCTCGATGTCTACAGCTTGCACGGGTCCATCCGCTCCGTGCTCGATTACCTCGATAAGGTCGATCCGGAAGCCGCGAAAGATGCCCGGGGACGCTATGGCTGCCTCAGCCCCTGGCAGTCGGATCCGGCCCGCTACGGCCGCGCGGTTCTCACCGGGCAGAAGAAGCCCTGCGACGAGGCCCTGCTGCGCCAGCTTCAGGATATCCTCGACAAGCGCATGGAATATCTTAAAGCCAACGGCGGCGAGGCTTTCTTCGATGCGGTCCAGAACGCCAAGATCGTCCATGCGGCCGAGCACTACTACCGCATCATGTATGAGGGCGCGACCGAGTCCTGGAATCTGCGCGACCGGCACATGTTCGAGACACTGCAGAGCCTGCTCGCGCGCCGCGACAACGCCAAGGCCGTCGTTTGGGCGCACAACTCCCATATCGGCAACGCTGCCGCCACGGCCATGGGTTGGCAGGGCGAGTTCAACATCGGCGAGCTCTGCCGCAAGACCTACCGCAACGAGGCCGTTCTCATCGGGCTCAGTACGGATCGCGGCACGGTGGCGGCGGCGGACGACTGGGATGAGCCCATGCAGGTCAAAAGCGTCCGCCCGGCGCGACCTGACAGCCATGAGCGCATCTTCCGCGATGCGGGGTTGGGTTGCTTCCTCACCGACTGGCGCGAGAACGGCCAGGCCGACCTGACCGAGGCACTCTCCCGGCCACGCTTGGAACGAGCCATCGGCGTGGTCTACCGGCCGGAGACCGAGCTCTACAGCCATTACTTCGAAGCGGTGCTTGCCGAGCAGTTCGACGCCTTTGTCTGGTTCGACGAGACCAGGGCCGTGAAGCCGCTCACCCACGCCCATGGCAAGGGCATGCCGGAGACCTATCCGTTCGGGCTTTGATGCGGATAAGTCTCACCTTCCCGGGGGAGGGCCGCGCTATTCTTGTCCAGCGATGACCCCACCGGCGTCATGGCCGGTCCTGTGCCGGCCATCCCGATTAGAAGAGCGTTGCGCCTCACGGATCGGGATCACCGGCACAAGGCCGGTGATGACGTTTGCCGGTGTCATCCCCGGCGAGCCGCAGGCGAGGGAAGGGGATCCACTCTCACGCTCAGCATGATGGATTCCCTTCCCCTCCGCTGAAGCTCCGGCCGGGAATGGACACGCTACCTGTCATTCCGGGGCCGCATAGCGGAGCCCGGAATCCATAAACACGACGGCTCAGAAAAGAGCGAGGAGCGTAGCGCCTCTTCCTGCACTCTCAGCGGTTATGGATTCCGGGCTCTCGCTCCCGCTCGCCCCGGAATGACAGTCCTGTGCATGTTCCTATTTTGTTCTTGACAGCAGCTGCAAGCTCGGCTATATCGTTGTGTAGACCTGCTCCTGTCGAGGGGCGCGCTCGCGAGGCGTCGCAGTGTGGGAGCAGGCACGGTCCTGTGGTGCAGCCTCGCAAGCCGCACCGACAGGAGGCCCAGGCTGCGTGCCGGTGGTCGGAATCGGTTCAAGGCCCCCGCTGAGCAGGCGGGCCCCGCCTGAGGCGGTCACCGGGCCGGCATCGCTTGAACGCCTAAAGAAGCCGTGCGCGAAGAGACAGTTCGGCTCTTCCCTATCACCATCCATCATCGAGCCGGGCTGCCCGTCGCGCCACCCTCGATTGCCTTAGAAGGCTCCCAGCTCACGCTGCGGGCCGCACAGTGCTGGCCATTTGGAACTCTGCTGGCGGCGAACCCGTGGCGACACTCCCCCGCCTTGCCCCGGTCCTCCGCCCCTGCTAACTGACGGCCAACTCCATTCACATCTCGATCAAGCAGGGCTTTTTCCGTGTCCCGTCAATTCATCTACCACATGCGTGGCCTCACCAAGACCTATTCGGGCGGCAAGAAGGTCCTGGATAACATCCATCTGTCCTTCTATCCGGACGCCAAGATCGGCGTGCTCGGCGTCAACGGCGCCGGTAAGTCGACCCTGCTGCGCATCATGGCCGGCACCGATACGGATTGGACCGGCGAGGGCTGGGTGGCTGAGGGCGCCCGCGTCGGCTACCTGCCGCAGGAGCCGCAGCTCGACCCGTCGAAGAACGTGCGCGAGAACGTCATGGAGGGCGTGGCCCCCAAGAAGGCGATCCTCGACCGCTACAACGAGCTGGCCATGAATTATTCCGAAGAGACCATGGACGAGATGACCCGTCTCCAGGACGAGATCGAGGCCAAGGGCCTGTGGGATCTCGACTCCCAGGTCGACCAGGCCATGGACGCCCTGCGCTGCCCGCCGGACGACTGGTCCGTGGACAAGCTGTCGGGCGGCGAGCGCCGCCGCGTGGCCCTGTGCAAGCTGCTCCTGGAGCAGCCTGAGCTGCTGCTCCTCGACGAGCCTACCAACCACCTGGATGCCGAAACGACCGGCTGGCTGGAAGGCCACCTGCGCAACTATCCGGGCGCGATCCTGATCGTCACCCACGACCGCTACTTCCTCGACAACGTGACGGGCTGGATTCTGGAGCTCGACCGCGGGCGCGGCATTCCCTACGAGGGCAATTACTCCTCCTGGCTCGAGCAGAAGCAGAAGCGCCTCGAGCAGGAGGGCCGTGAGGACGCGGCCCACCAGCGCACCATCGAGCGCGAGCGCGAGTGGGTGTCGGCCTCGCCGAAGGCCCGTCAGGCCAAGTCGAAGGCGCGTATCCAGCGCTACGAGGACCTCGTGGCCAAGGCCAACGAGAAGGGGCCGACGACCGCTCAGATCATCATCCCGATCGCCGAGCGCCTCGGCAATAACGTCATCGAGTTCGACAACCTGAAGAAGGCCTTTGGCGACAAGCTCCTCATTGATGGTTTGTCGTTCAAGCTGCCGCCGGGCGGCATCGTCGGCATCATCGGCCCCAACGGCGCCGGCAAGACGACGCTCTTCCGCATGATCACCGGCCAGGAGCAGCCGGACGAGGGCTCGATCAAGATCGGCGAGAGCGTGAAGCTCGGTTACGTCGACCAGAGCCGCGACTCGCTCGACGCCAACAAAACCCTCTACGAGGAGATCTCTGGCGGCAACGAGATCCTCTATCTCGGCAAGCGCGAGATCAACGCCCGCGCCTATTGCGGCGCCTTCAACTTCAAGGGCTCCGACCAGCAGAAGAAGGTGGGCGTGCTCTCGGGCGGCGAGCGCAACCGCGTGCATTTGGCCAAGATCCTGAAGTCGGGCTCCAACGTCCTGCTCCTCGACGAGCCCACCAACGATCTCGACGTGGACACCCTGCGCGCGCTCGAAGAGGCGCTGGAGGATTACGCGGGCTGCGCCGTGATCATCTCGCACGATCGCTGGTTCCTCGACCGCATCGCCACCCACATCCTCGCCTTCGAGGGCGACAGCCACGTGGAATGGTTCGAGGGCAACTTCGCCGATTACGAGGAGGACAAGAAGCGCCGCCTCGGCACGGATTCCACGATCCCGCACCGCATCAAGTACAAGAAGTTCTCGCGGTAACGTCCGCCGGGACTTGCCTCGTCACAGGCATCGGACGCGGGAGCTCGCCCGCGTCCTTTTATATTGAGCGCCCGCGAAACGTCTGCCGACATCCTAAATCTTCAGGATCCTCTTGGCCTCGTCGAGGAGCCTCTCCGACTCGGGATGATTGCCGGCCTTGTGGGCTTCCTCGCCTTGCTGGCGCAGGCTCATGACCCTTTGTCGGTCGGCGGCCGAGAGCTGCGCCGTCTGCACGGCCTTGTCGATGGCCGCCATGTCCATCGGACAGCGGCGCGCGAGGGCTGGTGCAGCGGTGGCCAGGCTGAAGGCTAGAACGAGAGAAACTGTGCGAAGCATTGTATGCCTTCCTTTCCCGCACGAACGCCCGGTTCTGTGCAGGAGACATCAAGAGTTTTGCCCCCATGCTCAATTCTATTTCATTATTGGGACTGCGTGAACTTCGCCTGATGGATAGATCCTGGGCCGGCTATGGATCCGCGGCATGAGTGTCCGCCGAGCTTATTCAAAGTGAGTTGGGTTCTGCGACGAAACAGTGTATGACCCTTGAGGCACGAGACATAAGAAGAGAGTCCACGTGCCAGTCGACAACATTTCCAGCTTCGAATCCGTTGCAACCCCTGAAGAAGCCGTCGCGCGGCTGATCGAGCTCCATGACAGCGCCATCGAGGCGCAGCGCCATGCGCTGGAGCACTTCTTCGCCACCGGCACCGCCCCCACGCCGCTTGAGCGTTCCCGCTTCCGCTATCCGGAGCTGCGCCTGGACTACCGGGCATCGTCTGTGCCCCCGATCAAGCAGCGCGCCTATGCCAAGTTCCAGGGCCCGGGCGTCTACGCCACCACCATCACGCAGCCGACCTTCTACCGGAACTACCTGCTGGAGCAGCTGAACTTCCTCGTGCGCGACTACGGCGCCACCATCGAGGTCGGGGTCAGCGACCAGGAGATCCCCTATCCTTACGTGTTCGAGCGCGGCGACGAGCTGGGCCGGGGGGCGCATTCCGCCTCCGAGCTCGCCCAGCACTTCCCGACGCCGCTTCTCGCCAAGGTCGGCGACGAGATCGCCGACGGCACCTGGATGTTTCATGAAAACGAGGCGCGGCCGCTGGCGCTGTTCGATGCGGCCCGGGTGGATTATTCCCTGCGCCGGCTGGTGCATTACACCGGCAGCGACTGGCGTTGCGTCCAGCCCTGGATCCTGCTCACCAACTATCACCGCTATGTGGACCAGTTCATCCGCTGGGCCGTGAAGGAGCTGGCCGACGAGAACGGACCCTATACGCGGCTCGACCTGCCCGGCGGGGTCAGCATCGAGCGGGGACTGGACGAGGCGACGGTCGAGGATCTGATCGGTTCGTCCCCGTGGCACCGGTTCCAGATGCCGGCCTATCACCTGATGCGCAAGGACGGGCAGGGGGTGAGCCTGGTCAATATCGGTGTCGGTCCGTCGAACGCCAAGAACATCACGGATCACCTGGCGGTGCTGCGGCCCCATTGCTGGCTCATGGTCGGCCATTGCGGGGGCCTGCGCCAGTCGCAGTCCATCGGCGATTACGTGCTGGCCCACGGCTATCTCCGGCGCGACCACATCCTCGACGGGGCCGTGCCGCCGGAAATCCCGATCCCGGCGCTTGCCGAAATCCAGGTGGCCCTGCAGGAGGCGGCGGTTCAGGTCACGGGCGAGAAGGGCGAGGAGCTGAAGCGGCGCCTGCGCACCGGCACGGTCGTGACCTATGACGACCGGAACTGGGAGCTGCGCTGGAGCCAGGAGCGGCGCCAGATCAATCTCTCCCGCGCCATCGCGGTGGACATGGAGAGCGGCACCATCGCGGCCCAGGGCTATCGCCTGCGCGTGCCCTACGGGACCCTGCTCTGCGTCTCGGACAAGCCGCTGCACGGGGAGATCAAGCTGCCGGGCGCGGCCAATGCCTTCTATGAGCGAGCGGTGAGCGAGCACCTCATGATCGGTCTGTCGGCCCTGGACATACTGAGGGGGCAGCGCACCTCCCTGCATTCGCGCAAGCTGCGCAGCTTCGACGAACCGCCCTTCCGGTAAGCCGGCGTTCCGTGCCCCGCGAAACCCTTGGCCTGCTTCTGGGCTTCGTCGGCGTGTGCATCTTCGCCGGCACACTGCCGTTCACGCATATAGCCGTCGAGCACCTGAGCCCGCTCTTCATCACCGCGGGGCGGGCAGCGCTCGCGGGACTCCTGGCCTTGGCAACGCTTCTTCTGCTCCGCAAGCGCTGGCCGTCGTGGCGGCAGACCGGCACCCTCGCACTCGTCGCCCTGTGCCTGGTCGCGGGCTTTCCGGGCTTTACGGCACTCGCCATGCAGAGCGTGCCCGCCTCCCACGGCGGCGTGGTGCTCGGCATCCTGCCGCTCGCCACATCGGCCATCAGCGCCCTGATCGCCGGCGAGCGCCCGAGCCCGGCCTTCTGGCTGGCAGCTCTGGCCGGCGCTGCCCTCGTGATCGGCTTCACCCTGCATGAGGGCGGTGGCCAGCTGGGGCAGGGAGATGTGTTCCTCCTCGGAGCAGCCCTGTCGTCGGCCCTAGGCTACGTGCTGTCCGGCAAGCTCGCCCGTGCGGGCTTGGCCGGCTGGGAGGTGATCTCCTGGGTTCTGGTCGTCGCCCTGCCGGTCACGATCCCGGTGGCGCTCTGGAGCGTGCCGGCGGAGCCGGCAACGGTTCCAGCCTGGAACTGGGTCAGCTTCGCCTACGTGGCCTTGATGAGCCAGTATCTGGGCTTCTTCGCCTGGAATGCGGGGCTGGCCATCGGGGGCATCGCCCATGTCTCCCAAGTCCAGCTCCTGCAAACCTTCATCACCCTGCTGATCGCCTCCCTTCTCAACCGGGAGGAGATCGCGCTCTCCGCCTGGTTCGTCGCTGGGGCTGTCTTCGTGCTGGTGGTTCTGTCAGGACGCGCCAAGGTCCGCCGAGAAAAGTCCTAAGGCTTTGCTTGCTCCCACTGCAAATAAGATATAAACATATCTTTATATGTAAGAGCGAGATTTGGCTGTGCCTGACACCCCGTCTCCATCCTTGGACCTGACCCTCGACGTCCTGCGGGCCGCCGCGGAAGAGACGCGCCTGAGGATGCTTGCCCTTTTGACGGAGGGTGAACTCTCCGTTTCCGATTTCACCGACATCCTGGGCCAGTCCCAGCCCCGCATCTCCCGCCACCTGAAGCTTCTGGTCGAGGCCGGTCTCGTGGAGCGGCATCGCGAGGGAGCCTGGGCCTTCTTCCGGCTCACCGACAGGGGCGTCGCCCTGCGTATCATCCGTCCGACCCTGGAGAGCCTCGACCGCTCCGATCCGCAGCTGCTGGAGGATCGGACGCGGCTTCAGGCGGTGCGCGCCCAGCGTTCGCAGGCGGCGCAGGCCTTCTTCTCGCGCTTGGCGCCGGAATGGGACCGGATCCGCTCTCTCCATGCCCCGGAAGCTGTGGTTGAGGCCGCCGTGCTCGATGCCCTGGGCACGCGCACGATCCGCAACCTCGTCGATCTCGGCACGGGCACCGGCCGCATGCTGCAGCTGCTGGCGCCCCGCGCCCAGCGAACCGTTGGCCTCGATGCCAGCCATGCCATGCTCTCGGTGGCCCGCGCCAACCTGGAGAAGGCGGGCTTAAGAGGAATCGAGCTGCGCCAGGGGGACATCTATGCTCCTCCGTTCCCGCGCGACACCTTCGATCTCGTCGTCATCCATCAGGTTCTGCACTATCTCGATGATCCGGCCCGGGCGATCCGTGAGGCGGCGCGTCTCGTCGCTCCGGGCGGGCGCATCCTCGTGGTGGATTTCGCGCCCCACAGCCTCGAATTCCTGCGTGAGGCGCAGGCTCATCGCCGCCTCGGCTTTGCTCCGGCACAGGTGGCCGGTTGGCTCGACGAGGCCGGACTCGACTGCACCCTCAACCGGGAGATCGCTCCGCCCAAGAAGGGCGAGGAGCATCTGACCGTATCCCTTTGGCTTGGCCAGGATCGCCGCGTGGTGACGGATTGGCCCTTGAACGAACCCGACAGAGAGGTTGCCTGATGTCACCGCTCACCCTTCGCCCCAGCCGGCAGGCCTCGCGTCCGATCAAGGTGTCGTTCGAGTTCTTCCCGCCGAAGACTCCAGAGATGGAAGCGACCCTGTGGTCGTCGATTCAGCGTCTTGCTCCGCTCAATCCGCAGTTCGTCTCGGTGACGTACGGTGCAGGCGGCTCGACCCGCGAGCGCACTCACGCCACGGTCTCCCGCCTCGTGCAGGAAACGGACCTGAAGCCTGCCGCGCATCTCACCTGCGTTGCGGCCACGAAGCGCGAGGTCGACGATGTCGTGAGGTCTTACTGGGATGCGGGCGTGCGCCACATCGTGGCTCTGCGCGGGGATCCGGTCAGCGGGATCGGCACGGCTTATGAGCCGCACCCGGGCGGCTACCAGCAGACCTGCGATCTCGTCGCCGGCATCAAGGCCATCGGCGACTTCGAGGTTTCCGTCTCGGCCTATCCGGAGAAGCATCCCGAAGCGTCATCGCTGGATGCGGATATCGACGCCTTGCAGGCCAAGGTGGATTGCGGAGCGGATCGCGCCATCACCCAATTCTTCTTCGACAACGATCATTACTTCCGCTTTCTCGACCGCGTGCACGCCCGCGGCATCAGCATCCCGATCGTGCCCGGCATCGTGCCGGTGCAGAATTTCAAGCAGACGGCGAACTTCGCCTCGAAGACCGGCGCGAGCGTTCCCGGCTGGCTGGCGGCCCGCTTCGACGGCCTTGAGAACGATGTGGAAACGCGCAAGCTCGTGGCCGCAGCCGTGGCCGCCGAGCAGGTGATCGACCTCGTCGATCGCGGCGTGAACGAGTTCCACTTCTACACCATGAACCGCGCCGACCTGGTCTATGCCATCTGCCATCTGCTTGGCCTGCGCGACCAGAGCGTGAAGGCTGCTGCCTGACGTTGCCGAAATCACCATCGGCAGCCTACGAACCGGCTGCGATGCAAAGAGAACAGATCGCATGACTGCATTCACTCCTCGCCCGGCCAATGGCTCCGACGTGCTCAAGGCGCTTCGTGAAGCCGCATCCAAGCGGATTCTCGTGCTCGACGGCGCCATGGGCACGGAGCTGCAGAATTCACGTTTCTCGGAAGAGGATTTCCGGGGTGAGCGCTTCAGGGATTGGAAGCAGGACGTCAAGGGCAACAACGATCTCCTGATCCTCACGCAGCCCGATGCGGTGCGCAATGTGCATCTCGCTTACTTCCGGGCCGGCGCGGACATCGTCGAGACGAACACCTTCTCCGGCACGTCCATTGCCCAGGCCGATTACGGCATGGAGGAGATCGTCTACGAGTTGAACTTCGACGGCGCGCGCCTCGCCCGTGAGGCTGCGCTGATCGCCGAGAAGGAGGATGGCCGCCACCGCTTCGTGGCCGGCGCAGTCGGTCCGACGAACCGCACGCTCTCCATCTCGCCCGATGTGAACAACCCCGGCTACCGCGCGGTCACCTTCGATCAGGTGCGCGAGGCTTATGCCGAGCAGGTGAGGGGGCTCGTCGATGGCGGGTCCGAGATCATCCTGATCGAGACCATCTTCGACACGCTCAACGCCAAGGCCGCCATCGTGGCCACGCAGCAGGTCTTCGCCGAGCGGGGCATCAAGCTGCCCGTGATGATCTCCGGCACGATCACCGATCTCTCCGGTCGCACGCTGTCGGGCCAGACGCCCGAAGCCTTCTGGTATTCGGTGCGCCATGCGGAGCCGTTCTCCATCGGTCTCAACTGCGCTCTCGGCGCACGCGAGATGCGCGCTCATATCCAGGAGATCGGCCGGGTCGCCGATACCCTCGTCTGCGCCTATCCGAATGCCGGCCTGCCGAACGAGTTCGGCCTCTATGACGAGCGCCCGGAGGCCACCGCCACCATGCTGGCGGAGTTTGCCGATTCTGGTCTCGTGAACGTGGTCGGCGGCTGCTGCGGCACCACCCCGGAGCATATCCGCGCCATCGCCGAAGCTGTCGCCGGCAAGGCGCCCCGCTCGGTTCCGAAGGTGCAGCCGCTCATGCGCCTGTCGGGCCTTGAGCCCTTCACGCTCACCTCCGACATCCCGTTCGTGAATGTGGGCGAGCGCACGAACGTCACCGGCTCCGCCAAGTTCCGCAAGCTCATCACCAACAACGATTACGCGGCCGCGCTCGACGTGGCGCGCGATCAGGTGGCGAACGGCGCGCAGATCATCGACGTCAACATGGACGAGGGCCTGCTCGATTCCGAGAAGGCCATGGTCGAGTTCCTCAACCTCGTGGCCGCCGAGCCCGACATCGCCCGCGTGCCGGTGATGGTGGACTCGTCCAAGTTCCACGTGATCGAGGCCGGTCTCAAGTGCCTGCAGGGCAAGGCCATCGTGAACTCGATCTCCATGAAGGAGGGCGAGGCGGCGTTTATCGAGCAGGCGAGGATATGCCGTGCCTATGGGGCGGCGGTCGTCGTCATGGCCTTCGACGAGGTCGGCCAAGCCGATACCCTGGAGCGCAAGGTCGAGATCTGCACCCGCGCCTACAAGATCCTGACAGAGCAAGTGGGCTTTCCTCCAGAAGATATCATCTTCGATCCGAACGTGTTCGCGGTCGCCACCGGCATTGAGGAGCATAACGGCTACGGTGTCGACTTCCTCGAGGCGACACGCATCATTCGCGAGACGCTGCCGCACGCCCATATCTCGGGTGGCGTGTCGAATCTGTCCTTCTCCTTCCGCGGCAACGAGCCTGTGCGCGAGGCCATGCATTCGGTGTTCCTGTTCCACGCCATCAAGCTCGGCATGGATATGGGCATCGTGAATGCGGGCCAGCTCGCGGTCTATGACGAGATCGACCCGGAACTGCGCGAGCTGTGCGAGGACGTGGTGCTCAACCGCCGTCCCGACGCCACGGAGCGCCTGCTGGAAGCGGCGCCCCGCTTCAAGGGCGATGGCACCGGCGCCGTCAAGGCCGCCGATCTCGAATGGCGCTCCTGGCCTGTGGCTAAGCGCATTGAGCACGCTCTCGTCAACGGCATCACCGAGTTCATCGAGCAGGATACGGAAGAGGCGCGCCAAGAGGTCGAGCGCCCGCTGCACGTGATCGAAGGCCCGCTCATGGCTGGCATGAACGTGGTGGGTGATCTCTTCGGCGCCGGAAAGATGTTTCTGCCGCAGGTGGTGAAGTCCGCCCGCGTGATGAAGCAGGCGGTTGCCTATCTGATGCCGTTTATGGAAGCCGAGAAGAAGGCCAACGGCTCGACCGAACGCTCGGCTGCCGGCAAGGTGCTGATGGCGACCGTGAAAGGCGACGTGCACGACATCGGCAAGAACATCGTCGGCGTGGTGCTCGCCTGCAACAACTACGAGGTCATCGATCTCGGCGTCATGGTGCCCGCGCAGAAGATCCTCGATATCGCGCGCAAGGAGAATGTGGACGTGATCGGCCTCTCGGGCCTCATCACGCCCTCTCTCGACGAGATGGTGAACGTGGCGAGCGAGATGGAGCGCGAGGGCTTCGACATTCCGCTCCTCATCGGCGGCGCCACCACGAGCCGCGTGCACACGGCGGTGAAGATCCACCCGAACTACCACAAGGGTCAGGCCGTCTACGTGACGGATGCGAGCCGCGCAGTCGGCGTCGTGTCGTCGCTGCTCTCGTCCGACATGAAGGACGGCTATGTGGAGACGCTCCGGGCCGAGTACCGGAAGGTGGCGGATGCGCATGCTCGCTCCGAGGCCGACAAGCAGCGCCTCTCCATCGAGAAGGCCCGCGCCAACAGCCTGAAGATCGACTGGGCAGCTTATCAGCCGCCCAAGCCCACCTTCACCGGCGCACGTGTATTCCGCAGCTACGATGTGGGCGAGCTCGTGCCCTATATCGACTGGACGCCGTTCTTCCAGACCTGGGAGCTGAAGGGCCGCTTCCCGGCGATCCTCGAAGACGAGAAGCAGGGCGAGGCCGCGCGCCAGCTCTGGGACGATGCGCAAGCCATGCTCAAGCAGCTCGTTGAGGAGCGCTGGTTCAACCCGAAGGCGATCATCGGCTTCTGGCCCGCCAATGCGGTGGGTGACGACATCCGTCTTTTCACGGGCGAAAGCCGCTCGGACCAGCTTGCCACCTTCCACGGCCTGCGCCAGCAGCTCTCCAAGCGCGACGGCAAGCCGAATATCTGCCTGTCCGATTTCGTGGCGCCCGTCGAGAGCGGCAAGCCCGACTGGATCGGCGCCTTCGTGGTCACCTCCGGCATCGAGGAGGTGCGCATCGCCGAGAGGTTCGAGCGCGCGAACGACGATTACCGCTCGATCATGGTGAAGGCGCTGGCCGATCGCATCGCGGAAGCTTTCGCCGAGCGCATGCACGAGCGTGTGCGCAAGGAATTCTGGGCCTACGCGCCGGATGAGAGCCTCGGCAATGACGGTCTGATCGGCGAGGAATACCAGGGCATCCGCCCGGCGCCCGGCTATCCGGCGCAACCCGATCATACGGAGAAGGCGACGCTGTTCAGCCTGCTCGAAGCCGAACGCCGCATCGGCGTGAAGCTCACGGAATCCTATGCCATGTGGCCGGGTTCGTCCGTGTCAGGCCTCTACCTGTCGCATCCGCAATCCTACTACTTCGGCGTTGCGAAGGTGGAGCGGGATCAGGTGGAGGATTACGCCGAGCGCAAGGGCATGAGCGTGACGGAGGTCGAGCGCTGGCTCGGCCCGATCCTCAACTACGATCCGGCGAGCTATCGTGTGATGGCGGCGGAGTAATTCCTGGCTGTCATCCCGGGGCTGCGAAGCAGAACCCGGGATCGTTCGACGAGTGCGGCGCTGGTTCACCTCTCCCAGGGGGAGAGGTCGCGCCGAAGGCGCGGGTGAGGGGTTACAGGTCTATCCTGACAGGACACTAACCCCTCACCCCAACCCTCTCTCAGGGAGAGGGAGACCTGCACCATATCCTGCTCACGATCCCGGGTCGGCTGACGCCGTCCGGGATGACGAATTCCAACTGTTACTCCCTCCGCAGCGCCTCGATGGGATCGAGCTTCGCCGCGCGCTGCGCCGGATAGAACCCGAAGGAGATGCCGACCAAAGCCGAGAAGCCCACGGCCATGAGGATGGCGTTTGTCGACACGAGCGAGGGCCATCCGGCGAGCTGCGCCACGGCATAGGCGGCGCCCGCGCCGAGACCGATACCGAGCGCGCCGCCGATGGTGGAGAGCGTGGTCGCCTCGATGAGGAACTGGCTGAGGATGTCGCGCGGACGCGCGCCGACAGCGAGCCGCAGGCCGATCTCGCGGGTGCGCTCGGTGACGGAGACCAGCATGATGTTCATGATGCCGATGCCGCCAACCAGCAGCGAGACAGCAGCGACGGCCGCGAGCAGCATGGACAATGTATTAGCGGAGGCGGACGCGGTATTGGCGATCTCGGTCAGGTTGCGGATCGAGAAATCGTCCTCCTGTTCTCCGGTAATGCGATGGCGCTGCCGCAGCAGCTCCGTTATGTTCCCGATGCCGGGCTCGATGTCGCTTTCGTTGGCGAACTTCACGAAGATCGAGCCGACGGAGCGGTCCTTGGCGTAGTTGCGGCCGATCACGCGGCGCCGGCCCGCATCGAGCGGTACGAAGACCACGTCGTCCTGATCCTGGCCGAAGGCCGACTGGCCTTTTGATGCCATCACGCCGATCACGCGGAACGGCACGTTGCGCACGCGCACGACCCGGTCGATGGGATCCTCGTCGCCGAAGAGGTTGCGCGCCACCGTCTGCCCGAGAAGAATGACGATATCGCCGCGGCGCATCTCCTCCGGATCGAACGTGCGGCCGGTGGCGACGTCCCATTCGCGGGCGGAGAACCAGTCGAGGTCGATGCCGTAGATCCGCGTGCCCCAGTTGCTGCCGGCGGCCACCACCTGCGCGCCGCCCTGCACGAATGGGGCTGCCGCCACCACGCCGTCGATCTCGCGCCGGATCGCCTGCGCGTCCTCGTCGGTGAGCGATGAGGCGGCGCCTGCGCCAAGGCGAGCGCCGCCTTGCGTGACGTTGCCGGGCGTCACGATGGCGAGGTTGGCACCGAGCGAGCGGATCTGCTGGTCGACGAGATTGCGCGCGCCCGAGCCGATCGCCACCATGGCGATGACGGCCGCGACGCCGATCACGATACCCAGCATCGTGAGCAGGCTGCGCAGGGCGTTGGCCATGATGGCGGAAAGCGCGGAGCGGATCGCCTCGATCAGTCTCACTCGGCGGCCTCCGGTGCGAGATCGCGGGCATCGATGGGCGTCTGACGGCGATCCTCGGTCACGCGACCGTCGCGGAAGCGCACGAGGCGTTGCGCGTGTCGCCCCACCTCCGCATCGTGCGTCACGAGCACGATGGTGGCGCCCTCGCGGTTGAGTTCCTGGAACAGCGCCATGATCTCGTTCGCCGTGCGGCTGTCGAGGGCGCCGGTCGGCTCGTCGGCGAGCAGCAGGCTTGGACTGTTGACGAGGGCGCGGGCAATCGCCACACGCTGCTGTTGCCCGCCGGAGAGCTGCATCGGGCGGTGATGGGCACGCTCTGCAAGCCCGACGCGGCCGAGGGCCTGGAGGGCGTGCTCGCGACGGGTCCTGCGGTCGAAGCCCGCGTAGATCATGGGCAGCTCCACGTTGCCTAAGGCATCCACGCGCGGCAGCAGGTTGAACTGCTGGAACACGAAGCCGATCTCGCGGTTGCGCAGGCGCGCTAGGCCGTCCGCATTGAGGCTCTCGACGGCTGTGCCGGCGAGCCGGTAGTGGCCGCCCGTCGGCCGGTCGAGGCAGCCGATCAGGTTCATGAAGGTGGACTTGCCCGAGCCCGAAGGTCCCATGACGGCCACGAAATCACCTTGGTCAATGGCGAGGGACACGCCGTCGAGCGCCACGACGCGTCCGGCGTCGAGGTCATAAACCCGGCTGAGATCGCGCGTTTCGATGAGAGCCACAGGGCGCCCTCCTAGAACATCCGCGGCGGGCGCGGGCGGCGGTTGGGAGCGCCGTTCGTCTCGTCCGCCGCGTCGGCACGCGGCGCACCGATGATGATGGCAGCGCCTTCCTGCAGGTCGCCGCGAAGGATCTCCGTATAGGCTCCATCCGTCACGCCGAGCCGCACGGGCAGGGGCTGCGGATTGCCGTCGGGTCCGACGCGATAGATACGCGCTCTGGTGCCCTCGTCCTGCATGGATCTGGCCTGTTCGCCACGGGGCCGCCGCCGCGGCGCTTGGCCAGCCGTCGCCGTGCCGCTTCCGTCGCCAGCCTGCTCATCCGGCTGACGGGGCCGCCCTCTCGGCTGAGCGTCCGGCGTACCGTCTCCTGCCTCGGCCGTTGCCATCGCGACGGCGGGCCGGAAGCGCAAGGCGGCATTCGGAATGCGCAGCACGTCCTCGCGCTCGTCGGTGATGATCTGGAGGTTCGCCGTCATGCCGGGCAGCAGGGCCTGGTCCTGGTTGCGCACGCTGATGACCGCCGTGTAGGTGACCACGTTCTGCACCGTCTGCGCGGCAAGACGCACCATGCGCACCCTGCCGTCGAAGGTGCGGTTCGGAAAGGCGTTGACCGTGAAGGAGACCTTCTGTCCCTCCTTGAGACGGCCGACATCCGCTTCGTCAATATTGGCATAGATGTCGATCTCGCTCAGGTCCTGCGCGATGGTGAAGAGGGTTGGAGCGGAGAGCGAGGCGGCGACCGTCTGGCCGAGCTCGATGTCGCGCTTGATCACTACACCTTCGACCGGCGATTTGATCTCCGTGCGGCCGAGATCGATTTCGATGTCCCTGAGCTTCGCCTGCCGCTGCAGGATGATCGCCTCGGCGGATTTCACGTTCGCTTCCGCCAGTGCAAGATCGGCTCTGAGCCCTGCCGTCTCCGCCTGATTGGACGCAATCTGCGCGTCGGCCGAGGCCAGGTTCGCCGTTTGAATGTCGACCTGGGTGCGGGCCTGCTCGAGAGCGGTTTGCGTTCCCACCGCGCGCGCGTTGAGTTCCGTCTGCCGCTCGCTGCCGCGTCGGGCTTCCTCCAACTGGGCCTGAGTCCGATCACGCTGCGCCCGAAGGTCGGCGGCCTGTGCTTCGGCGCGTTGAAGTGCGGAGCGGGCCTTGTCGATCTGGGCGCGCCTGGTGTCGAGGTCAGCCCTCGCCTGAGCGAGATCCGCCAGCGCTGCATCCCGGCGCGACTTGATCTGCTCTCCATAAAGGCGGGCGACCACCTGGCCTTCCTTCACGGGTGTGTTGTAGTCGGCGAGGATCTCGACCACTTGGCCGGAGAGCTGGGAGCCGACGAGGACTGTGGTGACAGGGTTGAGCGTCCCCGTGGCGCGCACGCTCGCGGTGATCGGCCCGCGATCGACCGTGCCGAGGCGATAGGCTTGATCCGAGGCGTTGCCGCCCGTGGGCTTCCACAGGATGAAGCCGGCGCCTCCTGCCACCAGAACAATGACGATCAGCCACAACCAGACGCGACGCACCCGACAACCCTCAGCAAGACATGATCCTTCATGCGGGGCGATTGTGGCCGATTTCCTATAGCGTTGCGAGTTAACTCTTTGTCATGCGGCGGCTTGCGGCCGGGCTGCGATCAGGTTGCGCAGGGTCATGATCGTCGAGGCATCCGCGACGCCGTCGACGCGCTCGGGTCGGAAATGGCGCTGGAAGGCGGCGACGACCTTTTCCGTATCCTCATCGAAGACGCCGTTGATCTTCAGGCCGTAGCCGTACATCACGAGCATGGCCTGAAGCGCCTCGATGGGCATCCCCTGGTCGCCGCGCGAGAAGAAGCGACCATCGCTGGTTGCCGCCGGCGAGACCCAGTGGCCGACGCCCGCCTCGTGCAGGGTCTTCCAGGGAAAGAGCTCGCCGGGATCGACCTTGCGGCCGGGCGCCACATCCGAATGGGCGAGCACGCGCGTGGCCGGGATGCGCCAGCGGGTGACGATGTCCTTCGCCAGCGCCGCCACGCTCTCGATCTGACCTGCGGGGAAGGGCGGCAGGCCGCCGGGGTGGCCGGGATTGGCGATCTCGATGCCGATGGAGCTGGAATTGATGTCGGTCTCCCCGTCCCAGGAGGAGAGGCCCGCATGCCAGGCCCGGCGCGATTCCGGCACCATTTGCAGCACACGCCCGTCCCCGAACACGAAATAATGGGCGGAGACCTGCGAGACCGGATTGCACAGCCATTGCAGCGCTTCGCCCTCGTCGGGCATGCCCGTGTAGTGAAGGATGAGCATGCTGGGGCGCCGGCCGTCCTTGCGCTCCCCGTGATTGGGGGACGGAAACACCTTGGCGGCGACGGGGCTTTCCGGTGTCAGCGCGCTCATGCGGTCACCGGATGTTCCGCTCGGCGGCGATCCGCTCCCAGGCCGCGTTGATGGTGGCCACGCGCTCTGTGGCTATCTTCACGGCTTCCGGTGGCAGGCCGCGGGCGATCTCCCGGTCCGGGTGATTGTCGGCGACGAGCTTGCGGTAATGCCGCTTGAGTTCCTCGTCGCTCATGCTCCGGTCGGCATTGAGGATGAGATAGGGATCGTCCTTGCGCTTCACGTGGCGCGCGGCGATGCGCTCGAAATCCTTGTCCGAGAGGGCGAAGATCGTCGCCACGTCCTTGAGGTAGGCATATTCTGCCTCGTGAACGGCTTCATCCGCCTTGGCGATGTGGAACAGGCCGTCGAGCACGTCCTCCAGAAGCGCAGGCTCTTCGCTGAACTCTTCGTGGATCTGGCGGGCGTAGGCCTCGAACCCGTCCGAGGTCTGCATGGCGAGGTTGAACAGGCGCTCGACGCGTTCATGCTCGCTGTCCGGTACCTCGACGATCTGCTCGAAAGCCCGGACCTCCACGTCGACCACCACGCCGTCCGCCTTCGCCATTTTGGCGGCGAGTGCCACGAGCCCCATGGTGAACATGACGTCGCGCGGCGGCTTTCCGAACAAAGCGCCTTCGCGATCAACGAGAACATGGCCGGCAACGCCGCCCAGGAGAGCGCCAATCGGCCCGCCGAATGCGAGCCCGATGCCGGCACCGCCGAGCTTACCCCAAATCGACTGAATCATCTTATTTAAAGTCGTACGCCCAAGTGCAGGCAAAAGAAAAGGGGCCGAGAACGCCTCGGCCCCTGAAATTCGCTCGTGAGAGGAATTAGCGGCAGTACACGTTGCCGTAGACGTCCTGGTAGGTGCCGTAGGGGCAGGCCGGGCCGCGCGGAGCCGTCGAGGCACCCACGATTGCGCCGCCAGCGCCACCGATGGCCGCACCGGCCAGAGCGCCGCCTGCCGAGCCGGTCGCTGCGCCACCGATCGCCGCACCAGCGAGGCCGCCGATTGCGGCGCCGCCGACTGCACGCTCACCAGGAGTATTGCAGGCTGCCATCGAGAGGGTGAGGGCACCGGCGGCAATGGCTGTCATGATCTTCTTCATGGAGGCTTCCCTGTTGTTGAGCGGGCCATCGGCCCGGCGGTAGTTAGCTTGACCTTACGCTGTCGCCAACTCCTGGGCGGAGAAAGAGTTCCTCCAATGCGCAGGAGAGGGCGGGATTCAGAGCCGCTTCAAGGCTAGAATTGGGTTGTAGGGCCCAAGCCTCACGAAGACAATACGGTCAAGCTTGAACCTATTCTGAACAAAATTGTGCCGTGAGGCGCCACATCTTCGCCTCATTTCGCCGTCACCCAGCGCCCCCTCATGGTTACCGCCAGCTGGAGTTTCGGTTTGACTTGGCAACACTTCCTCAGAACGCTGGCAATTGCAGGTTTGGGCGCAGCCGCCCTCGTGGTGGCATCGCAGGCCCGGGCGAGCGGAGGCGAGAGCGCTCCCATCTCTCCCGACCAGGCCGAGCAGTTCCTCGGCGCTGCGGCGGCTGAAGCCGCTGCCTTCGCCGACGAGGAGGCTGCCGCAGCTTCTGCCGCGGAGGCGCCCGAGCCGGACGCCAAGGCTGCAGCCAAGAAGAAGTCGAAGGAAGCGGCTGCCTCCAAGGCTGCCAAGCCTCAGGCGGGCAAGGCGAACGAAGCGCAACCCGAGAAGATTGCAAAACTGACGGTTGCCCCCGAAGCGGCGGATCAGCAGACCGCGTCCCTTCCTGTGCCGCTGGTCGGCGCCGGGTCGAAGGCTCGCCTGTCCGATGCTGCGCGTGCCGGCGCGCTCAAGCCTCTCATTGCCCGCTATGCCTCCGAGAACGGGCTGCCCTATGAATTGGCCGATGCCGTGATCCGGATCGAGAGCCGCTACAATGCCGGCGCCCGCAACGGTCCGAACGTGGGCCTCACCCAGATCAATGTCCGCACGGCGCAGTCGCTGGGCTACAAGGGCGATGCCGCCGGGCTTTTCGCTGCGGAAACAAATCTCCGCTATGGCCTCAAATACCTGGCCACTGCCTATAAGCTTGCGGGCGGCGACACATGCGGCACGATCCTGCGCTACCAGTTCGGCCACCGAACCCAGACCATGACGGCCGCATCGCGGGCCTATTGCGCCAAGGTCAAGGTGATCACGGCGGCTGCCGATTAGAGCATCAGGCCCAAAAGTGGATGTGCACTTTTGGGATCAATCCGATGCTCGGCTCTTCGCCCTTGACGGCAGGACCCTTTTGGCACCACATCCCGTCCGTCAGCCGGCCGGGCGGCCGCTTCGAGTTCGCTCGGGGAGGAAAGTCCGGGCTCCATGGAAGCAAGGTGCCGGATAACGTCCGGCGGGGGCAACCCTAGGGAAAGTGCCACAGAAAGCAGACCGCCTCGCAAGGTCTCCGGACCCCGAGGTCAGGGTGAAAGGGTGCGGTAAGAGCGCACCGCGGACGCAGCAATGCGGACGGCATGGTAAACCCCACCAGGAGCAAAACCGAATAGGGACGACAGGCGCTCGCGCCAGGCCCGCTTCCAGGCTGGTCGTCCGGGTTGGTTGCTTGAGGCGTTCAGCAATGATCGTCCCAGAGGAATGGTCGCCACGTCCGAAGTCTTAGACTTTGGGCCCTACAGAACCCGGCTTACAGGCCGGCTGACCCCATCTATCCACAGGCCACAATCTGCAAGAAAGCGGAGCAAACCTTTGCTCCGCTTACGATTCATTAACCGTAAATGCGTCTCATGGGGAACGCATGCCATGAGGCCTGCGCTCCACCTCCGTTCCGTTGACGACCATATTATCCCATGTTATCCCAAACCATCCCGTCGACGGTGTCTTCCGAAGAGGGCGTCAAGCACACAAGAAATGCTGGCGTTCTGCTTCTGAAAGTCGCGTCACCACCGAGAACGGGTGGCGGATCCACAAGATCCGCCTGGGGGCTGACAATCAGGAGCGTGCGAGCTGCGGCCAATGAACCGCTTCGTGTCCAATTTCACCAACAAGTTGGATTCGAAGGGTCGCGTCTCGATCCCCGCATCCTTCAGGGCCGTGTTGGCCCGGGATGGATTCGAGGGGCTCTACGTACATCCGGCGCTCGATGCGCCGGCGCTGGACGCAGGCGGCAACGTGCTTCTGAACGAGATCGATGCGTTCTTGTCGACGCTGTCGCCCTATTCGGACGAACGGGATCAGCTGTCGACGGCATTGTTCGGGACCAGCGAGATTCTGAAGGTCGATCCGGAGGGGCGTGTCATCCTGACGGACACAGTAAAAGTGCATGCCGGGATCGGCGATACGGTGACGTTCGTCGGACTTGGTCACAAGTTCCAGATTTGGGAGCCCGAGCGCTTCCGTGCGCACTTGGAGGAGGCGCGCACGAAGGTCAGAGACCTGAAGAAAGCATTGGGCAATCGAGTTTTGGAGCCAAGGCTAGTGCAGAACACCTCACCAGGAGTGCGGGAACGATGATGGGACGCGGCGACGGCCCAGGAGCCGGAGCCGCTGGCGGACCGTCCCGTCACGTTCCTGTTCTCCTGGCGGAGGTTGGCACAGCGCTCGATGCAAATCGCGGTGGCGTTTTCATCGATGGCACGTTCGGCGCAGGCGGCTACACGCGCGCCATTCTCGATGCCCATCCGCAGAACAAGGTGATCGCCATCGACCGCGATCCCGATGCGATTGCCGGCGGTGAGGCGCTAAGCGCCAAATTCAAGAAACGTCTGATGCTCGTGCCGGGCCGCTTCGGCGATCTCGACGAGATTGCACGCGCGCAGGGGTTCGACAGCGTCGACGGCGTCGTGCTCGACATCGGCGTGTCGTCCATGCAGCTCGATCAGGCCGAGCGCGGCTTCTCGTTCCGCAACGAAGGCCCGCTCGACATGCGCATGGAGCAGTCGGGCCCGAGCGCGGCGGATTTCATCAATGAGGCGTCCGAGGCCGAACTCGCCGACATCTTCTATCATTACGGAGAGGAGCGGCGCGCCCGCGCCGTTGCGCGCGCGGTGATCGAAGCGCGGCGCCGCCAGCCTTTCGAGACCACGCGGCAGTTGGCCGATCTGGTAGCCTCCCTGATTCGGCAGGAGCCCGGCGGCATTCACCCCGCCACACGCGTGTTCCAGGGGCTGCGCATCGCGGTGAACGACGAGCTCGGTGAGCTGGTGCGCGCCTTGCATGCGGCTGAGCGCATTCTCAAGCCGGGCGGACGTCTCGTGGTCGTGACGTTCCACTCGCTTGAAGACCGCATCGTGAAGCAGTTCTTCAGCGTTCGCACCGGGCGCGCACCCACCGGCTCGCGCCATCTGCCGACCGCAACGGCCCCTGAAGCGACTTTCGATGCGATCACCCGCGGGCCCATTGCTCCGAGCGAGCAGGAGATGGCGCGCAATCCGCGGGCGCGCTCAGCGAAGCTGCGCGCAGGTGCCCGCACCGATACGCCGCCGCAGGAACCCCTGAGCGCCATCACCATGCTGGCCGAACTGCCGCAGACAGCCGAGAAAAAGGGAGGGCGCCGGTGATCCGACTGCTCCATATCATCGCGATCTCCGCCCTCATCGCATCGGCGGGCTATGCCTATTCGGTCAAGTACGAGACCCTCTACTATGTGGAGCAGGTGGCGAAGCTGAAGTCGCAGGTCAGCCGTGAGCGCGAGGCTATCGCGGTTCTGCAGGCCGAGTGGCAGTATCTCGACCGTCCGGACCGCCTCCAGGAGGCCGCCGACAAGCACCTCGATCTACAGGCGCTGAAGATCCAGCAGCTCGCGCGTCTGTCCGACCTTCCGAACCGGCCGTCCCGCGAGGACGAGATCGGCCGCAAGCTCGAAGCGCTCGGGTTGCTTGAGCCGACATCGACGCCGAAGGACAGGAATTCGGCCGCCCGCACTCCGACGACTCAAACTCCGAAACGGTGAGCCTCGTGTCGCAAGAGCCCCAAACCGAATGGCAGGGTCAGCCCACCCATCAAAAGCGCGGCGTGCTCGGTCACGCCCGCGAGCTGTTTCGCCTGCGCCATGACAAGAGCACGTCGCGTGTCGGCCTCGCGGCCGTATGTTTCGTTGGCCTGTTCAGCCTGATTGGCGGGCGCCTCGTTCATCTCGCGGTGACCAGCGAGACCACCAGCGAAGTGCGTCGCGTGATGTCGTCCGAAATCTCCGCTGCGCGTCCGGACATCGTCGACCGCAACGGGGAGATTCTCGCCACCGATGTGAAGATGGTGTCGGTGTTCGCCGAGCCGCGCAACATCGTCGACAAGGACGAGGCGGTCGAGCTGCTGACCGCCGTGCTGCCGGATCTCGACGCCACGGACCTGCGCAACAAGCTCGGCACCAAGAAGGGCTTCGTCTGGGTCAAGCGCGAGATCACGCCGCGCCAGCAGGCGGAGGTGCACCGCCTGGGCATCCCCGGCATCGGCTTCCTGCCTGAGAACAAGCGGGTCTATCCCAATGCCGAGGCCGCCGCTCACGTGCTCGGCTTTGCCAACGTGGATAATGTGGGCATCGCCGGCATCGAGAAATACATCGACAGCATGGGCCTGCAGGACCTCAACGGCGCAGGCTTCAATATCTCGGCCGCCGACCTGAAACCGATCCAGCTCTCCCTCGATCTGCGCGTGCAGCATGCGTTGCGCGACGAGCTTGCGAAGGGCATGGCGAAGTTCAAGGCCAAGGCCACGGCCGGCGCGATCCTGGACGTGAACACCGGCGAGATCATCGCCCTCGTGTCGCTGCCCGACTACGATCCCAACAATCCGGTCGACGCGCTCGACAAGGATCGCATCAACCGCATCAATGTCGGCGTGTTCGAGATGGGCTCGACCTTCAAGGCGCTCACCGTCGCGATGGCGCTCGACTCCGGCAAGTACAACATCAACTCGACCTTCGACGCACGCTCCGGCCTGCGCTACGGCAAGTTCACCATCGGCGACTATCATCCGACCCGGCGCGTTCTCTCCACGCCGGAAGTGTTCGTGCACTCGTCGAACATCGGCACCGCCCGCATGGCGCTCGGCATCGGCGTCGAGGGCCACAAGGCCTTCTTGCGCAAGATGGGCCAGCTGACCCGTCTCGAGACGGAGCTGCCGGAAAGCGCCCTGCCGATCGTCCCGCCGCGCTGGGGCGAACTCAACACGATGACCATTGCCTTCGGCCACGGCCTTGCGGTCGCGCCGCTGCAGGCGCTCTCCGCCGTGGGCGCGCTGGTGAACGGCGGCGTCATGATCAAGCCGACTTTCCTGAAGCGCACGCAGGATGAGGCGCGCCAGAACGCCTTGCAGGTGCTCAAGCCCGAGACCAGCGAGGCCATGCGCTATGTGATGCGCCTCAACGCTTCGACTCCGGAAGGCTCGGCCGGAAATGCCTCGATCGCGGGCTTCTTCGTCGGCGGCAAGACCGGCACCGCCGAGAAGGTGATCAACGGCCGCTACGCCAAGAACAAGAACTTCACCACCTTCACGGCCGTGGTGCCGTCCGACAAGCCGAAATACGTTTTCCTCACCATCATGGACGAACCGCAGGCGGTGGAAGGCACCTATGGCTTCTCGACCGCAGGCTGGAACGCGGCTCCCGTGACGGGCAACATCATCGAGCGCATCGCGCCGCTGCTTGGCGTGCCGCCGCGCTTCGAGCCGCCGGCGCAGCCTTTCCCGCTCATGTCGCGCCTCGGCGCCTGGGGCAGCAACCGATGAACGCAAGGTCCGTGAATCTAGGCGATCTTCTCGATCTCGCGGCAGGCGACGCTCAGGCGTCCCTTTCCATCTCCAAGATCGCGTCCGACAGCCGCAAGGTGGAGCCCGGCACCCTGTTCTTTGCCGTGCCCGGCACCAAGGTGGACGGCATGAGCTTCGTCCCGCAGGCAGCGGCTGCAGGCGCGGTCGCCATCGTCGGCGAGGCTGAGCGCCCGTCGGATCTGCCAAACACCATTGCCTACATCCAGGTGAAGGACGTGCGCCGGACGCTCGCTCTTGCAGCGGCAAGGTTTTATCCGAAGCAGCCCGAGAAGGTTGTCGCCGTCACGGGCACGAGCGGCAAGAGCTCTGTGGCCGATTTCATCCGCCAGCTCTTCGCGCATCTGGGCTATAGATCCGCCAGCGTCGGCACGCTTGGCATTATTACGTCCGACGGCGCAGCGTATGGCTCGCTCACGACGCCCGATCCGATCTCCCTCCACGAGAGCTTCGACCGCTTGGCCAATGACGGCGTCACGCGCCTTGCCATGGAGGCCTCCTCGCACGGCATCGACCAGCGCCGCCTCGACGGGGTGCGTTTGCAGGCAGCAGGCTTCACCAATCTCGGCCGCGACCATCTCGATTATCACGCCACGACCGAGGCCTATGCGGCGGCAAAGCTTCGCCTCTTCGATACGCTTCTGCCGCAGGATGCGCCCGCCATCATCAATGCGGACGGCCCTTATGCCGACGTGTTCCTGCATGGCGTTCGCAATCGTGGGCTCGAAGTCATCACAACCGGCAGCATGGGCGAGACTATCCGTCTCGTCGAGGCACGCACGGAGGGCTTCACGCAGGCCCTGACCATCGAAGCCTTTGGGAAAACGTTCCAGACAACGCTTCCTCTTCTCGGTGCCTTCCAGGTCGAGAACGCGCTCGTCGCCGCAGGCCTCGTGCTGGCCGTGGAAGGCGAGGGCAGGGCGGCCGAGGTGTTCGAAGGGTTCAAAGGATTGAAAGGCGTGCGCGGCCGCCTGGAGCAGGTGGGCGAGGTGGACGGCGCCATCTGCATCGTCGATTATGCCCACAAGCCCGATGCGCTCGCGCATGTGCTCGATGCCCTGCGTCCCTTCGTGACGGGAAAGCTGTTCTGCATCGTCGGCTGCGGTGGCGACCGGGATCAGGGAAAGCGCCCGCTCATGGGGCGCATTGCCAACGACAAGGCGGATGTGGTGATCGTCACAGACGATAATCCTCGCTCCGAGGATCCGGCTACCATCCGGGCCGAGGTCATGAAGGGCGCGCCCCGCGCCAGGGAGATCGGCGACCGCGCTCAAGCCATTCGCACCGCCGTGGGCGAGCTTCGCCGGGGCGATATTCTGGTCGTGGCCGGAAAAGGCCATGAAACGGGCCAAATCATCGGCGACCGGACCCTGCCGTTCTCGGATCATGACGAGGTTCGGGCGGCTATTGCAGCGAGGCAGGGATGAATTCACCCCTTTGGACGAGAGACGAGATTGCAGCCGCCACCGGCGCGCGCATCGGCAGCGGCTTCGTGCAGGCGACGGGTGCATCCATCGACACGCGCACGCTCGAGCCCGGCGATCTGTACTTTGCCATCAAGGGTGACGTGCATGACGGCCACGATTTCGTGACGGCAGCCCTGGAGAAGGGCGCCTCGACTGCAATCGTGTCCGAGGAAAAGGCTCCTGAATTCGCAGGCTCCGACAGGCTGATCGTGGTGCCCGACGTGCTCGATGCCATGCGCCAGCTCGGCCGCGCGGCCCGCGCCCGCACCAATGCCAGGATTGTCGCGGTCACGGGCTCGGTCGGCAAGACCGGCACGAAGGAGGCCATGCGTGCTGCGCTCTCCCGTCAGGGCGCGACCCACGCATCGGTTGCCTCCTACAACAACCACTGGGGCGTGCCGCTCACGCTCGCCCGCATGCCGCGCGAGACCGAATTCGGCGTGTTCGAGATCGGCATGAACCATGCCCACGAGATCCTGCCGCTCGCCGGCATGGTTCGTCCGCATGTGGCGGTGATCACCACGGTCGAGCCCGTTCATATCGAGTTCTTCCCGTCGCTCTGGGGCATCGCCGACGCCAAGGGCGAGATCTTTTCAGGCTTGGAGTCCGGCGGCACGGCGGTGATCAACCGCGACAACCCCTATTTCGAGCGCATGCGCGCCCATGCCTATGCCTCCGCGGCCGGCCGCGTCATCACCTTCGGCGAACACGAAGCGGCGGATATCCGCGCGAACCGCATCATCGTGAAGCCCGATCACTCCGTGGTCGACGCGACGATCTTCGGCAAGCCCCTGACCTATAGGATCGGCACGGCAGGCCGCCACCACACCCTCAACTCCCTGAGCGTGCTCGCAGCCTCCCATGCGCTCGGCGCGGACATCGCCCTGGTGGCGCTCTCTTTCGCCGAACTGAAACCCCCGGTCGGGCGCGGCGAACGCACCATGCTTAGCGTCGGCGAGGGCGAAGCCCTGCTGATCGACGAGAGCTACAACGCCAATCCGGCCTCCATGCGCGCTGCGCTCGCCAATCTTGGCGCAGTCGAGCTTGAGCGCGGGGCGCGGCGGATTGCCGTGCTGGGCGACATGAAGGAATTGGGCGAGACAGGGCCGCGGCTTCACGCGGAACTGGCGGAGGCGGTTCATGCGAATGGGATCGACCAGGTCTTTGCCGCCGGCGCCCTGATGCAGAACCTCGTGGATGCGCTGCCGAAATCGCTCGTGGCCGCTCACGCGCAAAGCTCCGCCGATCTGGTCGACGCGGTTTGCGCGGCGGTTCGCCCCGGCGATGCGGTCACCGTCAAGGGCTCGCTCAGCATGAAAATGGCTCTGGTTGTCAAAGCCTTGAAAGAACGTTACGGCGCGAGCGCAACGGCCCACGCGCTGAAAGGATGATCGATGTTAACCTGGTTGGCTGAGCTCAGCCCCTATTTCAGCCCCCTCAACATCTTCCGCTACATCACGTTCCGCACCGGGGGCGCGACGGCGACCGGCATGCTGTTCGTGTTCCTGTTCGGACCCGCGATCATCTCGCTCCTGCGCGTGCGTCAGGGCAAGGGGCAGCCGATCCGCGAGGACGGGCCGCAATCGCATCTTTTGACGAAGCGCGGCACGCCCACCATGGGCGGCCTGATGATCCTTGCGGGCGTGCTGGTCTCGACCCTGCTCTGGGCGAATCTCGAGAACCACTATGTCTGGGTCGTGCTGTTCGTCACCGTGGGCTTCGGCGCCATAGGCTTCTACGACGATTACCTGAAGGTCACGAAGCAGTCGCACAAGGGCTTCTCCGGACGCTCGCGTCTCACCATCGAGGCGATCATCGCCGTCGTGGCCTGCCTGGCGATCTCCTACATGGCGACGCCAGGACTGGCGAACAAGCTGGCGCTGCCCTTCTCGAAGGACCTCATCATCAATCTCGGCTGGTTCTATGTGATCTTCGCCGGTTTCGTGATCGTCGGCGCCGGCAACGCAGTGAACATCACCGATGGCCTCGACGGGCTCGCCATCGTGCCGGTGATGATCGCGGCAGGCACCTTCGGCTTCATCGCCTACCTGTCCGGTAACGCGGTGTTCTCCAACTACCTGCAGATCCACTTCGTGCCCGGCACCGGCGAACTCGCGGTGCTCTGCGGCGCGCTGATCGGCGCGGGCCTCGGCTTCCTCTGGTTCAATGCGCCGCCGGCGCAGATCTTCATGGGCGATACGGGCTCGCTCGCCCTCGGCGGCATGCTCGGCGCCATCGCGGTGGCGGCCAAGCACGAGATCGTGCTCGCCATCGTGGGCGGCCTGTTCGTGCTGGAGATCCTGTCCGTGATCATCCAGGTCACGTCGTTCAAGCTCACCGGCAAGCGCGTCTTCAAGATGGCGCCGATCCACCATCACTTCGAGCAGCTGGGCTGGACCGAGCCGCAGGTGGTGATCCGCTTCTGGATCATCGCCGTGGTGCTGGCGCTCACCGGCCTCGCCACCCTCAAGCTCCGGTAAGACGCATGACACCCGTCACCTCCTTCGCAGGCAAAACGGTTGCGCTCTTCGGCCTCGGCGGCTCGGGGCTGGCCACAGTGCTTGCCTTGAAGGAGGGCGGCGCGCGGGTGATCGCCTGCGACGACAATCCGGCGAAGATGGCGGAAGCCGGTGCAAAAGGCATCGAGACTGCCGACCTGCGCCAGATCGACTGGTCACAGGTCTCGTCCTTCATCCTCTCGCCCGGCGTGCCGCTCACCCATCCCGAGCCGCACTGGTCGGCGAAGCTGGCGCGTGAGGCCGGCGTCGAGATCATCGGCGATATCGAGCTGTTCTGCCGCGAGCGCGCGAAGATTGCGCCGAACGCGCCCTTCGTGGCGATCACCGGCACCAACGGCAAGTCCACCACCACGGCGCTCATCGCCCATATCCTGCGCGAGGCGGGCCGCGACGTGCAGATGGGCGGCAATATCGGCACGGCGATCCTGTCGCTCGCGCCGCCCGCTGACAACCGCATTCATGTGATCGAGTGCTCGTCGTTCCAGATCGACCTCGCACCGTCGCTCGCGCCCACCGTCGGCGTCCATCTCAACCTCTCGCCCGACCACATCGACCGGCACGGGACGATGGAGCTCTATGCGGCGATCAAGGAGCGGCTGGTGGCGAAGGCGGGTCTCGCCGTCATCGGGGTCGACGATCCGATGAGCCGTGCGATCGCTGAGCGCTGCGAGGCCAAGGGCGTGAATGTCGCCCGCGTTTCAGTGGAGCCGTTGGGCGTGAAGGGCATATTCGCAGATGAAGATACTCTCGTTGCGGTGACGGAGTCCGATACAGCCGCGGTCGCCAATCTGTCGGGCATCGGTTCACTGCGCGGCGCGCATAATGCGCAGAACGCCGCTGCAGCGGTTGCCATTGCCCTGGCGTTGAACGTGTCCCCGGAAAAAATCCGCTCAGGGCTCCACACCTTCCCCGGCCTTCCGCATCGCATGGAAGAGGTTGGTCGTATCCGTGACGCTCTCTTCATCAACGACTCCAAGGCGACCAATGCGGATTCCACCGAGAAGGCGCTGAAATCCTTCGATGACATCTTCTGGATTCTCGGGGGCAAGGCGAAGGAAGGCGGCATCGAGCCGCTGAAGGCCTACTTCCCAAAGATCCGCAAGGCCTACCTCATCGGTGCTGCTGCGGATGAATTTGCGAAGACGCTCGGCTCGGATGTGCCGCACGTTCATTGCGGCACCCTCGACAAGGCTGTGGAGCAGGCGGCATCGGACGCACAGGCGCTTGGCGCTCATGCCGTCGTGCTGCTGTCGCCTGCCTGCGCGTCCTACGACCAATTTGCCAATTACGAAGTGCGCGGAAACCATTTCCGCGATCTGGTCCGGGCATTACCCGGCATCGAAGCCAGGGGGGCTTAGACAATGGTGTCACGCGCGGAACGCTCGGCTTTCGGCGATTGGTGGTGGACGGTCGACCGTTCGCTTCTCGCAGGCCTCGCCATCCTCATGCTGGCAGGCCTCGTCTTCCTCATGGCCGGTGGCCCGCCGGTGGCGGAGCGGCTCGGCCTCTCCACCTTCCACTTCGTGAACCGTCAGGTGATGTTCCTCGTCCCGGCCGTGTTGATCACCATCACCGTCTCGTTCCTGTCCCTGCGCCACCTGCGCCGTCTCGCTCTGCTGGTCTATGCGCTGGGGATGGTGATGATCCTTTTGGCGTTCCAGTACGGCCCCGAGATCAAGGGCGCCCATCGCTGGATCATGATCGGCCCCCTCGGCCTGCAACCGTCCGAGTTCGTGAAGCCCGCCTTCGTGGTGCTCTCGGCCTGGGCCTTCTCGGAGGGCGCGCGGCGCAAGGACGTGCCGGGCACGCTCCTGGCGTTCCTGCTCCTGCCCGCCACCATCATCCCGCTCATCCTGCAGCCCGATTTCGGCCAGACCATGCTCGTCACCATCGTATGGTGCGGCCTGTTCTTCGTCGCCGGCTTGCACTGGTTCTGGGTGATGGGCCTTGGGGGCGCCGGGCTCCTCGGCATTGGAGCGGCTTATCAGTTCCTGCCGCACGTGCGCGCCCGCATCGAGCGCTTCCTCGACAAGGATTCCGGCGACACCTTCCAGGTCGACACCGCCATGGAATCCTTCTCCCGCGGCGGATGGCTCGGGCGCGGTCCGGGTGAGGGCTCGGTCAAGCGCATCCTGCCTGATGCCCATACCGACTTCATCTTCGCGGTCACGGCGGAGGAGTTCGGCATCATCGTGTGCATCGCGTTGCTCATGGTCTTCGCCTTCATCGTGCTGCGCGGTCTCACGCTGGCTCGCCGCAACGAGGACACCTTCTGCCGCCTCGCGGCTACGGGTCTCATCTTCATGTTCGGCCTGCAGGCCTGCATCAACATGATGGTGAACGTGCATCTCATGCCGGCCAAGGGCATGACGCTGCCCTTCATCTCCTATGGCGGCTCGTCGCTGCTCTCGCTGGCGCTTGGCATGGGCTTCCTCATCGCGCTCACGCGGCGGCGCCCGCGCGCCGAGATGATGGACCATTTCGGCCAGGATCGACTGTGAAGATGAACGCTCCTCTCATCCTCCTGACCGCCGGCGGCACCGGCGGTCATCTCTTTCCGGCGGAAGCGCTCGCCAATGCCCTGAAGGCTTCTGGAGCCCAAGTGGCGCTCGCCACCGACAAGCGCGCCAACGCCTATGCGGGCTCGTTCCCGGCCGACGAGATCGTCGAGATCCCCTCTGCCACCCCGTCGGGCCGTTCCATCCCGCAGATGGCGAAAGCCGCGCTGATGCTCGGGCAGGGGACCCTGAAATCCATGTCCGAGATCCGCCGGATGAAGCCCGCCGTGGTCGTGGGCTTCGGCGGCTATCCCACCGTGCCGCCGGTCATCGCCGCCTCGCTCCTCAAGGTGCCGACGGTGATCCACGAGGCGAACGGCGTCATGGGGCGGGCCAACCGCCTGCTCGCCCGCCGCGCCACGGTCATCGCCACGGGCTTTGCCGGCATCAAGGGCATCCCGGCCAGTGTGCCGGGCAAGGTGATCCACACCGGCAACCCGATCCGCCCCGCGGTGCTGGACGCGGCCAAGCAGGCTTATGCCTCGCTCGGCCCCCAGGACAAACTGCGCCTTCTTGTGGTCGGCGGCAGCCAAGGCGCCCGTGTGATGAGCGACGTGGTGCCGCCCGCCATTGAGGCTCTGCCGCAGGAGCTCCGCTCGCGGATTGTCATCACCCAGCAGGCGAGGGGCGAGGATCTGGAGCGGGTGCGCGCCCAATATCAGCGCCTGAATGTGGAATTCGAGGCCGAGCCCTTCTTCAAGGACCTGCCGCACCGCTTGTCTCAGGCCCATCTCGTCGTCTCCCGCTCCGGCGCCTCGACCGTGGCGGAGCTTGCCGTGATCGGCCGCCCCTCGATCCTCGTGCCTCTGCCGGGCTCCCTCGATCAGGACCAGGCGGCCAATGCCAAGACCCTCGGAGATCGAGGCGCCGCCATCGTTTGTCCGCAATCGGACTTCACCCCTGAGCGGCTGGCCGGCGAGATTCAGGCCTATTTTCAAGAGCCTGACCGCTTGACCCAGGCCGCCGCCGCCGCACATAGCGCCAGCATCACGGATGCGGCTGAGCGCCTGGCTCAGGCCGTGCTCACCCTCATTTCTGCGAACAATAACGGAAAAAGCCCATGAAACTGCCGCCGAAGCTTGGACCCATTCACTTCATCGGCATCGGCGGCATCGGCATGTCGGGCATCGCCGAGGTCATGCACAATCTGGGCTATACGGTTCAGGGCTCCGACGCTGCCGACAATTACAACGTCAAGCGTCTGGCCGACAAAGGCATCAAAACCTTCATCGGCCACAAGGCCGAGAACGTGGACGAAGCCGAGATCGTGGTGGTTTCCACCGCCATCAAGCGCGACAACCCGGAACTGGTCATCGCCCGCGAAAAGCGCCTGCCGGTGGTTCGCCGCGCTGAGATGCTGGCCGAGCTCATGCGCTTCAAGTCCTGCGTGGCGGTGGCCGGTACCCACGGCAAGACCACCACGACCTCGCTTGTCGCGACGCTGCTCGATGCAGGCGGCCTTGATCCGACGGTGATCAACGGCGGCATCATCAACGCCTATGGCACCAACGCCCGCATGGGCGACGGCCAATGGATGGTGGTGGAGGCGGACGAATCCGACGGCACCTTCCTGAAGCTCCCGGCCGATGTGGCGATCGTGACCAACATCGACGCCGAGCATCTCGATCATTTCGGCACTTTTGACGCGATCAAGGATTCCTTCCATTCCTTCATCAACTCGATCCCGTTCTACGGCTTTGCCGTGATGTGCATCGACCATCCGACCGTGCAGGACCTCGTGGGCCGCATCGAGGACCGGCGCATCATCACCTACGGCGAGAACCCGCAGGCCGACGTGCGGATCATGGATGTGGATCCGCGCGGCGGGCAGACCAAGTTCCGCGTGATGATCCGCGACCGCCGTCCCGGCTTCCGCCTCGAACTCGAAGACCTCGTGCTCCCGATGCCCGGCGCGCATAATGCGCTCAACGCCACGGCGGCCATTGCCGTCGCGCATGAACTCGGCGTCTCGCCCGATGCGATCCGCAAGGCGCTCGCCGGCTTCGGCGGCGTCAAGCGCCGCTTCACCCGCACGGGCGAGTGGAACGGCGTCACTGTGTTCGACGATTACGGCCACCACCCTATCGAGATCGCCGCGGTGCTGAAAGCCGCGCGCGCTTCGACGGACGGGCAGGTGATCGCCGTGGTGCAGCCGCACCGCTATTCGCGCCTGTCGTCCCTGTTCGATCAGTTCTGCACCTGCTTCAACGATGCGGATGCGGTCATCGTCGCGCCGGTCTATGCGGCGGGTGAGCAGCCGATTCCCGGCATGGATCGCGACGGTCTCGTGTCGGGCCTGAAAGCCCGCGGTCATCGCAACGTGATGGTGCTTGAAAAATCCGAAGACCTTGCCAACCTCGTGAAGGGCGTGGCGAAGCCGGGCGATTACGTGATCTGCCTCGGCGCCGGCAACATCACCCAATGGGCCTATGCCCTGCCGGGTGAACTCGAGCATCTGGGCGAGAAGGCAGCTTGAAAATCTGTGGGGCGACACAAGGTTTCCTCATCCTGAGGAGAGCGCAAAGCGCTCGTCTCGAAGGGCGAGGAAACCGCTTCCAGTGCTCGCTGGAGACGCCCTCGTCCTTCGAGACGCGAGCCATGCTCGCTCCTCAGGATGAGGGCTGCGGGGTATTTGATGTTTTCTGATATCGTTCCTGAAATCAAAGCCCGCATGCCGGAGCTGCGCGGCAAGCTGGAGGCGAATGCGCCGACGGCGCCTTTGTCGTGGTTCCGCACGGGCGGCCCGGCGCAGGTGTTGTTCACACCGGCGGACACGGACGACCTCGCTTACTTCCTGCAGCGCCTCGACCGCAGCGTGCCGGTTCTCGTGGTAGGCCTCGGCTCCAACCTGCTCATCCGCGACGGCGGTTGGGAAGGTGTTATCATTCGTCTCGGCAAGGGCTTTGCCGAAGTGTCCATCGAGCCGAACCTGCGCGTGCGCGCCGGAGCAGGCGCTCCTGACGTGAAGGTCGCGCGCGCGGCCGCCGAGGCCGGCATTGCGGGGCTGTCTTTCCTGCGTGGCATTCCCGGCGCCATCGGCGGGGCCTTGTGCATGAACGGCGGCGCCTATGGCGGCGAGACCAAGGATGTGCTCGTCGAGGCCAAGGGCCTGACGCGCACCGGCGAGGCGGTGAGCTTCACCAACGCGCAGATGGGCTTCACCTATCGCCATTCGGGCGTGCCCGACGATGTGATCTTCACCGAAGCCCTGTTCGAGGGCCGCTCCGGCAATCCGGAAGAGATCCTCGCCGAGATGAACGCCATCACCGAGGCGCGCTCCTCGACCCAGCCGGTCAACACCCGCACGGGCGGCTCCACCTTCAAGAACCCGCCGGGCAAGAAGGCCTGGGAGCTGGTCGATGCCGCCGGATGCCGGGGACTTCGGGTGGGCGATGCCCAGGTGTCCGAGATGCACTGCAACTTCCTGATCAACCATGGCTCCGCCTCCGCGGCCGACATCGAAGGCTTGGGCGAAGAGGTCCGCCGCCGCGTCCGCGAGATGTCCGGCGTGGAGCTCGAATGGGAGATCAAGCGGGTCGGGCTTCCCAAGCCCTGACCCGAATCACTTTCGGCCCGGCATCGCTGGGGCACATCACAGGAGAGACCCATGGCGAAGCATGTTGCCATCCTTTATGGCGGCTGGTCGGCGGAGCGCGAGGTCAGTCTGGCGTCGGGCCGGGCCTGCTGCAAGGCCTTGGAGAGCCAAGGCTACAAGGTCACTCCCATCGACGTGCAGCCCGATATCGCCACTGTTCTCCAGGCGGTTGCGCCGGACGTGGTGTTCAATGCGCTGCATGGACGGGTGGGCGAGGACGGGACGATTCAGGGCCTGCTCGAACTCTTAAAAATTCCCTACACCCATTCCGGCGTCCTCGCCTCGGCACTCGCCATGCAGAAGGACAAGGCGAAAATCGTCATGGAATCGGCCGGCGTGCCGGTTCCCAAGGGCATGGTCGTTAACCGTTTTGAGGCGGCGAAAAGCCACGCTCTGCCGGCCCCTTACGTGATCAAGCCGATCAGCGAGGGCTCGTCCTACGGGGTCATCATCGTCCGTGAGGACCGCTCCCATCCGCCCCAGGAACTGCTGCGCGAAGACTGGTCGTTCGGCGACCAACTCCTTGTGGAATCTTACGTTGCGGGCCGTGAGCTGACCTGCGCGGTCATGGGCGACAAGGCCCTTGGGGTCATCGACATCCGGCCCGCCACCGGGGTCTTCTACGATTACGATGCGAAATATGTGAAGGGCGGCTCCATTCACGTCCTCCCGGCAGAAATTAAACCGAATATTTACCAAAAGGTCCAAGAGTTGGCGTTAACGGCGCATCAAGCGCTCGGCTGTCGGGGAATCAGCCGCGCCGACTTGCGGTACGACGACACTCCTGGGGGAACCGGGGAACTCGTCGTTCTGGAGGTCAACACGCAACCCGGCATGACCGAGACGAGCTTGGTGCCAGAACTGGCAGCCCACGCGGGCTATACGTTTGGCGAGCTTGTGCAATGGATGGTGGAGGACGCTACCTGCAACCGATGACGGCCTACCCGGCCGGATTCGCCGTTGCGCGCGCTGCCTCCGGGGGGCGGAGGCCCGCCTCCTCGTTCAAGCAGCCCTCCCGAATCAAAAAGCTGTTCGGATCCTCCGGCAGCGTGCGCCGCCGCTCCGCCGGTGCCCCGATCGAGCAACGCCTTCCACGCTTCCTCGGAACCGGCCTGACGCTGGCCTTCTTCTCGGCGGTCGTCGGCTACGGCCTCTGGCAGGGCGGGCATATCGACGGTTTCATCCGCCAGCATGGCGAGCCGCACCATGCGCTGGCCCGCACCGTGGGTCTCGGCCTCGAGCAGGTGACGATCTCCGGCATCTCGCAGATGGGCGAGAACGAGGTTCTCGCGGCGGCCGGCATCAATGGCAAGCTGTCGCTCGCCTTCCTCGACGTGAACGACCTGCGCGAGCGCCTCGAGCGCGTGCCGATGGTCAAGTCGGCGACGGTGCGCAAGCTCTATCCCAACGAACTCGTCATCACGCTGGCCGAGCGCGAGGCGCATGCCATCTGGCAGAACAACGGCGAACTCTTCGTCGTTGCCGCCGATGGCACGGTGATCGACCTGATGCAGGACGAGCGCTATCTCAATCTGCCCTTCGTGGTGGGCGAGGGCGCCAATGCCCGCAGCAAGGATTATCTCGCTCTGGTCGAGGCAGCCGGCCCGCTGAAACAGCGCATTCGCGCCGGCACGCTCGTGGCCGGGCGGCGCTGGACGCTGAAGATGGACAACGGCATGGACGTGCGCCTGCCGGAGATTGGAGCCGCTGAGGCGCTGGCCCGTCTCGTGAAGCTCGAACACGAGCAGAAGATTCTGGAAAAGGACGTGCTGGCGATCGATCTGCGCATGTCGGATCGCGTCGTCGTCCGCTTGACGGAAGAGGCCGCCTTGGCCCGCGCCGAGGCACTCAAGAAAAAACCAATGCGCGGCAAGGGGGTCGATACATGAGTCTCTCGGGTCACGGTTTGACGCCTCGCCTGAAGCCACTCTCCGCACGCAAGAGCACCATTCTCTCGGTGCTCGACGTGGGAACGAGCAAGGTCGTCTGCGTCGTGGCGGAGCTGAAGCCGGCCGACGAGGTCGAGTCGCTGCGCAGCCGCACCCATGTGGCGCGCATCCTCGGCATCGGCCATCAGCGGTCCATGGGCCTGAAGGGCGGCGTTGTCGTCGATCTGGAAGCGGCCGAGGCTGCGATCCGGCAGGCGGTGCATGCCGCCGAGCGGATGGCGAAGGTCGAGATCCAGTCGGTGATCGTGAACCTCACCGGCGGGCGTCTCGCGTCAGAGCATTTCGAGGCGCATGTTCCCGTGCGCGGCGCGGTGAGCGAAGGCGACGTGCATCGCGTGCTCGATGCTGCGTCGAGCTACGATCTGCGTCGCGGCCGCACGGTGCTGCATGCTCTTCCGACCGGTTTCTCGCTCGATGCGCAGAACCACATCGTCGATCCCGCCGGTATGATCGGCGAGCGCCTTGGCGCGGATCTGCACGTGGTGACGTCCGAAGCGGCTGCCGCGCGCAACCTCATGCTGGCGGTCGAGCGCTGCCACCTCGGCATCGAGGCGGTGATCGCAACACCTTATGCAGCGGGCCTCTCCGCCCTCGTCGACGATGAGGCCGACATGGGCTGCGCGGTGGTGGATATGGGCGGCGGCACAACGAGCGTCGGCATCTTCTCCAACGGGCATCTGGTTCACACCGATGCCATCGCGGTCGGCGGTCACCACGTGACCATGGACATCGCGCGCGGTCTCACGACCCGCGTGTCCGCTGCCGAACGGCTCAAGACCTTCTACGGCTCCGCCATCGCATCGAGCGCGGATGACCGGGACATGATCGCGGTGCCGCAGGTCGATGAAGACGAACGGGACGTTCCGAATCATCTGCCGAAGTCGCACCTCGTTCGCATCATCAAGCCGCGGGTCGAGGAGGTTCTCGAACTCGTGCGCGACCGGTTGAAAGGCGCGGGCTTTGCGGCCCAGGCCGGACGGCGGGTCGTGCTGACGGGCGGCGCAAGCCAGCTCGTCGGGCTGCCGGAAACGGCGCGCCGCATCTTGCAGGGCCAGGTTCGTGTCGGGCGTCCGCTCGGCATCAAGGGCCTGCCCGAAGCGGCAAAGGGCCCTGCCTTTTCGGCGGTGGTCGGCCTCCTGGTTTATCCGCAGGTGGCACACATCGAGTATTTCGAGCCGCGCTCCAGCGGCTTGTTTCAGAGTACGGGAACCGACGGCTACTTCTCTCGGATGGGCCGGTGGATTCGCGATAGTTTCTAAGACGAGTAACGCGTTGGCGCGGCGGGCCATCGTGAAGAGTTCAAGTAAACAAAGGTCAGCGTCCGCCAAACGCTCATCACTATAAGGCCAGAAGAGGCACAGATCATGGCTATCAATCAGCAAGCTCCGGACATCCGGGAACTCAGGCCGCATATCACGGTGTTCGGCGTCGGCGGTGCCGGCGGCAATGCCGTGAACAACATGATTGAATCGGGTCTGGAGGGCGTCGAGTTCGTGGTGTCGAACACCGACGCGCAGGCACTAGCTTCTTCCAAAGCCCAGCGCGTGGTTCAGATGGGCATTCAGGTGACCGAAGGTCTCGGCGCCGGCTCACAGCCGGAAGTTGGCCGCGCGGCCGCCGAAGAGGTGATCGACGAGATCCGCGATCAGCTCGCAGGCTCGCACATGGTGTTCATCACCGCCGGCATGGGCGGCGGCACCGGCACGGGCGCTGCCCCGGTCGTGGCCCGCGCAGCCCGCGAACTTGGTATACTGACGGTTGGCGTCGTGACGAAGCCGTTCCAGTTCGAGGGCGTGCGCCGCATGAAGCTGGCGGAAGCCGGCATCAACGAGCTGCAGCAGGCGGTCGACACGCTCATCGTGATCCCGAACCAGAACCTGTTCCGGGTCGCCACCGAGAAGACGACCTTCGCGGACGCCTTCGCCATGGCCGATCAGGTGCTCTACTCGGGCGTTGCCTGCATCACCGACCTGATGGTGAAGGAAGGCCTCATCAACCTCGACTTCGCCGACGTGCGCTCCGTCATGCGCGGCATGGGCAAGGCCATGATGGGCACGGGCGAGGCCTCCGGCGAGAAGCGCGCCATCCGTGCCGCTGAAGCAGCCATTGCCAACCCGCTCCTCGACGACGTGTCGATGAAGGGCGCGCGCGGCCTGCTGATCTCCATCACCGGCGGCAACGACCTCACCCTCTACGAGCTCGACGAAGCCGCCACCCGCATCCGCGAGGAAGTGGACCAGGATGCCAACATCATCCTCGGCGCCACCTTCGACGAGAGCCTGGAAGGCATCATCCGCGTGTCCGTCGTGGCCACCGGCATCGACCACGCGATCATGGAGAACGGCGGCGATCTGACGGCCACCGAGCAGCGCATCTCCGAGGTTGCCGAGCGCCTGCGGGCCGAGGCCCGCGCCCGCGCCACCCAGGCCACGCCGACCTTTCGCTCCGCCGCCCAAGCCGAACCGGTGAAGGCGGCTCAGATCCTGACCCAGGGCTCGCCCGTTCTGGCTCCGGCTCCGATGGCGGCCCCCGTGGCTGCGGCCCAGCCTGTGGAGTCCGCTCCCCAGCCGATCGTGCGCGACGACGTGGTTCTCACCCCGGCCCAGCCGCGGCAGGCAGTGGCCTACGAGGCTCCGGCCCCTCAGGCGCAGGTCTACGACGAGCCTATGGACCAGGGCGCCTTCATCCCGCCGCAGGCCGAGCGCGCCATGCGTCCGGCCCGGATGCCGCGCATCGACGAGCTGCCCATGCCTGGACAGGTTGCCCTGCGCGCCAGCCGCGGCGAGGAGCCGGCTCCGGAGCACAAGCCTTCGCTGATCCAGCGTCTCGCGACCATCGGCTTCGGCCGCCGCGAGGAGCCGCAGCAGGCTCCTGCCGAGCCGCGCCAGGAGGCCCCGCGCCAGCCCATGTCCTCGGTTCATGCCGAATACGCCCGCCGGCCCATGCCGGCCCAGGCGCAGCGGCCGCCGCAGGGCCAGCCGGCCCCGGCTCCCCGGGCGGCTTCCGAGGATGATCAGCTGGAGATTCCCGCCTTCCTCCGCCGCCAGGCCAACTAAGCAAGCCTGACCACGCTGTTACAGCTGTTACAAACGGCCCCCAGCCCTAACCGGCTGGGGGCCTTCTTCGTTAAAAATCTATTAACATCAAAGGCTTGAGACTTATCCCCTTTGTAACAGACGGTAAGAAAGCGTGATTTGGCCTAGCCATATAGCGGGACTATGGTGCCTCACATCATAAGGGGCACCGCTACAAGAAGCCTGCCGCGGGAAGCACAACGCAGCCAATGCACCTTCCTTCGGCGAAACAGGCTCTGTCAGGCGACAAGGGTAATTGAGGTCCAGGACACATGAAGCAAAGCCAGCAAACCACGCTTCGCGCCGCCGTGACCCTCATCGGAACCGGAGTCCACTCCGGGGATGAAGTGAAGATGATCCTTCATCCGGCTGAAGCGAACCATGGCATTGCTTTTCTCCGCACCGGTCTTCCGGGCGGCCTGGACCGTCTGATCGATGCTCGGCATCTGGCGGTGACCGCCACCGAGCTGTGCACGGTCATCGGCGACCGCGACTCGGGCGCGGTCGCCACCATCGAACACCTCATGGCGGCTCTTGCCGGCCTCGGCATCGACAACGTTCTCGTCGAGATCGACGGCCCGGAGGTTCCGATCCTCGACGGCAGCTCGGCGCCCTTCATCGATTCCATCGACCAGGTGGGCATCACGGCTCAGGGCGTCACCCGCCGCTACATCAAGGTTCTCAAGCACGTTCGCGTCACCCAGGGCCGGGCCTTCGCCGAGCTTCTCCCGAACGAGCGCGCCTTCCGCCTCGACGTGGAGATCGACTTCCCGACTCCGGTGATCGGCCGTCAGCGCAAGGCCATCGACCTGTCTCCCTCGGTATTCCGCCGCGAGATCTCCCGCGCCCGCACCTTCGGCTTCATGCGCGACGTGGAGAAGCTCTGGAGCGCCGGCTTCGCGCTCGGCGCCTCCCTTGAGAACACCGTGGCCATCGGCGACGACGGCATCATGAACCCGGAAGGCCTGCGCTATGCCGACGAGTTCGTCCGGCACAAGCTCCTCGACGCCGTCGGCGACCTGTCGCTCGCTGGCCTGCCGCTGCTCGGCACCTACCGCTCCTATTGCGGCGGCCACCGCATGAACTTCTCGGTGCTGGAGGCCCTGTTCTCGAGCCGCTCCAACTACGCCATCGTGGACGCCACGCCGCGCCGCGAGTCCGGCTATGCCGATATCGGCAGCGCGGTCGCTTCGGTTTTCGCTCCCGAAGTGCACTGACATCATTCCTGAAAGCACCGTTACGGTACCTTAGGGTTCAAGGCGCCCATTGGCCGCATGATTTCATGCAGGCTTTCTTAATTCCTATTGGGTAAACCCTGTGCTATGGGCTTGGCTCTTGCCCCGTGCTTGGGCTAAAGAACCTTTGATGCACCGTTAAAACATCGGGCACGGTTTTTGGAGGACCGCGAAGCATGTCGTTCGCGAAGGCTTATTCGGGTATGAAAGGCGCGGCTGCCCGCGCCCTGATCCTTGGCGTCTGCGGCCTGGGGCTCGCGGGATGCGACACGCTCTCGTCGCTGAACCCGTTCGAGAAGGACACGAGCTACAAGCCAGAGATCGTCTCCAACCTGCCCGCCGAAGAGATCTACAACGACGGTCTCGCCCGGGTGCAGAAGGGCGACTTCGACGGCGCTGTTACCAAGTTCAGCAGCCTCGACAAGCAGTATCCCTACACCGACTGGGCCCGCAAAGGCCTGATCATGGAGGCTTACGCCAATTACGAAGGCGGCTTCTACGATGAGGCCATCACGGCCTCTCGCCGCTATCTCCAGAGCTATCCCAACACCACGGACGCGGCCTACGCCCAGTACATCATGGCGTCGTCCTATTACGACCAGATCCCGGACATCACCCGCGACCAGGAAAAGTCCGAGCGCGCCATCCTGTCCCTGCAGGAACTGGTCCAGCGCTACCCGAACTCCGAGTACGTGTCCGACGCCCGGAAGAAGATCCAGGTCGCGAGCGACCAGCTCGCCGGCAAGGAGCTGGAGGTCGGCCGCTTCTACCTGCAGAAGCGCAACTACGCGGGCGCCATCAACCGCTTCCGCCAGGTCGTGTCCCGTTACCAGACGACCCGCCACGTGGAAGAGGCTCTCCAGCGCCTCACCGAGGCCTACATGGCCATGGGCATCGTGGGCGAGGCGCAGACCGCCGCCGCCGTTCTCGGTCACAACTTCCCCGACTCTCCTTGGTACAAGGATGCCCACGCCCTCCTGACGAAGGGCGGCGTTGAGCCTCGCGAGGACTCCCAGTCCTGGATCAGCAAGGCCTTCCGCGGCGTTCCCCAGGTCGGTCAGCGGACGGGCTAAGCCTCACCATCCATGCTCATCCAGCTGGCGATTCGCGATATCGTCCTCATCGACAGGCTTGAGCTTCACTTCCATGAGGGCTTGAGCGTCCTCACGGGTGAGACCGGCGCGGGCAAGTCGATCCTGCTCGATGCTTTCGCCCTGGCTCTCGGCGGCCGCGGCGACGGCAGCCTCGTGCGCCATGGCGAGAACCAGGGCCAGGTGACGGCCGTCTTTGACTGCCCCATGGATCACCCGGCCCGCCGCATCGCGTCGGATGCGGACATCGACATCGACGGCGACCTGATCCTACGCCGCGTGCAGGTGGCCGACGGGCGCACCCGCGCCTTCGTCAACGACCAGCCGGTCAGCGTCCAGGTGCTCAAGGCCATCGGCGCGACCCTGGTCGAGATCCATGGCCAGCACGACGACCGCGCCCTTGTCGATCCCGTCTCTCACCGCGCGATCCTCGACGCCTTCGGCGGTCTCGCAGGGGAAAACCAGGCCGTGGCCGAGGCGGCCCGCCGGGTGCGCGACGCGCGAACGGCCCTGCAGGACCACCGCAACCGCATCCAGAAAGCCCGCAAGGAGGCCGATTTCCTGCGCCATGCGGTCGAGGAGCTGACGAAGCTCAACCCGCTGGCAGGCGAGGAGGAGAGCCTCGCCGAGCGCCGCGTGGTCATGATGCAGTCCGAGAAGGTGTCGACGGATCTCAACGAGGCCTACGAGGTCGTGGCCGGCAACGCATCGCCGGTCAACGAACTCTCGGCTGCCGTGCGCAAGCTGGAGCGCCGCGGCGCCCAGGCGCCCGCCCTCGTGGACCCGAGCGTCAAGGCTCTCGATGCGGCGCTGGTTGCCATCGACGAGGCGCGCGCCGCCCTCGAAGACGCGATCCGCGCCACCGAATACGACCCCCGCGAGCTGGAGCAGACGGAGGAGCGCCTGTTTGCGCTTCGTGCCGCCGCCCGGAAATACGACGTGCCCGCCGACGAGTTGGCCGCCTTGCGCCAGCGCTTCGAGGAGGATGTGGTGGCCATCGATGCCGGCGAGGAAAAGCTCGCCGGCCTGGAGAAGGCCCAAAAAGAAGCCGACGACGCTTATGTGAAGGCCGCGAAGGCGCTTTCAGCCGGTCGCAGGAAGGCCGCCCAGGCCCTCGATGCCGCCGTCCAGGCTGAACTGCCGCCGCTCAAGCTGGAGCGCGCGCGCTTCATCACGGAAATCACCACCGACGAGGCGAGCCGCGACGCGGGCGGCTTCGAGCGCGTGGAGTTCTGGGCCCAGACCAATCCCGGCACCCGCGCCGGCCCGCTCATGAAAGTGGCCTCGGGCGGCGAGCTCTCGCGCTTCATGCTGGCCCTGAAGGTGGTGCTGGCGGACAAGGGCTCGGCCCCGACCCTGGTCTTCGACGAGATCGACACCGGCGTCGGCGGTGCCGTGGCGGACGCCATCGGCCAGCGCCTCGGACGCCTCGCCCGCAAGGTCCAGGTGATGGCCGTCACCCACGCGCCGCAGGTGGCCGCCAAGGCCGAGAGCCACTTCCTCATCGCCAAGGAGGGCGTGCGCGGTGAAAAGGACCGGGTCGCCACCCGCGTGATCCCGCTGGAGGCCACGCCGCGCCGGGAGGAGATCGCCCGCATGCTCGCCGGCGCGACCATCACCGAGGAAGCCCGCGCGGCCGCCGCGCGCCTGCTCGAAGCGGCGGCGCATTAGCGCATCGTGCGGACCCAGCGGGCCGCGCCAGCGAAAACCGGATCCACTTTTCGCTGGCGCGGCCCGCTGGGTCCGCACGATGCGCAAGCTATGAATGGAGCATCCCAAGTCTCACGTCTGTGTGAGGGCCAGGCTGCCGCACTTGTTGCGGGGCGCGCAAACCCGATGTCCTTGGACGCACCAAGAGGTGCCCCATGGAAACGAGCCTCGCGTGCCCCGATTGCAGTCGAACATCCGCCGAACCGCGCTTGCAGCCTGTATTGTCCTGACGGGCGCAGCATCGTCCCATGCCGATGTCGGCCTGCCCGCAGCCGGTGTCCAGACCGATCCGTTCCGCCATGTCCAGGCGTTGCAGGACATCGCCGCGGCCAATGGCGGCAACAGGGCGGCCGGAACGCCCGGCTATGACCGCTCCGCCGAATACATCGCCGAACAGCTGCGTGCCGCCGGCTACAATGTGCGGTTCGAGGAATTCACCTTTCCGTTCTTCGACGAGCGGTCACCGCCGGTCCTCGTCGCCGGGCCTGGAGAGGCCGATGCGTTCACGCCGCCGCGCGAGGCGCTGCGCACCCTGGCGAGTTCCGGTTCCGGCGACGTGACGGCGCCCGTCCAGGCGGTCGATCTCGCCTTGAACGAGGAGCCCCTTCAGACCTCGACCAGCGGCTGCGAACGGGAGGACTTTGCAGGCTTCACCCCAGGCCATATCGCCCTCGTGCGGCGGGGCACCTGTCCGTTCCAAACCAAGGCGGAGCTGGCCCAGTCGGCGGGAGCCGCAGGCCTCATCATCATGAACCAGGGCACCGGGGACCAGACCGGCACCTTCGGCGGACGCCTCGCCACGCAAGCCGCGATTCCCGTGCTGGGCGTGACCACCGAGGCCGGGCGGAAGCTTGCCGAGGTGGCCCAAGACTCATCCCGCAATCGGGTGCGCCTGAAGGTCGATGTTGAGACCGGCACCCGCTCCACCCGGAATGTGCTTGCGGATCGTGGTGAGACCAACGTCCCTTTCATGGTGGTCGGAGCCCATCTCGACAGTGTGTCGGAGGGGCCCGGCATGAACGACAATGCCAGCGGCTCGGCGGCCGTTCTGGAGACGGCCCTGCGCCTTGCAAGGGAGCCCGCGACCGGCACGCCGATCCGCTTCGCCTTCTGGGGTGCGGAGGAGCGCGGCCTTGTCGGCTCGCGCCATCACTTGGATGCGCTCTCAGAGGAGGAGCGGCGCCGGATCCGGTTCTACATCAATCTCGACATGGTCGGCTCGGTCAATCCTGGGCGGTTTATCCAGCTCTCGCAGACGGAGCGCACGCCTGAGACCGCCGGCATCATCCAGGCCTTCACCGATCACTTCGAATCCAAAAATCTGCCGGTGGAGGAGCGCTCCCGCAACCAGCGCGGCTTCGGCTCGGACGATGCGGCCTTTTCGGGCAAGAACATCCCGACGCTGGGCCTCTTCACCGGCGCCGGCAATGCGAAGAGCGACGAGCATGCCGCGCGCTTTGGCGGCCAGGCCGGGCAGCCCTACGACCCCTGCTATCACAAGGCCTGCGACAATGCGGGGAACGTGGACCGCGTGCTGCTCGGGCAGATGACGGATGCGCTGACCCAGGTGCTGCGGAATACGCGCCCGATCATGCCGGATCGATAACCGAGCAGGATCGCCTTTTCTGCCGATTACACGGCCGCGTCGGCCTCGACCGCCGCCAACAACGCAGCCTCCTTCTCCGGAGGCATCCCGGCCTTCAAGGGCGTTGCACGGCGGGTCCGGTCCCAGGCGAGAATGGTCTCGAGCGTTTCATCCAAGGGCCGGGTGTGAAGCCCATGGGCGAATGCCTGTTCCGTATCGATCTCCAGAAAATGACGGAACGCCTCATCCGCATGCGGCAGCCAGAGGGGGACCTCGCTCCAGGGCTCGAGGCCCGCGGCCAGAACCGCCTCGTCCGAACACCAGACGAACCGCGCGTCCGATCCCGCAACCTGGCGGCACGAATCGAGGAGGGCGCTCATGGGAAGGGGACGGCCGGTGAGGTTGAAGACCCCGCCCAATCCTCTCCCGGCACCTTCGACGATGAAGCGCGCGGCATCGCGCACATCGATGAGCTGAACGAGCCGCTGCGGATCCCCGGGTGCCGGGATGGAGCCGCCCCCATCCACACGGCGCACCCAGTAGGTCAGCCGGTCGGTATAATCGCCTGCACCGACCAGGAGCCCGGAACGAAGGATGAGCGCCCGGTCGCCGAGACGCTCGATCGCCACCAGCTCGCACTCGCGTTTCAGCGGGCCGTAGGCCGTTCCGTAGGATGCGGCGCTGGAGCGGCGCTCCAGCGGGAGCGATCGCGCGAGGCCCAGTTGCTCAGGTGTTGCGCGGCTCGTGGGCGCCTGTTCCGTCAGGCCGGGCTCGGCGAAGCCCGCATAGACGGAAGCGCTCGTTACCAGCGCGTATCGGCCGATGGCGGGAGACAGGGCGTCGAGCAGGCTCGCCACGGCGTCGGGCGCGAAGGCGCAGGTGTCGACGACAAGGTCGAAGCTGCGTCCCCTGAGGGCCGAGAGGTCCTGGTGCCGGTCGCCCACAATCGTCTCGAAGCCGGCGTCTAGCGCCGGGTTGATGGTCTGGCCGCGGGTGAAGATCGCGACCCTGTGGCCGGCCTTGAGCGCAGCATCCGCCACCGCCCCACCCAGAAACCCCGTTCCGCCGACCACGAGTACATTCATCACAGGCATCCCGACTCACCTTGAGCATCGGCTTATGAGGATGGATGTTTCCTGGGTGGTCAACTTCCGCAACGGCACCTCCGCTGATGGGAGCATCGGCGTGAAGCGCGGTGAAGAGGAGATGCGAGGCATTGCTGACCAGCTGTGAAGACGAGCGGTGAGAACCTGGGTGTCATCCCCGGCGGCCGCAGGCCGGGAAGGGGATCCACGATCAAGCGCGGCGCTATGGATTCCCTTCCCCTCCGCTTTCGCTCCGGCCGGGAATGACATCCGCCCTGTTCCCCACGATGTCATCCCGGACGGCGCAGCCGATCCGGGATCGGGTGCAGGATGAGGCGCGGGTAAACCTCCCCCTTTGCGGGGAGGGTGGCGAGCGGAGCGAGCCGGGAGAGGGGAAGTCCGGTCGGGCACGGCCCTCTCCCGACCTGCTGCGCAGGCCACCCTCTCCCGCTGCAGGGAGAGGGCATGTAGGCGCGTATGTTCTTATTTTGTTCTTGACAGATGCTGCAAGCTCGGCTATAAGGTTGGGTAGATCTGTTCCTATCGAGGGCCGCGCTCGCGAGGCGTCGCAGTGTGGGAGCAGGCACGGTCCCGCCGCAGGGCTGCACCCCTGTGATCGCGGGTGGCCGATCTTGGCTCTGACCAGGTCCGCTGAAACAAACCGTGCGCGAAGAGGCACCCCGGCTCTTCCCAATCACCACACATCACCGAACCGGGCTGCCATTCGCGCCACCCTCGATCAACCTTCAGGCTCGCAGCACCCGCTGCGGGCCCCAAGGTGCTGGCTCAAACAACGTCGTTCCGGGGCTGCGCAGCAGAACCCGGAATCGTTGGGCCAGAATGGCACCCGATCCCGGATCTTCGCTGCGCTTCGTCCGGGATGACAGTGGAAGGAAGCCGTGATTGGGGCTTCCCCTCTGGAGACTGAAGCCCTGAGCGCTATGGTTCAAGCACCCTCAAACCCGATTCGATCATGTCCCCACGCAACACCTCCTCAAAGCCCGCCGACCACCTCACCCCCGATGAAGCCCGTGCCGAGCACGAGGCGCTCGGCGCCGAGATCGCGGAGCATGACCGGCGCTATTACGAGGAGGACGCGCCCAGCGTCTCGGATGCGGAGTACGATGCCCTGCGCAAGCGCTACGAGGCGCTGGAGGATCAGTTCCCCGAGCTGAAAAGCCCTGAGAGCCTGACCCAGAAGGTCGGCTCCAAGGTGTCGGAGAAGTTCGGCAAGATCAGGCATCGCGTGCCGATGCTGTCGCTCGCCAACGGCTTCGCCGACGAGGAGGTGGAGGAGTTCGTCGAGCGCATCCGCCGCTTCCTGAATCTGAAGGACGATGCGCCGCTCGCCTTCACGGCCGAGCCCAAGATCGACGGCCTGTCCTTGAGCCTGCGCTACGAGAACGGAAAGCTCGTCTCCGCCGCCACCCGCGGCGACGGCGCGGTGGGCGAGGACGTGACCAACAACGCCCGCACGGTGGGGGACATCCCGCACCGGCTGAAGGGATCGAGCGTTCCCGAAATTTTCGAGGTGCGCGGTGAGGTCTATCTCTCGCACGAGGATTTCGCCGCCATCAACGCGCGCCAGGAAGCGGCCGGCAAGGCGCTCTTTGCAAATCCGCGCAACGCGGCGGCGGGCAGCCTGCGCCAGCTCGATGCGTCGATCACCGCCTCGCGTCCGTTGCGCTTCTTCGCCTATGCCTGGGGCGAGGTGAGCGCCATGCCGGCAGACACGCAACACGGCATGATGGAGTGCTTCAAGAGCTTCGGCCTCACGGTCAATCCGCTGACGCGCCGCTGCGAGAGCATCGCGGAATTGCTGGAGCATTACCATGCCATCGAGACCGACCGCGCCAACCTCGGCTACGACATCGACGGCGTCGTGTACAAGGTCGATTCCTTGAGCCTGCAGCAGCGCCTCGGTTTTGTGTCGCGCTCGCCGCGTTGGGCGCTGGCGCACAAGTTCCCGGCGCAGAAGGCCGTCACGGTGCTCGAAGGCATCGAGATCAATGTAGGCCGCACGGGCTCGCTCAATCCCATTGCGCGCCTGAAGCCCGTCACGGTCGGCGGCGTCGTGGTGTCGAACGCGACGCTGCACAACGAGGATTACATCAAGGGCATCGGCGGCAACGGCGAGAAGATCCGCAATGGTGTCGACATCCGCATCGGCGACACGGTCGTCATCAACCGGGCCGGCGACGTGATCCCCAAGGTGCTCGACGTGGTGCTGGACAAGCGCCCCGCGGACGCGAAGCCCTATGAATTTCCCACCACATGCCCGGCCTGCGGCAGCCACGCGGTGCGCGAGGTCAATCCGCGCACCGGCAAGGAGGATGCCGTGCGCCGCTGCACCGGCGGCCTCATCTGCCCGGCGCAGGCGCGCGAGCGTCTCAAGCATTTCGTGTCGCGTAACGCGTTTGACATCGAGGGTCTCGGGTTGCAGCGCATCGATGAGTTCTACGAGGAAGGCCTGATCCAGCGCCCGCAGGACATCTTCACCCTGGAGGAGCGCAATGCGCGCAGCCTCAAACGGCTGGAGAACCGGGAAGGGTGGGGCGAGACGAGCGCGAAGAACCTGTTCTCAGCCATTCAGGCGCGCCGTTCGATTTCGCTCAACCGCTTCATCTTCGCGCTCGGCATCCCGCATGTGGGCGAGACCTCGGCGCGGCTGCTGGCGCGCCACTTCGGCACCTTTGAACACCTGCGTGAAGCCGCGAAGGCAGCATCCGACGAGACATCTGAAGCGCATGCGGAACTCACCGCCATCGGCGGCATCGGGCCCGTGGTGGCGGAGGCCATCGTCGAGTTCTTCAAGGAACAGCACAACGAGCAGATGCTCAATGCGCTGCTCGCTGAAGTCACTACGGAGCCCATGGAAGCGCCGGCCTCCGCGAGTTCGCCGGTCGCCGGCAAGACCGTGGTGTTCACCGGCTCCCTCGAGCAGATGACCCGCGAGGAGGCCAAGGCCATGGCCGAGCGGCTCGGGGCCAAGGTGGCGGGCTCCGTGTCCAAGAAAACCGACATCGTGGTGGCCGGCCCCGGCGCGGGCTCGAAGCTCGCCAAGGCGGCCGAGCTCGGCCTCCAGGTCATGGACGAGGACGGCTGGTTCGCCCTCGTCGGGCGGGGGTGAGACTCCTGTCCAAGACACATGGGCCCTCATGTGGCATGGTGCGCCCATGACGGTGATCACCCCGGAGGTCTCGCTCGATCCTGCCCAGGTTGGAGCGGGCGACGTGACGCATTTCTGGCGGGTGCCGCGCTATCGCGGCCTCGATTGCCTGCGCGCGACCTTCCGCCGTCATTCCTACGCCCGCCACAGCCACGACACCTATGCCATCGCGGCGGTGCTGGCCGGCTGCGAGACGTTCTTCCATCGCGGCGAGCAGCGCTATGTTCCGGCAGGCTGCGTGGCGGTTGTCTGCCCCGACGAGATCCATGACGGCGAGCCCTATGGCGGCGGCTTCGAGTACCGCACCTTCTATCCCTCGCCGGAGCTGATGCAGGAGATCGCCGAGGACGTGGCCGGACGCCCGCTCTCGCGTCCGCCTTGGTTCCGGCATTCCGTCATCGACGATCCCGAGCTGTTCCAGGCTCAGGTCCGGCTCCATGCCTGCCTCTGCCAGGAGGACAGCTGGGCCTCCGAGATGGAGCAGGACACCCGGCTCATCGACTTCTTAAGTCGTCTGATTGCCCGCTGGGCCGATCTCGATGCCCTGCCGAGCGTCCGCTACGGATCGACGAGCATCCTGCGGGTGCGCGATTATCTCGATGCCCATATTGGCGAGGAGGCGGATCTCGCGGGCCTCGCCAACCTGGCGGGGCTGTCCCGCAGCCATTTCATCCGCGCCTTCGCCAAGGAGACCGGGTTGACGCCCCATGCTTATCTCCTCGACCGGCGCTTCCGGGCCGCGACCCGGCTGCTGGGGCAGGGTGAGGCTCCGGGCGATGTGGCGGTGGCCTGCGGCTTCTTTGACCAGAGCCACCTCAACCGGGTGTTCAAGGCCCGCATGGGCGTGACGCCGGGGGCTTATAGAGCTGCCTGACACAGCACTTTCATCCAAGACGCCGAGATGTTCGTCCTGCATAAGGCCGGGACGATGAGGACCGTCATGGACCAAGCAAACCCCTTCGTCTCCACACCCCGCCGGGACATCCAGGCGGGCCTGCGCGACATCGCCCCGGTGGCCGTGGCGGCTCTGCCCATCGGCCTCCTGTTCGGCGCGATTGCTGCCGCCAAGGGCATGTCGACCCTCGAGGTCTTGTTGATGTCCTCGCTCGTCTTCGCGGGCGGCGCGCAGTTTGCCGCCATCGAGACCTGGATCAGTCCCGCGCCCGTCCTGACGCTGGCCTTCGCCACTCTGCTGATCAATGCGCGCCATGTGCTGATGGGAGCCTCGCTGACGCCGAAGGTCCGCATGTCGCGGGTCCAGACCCTGCTGGCCTATTTCTTCCTCACCGACGAGGCCTGGGCGCTCTCCGAGCGCCGCGCCCTGGAGCGGCCTGTGACGGGAGCCTATTGGTTCGCCATGGCCGTGGTGCTGTGGGCGAACTGGACGCTGTCGTCGACCATCGGGGCGATCCTCGGCTCCTTCCTCGGAGACCCTGAGCGCATCGGCGCGGACTTCGCCTTTACGGCCTTGTTCATCGGCCTCGTGGCCGGCTTCGGAAGGAGCCGCGTGACGCTTGTCACCGTTGCCGCCAGTGCGATTGTTGCAGCCCTCGTCCACTACTTCATCGGCGCGCCGTGGCACGTCGCATCCGGCGCTCTCGCAGGCATTGCGGCAGCTTACCTCGCAGCTCCTCAGGAGACTCGCTCATGAGCCTCGACACGACAACCCTGATCGCCATCCTGGCCATGGCGGCGGTGACCTATCTCACGCGCATCGCAGGCCTGTTCGTGGCCGACCGCCTCGTGCTCACCGGCCGCGCCAAAGCCGCCTTCGATGCCATTCCGCCGGCAGTGCTGGTCGCTGTGATTGCGCCCACCGCGCTCACCACCGGATGGGCTGAAGCCATCGCGGCCGCCATCACGGCGGTGGCGGCGTTCCGACTCCCGCTCCTCGGCACGGTGGCGGTCGGCGTGATCGCCGTCGTGGTGCTGCGGAACCTGATTTGATGAACGTCTCCATGTCATTCCGGGGCCGCGCAGCGGAGCCCGGAATCCATAACCACGACGTCCCAAGAAAGTGCGAGCGACGTTACGCCTACCTTCACACCGTCAGCGGATATGGATTCCGGGCTCGCCTGCGGCGCCCCGGAATGACAGTGGATGTTCTTTAGCCGATCGCCTGCGTCGCGTTCTCGAGCCAAGCGCGTGTCTCGGCATCGAGATGCGGCCCGATCTTCTCACGAACAGCGGCATGATAGGCATTGAGCCACGCGATTTCGTCCGCATTCATGATCGCCGGCTCGACGAGGCGCAGGTCGATGGGTGTGAAGGTCAGCGTCTCGAAGCCCATCATCTCGCGGTCGCCGCCGGGAATCGTGCGCGGCTCGACGAGGATCAGGTTCTCGATGCGGATGCCGTAGGCGCCGGGCTTGTAGAAACCTGGCTCATTGGACAGCATCATGCCGATCTCCAGCGGCGTGTGGCCGGTCTTGGCGATGCGCTGCGGGCCCTCGTGCACGGAGAGATAGCTGCCGATGCCATGGCCGGTGCCGTGATCGAAGTCGAGGCCCGCTTCCCACAAGGGTTTGCGGGCGAAGGCATCGATCTGCGCGCCGGTCGTGCCCTTTGGGAACACCGCCTGGGCGATGGCGATATGGCCCTTCAGCACGCGGGTGAAGCGATCCTTCATCTCGGCCGTCGGCTCGCCCACGATGATCGTGCGGGTGATGTCCGTGGTGCCGTCCTCGTATTGCGCGCCGGAGTCGATCAGGAAGATCTGGTTGCGCTCGATGGCGCGGTTGCTCGAACTCGTCACGCGGTAATGGGGCAGGGCGGCATTGGGGCCTGCGCCCGAAATGCTCGGGAACGAGACGTTCTTCAACGCGCCTGTCTCGACACGGAACGCCTCGAGTGCCTCCACTGCGTCGATCTCGGTGAGCTTGCCTGACGGCGCCTCGCGTTCGAGCCATGCGAGGAAGCGGGCTACCGCCACGCCGTCGCGCAGATGCGCCGCGTGCGAGCCTGCAATTTCGGCCTCGTTCTTCACGGCCTTCATGAGAGCGATCGGATCGGCCCCCACGTCGACCTTGCCGCCTGCCGCCTCGATCCGGCGGATCAGGGCGACGGCGCCGGTGGCGGAATCGATGCGGATCTTGCCGCCGGTCTGGCCCAACGCGTCGAGGGCACCCTGGAAGCCGCTGATCGGCGCGAACGCGGCCAGATCGCCGACCGCGTCGCCGGCCTCGTTCGTCACCTTCGCCGGATCGAAGTACAGGCTTGCGCGGCCCTCGCGGGGCAGGATCGCATAGCCGAGCGGCAGGGGCGTGTGCCCCACGTCGCCGCCGCGCAGGTTGAAGGCCCAGGCGAGGTTGTGCGGATCGGAGATGACGAGGGCATCGATCTTGGCCTCCGCCATCTTGCGGCGGATGCGCTCCAGCTTGGCGGGCGCGGTCTCGCCGGCATAGTCGAGCGGATGCGGCTTCACAGGGGCCTGCGGCGGCGCGGGGCGGTCGATCCAGACCACGTCGACGAGGTTCATGTCGACGGGAGCAAGCTGCCCGCCGGCTCGGCTGACCGCCTGCTCCAGACGTTTCAGGCTGTCGCTGGTGTGCAGCCAGGGATCATAGGCGAAGGTGCCGCCCTGCGGCAGGTTCTCGGCAATCCAATCTTCGGGCGTGAAGTCGGCGAGCTGAACCGGCGTGATGATGGAGGTGTCCACCTGCTCTGCCGCCTGCACCGTATAGCGACCGTCGACCACGAGAGCGGCCTTGTTCTGCAGAATGACGGCCGTCCCGGCCGAGCCCGTGAAGCCTGTGAGCCACGCCAGACGCTCGGCGCTCTTCGGCACGTATTCGCCCTGGTGCTCGTCGGCGCGGGGAACGATGAACCCGTCGAAGCCGCGGCGGGCCATTTCGGCGCGCAGCTTGGCGATATGCTTGGGTCCCTGGGCGGGCGAGGTCGTGTCGTCGAAAAACTGGAACTGAGCCATGGAAAGCAGCACCGGAAATCGGGAATGAAGAGGTCTGCACGCTAGAGCATCGGGCCAAAAAGTGGAAACCACTTTTGGGATCAACCCGATGCTCCAGTTTATGAAGTGGCGCATCGTATTTGGCGGAAAACCGGGACCACTTTTCGCCGACGCGGCCCCTCTGGGTCCGCACGATGCGCCAAACCGGAGCGAGCGCGGCTGCAACTGCAATGCCCCGATGGATGATGATGCATCCTTGAGCAGACCGCCTTGGGATTATGCGCCAGGCGACTAGATCTTAATCAGAATTAAGAGGGTTCTGCACATAGCGCATGGCTTGCATGTGATCCTATGACTTCTACCAAAGTCGAACCGAGCTTATCTTTCTGACAACAAGAACAGAGGAACGCTGAAGGGTTTCAGCACCGATCTGTTGGAGATGAGCCCATGACCGCAGCCGTTTTTTCGTCCCACGTTGCCAGTCCTGTAAGCGCCCCGTCCCGGCTTTCGCAGGTCGCGACCCGCGTGATGAACGCTCTCATCGAGAGCCGCGTCCGGAGCGCCGCACGGGAACTGCGCCGCCACGAGGCCCTCATGTCCGATCTCGGCCGCCGGCAGGATCATTCGCCCCTGTTCCTCGACCAGTCCGACGATCTGCCCTTCAAGCTTTAATCAGTTCATTTGCGAAGAAAGATAGGACCATGATCATCATCACCGCCCTCAAGGCCATCCGCGAAGTCTGGACGGAGACCCTCAAGCTCCGCCGCGAGCTTGCCAAGCGCTACCCGGGCGTTATGGCCGAGTAATCGGAATTACAGGCGGGGCAGCGCACGGGCGCTGCCTCTTGTCATGACCAATGCCGCCCAGCCGTCCAGGTTGTAGCGGCGCTGCAGATACCAGCCCTGGTGCGCATAGGCCGACAGAACGCCAGGGACGTCGCGGTAGAGAAGCCCCGACAGAATGATCGTCCCGTCATCGCTTGCCACGCGCGACAGCGCCGGTGCCAGCATCCGCAGGGGCTTGGCCAGGATGTTCGCGAAGACGAGGTCGAAATGCCCAGGACGATCCGCTTCCATATGGCGGATGCCCGGACCGACATAGAGCCTCATCCACGCCGCAATCCCGTTGAGCCGCGCGTTCTCGCGCGCCACCCGCACAGCCTCCGGGTCAATATCGCCGGCCACGACAGGGCGCCTCAAAACCTTCGCCGCAGCGAACGCGAGAATGCCCGTGCCCGTGCCAACATCGAGCACATGGCGCGGCGTGCGCATCTTCAACTCATCCACGAAGGCAAGCAGGCAGCCCTTGGTGGTGCCATGATGGCCTGTGCCGAAGGCGAGGCCCGCCTCGATCTCGATGGCGATGTCGCTGGGCAGGCGGTGCTCGCGGTCATGGGAGCCGTGGACGAAGATGCGGCCGGCGCGAACAGGCTTGAGGCCTTCCAACGACGACTTCACCCAATCCTTCTGCTCCAGAGGCAGGAACACACCCTTGTCGGCCTCAGCGCCCACGATGGGGCGCAGCAGGTTGCGGATCGCCGCCTCGTCCGGTTGATGGGCGAAATAGGCCTCCAGCATCCAGGGGCCGTCGTCTTCCGTCTCGAAAGACGCAACGGCGGTCTCGGCCGGATCGAAGATCTCGCCGATCATGTCGGTCATGACGCGTGCGGAACGCTCATCCGTGGTGATGCGGAAGACGTGGGTGGGGCGGTTGGGGTGCAGACCTTCAAGCATGCGGTCGCCTTACCATTCATCAGAGCGCAGGTCACCTGTCCGTGATTCCGGGGCCTGCGAGGAACCGTCAGGGTGGCGGCCCGTTTTGTCCTCGCTCAGCAGCGGCCATGGCCGAGGGCCAATGGCTGCGCTTGTTTCCCCAGGAGATCCCCATGACCGGACGCCTTTTCGACAAGGTCGCCATCGTGACGGGTGCCGGCACCGGCATCGGCGAGGCGATTGCTCTCAAGTTTGCCCGGGAGGGCGCCCGCCTTCTGCTCGTCGGCCTGCCGGACGATCCGGTGGAGGATGTTGCCCGCATGATCAATCATGCGGGCGGCTTCGCTGAGACCTACCTTGGCGATATCGCCGAGGAGCGTCACGCCGAGGCTGCTATCGAAGCCTGCCTCCATGCCTATGGGCGCATCGATGTGCTCGTCAACAATGCCGGCATGTTTCTGGTCGCGGCGGAAACGCAGGATTACCCAATCGACAAGTTCGACGAGACCCTGCGTGCGAATGTCCGTTCGGTTTTCTTGATGACCAAGTTTGCCCTACCACATCTTCAGAAAACCTACGGCAACATCGTTTCCACCGGTTCGGAAGCCGGCATGATCGGCATTGCCAAGAACACAATGTATGGCGGCACCAAAGCTTTCATTCATTCCTTCATGCGCGGTGTGGCCGTGGAGCAGGCTGCCCATGGCGTGCGCGCCAACTGCGTCTGCCCCGGTCCGATCGACACCGCATGGACCCACAAGTCGAGCGGCCCGATGGATCGTGAGATGGAATCGATGATGATCGACGCGACGCCGATGGGGCGCCGCGGAACGCCGGAGGAGGTCGCGAACGTGTTCTGCTTCCTCGCCTCCGATGAGGCGAGCTACATTACCGGCGCGCTGTACGCGGTTGATGGCGGTGTGACCATCGCAAAAGGGTCCGTCGGCTCCATGGCCGCCTCGCATTTCAAGAAGCAGCCGGAAGGCACGCTGCCGACACAACATGCCCATGACGGGCTGAAGAACAAGGATTACGAGACGCTCACCTGAGCGGCAGCCAATTGGTTCAGTAGATGCCGGATCTTAGACCGGCGTCAGCTGCCTAGCCGGCTCCAGCACCTTTAGGCGTTCCGCTTCCTTCGCCTTATAGTCGCGCTGCACATCCGTGACGTAGTCGCGCACGACCGGTGCAGCATCGCGCTTGCGGGCAAGCTGCATGTGGAACACGAGCTGGCTGCCTGTTGTGAACATGGTCTCGGCGCTGATGAGGTAGAACTCGAACATGCGGCAGAAGCGCTCGTCGTACATGGCGGCGATCTTTTCCCGGTTCGCCTCGAAGCGCCGGTGCCAGTGATTGAGCGTCTTTGCGTAGTGCAGTCGCAGGAATTCGAGATCCGTCACCCAGAGCTGGTTCTGCTCGACGACGGGGAACACCTCGGACAGGGCAGGCGAGTAGGCGCCGGGGAAGATGTACTTCCTGAGCCACGGGCTTGCGGTGCCGGGAGGGCTCATCTTGCCGATGGAATGCAGCACCATCAGCCCGTCATCGTCGAGCAGCGCGTTGATCTTGGCGAAGAACTCGCCGTAATGATGCACGCCCACATGCTCGAACATGCCGACTGAGACGATGCGGTCGAACTTTTTGTCTACCTTGCGATAGTCGAGCAACTCGAAGCGCACCCGATCCGATAGGCCCGCGCGCCGTGCCTTCTCGTTGGAGAGCTCATGCTGCTCCTTGGAGAGCGTGACGCCGGTGACATCCACGTCTTCCATGGCGGCGAGATAAAGCGCGAGGTCGCCCCAGCCGCTGCCGATGTCGAGAACTCTCATGCCGGGCTTGAGGCGCAGCTTCGACGCGATCAGACGAAGCTTGTTCTGCTGCGCTTCTTCCAGCGTGTCGTCATCGTTGACGAAATAGGCGCAGGAATACTGCATGCCCTTGTCAAGGAAGAGCTTGTAGAAGTCGTTGCCCAGATCGTAGTGATGGGCCACGTTCTGTTGCGCCTTGCCCACGGGGTTCGCCTGCTGGAAGCGCTTCACCCCGCGCGAGATGCGCTTGAGCACGCTCTGCAGCGGATAATTCGCCAAGGACGAGCGGTTCATCGAGAACAGGTTCAGGAAGTCCCGCAAGTTCGAGCCGTCCTCGAAGCTCATACGGCCGTCCATGTAGGCCTCGCCGGCATGCAGTTCCGGGTTGAGGAAGAGCTTGTGATAGAGCGAACGGTCGGTCAGCCGCATGGTGACGCTCGGTCCCGGCTTTTCCCCGCCGAACGTATGGGTGCCGCCCTCCGCATCGATCACCTTCAGGCTTCCGGCGCGGATGAAGGATCTCAGCATGTTGGACAGGGGGAACATCGGCACCTCTCGCGGTCATTCATCGGGGCCGGATGGTTCCACAGTTGCGGGCGGGTGGCTAGAGAGAAGATGGCCCAGATCAGAACCCGTCTAAAGTACCGCACAAACAGCCTCATTCGGGAACAACGGGAGGATGCTCCGGTTGGAAGGCTGACTCTTGCGGGGCTGAGAGTCGCGACTCAATCCACCAGACAGGAGCAGCCGATGTTCTTCCGCCAGAAGCAGATGGCGTATCACGCCAAGCCTGACAAACCAGACCCGCTCTTCGCCAAGATGCTCCAGGAGCCCCTGGGCGGCCAATGGGGCGAGATCAGCGTGATGATGACCTATCTGTTCCAAGGCTGGAACTGCCGCGGTCCTCAGAAATACAAGGACATGATCATGGACATCGGCACCGAGGAGATCGGCCATGTGGAGATGCTCGCCACCATGATCGCGCGCCTGCTCGAAACCTCGCCGATCGAGCAGCAGGAGGAGATGGCCAAGAACTCGGTGGTGGGCGCCGTGATGGGTGGCGCCCGCGTCGAGGATGCCATCGTGGCCGGCATGAACCCTCAGCACTATATCGTGGCCGGGCTCGGCTCTCGGCCTACGGACAGCGTCGGCAATCCGTGGACGTCGGCTTACACCATCGCGAGCGGCAATCTGCTCGCCGACTTCCGCTTCAACGTGACGGCCGAGAGCCAGGGCCGTCTCCAGGTCGCCCGTCTCTACAACATGACCAACGACACGGGCGTGCGCGACATGCTCTCGTTCATGCTCGCCCGTGACACCATGCACCAGAACCAGTGGCTCGCCGCGATCAAGGAACTGGAGGAGGACGGGCTCGAGATGACTCCGGTGCCGTCGAACTTTCCGCAGGAGCTGGAGAAGACCGAGGTGTCCTACCAGTTCCTCAACCATTCGGAAGGCACGGAGAGCGAGCAGGGACGCTGGGCTCAAGGGCCTGCGCCGGACGGGAAGGGCACGTTCACCTACGTCGATCGCCCGCCAGCCTACACGGAGGACGAGGGCGACCTCAATCCGGTCGATCCCCGCACTTACGGAACCCCGCCGGCCCCGGTGCCGCCCGCTGCTGCGGAGTAGTTGTGGCGAGTTCTACATCAACGTCATGGCCGGCCTTGTGCCGGCCATTGGCATTTTGAATTGCTCCCCATTGTCATTCCGGGCTCTCGCTGCGCTTGCCCCGGAATGACAGTGAGAGCTTGCTCAAGCCTATCCCAACGCCTCGACAAAGCTGTCGAGCACCATCTTCCGCCCGGCCTTGTCGAACTCGACCGTGAGCTTGTTGCCGTCGACCGCCTCGATGGTGCCGGGGCCGAATTTGGTGTGCAGCACGCGCCCGCCCAGCTTGAAGCCCGAGCCGCCGGTGGATTTCGCCACCAGCTCACCCTCGATCAGTGTCGGACCGCGCCGTTCGCCGGAGCGCCGGGCGGAGTAGCCGCCGTCGTCGGTCGTTGCACGGTGTGCCTGGGCCCGCTGCCAACCGGGGGTCTGGTAGGACGAGCCGCTGAAGGGCTGCATGCGGTCGAAGCGCGATCCGCCATGGGAGAAGTTGGCCGGAGCCTCGGCGATCTCGACATCCGATTCAGGCAGGTCGTCAATGAAGCGGCTCGGCACGGTCGAGTTCCACAGGCCGTGGATGCGCCGGTTGGACGCGAAGTAGATTTTGGCCCGGCGCCGGGCCCGGGTGATGCCCACATGGGCGAGACGGCGCTCTTCCTCCAGACCGGCGCGGCCACTCTCATCGAGAGCGCGTTGGTTCGGGAAGAGGCCTTCCTCCCAGCCGGGCAGGAAGACCGTGCCGAACTCCAAGCCTTTTGCGGCATGGAGCGTCATCAGGCTCACGCGCTCGACAGTGTCGGACTCGTTGGCTTCCATCACGAGAGACACGTGCTCGAGGAAGCTCTGCAGATCCGGAAATTCCTCCATGGAGCGCACGAGCTCCTTGAGGTTTTCAAGCCGCCCCGCAGCATCGGCGGATTTGTCCTTCTGCCACATGTCCGTGTAGCCGGATTCCTCCAGCACCGTCTGAGCCACTTCGGACTGCGAGAGCGTCTCGGACAGCTTCGCCCAACGGCCGAAGGAGATGAGAAGATCGCGCAGGGTCGCACGCGGCTTCGGCTTCAGCTCGTCGGTCTCGACGACGAAGCGCGCTGCTTCCATCAGCGGCACGCGGGCGGCGCGCGCATGATTGTGCAGCACCTGGATCGTCGCATCGCCCAGGCCGCGCTTCGGGGTGTTCACGATACGCTCGAAGGCGAGATCATCCGCGGGCTGGTTGACGACGCGCAAGTAAGCGAGCGCATCGCGGATTTCCGCGCGCTCGTAGAAGCGCGGGCCGCCGATGACGCGGTAGGGAACGCCGAGCGTCACCAGCCGGTCTTCGATCTCGCGCATCTGCGCCGAGATGCGCACCAGGATGGCAATCTCGGAGAGCGAATGCTTCTTGGCGTGCAGCGCCTCGATTTCCTCGCCGATGAGGCGGGCTTCTTCCTCGGAGTCCCAGGCGCCGGTGATCGTCACCTTCTCGCCGGCCTCGTCCTCGGTGCGCAGGGTCTTGCCGAGGCGGCCCTGGTTCTTGGCGATGAGGCCGGACGCAGCCGAGAGGATGTGGCCGGTGGAGCGGTAGTTGCGCTCAAGCCGGATCACGGTGGCGCCGGGAAAGTCGTGCTCGAAGCGCAGGATGTTGTCGACCTCGGCGCCACGCCAGCCATAGATCGATTGGTCGTCGTCACCGACGCAGCAAAGGTTCTTGCGCACCTGGGCGAGAAGCCGCAGCCAGAGATACTGGGCGACGTTGGTGTCCTGATATTCGTCCACCAGCATGTAGCGGAAACGGTTCTGGTACTGCTCCAGAATGTCCGGATGCTCGCGCCACAGGCGCAGGCATTCCAGCAGGAGGTCGCCGAAGTCGACGGCGTTCAGGGTCTTGAGGCGTTCTTGGTAGGCCCGATAAAGTCGCCCGCCCTTGCCGTTGGCGAACGCTCCGGCTTCACCGGCCGGCACCTGATCGGGTCCGAGGCCGCGGTTCTTCCAGCCGTCGATATGACCGGCGAGCTGCCGGGCCGGCCAGCGCTTCTCGTCGATGCCCTCAAGCTCGATCACCTGCTTCATCAGGCGAAGCTGGTCGTCTGTCCCTAAGATCGTGAAGTCGGAGCGCAGGCCCACGAGCTCCGCATGACGGCGCAGGATCTTGGTGCCGATCGAGTGAAACGTGCCGAGCCACTGCATGCCCTCGGCCACGGGACCGATCACCGCCGTGATGCGCTCGCGCATCTCCCGCGCGGCCTTGTTGGTGAAGGTCACGGACAGGATCTGGGACGGGTAGGCTTTACCGGTGGCGATCAGGTGCGCAATCCGGGTGGTGAGCACGCGGGTCTTGCCGGTGCCGGCGCCGGCCAGCACGAGAACCGGGCCCTCGGTCGCCTCCACGGCGGCGCGCTGTTCCGGGTTCAGGCCGTTCAGGTACGGGGATTGCGGCGCAACCGCCGCACGGGCGCGGGCGCTCAGCGAGCCGGATGCCGGCTCATGGGCCAGGTTGTCCTGCGGATCGGGTCTGGGATCGGACTGATTCATCGGCGGGACCATGGATCAAAAGGCGAACGGCGTCGAGCCCGGAATGCCTGTCGATCCTGCCGCAGGCGCGAACTTTGGGGCCATGATGTCATTGTTGACGAGGGGCCTCATCCTCATATGGGAATCAAGGTCCTGAAGAGGAATGTCCCATGCGTTTCATGGTGGCCTTTGCCATCGCCTCCAGCCTCATCCTGCCCCTGGCCGCTCCGGCCGACGCTCAGACGCGCCTGCCCCGCGTGAGCCCGTCCGAGCGGGCCTCGAAGGACATCAACCGGCGGATCCGGCAGGATCAGCAACTGCTGAATCTGGAGGAGCGTATCCGGATGGACAACAACCAGATCCGGCAGGACATCCAGCGGGAGCGTCTCTTTGCGCCCCGTCCGCTGCCCTCGATCCGAAGCGGAGCCTGCCCGCGGGGCTCGATCAGCTGCTAGAGCCTCGGACCCAAAAGTGGATGTGCACTTTTGGGACTCATCCGATGCTCATTAGCTGCGCTAGTGGCGGGTGCCCGCGGCTGACAGAGCCTCCTGGATCTCGGCCCGATGCGGGATACCGATGACGCGGCCCAGGGCTGATGGACTCGGCAGCCGGGCATGGGTGGTCTTCATCACGGCAAGATTGGCCATGATGTCGTCCGGGAAGGGGCTGACCTTCTTGGTTTCCATGTCCACGTGAAGGGACAGGCCCTCCATGGTGGCGGCCACCCAGCCTTCGCCCGCATGGCGGATTTCCATGTAGTAATGGATGCGCTTCTCGTCGAAATCCACCAGCTGGAGCGTGACGCGCACCCGGTCGTGCGTTTTCAGCTCACGCTTGTAGGTGGTGTGGATCTCGGCTGCGAAGAAGGAAGCCTTGCGCTTTTCCAGGTAGTCATGGCCCAGGCCGACGAGGCTGAAGCCCTCTTCCACGGCCCGGTCGAAGAGCACATGGTGATAGGCCATGTTCATGTGGCCGTTGTAGTCGATCCAGGCGGGCTCGACCCGCATCGTGGAGGACACGAAGGGCGCGAAGAAAAAGACGGCGGTCCGCTTTTCCATGTCAGTCTCGTCCCTCGATCCGTCTCAGATGCCCATCCCTTCGCACTGAAGGAAACAATGTTAGCACAATCCGGCAGCCTATGCATGAGGGGTGCGGCATCTTTCTCATCGCAGTGTTGCCTTTGCAACGGTTCTGGTAGCTATGGGTCGCATGAGCATCACAACCGGATCTGAAGCCTCCATGAATGCGCCCCAAGCTGCCGTCCGCCAGAAAGCCACCGATGCCGCCCTTGCCTCCCTCCAGGCCGAGCTGTCCGGGCGTTTCGGCGACCGGGTCGCCACCTCGGCCGCCGTGCGCGAGCAGCATGGGCATTCGCTCACCTGGGTGAAGAACCAGCCGCCGGACATGGTGGTCTATCCTCGCACCACCGAGGAGGTGTCGGAGATCGTCAGGCTCTGCGCCGCGCACGAGATCCCGATCATCCCCTACGGCACCGGCACGTCGCTCGAGGGGCACGTCAACGCTCCTTACGGCGGCGTTACCATCGACCTGAGCCTGATGAAGCGCATCATCGCCGTTCATGACGAGGATCTGGACTGCGTGGTCGAGGCCGGCGTGACCCGCAAGGAACTTAACGAGCACCTGCGCGACAAGGGCCTGTTCTTCCCCATCGATCCTGGTGCAGACGCCTCCATCGGCGGCATGGTCGCGACGCGAGCATCCGGCACCAACGCGGTGCGCTACGGAACCATGAAAGACGTGGTGCTGGCACTCACTGTCGTGCTGCCCAATGGTGAGATCGTGAAAACGGCAAGCCGCGCCAAGAAGAGTTCGGCGGGCTACGATCTCACCCGGCTCCTGATCGGCTCTGAAGGGACTTTGGGCATCGTCACCGAGATTACCCTCAAGCTCCACGGCATCCCCGAGGCCATCTCGGCAGGCATTTGCCCGTTCCCTTCGGTGAAGGCGGCCTGTGACGCCGTGATCATGACGATCCAGTCCGGCATTCCGATGGCCCGCATCGAACTGCTCGACGAGGTGCAGGTGAGGGCGGTGAACCTCCACTCCAAGCTGTCCCTGCCGGAGAGCCCTTTGCTCCTCCTGGAATTCCATGGCTCCGAGGCCGGGGTGCAGGAACAGGCCGAGCGCTTCGGCGAGATCGCGGCCGAGTTCAGCGGTGGGCCCTTCGAGTGGGCCACGAAGCCTGAGGAGCGCTCGCGCCTCTGGCAGGCCCGGCATGACGCCTATTGGGCCGCCAAGGGCCTCCGGCCGGGGGCTCAATCGGTGGCAACCGATGTCTGCGTGCCGATCTCGCGCCTGGCCGAATGCGTCGATGCCACGAAGCAGGACATTCTGGAGAGCGGGCTCATCGCTCCCATCGTGGGTCACGTGGGCGACGGCAATTTCCACGTCCAGCCCCTCGTGAACACGGACGATCCGGCGGAAATCGAGGCCTGCGAGGCTTTTGTCGACCGGTTGGTACGGCGGGCGGTGGCCATGGAAGGCACCTGCACGGGCGAGCATGGCGTCGGTCAAAAGAAGATGAAGTACCTGGAGATCGAGCACGGGCCGGCGGCGCTCGGCCTCATGCGTGTCTTGAAACAGGCCATCGACCCCCACAACATCATGAATCCGGGCAAGATCATTGCGCTTTGACGGTGGAACACGGTGAACAGCGCTCCCGGTCCTTGCCTTCATGGGGTAAGGACGTGTCAGAGTAACGGAGAAAAGGCGGCTTCTTGCGCGATATCCTGACGATCATCGCATCCATCGTGATCCTGATCCTGGCGATTGCCGTGGCAGTGCCTCCATTCATTTCCTGGGAGGCCCACCGCGACACGATCGACCATATGATCGCGCGCGCGTCGGGAACGGAGGCCCAGACTGAAGGCGAAATAGGCATTCGCCTGCTGCCCGAACCGAGGATCATCCTCGACCGGCTGAGGCTCGGCGGGAAGACGCCGGACTCGCCGGTCCTGACCGCCGACAACGTCTGGGCGGAGGTCGCCCTTACGCCCCTGCTGCGGGGCGAGGTGCGCTTCACGGAAACGCGGGTCGGGCGCGCGGATATCCGCGTTCCGGTCTCCGGAGACGGCGAGTGGCGCCTGCCGCCGGAGCTGGTCTCAGGCAGCGGCCGGGCGCGGGAATGGGCCATCGAGAACCTTGCGGTCGGCCAGCTCCTCGTCACCACGCAGAGCGCGAGCACCGGCCGCACCAACCAGGCCTTCGCCGAGAACGTCGTCATCGAGGGTCAGAAGCTCATCGGCCCCTGGCGCGTCGAGGGCACGACGTCCGGGGTTCCCTTCCGGCTCGTGACCGGGGAACTGGCCGAGGACAAGACCATCCAGGTCAAGCTGTCCGGCGGCGGCGACATCTATCCGCGCTTCGATCTCGATGCCCGGCTGGGATTGAGCGAAGGCACCGGCGAGGCTGCGACCCCGAACGTTTCCGGCAAGGCCAAAATCCTGTTCGGCCCTCCGGCGCAGGTTGCCGCGGCCGGTATCCCGATCCCGGTCACAGTCGAGACCGAGTTCAAGACAGTGCCGGGCGCCGTCGAGCTCAACCCTGTCAGCCTGGAGGCGGGCGAGGGCGGGGCGAGCCTTCGGATGACCGGAGAGGGCAGGGTCGGGCTCAACGATCCGCGCATATCGTTGCGTCTCGAAGGGCGCAGGCTCGATGCGGACAGCTTCATCCTCTCCGGAAACGGGCAGGATTTCAAAAGCAGGATGCAGCAATGGTCCCTGCCGCTGATCCGGGTGCCCATCGATCTGGATCTCAAGATCGACAGCATCGGCCTGGGCCAGGAGGATCTGACCAATGCCAATCTGCGCCTGTCTCTCGATACCGGACGGGCACGGCTGGACCGGATCGAGTTCACGGCTCCTGGCAACACCAAGGTGGCTCTCGAGGGCCAGCTCGGCCTGACCACGAGGGGCGGCATCAACGGCAAGGTGGCGTTGGCGTCCAACCAGTCCGACCGTCTCGCGCGCTATCTTGCCAAGATCAACCTGAACTCGCCGCTGCTGACGGCTTTGGACGGTCGTCCCGTGGAGCTATCCTCCGAGGTCGCGTTCTCGAACCCCGTTCTGTCCTTCAACCGGCTTCGGCTGAAGATGGGCGAGTCCACGCTCACCGGCAACGTCCGCTACACGGCGCCCGAAGCGAATGAGCGCGGAAGGCTTGAGGCACAGGTTGGCCTTCAGGGCCTGAACCTTGACGATCTGCCCCAGGTCTCGAGCGTGTTCCAGGCGACAGAAAATCTCGACATCGGGTTCATCCTGGACGCCCGTGGGGTCAGCGCCGGGAAGAGCCCGGCGACAGGGCGGATCACGGCCCGCATCCTCTCCGATGGACCTGCGCTGCTGGTCGAAACGCTCGACATCGTGGATCTTGCCGGAGCCAACGCCCGGGTGCGCGGGCGGATCGCGCCCGATGGTTCGGGCCGGATTTCCGGCAAGGTCACGGCCCAGCGTGCCGATCCCCTTGTCGATCTCCTGGGAAGCGTCTGGATCGGCGGGATCTCCAAACTCGTGCCCCCCTTCGTCCGCGAAGGGGCACTCGATCTCGACGTGGCATCCGAGCGGGTGGCGCCGCCTGCCGGGTCGACCGAGCTGCGGCTGCGCACGACGGCCACAGGCCGCATGGCCGGGGGGCCATTCGAGGGGCAGGTCGAGTCCATCGATGGACGCACCGAGAGCCTGACCCTCGCCCTCTCCACCGACAATACCGGGCGCTGGGTCAACCGGCCGAACATGACCGGCCTCAACCAGCCTTCCAGAATGGATCTCCGCGGCTCCCGCGCCGGATCCGGCCGGTTCAGCGTGGCTCTCACCGGGGACGTCGCCGGCGTGAAGGTAGCCACGACGAAGCCGTTTGCCCTGAGTGAAGGCGACGATGTGGTGGACAGTGGTGAGGCCGAGATCGCAACGCCCGACATCACCCCCTTCCTGCGCCTGCTCGGCGATGGGGCCGGCGTCGCCCCGCCGGTGCCGGTGAGCGGGCGGGTGACTCTCGGCCGGGAGCGCGGCGCGACCCTGCTCGATATCACCGCCAAGGTTTCCAACGAACCCGTGCAGGCGCGCCTCGTAGCCGCCTCGCGGTCCGAGATCGGCGGCGAGGTCTCCTTGGGCCGCCTCTCCATGCCGTGGCTCGCGGCGGCGCTGGCGCTCAATGTTCCGGGCGATCAAACCACAAATACGATCTGGTCCACGGCCCAGTTCGGCCAGAGCGGGCGCCTCGTCACCGGCGGGCAGGTCACCTTCCGGGTCGGGACGCTCGAACTGGGCCGCGGCCTCCAGGCCACGCGGGCGGCGTTCGTCGTCGGCGCGCAACCGGACGGGATCTCCATCCGCAACCTCGAGGCGACGATCGGCTCCGGCAGGATCACAGGCACGACGACGATCACCCGGCAGGGAGCGGTTGCCACCATCGTGGGCGAGGGAGCCTTAGACCGGGTGCCCCTGTGGGCCCTGACGGGCTCCACCCCTTTCGAGGCCATCCTGTCCGGGCCGCTGCGGTTCGGAGCAGTAGGCGCAAGCCTCTCGGAACTCGTGGCCAATCTCGGCGGCGCCGGCGACTGGCAGGTTGCCAATCTCCGCATCCCCGCAGCCGACCCGAACGTCTTCGACCGAGCCCTCAAGCGCGCGCTCGCGGAGACCGATCCCCTGGTGGAGGGCAAGGCGGAAGCGATCCTCGGCATGGAGCTTGGACGGGCGCCTCTCAACACGAGCTTGGTTCGAACCTCGGCGGCCCTCGTGAGCGGTGTTCTGCGGCTCTCGCCCTTCCTGGCCGAGAGCGGGCCGGCCGTCTGGCAGGGCGGCATCACCTACGACCTGAAAAACCTCCAGCTCGATGCCCGGGGCGCGCTCACGGCGAAGGCTGCCCCTGCCGAATGGGTCGGCGCCCCGCCGTCCATCGGTTTGAACTGGCAAGGCTCCCTGACGGCTCCCGTTCGCCAGATCGACGCGGGACCGTTCCGCAACGGGTTGGCAGCCATCGTGCTCAAGCGGGAACTGGAGAAGATCGAGGCTTTCGAGCGGGCAGCCGCAGAGCGCCAGCGCCAGATCGACGCGCAGCGCGAGGCCGAGCGCCAGAGGGTGAAGGCAGCCGAAGAGGAGGCGCTTCGCCAAGCCAGGGCCCGGGCCGAGGCCGAGCGAGTGCGCCGGGAGGCGGAACGGCTGCAATCGGAGCAGCGGAGACAGACGGAAGAGCCTGAGCCGACCCCGTCGCAAACCTCGCTGCCGCCGTTGAATCCGCCCGTAGAGGTCGCTCCGCCGCCGTCGGTCTACGGGGTTCCGCCGGTACGCTGATCGGCGGCTTCCAACTGGCTCCGCAAGTCGTTGTGCACGAAGACACGGATGGCGGAGGACAGGTTCTGCCCGCCGCGCTCCGCGTCGATGCGCCCGATCAGGGCCTGAACGGAGATTGTCTCCCGCTCCGCAATTGCTCTCAAGCCTTCCCAGAACGGCTCTTCAAGGGAGATGCTCGTCCGGTGGCCGGCGATGGAGACGGAGCGCTTGAGAACGGCAAAGCCCATTCACGGCGTCTCGTCTGGGTCGCGCTTGTGGCCTTCCAGGCGGCTTTTGGCCAGATCCTGCTCGGCCTTGCTCAGCGTCTTCTCGGCCTTCGTGCGGCCGAAGCTGACACGGTTTTGTTCGGCGCGGGCCTCCTTGTCGGCCCGCGCCTTGTTCTTGCGCGCCTGGCGCAGATTGATGATCTCAGCCATGGCGCCTGTTTTACCTTACTCGCCCGGCTGCAGCATCGTCTCGGGACGCACGACAGCGTCGAAGTCCTCGGACGATACGCCGGCCTTGAGTGCCTCTTCCTTGAGCGTCGTGCCGTTCTTGTGCGCCGACTTCGCTATGGCGGCCGCCTTGTCGTAGCCGATGGTTGGGGCAAGCGCCGTCACGAGCATGAGCGAACGCTCCATCAGCTCCTTGAGACGGTCCTTGTTCGGCTCGATGCCGACGACGCAGTTGTCCGTGAAGCTGACGGCGCCGTCCGCCAGCAGGCGGATCGACTGCAGCACCGCATTCACGATCACCGGCTTGAACACGTTGAGCTCGAAATGGCCTTGGGAGCCCGCGAAGGTGACCGTGGTCTGGTTGCCGGCCACCTGACAGCACAGCATCGTCATGGCCTCGGCCTGGGTCGGGTTGACCTTGCCGGGCATGATCGACGAGCCGGGCTCGTTCTCGGGCAGGGAGATCTCGCCGATGCCGGAGCGCGGGCCCGAGCCCATCAGGCGAATGTCGTTGGCAATCTTGAACAGGCCGGCAGCCAAGCTCGCCAGGGCACCATGGGTGAACACGAGCGCATCCTTCGACGCCAACGCCTCGAACTTGTTGGTGGCCGAGGTGAAGGGGAGTGCCGTCAGCTCCATGACCTTCGCGGCGAAGCGGTCCGCAAATTCCGGATGCGCATTCAGGCCGGTGCCGACGGCGGTGCCGCCCTGGGCCAGGGCATAGATGCCGGGAAGGGTCGCCTCGATACGGGCGATGCCGAGGCGCACCTGCGCGGCGTAGCCGGAGAACTCCTGGCCGAGGGTGACCGGGGTCGCGTCCTGCAGGTGCGTGCGGCCGATCTTGACGATGTCCTTGAAGGCTTCCTGCTTGGCTTCCAGCGCCTTCAGAAGGTGCTTGAGGCCGGGGATCAGGCGGTCATGGATCTCGCGGGCGACCGCAATGTGCATGGCGGTCGGGAAAGAGTCGTTGGACGACTGTCCCATGTTTACGTGATCGTTCGGATGAACCGGCTTCTTGCTGCCGCGTTCGCCGCCGAGGCGCTCGATGGCGAGGTTCGAGAGAACCTCGTTCATGTTCATGTTGGACTGGGTGCCCGAGCCCGTCTGGTAGACCACGAGCGGAAACTCGTCGTCGTACTTGCCCTGCACCACATCGGCAGCGGCCGCCGCGATCGCGTCAGCCAGGCGCGGCTCCAGCTTGCCCAGATCCTTGTTCACGAGAGCGGCCGCCTGCTTCACGATGGCCAGCGCATGGACCAGGGGAAGCGGCATCCGGTCCGTCCCGATGCGGAAGTTCTGGAGGGAGCGCTGCGTCTGGGCACCCCAGAACTTATCGGCGGGAACGTCGATGGGGCCGAAGGTATCTGTTTCGATGCGGGTGGAGGGCGACATCCTGACCTCTTTCGATGGAGTTGCGTGTTCTTATCTCAAATGGTGGCGCTCGCAACCGCGAACGCGCATCGGAGGCCTTGGAAATTCGCATGAGCGACACCCTGGAAACGCCCCTTTTCCGCCCGCCTCACCCCAAGCCGCGCACTGAGCTTCTCGGCATGATGGCCTTCCTGCGCGCCGTTCGCGAAAACCCTCTGAACATGTGGATGGAGGCTCATTTCGAGGAGCCGGTCGTCACGGGCGAGGGGGCTCTCGGCCGCATGACGGTCGTGAGCGATCCTGCCGGCATTCGCCACATCCTGGTGGACAACGCTGCCAATTACCGCAAGGACGATCTCCAGATCCGGATCCTGGCCCCGGGCTTAGGCCGTGGTCTCGTAACGGCCGAGGGCGACGAGTGGCGTCTCCAGCGCCGCACCCTCGCGCCGCTCTTCACGCCCCGCACCGTCACGGGCTTCTTCCCGGAAATGGTCGAGGCGGCTGATCGCCTGGTGAGACGCTGGCAGAGACGGCCCGACGGGCGCGTGGTCGATGCGGCCCTCGACATGACCCGAGTGACCCTCGATGTGCTGGAGAGGACAATCTTCACGCAAGGGGTGCCCAAGGACCCGGATGCCTTAGGGAGGGCGATCACCCGCTACTTCAACTCCATCGGCCGGGTCGACCCCCTCGACATCTTCGGCTTCCCGGACTGGGTGCCCAGGATCGGGCGCCTGCGGGCACGGCCGTCGATCCAGTTCTTCGAGGAGACCGTCAACGAGCTGATCGATGCCCGTAAGGCGCTGCTCGCCAGCGGCGAACCGGCTCCCCGGGACCTGCTGACCCTGCTGCTGGAAGCAGCGGACCCTGAGACCGGCAAGGGCCTGAGCGACATCGAGGTGCGGACGAATATCGTTACCTTCATCGGCGCCGGGCATGAGACCACGGCCAATGCCCTGTCCTGGTCGCTTTATCTGCTCTCGCAGGACGAGCACGCCCGCGCCCGAGTCGAGCAGGAGGTGGATGAGGTGCTGGGAGAAAGCCCGATCGAGCCTTACCACCTTGAGCGGCTCGTCTACACCCGCGCGGTGATCGACGAGGCGGTGCGGCTTTATCCGCCCGCCCCCTATATGAGCCGCACGGCCATCGCGGACGACCGGGTCGGGAATGTGGATATACCGGCGGGATCGATGGTGGCGATTGCGCCTTACGTGCTGCATCGCCATCGGAGGCTGTGGGACGAGCCCGATGCCTTTAGGCCCGAGCGCTTCCTGCCGGAGAACCGCAAGCAGATCGACCGCTTCGCCTATCTGCCCTTCGGAGCGGGCCCACGAGTGTGCATCGGCGCGAGCTTCTCGCTGCAGGAGGCCGTGATCGTGCTGGCGACCATCGCCCGTTCCATGCGGCTCGATCTCGCTGAGGGACACACGGTCGAGCCCGTGCAGCGCATCACCTTGCGGCCGCGCGGCGGCCTGCCCATGCGCGTGACGCAGCGCGTGCGCAGAGAGGCTCTGGTCGAAGCTTGAAGGGGGTTAGTTCTTCTTGCGGAACGCGTCGAGGCTGACGACCTCGGCGGTGCCGGATGCGTCGGGCTCAGGAGCCTGCTCCACGGGAGCCTCGGCCTGCTCGGCCTTGGGGGCGGCTGCCTTCTCCGTGGCGGGCAGGGCCTTGCGGGGCTGCTTCAGTTCCACAGGCTCGGATGAACCGCGCGCAGGCTGGGGCGCGGGTGCGGCCTCGGGCGCTTCCTCCTCGTCGTCATCCTGGCTGTCGAACTTCAGGCCGAACTGCACGGACGGATCGAAGAAGCCCGTGAGCGCATCGAACGGGATGAGCAGCCGCTCCGGGATGCCGGAGAAGGACAGGCCCACCTCGAAGGTGTGCTCGGTAACGTTGAGATCCCAGTACTGATGCTGGAGGACGATGGTCATCTCCTGCGGGTACTTTTCGCGCAGGCGGTTCGAGAGGCGAACGCCGGGAAAATCCGTCTGGAAGGAGATGTAGAAATGGTGCTCGCCCGGAAGCCCGTCCTTGGCATCGATCAGCACCTTGCGCACGACACCCTTGAGGGCCTCCTGCACCAGAAGATCGTAGCGGATCAGGTCTTTACCACCGGCCATGCGTGAGCCCTTGCAGAAACAAAAGTAGAGGCTTCTGTTGCCAGGTGCCTCCGGACCCCGCCTTACGGTGCTAACCGCAAGGGCTTTGATTCGGCTTTAGGGACCGCTTACGCAGCCACTGCAACCGGAGCATAGTTGTCGTTGGCAACTATAGATTCGGCCCGATAACGGCGGAACCATGCCGAGCGAAAGTCTACCCTTTACGCCCTCGTCGATCCTATTTCGCCCCCGCCGAAAGCCAGATCCTGCCTGGATTTTGGTGGAGGCGCCGGGTACCGCCCCCGGGTCCGATGGGTTTATTCCGATAGCCGTTTATCGCCATAGCCGATCTCGCGACCGGCACCCCCAATATAGGCAGGCTGGACGGAATTTGAAAGAGTGGGGATGGAGATGAATTGCGACTCGGAGGGCCCAACCGGCTGACCTATAATGTGCCGAGGAGTACCGCATGCAGGCCTATCACGATCTCATCCGCCGCATCATGGACGAGGGCGTCCGCAAGGACGACCGGACCGGAACGGGCACGATTTCCGTGTTCGGCCATCAGATGCGCTTCGATCTCAGCGAGGGTTTTCCGCTCGTCACCACGAAGAAGCTGCACCTGCGCTCCATCATCCATGAACTGCTCTGGTTCCTGAAGGGCGACACCAACATCCAGTATCTTAAGGAGAACGGTGTTTCGATCTGGGACGAGTGGGCGGACGAGAACGGCGACCTCGGCCCCGTCTACGGCAAGCAGTGGCGGTCCTGGGCCAAGCCGGACGGCGGCGCGGTGGATCAGATCCGCTGGGTCCTCGACGAGATCCGCCGCAATCCGGACAGCCGGCGCCTGATCGTCTCCGCCTGGAACCCGGCCGACCTCGACAAGATGGCGCTGGCGCCCTGCCATTGCCTGTTCCAGTTCTACGTCGCGGAGGGGCGGCTCTCCTGCCAGCTCTACCAGCGCTCGGCCGATGTGTTCTTAGGGGTTCCCTTCAATATCGCATCCTACGCGCTGCTCACGCACATGATGGCGCAGGCAACCGGCCTGCAACCGGGCGATTTCGTCCATTCCTTCGGCGATGCGCACCTCTACCTCAACCACCTGGAGCAGGCCCGCCTGCAACTCTCCCGGGAGCCGAGGTCGCTGCCGAAGCTGCGGCTCAACCCGTCCGTGCGGTCGCTGTTCGACTTCACCTATGACGACATTGCCATCGAGGATTACGACCCGCACCCGGCCATCAAGGCTCCCGTCGCAGTCTGACCGGCATGAACAGGCGCGAAGCCATTGAGAGTGCCGTCCGCATCCTCGCTCCGCGCATTCCGCGGCACGAGTTCGAGGCCGTGACCGATCACGCCCTGGGCAGCCGCGGCCTGCACGGCGCCTCGCCAGAGGCTGCAGCCTGGCTGTCCATCACCGCCTATATCCGCCACCGGCTGACCGATTATGACAGCCTTCTGGACGATGGCTATGACCAGGAGAGCGCCCGGTTCTTCGTGCTGGACGACATGAACGCCGTCCTGGAGGAGTGGGGATCGCCGCGACGGGTTCAGGCCGAAGACGAAGCGGAATAACCTCGACAGTCGCACCCGGAAACACCAGAAGACATCATGACCCTCTCGATCCGACCTGCCACAGCGTCCGACGCGGCCCTGATCTTCCGTTTCATTCGGGAACTCGCCGAATTTGAGCGGCTGGCGCATGAGGTCGACGCGACCGAGGCCGACATTGAACAGGCGCTCTTCGGCCCCAACCCGCGCGTCTTTGCGGATATTGCCGATTGGGAGGGTGAGCCTGCCGGCTTTGCCCTGTGGTTCTACAACTTCTCCACCTTCCGCGGGCGCCACGGGATCTATCTCGAAGACCTTTTCGTGCGGCCCGAGCTGCGCTCCAAGGGCATCGGTCGTGCCCTGCTTAGGCATCTGGCCCGCAGGTGTCTGGCGGAAGGGCTGGCGCGCCTCGAATGGTGGGTGCTCGACTGGAACGAGCCGGCGCTCAAGGTCTACCGTTCCCTCGGGGCGATGCCGATGGACGAGTGGACAGTGCAGCGCGTGACAGGCGAAGCCTTGCAACGACTGGCGGAGGAGCCATGACCATTCCCCTCATCCTTGTGGTCGCCATGGCCGAGAACGGCGTGATCGGCCGCGACAACCGTCTGCTCTGGCGGATCAAGACCGACATGGGGCGGTTCCGCCGCCTCACCATGGGCAAGCCGATGATCATGGGCCGCAAGACGTTCCAATCGATCGGCAAGCCCCTGCCGGGGCGTGAGACCATCGTGCTGACCCGCGACGGAGACTTCTCGGCGGAAGGCGTGCATGTGACCCACACATGGAAGGAGGCTGTCGCGAAGGGGGAAGAGCTGGCTGCCAGAGCAGGAGCCGATGCGGTCGCCGTAGCCGGCGGAGCGGAAATCTACAAACTATCCCTGCCGCACGTGGACAAGCTCTTCCTCACCGAGGTCCATACGGCGCCTGAGGGCGACGCGGTCTTCCCGTCCTTCGACCGGTCACAGTTTCGCGAGGTGAAGCGTGAGGACCACCCGAAAGGCCCGGATGACGAGCATGCATTTACCTTTATTGATCTCGAAAGGCGTCGTTGAGCCGCCTCAAGGTTGACGAAGCGCTTCGGAATCCCCAATTCGCAGGCTTGACAGGCGGAAGAGGCAACACCCACAACCGTCTCCAGTTCTTATCGGCTGTCTCGGCCGGTCTTTCATGAGTGAGGAAAGGCGTCCTATGCCTTGGAGTAACCAAAGCGGCGGCGGTGGCCCCTGGGGGCAGCGCGGTGGATCGGGAGGCGGCAAGAGCCCTTGGGGTTCGGGCGGCCCGCAGGGGAACGGTAATCCCCCGGATCTGGAAGATATCCTGCGCCGCAGCCAGGACCGGCTGAAGGACTTCATCCCCGGCGGCTCCATGGGAGGCCGGGGTCTGATCATTCTCGTGCTGGGCGTCATTGCCGTCTGGCTGCTCACCGGCTTCTACACGGTGCGACCGAACGAGGTCGGCATCAACATGATCTTCGGCCGCTTCACGGGAACCTCCGGCGAGGGCCTGCGCTACAACCTGCCTTACCCGATCGGCCGGGTTATGAAGCCCAACGTCACCGCCCAGCAACGGGTCGAGGTTGGCTACCGCTCCACCCCGACGGGCCAGGGACGTGCGCGCGACGTTATCGAAGAGAGCCTGATGCTCACTGCAGACGAGAACATCGTCGACATCGATTTCGATGCGGTCTGGCAGATCAATCCGGCGCGTCCGCAGGATTATGTCTTCAACCTGCAGAACCCTGACGGCACCATCAAGTCGGTGGCCGAAAGCGCCATGCGCGAGGTCACCGGCCGCCGCAACATCCAGGCCATTCTCACCACCGAGCAGGCCAGCGTCGCCCAGGAAGTGCGCGAGATCATGCAGGAAGCCCTGGATGCCTACGGGGCCGGTGTGCTGATCAACGTGGTCCAGCTCCAGGCGGTCAGGCCGCCGTCGGAGGTCCAGCAGGCCTTCTTCGACGTGAACGCCGCCCAGCAGGATGCCGTGCGCGTGCAGAACGAGGCAGGCGCCTTCGCCAGCCGCGTTGTCCCCGAAGCCCGAGGCGAGGCCGCTCGCACCGTGCAACAGGCCGAGGCTTATCGCGAGCAGTCGGTGGCCGACGCGACCGGTCAGGCCGCCCGCTTCCGCCAGGTCTATGAGGAGTACCGCAAGGCGCCTGAAGTCAGCCGCGAGCGCATCTTCCTCGAGACGATGGAGCGCGTTTACGGCGGCGTCGACAAGATCATCGTGGACCAGAACGGGCAGGGCGTGGTGCCCTTCCTGCCGCTCAACCAGATGCAGCAGCGCCTGCAGCCGCAACAAGGCAATGCCGCCAACCCGCAGCAGGGAGCCACGCGATGAACGCTTCGACTCTTCGCACAGGCCTCCTGATCCTGGTGGGCCTGGTTGCCATCATTCTCTACAGCTCGATTTTCATCGTGCAGCAGACCCAGTATGCCCTGGTGCTGCGCTTCGGCGCCGTGCAGTCCGCGATCTCGGAACCGGGTCTGAAGTTCAAGGTGCCGCTGGTCGACAACGTCACCTACTTCGAGAAGCGGGTGCTCGATCTCGACCTGCCGGTCCAGACCGTCCTCTCGGCTGACAGGCAGAACCTAGAGGTCGACGCCTTCACGCGCTACCGGATCGTCGATCCGCTGCGGTTCTACCAGGCGGTCGGCAACATCGCTCTGGCCAATCAGCGTCTGCAGAGCTTCACCAACTCGGCCATGCGTAACGTCCTGGCGAACGCTTCGCGCGATGCCATCGTGCGCACCGAGCGGTCCACCCTGATGAACCGCATTCAGGAGGACGTGAACCGGCAGGCGGGGAGCCTGGGCATCGAGATGATCGACGTGCGTCTCACCCGCGTCGATCTGCCCGCAGCGAACAGCCAGGCGGTTTATCAGCGCATGCGCACGGAACGTGAGCGTGAGGCGGCCGACATCCGGGCTAACGGCCAGCAGCAGGCCCAGACGATCCGGGCCAGGGCCGAACGCGAGGCGACGATCATCCGCGCCGATGCCAATCGGCAGGCTGAGGAGCTGCGCGGTCAGGGCGATGCGGACCGCAACCGCATCCTCGCCGAGGCCTTCGGACAGGATCCGGAGTTCTTCTCCTTCTACCGGTCCATGCAGGCCTATGAGACGGGTTTGAAGGCGAGTGACACCCGCCTCGTGTTGAGCCCCGATTCCGATTTCTTCCGCTATTTCAATGATCCCACGGGTCAGCGCGGTCGCGGAGCCTCTCCAGCCCGACCGGCCCCTGCTCAACCGGCGCCAGCGCCGGCCCCACCAGCTCCAGCCCAGTAAGCCTGCCTGATGTTGGACTTGATTGCAGCCCTCGGCCTCGCTCTTGCGGTCGAGGGCATTCTATTTGCGGCGTTCCCGGACGGGATGCGAAGGGCCATGTACGAGGCTGCTCACAGTCCGAGCGACCAGATGCGGATCGTCGGCATCATCTCGGCAGTGCTCGGTCTCGGGGTGATCTGGCTTGTGCGCCAGTTCGGATAGCGGCGGCCAGGCTTCTGCCGAACAGACCGCTTGAATGACAGGGCCAAGCACCAATCTATATCCACAAACTCCGAAAGAGGATTGTCGATGAACACAGCCACGAACGCGCTGGCACCTTCCAAGGCGGTGCTGCCTCAGCGTCCCCTACGCCGGCTTGCCGCGTCCTGCTTCGCGGTCCTGACCCTGGTCGCGACGGCGATGCCGCTGCCGGCCTATGCCCGCTCGGCCCCTGAATCCTTTGCCGACCTGGCCGATGAGGTCACGGGTGCGGTGGTCAACATCTCGGCCTCGACCACTGTGGAAGCCCGCAACCGCACCCTGCCGCAGCTTCCGCCCGGCACGCCCTTCGAGGATCTCTTCGAGGAGTTCTTCAACCGTCGCGGCCAGGGTGGTCCTGGCAGCCCCGGTGGTGGTGAAAACTCCCCCTCGCGCCCCCGCAGCTCGAATTCGCTCGGCTCAGGATTCGTGATCGATCCGTCCGGCATCGTGGTGACGAACAATCACGTGATCGGCGACGCGAACGACATCAGCGTGATCTTCCCTGACGGGACGCGCCTGAAGGCCGAGATCATCGGTAAAGATTCAAAGGTCGATCTCGCGGTCCTGAAGGTGAAGTCCGACAAACCCCTGAAGGCGGTGAAGTTCGGTGATTCCGAGACCATCCGCGCCGGCGACTGGGTCATGGCGATCGGCAACCCGTTCGGTCTCGGCGGCTCGGTGACGGCCGGCATCGTGTCGGCCCGCGGCCGCAACATCGAGTCCGGTCCCTACGACAACTACATTCAGACCGATGCCTCCATCAACAAGGGCAATTCCGGCGGCCCGCTCTTCAACATGAACGGCGAGGTCATCGGCATCAACACGGCGATCCTTTCGCCCACCGGCGGTTCGGTCGGCATCGGCTTCGCGGTCCCCGCCTCCACTGCGGTTCCGATCATCGATCAGCTGCGCCAGTTCGGCGAGACCCGCCGCGGCTGGCTCGGCGTGCGCATCCAGAACGTGGACGACGCCACCGCCGAGGCCCTCAATCTCGGCACGGCGCGCGGTGCGCTCGTCGCCGGCATCGACGACAAGGGGCCGGCCAAGCCGGCCGGTCTCGAAGTGGGGGACGTGATCGTCCGTTTCGATGGCAGGGAAGTTAAGGATTCCCGCGACCTGCCGCGGATCGTGGCTTCTTCGCCCGTCGGCAAGGCGGTGGACGTGACAATCGTCCGCAAAGGCCAGGAGATGACCAAGCAGGTGACCCTGGGCCGTCTCGAGGACACCGAGAAGCAGGCGAGCCTGCAGCAGCCCTCGACCGAGCCCCCCACGGCAACCCGCCAGGCTCTCGGCCTCAACATGTCCGGCATGACGGACGAGCTGCGCCGCCGCTTCAGCCTGAAGGACGATCTCAAGGGTGTGGTGATCACCCGCGTCGATCCGAACTCGGCCGCTTCCGACAAGCGGATCCAGGCCGGTGAGGTGATCGTCGAGGTCAACCAGGAGCCGGTCTCCAACCCAGCCGATGTGACCAAGAAGATCGACGACCTCAAGGCTCAGAACCGCAAGTCGGCCCTGCTTCTCGTGGCGAATGCCCAGGGTGAGGTGCGCTTCGTGGCCCTGTCCATCGAGTAGGCTGATCGCTGAGACCGACAATCAAAAAGGCGGCCTTCTGGGCCGCCTCTTTCGTTTCAGGAATGTCTCAATGGCTTCGGCTTATTCCTGCACGATATCGCCCGCCTGATAGCCCTGCGCATAGAGCAGCGCTGACAGGTCCGCATGGTCGAGCCGAGCATGAGCCGCAGCGGCCACTGCGGGCTTTGCCCGGAAGGCAACGCCTAACCCCGCCTCGCCGAGCATGGCGAGGTCGTTCGCGCCATCGCCCACGGCCATCGTCTCGTGCGCGGCCAAACCGAAGCGGGTGCGCAATTCAATCAGGGTCGCAAGTTTCGCCTCGCGTCCGAGGATCGGTTCTTCGACGAGGCCTGCAAGCTTCTCGCCATTGAGGATCAGGCGATTGGAACGGTCCTCATGGAAGCCGATCGTCGCTCCGATGAGACCGGTAAAGACCGTGAAGCCGCCGGAGACGAGGCAGGTATAGGCACCGTTGGCGCGCATGGTGCGGACGAGCGCCGTTCCACCGAGCGTGAGGGTGATGCGCTTTTCGATGATCTCGCTGACCACGCTCACAGGCAGGTTCTTCAACAGGGCCACGCGCTCGCGCAATGCCGGTTCGAAGGCGATCTCACCGCGCATGGCGCGCTCCGTGATCTCGGACACTTCCGCTTTCAGCCCGACATAATCCGCAAGTTCGTCGATGCATTCCTGCCCGATCATGGTGGAGTCCATATCGGCCAGGAACAGGCGCTTGCGCCGGTGGGCTGATGGCTGAACGACGACGTCGATGGGCCGGTTCTCAAGGGTTTGGCGCAGGATCGATTCAACGGCCTTCGCGTCCGTAGCGCCGGGAACGATCAGATCCGCTGCGATTCCTCTTGCCAGAATGGACTGTTCCGTCTCTTGTCCGAGTGCCTGCGCGGCCAGGGCCACGATCTCGTCCGTGACAGCCGGTTCGGTCGGGTTGGCGATCAGGGTCGCAATAAGGGAATTCTGAGGAGACGCCATTGGGGAGACCTGGCTGTGAGTGACGTTCGGGTCGGCGCGGTTCTCATCGCAGGGCCGACCGCATCAGGCAAGTCCGCTCTCGGCATCAGGCTGGCCCAAGCCCTCGATGGCGTGGTGATCAATGCCGATTCCATGCAGGTTTACCGGGATCTGCGCGTCATCACGGCCCGTCCCGCGCCGCAGGACGAGGCCGAGGCACCGCACCGCCTCTATGGCCATGTGGATGCCGCCGTGAACTTCTCCGTCGGGCGCTATGTGGCGGATGCCGTCACGGTCCTGCGGGAGAGCGAAGGCACGAAGCTGCCGATTTTCGTCGGCGGCACGGGCCTCTACTTCAAGGCGCTGACGGAGGGGCTGTCCGACATGCCGCCCGTTCCGGATGAGGTGCGCGAGCAGGTGCGCCGGGACAGCGAGGGACTTGAGACGCCCGAGCTTCACCGCCTCCTCCTTGAACGCGACTCCGAGACGGCCCGGACCTTGCGGCCCTCCGACCGGCTGCGCGTGCAGCGGGCTCTCGAAATCTTCGCTGCCACCGGTCGCCCACTTGTGTCTTTCCATGGCGCTCGCGAGCCGGGACCTCTGGCGGATCGCCCCGTCGTCAAGCTCTTCCTCGCCCCGGACAGGGACGAATTGCGTTGGCGGATTGACCGGCGTTTCGAGCTCATGATGCAGCAGGGAGCGCTCGATGAGGTGAGGGCCTTGGGTGAGCGAAACCTCGACCCCATGCTGCCGGCCATGCGCGCCCATGGCGTTCCCAGTCTCCTGGCTTACCTGCGCGGCGAGACCTCGCTTGATGAGGCCATTGCCAAAGGACAGGGAGATACGAGGCGCTATGCCAAGCGTCAGTTCACCTGGTTCCGGCATCAACTGCCGGATTGGCAGTGGGTCGAGCCCGAACAGGGTTTCGAGGCCGTGATGGCCCGCATCAATGCCCCGTCAGATAGCCCACGGCCATCTGATAGAAGGTGATGAAGATCTCGAACACGATCAGGAGGACGATGATCAGTTCGAGGCGTAAGGACCGTTCGGTGTCGATGATATCGGTCAGGGCCTGCGCGGTGTCGCCGAGCACCTCCAGCTTGCGGTGGAGTGCGGCTGCGCGTTCCTTCAACTCGTATTCGTCTTCGAGACGGGCATAGAGACGTTCCAGGTCGGGTCGGTCCCACAGCACGTCCGGCTTTTCCTCCACGGCCACGCCTCCCGACATGCGCTGACGCACAAGCAGGGCGTGACCGACCTGCTTGAGGATCCTGCGGCGGTCGCGCGGGCGGCGTCCCTTTTCGGCGAGGTGTTGAACGGAGGGCTCGACCAGCTCGAAGGCGGCGGTAGCCTCCCGCTCGTCCCGGGCGAGGGTGGCGCTCTTCGACAGGGCATCCGCGATGACGAGCAGCCGCTCGGTAGACATCTGCTTGATATAGATCGGGCCGCCCGGAGGGATCTGGTCGTCCCGGTCGGGCGAGATCTCGATGATGGCGGTTTCTTCCTCATGACGGGCGAACTCGCCGGAGATACGCTGGCGCAGGCTGCGGATGACCTCGTCTTCCTCCAGAGGCGTGAGGCCGACCAGAACCGCCACGCCGTAGCGGAACAGGGCCACGAAGCCGTCCTGGCCAGCCCGGAAGGCGAGGGGTGTCGTGGACAGGACGTCGCTGCGCTCGAGCCCCGCGACATCGAGGCGGTCGCCTAAGAGGAGCGCGCGAGCGGTAAGGCGCAGGTTCTGCACCGGCGACTTTGTGGAAGAGGTGGTGTCGGTCATGGTCATACGACTAAAATAGGGGGCTTAGCGTAAAAGCTAAGCCGCTCGGAGCCAAGTTGCCCCCGCTTGACCGAATGAAATGGATCGTTTAGCGTCTGCGCAACTTTCGAACCTAAGAGCTGCCCCAATGCGCAAGCTTATTCTCGTAGTACGAGCGCCATCGACGGAGCGGGATTGACCCGCATCTCCGGCGATGGCGCACAGGCCCCCTCAGGGGCCTTTTTTATTGCCCAGATTTCTTGAGACACAGCAGACGAGACCGACGGAGCAAGACCCATGAGCGAGACGATGACCGGAGCCGAAATGGTGATCCGAGCCCTGCAGGATCAGGGAGTCGAGCATATCTTCGGCTATCCGGGCGGCGCGGTTCTCCCCATCTATGATGCGCTGTTTCATCAGGAGGCGGTGCGGCACGTGCTTGTCCGTCACGAGCAGGGCGCTGTTCACGCAGCCGAGGGTTATGCCCGCTCCTCCGGCAAGCCCGGCGTGGTGCTGGTGACGTCGGGTCCGGGCGCCACGAATGCGATCACGGGTCTTGCCGATGCCATGATGGACTCGATCCCGCTGGTCTGCATCACCGGTCAGGTGCCGACCCATCTCATCGGCTCGGACGCATTCCAGGAATGCGACACGGTGGGCATCACGCGCCACTGCACGAAGCACAACTACCTCGTCAAATCGATCGAGGACCTGCCTCGGGTTCTGCACGAGGCTTTCTACGTGGCCCAGAATGGCCGCCCGGGCCCGGTTGTGGTCGATCTGCCGAAGGACATCCAGTTCAAGACCGGTTCCTACGTGCGGCCCTTGAGCAACCAGCACAAGACCTACCGCCCCACCGTGAAGGGCGACATGGAGCACATCCGCGCGGCCATCGAGCTGATGGCCAATGCCAAGCGCCCGGTCTTCTACACGGGCGGCGGCGTGGTCAATTCCGGACCGCATGCGGCGACGCTGCTGCGCGAACTCGTGAGGCTCACGGGCTTTCCCATCACCTCGACCCTGATGGGCCTGGGTGCCTATCCGGCCTCCGACAGGCAGTGGCTCGGCATGCTCGGCATGCACGGCACCTACGAGGCCAATCTCGCGATGCATGAATGCGACGTGATGATCAACATCGGGGCGCGCTTCGACGACCGTATTACGGGACGCCTCGATGCGTTCTCACCCTTCTCCAAGCGCATCCACGTGGACATCGATCCGTCGTCCATCAACAAGACCGTGAAGGTGGACATCCCGATCGTCGGCGACTGCGCCCATGTGCTGGAAGACATGGTGCGCCTGTGGCGGCAGGGCGCGCATCAGGCCGACAAGGTGGCGCTGAAGGATTGGTGGGGCAAGATCGAGGGCTGGCGCGCGCGCAACTGCCTTGGGTTCCGCAACTCGACTGAAACCATCAAGCCGCAACATGCGATCCAGCGTCTCTACGAACTCACCAAGGACCGTGAGACCTATGTCACGACGGAAGTGGGCCAGCACCAGATGTGGGCCGCCCAGTACTTCAAATTCGAGGAGCCGAACCGCTGGATGACCTCGGGCGGCCACGGCACCATGGGCTACGGCCTGCCGGCTGCCGTCGGCGCGCAGCTCGCGCATCCCGATGCGCTGGTGATCGACATCGCGGGCGAAGCCTCGATCCAGATGATGCTGCAGGAGATGTCCACCGCGCTGCAGTACAACTTGCCGATCAAGGTCTTCATCCTCAACAACGAATACATGGGCATGGTGCGCCAGTGGCAGGAGTTGCTGCATGGCGGACGCTACTCGCACAGCTATTCGGAGTCGCTGCCTGATTTCGTGAAGCTCGCCGAGGCCTATGGCGGCGTCGGCATCCGCTGCGACAATCCCGGCGATCTTGATGCGAAGATCCTCGAGATGATCAACGTGAACCGCCCGGTGATCTTCGACTGCCTTGTCGACAAGACCGAGAACTGCTTCCCGATGATCCCATCGGGCAAGGCGCATAACGAGATGCTGCTCAATGATTACCTCGGCGAGACGGGGGCCGATATCGGCTCCGTGATCGACGAGAAGGGCAAGATGCTGGTTTGATGAGGAACCCCTCTCCCGAGTGGGAGAGGGGCAGGGGTGAGGGAAGGCCGTTTCATGGTCAAGGAGCCACGGCAATTTGCACGCAACCTGCGCAAGGTTCCGACCTCTGCGGAGGATGTGCTGTGGCAGGCTCTCCGTGGAAGGCGCTTCCAAGGCCTTAAGTTCAGGCGGCAGGTGCCGCTCCTGAAGTACACGGTCGATTTTCTCTGCTTGGAGAGAAAGTTGGTTGTCGAATTAGATGGAAAACAGCATGGATGGTTCGCGGAGTATGATGCTCGGCGAACGGAGGAGATTAATGGCCATGGCTTCGAACTTCTCCGGTTCACCAACCATGATGTGCTGAATGATCTTGAATTTGTATTGCTGAAGATCGCAGAGGCAGTGACTTCTCCTGAACCCTCTTACCCTCACCCCTGGCCCCTCTCCCACACGGGAGAGGGGAAAGGAGATCTTTGATGCCCACGCTCGTCATCGCCAACAAGTGCTACTCGTCCTGGTCGCTGCGTCCCTGGCTGCTTATGAAGCAGCTTGGGATTCCGTTCGACGAGATCACCATTCCGCTCGACCTGCCGGAGACCAAGGAAAACGTGCTCAAGCACTCGCCGGCCGGCAAGGTGCCGGTCCTGATCGATGGCGATCTGACCGTGTGGGAGAGCATCGCTATCATGGAATATGTCGGCGATGTTTATGGTGCGCCCGTATGGCCCGAGGACCGCAAGGCTCGTGCGATGGCGCGCTCCGTGGCGGCCGAGATGCATGCCGGGTTCATGGGGCTGCGGTCCGCCTGTCCGATGAATCTCGGCAAGAAATATGCCTCGAGGGATCGAGGCGAAGCCGTTGCTCGGGATGTTGCCCGCTTCAGCGAGATCGTGCGTCAAGCGCGGGAGCGCTTCGGTGCTGGCGGTCCGTTCCTCTTCGGCGCATTCTCGGCGGCGGATGCCATGTATGCGCCGCTTGCGACCCGCCTTGACACCTATTCCATCGCTCTCGATGCCACGACACGCGCCTATGTGAATACGATTCTGTCGCTGCCGGCCTTCCAGGAGTGGCGCTCTGCTGCTCTCAATGAGGAGTGGATCGTCGCCGTGGACGAGGTCGATGAAGATCCAATCAAAAACTACCGCAAGGCGGCTTGAGGCTTGAAGAACGTTCGGGAAACCAGACCATGCTCCAGATGAAAACCCACTATCCCGATGCGACCCGCGTCGAGCCCTCCCACCGGCGCACGCTCGCCATCATCGTCGACAACGAGCCGGGCGTTCTCGCCCGCATTGCGGGCTTGTTCTCGGGCCGCGGCTACAACATCGAGAGCCTGACCGTCACTGAGACGGAGCACGAGGCGCATATTTCGCGCATCACCATCGTGACCACGGGCACAGACAGCATCATCCAGCAGATCAAGAGTCAGCTCGAGCGCCTCGTGCCGGTGCATCGTGTGGTCGACCTCACCCTGACGGGCGAGGCTGTCGAGCGCGAACTCTGCCTCGTCAAGGTGGTGGGCAAGGGCGACCATCGCGTGGAGGCCATGCGGCTGGCCTCTGCCTTCGGCGCCCGCACGCTCGATGCGACGCTGACTTCCTTCGTGTACGAGTTGACCGGCACGACGGACGAGGTCGAGCGCTTCATCAAGCTGATGACGGCGGTCGGTCTTGTGGAAGTCTCCCGCACCGGTGTGGCTGCGATGGCGCGCGGCGCGGAAGGGATGTGATGCGCCAGCTCAGAAGATGAGCATCGGACCCAAAAGTGGTGCCCACTTCTGGGTCCGATGCTCTAGCCCCTGAAGTCGCTCTCCTTCAGGAATGCCTCCTCCTCGGGTGTCGTCTCACGACCCAGGATGGCGTTGCGGTGGGGGAAGCGGCCGAAGCGGGCGACGATGTCGTGGTGATGGTGGGCATACTTGATCGAATCTTCGACGCCGAGGGCTTCGTTCAGAGACACCGAGCGCTCCTGGTCCGCCAGGGATTCGGAGTGCATGAAGGGCAGGTAGAAGAACCGGCGGAACTGCGGTTCCACCTTGTGGTCGAAGCCCCGCTCGATGGCGCGGTCGGCGGCCATCACGGCAACCGGGTCGGTCTTATAGGTCTCGCGCTGGCCCCGGAACATGTTCCGGGGAAACTGGTCGAGAAGGAGAATGACGGCGAGAGCCCCATCCGGGGTGAGCTCCCACTCGTTGAGATCGCCTCGCGCGGCGGCCTCATAGGTGGGCATGAAACGGTCGCGGCAGGCTTGGTCGAAGGTCTCGTCCTTCGAAAACCACTTGTCCGGGCCGGCTTCGCGCCAGAAAGAGATGACTTCGTCGGGAGTGGCAAGGCGCTGCATGCGGCTTCGTCCTTCTCAGGTGAAAGATGAGATTCCAATCTAGAGCATTGGGGAGCTGTTTGAACTCTCCGGGCTCGGATCGTTTGAGCAAAACGGTTTCGCCCTGCAGCCAACGCAGGGAAGAGTCGCAGTTTTGCTACAAACAACAGCTTGTCAGCGCAGTTTTATTCGCTAAAAGCGGCGCCTGATAATTCAATGTTGCGCCTAGTCCACCAAGGCGGTGCAGCGTCAACGAACCCGGGGCGAGTGCTCCTAAGACAAGGGACTTGGAAGGCCATGCGTGTCTATTACGATCGCGACGCAGATATCAACCTGATCAAGGGCAAGAAGGTCGCCATCGTCGGCTATGGCAGCCAGGGCCATGCCCATACGCTGAACCTGCGCGATTCCGGCGTGAAGGACATCGTGGTGGCGCTGCGCAAGGGCTCGCCCTCCGCGGCCAAGGCCGAGAAGGCCGGCATCAAGGTCATGGAAGTGGCCGAGGCCGCCAAGTGGGCCGACGTGGTCATGATGCTGACCCCCGATGAGCTGCAGGCCGACATCTACCGCAACGACCTTCAGGACAACATGAAGCAGGGAGCCGCGCTCCTCTTCGCCCACGGCCTCAACGTCCACTTCAACCTCATCGAGCCCCGTAAGGACCTCGACGTGCTCATGGTCGCCCCCAAGGGCCCCGGCCACACGGTGCGCTCCGAGTACCAGCGCGGCGGCGGCGTGCCGACCCTGATCGCGATCCACCAGGACGCCACGGGCAATGCTCATGACATCGCGCTCTCCTACGCCTCCGCCAATGGCGGCGGCCGCGCCGGCATCATCGAGACCAGCTTCAAGGAAGAGTGCGAGACCGACCTCTTCGGCGAGCAGGTTGTGCTCTGCGGCGGTCTCGTGGAGCTGATCAAAGCCGGCTTCGAGACCCTGACCGAGGCAGGCTACGCCCCGGAGATGGCCTATTTCGAGTGCCTCCACGAGGTGAAGCTCATCGTCGACCTCATCTACGAGGGCGGCATTGCCAACATGAACTACTCGATCTCGAACACTGCCGAGTTCGGCGAGTACGTCACCGGCCCGCGCATCATTACGGCCGAGACCAAGGCCGAGATGAAGCGCGTTCTGGAAGACATCCAGTCGGGCAAGTTCACCCGCGACTGGATGCTCGAGAACAAGGTCAACCAGACCTCTTTCAAGGCAACCCGCGCCCGCAACGCCGCACACCCCATCGAGGATGTCGGCTCCCGCCTGCGCGACATGATGCCGTGGATCAAGGAAAAGGCTCTGGTCGACAAGAGCCGGAACTAAGACTTAGCAAGCGCGCGGATCTGCATCGCGGCCTCCTGAAAAGGAGCGTGTGACAGATCCGCGCTGTTTGATAATTTGTTACATGAATTCAGGTGTAACAGTTTGTCAGTCGGGCCGGTTGTAGATAATGGGTTCCGTAACGGAAGTTGACGGGCCCATGAGTGCAGCGAGCTTGATGGAAGATGTGCCGGAATACGATATGCCGCTTTGGGCAGATCTGGATCCGGTTGCGCGTCTGGAGCTTCAGGCCGAGCTCCAGCGCATTGTGCTTCCAGGAGGCGAAGTCCTCTTTGAAGAAGGTGACCCGGCGGATGCGCTCTACATGCTCGTCTCCGGTGCGCTGGGCGTTTCGGTCCAGGGCAGCCATGGTGAGCAGCGGCGGATCGCCCGCATCTCTCCGCCCGAGACCATTGGTGAGATGGCCCTCATCTCCAATACGCCGCGCTCAGCCACCGTCACAGCCCTTCGCGACTCCATTCTGTTCAAGCTGACCCGCACGGCGTTCGAGCGCCTCGCCGCCCGTTGGCCCTCGGTCATGCTTTATCTGTCGAAGCTTCTGGCCGACCGGCTGCGGGCGACAACGCGAAGCCAGCCCGTCACGTTCACCCCAGCGACCTTTGCCATCGTTCCGGTCACGCAAGGGGTTGCGGTCCTCGATTTCGCGCATGCCTTTCTTGGGGAAATGCGCCGCAATCATGGATCAGGCGTCGAGTTGCTTGATGCGATGCCCGTCCATGAGGACGAGAATTGGCTCTATCGTTTTGAGGCCGGCCGGGAACGGGTCATCTATGTTGCCTCCGAGCCGTCAGGAACATGGACAGGGCGCTGCATTCGCCACGCCGATCATATCATCTTTCTGGCCTGTCCGGGCGAGCCCCTGGTCCCCGAGGCGGAGGCGCTGACCTGTGCCATGTCGTCCTGGCGGCGTCATGACCTCGTGCTGCTTCAGAAGGCGGATGCCTCCCGTCCGACGCCGGCGCATCCGTCACTCGGCCGCCTTCCTGTGGACCAGCAGATTCATGTGCGGGCAAAAGGCTCGGCCGATCTGCAGCGCCTCATCCGCACATCGAGCGGGCGTGCCGTCGGATTGGTGCTGGCCGGGGGAGGGGCCCGGGGCTTCGCCCATCTGGGGGCTATTCAGGCCCTGAGCGAACACGGCTTCCCAATCGATCTCGTTGGCGGCACCAGCATTGGGTCCGTCATGGCGGCAACGGCCGCCGCCCAGATCGGACTCCAGGAGGCCAAGGACCTCATGAGGGAAGCCTTCGTCCGGAATCCGCCGCTGAACGACTACACGCTCCCCCTCGTGTCGCTGGTGCGGGGGCGCAAGGTCGATGCGAGGCTGTTCGAGCAGTTCGGCGACCGGAACATCGAGGATCTCTGGCTGCCGTTCTTCTGCGTTTCGTCGAATCTGACGACCGGCACAGCTCATGTGCACCGTCGGGGTCCGCTTTGGCGCGCCTTGAGAGCGAGCATTGCCATCCCCGGTCTGCTGCCGCCGGTCATCGAGCCGGAAGGTGTGCTCGTGGACGGTGCCATGATGAACAACCTGCCGGCAGACATCATGGCCGACCTGCAGAGAGGCCCTGTGCTCGGCATCGATGTGGCCCGGGACGTCGCCTTCACCACGGCAAGCGAGGAGGAGAAGAAAGCGCCCCTCCTGCGTCGCCTCCTTGGCCTTCCGGTTCAGGCGCCGGATATCGTCAGCCTGCTCTACCGGGCCGCTACGATTTCCAGCGATGCCCAGACGCTCAAGGCCCGGGCTCATGCTGCCCTCGTCATCCATCCTCCGCTGGCCGACGTGCCGCTGCGGGGCTGGGAGCATTTCGACAGGGTGGTGGAGATCGGTTACAAGCACACACGGGACAGCATCGAGGCGGGCGCTCTCGATGGGTTCAAGGTTGCTTGAGGATCATCCTCGGTTTCGATGCTACAGGCGGTGCCACGTCATGGCAGCCGCAATCCATAGAAGGCAGAGGACGAGACCCAGCCTTTCCGAGCGGTGGCGCCAGAACTGGTAGACGGCATATCCGCTCCCCAGAGCCAGGATCAGGCACCAAACATCCTGTGCCAGATGGTTGACCTTCGTCGGGCCGATCAGGGGCTGCGCTGCGCTCCAGCCCTCCGCCATCCAGAATATGGAATAGACCAAGGACCCAAAGCTCCAGACGCAAGGCCACCAGAGAGCCGGCAGGCCTGCGGCGAGCGGGTTTGTCCCCTCTGAGGACAGAGGCGTCGGTGCGAGATCTGAATAGGAGTCCGAGGCAGAAATGGTCACAGCAGGGCTTCGCGATGTTATAGCTAAGGCAATAACATCGCGGAACGCCGCTGTGACCTATGGAAACAGGTAGGTAACGGGGTCGAACGGAGCGGACTTCAGCGTTTACTGCTGATTGCTCTTCGTGTTCTGCGCCTTGTTGTTGTCCTGCTTGCCGGGGTCCTTACGGTTCTTCATCGTGCCGCCGGAGCCGCGGGTATGATCGTCGGGGTGCTTCTTGCTCTCGCCGGAATTGTCGCCGTTCATCTTGCCTTTGCCCATGAAGGCCTCCTCTCGTGATGGAGGTTAATGAGCCCTCCGACCTGAGGTTCCCGGGTGCGCGGCACTACCACAGCAGGTATTGCGCCAGCCCCGCACCGGGCGCGAGGATCACGAAGGCCCAGACGGAGGCGGAGGCCAGGTTGGCGGCTTGGAACAGAACGCCCGGCATCAGGAAGATGCCGGCGATCAGGGCGATGACCGCCCGGATGGGGCCGAAGAAGCGCCCCAGGAACACGGCCCAGGGGCCGAAGCGCTGGAAGAAGTCTTCTCCCCGCACGATCAGCTTGGGGTTGCGGGACAAGGGCCAGACTCCATAGGCGGCCTTCTTGTAGCGCTGGCCGACAGCATAGGAGACCCAGTTGCCCAAAAAGGCGCCGCAGACGGCGCCGGTCCAAGCCTGCCAGAATGGGATGTCCGCCGCGGCCAGGATAAAACCTACGGCGATCAGGATCGTCATGGTGGGCAGCAGCAGGGACACGAAGGCAAGCGATTCGGCAAAGGTCATCAGCCCGAGCACGAAGGGGGCATAGGCTTGGTTGGCCTGAACAAATTCCAGGACGCTGTTCTTCCAAAGCTCGATATCCATGAATCCGATCCGGGTCCTTTATCATTGAGGGCATATAAGCATTTGGGGCGGATCAGACAGACCCAATGGCATCCTTGATGGATAGGATCACATCACGAGATTTGAAGCAGGGCCCGTGTTGCGCTAACTCGGGACCAAGGGGGCAAGAGCCATGAACGTTCTCTCGATCCAATCCCATGTCGCCTATGGACACGTGGGTAACGCCTCGGCGGTCTTTCCGATGCAGCGCCTCGGCGTCGAGGTGTGGCCCATCCATACGGTGCAGTTCTCGAACCACACCGGCTACGGCTCCTGGAAGGGCCGCGTGTTCGATGGACCCGCCATCGAGGATCTGGTGGAGGGTATCGCCGAACGGGGCGTTCTCGGCCGCTGCGACGGGGTTCTCTCCGGCTATATGGGCTCGGCCGATATCGGCAACGCCATCCTGTCCGCCGTCGCGCGGGTGCGGTCTCTCAACCCCGATGCTCTCTATTGCTGCGATCCGGTGATCGGCGATGTGGGGCGCGGCGTGTTCGTGCGCCCCGGCATTCCGGAATTCATGCGCGAGCAGGCTGTGCCCGCAGCAGACATCATCACGCCGAACCAGTTCGAGCTGGATTATCTGTCTGGCCTCACGGCACAGACGCTCGACGATGTGAAGCAGGCGGTCGCGATCGTGCAGGGCATGGGTCCCAAGGTCATTCTCGTCACCTCCGTCGAAACGAAGGAAACGCCGTCCGACAGCGTCGATCTCATCGCGGGCGAGAGCGGGCGCTTCTGGCGCGTGAGGACGCCGAAGCTGTCGCTCTCCGTCAACGGGGCAGGGGATGCCATCGCGGCGCTCTTCTTCGTTCACTATGCCCGCTCGCGCTCCGCACCGACGGCTCTTGCCGAAGCCTCGGCCTCTGTCTACGGCCTGCTCAAGCGCACGGAAGTGGCAGGCTCCCGCGAAATCCTGACGATTGCCGCGCAAGATGAATTCGTCTCGCCCACCCGTCGCTTTGATGTTGAAGAGGTTTGATCCGCATGCCACGCCGCTTTGTCACCCTCGATGTCTTCACGGGCGAGCGCTTCGCCGGCAATCCTCTCGCGGTTGTGCTCGACGCCGAGGGGCTCGACACGGCGGCGATGCAGAGGATCACGAAGGAGTTCAATCTCTCCGAGACCGTCTTCGTCTTGCCTGCATCCGAGCCGCGTCAGCGCGCCGACATTCGCATCTTCACCCCGGCGCGCGAGCTGCCGTTCGCAGGGCATCCAACCGTGGGCACGGCTGTGTTGCTGGCGCTGCTCGATCAGGATGGTCAGCCGGGCGCGGTGGCCTTCGGCCTCAAGGAGCAGGTCGGCATCGTGCCCTGCGCGGTCGAGGTGATGGATGAGGTGAGCGGCGCAGCGCGCTTCCGCCTGCCGCGCCTGCCCTTCGTCTGGGGCGAGGGCAAGGACTCGACGACATGCGCTTGGGCGCTTGGTCTCGACCCGACGGAGATCGGTTTCGATCGCCATGTGCCGAGCCGCCATTCGGCAGGCGTCGCGTATGATCTCGTGCCTGTTGCGTCGCTCCAAGCCCTGGCCAAGGCCAAGCCACAGGGTGAGGCTTTCGACAAGGCGTTCGGCGACAGCGATCACCCGGCACCTTACGTTTATGCCCGCATCCATCAGACGGATGGTTTGCGCTTCCGTACCCGCATGTTCGGGCTGGGCATGGGAATTGCGGAAGATCCGGCGACCGGCTCCGCCGCTGCGGCTTTCGCCGGTGCCCTCATGCAATGTGAGCCCTTAGGGAACGGCGAGCACAACATCGTTATCGAGCAGGGCGTCGAGATGGGGCGCCCGAGCGAGATTTGCTTGCAGATGGTGATCAAGGATGGAGCACTCGTGTCCGCTGAGATCGGCGGCGGCGCCGTGATGGTGAGCCGCGGCGAGATTTTCGCGTGAACCGTGAGATCGAGATCCGGCGCGTCTCCCGGGTCGAGGCGTGCTGCCGCCCCTTCGATTGGACTTGGCCCAAGCAGAACCGGGACTTCATCGAGGAGAACTGGAAGCGGCGCACGGCGGGCAAGCCGCAGATGTTCAACGGTCGCGTGCTGCTGCTGCAGGATGTCGTCTTCGAGCAGGACCTGTGCCGCAACACCTATTTCGAAGTGGATTACGCCGACTTCGTCGCCTGGATCGACAAGGGCTATCCCGATCCTGCCATCGCCAACGGGTTCGCCATGGGGGCGCTGCGCGGATCGGACGGCGCCTACATCTGCGGCGTGATGGGCAGTGGGACGACGAATGCCGGCCGTGTCTATTTCGCGGCCGGCACGCCGGATCCTTCCGATCTGCGCCCCGACGGCACCGTCGACCTTGCCACCAGTCTGACCCGAGAGCTTGCGGAGGAGACGGGTCTTCACGAGGGCGACTACCACGTTGATGACGAATGGATCATCGTCCAGCGCTGGCCGACCATCGCCCTCTTGCGCATGGTGACCCTGCCGGTGACGGCCGAGGAGGGAGCGGCAAGGATCCGCGCCAACATCGCCCGGCAATACGAGCCCGAACTGCAGGATGTGCGCATCATCCGCGGGGCCGAGGACATCGACCCCGAGCGGATGCCGCTCTTCCTGCAATCGTTCTTCGGCTGGATCTTCGATCAGAGATAGCCGTGCCGCGCCTTCGTGGCGTTGACCATCCGCACCGCCTCCGCATCGCGCCCGGCGGCACAGGCCGCCTCGGCCTGAGCGATCTCCCGGTCCACACGGTTATAGACGGATTGGTTGACATGCCCTGTAGCCAGGTCGTTGCTCATGACCGCGCGGTAACGGCTGATTTCGCCATTGCAGCCGGTACCGGTGCTGCCGGCCATCACGCTGGTGCCGGTTGGGGCCGAGGCGGTCTGATTGCAGGCGGCCAGAGCCAGGGCGCCGGTCAGGAGCAGGGCAGGGGTGACGATCTTCATGAGTGCATCTCCTCAAAGGGCTCGCGAGCGAGGAATAAAGGCCAAGCTTCGTCTGTTCTAGGGCACTTTCCCGGGAGACCAGTGTTGCTGCGCTTCGAGTTATAACCCATCCAATAGTCGAGCCTTCTCTTTTCATTTGTTTCAACGGCTTGCCATTCGAGAGGAGCGCCGTTACAAACGACCCCGTTGTTCGCGGCTCAAAGCCCGCGGCCATGGAGGATTCGGGCAGCGATGATCATCGGCTTCCCCAGCGCAAGGATGAACGGCACCGCTTTCGCGGCCGATCGCGCGCGTCTTCTTGGCCTCCTTCTCCTTAGCCGCCCCTGAGGGTCGGCTGGGCGTTGCCGCCTGGGCTCTCAGGGGTTCTGGACAAGCAGGAACAACCTTGAGCCTTGAGGCTCCTCCTCCGAGAAGGACTACACGAATGACCTCTTCCGTATCCGGCGCCGTTAAGGACCGCGTTCTGATCTTCGACACCACCCTGCGCGACGGCGAGCAGTGCCCGGGCGCCACCATGACCCTGGAGGAGAAGCTCGAGGTTGCCGAGCTGCTCGACACCATGGGCGTCGACATCATCGAGGCGGGCTTTCCCATCGCATCGAACGGCGACTTCGAAGCCGTTGCCTTGATCGCCAAGCAGGTGAAGCGCGCGACCGTCGCCGGCCTTGCCCGCGCCATCTCGGCCGACATCGCCCGCGCCGGTGAGGCCGTGCGCCATGCAGCGCGCCCGCGCATCCACACCTTCGTGTCCACGTCACCGATTCACTTGGCGCACCAAATGCGCAAGTCGGAAGAGGAGGTGCTGGAGATCATCACCACGACGGTGACCCAGGCGCGCAACCTGATCGAGGATATCGAGTGGTCCGCCATGGACGCCACCCGCACCCCGATCGACTATCTGTGCCGCTGCGTGGAAGCCGCGATCAAGGCTGGCGCCACCACCATCAACCTGCCGGACACGGTGGGCTATGCCACGCCCGACGAATACCGCGCCATGTTCCGGGCGGTGCGCGAGCGGGTGCCGAACGCCGACAAGGCGATCTTCTCGGCCCATTGCCACAACGATCTCGGCCTCGCGGTCGCCAATTCCCTGGCGGCGTTGGAAGGCGGAGCGCGGCAGATCGAGTGCACCCTCAACGGCATCGGCGAACGCGCCGGCAATGCGGCTCTGGAAGAGATCGTCATGGCGATCAAGACCCGTGGCGACGTGCTGCCCTACGAGACCGGCATCGAAGCCACCATGCTGACGCGCGCGTCGAAGCTGGCGTCTGCCGCCACCTCGTTCCCGGTGCAGTACAACAAGGCCATCGTCGGCCGGAACGCCTTCGCGCATGAGAGTGGCATCCACCAGGACGGCATGCTCAAGAATGCCCAGACCTACGAGATCATGACGCCCGAGAGCGTCGGCGTTTCCAAGACCTCTCTGGTCATGGGCAAGCATTCCGGTCGCGCGGCCTTCCGCAACAAGCTCGAAGAACTGGGCTACAGCCTCTCGGACAACCAGTTCCAGGATGCCTTCGAGCGGTTCAAGGAACTCGCCGACCGCAAGAAGCACGTCTACGATGAGGACATCGAGGCGCTGGTCGACCAGAACATCGCCATGGCCCATGACCGGATCAAGCTGGTCTCGCTCCACATCGTGGCCGGCACTCGCGGGCCCCAGCGCGCTACCATGCGGCTCCAGGTCGATGACAAGATCGTTGTGGAGGAGCAGGAGGGCAACGGCCCGGTGGATGCCACCTTCAATGTCATCAAGGCCCTTGTACCTCATGAGGCGGTGCTGGAACTCTACCAGGTCCATGCCGTCACCGAGGGAACGGATGCCCAGGCCGAGGTGTCGGTTCGCCTCTCGGCCGACGACCGCAGCGTCACCTCCCGGGCTGCCGACCCGGACACCCTGGTGGCCTCCGCCCAGGCTTATCTGGGAGCCCTCAACAAGCTCATGAGCCGGGGCGCCCGCCTGCACGCCCAGCACGCGGCGGAATGACTGAACGGAAAAGGCCCGCTCTGCGGGCCTCTTTCTTGAGCAAGCCTAGGTTTATCGAACCCTCAAGCTTTGAGGGTTCGCTTTAAGGCCGGCTAGTGCAATAAATTTGCTGTGCAGCCCAAGCTCTTGGAAAAATCCGCCCCCGAGCCGAAAACCTCGCTTGCAGGGGCTAGACAGGCCCCACCCGGTTTGTTACACGCACGGCCTCTTCAGCGGACATCGCGCCGCTGAATTCGCTTCGGCGATGGGTGATTAGCTCAGTTGGTAGAGCAGCTGACTCTTAATCAGCGGGTCGTAGGTTCGAGCCCTACATCACCCACCAATTACCGCAAACAGCTCCATGAAGTTTCACTTTATGTGATCGGCTGTTTCGCGTCTTCGAGGCTGAGAGTTTCCGTCAATAGAGGAATCCCTGCACGTCCTGCGAAGTAAGCCTTCGAGGAGCCTAGCTCGGCTTGTCCGTATGCCCGTCTGGCAATGCGAGATGTTCGTTCAGGATCCGCACGATCCTGACGATGTCATTTCTCGGGATTGCGAAAGCGACGGGGCCGTAGGACGGGTGATCGAACGCGAGCAGCGAGCCGTCGATGCTTGCGACCTGCACATACCAGGGCGGCTCGGTCACGGTTTCCACCGTCTTTCCGTCCAGCGGAACCTTCTGGGAGCCCTCCACCATGCGGGATCTCGCCTGGCCCAGCAGTTGGATCAGCTTGGTGAGCTGCTTGAGGTCAAGCCCAACCGGGTGAGATGGCCCTGCTGCGGAGCCGACCTCGATCGTCACCGTTTGACGGTCGTCGGAGACCTTCACGCCCACCCTTGCTTCGGCCATGACACACGCCTCCATCCTCATTCGGGTCATGTGGTCCACGGCAGTGAATTCAACCGGGCACAGCCCGAATGGGCTCTCCGTACCGCTAAAGTGGTGGAGCTCCGCCCGCGCTGCTTCTCGAGCAAGCGGCAAGCTGTCTCATCGATAGGCGTAGGAAAACATCCTCATAAGGCTGAGCTTCCTGAAACATTCTGCGGGAATGGCATGGCCGAGCCTGAGTAGCCGCGCCTTGTACCCGGACTTGACCGAGGTCAAAGAACCCAGGCGCCGAGCCCGCTACAACCGTGGATCAGACCTGCGATGCAATGCGATATCGCGGCACGTTTATCCTGCGAGAGCCTCGATGAGAGACGACCTGAGAGCGCAATATGGCGAGGAGCGGCTTCCCCGCTACACGAGCTATCCCACGGCGCCGCAATTTTCGGATGCCATCGGTCAGGAAGCCTATGGGCAATGGCTGACCTCTCTCCCGGAGGATGTCACAGCGTCCCTCTACCTTCATGTCCCGTTCTGCCGCTCCATGTGCTGGTATTGCGGCTGCCACACCACCATCACCCAACGCGATGCGCCGATCATCGACTATGTCGCCGTTCTACGGCGTGAAATCGAGCTTGTGGCGGATCGGCTGAGCCGTCCTCTGGCCGTGCGGCATGTGCATTTCGGCGGCGGAACCCCGACCATCATGGAGCCGTCCGAGCTTCTCGCCCTTGTGGCCCTCATGAGGCAGAGATTTGCTCTCGACAGCTCCGCCGAAGTCGCAATCGAGATTGATCCGCGCACCTTGACGAGGGCTATGTCGAAAGCTCTCGGAGAGGCGGGCGTCACGCGTGCAAGCCTGGGCGTCCAGAGCTTCGACCCGGTCGTGCAGCGGGCGATCAACCGCATTCAGAGCTTCGAGCAGACGGCGCGTGCGACGGACGGCCTGCGGGAAGCGGGCATCCACGGCATCAACTTCGATCTTATCTACGGCCTGCCGCACCAGACGGTGGAGTCCTGCATCGAGACGGTCCGGCAGAGCACCGCGCTTCGTCCGGACCGGTTCTCCGTCTTCGGCTATGCGCATGTGCCGTCGTTCAAGAAGCACCAGCGCAAGATCGACGAGGCGGCGCTGCCTGATGGCGAAGCGCGCTATGCCCAGGCTGAGGCCATTGCCGAGGCGTTGATGAGCGCCGGATACCGCCGGATCGGCCTCGATCATTATGCCTTGCCGGACGATTCCATGGTGCAGGCTCAGGTCCACGGCGTGCTGCATCGGAACTTCCAGGGCTACACGACGGACACGAGCGACGTGCTGATCGGCTTCGGCGCTTCCGCCATTGGCCGGCTGACCCAGGGCTATGCCCAAAATGAGGTCGTGCTCGGGCGCTATGCCGAGCGCATCGTGCGTGGGGAACTCGCGACGGTGAAAGGCTATGCCCTGACGGCCGACGATCGCCTGCGGGCCGATCTGATCGAGCGTGTCATGTGCGACTTCCAGGTTGATGTGGGCCAGATCTGCCGCCGGCACGAGACCTCTCCCGCAGCCATCCTGCGGGCAATCCCGAAGTTGCGCGCGTTGCAGGACGATGGAGTGATCCGTCTGGAGGGCGAGGTGCTGTCGGTCAACGACAACGCCCGCTTCCTGGTCAGGAGCGTGGCTTCGGCTTTCGACGCCTATCTCGGCGCCTCCGGACGCACCCATAGCCGTGCGGTTTGACCGCGCGGGGCGTCAGGCCCGGTCGTCCTCGGGTTCTCCAGCGACCTCTACGACAGCTTCAAGGCGTCGCAAGGCGGTGAGAAGAGGTCCGGCATCGGACCCGAGCTGTTGAAGAAGGCGGCGCTCGAAGGCGAGCGCCTTGGGCACGATCTGCCGGTAGGCGCTCTCGCCCTGGGCGGTGAGCGTCAGGATCTCCTCACGCCTGTCCGCCTCGCTCGCGCGTCGCCTGAGCCAGCGCCGCTCCTCCAGCGCCCGCACCGCCCGGCTCACCTTGGTCTTGTGCATGGCCGAGTGCCGGCCGATGGCCTTGGCGCTCATCTGTTCGAATTGCCCCAGTGTGGCCAGCACCCGCCATTCCGGGATCGTCAGGTCGTGGTGCGGGCCATAGACGGATCGGAAATCCTGGGAGACGGCGGCCGCGATTCGGTTCAGCCGGTAGGGCAGGAAGGCTTCGAGCTGGAGTTTGGCCATCGGATTGTTGGTTACAAAATGGACAGTTAAATTTGTGACCAACTGTGGAGGTCATGCCCATGAATGTCCAGAACCCGCCTCTTAACCAGACTTCCGAGAGGATCGAGAGCGCCATCCAGCCCGGCTACATGTCCGGCTTCGGCAATGGCTTCGAGACGGAAGCGCTCCCCGGCGCCTTGCCTATCGGGCGCAACTCGCCCCAGAAATGCGCCTACGGGCTCTATGCCGAGCAGCTCTCCGGCTCGCCCTTCACGGCGCCGCGCACCACCAACGAGCGCACCTGGCTCTACCGCATTCGCCCAACCGTGTCCCATTGGGGCCAGTTCCGGAAGGCCGATAGTGGCCTGTGGCGCACGGCACCGGCCACCGAGGTGGAGATGCCGATCGCGCCCATGCGCTGGGACCCGATCCCGATCCCGGACGAGCCCGTCTCCTTCCTGGAAGGCATCCACACCATTACCACCGCAGGCGATGCCGGCTCCCAGGCCGGGATGGGCGCGCATGTCTATCTCATCACCCGCTCGATGGTGGATGAGTATTTCTACAACGCCGATGGCGAACTGCTGTTCGTGCCGCAGCAGGGCTCGCTCCGGCTGTGGACCGAGTTCGGCATCATCGACATTGAGCCGGGCGAGATCGCCGTCGTTCCGCGTGGCGTGAAGATCCGCGTGGAGCTCAGCGATGGCCCGGCCCGCGGCTATCTGTGCGAGAACTACGGTGGCGCCTTCACCCTGCCGGAGCGTGGGCCGATCGGCGCCAACTGCCTGGCCAATCCGCGCGATTTCCTCACGCCGGTTGCGGCCTACGAGGACCGGGATGCGCCGTCTAAGATGTACGTGAAATGGGGCGGCACCCTGTGGGTGGCCGACATGGACCACTCGCCTCTCGATGTGGTCGCCTGGCACGGCAACTACGCGCCCTACAAGTATGACCTGCGCCGCTACTCGCCGGTGGGGCCGGTTCTTTACGATCATGCGGATCCGTCGATCTTCACGGTGCTCACCTCGCCGTCCGAGACGCCCGGCACGGCCAACATCGACTTCGTGATCTTTCCCGAGCGCTGGCTGGTGGCGGAGAACACCTTCCGGCCGCCGTGGTACCACATGAACGTGATGAGCGAATTCATGGGCCTGATCTATGGCGTCTACGATGCCAAGACCGGCGGCGGCTTCGTGCCGGGTGGCATGTCGCTGCACAACACCATGCTGCCGCACGGGCCGGATATGGATGCGTTCGAGAAAGCGAGCAATGTGGAGCTGAAACCCCACAAGCTCGAAGGTACATTGGCGTTCATGTTCGAGACGCGCTTCCCGCAGAAGGTGACGGCATTCGCGGCCGAGACGGAGTCGCTGCAGAAGGAGTATGCTTCCTACGGCCACAAGCTGAAGAAGCACTTCAATCCGAACCAACGCTGATCAAAGCAATACTCTATGAGAGCCGTCAGGATCCTGGATCCTGACGGCTTCGCTTTTTGAGCCGCAGGTTGTCCATTGCGTCACGTGGCAGCTATATCGTTGCGGTCGTTTGATTATGCGGGCCTGCCACATTGCAGCCGCACTGCAACGCTTTGCTTCCCCTACAGGCACCGGCAACGCGTGTCTGCAGCACAAAGGAAATGCGGAACAAGCTGCTGATGAAATTGGAACGAAAGAACCACTCGCTCTCGCCGGACACGAACAACGTTCTGGCCGAACTCGAACGCACACTCGTTGCGTCCATTGCGTTGATGAAGCGCCTGAGGCGCCAGAGAAGGCGCTCCGATCGCATGACGCAGTCAGCTGAGCAGCGCAGCGTCTGAGCAAAGCCATTCAGTTGCGGCCCTGCGGGCAGGGGACTAGATCCCCTGCAGAGCTATTGTGCTACTGGCACGCACCCGATCCTTAATTTGCAACAATAATTCTTTCGAGAACGGTAAATTTCGACACGAATTTCTCCGACACAAGTGTGCCACTGAGCACCGACGCGATGAACCGTCGTGACTATTCTCCTGATCGCTATAGGGAGGATCTGTTCATGACGACCTTCAACGCTCACCATCGTGTCCGCTCCTCGCGATCCGCTTTTCTCGCAGCAACGGCCGCTCTGGCCCTGCTGGCAGGAAGTGCGGCCTTCGCATGTCCGCTCGGCAACCATGACTCTCCGCGGGTTCGCATGCTGCATGCCCTGCAGAAGCCTAACCATCACGGCTCCGGGCATCATATGTCGGTTGCACAGCTGCAGCCGCAGATGAAGGACGTTCAACCGAAGCGCACGGAGCTCGGCACTTACAGTCGCGATCTGCCGCGCGGTGCCGCTGCCCCCACGTCTGACATCAAGCCTCCGCTGCGCGACAATCTCGGTACGCTCTCCTGGCCGGCGACGAAGAGTCCCGACGGAGAGGCTCAGGCCTATTTCAATCAGGGCTACCGTCTGGGCTGGGGCTTCAATCATGCGGAAGCGGCGCGCGCCTTCAGGGCTGCGCAGGAACTCGACCCGAACTGCGCCATGTGCCTTTGGGGTGAGGCCTGGGTGCTCGGCCCGCACATCAACTATCCAATGGATGCAGATGCCAATACGCGTGCTCTCGCGGTGCTTGAGAAGGCGCGGGGTTTAGCCCCCGCTCAAGGAGACATGCAGGCTGCTCTGGTAGAGGCGCTCTCAAAACGGCACTCGCCCGATCCTAAGGCTGACCGCAAGGCTCTGGATCAGGCTTATGCCGATGCCATGGAGGCAATTCAGGCGCGCTTCCCTGGCGATCCGAATGTGGCGGTTCTCACGGCCGATGCCCTCATGAATCTGACTCCGTGGGATTATTGGGCTGATGGCGGCAGGACGCCCAAAGGCAAGACCGAAAAGATCGTCACTTTGCTGGAAGGCGTGCTCGGAACGGCGCCATCCAGCTCGATCGAAGCCAATCCGGATCATCCTGGCGCCGTTCATCTCTACATCCACACGGTGGAAGCATCGGACCGTCCGGAGCGAGCCGCTCCTCATGCAGCCCGTCTGGAAAGCTTGATGCCAGGAGCAGGTCATCTGGTGCATATGCCGAGCCACATCTGGTACCGCGTCGGACGCTGGCGGGACAGTCTCGATGCCAATGTGCGTGCGGCGGCAGCCGATGAGGCGATTGTCAATGAGGGCGGCGCCAGCCTGCTCTATTCCGAGGCATATTATGCGCATAACGTTCACTTCCTGATGGTCTCGGCCCTGACCGGCGGCGATGGCGCAACAGCAGTGGACGCGGCAAAGAAACTTTCAGGGATCGTGTCCGAGCGTGCGCAGCGTGAGGTGCCTTGGACCCAGCCGATCACGGCAGCGCCCTACAATGTCCATGCAGTATTCTCGAAGCCTGAGGACGTGTTGGCCCTGCCTACACCTGATGGTGATTTCCCGTATGTCAAAGCCGCATGGCACTATGCACGCGGTGTTGCCCTGGCCCGTCTCGGGAGAGCCGATGAGGCTCGTGTGGAGGCCGGCGCCATAGATACATTGGCAAAGCGGCCTGAGATCATGGCTCTGCCCGATGCCGGCGTGCCGGGGCCGGACGTGCTCTCGATTGCGGTGCACGAGATCGAGGCCAGAATTGCGCAGCATGCCGGCGAGCAGGCCCAGGCTGCGGCGCTGTTCGCGGAAGCTGCGACGATCCAGGACAGGCTGCCCTACATGGAGCCGCCCTACTGGTACTACCCCGTGCACCAATCCCTTGGAGCGGCCTTGATGGCACAGGGTAAGCCCGCTGAAGCGGCGACGGCGTTCCGCGAGGCGCTGCATCGCTCACCGAACAACGGCTGGGCGGCCGCGGGGCTGCTTCGTGCAGCCGAGGCGCAGGGCGATCAGGCAACCGTTGAGGAAGCCAAGTCACTCATGCAGAAGAACTGGTTTGGAACGGGCATGCCGGCTCCCGAACAGCTCTGAACCAGAAGCTCAATGACGATCAGGATGGGCTCCGGTGACGTTCACCGGAGCCCGAATGCACGTTTAGGTGCTTCCTGCGCCAGAGCCAGATCGGAATGGAACCGGACCGGCCTCGGATCGCCGTCGCAAAGGTTCCTTCCAGGAAACCGGATTCGAGAATTGAACAGGCATCGCCAGCCGCGCGGTGAAGATCGTCGCTCAGGGCCACATCGGCATGGTGCGATGCGGCGACTTCCATCAACCGGCTCGCCACATTAACCGTGTCGCCGATGGCCGTGATGTGCTGATGGCTGTCTCCGCCGAGGCGGGATGCGATGATTTCCCCGAAATGGGCGCCAATCTTGAAACCGATCTCGGAGGTGATCGGATCAGGCAATTCCGCCATCCATTCTTCCATTCGCTGACAGAGGCCGACGCAGGCCTCCACGGCATGGCAGGCGTCTTCAGGCGAGGCATCCGGCAACCCGAACAGGATCATTGCGCCATCGCCCATGAAGCTGGCAACAATGCCTTGGTGGCGCAACGCTTCCTGATCCACGAGAGCGTGAAAGCCACGCAGCATCTCGCGGGTTTCGTCGAGAGGCAGAAGCTCGCTCAAACCCGTGAATCCCGACAGATCGATGAAGATCATGGCTGCCTTCTGGCGCACCGGCTTCATGAGGAAAGCAGGGTCTTCGGCGAGCCTCTTGGTGAGACTCGGGGCCTGGAAACGGCGCAAAGTCCTGCTCTGCACGCTGAGCCTGTCGGCGCGGCGCCTGTCGAGCCATAGCTCCGTCGCACCAAAGACGATGGCCGGAGGCAAAGCCGCCAACAGCGGAAGGGTGGCGCTGAGCCAGATGCCTTGCGTGAAAGCCGCGAAGGTCAATCCGATCCATGCGGCTGTGACGCCGCCGATGATCGCAAAGCCCCAGATGCCGCGATGCCAGGCGAGGAGCAGAACGAACAGGATCGGCATCAGAATAGCCACACACCCATCGATGAGCCGCACGCGACCGTCGCGCACCAATCCATCACCCTCCAAGAGATGCGCCATCGCGGTTGCCAGAACTTCGACGCCCGGCAACACCGGATCAAAGGGTGTCGGAAAGGCGTCGCCGCCTCCCGTCACCGTCGCGCCGATCACCACAAGTCGGTCCCGAAACGCATCTTCATCCGCCTGTCCGTTCAGGACGTCGCTGGCACTGATGGTGCGAATGGTGCCGGACGGGCCATAAAAGCGGAGGGCAAGCGCGTATCCGGCGTCAGTGCTTGTTGCCACGCCGCCGATAGCAACTTCGCCTGCTCGGAGAACAGGGTCACGCCCCATGGCAACAGACACGGTGCGCAGCGGGAAAGACGGGATGATCTGAGAGTCTGAGCGCACCAGAAGCGGAATGTGCCGCGGCACCCCGGACGGATCGGTGGCGATGTTCACGACGCCGATTGCCGAGGCGCTGGCCAGAGAGCCGATCGGCAGGAGGAGTCTCTGGACCGTGGGAAGGTCGTCGGGCGCTGTTCTTGCAGGGGCAGGAGCATGTTGCGTGCTGCGCTCGAACAGGCCAGCGGCCGCCAAGACGCCCCGCGTCTCTCCCAGAGCCTTGGCAAGCGCAAGATCACCCTCCGCCGGACCCGGGTCGACGAAAAGGATGTCGAGCGCGACGGCCTTCGGATGCATGCGTCCCACATTCGAGACGAGCTTCGCCATCGTGGTGCGGGGCAGGGGATAGGCGCCGACCTGCTGCGCTGTCTGGTCATCGATGGCCAGGATCGTGATGCCGTCCGGTGCCGGGCGCGGGCCTTGAACTACAAATCGCAGGTCGGTGAGGGGAGCCTCCAGCCGATCGAGAAGAGCGGAGCCGCCCTGCCAATGGAAGAAGGCCAGCCCCGCACCCCAGAGACCTGCCAGGGCAGCGGCGACCAGCGGAATGGCATATCGCCTTCTCATGAAGGCTCAACGTCCGAGGCGGGCGAGGAGGGCGGCCGCGCGGGCGGCGGGCCAGCGCCGCACGACCAGGGGTGTCGCGCCGGCCTCCACATCGACACCCTGTCCAGGCCCGAGACTGACGCCCCGGGTGTTGCCTGCGACTCGCCGCACCGCAACCTGCCCCGTCACCACGAAGACGGATGTCCGGGTGCCGCTCACGTCGACGACCCATTGCGTGCCGCGCACGGCGGCGATGGCCTGCGGGGTCATGATCTGGAATCCCTGCCGCGCGGATTGCGCCGGGGCATCGATGAAGATGGCGCGGCCCTGCAGGTTCACCGCGTCGGGCTGGCTGTCGTGGTTCCGGTCCACGAGGTTGTAGGCCGCTCCCGCTTCAGCCTCGATGGTGAGGCCGTCACGGCAGCGCAGAATCTGCCGCTGCGAACCTGCTGCTGTTTGAAGCACGCAGCCGATCCCCTGAGCCAGCGCAGTTTCACTCCATGACAGATGCATCAGAGTGCACAGAAGGACGAGCCGCATGGCAGCAGGGGAGACTGCCCGGTCACTTGTCCATCTCCATGTCATGATGTTTCTCCGCTGCCAAAGAACTGGCTGTCGTCCTGGAGGACTCAAGGACGCCTTTCGTCTGTAATATGGAGGATTCGGGATAGCGAGCGATGTGCCGGATGTCACCCTTCGGAGGGCGTGTCAGACCTCACTGTTTTTGAGCAACCATAAACAGGCGTGGAAAGCGCAGAAGAACCCTGCCGTCCCGTTGAGCCGGATAGGCCTTCTCGATCTCTGCGTGATATTGATCCAGAAACCCGGATTGCTCCTCTGGCGAGAGAGGATCGAGATAGGGCCTCAGCCCCGTACCTTTGAGCCACTCGACGATGGCCGCCGCATCCGCCAGGGGATGAACATAGGTCGTCTGCCACAGATCCGCCGAGCATCCCGCCTCAAGCAGCCAGGAATAGTAATCCTCAAACGATCCGATCTCCTCCCGGGAAACGGACGCATCTTTGAGCTTCCCCGCCCAGGGCCCCTCCTGCGCGACCTTCCGCATGAGCCTGTGCGAGGGCTCATGCAGGTTGTTGGGCATCTGAACGGCAAGGCAGCCTCCTGCTTCCAGAGAAGAGGCGAGGCGTGCAAGCAGGCGCCGATGGTCGGGCAGCCATTGCAGGACGGCGTTGGCGAAGACCAGATCGTAGCGCTCGTCCGGACTCCAAGTCGCAATATCCGCCTCCTGGAAACTGACCTCCGGCACACGAAGTCGCGCCTTGGCGAGCATATCGGGCGAGTTGTCGACGCCGAGCACGCGCGCATCGGGGTAGCGCCTGACGATCAATTCCGTGCTGTTTCCGGGGCCGCACCCGATATCGACGGCACTGCGGATCTCCCTCAAGGGAACACGGCCGATCAAGTCGATCGCAGGCCGTGTCCGCTCGTCTTCGAATTTGAGGTATTGTCCAGCATTCCAATCTGCCAATGCGGGCCTCCTTGATCCTATGATTCCAAAGCCGGCGGGGAATGCATTCCCTGCCATAGGCTCGATCCATAAAGCCAAGCATGGGGTTGATCGGACCTGCAAGAGAAAGATTCGAAATCGCCAACAGCAGGCGATGCTGCACTGCGCCAATCCATAGGGAAGAATGGAATGGTCATTCCTCCTGCCTGTGAATCCATTCAAGGGCGACATCGCCCTCTTTCGAGCGTATAGTCATTGCATAGGTTACGGCTAAGCGTGACCGTTGCATTGCCGCGCATGGCCGTGTCTCAACTGCCAAGGTTCAGCCCTGGAGGAGCGCTTATGGCCCATTTTCACATTGTCGCCGGTGCAACCGAAACCCCGGCCCATCCGGTCGTCAGGAAGATCACACCGGCCGATCTGAAAGAGGCATTGGCAAGAGGGTTCGACGATTTCTGGGCCATGCCGTCCCACCTCGTATTTCTCGGGCTGATCTATCCTATTCTCGGCGTGTGCCTCGCAGCGCTGACATTCAGCAACAATGCGGTGCCGCTGCTCTACCCGTTGGCTTCGGGCTTCGCCCTGGTGGGGCCGTTTGCGGCGATCGGCCTTTATGAGATCAGCAGGCGGCGGGAGCTCGGTCTCAGCACCTCCTGGCAGGATGCCTTCGATGTTCTGAAATCGCCATCGATTCCTGCGATCGCCGCACTCGGCGTTGTGTTGCTCGTGATCTTCCTCGTATGGCTGACATCGGCGCGCATGTTGTACCAGTCCATCTTCGGCTATGAGGTGCCCGCTTCGTACTCCGGGTTTATCAATCAGGTGCTCGCAACCTCCGAGGGCATGAGACTGATCGTCATCGGCAACATTCTCGGATTCTGCTTCGCCGTCGCGGTTCTGAGCATCAGCGTCATCTCGTTCCCGCTGCTTCTCGACCGGGATGTGGGAGTGGCCGTAGCGATCTATACGTCCATCAAGGCCGTGGTGATGAACCCGCTCACGATGGCCCTGTGGGGCCTGGTCGTGGCAGCAGGTCTCCTCGTCGGATCCCTCCCGCTCTTCGTGGGGCTCGCCATCGTCATGCCGGTGCTCGGACATGCAACCTGGCATCTGTATCGCCGGGTGGTGGAGCCTCCCCATCCTGATGAGGCTCATCCTGCCGTATGACTTGAGTGCTGGCGAAGGCTGAAGGCGGTCCGCTTCAAGGGCCGCCTTTATGCTGATCAGGTGCCTGAAACGAAGAACGAGACTCGGGACAGAAGCGTGTAATCCGACTCCAACACCATGATCGCCACGAAAACCAGCACGGCGCTGATTGGTACCAGGATGGCATAGACCAGCGAGAGGCGCTCCCAAGCCATATGCATGAAGATGGCCATGATTAGCCCGGCTTTCAGCATCATGAACAGCAGAATGAGTGAATATCTCAGGAGCCCCTGAACCTGGAAATAATCGACGAAGTACGAGCAGGCACTCAGGACGAAAAGCCAAACCCAAACCACAAGATAAAGTCTGATCGGATGCTGCTGTCCCTGCCCATGGGCGGATGCCTGTGCCATGACCGTGCTCACCAGAGATAGAAGAAGGCGAAGATGAAGACCCAGACCAGGTCGACAAAGTGCCAATAGAGGCCCATGATCTCGACCGCCTCGTAATCTCCTCTGCGACTCGTGAAGAAGCCTCGTCTTTGATGCTCATAGTCGCCCCGCCAGACCTTTCTGGCGACGATCAGGAGGAACAGCACGCCGAAGCTCACATGGGTGCCATGAAAGCCCGTGATCATGAAGAAGCTGGAGCCGAACTGGGCAGCGCCCCAGGGATTGGACCATGGGCGAACACCCTCATGGATCAGCTTGGACCATTCAAAGGCCTGCATGCCAACGAAGGTGGCTCCGAGCAGGGCCGTCGCCAGCATCAGGATCGCAGTCTTTCGACGGTCGCGGCGATAGGCGAAATTCACTGCCATGGCCATGGTGCCGCTGCTGCTGATCAGCACGAAGGTCATGATCGCGATCAGGATGAGGGGCAGGGTGACGCCGCCGATGGTCAGCGCAAACACCTCGCTTGCATTCGGCCATGGTACCGTCGTGGACATGCGTGCGGTCATGTAGGAGATCAGAAAACAGCTGAACACGAAGGTGTCGCTGAGGAGAAAGATCCACATCATGGCCTTTCCCCAGGAAACGTTCCTGAAGGCCTGCCGGTCTGAGGAGAAGTCGGCCGCTATGCTTCGCAGGTCCGAAGCCTCGGGATAGGTGTGGGTCGTGTCCGTCACAGCCTGTTCCGCCATGGGCATAAACTCTCTCAAGTCAGTAACTGCCGGCATATGTCGATGATTTCGCCTGCCCAGCCTGTCCAGATGCTCAGAAGAACAAGCCAGAGAAGAAGAAGGAAGTGCCAGTAGGTGGCGCAGAGCTCGACCGGCAGGCGCAGGTGCTCCGTTGCTGGCACACGCCATGCTTTCTCGGTGGTACGGGCCAGTGCCACCAGCCCGCCCAGAAGATGAAGACCGTGCGCTCCGGTCAGAACGTAGAAGAAGTCATTGGCCGGGTTGGCGGTGAGGCGATAGCCTTCGCCCGCCAGTTGCTGCCAAGCGACGAGCTGCCCCGACAGGAAGGCCAGGGCTGCGACGCCGGCCGCAATCAGGCTGATCTTGAGCTCGTTCCTCTCGCCTCGACGCACGGCGACCATCGCGCCATGGAGTGCAATGCTGCTCAGGACGAGCATGATCGTGTTGAGCCAGAGGATTGGCGGGAGCGGCAGAGTGCGCCAGTCGGGGAGCTGCATCCGCATCGAATAGGCGCTGATGAACAGTGCGAAGAAGGAGCCGACGACAGCCAGGAAGACGCGCAGACCGATTGTCGCCGGAGCCGCCGAGCGAACAGACAGGTTCGGCAGAGCGGCTGCTTCGCCTTGCTCCAGCCACGGCTTTGATGCGAGGCCCTGCCGCGAGAGCCACCAAGTCGCGATGATCGCCAGAATGCTCAGGAAGAACAGGATGCTACCCATGGCCTGCTCCCGGTGCAGCGCGTGAAGGTCCCGGTTGGTTCTGTGGGAGGAAATCCTGATCGGCTCCCGGCACGCTGTAGTCGTAGGCCCAGCGGTAGACGACGGGCAGATCATTACCCCAATTGCCATGAGGCGGTGGAGTTTCGGGCGTCTGCCATTCCAGAGTAGTGGCGCGCCAGGGGTTGCCGCCAGAGTTCCTGCCGTGGCGCAGGCTCCAGAAGAGGTTGAACACGAAGGCCAGCTGGGCTGCGCCGACGATCAGGGCCACGATGGTGATGAATGCATTGAGCGTGTGCGCTGAGGGAGGCACGAAGGCCATGTCGGCGATGTCGTGGTAGCGGCGCGGGATCCCCATCAGACCGAGATAATGCATGGGGAAAAAGATCGCATACGCGCCAAGGAACGTGACCCAGAAGTGCAGCTTGCCAAGGGCATCGTTCAGCATCCGCCCGGTCACCTTCGGATACCAGTGATAGATCGCGCCGAAGATCACCAGGATCGGCGCTACGCCCATAACCATGTGGAAATGCGCAACGACGAACATCGTGTCCGAGAGGGGAACGTCCACGACCACGTTGCCGAGGAAAAGCCCGGTGAGGCCGCCGTTCACGAAGGTGACGATGAAGGCGAGCGCAAACAGCATGGGAACGTTAAGATGAATGTCGCCCCGCCAAAGCGTAAGGATCCAGTTATAGACCTTGATCGCCGTCGGCACTGCGATGATCAGCGTGGTGGTGGCGAAGAAGAACCCGAAATAGGGGTTCATGCCACTCACATACATGTGGTGCGCCCAAACAATGAAGCTCAGCGCCCCGATGGCGAGCAGCGCCCAGACCATCATGCGATAGCCGAAGATGTTGCGCCGTGCGTGGGTGCTGATGAGGTCAGACACAATGCCGAAGGCCGGCAGGGCGACAATGTAGACCTCCGGGTGTCCGAAGAACCAGAAGAGGTGCTGAAAGAGCAGGGGGCTGCCGCCGTTGCGGTCAAGGGGCTGTCCCATCTCGACCATAGCCGGCATGAAGAAGCTGGTGCCGAGGACCCGGTCGAATAGCATCATCACGGCGCCGACGAACAAGGCCGGAAAAGCGAGCAGCGCCATAAAGCTTGCGGTGAAGATGCCCCAGACGGTGAGCGGCATGCGCATCAGCGTCATGCCGCGTGCGCGCGCCTGCAGAACCGTCACCACGTAGTTCAGGCCACCCATGGTGAAGCCGATGATGAACACCATGAGCGACATGAGCATCAGGATGATGCCCCAGTCCTGCCCGCCCGGCGTTCCCGTCGTGATGGCCTGGGGCGGGTAGAGCGTCCAGCCGGCGCCGGTGGGCCCGCCTGGTATGAAAAAGCTCGCTACGAGGATGAGCACCGCCAGGAAATAGACCCAGAAGCTGAGCATGTTGACATAGGGGAAGACCATGTCGCGCGCGCCGACCATCAGCGGGATGAGATAGTTGCCGAAGCCGCCGAGAAAGAGCGCGGTGAGCACGTAAACCACCATCATCATGCCGTGCATGGTGATGAACTGGTAATAGGCATTGGCGTCGATGAAGGAGAAGACGCCCGGGAACCCTAGTTGCAGGCGCATCAGCCATGACAGGACGAGGGCGATGAGGCCGACTGAAAGAGCCACGAAGGAGTACTGGATGGCGATGACCTTTGCGTCCTGGCTGAAGACGTATTTCGTCACCCAGCTGTGCGGATGGTAGAGCTCGACGTCCTCGACATCGGGCGCTGCGACCACTCCTGCCGATCCAAGTGGGACGTCGACCATCAGGATGCTCTCCCCAATTCTCCGTTCTTTCACTTCGCTCAATCAGGCACGACAGCCCCGTTCCGGGTGTCCGGCGTCAAGCGCGCGAAGCTTGTCGCCACCTTCTCCTGCAGCCATGCCTGGTATTCGCTCTCCTCCTGAACGATGACCTTGCCCCGCATCTGCGGATGCCCGACGCCACACAATTCGGCGCAGAGGATCTCGAAAGTTCCGGTTCTCGTCGGGGTGAACCAGATGTAGGAGATCTGACCTGGCACGAGATCCATCTTGGCTCGCATCTCCGGAACGTAGAAATTATGGAGGACGTCGGGAGAGCGCAGGAGGGCCTTGATCGGCCTGTTGACCGGTAGATGCAGCTCACCGCCTTCGATGACGACATCATCATGGGACTTCGGATCGTCGCGGTTCAGTCCAAGCGGATTGTCGGGACTGATCAGGCGTGTATCGGATGTGGCGAGTTGGCCGTCCGGTCCGGGCAGTCGGAAGCTCCATTGCCATTGCTGGCCGAAGACCTCGATATCGGTTGCATCGTCGGGTACGGTGATGAACTGCTGCCATACGAAGAGGCCAGGCGCCAGCATGGCCGCGACGCCAACCCCCGTGACGATGGTCAGCCACCATTCCAGACGCTTGTTCTCGGGCTCGTAATGGGCTTGCCGTCCGGCCTGATGGCGAAAGCGGTAGACGCAATACGCCATGAAGAGGATGACTGCGACGAAAACCGCGCCGGTGATCCAGAAGGTGATGATGATCGTATTGTCGATATAGCGCCAGTTCGATGCAATCGGCGTCCACCACCAGGGGCTGACGAGGTGGAAGACCACTGAGCCGACAGCGACAAGAACGAGTATGAGTGCTACAGCCATTCCTCACCATCCTTGCCTTGTCAGGCTTTGGATTTGAAGCAGAAGGCGCAACTCAATTTTGCGTCGTAGCTATGTTTTGATTGAGACACTACCAAAGAAGCCGCAACCAAAACGCATTCAACAATCAGCATCGGCTGTGAGGCGGCTGCTTTATACATCGCAGCAACTTAAAATCTGCCTGCAGCTGCCTTGAAAATTACACCCGTTGGATAAGGCGGTCAATCAGCTTGGCCATCAGAGGTATGAGCATGTTAAGCAAAGTGCTCTTGTTTCATGTGAAACAATACCGCATGGCAAGCATCGAAGATCATTGGCTCGCAAGCAGTCTCATAACATGTCGAAATAGTGGCAACATCACGTCGCAATTATGAGTTCGCTCTGCTGCGAATTCTCACGGCCTACGCATGCCACTGTGTGAATAATATGTATGTTTTCCTCATTCTTTCCCGATGCTGATGTGTTTCATCAACAATTAACCTGAAATTGCCTGGCTGGGGTTTTGCCGCTAGGGAAACTATGGTTAGGTACGCGCCTGACGAACCTCGACAGGTCAGAGCACAGCCCCTGAAGTCACTGGGCACGTGTTGTAAGAACAAGAATTGATGTTGCATCAGGGAGAGAGTGCCCCAAGTGCTGTGGCTGAGCACCATTCGAAGGACAGCGTTTCTCTTCCTGGTAGGCGTTCTGTTCAGTGGACTGCCCTCGACCCATGCTGTCGCATTCGATTTGTTCGGGTGGTTCGGCGGGAGCGATGATCCGCCTCCTCCCAGCGCGGATGCCCTGCCTTATTCCCTCGACTACGCCGTCGGCGGCGACACGAAAAATCTCGAGCAGACGCTGAAGGATGCGTCGACGCTGCAGAGCCTCCAGTCGGATCCTCCGCCCGATGCCGCAGCCCTGGTGGCCCGTGCACAGGCCGATCTGCCGCGCCTGATCGATGCGCTCTGGGGGGCTGGCTATTACAATGCCCGCATTGAAATCAACGTCGCAGGTGTTCCCTTGGTGCTTCAGTCTTCACGCACTGAGGCCGCAGCGCGCGCGGTGGCAGGATATCGTGCGCGGGCTCTCGTGCCGGTTCAGATCATCGCAGATCCCGGGCCCCAATTTGCCCTGCGGGATGTTGCCATATTGGATGCTCGCACCAGACAGCCTTTTCCACCGGGGGAGTTGCCGCCGCGGATCGTGCAGATCAAGCCGGGCGATCCGGCGCGCTCTGCCGATATCCTGGCCGCCGAAGCGCGCATCGTCGATTACTTCCGCGCCGAGTCCCGCCCGTTCGCCAAGGTGGAGCGGCGTGAGCCGGTAGTCATCCACCCCGCACAAGCGATGGATGTGAGCCTCGCGGTCAATCCCGGCCCTCGCGCGGGCATCGGCCCTATTACGATCCAGGGCGCCGAGGGCGTCGATCCGGCTGTGGTGCGCTCCTTCATCTACACCGAGCCGGGCGATCCCTATTCGCCGGCGGAACTGGCCTCGATGCGCAAATCGATCTCTCAGATCGAAGCGCTGTCTTCGGTGCGGATCCGTGAAGCGGAGACCCTCGACGCTTATGGCAACCTGCCGCTATTCGTGGAACTCACCGAGCGTCCGCCGCGCATCATCGGAGCGTCGGCGCAGTATTCGACCACGGACGGACCGGCGCTCAGAGCCTACTGGGCGCATCGCAACCTGTTCGGCGGCGCCGAGCGGCTGAGGTTTGAGGGCAATCTCTTCTACCTGACCGAGGATGGCGGCCAGCTGAACGAGGACGATGATTTCGATTGGAGCGACCTCGGCGGCCGGTTCCGCGCGAGCTTCCTGAAACCCGCCCTGTGGGGAACCCGCAACGACCTGCTCGTTGATGCTCTTGTCGAGCGCGACCGCACGGAGGGTTATACCAGCCGCCTCGTCAACGCGACCGCGGCCATCCGCCACCGCTTCAGCGAGACGTTCTCGATCCAGGGCGGAATCGAATACGAGCGGGGGCAGACCTCGGACGTTCTCGGACAGATCGACTACACCCTCGTGGGATTGCCCGTCTCCCTCAGCTACGATTCCACCGACAACGCCCTCAATCCCACCGAAGGCATCAGGCTAATTGCGTCAGTGACGCCTTACCCGGAGTTTCTCGGCTCGTCGGTTCCGATCACGGTCGCCCGTGGGAGTGCGTCGGCCTACTACTCGCTGGACGAGGAGTCCCGTTATGTGCTGGCCGGGCGCATCGGCCTCGGCTCCATTGTCGGGGCAGATCTCGATGAGATTCCCGCCAACCGGCGGTTCTTCGCAGGTGGCGGCGGCTCCGTGCGCGGCTATACCTACAGGACCCTGGGACCGACCTTCCTGGGCGAACCGATCGGCGGGCGGAGCTTGCTGGAAGCATCGCTCGAAGCGCGGATCAAGGTCACCGACACCATCGGCATCGTGCCTTTCGTCGATGCGGGCACCGCCTTCGAGTCGAGCTATCCGGATTTCGACGAGCGAATCCGCATCGGTGCCGGCTTGGGCCTTCGCTACTACACGGGAATTGGTCCCATCCGCCTCGACGTCGCCATTCCGGTCAATCCGGAACGCGGCGATCCCTCTTATGCCATCTATGTCGGAATCGGGCAGGCCTTCTGATGAACAAGCCAATCCGCTCCCTTGCCCTTCTGACGGTCGTCCTCGCTGTAGCGCTGGTCGCCTCGTGGTTCCTCGTCTCGCGCCCGAGTCAGGCCCAAAGCGATCAGGGCGTGTTGGCCAGCCTGATTTCGCGCCTTCTCTCCACACCGACCACGCGGGTCAGCATCGGCAGCGTTGAGGGTGCGCTCTCCTCGAATGCCGTCATCCGTGACGTGCGTATTGCGGACCGGGATGGCGTGTGGCTCAGTCTAGACCGTGCCAACCTGGTCTGGAGCCGAACCGCGCTCCTGCGCGGACGTCTGCAGGTCAATGAACTCACTGTTGGCCGCCTCCAGATCCAACGCCGGCCGCTGCCTGCCGAGGAGGACGCGGCGGTTTCCGACGAGCCGATCCTGCCCGAGTTGCCGGTCCGGGTCATCGTCGATCGCTTCGCCTTGCAGGAACTTGTGCTCGGCGAGCCTGTCCTGGGCACACAAGCACGGCTCTCGGCGGCAGGCTCCGCCCAGATCGGAAATCCCTCGGAAGGGCTCGACCTCACCTTCGCGGCGCAGCGCCTAGACGCCCCCGGTCAGCTGTCGATCGATCTCAATTATGTGCCGCAGACCAACCGCCTCTCGCTCAACCTCACGCACCAGGAGCCCGCAGGCGGCATCGCGGCCCGGCTTCTGGAGCTTCCCGGCCTCCCGCCGGTCGACCTGAAGCTCGCAGGACAAGGACCTTTGAGCGACTTTGCGGCGCGGCTCGATTTCGCCGCCGGTCCGACGATCGGCGCGGCAGGCACGACGACGGTGCGGCGCACGAACGCGGCCTATGACCTGAACGTGGACCTCGCAGCCCGCATCGAAGGGTTGTTGCCGGCACCTGTCGCCCCGGTCTTCAGCGGCACCACGCAACTCGTCGGCAATGTCAACGTCGCTGACAGCGGCGCTGTCCGCTTCCAGCCGGTTCAGATCACATCAAATGTGGCCCGCTTCGATATGACCGGAACGATCAGTGCCGGTCAGGTCCTCGATATCCGGCTCAATGCGCGCGCCCTTCCGACCGATGGCAGCAAGACACGGGCAGGAGTGGCTGAGATCGCCCGCCTCAACTTCGACGGCACCGTGCAAGGCCCGCTGACTGCGCCCAGGGTCAACGGCACCCTGGATGCTGCGGAGGTCCGGCTGCCGGAAGGCGCCCTTGATGCGCTGACCGCCCGCGTGACCATGAACCCGGTGGAGGGGGTCTCTCCGCCGGACCGGTTCTCCTTCGCCATCGATGCCAATGCCAGCGGGATCCGCCCTGCCGATCAGGCGCTGGCGCGTGCAATCGGGCCGACCCTCGCGGTAACCTCCCGCGGCTCCTTCGATCTTGAAGGGATTGCCAGCGTCGAGACCGCACGCATCGAGACATCGACCGCACGGGCGAGCTTCACCGGACGCATCGGATCGACCATCCTCGACGGTACGCTGGATGCGAGCATCCCAGCGCTCGCACCGTTCTCCGGTGTCGCCGGGCGGACCCTGCGAGGCTCGGCGGACCTGAATGCACGGCTGACCGGCAATCCGCGGCGCTACGATATGGCGGCAGCTGTCGATGCACGGCTCCGCGAGCTTTCAACCGGAACGCCGGCTGTTGACGGTCTTCTGGGACGTACGGTCACCGCCGCAGGTACCTTGCGACGTATTCCAAACGGCTTTGGCTTTGACAACCTCCGCATCGACGGCGCACATCTCGATGCGCGCGTGGATGGGCAGGCCACGCAATCGACCGCGAACCTGGGTTTTGATGTCACCATCGACGAGTTGAGGCATGTGGACGAGCGCATCACCGCAGGGCGGGCCACTCTTGCAGCGCGTCTGACGGGTTCCCTCGAACGGCCGGATGTGATCGGCACCGCGACGCTCACCGATGTCCGCGCCCTCGGCCGCTCCGTCCCGCGCCTTGCTGTCGATCTGAACGCCCGCGATGTGACAGGCGCACTCGATGCGGCTCTCACCCTGGACGGACGTGTTGACGACAAGCCGGCTACGGGCTCCCTGCATCTGGCGAAGCCACCGGAAGGCGGCTGGCTGCTCGACAGGCTCGACATCGACATCGGCTCGGTGGCCCTCAACGGAAATCTTCGCCTGGGCGCCGATCAGCTGGCGCAAGGTGAAATTTCCCTGACCGGCAGCAATTTTGACGATCTCTCTCCACTCGTGCTCACAAAGCTCAATGGGGCGCTCGACGCCGTCGTGTCGCTTAGCGCACGCGGGGGCGGGCAGGATGTGCAGGTCACCGCCCGTGGGGCACGCTTCTCGGCTGCCGATATAGCCGTGCGGGATTTCGACACCCGGCTTACGGTTCAGGATCTCTACCGTCGCCCGATGATCGACGGCTCAGTCACCGCAGCCTCGGTGACGGCCGGCGGCCAGACCTACCGCGATGTGCGGTTCATAGCCGAAGGCACGCCAGAGGCGTCGCGCTTCACCGCATCTGCGGCGGGGCAGGGCTTCGATCTCGATGCGCAGGGTCGCGTCGTGCCGGGCGACGCGACACGGATCGAGCTGGCCTCGTTCAGCGCGCGCCGCGGCGGCCGGCGCCTGGCCTTGGCTCAGCCGGCCACCATTGCGCTGCAGGACGGCGGCGCTGTCCTGTCCAATGTTGTGATAGCGGCTGATCAGGGACGGGTTGCCCTGTCCGGCACCATCGGCGACAGGCTCGCCCTCAATGTCGACATCCGCAACCTGCCGCTCCAGACAGCTGAGATCGTTGTGCCGAATCTGGGTCTAGCCGGTACGGTCAATGGTAGCGCCGCAGTGGCAGGAACCACGAGCAATCCGAGCGGGACCTATCGGCTCACCGTATCTGGCCTTGCGACTGCGCAGACCCGTCAGGCCGGGCTGCCGCCGCTCGGCATCGAAGCCCAGGGCCGACTGGCCGATCAGCGGGTCGGGATCGACGCGCGGGTCTCTGCCGGACGCACCGGCACCTTCCAGGTGTCCGGCAGCGTTCCGATCGAGGCAGCCGATGAGCTTGCGCTCAGGATTTCGGGCCGTACCGATCTTGCCATTGCCAACACGATCCTGTCGGCGTCCGGTCAGCGCCTTACCGGCGCGGCTAACCTGGATCTCGCCATCGCCGGAATGCTTTCGGATCCTCGGATCCAGGGGAGCGTCAGCATTGCCAATGGCAGCTTCTCCGATGCGCTGCAGGGCATCCAGCTGAACGGCATCGCCGGGCGGTTGGCCGCGCGCGGACAGGTGCTCGCCATCGAGAGCCTGACGGCGCAGACGCCGAACGGCGGCTCCCTGGCCGCCCGGGGGCAGGTGACCATCGATCCGGCGGCAGGCTTCCCCGGCGAAATCAGGATCACGGGCAACCGGGCGCAGCTCGTGTCCAACGAAACCGTCGAGGCAAGCGCCGATCTGGACCTGATCCTCTCAGGCCCCCTGGCCAGCCGGCCACGCGCGGCGGGCCGCATCGACATCATCACCATGAATGTCTCCGTGCCCGACCGCCTGCCGACCACATTGCGGCCGCTGCCCGGAACGAAGCACGTGCGACCAACGCCGACCGCCGCGGCGCGGCTGGCTCTGCAGCAGCGGCGGCAATCCGCTTCTGCCAGAGGAACGCCCTTCCGAGCCGAGCTCGACCTGGTGCTGACCGCGCAGAACCGCATCTTCGTGCGGGGCAGGGGATTGAATGCGGAACTCGGTGGCGATCTCCGGCTTCAGGGCACGACCCAGGATCCTGTCGCCATCGGAGCCTTCGAGCTGCGCCGCGGGCGCTTCGATCTCCTTGGGCAAAGAATCGACCTCGTGCGCGGCCGCCTGGATTTCACCGGTGACCTCACGCCGTCCCTCGACTTTTTGGCCGAGACCCAGGCGGGGGACGTGACTGCGCGCATCGGGGTAACAGGGCCGGCGTCGAGCCCTGAGTTCTCGTTCAGCTCCAGTCCCGATCTGCCGCAGGACGAGGTGCTCTCCCGCATCCTGTTTCAGAGACCGTCGGGCGGACTCTCGGCAGGCCAAGCGCTGCAACTCGCGCAGGCCGTGGCGCAGCTTTCCGGCGGCTCCGGCAACGATGCATTCGAGCGCCTGCGCCGGTCGCTCGGCGTCGACAGCCTCGACATTACGGTTGGTGCTGGCGGCGGGCCGGGTGTCGGTGTCTCCCGCTACATCAGCGATAACGTGCGTGTAGGTGTGCGAGCCGGCGCGCGGCCTGAGGAAAGCGGCGTCACGGTCGATATCGACCTGACGCGGCGCCTCAAGGCCCAAGGCGAGGTGAATGCCGAAGGCGGAACGTCCGTCGGGCTTGGGTTCGAGTTGGAGTATTAAGTGCCGGGGCTGCCAGAGGGCAGCCCCGCTTCTTCAGGCATCAGTCGACCTTGGCGCCTGAGGCCTTGACGACCTTCGCCCACTTCTCATGCTCGGCCCTGATATAGGCCATAAGTTCATCAGGGCTCATGGGCTGGATTTCACCGCCGAGATCAGCAAAGCGCTTCTGCAGCTCCGGCGTTTCCAGGGCCTTGCGGACTTCCTGATTCAGCTTATTCGTGATGTCCGCAGGCGTGCCTTTAGGGGCAAACAGCGCGAACCAGCTCGTCGCCTCGAATTGGGGCAGGCCTGCTTCGGCAAGGGTCGGCTTGTCGGGAAGGGCCGGGGAGCGCTTCGAGGACGTGACAGCCAGGGCTCGCAGATTCCCGCCGCGCACATGCTCGATCGAAGAGGGCAGGTTGTCGAACATCACGTCCACCTGTCCGCCAATCAGGTCGTTCACCGCCGGTCCGCTGCCGCGATAGGGCACGTGAGGCATCTCGACGCCCGTTATCTGCTTGAAGAGCTCGCCGGAGAGATGGATCGAGGTGCCGTTCCCCGACGAGGCCATGGTGAACTTGCCGGGAGTCGCCTTCGCCTCGGCGATGAATTCCTGCACGGTGGTGGCCTTCACCTTCTTGGGGCTGACCACCATCAGGTTCGGCACGCCGGCCACATAGGCAACGGGTGCGAAATCCGTAAGGGCATCATAGGGCATCTTGGCGTAGAGGCTCGGATTGATCGCGTGGGTGCCCACCGTGCCCATGACCAGCATGTACCCGTCCGGCTCTGCCTTCGCGACCGCATCCGCCCCAATATTGCCGCCCGCGCCGCCGCGGTTTTCGATGACGAACTGCTGGCCTAAGGACTGAGACAGCTTCTCGCCCACGAGCCGGGCGAAGATGTCCGTGGTGCCGCCCGGCGTGAACGGCACGATGACGCGGACTGGCCGGGTTGGATAGGTTGACGATTGGGCAAGCACGGCTCCCGAGACCAGGGAGGCCCCGGCTCCGAGCAGAAGGCCAAGGATGCGTCGGCGACTGGAGTATGAAGAGGGTGACATGGCGGCTCCCTAGGGTTTAGTGTTGTTGACCACACGGTTCTTCCGGAACGGCAGCTCCCCATGTGAGCGCAACCTACGATCCAGGGCAATGGGCGTCAGGAGCCGGTTGAAGGCCATGCAGTCCTTCTTCAGCTGAAACTAGGTTTCAGATTGCGAGGGGCTAAAATTTTTTCGGAATTCAGGGAACTATGATCCCTTGAAATGCGTTACGCAGGGTCGAATTCCATCCGAAGACGAACAAAGTAGCTTTTGGGACGTCGGCATATGGGGATCCAGGCGCAAGTAGGCCTGGAACAGCGTAACAGGGGGCCTTATGTCACAAGTCGAAACCGCCATTTCGCAGCTTGATCCCAAGCTGCTGCTCAAGACGCTGCGCGCATTCCGGAGAGGCGACTTCTCCGTGCGCCTCCCATCCGATCTGACCGGCATCGATGGTGAAATCGCTGAGGCCTTCAACGACATCGCTGACCTGAACAAGGGGCTTGCCCAGGAGCTGGACCGGGTGGCCAAGGTGGTCGGCAAGGAAGGGCGGATCGGCGAACGCGGGCGTCTTTCGGCTGCAACCGGGTGCTGGAGCGAGTGTGTCGACTCGGTCAACTCCATGATCGGCGACCTTGTCCAGCCGACGACCGAAGTAGCCCGCGTGATCGGCGCGGTGGCTAAGGGCGATCTCAGCCAGAGCATGCAGCTCGAGATCGAAGGCCGCCCCCTGCGCGGCGAGTTCCTGCGCATCGGCAAGGTGGTCAACACCATGGTGGGCCAGCTAAGCTCGTTTGCCTCGGAAGTGACCCGCGTGGCAAAAGAGGTGGGCACCGAAGGCAAGCTCGGCGGACAGGCCCAGGTGAAGGGCGTTGCCGGCACTTGGAAGGACCTGACCGATAACGTGAACATGATGGCCGCGAACCTCACCGGCCAAGTGCGTAACATCGCCGAGGTCACCACTGCGGTGGCGAATGGCAATTTGTCGAAGAAGATCACCGTCGACGTCAAAGGCGAGATGCTGGAGCTGAAGAACACCATCAACACCATGGTGGACCAGCTGAACTCGTTTGCCTCGGAAGTGACCCGCGTCGCGAAGGAAGTGGGTACGGAAGGCAAGCTCGGCGGCCAGGCGCAGGTGAAGGGTGTCGGTGGCACCTGGAAGGATCTCACCGATAACGTGAACATGATGGCCGCGAACCTCACTGGCCAAGTGCGCGGCATCGCGGAGGTCGTGACCGCCGTCGCTGTCGGCAATCTCACGCGCAAGCTGACCGTGGACGCCAAGGGCGAGATCGCTGCTCTGGCCGACACCATCAACGGCATGATCGATACACTGGCCACCTTCGCCGATCAGGTGACGAACGTGGCGCGCGAGGTGGGTATCGAAGGCAAGCTCGGCGGACAGGCCCTCGTGCCCGGCGCCGCCGGCCTGTGGCGCGATCTCACCGACAACGTGAACATGATGGCGGCCAACCTCACCGGCCAGGTGCGTAACATCGCCGATGTCACCACCGCGGTGGCGAACGGCGACCTCTCCAAGAAGATCACCGTCGATGTCAAAGGCGAGATGCTGGAGCTGAAGAACACCATCAACACCATGGTGGACCAGCTGAACTCCTTCGCGTCCGAAGTGACCCGCGTGGCCCGCGAGGTGGGCACCGAAGGCAAGCTCGGTGGCCAGGCGCAGGTCCGCGGTGTTGGCGGCACCTGGAAGGACCTGACCGACAACGTGAACATGATGGCCGCAAACCTCACCGGTCAGGTGCGTAACATCGCGGATGTCACGACGGCTGTGGCGAACGGCGACCTGTCCAAGAAGATCACCGTCGATGTTCGCGGTGAGCTGTTGGAGCTGAAGAACACCATCAACACGATGGTGGATCAGCTCAACTCCTTTGCCTCCGAGGTGACGCGTGTTGCGAAAGAGGTGGGCACCGAGGGTAAACTCGGCGGCCAAGCCCGCGTGGAAGGCGTCGGCGGCGTTTGGAAAGGCCTCACGGACAACGTGAACATGATGGCCGCGAACTTGACCGGCCAAGTGCGTAACATCGCGGATGTCACGACGGCTGTGGCAAACGGCGACCTGTCCAAGAAGATCACTGTCGACGTTCGTGGCGAGCTGTTGGAGTTGAAGAACACCATCAACACGATGGTGGACCAGCTGAACTCGTTTGCCTCGGAAGTGACCCGCGTGGCGAAGGAAGTGGGCTCCGAGGGTAAGCTCGGCGGTCAGGCACAGGTGAAGGGCGTCGGCGGCGTCTGGAAGGGCCTCACCGATAACGTGAACCTCATGGCGGCCAACCTCACCGGCCAGGTGCGCGGCATCGCCGAGGTCGTGACCGCGGTTGCAACAGGCGACCTGTCGAAGAAGATCACCGTCGTGGTCGAAGGTGAGATGCTGGAGCTGAAATCGACCATCAACACCATGGTGGATCAGCTGAACTCCTTCGCGTCCGAGGTGACCCGCGTGGCGCGCGAGGTGGGCTCCGAGGGTAAACTCGGCGGACAGGCCCAGGTGAAGGGTGTTGCCGGCACCTGGAAGGACCTGACCGATAACGTGAACATGATGGCTGCGAACCTCACGGGCCAGGTGCGTAACATCGCCGATGTGACGACTGCGGTGGCGAATGGCGACCTCTCCAAGAAGATCACCGTCGACGTCAAAGGCGAGATGCTGGAGCTGAAGAACACCATCAACACCATGGTGGACCAGCTGAACTCGTTCGCCTCCGAGGTGACGCGCGTGGCCCGCGAGGTGGGCACGGAGGGCAAGCTCGGCGGACAGGCGCAGGTTCGGGGTGTCGGCGGCACGTGGAAGGATCTCACGGACAACGTGAATATGATGGCGGCCAACCTCACGGGCCAGGTGCGTAACATCGCCGATGTCACCACTGCGGTGGCGAATGGCAATCTGTCGAAGAAGATCACCGTCGATGTCAAAGGCGAGATGCTGGAGCTGAAGAACACCATCAACACGATGGTGGATCAGCTGAACTCGTTTGCCTCGGAAGTGACTCGCGTCGCGAAGGAAGTGGGTACGGAAGGCAAGCTGGGTGGTCAGGCTCGCGTGGAGGGCGTTTCGGGCCTGTGGCGCGATTTGACCGACAACGTGAACCAACTTGCCGCCAACCTGACCAATCAGGTGCGAGCCATCGCGGAAGTGGCCACGGCCGTGACGCGCGGCGACCTGACCCGGTCGATTACCGCGGAAGCCCTCGGCGAGCTTGCGGCGCTGAAGGACAACATCAACGAGATGATCCGCAACTTGCGCGATACGACGCTCAAGAACGCGGAGCAGGATTGGCTGAAGACCAACCTCGCCAAGTTCACCCGTATGCTGCAGGGCGAGCGCGATCTCGCCACCGTCTCCAACATGATCCTGTCGGAGATTGCGCCGCTGGTGAACGCGCAGCAGGGCGTCTTCTACACGGTCGAGAACCGCGGCGACGAGCCGTCCCTGGAGCTTGTTGCTTCCTATGCCTTCACGGAGAGGAAGCACCTCGGAAACCGCTTCCGCCTGCGGGAGGGGCTCGTTGGACAGGTGGCCTACGAGAAGAAGCGTATTCTTCTCACCAATGCACCGAACGATTACATCAAGATCGGTTCGGCACTTGGCGAGGCCGCGCCGCTCAACATCATTGTCCTGCCCGTTCTGTTCGAGCAGGAAGTGAAGGCGGTGATCGAGCTGGCCTCCTTCAACCGCTTCTCCGAAACCCACCAGTCCTTCTTGGACCAGCTGACGGAATCGATCGGTATCGTTCTCAACACGATCGCGGCCAATATGCGGACGGAAGGTCTCCTGAAGCAGTCTCAGCTTCTGACCACCGAGCTTCAGAGCCAGCAGGAGGAGTTGCGTAACACCAACGACCGCCTGGAACAGCAGGCAGCCACGCTGCGCCAGTCCGAGGAGCTTCTGCGGCAGCAGCAGGAAGTGCTCCAGAAGACCAACGAGGAGCTTGAGGACAAGGCCCGCCTGCTCGAGATTCAGAAGCGGGAAGTGGAGACAAAGAACCAGGAAGTCTCGATTGCCAAGACCGCCCTGGAGGAAAAGGCCGAGCAGCTCTCCCTGACCTCGCGCTACAAGTCGCAGTTCCTGGCCAACATGAGCCATGAGCTGAGAACGCCTCTCAATTCGCTCCTCATCCTATCGAAGTTGCTGACCGAGAACTCCGAAGGAAATCTTACGGAAAAGCAGAAGGAGTTTTCCAAGACGATCCACGCGGCCGGTTCGGATCTCCTGTCCCTGATCAACGACATCCTGGACCTGTCCAAAATCGAATCCGGGACGGTCAGCCTTGAGGTCTCCAACGTGGCCTTCAAGGATCTGGTCGAGAACATGGACCGAACCTTCCGCCAGGTGGCAGAGGAGAGGAAACTCAACTTCCAGGTTGAGGTCGACCCGAAGCTCCCACTGGCCATCAGAACGGATTCGAAGCGCCTGCAGCAGGTGCTGCGCAATCTGCTGTCGAATGCCTTCAAGTTTACGGAACGCGGAGGCGTGACGCTTCAGATCGGATCCGCCGAGGGCTCGCCGTTGCGGGCTGGGAGCCAGTGGATCGCCATGTCCGTCACGGATACCGGCATCGGTATTCCGGAGGACAAGCAGCGGATCATTTTCGAGGCGTTCCAGCAGGCGGACGGGACCACGAGCCGGAAGTACGGCGGAACCGGTCTCGGCCTATCGATCAGCCGCGAGATCGCGCGCCTCCTCGGCGGCGAAATCGTGGTGTCGAGCACGCCGGGAAGCGGATCGACCTTCACGCTCTTCGTTCCTGTAGAGCCCCCGTCAAGCCATGGTGCGCTCGGCATGGGCTTCGCAGCGCGATCGAATAGCGACGGGAATGGATCCTACACGCCTTCCGAGGATTCATCCGGAGCGATGATCCGGCAGCCTTCCGCGGCCATGGCGCTTTCAGCGTCCCTCGACGATCGACATGCGATCACCGTGGGCGACCGCATCGTCCTGATCATTGAAGACGATGCGATGTTCGCCTCGGTGCTGCTGGAACTCGCGCGGGAAGAGGGCTTCAAGGGCCTCATCGCCATGGACGGCGCTTCGGCTCTTGCCCTGGCCCATCGCTACAAGCCGCATGCGATCACCCTCGACATCGGCTTGCCCGATATGGACGGGTGGGCGCTCCTCGACCTCCTGAAGCATGACCCAAGAACGCGACACGTCCCCATTCACGTGATCTCTGTTGACGATCAGAAGAAGCGCGGCCTCAAGGCTGGCGCCTTCGGCTTCCTCGAGAAGCCTGTCGACCGTGAGGCTCTCATGGGAGCGCTCAATCGCACGAAGGAGTTCATCGATCGGCCGGTGAAGAAGCTTCTCCTCGTCGAGGACGATGACAATCAGCGCATGAGCTTGTCCGAGCTCATGAAGAGCGAGCAGGTCGACGTCACCGCAGTGGGGACGGCCGAGGGTGCTCTGGAGGTCATCCAGGTGCGACCCTTCGATTGTGCCATCGTGGACCTCGGCTTGCCGGATCTGCCTGGTGCCGAGCTGATCGAGCGTATCCGCAAGACCCAGGGCGGAGAAGAGCTGCCGATTGTCATCTACACTGGTCAGGATCTGACCAGGGAGGAAGAGCGTCGCTTGCAGAGCATCGCCGCGACGATCGTCGTCAAAGGCGAGGGCTCGTCCGAGCGGCTTCTCAACGATACGGCATTGTTCCTTCACCGGGCGATCAGCGCCATTCCGGAGGATAAGCACATCATCGTCGAACATCGCGCCGATGGATCGCTCGATGGCCGCAAGGTGCTCATCATCGATGATGACATGCGCAACATCTTCTCGCTGACGAGCGCGCTTGAGCAGCATGGGTTGTCCGTCATCTTCGCGGAGAACGGTCTGGAAGGCATCGAGAAGCTGCAGGCCAACCCCGGTATCGATGTTGCCCTGGTCGACATCATGATGCCGGAAATGGACGGCTACGAAACCATGCGCGAGATCCGGAACATTCCGCAGTACCGTGATCTGCCGTTGGTTGCCGTGACCGCCAAGGCGATGAAAGGCGATCGTGAGAAGTGCATCGAAGCAGGTGCGACGGATTATGTGTCGAAACCTGTGGATATCGATCAGCTTCTAGCCGTCCTGCGCGTCCAACTGAGCCGGAGCACCTATATCCCTGAAGGGAAGACTGCTCCCAATGGCGCAGCAGGGGTCGGGTTGAACTCATGATCGAAGACGCTGGGCGGGTGGATGCGGGCCTAGGCACGGATGAGTTTCATCTGGTCTCGGCTCGTCCCTTGGCGGATCCCATCCTGGCCAAGATCCTGGTGGTCGATGACGACCCCAGGAATCTGATCGCCGTCGAAGAGGTGTTGCGATCTCCCGGTGTGGAGATCGTCACCGCCGACTCGGGCGAGTCCGCCTTGCGTCGTGTTCTCCAGGACGATTTCGCCGCCATCCTTCTCGATGTGCAGATGCCCCGCATGGACGGCTACGAGGTTGCCAGCCTGATCCGGAACCGACCCCGCTCATCGCGAGTGCCGATCCTGTTCCTGACGGCCTTCAACAAAGACGACATGCATGTCTTCAAGGGGTACTCGGCAGGCGCAGTCGACTATGTCTTCAAGCCTATCGAGCCCCTGATCCTCAAGTCTAAGGTGGACATCTTCGTCGATCTCTACCGCAAGACGGAGGAAATCCGCCGTCAGGCGGAGCAGGAGCGGCATCTGCTCATGGACAACCTGCGGGTCCGCAGCGAAAAGCTGAAGGCCGAGCAGGCCTTGCGTCGGCGTGAGGAGCACCAGGCCATCGTCCTGCAGTCGCTGCCGATTGCGCTCTATACGGCTTCCGTCCAGGAGGACCACCGGCAGCTTCACTTCACCAACGAAAGCATTGAACGGATCACCGGCTTCCGGCCTGGGGCCTTTCTCGAACGTTCGGATTTCTGGTCCTCCCGGATCAACGACGAGGATCGAGACAGGGTCTTGAACGAACTCAAGCGCCTGGAAGAAGACGGATCCGTCAGCCTCGAATATCGCTGGCTTTGCGCAGATGGCATCGAACGATACTTCCTCGATCAGACAGTCCTCATGCGGGATGACGAAGGACGCCCCCGCGAGTTCTTCGGCATGTGGTTCGACATCACCGAACGCAAGCAGATGGAGCAGAACCTGCTTCATGCCAGCAAGCTCGAGGCCGTTGGCCGTCTCACGGGTGGCATCGCTCACGACTTCAACAACATGCTGAGCGTCGTCATCGGCAATCTCGACCTTCTCAAGAAGTCCATACAAGGCAACGAGAAGGCGGAGCGGCGGGTTCGAATGGCCATGGAGAGCGCGCAGCACTGCGCAGACCTCACCTATCGACTCCTGACCTTCTCCCGCCGTCAGGCGCTGCAGGTGTCGACCATCGACGTGATGAGCCTGATGCCGAGTCTCCTGGAACTCATGCGCAGGACACTGGGTGAAAACATCAACGCCAGCGTTCGCGCAGATGAAAACGTTTGGCCAATCCAGGTTGATCGGGCCCAATTCGAGGCGGCTCTGCTGAACCTTGCCGTGAATGCCCGCGACGCCATGCCGGATGGTGGTGATCTGACAATCACCGTTGCAAACCAGATGGTCGAAGAAGGGAAGCCTCTTCCAAAGGGCGACTATGTGGAGATTGCCGTTCGGGACACCGGTATCGGCATGTCGCCTGAAGTGCTCGCGAAAGTCTTTGAGCCGTTCTTCACGACAAAGGAGAGTGGCAAAGGCACGGGCCTCGGCCTCAGCATGGTCTATGGCTTCGTTCAGCAGTGCCACGGCCGGGTTGAAGTGGAAAGTGCGCAGAACGTCGGCACGACAATCCGCATCTTCCTCCCTCGGTCACATGAGAGCGCCGAAGATAGTCCCCAAAACCACGCACGCGTTGCCACGCCTTTTGGCGAGGGGCGAACGATTCTGGTGGTCGAGGACAATCCTGCCGTCCGTCAGGTCGCCACATCCACACTTCGCTCTCTCGGCTTCACGGTCCATGAGGCGGAGAGCGGCGACGAGGCTGCTCGAATCCTGAAGAAGAAAAAGAGGGACATATCGCTTGTGCTCTCCGACGTTCGGATGCCTGGAGAGCTAAGTGGCGTTGATCTCGCCCGTCTTATCCAACGAGAGCATCCGGAGATTCAAGTTCTCCTGACAACCGGCTACTTCGATGGTGAAGAGACGCTCAACGACCTTCATCTCCTCTACAAGCCCTATCGCGCAACCGATCTGGCCGAGAAGATCCAGGATTTAATGAAGCTGCCGGAGGCCGTTGAGCTGGAGGATACATCGTCGCGGCAGACAGCTGCCGTCGCGTGATTTCGCAAGCATCTTATGGCCAGACTGGCTCGCCGGGCAGACAGCGATACGTCTGACCTAATCTCCGCTTTTACAGGGGGTAGGGTCTCGCCGGGCGAGGGATGCAAGAGTTTGCTACAAGGCCGCAGTGAGTGTGTCTCTGTCACCCTGCCATGCCGTGTAGAAATCGCCGGTCCGATCAAGAACAAAGACAGTCGGGCAGTTCGACATAGCCGACCAGCATGCCGACTCGACTGCGAATTTCAAAGCCTTAGCGCGGAAATAGAACGAGCCCAGATCTCTCCCGGACCGTGAAACCGTCCAGCGATTATGCTTGAACACAACGCAGTACGCTCCGTGGGCCATCAGGATCCTCCCAAGTAGCTTGTCCGGCAAGTAACAGGGCTGTTGCTAACCATCCTGCGATGAGAATGCAACCGCCAATAGCCGCTCCTATACGCGTGAAACGTTAATGGTGAGTTTCGTCTGCTCGTGCTGAGTGCAAATATTGGGACTCTATTCCGAACACTGAGGAGGGCTCTTTTATCTGCAATGTCTCAGAGCGAGGCTGTCACTCCTCCATCAACATAGATGATCTGTCCGTTCACGAAGTTCGAGGCATCCGAGGCGAGGAAAACCATGGCGCCGATGAGATCCTCAAGCTCCCCCCAGCGGCGTGAGGGAGTGCGGCCGATCAGCCAATCGGAGAAAGCCTTGTCCTCCACGAGTGCCCGGTTGAGCTCTGTCTTGAAATAGCCTGGGCCCAGACCGTTGACCTGGAGCCCGTGCTTCCCCCAGTCGATCGCCATGCCTTTGGTGAGCATCTTCACCGCTCCTTTGGTGGCTGCATAGGGAGCAATGGAGGGACGACCGAGTTCGCTCTGGACCGAACAGATGTTGATGATCTTGCCTCGGCCGCGGGGTATCATGCGCTTTGCAACCGCTTGCCCAACGTAGAAGACGCTGTCGACATTCGTCTTCATCAGGGCATGCCAAGCATCGTCCGGGTAATCTTCGAGGGGCGCACGAAATTGCATGCCGGCGTTGTTGACCAGGATGTCGATGGGGCCGATCGCATCTTCGATTCGTTCGATGGCTGGCCTGACGGCGCTGCTATCAGTGACATCGAAGGCCATCTCATGCACCGACAGACCTTCCCGGCGGAGCCGTTCGGCAGCCAGCGCAAGCTTTCCCGACTCGCGTCCATTGAGAACAACCTTTGCTCCTGCTCCTCCCAAGCCATGGGCGAGAGCAAAGCCAATACCTGCGCTTGATCCTGTCACCAGAGCAACACGCCCGGAGAGGTTGAAAAGACTTGCAACATTCATCGTCGGGCGCCTTAGAACAACTGACCGCGCTTAGAGCACACGGCCAGGATTGAGAATGCCGGCCGGGTCCAGGGTGTGTTTCATCTTCGCCATCAAGGCGAGTTCAGGTTCGGACCGGCTCAGCGGGAGATAAGGTCTCTTGATGCGCCCGATGCCATGCTCGGCCGACACCGAGCCGCCGAGGTTTGAGACGAGATCATAGACAAGTCCCTGAACACCTTTCTTGGTCTCGTCGGTCATATCCCGGATGGCCACATTGATATGGATGTTGCTGTCTGCAACATGGCCGAAAACGACCCAGATGGCCTCCGGCCAAGTCTTGGGCATCTCCTCGCGCAGGTGTGCCACGGCCTTCGTCATCCGGTCGAGCGGGATGCTGACATCGAAGCGGATCTCCTCGGGAAGGAAGCGTCCATACTCATAAGGTGTTTCTCGATAGGCCCAGAACCGGTTTCGGTCCGTGCGGGATTGCGCAACCAAAGCGTCTTTGATCAGGCCCTGCTCATAGAGGTCACTCAGGACAAGCGAGAACGTTTCCGTGCCCGCCGGATCCTCTCCCATATCCGCTTCGATCAGGAGCGTAATGTCATGCTCGGCTTCAAAGGCGTTCGGGAGGCCGCAGACCTGAGTGGCGACGGCCATGAACTCCCGCCACATGGCCTCGAACACGAGCAGGCGCCCTGGGTGAGCCTGCTGGAACTGGCGCAGCACCAGCAGACCATCCTCGAAGCTCTCGACGGCGCAGAGGGCTGTCTGAAGGCCTTGAGGCTTCGGGTGCAGTCCGATCACCACTCGCGTGATGACGCCGAGAGTTCCTTCGCTCCCGATGAACAGCTGCGTCCAGTCATAACCGGCATTGTTCTTCAGCATCTTGTTCAGCGAGCGGACAACGGTGCCGTCCGCAAGAACAACTTCCAGCCCAAGGATGTTGCGGCGGGCCATGCCGTAACGCAGAACCTGATTGCCGCCGGCATTGGTGGCGGCATTGCCGCCGATGGTGCAAGTGCCTCGCGCACCAAGATCAATCCCGCAGAGATATCCAGCCTCGTCGGCAGCCTGCTGCACCGCTGCCAGCGGCGTGCCTGCAAGAGCCGTGAGCGTCGCACTGGCTGCATCGATTTCTTCGATACCGCTCATGCGCTCTAACGAGAGGGCGATTTCTCCCGCTTGAGGGTGCGCGCCGCCTGCCAAGCCCGTCAGGCCACCCTGGGTGACGACGGCGTGGTTATGCTCGTGGCAGATCCGAAGAGCTGTGGCGACATCCTCCGTCGTCTGCGGCAGGATCAAAGCTTTGGGCGGCGTAGGCGAGAGGCCGCTGGCATCGGCATGATTGCGCAAAGGGATGTCGGATCCTGTTCTAACCTTAGATCCAAGGGCGGCTTTAAGGGCCTCGATCAAATCAATCATGGCATTCCACGTCTTCAAATGGTCGTTCGGTTTTGACTATGAACTCTGGGATATTCTGACGATTGCATCCGGCCTCTCACATAGATCCGGCAGCAGTTCCAGCCCGAGGCCCGGCTTCATGTTGACCGTGACCTCTCCGTTAATGACCGTCGGCAATTCCGTCACCAATTCCGTGTACCACCCGGTGTAGAACGCCCGAACGCTTTCCTGGATCAGCGCGTTCCGTGCATGCAGGGAGAAGTGGCAGGAGGCTGCGTAAACCACCGGTCCCGTGCAGTCATGGGGTGCAACTGGCACATGCCACGCCTCCGCCAGGGCGGCGATCTTGCGAGCCTCCGTAAGCCCGCCGCACCAGGACAGATCGAGCATGACCACTCCGGCGACGCCGGTTTCAAGATATTCCCGGAAGGCGTGCGTGTAGGAAAGGGTCTCGGATGCGCAAACCCATGCCTTGGAGTGCTGGGCGTAGGCCTTGAGATCGCCAATGTTGTCGAGGCGAAATGGGTCTTCATGCCAGTAGGTGTCGAACTCGGTGAGACTCGCGGCAAGCTTCTTCGCCATCGGGAGGCTCCACAGAGAGTGGAACTCGACCATGATGTCCATCTTGTCGCCGACGGCCTTGCGGATCTTGGCGAACGGCTCAAGGGCTTCCTTTAGTTCGGCAGAGGATATGTCATAGCCGTGGCTGCGCTCGGCTGCGACATCGAACGGCCAGATCTTCATGCCGGTGATGCCCTGCTCCAGCAACGAATGGGCTAAATCGTCGGCATTGTGCAGGAATGCCTCCAGATCCTCGTATGCTCCTTCAGCACTGCCGACGCCCCAGTTCGCCACCTTCTGCGCACGGCTGTCGCGGATATACCGATATCCGGCACAGGTATTGTAGACTCGGATTTTGTCCCGTGAGCGCCCTCCCAGCATGTCGCAGATGGGTTTGCCATGAGCCTTGCCGAACAGATCCCAGAGCGCAATGTCGACAGCCGAGTTGCCCCGTGTTTCCACCCCGGCCGATCTCCAGCCGAGATAGTTCTGGAGATCGCGGTTGATGGCCTCGATCTGAAGAGGGTCGCGCCCGATCAGCTTGGCTGCCACGGTCTCGTGGATATAGGCTTCCACAGCCGCGGCGCCCATGAAGGTTTCGCCCAGACCAACAAGGCCCTCATCGGTGTGAAGGCGAACCCATATGATGTTCGCAAATTCCTGGAGGCGAACTGTCTCGACATGGGTAATCTTCATTGAGGTCTCGTCATGGCTGCGGCCCATCTGGGCACGAAAGACAAAAGAGAACAACAGTTACAGCAAGCGACCTAGACGATGGTGAGCAAAATGCAATATCCACCGGAATGAGTTCACATCACGGTATTCATAAGTATAATTCGAAACAATAGAACACTTCCTTATGGCTGGCAGTAGTTTAAGCATCTGGGACTGAAAGCCTGTTCCGCACCGAATTGACACTCGTCAAGGCTGGGCCTTAGATCAGTGAAACTTTGCCCCTCAGGGACCTTGAACAGTCACCTGAGGCGAACAGAATAATGTGGGCAGGGACAGGAGGCAGGGAGCAACGGTGAACAGGGCTGTATCCTTCTTCTTCAAGGGCCTAGAGGGGCTCTTGGTCTTGCTGCTCGCCGCCATGGTCGTCATGGTCTTCGGCAATGTCGTGCTGCGCTACCTCTTCGATACCGGAATTGACGTATCCGAAGAACTCTCCCGCTACTTCTTTGTGTGGTTGACATTCATCGGAGCCGTTGTCGTAGGGCGGCAGAACGCGCACCTTGGTGTGGAGACCCTGGTGTCCCGCCTTGGAGACCGAGGGCGTAAGTTCTGCATGGTTCTATCGGACCTTTTCGTGATCGGTTGCTGCGTCGTCTTCTTCTGGGGGACTTGGCAGCAGGCAGAAATCAACGCCACAAATTATGCACCCATCACGGAGATCTCGATGCTGTGGGTCTACGGTGTCGGCTTCTTCGCGAGCATAGGCCTGGGCCTCATGGCTGCTCTCCGCATCCTGCGGGTTCTCACCGGGCGCCTCAGCGGTCAGGAACTACGGGCTTTCGCGGGGGACTACAGTGACGATGAAGCGAATGATCTGAGAGGGCACCTCGAGTGACGATTGTCGTATTCCTTGCTTCGCTTCTGGGGGCCATGGCCTTAGGGATGCCGATCGCTTTCGCGCTCATCGTCTGCGCGCTGGCGCTTATGCTCTGGCTCGGCAACTTCGACAGCCAGATCGTGGCGCAGAACATGATCATTGGAGCTGATAACTTCCAGCTCCTCGCCGTCCCGTTCTTCCTGCTGGCTGGCGAACTGATGAATGTGGGAGGGTTGTCGAAGCGCATCGTCAACTTTGCTCTTGCCTGCCTGGGGCACATCCACGGCGGCCTTGGCTATGTCGCCATCGTCGCGGCTCTCATCCTTGCCGCCCTTTCCGGATCCGCTGCGGCTGACACGGCTGCTCTGGCGGCTATTCTCATCCCGATGATGCGGAACGCGGGGTACGATATCCCCCGGGCCGCGGGGCTCATCGCGGCGGGCGGCATCATCGCGCCGGTCATCCCTCCTTCCATCGGCTTCATCATCTTTGGCGTTGCGGCTAACGTCTCCATCTCGCAGCTGTTTCTGGCCGGGGTCGTGCCCGGCCTGATGATGGGCATCTCGCTGGTCGTGGCGTGGGCAATTGTCAGCAGACGGGACAAGATGCAAACGTTCCCACGCACCACCATGCGGGAGCGCGGCAAGGCGTTCGTGGACGGATTCTATGCACTTCTGATGCCGGTGATGATCCTAGGTGGAATCAAGTGGGGCATCGTCACGCCGACAGAAGCCGCAGTCTTGGCCGCCGTTTACGCACTCTTGATCGGCATGTTCGTCTATCGCGAGCTGAAGCCCTCGATGCTGTACGGGGTCTTTCTGACAGCCGCCAAAACGACCGCCGTGGTGATGTTCCTCGTGGCGGCCGCTCTGGTCTCCGCCTGGCTGATCACTCAGGCGAACATCCCGGGCGAGATCAGCGGGCTCATCCAGCCCCTGATGGACAACAAAACCCTGCTCATGTTCGCCCTGATGTTTCTCGTGGTCATCGTTGGAACGGCGCTGGATTTCTCCCCGACCGTTCTGATCCTGACGCCGGTTCTCATGCCTATCGTCAAGCAGGCGGGCATCGACCCGGTTTATTTCGGCGTTCTGTTCATCATCAACAATGCGATCGGTTTGATCACGCCCCCGGTGGGAATTGTGCTCAACGTGGTGAGCGGTGTTGCCCGCGTGCCGATGGGAGCCGTGATCCGGGGCGTCAACCCGTTCTTGATCGCTCAGCTCATCGTGCTGGTCCTGCTCATCCTAATTCCCGAGCTGGTAACGGTGCCCCTCGCTTGGTTGCGGGGTCGCTAAGTCGGTTGAAGTCAATCAAAGAGAGGAAACAATCATGAAGGCTTTCAAATTTACCCTTGCTGCAGGTGTTGCGGCGACGATCCTTGCGGCTGTTCCGGCCTATGCGCAGTTCACGGAGCGCAATATTCGCATTTCCAATGGCGTGAACGAGGATCACCCCAATGGCAAGGGAGTCGACAAGTTCAGAGCATGCTTGACCGACAAGTCAGGCGGGAAGCTGAAGGTCCAGGGCTTCTGGGGCAATGCTCTCGGAGGCGATCTGCAGGCTACTCAGGCCCTTCGCTCCGGCACGCAGGAAATGGTCGTCACCTCAAGCTCCCCGCTGATCGGCATCCTGCCGGATCTCGGCGTGTTCGACCTGCCGTTCCTCTTCGCCAACGAGAAGGAGGCTGATGCGGTTCTCGACGGCAGCTTCGGCAAGCACATCGACACGAAGCTCGAGTCCGTCGGGCTCGTCAATCTGGCCTACTGGGAGAACGGGTTCCGCAATCTCACAAATTCGCGCCGTCCGGTTGAGAAGTGGGAAGACTTCAAGGGCCTCAAGGTCCGCGTCATGCAGAACAACGTGTTCCTCGACACCTTCAAGACCCTCGGCGCCAATGCCGTCCCAATGGCATTCGGTGAGGTGTTCACAGCCCTGGAAACCAAGGCCATTGACGGTCAGGAGAATCCCTTCGTGACCATCGACACCTCCAAGTTCTATGAGGTGCAGAAGTACCTGTCGGTGACCCGCCATGCCTATACGCCGTTCCTCGTTCTCTACTCCAAGAAGCTGTGGGACGGGTTGTCGAAGGATGAACAGGCGGCTTTGCGAGATTGTGCGGTCACGGCTCGTGACGAGCAGCGCAAAGTATCCCGAGAACTGTCTCAAGCCTCGCTCAACAAGATCAAGGGCGAAGGCACCGTCGTCAACGAGCTGAATGCTCAGGAGGCCAATCGCATGCGTGAGCAGGCCAAGAGCGTCTGGGAAAAGCATGCGGCGACGATTGGTCCGGAAACCGTGAAGATGATGCAGGACGAACTGACCAAAGTTCGGGGCAAGTAATTCCCGCCTTTAGATAGAGTGGCGCCGCTCGGCAGCGGCGCCACACACGTTTATTGAATTTGGGCTTGGGTAGCCCGCCGCGGCTTTCCTGAAGAAGGGATTTTGACCGATGCAGATCCTCATTCTCGGAGCCGCCGGAATGGTCGGCCGCAAGCTTGTCGAGCGTCTGGTGAAAGAGCGGCATCTCGGCGGACAGGAGATTTCTCGTCTCGTCCTGCATGATGTGGTCGAGCCAGAGCGGCCTGAGGCGCCGTTTGCAGTCGACACTCTGACGTCTGACTTCTCGACTCCGGGAGAGGCGGAGCGTCTGGTGGCAGCCCGTCCGGACGTCATCTTTCACTTGGCCGCTATCGTTTCCGGCGAAGCCGAAGCCGATCTGGAGAAGGGCTATCGGATCAATCTGGACGGCACCCGGTTCCTCTTCGATGCCATCCGCCACATCGGAAACGGGTACCGGCCGCGGCTGGTGTTTACCTCATCCATCGCCGTATTCGGAGCGCCGTTCCCGGAGGCGATCGGCGACGAGTTCTTCCTAACTCCGCTCACGAGTTATGGAACCCAGAAGGCCATCGGCGAGCTGCTGCTGGCCGACTACTCGCGACGGGGGTTCTTTGACGGGATCGGGATTCGGCTTCCGACCATCTGCGTGCGCCCCGGCAAGCCCAACAAGGCTGCTTCAGGGTTCTTCTCGGGCATTATCCGTGAGCCCTTGAGCGGGCAGGAGGCTATCCTGCCGGTGCCTTTGGACGTGCGCCATTCCCACGCCTCGCCCCGATCGGCCGTGAATTTCCTGATCCATGCGGCAACCCTCGACCTCTCCCAGGTCGGCCCCCGCCGCAATCTAACGATGCCGAGCGTGTCGGTGACGGTGGCGGAGCAGATCGATGCACTCAGGCGTATCGCCGGCGAACGTTGCGTCGGCCGGATCAGGCACGAGATTGACCCGACTATCGTGCGCTTTGTCGAAGGCTGGCCCAAGCGCTTCGATGCTCGCAGAGCTGAAAGTCTGGGCTTCCAGGCGGAGAAAAGCTTTGACGACATCATCTCGATTTACATCGAAGACGAGCTAGGAGGCGTTCTGCCAGACCAGTAGCGCCTCGGACCGGGGTCTTTGTCGGTCTTGCTATCGGTGAGGACGCTCTGGAAAGAAATGCTGCCTGAGCCTGGCCCATTTTCGAACAGCCCAGATCGTAAAGCGGCCGACGGGCTTCCGCAGGAAAGGGATGTCATAAGCCATCAGCAACAGACCCAGCGGCAGCATCCATAGTCCGAAGACCGGCAGGATTGAGAAGATTCCTCCGATGACGAAGAGAACGCCGACGGGCAGCCTGATCCACTTGGCCGCCGGGTGCCGAAGGTTGCGCAGAACCCGCGCGACTCTGCCAGGCACTTCATGCTCCAGGTGCCTGAACGCCTGTCTCAGAACAGCTCTGCCGCTAATGGCTCTCATGATTTCCAGAAGTGCTCATTCATGCAGAGAGTTCCACAACCATTCCAAACTCTCACATTTAGCCCTGATACAAGCGCCTGAGATCAAGCGGCAGGAAAGCTGGCTGCGGGAAGCGAATGATAAGGGTGACGCTAAGGACATGCCGCGTGGTGAGGTTGGCAGTCCTAAAACCCGGCTCTTAAGCATGGACTCCCAAGAGCGCAGCAGCAACCGCGTGCCGACCCTTCTCGGCGATCATCGAAGATCTCAGATCTCTTTCCTTCTGGTCGAGACGCTGAAGATAGGGGTCGAACTCCAGCGGAAGCGCAGGGTCGCCCAGGAAGCGCGGCTTGTCTCCGCGTTCATAATACTCTGCTCTCAGCAGTTGGCCCAGATGATCCTGGATGTTGGCTGGAAGCGAGGGGCTGTTGCCGCGGTAACGCGGTGCGGATCTGCCTGCTTTGAGCGTGTGAAGATACTTTGTTGCCTGGGTGATCATGTTGTAGCCCCTCAGATACTTGAACAACGCGGCATGCCGGGCTTGGTTTCAGATCTGACAGGGCGGGCCATGAAGCTAGGCCGCATGCTCACTGGGGAAGCGCGCAGGGGCGGGTTTGCAAGCTTCAATCAAGCCTGAATGGCTAAATCTTCTCCAACGATTGGAGTATGTGCATTGCACAACGATATAGCGATTGCAGACCGGCTGACATTTATCGGCATCGATGACAGCGTCCGCCAGGAGTTACGCTCTGTCTGGCAGGATATTCACTCTGTTCTGCCTGAGATCCTGTCCAGGTTTTACGACCACATGCACCGGCAGCCGCATCTGTCCAAGCTGATTGGCACGCAGCAGTCACGTCTTGTGTCGGCTCAGCTGCAACATTGGGGACGTCTTTTCAGCGGCAGCTTCGATGCCGCCTATGTAGAGGGCATTCACCGCATCGGCCTGATCCATAACAAGATCGGCCTTGAGCCGCGGTGGTACATTGGAGGTTATGCATTCGTTCTGAACGAACTGGTCACCGCTCTCGGCAAGAAGCATCGCTTCAACGGATCCCGGCTGGCTCGTAAGCTCACGGTCGTAAACCGCGCCGTCATGCTGGACATGGATTTTGCGATCTCCGTGTACCAGGACGCTTTCGTTCAGGAACGGCAGAAGAAGGGCGAGATGCTGGCGCAGGCTGTTGCTTCGTTCTCAAGCGCTGTTCAGGAAAGCCTGCAAATTTCAGGTCTGGCAAGTGGAGCTCTTTCTAAAAGTGCAGCGGATCTCGATGCCGCCACGGCCAATGCCAGCAGCCTTGCCAATCAGGTGACGAGCGCCGCGGAGCAGAGCGCATCCAACATGCAGTCCGGTGCGGCGGCCACTGAACAGCTTGCTTCATCCGTTCGCGAGATCGGGCAGCAGGCCAGTCGGTCCGCCGATGTTGCCCAACATGCGCTGCAGAGTTCCCGGCGGACGAAGGACACCGTCAATGGGCTGGCCGAGCAGGCCAGGGAGATCGGAGATGTGGTCGACCTGATTGAGAGAATTGCTGCTCAAACCAATCTGCTTGCCCTGAATGCCACGATCGAGGCAGCCCGAGCCGGTGAGATGGGCAAGGGGTTCGCCGTGGTGGCTCAGGAGGTCAAGACCTTGGCGAACCAGACTGCCAAGGCCACGACCGAGATTGGCTCCCGCATCGGCGCCATTCAGGAAGCAACCCGGCGAAGCGTCTCTGACATCGATGACATCGGGCGCATCATGGATGACCTGAGCGGCATCGCAACGGCTATTGCGGCCGCGGTCGAGGAGCAGGCTGCGGTCACGTCGGAGATTGCTGTAAACGTCAACCAGACCACCGATCATACCCATGCGGTGGTGCGCAGCATCGAAGCCCTGTCAGGGTCGACAGCTTCCGCCGCATCGGCGGCTTATCAGGTGTCGAATGCCAAGCAGACCTTGGATCAGCAGTTGCAGCGACTGAAGGAGGACATCGATCACTTCCTCGCAAAGGCTCAGGCCGCATAGGCGCGTCGACGGGACTGCATTCCTGCCTCCGCTAAAGCCCTCCGGCAGTGTCTTTTTTGATACAGACACATCCCCGCAAATCAGACACCTTGGCTGTTGACGCAGCGGCATCGTTCCGCGTGCCGTGAGAGACGCAACAGTTTCTCCGTGGGGGCAAAGGTGGATCAGGTGGATCTTGAGGTCGAGCATATTGCCCGAGCGTTCTTTGCCGCTTGGCACGAGACGGAAGCTTGGGAGAACGCTTCCCGGAGCCTGAAGCATGAGTTTCGCCTCTATGCTAGGCAAGCCATCAGCATGGTGGAGAAGCGCCAGGAGCAGGTTCACAGGGTCGAACTCGAGGTAACTCCCGTCAGAATCCTGGAAACTGCCTAAGGCAATTCCGATCCTCTCCTTGGGTCTGCCCAAACCTTTGTTCCGGGATCGAAGCGGCGTCATGAACTCAAGTCAACTTGTCCCGAGAACACGGCTTTTTGTGCGTCAAAAAGGAGGAGGGCTGTTGAAGGGATCGTTTTTCCTGCCATGTTGAAAGGGTGCAGGCTCTCGGCGGAGAGACCGGGGAGTTTTTCATGCAGCCACCCGACGAATGGGAAATCCCTCCTGAGTTCCAGCCTGATCCCAGGCTTCTCGACTACGATCTGAAAAACGCCCTGTCGGCCGTGGTTTCCCTGCGGGCGCGTGTTCCCGAGGATGCGTTCACTGCCGAGACCCTTGGGGTGGAGCGGGCGGGGCAGGGCGTGGTCATCCGGGATGACGGCCTTGTCGTGACGATCGGGTATCTCATTGCCGAAGCCGAAGAGGTCTGGCTCACCACCAACCGGGGGCGGGTCGTAGAGGCGCATGTGATCGCCTATGATTATGAGAGCGGCTTTGGCTTGGTGCAGGCGCTTGAGCCTCTTGGCGTGCCTGTGCTGGCCCTGGGGGATTCCCGGCGCCTGAAGCCTGGAGATCAGGTCGTCGTCGGCGGAAGCGGAGGGCAGATCCATTCCCTGGCCGCACAGGTCGTCGCCTGCCAGGAATTTGCAGGCTATTGGGAGTATCTGATCGATGGGGCCATCTTCACCGCGCCGGCTCATCCCAACTGGGGCGGAACGGCGTTGATCGGTCCGCGCGGTGATCTCATGGGTATCGGCTCCCTCCAGCTCCAGCACCAGGCCTCCGGCGGAACTGTCGTGCCTCTCAACATGAGTGTGCCGATCGACCTTCTGAAACCCATCCTTGATGATCTGCTGACGTCTGGCCGCGTCAAGCACGAGCCGCGACCCTGGCTGGGATTTTATGTTGCGGAAGCTGAGGATGACGAGCTCACGATCATCGGCCTCGCGGGGGATGCCCCGGCCCAGCGAGCGGGCCTGCGCGCCGGTGATCAGATCCATGCCGTTGCGGAGCAGAGCGTGGCCTCGCTGGCAGAGTTCTACCGGGCTATCTGGGCGCTCGGTCCGGCCGGTGTTGATGTTCCGCTCACCCTTGAGCGGGAAGGCGACAGGTTCGATGTGACGATACGGTCGGCGGACCGGGGCCGCTTCATGAAAACACCCCGCCTGCAATAGCACTTGTGTCCGGAGAATCTTCTAGGAGCGCCGGCTTGAGTGGGTGCGGCCGCTTCCGAATTGGACTGGCAAGGCGATTGCTCAAGGAGAGTTGCGATGAGCCTGACTGTCACGTTGCCGAATGGTGAAAACGTTCCGGCGCTCGGGCAGGGTACCTGGCAGATGGCCGAGAAGGCTGACCGCCGGAAACAAGAGATCGAGGCTTTGCGCCTCGGGGTGGAACTCGGACTGACCCTCATTGACACGGCTGAAATGTACGGTGAGGGAGCCGCCGAGGAACTGGTGGCTGAGGCTCTGGCTCCGGAACGGAACCGCGTTTTCCTCGTCAGCAAAGTCTACCCTCACAATGCAAGCCGGCAGGGTGTCGTCGAGGCCTGCGAGCGAAGCCTTCGGCGGCTGAAGACGGATCGCCTCGATCTCTACCTTCTGCATTGGCGCGGAAGCGTTCCGCTGGAGGAGACTGTCGCTGGTTTCGAGAACCTTCGCCGATCCGGCAAGATCCGCCACTGGGGCGTCAGCAACTTCGATGTTGACGACATGGAAGAACTGCTCGGCGTGTCGGCGGGAGAGAACTGTGCAATCAATCAGATTCTCTACAATGTGACGCGACGTGGCCCCGAGTTCGACCTCATTCCATGGATGGCAGCGCGCCGCATGCCGTTGATGGCCTACAGCCCGATCGAGCAAGGAAGGCTTCCTCAAGGTGGTGCGCTGCAAGCCATCGCGCGACGACATGAGGCAAGCCCATTCCAAATCGCTCTGGCATGGCTGCTGAACAGGCCAGGGGTGATTTCCATCCCGAAGGCGTCGAGCGCCAAGCATGTGCGGGAGAACCATGCGGCCTTGGAGATCCGGTTGACTCCGGAGGACTTGGCGGCCATCGATGCCGAGTTCCCGGCGCCGAAACGCAAGCGTCCGCTCGAGATGATTTAGGTGACCAGTCTCATGAATTTCTCCCGATCCGACGCCATGACCGTGGCGGAACTTCTCAGGGTAGCGGCGCAGGCGGAGATCCTGCCACGATTCCGAAATCTTTCCGCTGGTGCCGTCCGGACCAAGACCTCGCATCTCGACCTCGTCACGGACGCGGACGAAGCGGCCGAACGGATGATCGAGGCGGAGCTTCAGCGTCTCTTCCCTGCTGCACTGGTGGTTGGAGAAGAGGGCGTAAGCCGTAATCCGCGGCTGCTCGACGGACTGGACGATGCTGAGCTCGCCTTCATCCTCGATCCCGTCGACGGCACACTCAACTTTGCCTCCGGGCTTCCCCTGTTCGGTGTCATGGCGGCCGTGGTGATGAAAGGAGAAGTGGTCTGCGGCGTGATCCTTGATCCAATCTCGGACGATTGGGCCATGGCTGTTCGTGGCGAGGGAGCCTGGATCCAGCGCCCCGACGGCAGCACCGCTCCCCTTGGTGTCGCAGCCGCCGTTCCGCTCGCCGAGATGGCAGGCAATGTCTCCTGGCGCTACCTTCCCGAGAACCTGCGGCCCCTAGTGACCAGCAACCTGCCGAAGGTCGCCATGGCGGCCGATCTCCGTTGCTCGGCTCATACCTATCGGCTCATCGCCGCAGGTCATCTGCACTTCTCGTTCTCATCGAGCGTCATGCCCTGGGACCACGCGGCCGGCTGGCTGATCCATCGTGAGGCTGGCGGCTGCACGGCGCATTTCGACGGCTCCCCCTACCGCCCGGCCAACCGGAGCGGGGGCCTCATCAGCGCGCCCGACGAGACGAGCTGGCGGGCCGTGCGCGACGCGCTCCTTCCCTCTCAGGCCTGATCCTTCTTGCGAAGGTAGTTGTAGACGGTGGCACGGCCCAAGCCGAGGATCCGAGAGATGTAGGCCGCCGCATTGCGCCCGCCGAACGCGCCGTCTCCCGCCAAGTCGGCGACAAGCTGCTGCTTCTGCAGGCGGGTCATTTCCGCAATGGAGAGCCCGCGTTCACGGGTCCAGCTCTGGATGTACTCATTGATGCGCTCGTGCCAATCCTCCTTGAACAAGGAAGCTGGCTTCTCGGCAGATTGGGGAACGGCAACCAAGGCCGTCAGTGTCTGCATCACGGCATGAAAATGGGACACATCGACGTTGATGCAGAGAATGCCGATCCCCTTGGAACCCGCGCGGAGGACAGCGCTGACCGATTTGATGCGCCGCCCGTCCCAGTTCACCTTTTCGTAAGGGCCGATGATGACGTCGGATGGCTTGAAATCGATCTCATGCAGGAGAGACGGCTCGCCGAGCTCCCGCTTGGAGAACGGGTTCGACAGATGGACCACCGTCTCTGTCGATAGATCGTGCAGGACCACCTCCGCATAGGGCTGGAACAGCAGAGCAATGGCATCACAGACCGGCGCATAGGCCGCCAGCTCCGGGGTAAGGTCCGCTACAGGAGACGCCTTCTGCGCCTGTGTCATGTGAGTTCCGCGCGCACGAATGCTGCAAGGCGCTGAAGACCCGCTTCCAGGTGATGGGCAGGAGCGCCGATGCCGATCCTGATATAGTGATCCATGCCATAGACATCGCCCGGCAGCAGCATGATGCCGCGCTCTTCACGCAGGCGATGTACCAGCTCCGTCGAATTCATCGACATCGCGTAGCGGAGAAACGCCATGCCACCGGCCTTGGGCGGCACGAACGAGAACAAGTCGCTGTTCTCATCGACCCAGCGCTGTAGGAGAGCGAGATTCTCGCGCAGGATGCGCTTGCTGCGCGACAGGATTTCCTGCCGCTTTGCAGGCTCCACGACAATCTCGGCCACGAACTCGCTGACGGCGCCGGTCGTGATCGAGGTGTAGTCCTTGCGCTGCCAGGAGGCATAGATTTCCTGTGCGGGCCCGACGAGCCAGCCGATGCGTAGGCCGGGCAGCGCCATGGCCTTCGAGAGGCCGCTGGTGATGATGGCCTTCTCGTAGAGATCGGCAAAGCTTGGGGGCTCGTCCTGCTCCAGCTCCGCGCCCTTGTAGACTTCGTCCGCGTGAAGGTAGATCCCGTGCTCGCGCGCAATCGCTACGAGCCCGTCCATTGTTTCGCGCGACAGGACGCTGCCTGTCGGATTGTTCGGATTGCAGATCGTCATCATCTTCGTGCGGGCCGACACGGCCTTGCGCACATCCGCAAGATCCGGCGTCCATCCCAGCTCCTCCCGCAGAAGAACCTCTTTCACCGTTACACCGATGGCGCGAGCCCAGCCCCAGATCTGCAGGTAGTTCGGAACGAACACGACAAGCTCGTCGCCCGGTTCCAGCAGGGACATCACGAGCAGGAAGTTTGCCTCGGCCGATCCGTTGGTGACGATCACCTCGTCAGCCGTACGCTTCGTGTGCAACTTGGCGATGGCCTGCCGCAGTTCCACGCGCCCGTTCGTCCAGCCGTAGCCCAGCTCCACATCGAGCAACTGGTTCTGCTGCTCCGGAGTCAGGAGCTCACGCAGGGAGTAGGGATGCACACCACTGTCGGACAGGTTGTACTCGACCGTATTCTCATACAGCGACTGAATGCGCTCCAGCGTGAACTCTTCGATTTTCATGGGATCCCCGTGAGGCTGAGCGAGATGTTTCGGCTCTGTAGCATCATGGATTTGGACAAGAAAGTCCAAATTGGACTTGACGGTTCAAAATCTCTCCTGCCATGGTCCGGGTTCATTCAGCGCCGGAGCGCTGTCATTCCCGCATTGGAGCAACCGTGCAGTTCGATACCTTTCTCATGGAACGGAACCAGACGCTCTTCGAGAACGGCGTCGAGATCAACCTGACCGAAAGCGGCGTGCATCCCTGCACCATTGAGGAGATCATGCCGTCGGATGCCGCGCAGGCGCTCCTGCGGCTTCCGCTCGGCTACGGCTGGACCGATGGTCGACCGGATCTGCGGTCAGCGATCGCAAGCTGGTATCCGGGCGCATCGGCTTCCAATGTGCTGGTCACCAACGGCTCCTCGGAGGCGACGATGATCGCCCTGATGGCCATGGCGGACCCCGGCGACAAGGTTCTCTTCGCGGTTCCCAACTTCATGCAGGTCGATGGCCTTGGACGCGCTCTCGGCATGAATGTTCAGCGGCTGCCTCTCGTGCCAGACCAGGGATGGCAGATCGATCCGGATGCGCTTGCGCAGGCCGTGGACGGCGGCGTGAAGCTGATTGCCGTTACCAATCCCGGTAACCCGACCGGCGCCGTTCTCTCGCTCCGCAGCCGCGAGGTTCTGCTGGAGACCGCCCGTAGGGCAGGGGCATGGCTCATGGTCGACGAGATCTATCGCGGCGGCGAGATCGACGGGGCTGAGACGGCAACCTTCTACGGAAGCTACGACCGCGTCATCGTTACCAGCAGCCTGTCAAAGTCATTCGCTTGTCCGGGCCTGCGTCTCGGCTGGATCGTCGGGCCGGAAGTGGTCGTCGAGGAGGCTGCCAAGCGGCAGGACTATACCACAATCGGCAGCGGGATCCTGAGCCAGATCGTCGGCGCCGCCGTGATGGCACCGGAGAACCGCGAGCGCATTCTGGCACGGGGGCGGGCTCTGTTGCGCGAGAACGCGGACATCGTCCAGCGCTGGATCGAGAAGCGGAATCGATGGTCCTGGCAGCGTCCCGCGGCCGGTGGCATGGCCTTCCTGCATTATGACTTCGATATGCCGTCAGAGGCTTTGTCCAATGCGTTCCGGGAAGAGGAAAGTGTGTTCGTCGTGGCCGGAAGCTGGTTCGGGATCGAGAACCACATCCGGATCGGCATTGGCGTGAAGCCCGACCACCTCATAGAGGGGCTCGCCCGCCTCGACACCTTCCTTGCCCGCCGCGGCTTGGTCTGAAGCGAGATCAACCCAATGCTGCCGCACGATCATATGCCGAAGGCACGCGAAGAGCTCCGCCGTCTCGTGGCCATTCCATCGGTCAGCGCGCGAGGCGAAAAGCTTGTCGAGTGCGCCGAGGCGGTTCGTGATCTGCTGGTCGAGGCGGGTTTCAATACAGAAATACAACCGGGAGAAGTGGGTCCGTTCGTCGTGGGCGAGATCGGCAGCGGCCCGCTCACGGTCATGATCTACAACCATTACGACGTTCAGCCCGAAGACCCGGTGTCGCTGTGGCACTTTCCCCCGTTCGAAATGTCCGAGCGCGACGGTCGCTGGTACGGGCGTGGCGTCGCAGACGACAAGGGAGAGTTCATCAGCCGACTCGCAGGCTGGCGCTTGTTCCGGGAGCAGCATCCTGGGCCCTTGCCGTTCAAGCTCATCTGGCTTGTCGATGGCGAGGAAGAGATCGGCAGTCCGTCGCTCGAAGCCTTCCTGAAACGACGCTTTGAAGGTGAAGCCGTCGATATCTGCTGGTGGGAATATGGCGAGATCGATGCGAGCGGTCGCCCAATCATCCTTTGCGGCTTCAAGGGTGTGATGGCGGTTGAACTGCGCGACAGAACGGCAAGAGCGGATCTGCATTCGAGCCTTGGCGCCGTCTTCGACAACCCACTGTGGCGGCTCGCAGCCGCAACGGCGTCTCTCCGCGACAATTCAGGACGCATCCTCGTTGAAGGTTTTTACGACGCCGTGCGTCAGGCTTCCCTCAGCGATAGGGAACTGGCCGCGGCTCCTCCTTACTCCCTAGATAGCCTGGTAGAGGCGACGGGCGCGCAGCGGCTTCTCGACGGAGTTGATGCCGAGAACTTCTACAATGCCATCAATTTCGAACCCTGCATGAATGTGAATGGCTTCTCAGGCGGCTATGCGGGCGAGGGCGCCAAGACCGTTCTGCCTGGGGAGGGTGCGGTCAAGATCGATTTCCGCCTTGTGCCTGATCAGGATCCGCAGCATATCGTTGCACTTCTGCGCGGGCATCTCGACAGGCATGGTTTCGAGGACATCGAACTCATCGTTCACGATGCCAATGTGAAGCCGGTCCGAGCATCGACCGACCACTGGTTCGTTCAGGACGCGAAGGAGCTTCTGGAGGCGCATTTCGGCAAATCGGCCATTGTGCAGCCGAGCTCGCCGGCCTCGGGCACAGCCTATCCCTTCGTGGAACAGCTGGGTGCCGAGATCGTCGGCCTTGGTATCACTCACCATGGAGCCATGCTCCACTCGCCCGATGAGAACATCATCATTGACCAGTTCGCCAGGATGATTGAATGCTCTGCCGCAATCCTGGCAAGGCTCTCACAAAGAGCAATCCGGATGAAAGGGCGATCGAACCCTGAGCAGCTGCCAGACGGAGAAACGCCATGATCAGCATCGTTCTTGAGGCTGCCGCCCGATCGGTGCAGGCGCGCCGGAGGATCCGCAGCCACATCTACGAGACACCCTTGCTCCCATCGCGGCAGATCAGCCGGGAAACCGGCTCGTCGCTCTTGTTCAAAGCCGAGAATTTTCAGCTCACCGGATCCTTCAAGATCCGTGGGGCAGCCAGCAAGATGACGTCGCTCGGCGTCGACCGCGAAGTCATTACGGCATCATCCGGCAACCATGGGATCGCGTCAGCGCAGGCGGCTGCATCGATCGGTCAGGCACTGACCGTGGTGCTGCCTGAAACGGTAGCACAGGCCAAGCTCGAGCGAATTCGCAGCTTCAACGTCAATGTCGTTCTGCACGGCGCTGAGAGCGGCCTGGCTGAGCTTCACGCCCAGCAAGAAGCGGCGTCGCGAGGTCTGGTCTATGTGTCTCCGTACAATGATCCCGAAATCATCGCCGGCCAGGGGACCATCGGGCTGGAGCTGCTCGAACAGGCGGACGACATCGACAATGTCTTCATCGCCATGGGCGGCGGTGGGCTGATCGGCGGCATTGGCTCGGTGCTTAAGAGCTTCAGCCCCAGGACGCGCATTTATGGCGTAGCGGCGCAGAATTCGGCTGCTCTTGCGGCCTCCATGACGGCCGGACGTGTTGTCGAGACCGAGCATCGCGACACGCTCGCGGATGGCGTTGCAGGGGGCATGGATAATGACAGCATCACGCTGCCACTCGCTGTCTCGGTCGTCGATGAAGTCGTCACCTGCACAGAGGTCGAGATCGCACATGCGCTTAAGGACATGGCTTTCAAGGAAAACCAGATCGTGGAGGGTGCGGCGGCTCTTGCCTTAGCCGGGTTTCTTAAAGTGGCAGACCGCTGCAGAGGTCAGAAGAACGTCGTCGTATTGTGTGGAGCGAACTTCGACATAGACAAAGTCTTTTCCATCCTGAACGGTCAAGGGTAAGAACCATGGCTGCCGCAGGTCCGATCACCTTTCTCAATCCCTCGCAGATCGAGCAGCGATTGAAGGGCGTCGATCTTGTGCGCCTGATGGAGCAGGCTTTCGCAGCTTTCTCTCGCGGCGAGGCCGTGGTTCCGCCGCCAGGTGAACTCCTGTTCGAGGATCCACCGGGAGAGGTCCACATCAAGTACGGCTACCTGAAGGCAGGCGACACCTATGTAGTCAAAATTGCATCCGGCTTCTGGAACAATCCCGCACACGGCTTGAACAGCAGCGACGGGCTTCTTCTTGTTTTTAAGAAAGACACAGGCGAACTGGCAGCCGTGCTCAACGATCGCGGGCGTCTGACCGATCTGCGCACGGCAGCGGCCGGAGCTGCCGCGGCCAAGTACCTCGCGCCTGAGAAGATCGGGGCTGTCGGCGTGCTCGGGACAGGCATTCAGGCCGAACTGCAGGTTCAACTCCTCCAAGCCGTTCGGCCATGCCGGAACATCATCTTCTGGGGGCGTAATCCGGAGCGTGGAGATGGTTATGCTGAGAAAATGCGGGACAAGGGCTTCCTCGTCGAGGCTGCGCATTCGCCCGCCGAGGTCGCGGTCCGTTGCCGCCTGATCGTCACCGCGACGGCGAGCCGGGAACCGCTCCTGCGATGGTCCGACATTCAGCCCGGCACCCATATCACGGCGATCGGCGCCGACAGTGCCGACAAGCAGGAGCTGGATCCGGCGATCATCCAGCGGGCTGACCTCGTCGTCACAGACAGCAGGGCACAAGGCCGGTCACGGGGTGAACTCTGGCACGCCTATCGGGCTGATGATGCAGGCATGAGCCGCATCGTCGAGATAGGCGAAGTCGTTTCGGGAATGGTCAACGGTCGAACGGCAGCCGAACAGGTGACGGTGTCGACGTTCTCGGGGCTCGCTGTTCAGGATATCGCAATCGCCTCAGCCGTTCTCGACCGTTCGTGATGACGCTGCCCTGAAGGGGCATGCTCAATCCGCGCGATCAGGGAGTCGATCTCCGCGATCTTTCCGAGGCGGCGCTTGCATTGCCTGTCGAGATACCAAGCTCTGCAGATGCTCAAACCGAGGAGAGGCAGCGCCCAGAGAATGCTGACGACATTCAAAAGCACCAGGGTGAGGAACACAATTGACAGAACCCATGCTTCGATGCGTCCGAAGCCTTCGGTGAATTCGTTTTTCATGAAGAGCTGCTGCCGCTCGATGAGGAGCTGGCTCTTGGCATATCCGAGCAGGAGTTTCCGCTCAGTTCCCTGTTGGGGGCTGAGCTGCCGCTCGAGGCTTCCTCTGAGTTCCGCGAGATCAGAAACGCGATCAGGAGTGTCGTAGACTCGTTCAAGGGGAATAAAGGCTGCAGCAACCCTGCGGTGCAGGGCGATAGGTGCCGGAGGTTGATTGTCCTGCTCTGTTTGTCGTGCATTTGGTTCGAAGTGATCGGTGATGCGGTTGCGGATCTGGGCCACGGCTGTCACTTGGCGACCATGCTCAAAAACCCTGGCGACATGCCCTGCAATCGCCGCTTCGATTGTCGCTTCCGCCCTGTCTGTCGCCATTACCAGCTTCCTTCGCCTCTGGCCTGCCGGCAGTCGAAGACAGCAGGGCGATGGACCCAGGCTTGGGCAGACACGCTCGTGGCGCCATCGCGGCACTTCACGAAGTGTGAAACAGCAGGGTTAACAGATGCTTAAATCCGGCATCCTTCCTCGAAGATTACGCATACAATCTCTTATAAGTAGAGATGAGGACGGTCTCAGCGCTGATCCTCAGGGAGCATGCCGGCCAGGTCCCGGAGGAACTTGATGGATGCGGCCGGACGTCCTTCCTGCTCCGCGACCTTGATGATGTCGTTCAGGATGGTGCCAATCTCACTCAGTTTCGCAACGCGCCCGGCGGAGAGAACGTGGAAAAAGGTCGAGAATGCAACCGCAATCGCTTGGTCATGTTCCTCCAGGACGCGGCACTGCTCTTTGAGCGCTTTGATGTCTCGCTCCTGAGCAGACACGATCTCGACGAGGGTCAGCATCTGCTCGGCCAGGGTGTCTACGGACGTGTTCATATGGCTGAAGCGTTCCAATTGGGCATGAATGGACGAAGGGGCTTCCTCCTGATCGTCGAGTTGCGGAGGAACGAGAGATCGGCGCTTTTCGGGAGATGAGCCTGAGAGACGATCATCTCCAGTCTGCTTGTGTTCTGCGTTCGAGAGGAAAGCCTCTCCAGGCACTGGTTCCGCCTTGTCCGCAACGATACGAGGAAACCCTATCATGCGGGCGAGCCCGGCCGCTGCCTGATGCATGAAATGACGTAACTTCATATGAGTACCGGCAATCACATTCCTGCTTTCGCTTGGACGAGCGCGCCGTCGCCTTCACGGAGGAGAGAGCGTCATCGACGGTATCATGACTTCAGCACAAATGCTCGATGAAGGTCGTCCGACACGTCAGGCGTCCCGCATCTGAGGATCATCCGCGGGCATAGAGCAGCCGGGCGCGAATAGTCCCTTCAAGCGCGCGGATCTCTTGCAGCGTGTCCCGGCTCTGCTCGGGCCGACCTTCCACCTCGATCACCACATAACCGAGTTCGCCATCGGTCTGCAGATGCTGGGCTGTGATGTTGAGGCCCCGTTGGGAGAAGGCGTTGTTCAGGCGCCCGAGCATTCCGGGCACGTTTCTGTGCACATGGATGTAGCGGGTGCCGGTCGTCCTGGATGGCAGCTGCACCTGAGGAAAGTTCACGGCTCCGACCGTCGTGCCCACGTCGGAGTAATCGGTCAGCTTCTTGGCGACCTCTGCGCCGATGCGCTCCTGCGCCTCCTCCGTCGATCCACCGATGTGAGGTGTCAGAATAACGTTATCGAGGCCCTGCAGCGGGGTGACGAAAGGCTCCTTGTTGGATGCAGGCTCAATGGGAAACACATCGACTGCGGCTCCCCGCAGATGACCGCTCCTCAACCCCTCGGCCAAGGCGTCGAGGTCGACCACCGTGCCGCGGCTGTTGTTGATGAGATAGGCGCCCTTCTTCATGGCGGCGATCTCGTCTTTGCCGATCATTCCGTGCGTTGCCGGGGTCTCCGGCACATGCAGGCTGACGATGTCGCTCTGGCTCAGCAGGGCGTGCAGGCTATCGGCAGGCTCCGTATTTCCGTGGCGGAGCTTGTCGGTCTGATCGAAGAAGATGACGCGCATGCCCATGGCTTCCGCCAAGTAGGAGAGTTGCGAGCCGATATTGCCATAGCCTACGATGCCGAGCGTCTTGCCACGCACCTCGTGGCTGTCTGTCGCGGACTTGTCCCACTGGCCTCTATGCGCTGCGCTGGCCTTGTGAAAGGTGCGTCGCAGGAGCATGACAATCTCGCCAATCACCAACTCGGCCACGCTCCTGGTGTTGGAGAACGGAGCGTTGAAAATCGGAATGCCGGCCTGGCGGGCAGCCTCCAGGTCGACTTGGTTCGTCCCGACGCTGAAGCAGCCGGCAGCGATCAGCCGGTTGGCGGATTGCAGAACCCTACTCGTCAGCTGAGTGCGGGAGCGGATGCCCAGGAGGTGGACCCCCTGCAGGGCTTCAATGAGTTCGTCCTCGTCGAGGGCGGTCTTGAGGTGAGTCAGGTTGGTGTAGCCCGCCGCCTTAATCAGATCGACCGCGCTCTGGTTCACCCCCTCGAGCAGGAGAACACGGATCTTGTCTTTCTGAAGAGAGAACATCTCGGACATGTCAGCTCCAACTGCCTTCCATAGGCATGCCATAGCGCGCCGGGGCAGGGGCGGGAACCTCTTTTTCTTGCATAGTTGCGCTTCCATGGACGGGGCTTCCGGCACCCTTTCGGACATCCGACCCCCGACAGGGTAAGGCCTCCTACCTCCTATTCTCTGATCTGGCCTCCCGCGTCTGGTCTATGATGGCTGAATCCGGTTGCTGCTGCAGCCGGTCGAGAAGGCGGGGACCGGTGCCGGATGTACGCACGGTCCCCGTTCCATTTCCCAACTCACATCCCTCGGACCCCTCGGGTTGAGTGGTGGAACCGCCCAGCATCGCCGGGATGTGCGGCCTCAAGCCTGTCAAAAAGCCGAGCTTCAATGGATCCGGGCTCCATCGATGGGAGTTCTGGTTCCATCTGCATAGGAACCAGCCGGTGGGCAGGGCGCTCCCTCCGGAGGTCTGCCAACAGGGGGCGAAGTGCCACGAATCCTGACCTATAACGTACACCGCTGCCTCGGCACGGACGGACGGCTCTCCCCTGCGCGCATCGCCGATGTGATTGCAGCCTATGAGCCGGACGTCGTGGCGCTGCAGGAGCTCGACGTAGGACGGACCAGGACCGGGGGTGTCGATCAAGCTCATGCGATTGCCCAGGCGCTCGGAATGCATGTGCATTTCCATGCCAGCATGCGGGTGCTGGAGGAGGAATACGGCAACGCGATCCTGACCCACAGGCCCTCGAAGCTTGTCAAGGCTGAGGCTCTTCCGGGTCTCGCCGGAAAGCCGCGCCTGGAGCCGAGAGGCGCTCTTTGGGCCTCGGTCAACCTCGGAGGCGCCGATGTCCAGGTCATCAACACCCACCTGGGCCTGCGCCGCCACGAAAGATTGGCGCAGGTGAATGCCCTGCTGGGTCCGCATTGGCTTGGCCATCAGGCCTGCCGGGGGCCGGTGATCCTGCTAGGGGACTTCAACGCCACGCCGCGGTCGCGGGCCTATCAGCGTTTGACCTCGCACCTCTGGGATGTGCAGGCGTTGGGGAGGCTTCCCAAGCCCAGGGCGACGTTCCCGTCGCGCCTGCCGATATTCCGCATCGACCATGTGTTCGTCAGCCGCGGGATTGCGGTGCAGCGGGTGGAAGCGGTGAGGAATCCTTTAGCCCGCATTGCCTCGGATCATCTCCCGCTTCTTGTCGAATTCCACATCGTTCGCGGCAAGGCGCACCAGACCAGCATGGCCCACATGCATGGATAGGGGGCTTACAAGATCACATTACGGATCGCAGGCTCCGCCTTTGCGTTGAACTTTTGAGAGCAGAGTCGTTTCGTGTGCGGTTGCAACGCGGTTGAGGAGAAGGAATGCGTAACTGGAAGTACCTGATCGCTGCGGCTGCCGTCGGTCTGGCAGCTTTTCTGCTGTACCGCACGCTCAGCCGCTACAGCCTGAACGAGTTGATCGCCGCCGTCACGGCCGTTCCCGTGCCAAGCCTCCTGGCTGCTGCAGGATTTGCTGCAGCGAGCTATGTGTCCTTGACCTTCTTCGACCATCTGGCCTTGCGCTATGTCGGCCGGCCGCTGCCGTATCCAAAGGCGGCCCTGGCCTCCTTCACGGCCCTTTCCCTCGGCCATAACCTCGGATTGGCCGCCTTAAGCAGCGGTGCTGTGCGCTATCGCTTCTACAGCCGCTGGGGGCTTGCCGCGGGCGAGGTGGCGAAGGTCATCGTCTTCTGCGGCGTCACCGTCGGGCTCGGCCTGACGACACTGGGCGGAGCAGCCTTGCTCCTGCGATCGAGGCTAGCCGTGGAGATTACAGGGCTGACCCATCCGATCATCGTTGCCCTGGGCATAGCCTGCCTTGCCGTCCCGGCAATATATCTGACCCTGTCCTTCTTCGTGCACCGGCCGCTGCGGATCCGGTGCTGGTCGCTTGAGGTTCCGGGATTCCGGCTCGCCATCGGGCAGGTTCTGATTGGATCCATCAACTTCGCTTTTGTGGCTGCCTGCCTTCATCAGACCCTCGCGGCCGTGGCAGACGTTGCCTATCTTGGCGTGGCATCGGTCTATGTGATCGCCAATGCGACGGCGCTCGTGAGCCATGTGCCTGGAGGCCTTGGCGTCATCGAGAGCGTCGTCATGTACCTTCTACCCCAGGAGAACCTGATCGGGCCGCTTCTGGTGTTCCGGTTCGTCTATTTCCTCGCGCCGCTTGGTTTAGGGGGCATCCTGTTTGCCGCGACTGAACTGGTCCTGCGGCATCGGGGTTCGGACGCCCACGGAGACGCTCCCGCTCCCGTGAAAGCCTAAACGTCAGTCCTTGCGGCGGCGAAACAGGGCGAGCGGCTCGAAAGGCTCCGGCGGGTCCAAAAGGCTGGTCCCCGGTGCCGGTGCATCGGGCCCGATATCGGCCATGGCCCCGAAGGCACGCAGGCCGCGGTCTCCGGTGTTGAGCTGGTCGATCGCCCGGATGACGGACCCGCCTGTTCCCGCAAGAGCCTCGGCGAATGTCTCCGGCTGTGTATCGAGATGCTCTGCGATCAATTGGTCTCTCAGATGAGCAATGGTCCGACGCTCTTCTTCGGTCATCGCCTCGATGGCGAGGTCGCATTCGCTGTCGAGGCCCATGGAGCGGTTGTTCAGGTTCGAGGAGCCGATGCGCAGGAACACGTCATCGACGATGATGAGTTTGGAATGGATAAGCACTTGGCATTCCCCGCCCGCTCCATTGGGGATGACCGGGTAATAGACACGCAGGCGGTTGTAGTGATCGCATTTGCGCAGACGCCGGATCAGCCTGTCCCGGTTCGTGCCCATGACCAGTTCTTCCGCCCAGCCATGGGATTCGTGCGTCTGGATCACGACAATCTCGGGCCCGCCCGGATCGGCCAGCTGACGCTCGAGGACGTCGCCGATCGAGGGAGCCGTCATGTATTGCGCTTCGATGTAGATGTTCTTCCTCGCGGCGGACAGCGCGTCCAGAGTCAGAGCCGCCGCCTCCTGCGCGGCAGGCTGGTCTCCCCAGGCCGGGTAGGTGCGGGCGATGGCGATCGGCACGTTGGCGAAATCGACGGAAAGATCCTCCGGCCACGGATCGGCCTCATCCGATAAGGCTGGGCTCAGCTTCTCGCCCGTCGCAAATTTCCAGCGGCCATAGCCTACCTCCGCAATGGATCGTGCGGCTTCGCCGTCGACGGCCATCTGAAGATCGTGGACCGGTTCGTAGATGCTCCCATCATCCTTCAGCCGGAGAGGATCGTCGCAGGCATGGCGCTGCGTGTCCCAGCGCTCGACCGTCAGGTCCATGCCGCCGACGAATGCCAGTGCATCGTCGATGCAGACGATCTTCTGGTGGTGGGCGGCATAAAGTGGGTGATGGGTGTCGAGCTTGAGTTGCAGGCGCGGGTGGTCCTGCCACTCAGCGCCGAAGATGAGCGGGCCGGGAGCGCCGGGGGCATGCACGACGGCAACGCTCCACACCAGAATCCGGACCTCAAGGTCCGGTCTGGCCTCCACGAGGGAGCGGAGCAGGGGACCGAGCGGCGGGGAATCCTCCGCGCTCACATCCGGGCGCAGGCGGATGCTGCCGTCGAAGTCCCAGCCGATGATGAGAATGGAGCGTCGGGCACGGCGCAGGGCCGCTTCGAGCCAAGCGAAGTAGGCAGCGCCGTCGATCAGAACCGACGCACGATCGGCCTCGGCGACGCGCCAGCAATTCCGGTCAGGGCGCACGATCGATCCCTCGGGCAGCCGAAGGGCTGCCTGGGCAAGCTGAAGTTCATGCCGGCTCGTCGTTTCTTCCAGAAGCTGCACGCGACTAAGATCCTAAACGCAGTCCTCTGCCAACTCGGGAACCGAGGCCGAGGTTCCGGGTGGAAACACAGAGCTCCTAAATCGTTGCCCAGGGCGATTAGGCTTGCGGACCAAGCCTGCATCGGCAAATTTCCGGATTGATTCACAAGGGATGGAACAGCGTGTTCGATTGGATTGTCAGCCTCATCGACAAGGCCGGATATCTCGGCATTGCCCTGCTCATGCTGCTGGAGAATGTTTTCCCGCCCATTCCTTCGGAACTCATCATGCCCCTGGCGGGCTTTTCTGCCGCCAAGGGGACGCTCAGCTTCACAGGCGTCGTTCTTGCGGGGACGATAGGCTCCCTCGCAGGCGCCTATTTCTGGTTCCTGATCGGCCGCTGGATCGGTCCGAAGCGTCTGAAGCAGTTCGCCGCCAGGCATGGGCGATGGCTGACTATGCATCCCGATGAGGTGGACCAAGCCAGGGCCTTCTTTTCCCGCCATCAGGGTCTTGCCTTGTTCCTCGGGCGCCTGATCCCAACGATCCGCTCTCTGATCTCCGTCCCAGCAGGTGTGAATTGCATCCCGATTTCCACCTTCCTGCTGTGGAGCTCCCTCGGAACGGCCCTCTGGACGGTTTTGCTCGCGGGCGCCGGGTATCTCCTTGAGAGCCAGTACGAGAGGGTCTCGGAATGGCTGAACCCTGTCTCAAATGTCGTGATTGCGGGTCTGGTAATTTGGTATGTGTATAGGGTCATTCGCTTCAAGGCGCCTGAGGCCATTGAAGGCGCCTGAAATTTCATCGGGGCCGGGCTGATTTCTGAGCAGGCATTTGCAGCAGATTCAGGTCCGTGCCGTTGCCAATCCGGCGAAGCGCCTAATAATTTACACAGTTCGCACGGTGAGCGCGCCAAAAGCGGCAGGATGGTCCGGCTGTCTTGCCTTTGCGCTTTATCGGGTTGGGGCATGACATCAGGACTGAAGGGCGACCATGGATAAGGAACTTGAAAGCAAAATCCGCGACCGGGCTTACGAGCTCTGGATGCGGCACGGGGCTCTCCCTGATCGAGCGGACGAATATTGGTATCAGGCCGAACGCGAGATTCTCGGCGAAAGCAGTGAAGGATCGGGTGTCCAGCCTCCATCCCTCATCGATCCCGCTCCCCTGGGCATGACCAGCATGACGGCCGATGAGGCTCCCCCAGTTGCCCAGAAGACCCGCAAGAAGCGCAGTCCTGCTCCGGCTCCCGTGGAGGAAAGCAGGGAGGCTCCTGCCGCAACGCCGAAGCGCAGGCGGACGACGCGGGTGACCTAAGCACGATCGGCATACAAGCCTTCGGCATTCGGTCGGAGGCTCCCGGGCGGTACTCCCTTGAAGTCGATCACGCAATAAGTACCAGCAGCCATCTCGGCCCCTATATAATCAGGTGACTGCCATTGATGTGAGGACCTGGCCTTGCCGAATTCCAGCGTTCCCTACGCGCCTCTCGCCCGTCACGCCATGGCGTATGTTCTCGCCGGAGGACGTGGCAGCCGGTTAATGGAATTGACTGACATTCGCGCCAAGCCCGCGGTCTATTTCGGGGGCAACACTAGGATTATCGATTTTGCACTCTCGAACGCCTTGAACTCCGGCATCAGACGCATCGGAGTGGCAACACAGTACAAGGCCCACAGCCTGATCCGGCATCTGCAGCGGGGCTGGAACTACTTCCGGGCCGAGCGGAACGAGAGCTTCGATATCCTGCCAGCCAGCCAGCGTGTCTCGGAAACCATGTGGTACGAGGGCACGGCCGATGCGGTGTATCAGAACATCGACATCATCGCGAGCATCGATCCCGAGTACATCATCATCCTTGCGGGTGATCATATCTACAAAATGGATTACGAACTCATGTTGCGGCAGCACGTGGACATGGGGGCTGATGTGACCGTTGGCTGCCTCGAGGTGCCGCGCATGGAGGCGACCGGCTTCGGGGTGATGGCCGTTGATGAGACGGATCGCATCGTCTCCTTTCTCGAAAAGCCTGCCGACCCGCCCGGAATGCCGGACAACCCGGACAAGGCCCTGGCGAGCATGGGCATCTATGTCTTCAACACCCGGTTCCTGTTCGATCAGCTGAGGCGCGATGCGGAGACACCCGGCTCGAACCGGGATTTCGGAAAGGACATCATCCCCTATCTGGTCCAGCACGGCAAAGCCGTAGCACACCGGTTCACCCTCTCCTGCGTCCGCTCCGGAGCTGAGGCCGGTGGAAGCGACGCAGAGGCCTATTGGCGGGACGTCGGGACCGTGGATGCGTACTGGGAGGCTAACATCGATCTGACGGCGATCGTGCCCTCCCTCGATCTTTATGACCACGACTGGCCAATCTCCACCTTCACGGAAACATGGCCGCCGGCGAAGTTCGTTCACGATCAGGAGGGTCGCCGCGGTCACGCCATCAACTCGCTCGTTTCCAGCGGCTGCATCGTGTCGGGAGCGGCGCTGCGCCAGTCGCTCGTTTTTACGGGCGTGCATCTCCATTCCTATGCCTCTGTCGAGGGAGCCGTCATTCTTCCCTATGCAGATGTCGGAAGAGGTGCGCGCCTCAAGAACGTTGTTGTCGACCGGGGCGTACGCATCCCCGACGGGCTTGTGGTCGGCGAGGATCCAGAACTCGACGCGCAGCGGTTCCGCCGCACTGAGAAGGGCATCAGCCTCATCACAAAGCCGATGATCGAGAGACTGACTGGATGAGGCCTCTGAACGTTCTATCCGTCACGTCAGAGATCTTTCCCATCATCAAGACAGGTGGATTGGCCGATGTCGCCGGAGCCCTTCCATCCGCCCTTGCCGCGGAAGGCGTGAAGGTCATCACGCTCGTTCCGGGGTATCCTGCCGTTCTGGGGACTCTTGAGAGCTCGAACGTCGTCCATCGTTATCCCGGCCTCTTCGGCGGAACGGCAAGCCTGCTGTCAGGAAGAGCAGGGGATCTGGACCTTTTCGTCATCGACGCCCCGCATCTCTTCGACAGGCCCGGTTCTCCCTACCTCGCGCCCGATGGCCGGGACTGGCCCGACAATGCGCAGCGCTTCGCGGCCCTCGCCCGGGCGGCGGCCGACATCGGACAAGGACTGGCGCCAGGATTCGTACCCGACGTGGTTCATGCCCATGATTGGCAGGCCGGGCTCGTGCCGATCTACCTGAGCCTCGCGGAGGGCCCGCGTCCCGCAACGGTAATGACGATACACAACATCGCCTTTCAGGGCGTCTTTCCACCATACCTGTTGTTCGAACTGGGATTGCCGGCCAGCACCTTCACCATCGACGGCGTTGAATACTATGGGCAGATCGGATTCCTGAAGGCCGGCTTGCAACACGCGGATCGGATCACGACCGTTTCACCGACCTATGCCAAGGAAATCCAGACGCGAGAGGGCGGAATGGGTCTCGATGGATTGCTTCGGGTTCGCGCCATTGCCGTGTCCGGCATTCTCAACGGAGTCGATGACAAGGTCTGGGATCCTTCTGCGGACACCAACCTCATGCAGACATACGACCGTGACAATATCGATGCCCGGATCGCCAACAAGGAGGGCCTGCAGAAGCGCTTGGGCTTGAGTCAGGATCCTGACGTCATGCTCTTCGGCGCCGTCAGCCGCCTGTCCGAGCAGAAAGGTCTCGACCTCGTGCTTGCCAGCTTGTCGAGGCTGCTTGCAGGCGGCGCACAACTGGCGCTCCTGGGCTCCGGAGAGAGGGGCCTCGAGGAAAGCTTCAGGACCGCCAGCATTGTTCATCCTGGCCAAGTCGGATGTTTCTTCGGCTATGACGAAGGGCTCGCCCACCTGATCCAGGGCGGCAGCGACGCCCTACTTGTGCCGTCACGGTTTGAACCCTGTGGCCTGACGCAGTTGTGCGCCATGCGCTACGGGAGCGTGCCCATCGTGTCCCGGGTTGGCGGATTGGCCGATACGGTGATCGATGCCAATGAAATGGCAGTCGCTGCCGGCGCCGCCACAGGTTTCCAATTCGGACCTGTTGCAGTCTCGCCGCTTACGGATGCCATTGACCGAGCGAAAGCCCTTTGGCGCGACAGGCAGGCATGGCGGCGCCTACAGGACAACGGCATGAGTGCGGATGTGAGTTGGCGTCGCCCCGCAAAGCAATATGCCGACCTCTACCGCTCCTGCCTGCCCACGTAAGATCGATGGTAAAAGCGCCGTATCAGGCGCTCTTCCTTTTTTCAGGCTTCGGCTGCTTGGCTGGCTTCAGCTGGAACAAAAGCAGGGAATGAGCCGTGACTGTATAGACCTTGCCGAAACCGAATTCCGCCGGAGTGTCCAAATCAGGCTGGTTGGTGTCGATGTGACACATCCAGGCCTCTCCGCCGATCACCTCCGGCAAGGTGCACTTCACCACATCGCTGTGAGCATTCAGGATCATGAGGAGAGTCACGTCCGTGCCTCGCCTGCGGATGCCGGTCGGCTGCGCACGTCCATCCAGCAGGATGCTGATGCAGCGGGCATTGGGATCCTCCCAGTTCTCAGGCGTCATCTCATCGCCTGCGGGAGTGAGCCATGTCACGTCCTTGACGTCGAGCTCCTCGTTATAGATGCCGGAAAGAAAGCGCATGCGCCGCAGGATCGGCAGGTTCTGACGCAGCTGGATCAGCTTGCGGGTGAACTCGAGAAGGTCAACTCCGTCCTCGTCGATTCCTTCCCAATCGATCCAGGAGACCTCGTTATCCTGACAATAGGCGTTGTTGTTGCCCTGCTGGGTACGGGCGAACTCGTCACCGGCCAGCAGCATCGGCGTTCCTTGCGAGAAGAGCAGGGTGGCCAGCATGTTGCGGATCTGGCGCAGGCGCAGCGAGCGTATCTCCGGATCATCCGTCGGTCCTTCAACGCCATAGTTGAAGGAGAGGTTATGATCGTGGCCGTCCTTGTTGTCCTCTCCGTTCGCCTCGTTGTGCTTCTCGTTGTAGGAGACGAGATCGTTTAGCGTGAAGCCGTCATGGGCGGTGATGAAATTCACGGAAGACCAGGGTCGACGCCCGCGCTTGTTGAAGATGTCCGCTGATGCCGTGAGGCGGGCTGCAAGCTCCGGCAGCTTTCCCTCTTCACCCTTCCAGTAGGCACGCACCGTATCGCGATAGCGGTCGTTCCACTCGGCCCAGCCGGGCGAGAAGCGCCCGACCTGATAGCCTCCCGGTCCGCAATCCCATGGTTCAGCAATCAGCTTGACTTGGCTGAGCGCAGGATCCTGGCGACAGGCATCAAGGAAGCGGCCATCTTCCTCGAAACCATGCGGCTCACGGCCCAGGATCGTCGCGAGATCGAAGCGGAAGCCGTCGATCTGAACCTCCTGCGCCCAATAGCGCAATGAATCCGTGACCATCTGGAGCACACGGGAGTGGCTGAGGTTTACCGTGTTTCCGGTACCCGTGTCGTTGATGTAGTAGCGGGGATCGGGCGCAAGCCGGTAATAGGAAGCGTTGTCGATGCCCCGGAAGGAGAGGGTCGGCCCCAGTTCGTTGCCTTCGGCCGTGTGGTTGTAAACCACATCCAGGATCACCTCGATTCCGGCATCGTGGAGATGGCTCACCATCTCCTTCACCTCGTTGATGAAGGGCGTTGCGAGGTAGCGCGGTTGTGGCGCGAAAAAGCCGATCGAATTGTAGCCCCAGTAGTTCTTCAGCTTTTTCTCGACCAGATAGCTGTCATCCACGAAAGCATGAATCGGCAGCAGCTCGACCGCTGTGACGCCGAGACTCCTGATGTACTCGATCACCTCATGCTGCATGAGCCCTGAGAACGTGCCGCGAAACTCCTTCGGCACTGCCGGATGCTGCATGGTGAAGCCGCGCAGATGAGTCTCGTAGATGATGGACCGTTCCCACGGGATCTGCGGCCGCCGCGCCCGCGCCCAGGTAAAAGCCGACTCCACGACCCGGCATTTTTGCATGAACGACGCGCTGTCGCGCTTGTCGAAGGAAAGGTCGGCATCGGGCGATCCGAGGGTGTATCCGAACAGTGCCGGGTTCCACTTCAGGTCGCCGATGAGCTGCTTGGCGTAAGGATCGAGCAGGAGCTTGTTGGGGTTGAAGCGGTGGCCGGCCATGGGCTCGTAGGGGCCATGAACCCGGTAGCCGTAGGTTGTGCCTGGCCGCGCATCCGGCAGGTAACCATGCCAGACCTCATCCGTGTATTCTGGAAGCTCGATCCGCTCGATTTCCCGCTCGCCGTCTTCGTCGAACAGGCAAAGCTCAACCTTCGTGGCATTCGCGGAGAAGATTGCAAAATTGACGCCTAGCCCATCCCATGTGGCTCCAAGTGGGTAGGGAAGTCCTTCCCGGACGCGGGACGTGCGCCGCACGTTCGGGGCGACGATCTGAGGCTGCGACTGCTCACGGGTATCTACTTTGTCATTCATTGGAAATCTCGGAAGCCAAGCGAGGCAAAATGTCTGTGCTCGTCAACGCGCAAGCCTGCAGGAAGTCCCCGCTAAGCTGAACTATAAGTTCGGCTCTCCATTCTCGCAGACGACTTGCATTTGCCTATGAGGGCCTCAGCCTGAGAACGGCGAAAGGAACGTCCCCCATCAGGCCAGACACTTTTGCCCGACTCCCGTCAACAAGCACTTCATTGCCTGTTATCACGTTCAGCCAACGACCCTGTGCAAGCTCAATGCTTGTGTCCCCCCAAATTGCAGCATCGATGGATGGGTTATCGCTCTTCATCAATCCTGCCCACAGACGCGGAACGACGATGGCAAGCGAATCGGCCCCATGCCGCCTGACATAAGCCAGAAGATGGTCCGCACGGTCACCTTCGGCTTTCAGCGTCTGATAGTTGCCTTCCGCATAGAGTGCAGGTGATTGGGCCCGGTCTCGCAACAGAGCGGCGATGATCCTCTGCTTGATCCGCCCATCAGTCCAAGCCCTCATCAGAGAGGTGAGAGCGTCATCTTTCTCCAGCGCAATGGAACGAGCTGCGTAATCCACCGGACGCCGGTTGTCGGGATCGACCAGGGAGAAATCCCAGAACTCCGTACCTTGATAGATGTCAGGCACACCGGGCAATGTCAGCTTGAGGGCTGTGCGGGTCAATCCGTTCAGCATGCCCAATACAGACAGGCGCCGGTTCAGATCACCGAAGCGTTCCAGGAATGAGGCCTTCGGATCGAGCACGGCTCTGAGAAGCCCGAGAGCGGCCTCCTCATAGGCTTCATGCGGGGCAACCCAGCTCGTGTGTCGCTTGGCTTCACGGAGCGCCTTCGTGAGATAGCCCTCCATCCGCTCCTGAAACGAGGCCAATTTCTTGCAATCAGCCTTCTCCAGAAGTTCCAAGGGCCACGCGCCAAGGAGGGCCTGGAGCAGGATGACCTGATCGTTGTCATCAGGCGCCGGAACCCCGTCGATCTGTGACAGGTGAGGGGATGCCAGCTCCTTCCAGAGCTCGAGGGCCTCCGCCCATTCTTCTGGCATTTCGGAGAGTGCAAGAAGCCGGGCGCGCGCATCTTCGCCGCGCTTGGTGTCGTGCGTTGCGGTGGCGATCATGGCGTGAGGCCAGTTTTGCGCACGATCTTCGTTTAACCGATGGAAGCCCTCTGGTGACAGGCCGAAATGACCGGGATCACCGCCTACTTCGTTCAGGGCAATCAGGCGGCCATACCGGTAGAAGAGCGTGTCCTCCAGGCTCTTGGCCATGACAGGCCCTGTGAGCTGCTGGAACCGGCGGCGGAAGCGGCGCACGTTGTCAGCGTCGCCGGACTGCGTTCGGCCGAGAAGGGCCGAGGCGATGAAGCCATGCACGGTTTGATCGGGAAGAGCGCTGGAGGTTTTGGCAGCCGCGATCGTTTCCTCGATCAGCCGCACGTCCTCGGCTGCAGGCTCACCTTCTTTCAGATAGCTGCGGTAGACGGGGAACGCGGCAACGATCTCTACCAAGGCTTGGCGCAGGGCGAATGTGGTATAGTCGCGTGTGCGGCGGTTGGCATCGGCGATGACCTTGATGTCGGAGACCAGAACCCCGAGTTCGCTGGCGAAGTTCTTCTCCATGATCTCGACCTTGGCTTCCTTAAGGAGATCCCCGTAGGAGCCCTGGAGACCCGATCCCTCGCGGTAGATCCGCTCGAAATCATCGCTCGCTCGTCCGTCCACCAGCACGCCGTCGATCACGTTGAGTGTGTCGTATCCCGACGTTCCTGCCACGGGCCAGGGGGGCAGTTCCTCGCCGGGCTCAAGGATCTTCTCGACCACCACGTAGAAACCGGGGCCAACCTTCTCTTGAAGGGTGCGGGCATAGCCCTCCGGGTCGGCGAGGCCATCGATGTGGTCAATCCTGAGGCCGTGAACGAGACCCTCGTTCACGAGGCGGAGGATCAGCTCATGAGTCTTGTCGAAGACGTGCGGGATCTCGACGCGGATGCCGGCCAGGGTATTGATGTCGAAGAACCGGCGGTAGTTGATATCGCTCGATGCCACCCGCCAGAAGGCAAGACGGTAGACCTGCGCCTCCAGCAGGCGGTGCAGGGCCTCGAAGCTTCCCGCATCATCCGGGTTTCCGTTAAAGGCCGCAACGGCTCTATCGATGGCTTTCCGCATGTCCGCAGAGCCAGCAACAGCCTGTGCGAGATCATGCTTCAGCCCCTCCGCCTCTACTGGAAGAGAAGAGGAACTCCCGCTGGTGGCCTGCTCTCTCATGGCGTGCAAGCGTTCGGTGACGTTTCGCAGCTTCCCGGCTTTTTCGGGATTGCTCAGGGACACCAAAGCGCGATCGAGGATCTCGGGGTAAGTTGTCGGACAAACCGGGAAACGATGCTCCCAATGCCACACGCTGAAGGAGCCGTTCTCGGGATCGAATTTCAGCTGCAGTTCACCTCTTTCGAGAACCTCGCCATAAAGGCCACCCAGGGATGGGATGATCAGCTTTCCCTCTGCTCCGGGACGCTCCCAGTCGATGTCGAAAGCATCGGCCACGGGGGAGAGGCGCCCCCATTCCAGCACGGAGAGCCACCAGCCGTTGGATTCTCCGCCGACGCCCATGTGGTTCGGTACAATGTCGAGCACGAGTTTGAGGCCGTGCTCCTTCAGAGCCTTAGAGAAACGGCGGAACCCTTCCTCGCCACCGAACTCCGGATTGATCACGGAATGATCGACGATGTCGTAGCCGTGGGTGGATCCCGGCGCGGCCGCCTGGATGGGCGAGGAATAGACATGGCTGATGCCGAGCCTTGCCAGATAAGGCACAATCTTCACGGCATCGTCGAACGTGAAATCCTTGTGAAATTGCACGCGGTAGGTGGCGCGCGGTGGCGGCGAGGCAAGGCTGCTCCTGCGGGCGCGAATGTCCCGGCCCTCTTCGGTGAGGGCGACGGCGAGCTTCGCCAGCAGACTGCCCGGAGCGGCAATGTCCTCGACCGTGTTCGACAGCCTGCGGCGCCAGTTGGGGTGACCAACGTCCATGCCCGGCATATTCGGCTGGTTCAGCTCGCCGGATGCATCCTCGATCTGCACGGCTGTGAGCACTGAGGACGTGCGGGCGAGGTAACGGATGGTTGCTTCCAGCGGCGGCTCTTCCGGTGCCTGCATCGAGGCTAGAAGACCCTCTGCCGCAAGCGCCTTGGTGTAATGAACCTTGTCAGCCTTGCGTGCGACACGCTCTTGGTCAGAGGTCTTCGGGTTAAAGATGCCGAGGGTCTGGCGCAGGTCAACATCGAGGCCGCGCCACCATCCTGTGAAGGTCGGCAGGTCGTGGGTGGTGATCACGGCAAGGGCCGAACGTGGGTATTGGGCCGGTTTCTTGAAGGCCGAGCCCTCGCGCTCGAAGGGGAGGACCCGGTAGCTGAGAACACCCGATTCCATGATCGCATCGGAGAAGCCTTCAGGCGCGGTTCCGAGGTCTTCCGCAATCACGAGACAACGCGCGCGGTGGCTCTCGATGCGCAGCACCGCCAGCATGGCCTCGAACGGGTAATCCACATAGGCCCCCTGCGAGGCCGGAGCACCGGACGGAATCAGGAAGAGACGCTGAAGCTGGAAGGCGTGGTCGATGCGGATCGCGCCGGCATGGCGCATGTTGGCCGAGACGAGATTGCGGAAGGCAGCAAGACCCTGCTCTTCCAGGGTGAGCGGGTTGAAGGGCGGCAGACCCCAATCCTGCCCCTGCGGGCCGAGCGGATCCGGCGGCGCGCCGATGGATAACCCGGGAGCATAGCGCTCGGGCGTCGACCAGATCTCAGATCCGCCGCCATCTGACCCAACGGCAAGATCGCGATAAAGTCCGATGGGAAGTCCGGCGGCGCGGGCCCGCTGGGCGGCCTGCCCCAACTGCCGGTCTGCCAACCATTGCAGCCAGGCATGGAAGGCGACACGCTCTGGCTTCTCCAACCGGAAGCGCCCGACCTCGTCAGAACGGACTGACCGGAAGGAGTCGGGCCACTCGCCGGTCCAGAAGCGACCTTGCGCCCGGAAATGGTCGGAGAGCGCCTCGAAGGTCGCGTGCGCCTCCAGAGCTTCGCCGCCCTGTCGGCGGAAAGCGTCGAGAGCACTATGATCACCCGAGGCTTGGAACCAGGTCCACAGAGCATCCAGGATCGGGATCTTGATGGCCCAGACCTCGGCATAATCGATCAGTGAAGCATCTCGCAGCTTGGCGAGGCGCTTTTGCACGTCTGGTGCCTCAAGGAGTTTCTGCGCGCCACTCTCAATGAAACCTTCGACAATCGTCGGGTCAATGTAGAGGGATTCGAGGAACAGGCGCGAGGATGGAGAATAGGGGGATATCTTCGAACGATCCGCCGCGAAAAGTGCGTGGACCGGGCTCAGGCCCAGGAACGCGCCGCCAACACGACCGACACCCTCTGCGGCGAGCCCCACGTCCGAGTAGTCGCCGATCCCGAGATCACGCTCTGAGCGCAGGGAATAGACCTGTGCCGTCAACCCCCACAATCTCGCGTCACCCTTCAGAGCTTCGGGCTCCCAACACCTCTCAGGAGCGGCGATGATGGTTGCCGCTCGGTCACCCAACTGAAGTTGGTGATAGCCCATTGGAAGGGAGGGCAGGTCGAGAGTGCGGCTGGCCTTGGTAAGCCGGCCATCATGGGTGGTTCCGTCTTCCTCCGTCAGCGTCCAGGTCGAGGCATCAGCTGCCCCACGCAGCTTGATCTTCCCGGGTGCTCCGGCTTCGACCGTTATAACAGCGGGCACTGAGCCTGCTTTCAGTCGCTCAAGGCGCTTCAGACTCTCCTGTGCGCCTTTCTCGGATGAGACGTCGAGCCCGAGAGCGGAGAGCAGGGCTTTGCGCGTCTCGGAACTCGTCTCAACGCGTTTCCCGAAGGCATCGCTGTAGTCTGGGGAAATGCCGACAAGCGCGGACACCCGCTCAAGCAGAGCATCCAGCTTGCTCATGCGGATGCTCCCTTCATGACGATTGCCGACCAAGGCGGAAGCTGAACGCTTTGATCCGCATTCTCGGCGTTCCCGTTGGACCAGAGCACGCGAAAATTTTCGTCCGTCGCCGCACTCACGGTCCTGTCTCCGAAATTGGCCAGCAGGCGAAGCGTGCCAGCTGAAAAGGTCCAGTTCACGGCGAGAGCTCTTTCGGGTGAGATCGTATAGCGCGAGCCGCGATACTGGCTCTTTAGAAGAGGCACAATCTCCGTCTGTCGAAGGTCAAGCAGGTGACGGGTCTGCGCGTGAAACTCTCGATGAGGCGATTGCCGAGGCTCTGACCAATCGATCCTGGATCGCTCGAAGGTCGCGCGGTCGGTCGGATCGGGAATGCGCTGCGACATCTCCGGATCCGTGAAAGCCTTGAAGCGCTTGAACTCGCCGCGTCGTCCCTCGCGTACGGCTTTGGCCAGATCCGGCTCGCTCTCGAAATCGACGAAGAACTGGAATGGCGTCGAGGCGGCCCACTCCTCGCCCATGAAAATCAGCGGGATGTGCGGCGACAGGAGGAAGACGCCTTGTGCGAGAGCGAGGCGCTCGGGTGAGATCAGATGCGAAAGGCGTTCACCGAAGGCGCGATTGCCCACCTGATCGTGGTTCTGAAGAAAGGACACGAAGGCTGTTGGTGTCAGATGGCCCGAGGGCTCGCCGCGGGTGACGCCGTCCTTATGCGGAGACGGGTCGCCCTGATAGGCGAAACCTTCCGCCAGCGCTCGTCCGAGGTGCTCGAGCGGTCGGTTGGCATAATCTTCGTAATAGCCTTCGTTCTCGCCGGTCAGAAGCGCATGCCACGCGTTGTGGATGTCATCGGCCCATTGTGCCGTGTGGAGCTTTGGTTGCCCATCAGCTTCGCGGCCTAGCCAGCGCGCCTGGTTGGCTTCATTTTCGAGCACCAGGTGAACGTGGCGATCGGGAATGGCTTCACGGATTCTGTTTGCCAGCTCCTCAATGAAATGCGGCTTGCCGTCGTCCACAATCGCATGCACGGCATCGAATCGAAGGCCATCGATATGGAATTCCTCCAGCCAGTAGAGCGCGTTGTGAAAGAAGAAGTCGCGCACGTTGCGGCTGCCTTCCCCATCCACGTTGATGCCCGCGCCCCAGGGCGTCGGGTGACGCTCCGTGAAGAAGGTCGTTGCATAGGCGTGGAGATAATTGCCTGACGGGCCGAAGTGATTGTAGACCACGTCGAGGAAGACCATGATGCCGAGGGCATGTGCGCGTTCCACGAGGCGCTTCAGGTCGTCGGGGCTGCCATAGGCTGCATCCGGCGCGTAGGGGAGAACGCCGTCATAGCCCCAGTTGCGCCGTCCCGGGAACTCGCCGATGGGCATGAGTTCGACGGCCGTGATGCCGAGATCGCGCAGGTCCTCCAACTTGGTCACCAGGCCTGCGTAGGTGCCCTCTGGGGTGGCAGTGCCCACATGCACTTCATAGAGGACGGTCTCTTCCCAGGAACGTCCCGTCCAAGCTGTGTCAGACCAATGATATGCTCCGGGATCCACAACGAGGCTCAGGCCGTGGACATCATCAGGCTGAAATCTGGAAGCTGGATCGGGCACCACGAGGCTGCCATCAATTTTATAGCCGTAGCGGCTGCCCGCATGAGCATCCTGTGAAACGTGGCGATACCAACCATCGTCATCGGCCACAATTGGAAGCTCGGCCGTATCGAGCACGAGCCGCACATCCTTGGCCGTGGGAGCCCATAGGGCAAAGCGAATACCATCGGGGGTTATCTCAGCCCCGAAGGGCATGGAGTGAACGCGCCGCATCTGAACTCCGGAAAGCAGGGGAAGGCACTTGCGAACGAACATTGCAGGGCAATGTTCCGGAGCAAAACGAAAAACGGCCAAGCTGATTTCTGTAAGTCGTGCATTGCGCGCGTTGATCAGCCAAGCTGGCCGAAAGGGTTAATCAAAAATTTCATGAAAATTCTGTGGAACCACATCCTGGCTGAGTGAGTTAAAAGCCCGACTGCCTATGGCGCGGGGGAGTCGATGGGGATCGCGCCTCTGAGCTAACATGCTGGATTCATCTCAACTGGACACTGTTTCAGGTGTCTCGACCTTGGCGCATGCCGAACTTCTAAGTAGTGCCCAGGCTTCCGTTTCCATTAAGCGCCGTCAATCGATTCTTTTCGTTACATCCGAGATCGCTGATTACATCAAGGCTGGTGGCCTCGGTGAAGTGTCGGCGGCATTGCCCCGCGCGCTCCGCCATCACTACGATGTACGAATTCTCATCCCGGGCTATCGCCAAGTTCTGTCGCAGATCGGCGATGTGGAGGAAATAGCCCGGCTGCCGGCGTCCTTCGGCATACCGGCCTGCGGCCTTGGACGCGGAACAACCCAGGACGGCCTGACGGTTTACGTGCTTCTGTGCCCGGAACTCTACGACCGTGACGGATCGCCCTATGTCGACAACTTCGGAAATGACTGGAGCGATAACGACATCCGCTTCGCGCGCCTTGGCCTGGCGGCGGCCGACATCGCCTGCGGCAATGGCGATTCCTTGTGGCGTGCCGATCTTCTGCACCTTAACGATTGGCCATCAGGACTTGCGGCAGCCTATCTTGCTTGGCGCGGGCAGCGCATTCCGACGATCCTGACGATCCACAACCTCGCCTATCAGGGAAACTTCGACCGGAATCGCTTATCCCATTTGGGCATTCCCGATGCAGCCTTTCAGATGAACGGCGTCGAATTTTACGGCAAGCTCTCGTTCCTGAAGGCAGGCATATACTACTCGTCACATATCACGACCGTCAGCTCCACCTATGCCCAGGAGATCACACGCCCGGAATTCGGGTGTGGTCTCGATGGCCTTCTGCGGACCCGCGCCGAAGAGGGGCGTCTCGACGGCATCATCAACGGCATTGATGCGAGCTGGGATCCGAGCACCGACCCTTATTTGGTCAGCCGATTTACGGCCGAGAACTTCCGAGGCAAGCGTGCAAACGCCAATATTGTGCGCAAAAACTTCGGACTCGACGTATCCTCTGGGCCTCTGTTTGCGGTGGTGTCGCGCCTCGTTCATCAGAAAGGCGTCGACCTCGCCATCTCGGCGGCGGAAACGATCGTCTCCCAAGGGGGACAGATCGCGGTAATCGGACAGGGTGAGGCTCGGTTCGAGGCGGAACTGAAAGCTCTGTCGAGCCGCCATCCCGGTTCCGTCGGCGTCAGGATCGGATATGACGAGGGCGATGCCCGTCGCATGTATGCAGGCAGCGATTTTCTGCTCATGCCTTCCCGGTTCGAGCCTTGTGGCCTCAGCCAGATGTATGCGCAGCGCTTCGGCTCCCTGCCCATCGCGCACAGGACCGGCGGGTTGGCCGACACGATCGAGGATGGTGTCACTGGGTTCCTGTTTGGCGAACCTTCGCTCAACCGGTTCAAGGATGCGATCAGGCGAGGCCTTGAGACCTTCCGTTCGAGGTCTCGTCTCACGGCCATGCGTCGCGCTGCGATGAACAGGCCTCACGGTTGGGATCGTTCCGCCTCACGGTATCAGGATGTGTATGAGCGCGCCTGCCAAGCGGCTGCTGCGTGACCGCTAAAGCATTTCATAACCGGGCTGAACGGGTCTCAGCCCGGTTTGTTGACAGCGCTCTTCGGTTGGTCTGCAATGGTAAGTTACTGTGGCCTAGTTATTGAGCCTGTGCCTTCTGCATGGATCGCCGGGTTGATCGCTCCAGGGCTCGCTTGAAAATTTCTTTGTAAACCATCCATCAACACTGCCATACGGCATTGGAGAGTTTACAATTCCCATGCAGCCGATCCTACGGCTGCCATATGCTATGGACAGGCGCACGGCCAGCGTGATTCAACGCTGCAGCACCCGTGTTGAGAATGCGGACATTTCTGAAATGCGCACCTCCACTGACCCAGCGGGCTTAGCCCCTTCATAGGCTCTATAGATACGTCTTTCCGGGACACCCTCTTATAACGCACAACCCCTCGGTGGCATCTGCTACCGAGGGGTTGTGTTGCATGATCTTAGGGTTCTGACTTAGCGGTTCGTATCGTCCTTGCCATTCGGGCTGCCGTCACCGCCACCATTTCCATAGCCATTGTTGCCGTTGCCACCACCATTGTTGCCGTTGTTACCTTTGCCGCCGTTCCCGCCATCTGAGTTGCCGGGACCGTTGGAGTGAGAGCCGTTAGCGTTGTTGCCTGGTGTGCCGCCTGAGTTGCCGGGAGCATTATCTACACCATTGCCGCCGCCATTATTACCCCCGGTGCCACCGTTTCCGTTGCCGCCATTGCCACCGTTACCCCCGGTGCCGCCATTGCCGCCCGTGCCGCCATTGCCGCCCGTGCCGCCGTTGCCGCCTGTACCGCCCGTGCCACCGTCATTGCCGGTGCCACCATTGCTGCCGGTTCCGCCCGTGCCGCCATTGCTGCCGGTGCCGCCATTGCTGCCCGTACCACCGGTTCCCGAGTTGCCGCGATCTGCAACAGCGCCACCACCACGGCTGGGGCCCCGTCCGTCATTGACGTTGCCGGGTGAGCCAACCACAGGATTTCCAGCGCCGGGAACAACGGTCTGATTACGGCCAACCGAGCCGGTCACAGCGTCGGTCTGACTCCGTTCACTGGTACGATCGTCCATCCTGCGCAGGGCCTGAGGGCGGATGGCGCAACGGCAGAGTTCCTGACCTTGCACGATTTGAAGCCGGCAGTTGTGGTACATGGAGGGATTGGCAACAGCCGGAATGCACTGTGGCCCGGACCTGAAACTTTGCGCAGAGGCCGGGGAGCCAATTGCAAGGAAGAGGGCTGCGCCAGACAAAGCAAGAGCGTGTGAGCGCTTCATGTGTTCACCTACATAATTAGCCAATTGTGATGTGTAGCTGCTTTAAGACAGCGTGCTTGGCTAACAGGCGCATGTATATGAATAACGTTCCTGGCTTATGATAAAAATCTAATCGTTATCCGAGGGGAACTTTCCTGAGGCATACGCTATGCTAGACTTAAATGGCTTGGTTTGACAACATTATAGCTAAGTTATGCCTCATTCTAGCTTGGCCATTGCTACTATGACTGAGTGTGCAGGATAATAGTCTGCAGAAGCTCATTGGATCCGGTACGCTTCTGCCATCGCTCGAATATCGTCGAGCTTGGCGGCAAGGAGCGACCAGTCGTCTTCAGCGGCAATCGGGGCCCATATGGCTTCGACGTCATCGATGAGCATGGTGCAGGGCGTAGGCCGCTCGAAGTATGGGTGTCTGTGGTTGATGTGAGGGGAGGGTGAGAAGCCGCTAAGGGTGCTTCCGAAAGCCTGAAAGGAATCATGCTCATAGAGGCTTGCAGACTTGCTCGTCTCTGCACGCTTGGCGCTCAGGGTGCCTCCGTACCAGTCAAAGAACGTCTGCTCGAACGGAGCGTGAGTCTCGTGAAGGAAAGTCCATAGAGCCTTGGCCAAAGCCCCGTCGTGCTCGTAGCCTCTGGATTGGAGCCCGAGGCGACGCAGGATTGCCTGTGCGAACTCATAATGAAGGGCGGGCTCGAAAGAGGCGAGCGCTTGCTCAAGCAAGTCCTGCGGTGCCAGAGGGAGCAGGCACTCAGCCAAGCGGTAGAGGTTCCAGAGCAGCGCGTCAGGCTGTCGTCCGAATGCGTAGAGGCCCGTCTCGTCGAAGTAGGCTGCCGTGAAGCCTGGATCGTAATGGGGCAGAAAGCGCCATGGTCCGTAGTCGAAGCTTTCTCCCGTAACATTAATATTGTCGGTGTTGAGAACGCCGTGCACGAAGCCCGCGGCCATCCACTGCGCGCCCATGCGGGCGACGCGCTGGCTGACATGCTCGAGAAAGGCGGCCGCACGGGCCGGCTCCTCATCGCGCCAAGTCTCGGGCAGGTAAGTTCGAACACTGTAGTCGAGCAGCTTGCGGAGATTGTCGGGTTCGTTGAGATAAAGAAAACGCTGAAACGTTCCAATGCGGATGTGGGAGTGGTTGAGGCGAACCAGAACCGCCGACCGGGTGGGGGACGGTTCGTCTCCTCTCTCAAGTTCCTCGCCAGTCTCGATCAGGCTGAAGGATTTGGAAGTCTCGACTCCGAGCGCCTCCAGCATTTCAGTTGCTAGGATCTCCCGCACGCCGCCCTTGAGCGTGAGCCTCCCGTCTGCATGGCGTGACCAGGGTGTCTGCCCGCTTCCCTTGGTTCCAAGGTCGAGAAGCCGTCGATTCTCGGCATCTTTAAGCTGGGCGAAGAGAAATCCGCGCCCATCGCCGAGATGAGGATTGTAGGTCCTGAACTGATGGCCATGGTAGCGCAGGGCCAGCGGTTGCTCGAAGCTTCCAGGCAATGGTTTGAAGCGGCCGAAATGTTCGATCCATTCCTGATCCGTTAGAAGGCCGAGACCAACCCGCTCTGCCCATCGCTGGTTGCGGTAGCGCAGGATATGCTGCGGAAAGCTCGCGGGCTCGACAATATCGAAGAAAGACGGGCCAAGTTCCTCGTGATTCTTTGCAGCGATAAAGGAAGGCGAGTAGGGCATTCGAGCAATCCCGTTCAATCAATGATCAAGTCCAACAAGGCTGAATTGTTCACCCAATCAGCCGATTTGACGATGCGCAGCATGCCTGCATGGGTGAGAAGGTCATAGGAGCCACGGGTCCGAATCTGCATGGAAATTCGTTAGTACAATGTTTCATCCGGTGCGAGCGGAGGGACTGTTCGTACCAGAATTCATAATTTTTTTGCTGATTGTCTGAGTCCGAAACTGCTTTGGTTGTGGGACTTTCAGGAGAATTGCTCAAGCAGCGGCAATCGATGGCCGCGCGATCTTGTGCTTTAGCCTATTGGCGGCGGCGGTTTCGTCTCCTAAGCTTTCATCCGACGAAGCAAGCGGGAGGCGGGTCCATGGCATTGAGAAATGTGCTGAGCCTTTGTGGCCGAGTAGGCTTGGTCGTCGCTGCATTCATGTTCGTAGCCGGGATCGTTGCAGGTCCCGTGCTTGAGAAAATTCTGTTTTCCCCGCTTTCGGTGACGGAGCGCAATGTTCAGCCCGCGTTGCCTCCATCCGACACTCCTTCTGAACGGCAGGCGGGAAAGCCAGGCTAACGCCTTTTTAGAAGTCGGTGGGGTATAACCCACTTCATCGCCCATTCAGGCGGGAATGCAGTTCCATATCCGGGGACGCGCGATGAGCAGCGATACGATACTGAGGCAAGAAATTCGTTGTTCGCTCGGTTATATCCGCAGCATGATCGATAGCTATTCAGGCTTGTATTCAGGCGAAAATCTCGAGCGCGAAGTCCTGCGCTTCTGCGACGAGATGACGGGCATCGTTACGCCGCATCCGCGCTTGCAGGAGGCGAGGCACCTCGTGGAAGATCGCTGCAGGCGGCTTGCTCAGGACACAGACCGTTTCGCTCTTCGCGATCCAGCTGCGATCGCGGCTTCTCGCGCCCAAGCCATGGCTGCCATCGACATGCTTCAGGATGTGGTATTCGAATGGCGCAAGGCTCGCATGACGGTGCCGTCGTCAGGGCGGCTGCTACGCAGAAAGAGTTTGTGAGAGTCAGGCGTTCTGCGCTTCGAAGGTTTCAAAGCCGTTTGGTTTTGATGGATGCGGTCGCCGGCACGTCGATGGCCTCCGGTTCGGGCGCAGGCTCATTCTTCGGCATATCGAGTCCATACACATCGTTCCGGAAATGCACCATGCCGTCGGCTGTTGCATACCCCGTCAGATAAACCCACGCGACCGGAACAGGCTTGTCGAGACGAATGTCCTGGCGCGCCGTGCTGACGATGGCTGTGTCAATGCCTTCCTTCGTCCACGCTCCTGAAGGTCCGGCGGTGCCACGCAGCAGCCACTCGGCGAAGTCACCCACATCGGCAACACGGACGCAGCCTGAGGAATGGAAGCGTATGTCCTGTGCGAAAAGCTGCTTCTTGGGCGTGTCATGCATATAAACGGCATGCTTGTTCGGCATGTCGATGCGAATCTGACCGAGCGAATTGATTGCACCCGGATCCTGCCGGAGTGTGTAGTTGATGGCGTTCTGCGTCGACCAATCGATCGCTTTCGGGTCGACCTCCTGCCCCTTCGCATCCAGGATGCGGATCTTCATCTTCTGCAGATAATCCGCATCCTTACGAACATGGGGAATGATGTCCTTCTTGATCAAGGAGACCGGCACCGTCCACGTCGGATTGAGATTGATGGCCGTGACGCGGGTTTCAACACTGGGCGAGGGTCTGTCGGCCTTGCCGACGATGGCGACATAACGCCGGGCAACCTGGCCCTGCTCGATAGCCTCCACGGCAGCCGAGGGAATGTTGACCACGACATATCGGCTGCCGAATGAGAAGGTGGAACTCGCCAGCCGTTGTGCGGATGCGGTGAGCTGGCGATGGCGCGTTGCCGCGGGGATGTTGAGCGCCTCAAGTGTCCTTGCGCGCACGGCACCAGTTTCCGGCAGGCCATGTCGTGCCTGGAACTGCTTGACCGCGCCGATGAGAGCAGCGTCGAAGGTCGTGCCGCTCGCGAGTTCGGGCGAGAGATCTCCTTCGGCGATGAGGCGTTTCCTGAGAACCGGAACGAGTGGTCCCTTGTCGCCTGCCTTCATGATTGTCCCGTCAGGGAGCGAAGGCCAACCTCCGGCTTCGGCAATCCGCTTGTAGGTCCAGGCAGCCCGCATCGTGTTGATGAAGGTGCTGGCATCCAGAGTCGGGCGGGTATCCTGCGAAATCGCCGCCACCGGAAGCTTTGAGGGTGCCGGTGGGTTGGGTTTGGGGTCAGCCGGAACTGCAGCTTTCTGTCGCAGCTCAGGTTCTGAGGAGGGCGCAACAGGGCCTGACGGTTGGCGCGCCGGAACGGCTGTGGACACCGGTTCGGAGGCCGCCCACGTTTTGTTCAGGCTGCTGAGTGTCGAGCATGAGAGAAAGATCATGCTCAGGCTGACGGTGAGGCGTGTCGCATTCCGATAGGTCATAGGGAAACTATGGCCGAGGATGGTTTACAAAGTGCTGCTCCAGGAGAGGGCCATGGCTGTCTGCAACTGGTCTCAGGGCCAGAGCGTTGTCCCCGCCTCAGCCCTCTCGCCGCACGAGTTCCTTCATGCACATGAAGCCTGCTCCTTCCCAGGATATCCGGCGTATCGACCTGATCTTGCCGCCGTCCATAGGGCTTCATGCGGCACACCTGATCGAGCAGGCTTTTAACGGGGGGCATAGGCAGCTCGTCTATCTGTCAGGGGGCGAGAACAGGGCCGAGCAGATCGCTCAAGCTCTGAAGGGACTGGCCCCGGACTTGGATGTTTACCTCTTTCCACCGTGGGATTGTCTTCCCTATGACAGCACTTCGCCCTCACGGGAGGCGATGGGACGGCGCATGTCCATCCTCCGGCGCATGAGTGAGCCGGGGGAGTGGAGGCAGTTGCTGATCACGAGCAGCGCTGCCGCTATCCAACGTGTGCCTCCGCGGAGCATCTGGAAACAGGCCTGCCTCCAACTCGCGACAGGCGAAGCCTTCTCGCAGGATGAACTGGAATTCTACCTCCATCGCGCTGGGTATATCCTGGATGAGAGGGTGGACGAGCCTGGCGAAGCTGCCATCCGCGGACAGGTCGTCGATATCTTTCCTGCAAGCAGCTCCTTGCCCTATCGAATTGAGCATGATGGACAGATCATAGGTGCCATCCGCACCTATGATCCCGTTTCGCAGCGCACCGAGACAGAAATTGAACGCCTTCTCCTCGATCCCGCTTCCGAAGTTCTGCTCGACAGATCAGACGATCGGTCGCTGCCGGAACGCTTCGACGGAATCGAGCATCGGCTGCCGGAGCATTATGGGTCTCTTGAGACAATCTTCGATTATTGGCCGGATGCTCCGATCGTTATTGCCTCCGGAGCGGAGGAGCGGCGTCAGTTGGTGATGGAACAGGTCGCCGACGCTTACGAAAGCCGTATGTCGCTGCGAGCGGAGGGGAGTGGCGCTAATTCTGCCATGGCAACGGAGCGTCTATTCATCAGAGATGACGAGTGGCGGAAGATTTTGTGTGAGCGCCGTCTGACTCTCATCCATGCTCCATCAGAGGAGGAGGCCGAGCAGAGCGCTGTTCCGCGCTTTGCTGCGGCCGCGAGGACGGCGCATGCGCTTGCAAGTTTCGTTCAAGCACAGCAAGGCCTTGATCGCAAGCTCGTTCTGGTGGCTGCCACGGAGGACGACCTGAACCGCATAAGACGCCGGGTTCAGTCCCTGCAACTCAACCCAATCATGATCGAGCGCTGGAGCGACGCCGTTGCTGGGCCGCCGAAAGGCATCTTCGCCCTTCAAGCTGAGATCAGGAGCGGGTTCATCGACGACCGTCATGGCATTGCTGTTGTCACAGCGGCTGATGTTCTGGGGAGCCGCGCATCGAGCGGGTATGCCCAGGAAGTCAGGTCGACGGCTCGCCAATTCACCGACATGCAGTTTCAGATCGGCGATACAGTTATTCATGTCGATCATGGGCTCGGACTTCTGGAAGGAACCGAAACCATCAGCGCAGGTGAGGGGGGCATAAGCGATACCGTCCGGCTCGTTTATGCAGGCGACACAACCCTCATGATCCCAGCAACTGATATGGGCCGTGTGTGGCGCTATGGACGCATGTCCGAGTCGCTGCAGCTCGATAAGTTGAAGAGCGATACCTGGATTGCGAAACTTGCAGCCATTGAGGCAGAAACCCGCGAAGCGGCCCTACGTTTGAGCAAGCTGGTCAAAGAACGTGAGGCAGTGAAGCTCGAGCCGATCATTCCTCCATCACGCGAGTACGAACGTTTCGTTGCGCGCTTTCCCTTCTCGGAAACGCCAGATCAGCTTCGTGCCATAGAAGATGTTCTCGAAGACTTGGCGTCCGGACACCCTATGGACCGGTTGATTTGCGGAGATGTCGGATTCGGCAAGACGGAGGTCGCCCTGCGTGCCGCGGCAGCTGTGGCGCTTTCGGGCAAGCAGGTCGCCGTGATCGCGCCCACAACAGTGCTGGCGCGTCAGCATGTGCGCAGCTTCCAAAGGCGCTTTGCGGGCTTAGGCCTTGAGGTCGTCCATCTATCTCGCCTGGTGACGGCATCCGAAGCGCGTTCCGTGAAGAATGGCTTGGCCGACGGGTCGGTTCGGATCGTGATCGGCACGCACGCCTTGGCTGCCAAAGGCGTCGCCTTTAAGGATCTTGGTCTCGTCATCATTGATGAGGAGCAGAGGTTCGGGGCTGCCCATAAGTCAAAGCTCCGGGCGATAGCCTCACGCGGGCACGTGTTGACGCTGACTGCAACGCCAATTCCGCGCACCTTGCAATCGGCCCTGGTGGGTTTACAGGAGCTGAGCATCATTGCGACGCCTCCAGCCCGGCGACAGCCCATCCGCACCTTCCTGACGGAGTTTGACCCTGCGACCGCTCGGCAGGCTCTCATGCGCGAACGCCGCCGTCGTGGGCAGAGCTTCGTGGTCTGCTCTCGTGTGGAGGACATCGAGCCAATGCGCGAGCAGCTTGCAAAGCTCGTACCTGAACTGAAGGTCCTTGTTGCGCACGGCCAGATGCCGCCGGCCGAAACCGACGATGTAATGGTGCGCTTCGCTGATGGCGAGGGCGACGTCCTGCTCGCCACCAACATCATCGAAAGCGGTCTGGATGTTCCTCGCGCCAACACCATGCTGGTGTGGCGGGCTGATCGCTTTGGCCTGTCTCAGCTTCATCAGCTTCGCGGGCGCGTCGGGCGCGGTCGCATCCGCGGCACCACATATCTACTGACGGAGCCAGGGCAGCAACTGCCAAAAGCGACGGAGAAGCGCCTGCGCACGCTGGAAGCGCTCGACCGGCTTGGAGCTGGGTTTGCCATCAGCGCGCAGGATCTCGATCAGCGTGGAGCCGGTGCTCTTCTTGGGGAAGAGCAGGCGGGGCATATGAAGCTTATCGGAGCGGATTTGTACCAGCACCTGCTCAAGCGTGCCCTACGCGGCCAGACTTACGCAGACGATTGGACCCCTGAACTCAACATTGGCCTGACAGGCTCGATTCCGGCCGAGTACGTTCACGAGCCCGAGGTGCGAATCAACCTCTATGCTCGCATTGCGCGCATAGACATCTCCGAGTCCATTGACGACATTGAGGAGGAAATCGAGGATCGTTTTGGACCGCTTCCGGAATCCTTGGGGCATCTTCTGCGCCTCACGGACATGAGACAGATCTGCCGTCGAATGGGCATTGCTCGCATCGATGCGGGCCCTCAAGCGATCGCCCTGAGCTTCAGGCCGGGAGCTGCGGAGAAACTACCTGTGCAGGACGTCATCTCGGAGAACCAGGGAGCGCTTCGCTGGAGTGGGGAGCGGCTCGTCTTCGCAATCGCGGAGGAGCACGCCGATGAGAGGGAGAAGTGTATCCGTGACCTCCTGGTCCGGCTCGAACAATGAGACAAGCATGCTAGTCCGTTCATGCGCGAACGGATTGCGTCTGTAAGACTTATCCTTGGAAGTGGTAATCAGCGTGAGGAGCCGATGACCTCGGAAGAGATTAAAGAGTTGAATGCAGCACGGGAGAGCCTCGTGAAGCGCCGCAGGGAAATGGCCAGGCAGCTGTCCGAGGCACCTCTTCCGTCGGTCGAGATGGCCGAGGAGCTGACGAAGATCCTTGTCGCAATCGAGGCTCTCGACCGCGCTCTGAACGAAGCGGGCCATCCTTATATGAGCCAGGGCGTTGTCGATCAGCTCAGAGCCGAAGACTAGATCCTAGAGGCCTGCTCGTCCGACAATATCGAACCCTGAACCTGCCCGTAGCCTGAGGACGAGCATTTCGCCTTCGCTTGGAAAGATCCCGGTCAACGCCGTAATATTGACCTGATGGGTCACCAGTACGAGAACGCCGGTCGAGCGCCATTCCTCTATAATCCGGCGCACGGCCTGCGTTTGGGCAGGTTCCTGCTCGCGCCCCGAGAAGAACGAGTCCAGCGGCGCCGATGGCTGTGCCAAGCCGCCGAAGGCCAGGCGGGCGGTCTCCAGAGCACGGCACCAGCGGCTCGACAGCACCCGCTCAACAGGAACACTTCGGGTCCTGAACTGATCCCCGATGCGTTGCGCCTGTTGGCGGCCCTCATCAGAGAGATTTCGCTGCGTCGAGCAGTCGTCCAGCCTGAAGTTGGCCGGGTCGCCCGTCCCCGGCGCACGAGCGTGGCGAAACAGGGCCACCGTGCCTCCCTGCTGCAAAGCCTGCCAAGCCTCATCGGATGCCCAAGCGGCGTTGGCCCAGCCCGTCAGCATGATGATCACCAGACCCACAGGCCAGCGCATGAAAAGCTCCCGCGTCGAACGGTCAAGCTGCCTCAATGTTGTCTCATAAAGCAGCTCTACATGTCAGCAAGATAAAGCAGACCGAAGCGGATCTACAGCTTCGGCAGATGCCGACAAGTGGCACAGGGGGCATGTTCAATGATTTTCATCGCACGGAAGGCTGCGCTCGGCGTTGCTGCCGGCCTTATGGTTCTGCCAGTCGCCTCCGTCCAGGCGAAACCCGGCAGCTCATTCATCCTGACAGCCGATCGGATGTCGCAGATGCAGCAGATCAACAGTCATGTGAACAGCACCATCCGTGAGGTCTCGGACTTGGAGCAATATGGCCGTGAGGACGTGTGGGCGCTCCCCACCAGCGGTAAGGGTGATTGCGAGGATTTCGCGATGCTGAAGCGCAAGATGCTGATCGAGCGCGGCTGGCCCTCGTCGGCCCTCTCGATCACGGTCGGCGCCACCGCGCAGGGTGAAGCTCATGCGGTGCTTCTGGTCTCGACAGCCCAGGGACAATACATTCTCGACAATCTCACCTCGTCGATCCTTAGCCCGGAGAGGACAGGCCATGTGTTCCATTCGCGGCAGTCGGGTCGCGCATGGATCTCGGCCTCCGGACAGAGGACCAGCGAGCCCGTTGCGGATCTTCCGGTCGCTCAGGTAATCTCTCGCCGCACGCGAGGCTGATTTCACTGCGCTGCAGGATCAGGCCTCTGCGGCGAGCTCGACCAGGATGTCAACGAGCGGATCCGCCGAATCCGCAAGGCCGGCGATCACGTCAAAATGGTGGGCGCCTGGCACTTCGTGATAGCGGGTCGTCACTCCGGCTCTTCTCCATGTGTCCACGATGACGCGGGATTGGCGCAGGAACTCGCTGCTTTCCGCCCCGCCGACAACGGCGACAAGATTTCCGCGGCTTGGCGACGTCCATTCAAGAGGGCTGAGGCGGTGCGCCTCCTCGACCGTGAGCCCGAGTGCCTTGTTGATCGAGGTTCCTACCAGAGGCGGAAGATCGAACAGGCCGGAAATCGGCATGGCTGCCCGGACGGGGCGCTGCGACGGAGCTGACCGTGCCATGAGGCAGGCGGCCAAGTGCCCGCCGGCCGAGTGACCTGTGGCAACAATGGAGCGGCCTGTCCGCTGCATGATAAAGTCCGCTGCGGCTTCGATCTCAGTGATGATCTCGGCGAGTGTGGCTGCAGGCGCGAGGGTGTAGCTCGGCACCGCCACCGTCAGCCCACGCATGTTGGCGCCACGGGCGAGATGGCTGGAGGAGGATTTATCGAAGGCTTGCCAGTAGCCCCCATGGATGAACAGCACGACGGGACCGGCGCCATCGCCGTTCTCCGGGAAGAAGAGGTCGAGCCGGTGCCGCTCGCCAGGACCATAGGTTAGATCGAACTCGCCGCGAGCCGTCTCGCGATAAGCGGCGGCATCCCGCTGCCAGCCGGCAATATGAACGGGATGGTCCGGCACTCGCGCCCGATTGTTGTATTCAGCCTCGAAATCGAGGTCATCGGATGCCATGGCGTGTGTCCTTAGACGTGCAGATACCGGTCCTTGAGGCTGGCGTCAGTCATCAGCTCGTCACTGGTTCCCGTCCAGACCGAGCGGCCCTTCTCGATGATCACATGGCGATCGGCGAAGGTGGCCAGCACACCCACGTTCTTGTCGATGACCAGAATCGATTGGCGCTCACCCTTGAGACGCTTGAGGCAGGTCCAGATCTCGGCGCGGATCAATGGAGCCAAGCCCTCCGTCGCTTCATCCAGAATGAGCAATTTTGGGTTCGTCATCAGGGCGCGACCAATGGCGAGCATCTGCTGCTCGCCGCCTGAGAGCTGCGTCCCGAGATTGCTCCGACGCTCCTTCAGGCGCGGAAACAGGTCGTACACCGCATCCAGGGTCCAGCGGCGCGAGCCAGTTCGTGTGGATGCGGTGGCGACGAGGTTCTCTTCGACCGTCAGGGTCGGGAAGATCTGGCGCCCTTCCGGCACGAGGCCGATGCCGGTCTGGGCGATGCGATAGGGTGCGAGCCCTGTGACGACACTGCCCTCAAAGTGGACTTCGCCGCCACGCGGGCGCAGGAGGCCCATGATGGAGCGCACCGTGGTGGTCTTGCCCATGCCGTTGCGCCCGAGCAGCGTCACCACCTCGCCGGCGCCGACGTCGAGAGAGATGTCGAACAGAACCTGGGCTGCGCCGTAAGAGGCCTGGAGATGTCGGACGGAGAGCATCAGACCATCTCCTCGTCGCCAAGGTATGCAGCACGCACTTCGGGGTTGGCTCTGATCCGCTCCGGCGTGTCGGTAGCGATGACGCGCCCATAGACGAGAACCGAGACGCGGTCGGCCAGGGAGAAGACTGCCTCCATGTCGTGCTCGATGAGAACGATGGTCAAACGGTTCTTCAGGCGGCGCAGGGTCTCGACCACGCGTTGAGACTCGTCGTGGCCCGTTCCTGCAAGCGGCTCGTCGAGAAGGAGCAGCTTCGGCGCCGTCGCAAGGCCAATGGCAAGCTCCAGCTGGCGCTTCTCGCCATAGGACAGAAGCCCGGCCGGGATGTGGGCGCGTGCGCCGAGGCCGACCTCGCCGAGGCATTCCAACGCCGTGCCGTTCAGGTCTTTCTCCTGCGATGCATTGCCGAGGAAGCGAAAACTCGAGCCGGAGCGGGCCTGCACCGCTAGTGCCACATTCTCCAACGCGGAGAAACCGGGCAAGATCGACGTGATCTGGAACGAGCGTGCCAGCCCGCGTTCCACCCTCCGCGGCATGGCGAGATGCGTGATGTCCTCGCCGGCGAACAGGACCTGTCCTGAGTTGGACGGCAGCATCCCTGAGATCTGGTGAATGAGGGTCGTCTTGCCCGCGCCGTTGGGGCCGATGATGGCATGCAACTCGCCGGGCTCAACCGAGAGGCTGACATCATCGGTTACGACGAGCGCGCCGTAGTTCTTCCGCAGGTTGCGGAGTTCGAGCAGCGCCTCAGCCATGATGCGGCCTCCGCAGCAGACCCATGATCCCGCCCCTGACGAACAGCACGATCAGGATGAGCAGGGGGCCGAACACCATTTTCCAGTTCTCGGCAAGATGCGACCGTGTCTCTTCGCTCAGAAAGAAGCTCAAAGTATGGAGGATCTCAGGCAGAAACTCCTCCAGCAGCAGGAAGGCGGCGGCTCCGATGATTGCTCCGTGCAGGGAGCCGAGCCCGCCGAGCACCACCATGAAGATCAACTCGCCTGAACGCTGCCATGTCATGAAGGACGGACTGACGAATTCCGCCTGATTGGCCAGGAGGCATCCGGCGAGGCCTGCCATCATGCCGCTGATCACATAGGCCGCGAGCTGAAAGCGGAAGGGCCGGAAGCCAATGGCTTCCATGCGAATGGCATTTTCCCGGGTGCCGCGCAGGACGCGGCCGAACCGCGAGGCGGCGATCGAGCGGGAGAGGGCATAGACTCCAAACAGGCAGAGCAGGCACACCCAGTAGAAGGTGAAATCGTTCTCCAGCCAGTCGGTCCCGGCAACGAGGCTACGGGATGCGAGCGTCATGCCATCGTCCCCGCCATAAGGCGCAAGCGAAGTCGCAAGGAAGTACAGCATCTGCCCGAAGGCGAGGGTGATCATGATGAAGTAGACGCCCTTCGTCCGCAGGGAAATGGCACCCGTGACGAAAGCGAAGGCAGCAGAGGCAAGGAGCGCGACGGGGACCTGAATGAGAGCATCCTCGAAGCCGTGGCTCGCCAGGATGCCGACCGCATAGCCGCCAAGGCCGAGAAAGGCTGCATGGCCAAAACTCACGAGAGCGCCATAGCCGAGGATGAGATCGAGCGCCATGGCGGCGATGCCGAAGATCATCACCCGCGTGAGCAGGGACAGGACATAGCCTTCCGCACCGGAGTAGGCGGCGAGAAGCGGTGCCGCCGCAAAGGCGGTGAAGAGTACCAAGGGGACGATCTCCAGCCGCGTCGTGAGAGACGGGGCGGGAGCGGAGTGGGTTTCGGCGATCTCGGTCATGGCTCCGCCCTTAACGCTTGACAGGAAACAGGCCGGAGGGACGGAAGAACAGCACGGCAGCCATGAAGATGTAGATCAGCATCGGTGCGATGGCGCGCCCGGTCTGGCTCGCGGCTGCGGGATCGAGGACGAGGCGCAGCAGGTTGGGCGCGAAAGAGCGGCCGACCGTATCCACGAGGCCGATCAGGAGTGCGGCGAGGAAAGCACCACGAATCGAGCCGATGCCGCCGATGACGATCACCACAAAGGCCAGGATGAGGATGTTGTCGCCCATGCCCGGCTCGACAGAAAGGATTGGCGCGACCATGGCGCCGGCAAAGCCCGCCAGCATGGCGCCGAACCCGAACACCACCATGAACAGCCGCTGGATGTTGACGCCGAGCGCCGAGACCATCGCCGCGTTGCTGGCGCCCGCGCGCACCAGCATGCCGACGCGGGTGTGATTGACCAGAACGTAAAGCAGGGCCGCGATGACGAGACCGGCGGCGATGATGGCGAGCCGGTAGACCGGGTAGAGGAGCCCGTTAGCGATCTCAACCGATCCCGAGAGCAGTTCGGGCACGGGAACGCTTAAAGGTGCCGCGCCCCAGACGAACTTCACACCCTGGTTCAGGAACAGGATCACCCCGAAGGTCGCCAGCACCTGGTCGAGATGATCACGGTCGTAGAGGTGGCGGAACACGAGCGCTTCCAGGAGGAGGCCGAAGGCCAGCGCCGAGGGAAGGGCGAGGAGCAGCGCCCAGCCGAAGCTTCCAGTCCAGGTGCTGAACGCCGCGACCAGATAGGCGCCGACCATGTACTGCACGCCGTGCGCCAGGTTGATGAAGTCCATCACCCCGAAGACCAGCGTTAGGCCCGCGGCGATGAGGAAGAGGATGAGGCCGAACTGAAGGCCGTTCAGAGCCTGGACGAAAAAGAGGGTTGCTGTCATTGGCGCGTCACTGGCTGCTGGCCCTGCATCAACCGAGCCTCCGCTCGCATGCCCTCAGGCGAGGGCATCAAAAGGTGCACTGAAAGAGACGGCCTGTCTCAGAGGTCTCCGAGACAGGCCGGGTCAGCTCAATGAGCTTAGTTCGTCGGTGCGCATTCCTTGGCATAGGCGTCCGCATAGTTGTCGAACACCTTCTCGGCGATTTCCGTCTGCAGCTTGCCGTCGGAACGCTTGGCCGCCTTCACCAGATAAAAGTCCTGGACCGGGAAGCCGTTGGCGCCGAACTTGAAGTCGCCGCGTAGGGACTTGAACTCGGCCTTCTGGATGGCCGCGCGCACGGCGTCCTTGTTGTCGGTCTTGCCGCCCGTTGCCTTGAGAGCGGCATCGATCAGGAGAGCCGCGTCATAGGAGTGCATCGCGTAGGAGGCAGGCACCGTGTTGTAGGCGGCCTCGTATGCAGCGACAAACTTCTTGTTCTCCGGCGTATCCATGTTCGGGGCCCAATTCGAGCCGCTGAGCATGCCGATGGCGGCATCCTGCTGCGCCGGCAGGTTCGTCTCGTCCACCGTGAAGGCGGAGAGGAATGGGATGCGGTCTGCAAGGCCTGCCGCGCGGTACTGCTTGACGAGGTTCACGCCCATGCCGCCCGGCATGAACGTGAAGATGGCGTCCGGCTGCATGGAGGCGATTTTCGCAAGCTCGGACTGGAAGTCGAGGGTATTGAGAGGTGTGTAGGATTCCTCGACGATCTCACCCTTGTAGTGCCGCTTGAAGCCCGCCAGAGCATCCTTGCCGGCCTGATAGTTCGGGGCCAGCAGATAGACCTTCTTGTAACCGCGGTCCTGCGCCACCTTGCCGAGAACCTCATGGTTCTGGTCGTTTTGGTACGAGGTGGCGAAGAAGTACGGATTGCAGCTCTTGCCGGCGAGGTTCGAGGGGCCGGCATTCACGCTGATGTAGAAGGTCTTGGAGTCGACGATCGGCTTGTGGGTGGCGACCGCCACGTTCGAAAAGATCGGGCCGACAACGAAGTCGACCTTGTCGCGTTCGATGAGGCCTTTGACCTTCGTCACGGCAACATCGGGCTTCAGTTCGTCATCGACGACGATCACTTCGACGTCGCGTCCACCGAGTTTGCCGCCCAGATCCTTCATGGCGAGTTGGAAGCCGTCCCGCGCATGCTGGCCGAGAACGGCCGATGGGCCGGAGAGGGTGAGGAGAAGGCCGACCTTCAGCTTCTCCTGCGCCATGGCAGGCGCGGCAGTCAGAGTCACGGCCGCTGCAAGGCCAAGCGTTTTGATTGTTGCGTTCATCATAGTCTCCCGAGTGGCTGTTCCCTGCGCACGTTTGCCGTGCTTGCGTGATTGTTCCCGGCGGGACGTAAGGCGCCTCGACGGAAGGGGCGGCGCTAATCTGCCGCAAAACGTTGCTTGCGAACACTCCCTTTATCGGAGCCCTCGCACCGGCATCCCCAAATTTGGGATTGCCAAGTATTGTTTTAAGTTTAAAATAATTTCTGCCTTCTTCAAGTGGATTGTTTCGCTGGGGAAGGTTGGTGGGATGACGGCTGCGTGAGAGGCGGGACGAGGGAGCCTGAGGAGCGCGTTTGCGGCCCTCGGCGCATCAGGTCCCGGCTTCCCAGGCCCGCGCGGCATTGCTCTCCTGCTCCACAACCGAACGGAGGAGCGGACGATGGCGAACACGGCGCATGTGGATACCTTCGCGAGAGACAACCTTCCGCCCCGGGATCAATGGCCGGCATTCATCTTCAACCGACCCGAACTGCAGTATCCCGAGCGGCTGAACTGCGCCGCGGCATTCCTCGACAGGTGGGTCGAGGCGGGCAGGGGTGACGAGCCCTGCCTCATCAGCCCGGCCGAGACGCTCACCTACCGCGAACTTCAGGACCGGGTGAACCGGATCTGCAACGTGCTGGTCCAGAGGCTCGGTTTCGTGCCTGGCAACCGGGTCCTTCTGCGATCCGCCAACAACCCGATGATGGTCGCGGCCTACCTGGCGGTGCTGAAGGCCGGCGGTGTCGTCGTCGCTACCATGCCGCTACTGCGGGCCAGGGAGATCGCCTATCCGCTGAACAAGGCCCGCATCACGATTGCGCTTTGCGATCATCGCCTCGCGGAGGAGATGGAGCGCGCCAAGGCTTTGGCGCCTGATCTGCAGCACGTGGTGTATTGGGGCCCGGGCAAACCGGACAGCCTGGAGAGCTTGATCAGCGGGGCTTCAGCCGAGTTCGAGGCCGTCGATACGGCCGCGAACGATGTGTGCCTGATGGGCTTCACCTCGGGCACGACGGGCGAGCCGAAGGGCACCATGCATTTCCATCGCGACATGCTCGCGATCTGCGATGCCTATTCCCGCAACGTGCTGCGGCCCGAGCCGAGCGACCGCTTCATCGGCTCCCCGCCGCTCGCCTTCACATTCGGGCTTGGCGGCATCGTGCTGTTCCCCATGAGCGTGGGAGCCTCGACCGTGCTGCTGGAGAAGGCCGGTCCTGACGATCTTCTCCCGGCGATCATGCAGTATAAAGCCACGATCTGCTTCACGGCACCGACCGCCTATCGCGCTATGTTGTCGAAGCTGGAAGGCTACGACATCTCGTCCCTGCGCAAGTGCGTCTCTGCCGGCGAGCCGCTGCCGAAGGGCACGTTCGAGGCGTGGAGGGATGCAACGAACATCCGGCTGATGGACGGCATCGGCGCGACGGAAATGCTGCACATCTTCATCGCTGCCAGGGAAGAGGAGATCCGCCCCGGTGCCACCGGCAAACCCGTTCCCGGTTATGAGGCGAAGGTCATCGACGAAGAGGGGCGGGATCTTCCGCTCGGAAGTGTCGGCCGTCTCGCTGTCCGTGGGCCAACAGGATGTCGCTATCTCGCCGACGAACGGCAGGGCAAATACGTGCAGAATGGCTGGAACGTCACCGGGGACACCTACCTCATGGATGAGGATGGATACTTCTGGTATCAGGCGCGCTCCGACGACATGATCATCTCCGCTGGATATAACATTGCTGGTCCTGAGGTCGAGGCGGCGCTCCTTACCCACCCGGCTGTCGCGGAATGCGGCGTCGTTGGCGCGCCGGACGATGGCCGGGGCACCGTGGTCAAAGCTTACGTGGTCCTTCGTCCGGATCATGTTCCAAGCGCCGAGCTGATGAAGGCGCTGCAGGATCACGTGAAGCAGGAAATCGCTCCATATAAATATCCACGCCTGATTGAATTTGTGGACGCGTTGCCCCGGACTCAGACTGGCAAGCTCCAGCGTTTCGAATTGCGGCGCATCGCGCAGGACGTGTCCAAGCCGCAGGAGGCGATGAGTGCCTGACGATAAGGCCGGAAGCCTGGCAACGGGCTTTCAGGTTGATCGGAAATTGCTTTAAGCTTAAAATAAACGTGTAACTCGGACAGGATCCCATGAAAACGGCGATCATCGGCGGCGGCCCTGCTGGGCTGTATTTTGCAATTCTGCTGAAGAAGCTTCGGCCGGAATCCAGCATCACGGTCTATGAGCGTAACCGGGCTGACGAGACCTTCGGCTTCGGGGTCGTTTTTTCCGATGCGACACTCGACAATTTCGAAAAATACGATCTGCCAAGCTACCAGCGGATCGTCCGGGAGTTCGCCTATTGGGACGACATCGCCATTCATTTCAGGGACACCGAGCACCGGATCGGGGGTAACGGCTTCTGCGGATGCTCGCGGCGCACGCTGCTCCTGATCCTGCAGGATCGGGCGGAGGAACTCGGCGTCACGTTGCGCTACGAAGCGGATGTCGACGACGAGAGCCTGTTCGCTGATGCGGATCTGGTCGTGGTGGCCGATGGCATCAACAGCCGCTTCCGGGAGCGCTATGCGGATCACTTCCAGCCCGAGGTCGACCTGAGGCCCAACAAGTTCACCTGGATGGGTTCGACCAAGCCGCTCGACGCCTTCACCTTCATCTTCCAGGAGACCGAGTGGGGGCCCTTCATCGCCCATGCCTATCAGTACGAGGCGAACCGCTCGACCTGGGTGTTCGAGACCGACCCGGAGACCTTCGAGAGAGCCGGGCTGAAGGACAAGAACGAGGCAGAATCCGCCGCGCTCATGGAGCAGATCTTCGGCTGGTTCCTCGGCGGGCACCGCGTTCTCACCAACCGTTCGATCTGGCGCAATTTCCCGATGATCCGCAACAAGCGCTGGGTCATGGGCAACAGGGTGCTGCTTGGCGACGCCAAGGCCTCGGCGCATTTTTCCATCGGCTCGGGCACGAAGCTCGCCATGGAGGATGCCATCGCGCTCTATGAAGCTATCCGCCGCGAGCGGAGCGTGGAAGGGGCCTTGGCGCTCTACGAGACGGGACGGCGCGAGGAGGTGGAGAAAACCCAGCACGCGGCTGACGTGTCGCTCGTGTGGTTCGAGCATGTGGCCCGCTTCTGGGACTTCGACCCGGTGCAGTTTGCTTTCGGTGTGATGACCCGCGCCAAAGCGATCACCTACGACAACCTGCGTCTGCGGGCGCCCGATTTCGTCGCGGCCGTCGATCAGACCTTTGCCAAACAGGTGCGCCGGCAGGGCTTCGACGTTGCGGTCGAGAACCCCACGGTCCCCATGTTCCAGCCCTACCGCCTGCGCGAGATGACGGTCGCCAACCGGGTGGTGGTGTCGCCCATGGACATGTATTCGGCGAAGGACGGCGTGCCGAACGACTTTCATCTTGTGCATTACGGCTCCCGTGCCACAGGCGGGGCGGGGCTCGTGTTCACGGAGATGACCTGCGTCTCGCCGGAATCCCGCATCACGCTAGGCTGCACGGGACTATGGAACGACGAACAGGAGGCCGCCTGGAAGCGCATCGTCGACTTCGTTCATGCGAACTCGGAGACGAAGATCTGCCTGCAGCTCGGCCATGCAGGCCGTAAGGGCGCCACCAAGCTGATGTGGGAGGGCATCGACCGGCCGCTGGAGGAGGGTGCCTGGGACATCTGCTCCGCATCGCCCATTCCCTACTTCCCGGACAGCCAGATGCCTCGCGAGGTGACCCGGGCGGAACTCGACACCATCAAGGTGCAGTTCGTCGAGGCTGCCATCCGTGGCGAGCGCGCCGGCTTCGACATGCTCGAACTCCACTGCGCGCACGGGTACCTGCTGGCGAGCTTCATCTCGCCGCTCACCAACCGGCGCACGGACGAATATGGAGGATCCCTCGAAAACCGCCTGCGCTATCCGCTGGAGGTTTTCGAGGCCATGCGTGAGGTCTGGCCTGCGCACAAGCCCATGTCGGTTCGCATTTCTGCGACCGATTGGGCCGAGGGAGGCGTCACTGGTGAAGAAGCGGTCGAGGTTGCCCGCGCCTTCGCAGAGCATGGAGTCGATCTCGTTGATGTTTCGACCGGGCAGACCGTGCGCGAGGCACGGCCGATCTATGGGCGCATGTTCCAGACGCCGTTCTCGGATCAGGTTCGCAACGAGGCCCGTGTCGCCACCATGTGCGTCGGCAACATCACGACGGCCGACCAGGTGAACACGATCCTGGCTGCGGGCCGTGCGGATCTCGTGGCGCTCGGACGTCCGCACCTCGTCGATCCGTTCTTCACCATGAAGGCTGCGGCCTGGTACGGCGCGGCCGGCATTCACTGTCCGCCGCAGTATCATGCCGGCCGGGATCAGATCTTCCGCAATTCCGTGCGCGACCGGCAGGATCTGGAGGAGCTCAAGATCAAGGCCAAGCCTAAGACCCGCGCTGAGCTGAAGATGGAGGCCGGTGAGAAGCCTCTGGCGGCAGAGTGAGACGATCATGACAACTCTCAAAGGCCGGCATGCACTGGTCACGGGCGGCGGCCGCGGAATCGGAAGGGCCATCGCAGCCTCTCTCGTAAAAACCGGGGCGACTGTGACTATCGTGGGGCGCAACCCTGCGACGCTCGAGCAGGCCATCATGCATGGCGATGCTCACGCGGCGGCCGTGGCTGATGTCTCGGATGCTGAAAGAGTGCAGGCCGCCGTGGAGGAATCGGTCTCGCGCTACGGCCCTGTCGATCTGATGATCGCCAATGCCGGCGGGGCGGCTTCCGCACCTTTCATGAAATCCGGCCCAGAGGTCTTTCGGCAGATGCTGGATGTGAACCTGCTCGGCGTCACGAACGTGGCTCAGGCGGTGCTGCATTCCATGACCCAACGAGGTTTCGGACGCATTGTTGCCGTCGCTTCGACTGCGGGTCTGAAGGGCTATCCTTATGTGAGCGCTTACTGCGCCGCCAAGCACGCCGTGATCGGCTTCGTTCGCGCCCTGGCGCTCGAGACCGCCAGAACCGGCGTGACGGTGAATGCCGTCTGTCCGGGTTTTACCGACACCGATCTCGTGGCAGAGAGTCTCGGGACGATCATGGCAAAGACCGGCAGGACACGAGAGGAAGCCCTTGGAGAGCTTGTGAAGCACAATCCTCAGGGCCGATTGATTGACCCGTCGGAAGTGGCCGGTGCAGTGCTTTGGCTCTGCAGCGAGGAAGCACGCTCCGTGACGGGGCAGGCCGTCGTCGTGGCCGGGGGGGAGATCTAGGATGGACGATCAGGCCATTCCGCTCGACGCCGAAACCAAGGCCGTCGAGATGCCGGAGGATCACCGGGAGGAACTGCGCCTCTGGCTGCGCCTTCTCACCTGCACCACCCTCATCGAAGGCGAGGTGCGCCGTCGCCTGCGAGAACAGTTCGACGTGACTTTGCCCCGTTTCGACCTGATGGCTCAACTCGACAAGGCACCCGATGGCATGACCTTGTCCGACCTCTCCAAGCGCATGATGGTCTCGAACGGCAATCTCACTGGTCTCGTCGACCGGTTGGTCGCCTCCGGTCATATCGTGCGCACTGCTTCTCCGACGGATCGCAGAGCGTCGGTGATCAGCCTGACGCAGAGCGGACGCGTCGAGTTTCGCGCCATGGCGGCGGAGCACGAGCACTGGATTGCGGAGCTGTTCGGTGATCTGACGGAGAAGGAACGGGGCGAGCTCATGCGACTTCTTGGAAAAACCAAGCTGTCGGCACGGCGTGCCATCCAGGGAGAAGGCCAGTGATGCAGTTTGCCAATTCCGTTACGCTGCCGCTCGCAACGTATGAGCCACGTCATTTTCTCCTGACCGTTGACGGACCTGTTGCAACGGTCACGCTCAATCGTCCGGAGAAGAAGAACCCGCTCACCTTTGAGAGCTATCGCGAGCTGGCGGATTTCTTTCATGCCTGTGCGAAGGACGAGGACGTCAAGGTTATTGTTGTGACCGGTGCCGGTGGCAACTTCTCGTCCGGCGGCGATGTCTTCGAGATCATCGGTCCGCTGGTCGAGATGAATACGAAAGACCTTACCGCCTTCACTCGCATGACCGGAGAACTCGTGAAGGCAATGCGGGCGGCGCCTCAGCCGATCATCGCGGCCGTCGAGGGCATCTGCGCCGGCGCAGGCGCGATCGTGGCCATGGCCTCCGACATCCGTCTGGCGGCCCCCGGCGCAAAGGTGGCATTCCTGTTCAACAAGGTGGGCCTTGCAGGCTGCGACATGGGCGCCTGTGCCATTCTCCCTCGCATCATCGGTCAGGGACGCGCCTCGGAGCTGCTCTATACCGGTCGCTTCATGAGTGCCGAAGAAGGCGAGCGGTGGGGCTTCTTCAGTCGCGTTGTCGATTCCGGTGAGCTTCTGGGCGAAGCGCGTAATCTGGCCCAGATGATCGGCACCGGGCCGACCTACGCCAACACGATGACGAAGCGCATGCTCGCGATGGAATGGGCCATGTCGGTCGAAGAGGCCATCGAAGCCGAGGCGGTGGCCCAGGCCCTGTGCATGACGACCGAGGACTTCGCCCGCGCCTATCGCGCCTTCGCGGCGAAGGAAAAACCGGTCTTCAAGGGAGATTGACGTGGTCGATTCGAGCTTTCTCTCCTGGCCCTTCTTTGAGGCCCGCCATCGGCAGTTTGCCGAGGGTTTGCGCGACTGGGCTGCACGGGAGATCCGTCCTCTTGTCGATCACCATGACGTGGACGCGTCCTGCCGCAATCTCGTACGCCGCCTCGGCGAAGGCGGATGGCTCAAGGCGGTCGTGCCTCAGGCCTATGGTGGCCTGACACCGACCTTCGATGTCCGCACCCTGTGCCTTGCCCGCGAGACGTTGGCCTGTCAGGACGGGCTGGCGGATTTCGCCTTCGCCATGCAGGGTCTCGGAACGGGCCCGATCACCCTGTTCGGCTCGGAAGCGCTGAAGGATCGGTACCTGCCGCCGGTTGCCCGTGGCGAGTCCATTGCAGCCTTTGCATTGTCGGAGCCGGAGGCCGGATCGGATGTGGCCGCCATGAGCATGACGGCGACGCCCGACGGGCCGGATCATGTGCGCCTCGACGGCGTGAAGACGTGGATTTCGAATGGCGGCATTGCGGACCATTACGTGGTCTTCGCCAGGTCGGACGAGGCTCCTGGAGCAAAGGGTCTGTCGACCTATGTGGTCGATGCGCAGACACCGGGGCTGACGATCGAGAACCGGATCGATGTCATAGCGCCTCATCCTCTCGCGACACTTCGATTTGAGGGATGCCGCGTGCCGCTTTCGCATCGCATCGGAGGTCCGGGAGATGGGTTCAGGGTGGCCATGGCGACGCTCGATGTCTTTCGCTCGACCGTGGGAGCAGCGGCACTCGGGCTAGCCCGTCGCGCCCTCGACGAGGCGCTGCAGCACGCTTCCTTCCGCAAGCTCTTCGGGGCTCCTTTGGGAGAACTTCAGTTGACGCAAGCCTCACTGGCCGACATGGCCACCGGTGTCGATACGGCTGCGCTCCTCGTCTACCGCGCGGCGTGGACCAAAGATCTGGGGGCGGAGCGCGTCACCCGCGAAGCCGCCATGGCGAAGATGCACGCCACGGAAGAGGCGCAGCGCGTGATCGACAAAGCAGTGCAGATCTTCGGCGGTCTCGGCGTGACCAAGGGCGTGAAGGTTGAGGAGCTCTATCGTGAGATCAGAGCCTTGAGGATTTACGAGGGAGCGACTGAAGTGCAGAAGATCGTGATTGCACGGGAGCTCCTGAAGATGCACGCACAGCAATCCAAGCATTGAGAGAGAGAATGCCGATGACAGCCGCTGTTGGAGGGGCTCCCTTGCCCGTCGCTGATGATGGGCCCGAAGTTCTCAACCCGAAGCACTGGCCGACCCCGAAGGGCTATGCCAACGGCATGATGGCGGAGGGCAGGGTCGTCGTCACCGGCGGTATCGTCGGATGGGACGAGAAAGGTGTTTTCGCCGATGGCTTCGTCGCGCAGGCGCGCCAGATCTTCGAGAATGTCCGGGCGATCCTGGCCGAGGGTGGTGCGGAGCCGCGGCATCTGGTGCGGCTGACCTGGTATGTGGTCGATATCGAAGATTATCTTACAAATCTGCGCGAACTCGGCCGCGCCTATCGGGACGTGTTTGGCACCCATTACCCTGCCATGGCGCTCGTCCAGGTCGTGCGCCTCGTGGAAAAGGCCGCTCGGATCGAAATTGAAGCGACCGCCATTGTTCCCCATCGGGCGGCACCCTGAGCGGGAATGAAGGCTGGCGTCGGTTGGAAGGTCCCTTCTGATGGACTAGGATGGCGGTCCTTGGATCCCACGGCCGGGGACGCGCCATGATGACCTCCCTGCGACGAGCACTACGCGAGATGGCAATCCCGCTGGTCGGCGCGCTTCTGTTGGCCCTGTTCATCGCCTTGCAGGTTCTAGGGACACCTCAGGCACTCGGCGGTCTCGGCTTCCTCTCTCCGGCGCAGACATCGAGCCCCAGGGCAACCCTGGAAAGCTTCCGCGCCGACGCATCGCGGGCAACGGCTCTGCTCATGGAGGCTTATCGGGAGAGCAGGTCCGAACCCGGCCTGTCCTTGAGCGAGAGCGCCACCCGGAAAGCCGCTGAGGCCGAGGCCCTGCTGGCCAGGGCCTCCCAGACCCTAGACCTGCGGGATATCCCTCCGGTTGAACTGGAGCACCGGCGGCTTGAATCCGTCATTCTCCTGAAAGAGATCCTCGATCGTGTCCCATTGCCGGGCTCAGGCACGATCCCGGGTGACGATGAGGTCGCGGCAAAGCCGCCGGCAAGCTGGAATGTGCCCGGAACGGATCTTCGGATCGTGCGCGTGGCAGATGGCGCGAGGGCCGGGGAGTACCTCTTCTCCGGCGGGACCGTGCTGGGACTCGAGAGCTTCTATCGCATGATCCGCAGCGAGCCCAACCTGAGCGGCGCAAAGACCGATTTCTATGACTTCTTCAGCCAGTCGCCCGGCCATCTGCTGCCGCCGAAATGGTTTGGCGTGATCGAAGCCCTGCCGGCATCCCTGAAGGTAGAGATCGAGGGGCAGGCAGTCTGGCAATGGATCGCGTTCTTGCTCCTGACAGGTCTCGCTGCCGTAGCCGTCCTCGGAGTGCGCTTGCTGGCGCGCGATGCGGACGCCTCGCAAAGCGGAATAGTGCAGGTCTTGGCGGGTGTGATTGTGCCTGGTGCCGTCGCAGTGGCGGCTTTGTTCGTGCGCTATATGAGCGACAACCAGATCAACCTGACAGGCCGGGTCAACAACTTCGTGGAGGAGGTTGCCGAAGGCATCGCCTATATCGCCATGATCTGGGCCGTCATTGCGTTCTCCAACGCCGTTGCCGGAAGGCTCTACCTGACGGCGACGAAGAGCATCGATGCTCATCTGGCACGGGCTGCGGTTCGGGTTGCCGGCCTTGCCGCCGCCGTTACCCTTCTCATCTACGGCGCCTCCCATCTCGGCATTCCGCTCGCCGGTCTCCTGGCCGGTTTGGGGGTTGGTGGTCTGGCAGTTGCTCTTGCGGCCAAGCCGACTCTGGAGAACTTCATAGGAGGTTTGATCCTGTATGCAGATCGGCCGGTTAGAGTGGGGGATCTGTGCCGGTTCGGCACTCTCGAAGGCCGCGTCGAGGAAATCGGCATCCGCTCCACCCGGATCAGGGGCCTCGACCGCACCCTGATCACGATCCCGAACGCCACCTTCGTGAACATGAACATCATCAACCTGACGAACCGGGATCGAATGCCTTACGACCGGGTCATCGGGCTGCTCGCTACAGATACGGCAGCGATCCGCCACGAGATCGAGGCCGTTGCTGCCCTTGTGGCGGAACACCCGAGAATCGAGCGCGGCTCCGTCCAGGCGAGGCTGCGGGAAGGGCATGAGGAGAAGCCGAAGGTCGAGATCTGCGCTCTGATTACGACCTCGAAATGGAGCGACTTTTTGCAGATCCAGCAGGAGCTCGACCTCATGCTGCGCGACAGGATGCTGGCCTCTGCGGCCGCAAACGATGCAACCTCCGGCGCGACGGACAATGTCGTGCCGCTCAAGGATCCTGCATGAGCTGAGGCGTGCGGATCTCAGATGGCGATTGAGACGATCTCGGCCTGACCTTGCCCGACGGCAACCGTATCTCCGACCTCCGTGCCCATGAGGGCCTGAGCCAAGGGTGAGATGTAAGAGAGGCTGCCTTTGGCCGGATCGGCCTCATCCTCACCGACGATGCGGTAGGTCTGTCGTCGTCCGTCCTCGCGCTTGAAGGTGACTTCGGCTCCGAAGCGGACATGAGACGTGTCCGTGGGCGGAGGCACCACCTCGGCTGAGACCCTGCGGGCCGACCAATAGCGCAGATCGCGGGAGAGACGGGCGACCTCAGCCTTGTCGTCCCTGACCTGGGCGTCCGTCAGGCGCTTCTCAAGCGACGCGATTTCAGCATCCATGCGGGCCAGACCTGCCGGTGTGACGAGATGGTGAGGACTGATCGACCGGTCAGGCAGGTCCTCGAAGGCTTCTCCGCCCTCAGCTTCACGAACAAAGGCACGACTCATGGCGCTTCCTCCGCCTGGGAGGAAAACGTTCGAAACCGGCTAAGTTTCCCCGCTAGGCCTTTAGGGTTTCCCTTGCCTCAGGCGACCGACGATGCCGCCGGGAAAGGCATAGACGCTGATGATGAACAAGGCGCCGAGCCACAGGAGCCAGCGGTCCGGGTGGATGAGGTTGGGCAGGAGCGGGATGCCCGCGAGGGCAGCGTTTCCGGCCCCCATGAGCACCTGCAGGTAGCTCTGGGCCAGCACGAACAGGGCTGCCCCGATGACGGCGCCGTACATGGTGCCCATGCCGCCGATCACGACCATGAGCAGGATGTCGATCATGATCGAGAAGGACAGGGTCGTGTCCGGTCCGTTGTAGCGCAGCCACAAAGCCATGAGGGCACCGGCAATCGTCGCGGCAAGAGCCGAGATGACGGAGGCAGCCGTGCGGTAGGCAACAACGCGGTAGCCCAGGGCCTCGGCCCGGAACTCGTTCTCGCGGATCGCCTGCAGCACACGGCCGAAGGGCGAGTTCACGATGCGTAGCAGGGCGAGGAAAACGATGAGCGAGACAGTGAAGACCAGATAATAAGCGAGCAGGCGCCCGTTGATCATGGTGCCGAAGACCGGCTCCGAGAGGAGCCGGAAGGCCGGGCGAAGCGCCGGAGGCAGCTGGAACGACAGGCCATCCTCACCCCCTGTGATCTCGGACAGCTGGGAGGCCAGAACAGCCGCCGCGGTCGCCACCGCCAGGGTGATCATCGAGAAGAAGATGGCGCGCACTCGAAGTGACAGCAAACCGATAGCAATTGCCAGAACGGCTGATAGGGCAAGCGCCGCCACCAGGCCGATGGCGACCGAACTCCAAGTGGGGCTGATGCGCTCGAGCGCAATGGCGATGCCGTAGCCGCCGATGCCGTAGAACATGGTGTGGGCGAAGGAGACGATGCCGGAATAGCCGAGCAGCAGGTCGTAGCTTGCGACCAGCACGATGAACACGCAGATCTTCGCCGCCGTGCCCACAGGCTGGCTACCCGAGAACAGGAACGGGGTCGCGGCCAAAAGCACGAAGATGGCAAGCAGGATGAAGCTGAGTGCGCGGGAACGGGGCAGGTCGGAGGACAGGAGCCCGGTGAGGATCCCGCCGCGCCGGCGGGTTTCGTCGAAGGCCAGGGGGAGGGCGGGGGAGGTGCTCATCGGCGTGCTACCGGAAACAGGCCCTGGGGGCGCCAGATCAGGACGAGGGCCATGACGAGGATGTTGGAGATCAGCGCCAGCTTCGGCTCGATGAAGCCGACATAGTTGGCCACGAGAGCAACAAGGATGGAGCCCACGAAGCAGCCGCCGACGGAGCCGAGGCCGCCGATGATGATGACGATGAACACCAGCACCATCACCTCCATGCCCATGCCGGCGGTGAGGGTCTGGCGGTAGAATGCCCACATGACACCTCCGAGGCCGGCGAGCGCCGAACCGGCGATGAACACGCTCACGAAGAGCCGGCGGATCCGGTAGCCGAGCGCCTCGACCATCTCCGGGTTCTCGACGCCGGCGCGGATGAGCAGGCCGATCCGGGTGCGGTTGAGGATCAGCTGCATGCCGAGGAAGACCACAAGGCCGATGACGACCGCGATGACCCGGTAGCGCTCCATGACGATGTCGCCGAGCACGAAGGCACCGCGCAGGGATTGCGGCAACGGGATCGGGATGGGCGAGGCGCCCCAGATGGCATGGATCAGCTGCTCGGTGACGATCAGGCCGCCCATGGTGACCAGGATCTGCTTCAGATGGCTGCCATAGACGGGACGGACGATCACGCGCTCGAAGACGGCACCGGCAAGAGCTGTGACGGCCATGGCGACCAGGATGCATAATCCCAAGAGTGCCAGGTTCAACCCGATGGAGTCCGACAGCGCCCATCCGGCCAAGGGGCCCAGCACGAGGAGCGTGGCGTAGGCGCCGAGCGAGATGAAGACGCCGTGGCCGAAATTGATGATGTCCATGAGGCCGAACACGAGGGTGAGCCCCGAGGCCATCAGGAAGATCATCATGCCCATGGCGAGCCCCGCTACCGTGAGCGTCACCCAGGTCGAAGGATTGCCGACGAAGGGCAGCGCCAGAAGGGCGAGCGCCGGAATGAGCAGGAGCGGTAGCCAATCCGTCTTGGCGCGGGGGAGCTCGGCGGGAGCCGAGGATTGGGCAGCCATGTCACTCATTGGTGAGCATCCAGAGAGAGGCCGAGCAGGCGCTGCTGCATGTCTTTGTCCGCCACGAGGTCGCTCATGGGGCCGGAATGCACGATGCGCCCGTCGTCCATCACGACCACATTGTCGCCGAGCGCCGAAGCGGCATAGAAGTTCTGTTCCACGAGCAGGATCGTCTCGCCGGACGCCTTCAGGGCCCTGAAAGCCTCGATCATGCTGCGCACCATCACTGGGGCTAAGCCCTTGGTGGGCTCATCGATGAGCAGCAGGCGGCGTGGCTCGGCGATGGCACGGGCGATGGCCAGCATCTGCTTCTGCCCGCCGGAGAGATTGCCGGCGGGCAGGTTCCAGAAGCGCTTGAGGGCGGGAAACAGCCCGAGGATCCAATCGAGCCGATTCTTGTCGACGGGACCGCTGCGAGCCGCGAGCACGATGTTTTCACGCACTGTCAGATCCGTGAAGATGCCCATGGCTTCCGGCACATAGGCGATGCCAGCGCGGGCGATGTCCGGCGTGGACTTTGTGGTGATGTCGCTGCCGTCGAAGCGGATACGGCCCGAAGAGGCCTGCCACAGTCCCATGATGGTGCGAAGTGTCGTCGTCTTGCCGGCGCCGTTGCGGCCGAGCAGCATCGTCAGTTCGCCGGCCGGAACAGCGAAGTCCACGCCATGAAGAATGTGATAGGGACCGATATGCGTGTGAACGCCGGAAAGCTGCAGGAGGGGCTCAGTCACGGGCGACCTCCACGCCGAGATAGGCTTCCTGCACCACCGGCGACGCGATGACCTCTGCGGGATCCCCGTCGGCCACGAGGACGCCGTTGTGCAGCACGATGATGCGGTCGGAGAGCGAGCGCACCACGTCCATTTTGTGCTCCACGAGGAGCACGGTGGCATCACTCCGCTGCTTGATGTCGTGGATGAGTTCGAGAATGGTCGGCACCTCGTCGACGCTCATGCCGGCGGTCGGCTCGTCGAACATGAAGACCTTGGGCTCCATGGCGATGAGAAGAGCGACTTCGAGCTTGCGCTGATCCCCGTGCGAGAGAGCCTTCGGGGCGATGTGGCGCTTGTCGGCCAGGCGCACCCGCTCCAAGACGGCCTCCGCCTGCTCGATCAGGTCGCGGCGCGTGTTCCACACCTTGAGGAGCGACCAGCCTGCATCGGCGCGGCTCTGCACTGCAAGGCGCACATTCTCAAGCGCGGTGAGCTGCGGAAAAAGATTGGTGAGCTGAAAGGCGCGTCCGAGCCCGCGCTTAGTGCGGGCCGATGGCGCAAGGCCCGTGATGTCCTCGCCGCCGACGATCACCTGGCCCGATGTGGCGCGCAACTGGCCGGAGATCAGGTTGAAGTAGGTAGTCTTGCCGGCGCCGTTGGGGCCGACAATGGCCGTGAGCGTGCCGGGGGTGAAGCGGCACGATACGTGGTTGACGGCCACATGGCCGCCGAAGCGAATAGTAAGCCCGCGCGTTTCAAGCGCGGGCGTCGTTGTCGCGGATAGGGTCACTGGTCTGTTTAGCGCTTGTTCCGAACCGGGACCGGCATCTTGTCGGCCGGGATGGTGGCGACGAGATCGAGCAGGTCGTTCGCGTCCTTGCCGTTCGCCTTGACCTTGAAGTGATACATCTCCTGCATGGCCTGGTGATCTTCCTTGCGGAAGGTCATCGGACCCTTCGGCGTCTCGAAGGTCATGCCTTCCATGGCCGTGATCAGCTTCTCGGTGTCGGTGCCGCCGGCCTTCTGGATGGCCGTGACGGCAGCGGAGGCCGCAGCGAAGCCGCCCGCGGTGAAGAAGTCGGGCGGCGCGTTGAAGCGCTTCTGGTGCTCAGACAGGAGCCAGTCGTTCATCGCGTTCTTGGGGAACGCGTAGTAGTAATACACCGCGCCTTCCATGCCGGGATAGTTCTTGTAGATCTGCATGGCGGGCAGGATGTTGCCGCCGGGCGCGATCTCGATGCCGAAGCGCTCGGGCTTCAGGTCGGCGATCTTCGGCAGCGGGTGCTGGCCGGCCCAGATGATGTTGATGATCTTCTTGCCCGGCTTGTCCTTCAGCGCGTCGAAGATGCGCTGAGCGGAGGCGGTGAAGTCGGTGGCGTTCTGCGGAGCATATTCCTCAAACACCACCTTTGCATTCGGGCGGATCTGAGCGAGCGCGTTCTTCAGGGCCGCAACACCGTCCTTGCCGAAGGCATAATCCTGCGCAAGGGTTGCAATCGACACGTCACCGCTGGCCGGAACGGCCGCGGCCGCGCCATAGGCATCCTGCGTCGAGTTGCGGGCAGTGCGGAAGATGAAGCGGTTCCACTTCTCGCCGGTGATCGCATCGGCGACGGCGGGCTCCACAATCAGAACCTTGCCGTTCTCCTCGGCGACGGGAAGCATGGCAAGAGCGGCAGCGGACGAAGTGGTGCCAACAGCAAGATCGACCTTGTCGTCATTATAGGCCTGCTCCAGCAGCGTCTTGGAGAGATCCGCCTTGAGCTGATCGTCCTTGACGATCACGTTGATCTTGCGGCCGTTGATGGCCATCGTGCCCTTGGTGAGATACTCGAGGCCCATCATGAAGCCGGCTTCGGTCTGCTTGGCATACGCCTCGAGCGGACCGGTCTTGCCAGCGATCAGTGCGATCTTTATGTCTTGAGCAAAAGCTGAAGATGCAAAGAAAATTCCTGCCGTAGCGGCAGCGATTTTAAGTCCCAGGCGCATCGGTCTCCCCGTATTGTTATTGCGCCATTGACGACCTTGCAGTGCAGCATGTCAAGCGCGCGTCCGGCGCCGTCCCTAGTCAGAAAGGATGATGGAACGGACAAGGCTCAAGCCTCCGGCAGCACCGGCGTCTCGATGTCTTTCGCCTCGCGCCCTCGCCGGGCTGCCTCACGCTCAAGCAGCAGGAGGACCAGCCCTGCGCCGCAGATCACGGCGGCACCAACGAGCGTCCAGAATCCCACGACATCGCCGAAGAACAGATAGCCGAGCACGATCGCCCAGACGATGAGGGTGTACTGATAGGGGGCGACGACAGATGCAGGCGCAATCTTCAGGGACCTGTTCACGCACACATGCGCTGCCATGGACACGATGCCGAGCAGGAACAGGCCTGCGAGATCGAGCGGACCCGGCGTGACCCAGGCGAGCGGCGCCGCGGCGAGGCCGAAGATCAGGGCTCCGAGGATCTGACCAAGCACGAGGGTGGCGTCGTGGGTCTCCCGCAGCTTGCGCGTCGTGATCATGAGGAGAGAGTAGAACAGGCTTCCCGCGAGCGCGATGAGCGCTGGCAGGGACAGGGTGGCGCTTGACGGGCGCAGGGCGATCAGCACGCCGACGAAGCCGCAGGCAATCGCGAGCATGCGCCGCTTGTCGATCTTCTCCCCAAGCCAGAAGGCCGCGAAGGCCGCCACATAGATCGGCCCGGCCAGGTAATAGGTCATCACGTCGGCCAGGGGCAGATAGGTGACGGCCCAGTAGAAGCAGGCGACCTCCAGGGTCGAGAGGGTGATGCGCACCAGATGCAAGCCCGGCTGCGGCGGGATCTCGAACGGAACCTTCTGCCGGCGCATGAGGGGCAGAAGGACCATGAGGGCCGCGACGCTGCGCAGGAGCAGGACCTGCCCGACGGAATAGGTGGCGACGAGCCATTTGCCCATCACGTCGTTCATGGCGAACATGAAGACGCCGAGCAGCATCAGGCCGATGCCGACAAGGACGCCTGACCGAACCTTGTGGGCTGGGGAGGAACCGGATTGAGACATGGGAAGGATCAATGCGAGAAAATGGGCTTGATTCCTAGCCCAATGCGCGTTGATTGAGGTTGAAGGCCCTGGAGACGCTAGAAGGTCTTGGCGCCGTTGACCGGCAGCATGATGGCATAGAGCGATGTCGTGGCGCAGATGTAGAGACGATTCCGCTTCGGCCCCCCGAACACCACGTTGGCGACCGCTTCCGGAACCAGGATCTTGCCGATCAGCGTGCCGTCGCTCTCGTAGCAGTGAACGCCATCGCCGGCGCTCGTCCAGATCCGCCCGGCCTCATCCAGCCTGAAGCCGTCGAACAAGCCCTGCGTGCAGGTGGCGAAAACGCTGCCACCCGAGAGGTTTCCGCTGTCGCTGACATCGAAAACCCGGATGTGCCGCGGCCCGTCCTTCACATGGGTGGCGCCGGTGTCGGCCACATAGAGGCGCCGCTCGTCGGGCGAGAAGGCGATTCCGTTCGGGCGCACGAAATCGTCGGCGACGCTGCGGACATCGCCCGTGTGCGGGTCGATGCAGTACACGTGACAAGCGCCGATCTCGCTCTCCGCCTTGTGCCCCTCGTAGTCGGAATCGATCCCGTAGGCCGGATCCGTGAACCAGATCGATCCATCGGACTTCACCACCACGTCGTTGGGGCTGTTGAAACGCCGGCCCTGGTGTTGGCTGGCGAGCACCGTGATGGAGCCGTCATGCTCGGTGCGCGTCACACGTCGGTTGCCATGCTCGCAGGTGACGAGGCGGCCCTGCCGGTCGACGGTGTTGCCGTTGGAGTAGCCTGACGAAGGGCGAAAGACGCTCACAGTGCCGGACGTCTCGTCGAAGCGCATCATCCGGTCGTTGGGCACATCGCTCCAGATCAGGTAGCGGCCCGCCGGAAAATAGGCCGGGCCCTCCGCCCAGCGGCATCCCTCTGCCAGCTTCTCCAGCCGTGCGGATCCGATGTGCAGGCGCTGGAAACGATCATCGAGGACGACGGCAACATCCCGGAACATGGAGCCCGACACCTAACGTCAGTGAGCCATCAGGACAGGCATAGTCGTGTTGCCCAGGATATGGCTGGTGGCGCCGCCGAAGAACATCTGCCGCAGGCGGCTCTGGGTATAAGCGCCTTTCACCAGCAGGTCGCAGCCAAGGGCAGCAGCCTCCTTCAGGATTGCTTCGCCAGGCCGGTTTGAGGGATCCGCCGCCGTGATGGCTTCTGCCGGCAGATCATGCATCCGAAGGTGGCGGGCAAGCTCCGAGCCGGAAGGCCCGGGAACACCCCAGTCGTCGAGCTCAAGAACGACGATCCGCTTGGCTTTGCGGAGCAGCGGCATCGAGTCCAGCACCGCACGGGCTGTTTCCGTGCTCCGGTTCCACGCAATAACAGCCGTTTCACCGAAGCTGCGGGTTGGAACAGGCGGAGCGATCAGCACCGGCCGTCCGGCCTCGAAGAGGGCGGCTTCTGCGGTGGACAGGCGGGTCTGCCCGTTCGAGCCATCGGGGCGTCCCACGACGATCAGGTCGAAAACCCGTCCATAGGCCCCCAGGAAGGCATCCTCCATCAAGCCATCCTGCCGCCAGCCGGAGCTCAAGCCCGCCATCCCGGCAGCGGCGCGTGAAATCTGCTTTTCGGTCATGAAGGCCTCGAAGCGTTCGCGGCAGGCGCGGGCCATCTCGAGGCGGTTCTCGGGGGTGATGGGGGAGGGAACGCCGATGGCGATATCCACCGGCAGGACCACCGGATAATCCGGCGTGATCGCAATCCCCTCGATATAGCTGTCGAACAGCTGGGCCAGCTGCAGCGCAGCCTCCAGCTGAGGCTCGATGACGCCGTGGTCTTCAATCGGGACAAGAATGCTTTTCATAAGAATTATTGTCGCGCTTTAGCCGCTCGTCGGCAAGAGGGCTCCTCAGGTCTCCCTGTTGAAGGCCTTTGGCGACCAGACAAAGGGTGTCGTGGTGCTGAGGCGTTGGAACCCCCGCCGTTCCAGGATCGGCAGGCTCATCGGGCTGCAATCCACCGTCAGCCATTTGCAGCCCTGCTGTCGCGCCGCACGCGCCCGGACGGCAACCAGCGCCGAGTAGACGCCCTTGCCGCGCCATTCCTTCAAGGTTGAGCCGCCCCAGAGGCTGCCGAAAGTTTCCCCCCGCTTGTGACGGACCCAGCCGACGCTGACGGGCCGGTCTCCCGCAAAGGCCGCATAGATCCTGATCGAGGCGGGATCCGATTGCTTTTCCGTCGCGATCGAGGCAACCAGCCACTCCGAATGCCGAGGGTTTCCGTAAACGGCGGTGTTCACCACACCAATGGCTTCCAGGGCGGCAGGGTCCTTCAATTCTTTGATCCTGATGCCATCCTGAAGATCGGCATCGGCAAAGTTCTGATTGGCATCCAGGACCACGAGAGTCTCGGATTCCTGAGCCTCGAAGCCTGCAGCGCGCAGCTTGTCCGGCAGGCTCGCCGGCTGATCGTGGCTGAAATGCTTCCACTCGAAAGCATGCCCGAGTGCGCCGAAGAAACTGATCTGCCGGGCAATCTCCCGGTCCGCAGTAGCCTCCGTGAGCTGGGTGAGGGTGACGGCGTTGTCGTTGGGGTCTGGGCTCGGCCCGACGAGACGCACAACCGACCCGTCACGCTCGGCGCGATAACCCGGCGCAGGAGCCACAAGCGAGCCACGGACTTCGGTGTCATAAAGATCAAGGAGCTTTTGCATAGGCCTAGGAAGCACAGGAATAGATGCGCTTCAATATATCAGAGCTCAGACGACTGAGAAGTCACCAGGATTCCAGGAGACCTGCGGGTATTGCGGGTTCATCTCCTCGAGCGTTGCCTTGACGATGTTCGCAATGGCAGCGTTGCGCACCCATTTGCGGTCGGCCGGGATAATGTGCCAGGGCGCCCACGAGGTCGAGCAGCGATGGAGCATCGTCTCGTAAGCCTCCTGGTAATCGTCCCAGTGCTCCCTGTCCTCCAGATCGCCGGGATTGAACTTCCAATGCTTGGTGGGATCGTCGAGGCGGGCCTGGAGGCGCTCCTTCTGCTCGTCCTTCGAGATGTGGAGCATGAACTTGAGGATCGTGGTGCCGTTCTCGACCAGCATCTTCTCAAAAGCGTTGATCTGCTCATAGCGCTGCTCGATCGCCGCCGCGGGCGCGAATTTCCGCACCTTGCCGATCAGGACGTCTTCGTAATGAGAGCGGTTGAAAATGCCGATGGTCCCCCGCCGGGGGCAGACGGCGTGCACGCGCCAGAGATAGTCATGCTCCAGTTCGAGCTTCGTGGGCGGCCCGAAGGCATGAACCGAGACGCCCAGGGGACCTGTCGCGTTGAAGACGCTGCGGATCGTGCCGTCCTTGCCGGAGGTATCGGTGCCCTGAAGGATCACGAGGAGCGCCCGCGAGCCATCGGCATAGAGCCGATCCTGCAAGGCATCGATCTCCTTGGCGAGAGACGCCGTGTTGGCTTTGGTCTGCTGCTCATCACCAAAGAGGGATTTGTCACGCGGGTCTCGATCCCGAAGACGAGCTTTTCTGTCGGGGCTGACCCGCAGCTTCTCGATCAAAGTCTTGGCCAGATCCGTCAATGTCATCTCCTGTTCGTCTTCAGGACGATAGGGCATGCAGGCGTGAAAGGAAGATTGGGATCGTCGGCAGGCTGCTCTTTACGCAGCATACGGCGCCATCTACCAAGACGGAGCCGATCATAACCTCCCAGGGGCTCACGATGCTCGCTCTCTACTACTATCCCGGCAATGCCAGCCTTTTGCCGCACATGATGCTGCGCGAGATCGGAGCCGAGTTCGACCTGCGCCTTGTGGACCGTGGGCAGAATGCTCAGAAGAGCGCCGAGTATCTCAGGCTCAACCCCAATGGCCGTATCCCGGTTCTGGTCGATGGCGACCTCGTGCTGTTCGAGACGGCCGCGATTGCCATGCATCTGGCCGACAAATTCCCGCAGACGGGTCTCGCGCCTGCCGTCGGAACCGCGGAGCGGGCTGAGTTCTACAAGTGGATGTTTCACCTGACGAACACCCCGCAGGCGGAATACCGGGCTTGGTTCTACCCCAATGAGCATGTGAGCGAAGAGTCTGCCTCACCGGCGGTGAAGCAGGCGGCCAATGAGCGCCTCACCCGCATGTTCGACGTGATCTCCGAGCAACTCGGCGACAAGACATGGCTTCTCGGCGATCGGTTCTCTGCCGCCGACCTCTTCCTGTTCATGCTGATCCGTTGGGGCCGGGGCATGCCGCGCCCGCCGCGCAGCCTTCCGAACCTGAACGCCCTGGCCGAGCGAGTCCTTGCCCGGCCCGCAGTGCAGCAGGCGCTCGAAGCTGAAGGCATCAAGGCTCCGGTCTTCTGAGCGCTACTTTCTCCGCGGCGTGCGTTTTGCGGGCTTTGCCGGAGGCAAAACCTGATCGACCTTTCCGATATCCGCCCAAGGATCCTTCTTGAGCGACGAGAGGCGTTTGCCCAGGTTCTCGACGGTGAAGCCGTTGGGCCTGAGCTCGGGCGAAAGCTCTTTCCAAGCCACCGGTGTCGCCACGGGCGCACCGGGCCGGGAGCGGGTGGAATAGGGCGCGACAGCCGAGGCCTCGCGGTTGTTGCGCAGGTAGTCGATGAAGATGCGGCCCTCACGTTCCTGCTTGACGGAGGTGATGGTGTAGCGATCCGGCTCGTCGGCCGCCATCGCCTCGGCGATCCCGCGCGAGAAGGCGAGGGCCTCATTCCAGAGCGATTTCGGCTTCAGGGGAACAACTACGTGCAGGCCCTTGCCACCCGTGGTCTTGACGAAGCTCTCCAGTCCCAGGGCGTTCAGCCTCTCGCGAACTGCAAGAGCGCCCTCGATCACGCGCGGCCAATCCAAGCCTTCGCCGGGATCGAGGTCGAAGATGAGGCGGTCGGGGCGTTCCAGATCGGCAAGGGTCGCGCCCCAGACATGCATCTCCAGGACACCCGACTGCACAAGGGCGATCACGCCTTGAATGTCGGTGACGGTCAGAGCCTCCTGTGTGCCGCTGTTGTCCGGAATCGTGGTGCGATGGATGAAGTCGCTCATGCCGGCCCAGGAATGCCGCTGGACGAAGCACTTCTTCTCCGCGCCTCCGGGGCAGCGGATGAGGGTGAGGGGGCGATTGGCGAGATGCGGCAGGAGCCACTCCCCGATGTCGAGATAGAACTCCGCCAATTCCTGCTTGGTGAGCCCCTGATCCTCCCATAGCACGCGATCCGGATGGGTGAGAGGCACACCCGCCACCTGAATGTCGCCGGCCGTCGCTTTCTTGGCGCTTGAGGCGCCCTTCGCAGGCTTTGCGTGTTTTGCCGATGAGGCGCTCTTCGGGGCCGCTTTCCGTTTCGCAGGAGCCTTGCCGGAGCGTCTGGGTGCGATCTCCTCAAGCGAGCGTCCGGTCTTCACAGACAGCGGTGCCTCTTCGAGAATGTCCGGGTCGTCCTCGGTCCTTGCCTGTGCATCGTCGGCTTTGATCAGTAGCCAGGACGGCTGACGCTCGCGCGGTCGCTTCGCCATGCGCACGAGATGCCACGTGCCTTTCAGCTTCTCGCCGTCGAGACGAAAGGTGAGGCGGCCCTTCTCGTAAGCCTCCTGAGGATCGCCCTCCGGCTCCCAGGTTCCCCGATCCCACACCAGAACTGTGCCGCCGCCATACTGGCCGTCGGGGATGGTGCCTTCGAAACTGCCGTAGTCCAGCGGATGATCCTCGACTTCGACCGCCAGACGCTTCTCGCCTTTGACAAGGCTGGGCCCCTTGGCCACCGCCCAGCTCTTCAGCACGCCGTCGAGTTCGAGCCGGAAGTCGTAGTGCAGGCGGGAGGCATCGTGCTTCTGCACGACGAAGGATGCGCCGGGGCGCCGGGAGGCCTTGCCTGCCGGCTCCGAAGTTTTCGTGAAGTCGCGCTTGGCGCGATAGGCTGCGAGCTTTGCCATGGTGCCAGAGCATGATCCGGTGAAGTGGATACCGGTTCACCGCACGATCATGCGGCAAACTAAAGATCAAATCCGCGCCATGGTCTCCGGTTCCAACCCTCAGGAGGCCAGGGGCTGGACGGCCGCCTCGGTCTTGTCGCCTTTGGTGAGGAAGGCGGCCGCAATCAGGTCGCGGGTGTATTCCTCGTTCGGCTTGTCGAAGATCTCCTCGGCATTGCCGCGCTCCACCACCTTGCCGCTCTTCATGACCATGATCTCGTCCGAGAGCGCCCGCACGACGGCGAGGTCGTGGCTGATGAACACATAGGCGAGGCCATGGGCCTTCTGCAGGTTGCGCAGCAGCTCGACGATTTCCTTCTGCACCGAACGATCGAGCGCCGATGTGGGCTCGTCGAGAACCACCAGCTTGGGATGCAGAATGATCGCGCGGGCGATGGCGATGCGCTGGCGCTGGCCGCCGGAGAACTCGTGCGGGAAGCGGTTGCGCCAAGCAGGATCGAGCTGCACCTCCTCGAAGGCCTGGGCGGCCCGCCGGTCGCGTTCCTTGCGGGAGATGCTCGGCTCATGGACGAGGAGGCCCTCGGTCACGATTTCACCTGCCGTCATGCGCGGAGAGAGGGAGCCGAAGGGATCCTGGAACACGAGCTGCAGGTGGCGCCTCAGGGGCTGCATGCCACGGCGGTCGAGGGGCGTGAGGTTGCGGTCCTCGAACCTGATGAGACCGGAGGCCGGCTGCAGGCGCAGGATGGCGCGGCCCAGCGTCGACTTGCCGGAGCCGGATTCGCCAACGACGCCTATCGTCTCGCCGGCGCGAACCCTGAGGCTCACGTCGTCGACGGCACGAAGCACATGGGTCGACTTGCCGAAGAAGCTCTTCTCCAGGGTGAACTGAACCGAGATGTTCTGCGCGTCCAGGATCACCGGAGCGCTCGCCGCAACAGGTTCCTTGCGTCCGGTCGGTTCGGCGTCGATGAGCATCTGGGTATAGGGATGCTTCGGGGCTGCGAAGATGTCGGCCGTGCGGCCGCTTTCGACCACCTCGCCGCGCTTCATCACATAGGTGCGGTCGGCGAAGCGGCGAACGACGCCGAGATCGTGGGTGATGAACACGATGGACATGCCGAGCCGCTTCTGCAGGTCCCGGAGCAGTTCGAGAATCTGAGCCTGCACCGTCACGTCGAGAGCTGTGGTCGGCTCGTCGGCGATGAGCACGTCCGGGTTGTTGGCGAGTGCCATGGCGATCATCACGCGCTGACGCTGGCCGCCGGACATCTCGTGCGGATAGGCATCGATGCGCCGGGCCGGATCCGGGATGCGGACTAGCTCCAGCAGCTCGATGGCGCGCTTGCGTGCAGCCGCCTTGCTCATGCCACCGTGGGTGGTGAGCGGGAGGCTGAGCTGATCGCCGATCCGGTAGAGCGGGTCGAGCGACGTCATCGGCTCCTGGAAGATCATGGTGAGCTTGGAGCCGCGATAGTGATTGAGCCTGCCGGGAGAAAGGCCCACCAGCTCCTCACCACGGTACTTGACCGAGCCTTCGGCCCAGCCGTTCGAGGCGAGCAGGCCCATCACGGACATCATGGTCTGGCTCTTGCCCGAGCCGGACTCGCCCACGATGGCGACGGTCTCGCCTGCATTGATGTCGAGATCGATGCCCTTCACCGCATGGAGAATGCCGTCGCCGGTGCGGAAGCGGACGTTGAGGTTTCGGACCGAGAGAACAGGTTCGGCCATGTCAGCGGTCCTTCGGATCGAGAGCATCGCGCAAGCCGTCGCCGATGAAGTTGAGGCAGAACAGGATCGCGACAAGCGTCAGTGCGGGATAGATCAGCATCCAAGTGGAGTCCTGGATGCTCTTGGCGCCTTCGGAGATCAATACGCCGAGGCTGGTATAGGGCTCCTGGACACCAAGGCCGAGGAAGGACAGGAAGCTTTCGAGCAGGATCACCCGCGGCACCATCAGGGTCATATAGACCACCACAGGCCCGAGGGTGTTCGGGATCACGTGACGGCGGATAATGCCTTTCGTTTCAACCCCGAGCGCCTCCGCGGCCTGGACATATTCCTGCCGCTTGATCGAGAGCGTCTGGCCACGGACGATGCGGGCCATGTCGAGCCACTCGACGGCGCCCACGGCGAGGAACACCAGCACAAAGTTGCGGCCGAAGAACACGACCAGCATGATGACGAAGAAGATGAATGGCAGCGAGTAGAGGACGTCGACGATACGCATCATCACGAGGTCGGTGCGTCCTCCGAGGTAGCCGGATGTGGCCCCATAGACGACGCCGATCACGATCGCCACAAGGGTCGCCAGAAGTCCGATGGCCAGCGAGACCTGCCCGGCCTTCATGGTGCGGGTGAGGAGATCGCGTCCATTGGCTTCGGTGCCGAAGAAGAAGTACTGCTTCTCGATGGGGACATCGACTATGAGGCGGCGTCCCTCGTCCTGCCGCTCCACCACCTGCGCTGTGCCGAAGAGATCCGAGCGCTCGAAATAGGCCAGCAGCCGCTCGTCGACGGGCCGCGTGCTGGTGCTGACGAGAGCCATGCGCACCGCGTCGCCGGTGATCTCGATGTTCTCGGGCTTCGCCCTGACACGCGAACCGATGCGCTCGGCCTGCGGAATGATCTGTTCGGCCTTGGGATAGGCGGTCAGGCTCGCCGGCGCGCGCACGTAGTCGGGATAAACCCGGTCGAAGGGATGACCGGTGAAGAATGGCCCAAAAATGCACGCGAGCGCGATCAGCGTTAGGATGATCATGCTGGCTACGGAGGCCTTGTTGCGCAGGAGGCGGGCTCTCGCATCGGCCCAGAGTGAACGACCGGTGACGGGACCAGTGACGGGAATATCGGATATGACGGCGCCTTCAGCCATGGCGGTGCCTCAGTCGTAACGGACGCGGGGGTCGATCACCGCATAGAGGATGTCGACGATCAAATTGAAGATGAGCACGAATACCGCCACCACCACGACGGTGCCCATCACGAGGGTGTAATCGCGGTTCAGCGCAGCTTCGACGAAGTAACGGCCGACTCCCGGCAGGGCGAAGATGGTCTCCACCACGACCGAGCCTGTAAGCAGGGCAGCGGCGGCCGGTCCAAGGTACGACACCACCGGCAGGGCCGCGCCACGCAGGGCGTGCCGCACGATGACCCAACGGGGCAAACCGAGCGAACGCAGTGTGCGGATATGGTTCGAGCGCAGGTTCTCGATCATGGCCGCACGGGTCATGCGTGCGATGATGGCAATCTGCGGCAGCGCGAGGGTGATGACCGGCAGGATCAGATTGCGGGGAGCACCGCCCGCCCAGCCCGCAACGGGCAGCAGCGCCAAGGCGAGGCCGAACACGATCTGAAGCACCGGGGCAATCACGAAGGTGGGGATCGTCAGACCGAACGTGCCGAGGCCGCTCACCATGTAGTCGATCATGCTGTTCTGGCGAAACGCCGCAATGGAGCCGAGCGTGCCGCCGACGATGATGGCGAGGCCGAGCGCGAGCCCACCGATCCGCATCGAGACGGGGAGACCGTTGGCGAAGAGCTCGGCGACGCTGAAATCGCGCATGATGAAGGAGGGGCCGAAATCGCCCTGCACGACGGCCGCAAGATAGCGCAGGTACTGCTCGAAGAGCGGACGGTCGAGGCCGTAAATCTTCTGCAGGTTCTCCATGACCTTGGCCTCGAGCGGGCGCTCCAGGTCAAAGGGGCCGCCTGGCGCCAGCCGGATCAGAAAGAACGAAATTGTGATGATGATGAAAAGGGTGGGAATCGCCGAGAGAAGTCGGCGGAAAACGAAGGGGATCACGGTATCGACTCCGCTCGATAACAACCCCTCAGCGAGGGAGGCAGCCTTGGCGGCCGACGTGTTGTTTGTGAGCCGAGCGGTCGTAAGACCGCCCGGCAGGATCGAGGATGCTTACTGCTTCAGGGAGAGGAAGCGGCTCGGGTACACGCCAGAAATGTTCTGGTTGAAGCCGACGAGCTTGTCCGAGATCAGGTTCTTGGTGCTGTAGTGGAGCAGCGGAATCCACGGCTCTTCCTTCATGAAGATCTGCTCGGCCTGCAGCAGGTACTCGGCGCGCTTCTTGAGATCGCCCTCCTTGGCAGCCTTGTTCTTCATGAGGTCGTCGAACTGGGCGTTCTTCCACTTGCCGTAGTTGAAGCCCTTGTTGTCGCTCTCAAGCAGGAACAGGAAGTTCTGCGGATCCGAGTAGTCGCCGATCCAGCCGTAGCGGGCAACGTCGAAGTCGCCGCCGTCACGCAGATGCGCGAAGTGCGTCTTGGAGTCGGTGTTGATGAAGGAGGTCTCGACGCCGAGAGCCTTCCACTGGTCGGCAATCGCCACAACCGTGTTACGGTTGTTGTCCGTGGTGTTGTAGCGGACCTCAACCTTCAGCGGCTTGCCGCCGGGGCCGTAGCCGGCTTCCTTGAGCATGGCCTTCGCCTTGTCTTCCCGGTCGATCGGCGACATGGAGGCGTATTCGGCCTGGGCCGGCTTGCCGTAGTTGCCGATGCCCGGAGGCACGAAGGAATAGGCCGGCAGCATGGTGCCGCCCCAGATCTGCTCCGCGATGAACTCACGGTCGATGGCCATGGAGAGGGCCTTGCGGACGCGCACGTCATCGAACGGGGGCTTCGACGAGTTCACCGGCAGGGCGTACACGCCGAGATACGGGCCGATCACGACCTGCTTGCCGAAGCGCTCCTTGAGGGCCTTCACCTGGTCGGCCGGAATATCCGGGGTGGAGTGAAGCTCGCCGGCCTGGAAGCGGCGGACGGCCGCAGCAAGATCGGAGATCGGGTAGAACATCACCTGGTCGATCTTGACGTTCGCAGCATCATGGAAGTTCGGATTCTTCACGACCTTGATGTGCGAGTTCGGCACGAACTCGGCCAGCGTATAGGCGCCGTTGGACACCAGGTTGCCAGGCTTCACGTAATCCTTGCCGAACTTCTCGACGGAAGCTTGGTGGATGGGCAGACCCGTCTGGTGGGTCAGCTGCTCGATGAAGTAGGGGGTCGGCTGCTCGAGGCGGATCTCGAGCGTGCGGTCGTCGACCGCCTTCACACCGAGCTCCTCAGGCTTGGCCTGACCCTTGTTCACCTTTTCGGCATTCAGGATCGGATAGAGGATGTTGGCGTACTTGGCGCCGGTTTCCGGGTTCATGATCCGGCGGTAGGCGAACACGAAATCCGGTGCCTTCAGCGGGTCGCCATTGGACCACTTTGCATTGGCGCGCAGCGTGAAACGGTAGGTCTTGCCGTCGTCGGCCATCTCCCACTTCTCGGCAACGCCGGGCACCACTTCGCCCTTGTTGTTCTTGATCACGAGACCTTCGTAGAGGTCACGCAGAACGTGGGACTCGCCAACGGTGGAGGTCTTGTGGGCATCGAGCGTTTCCGGCTCGCCGTCGTTGCCACGGTGGTAGACGACTTGTGCGACCGCGAAGCTCGAAAAGGCTACCGTTGCGGCAGCCGCCAGAGCGGTACGTTTCAACCATGATGACATTGGACGCGTTCCCTTTCTGATTATCTCAGGGTTTTTTGAATGTTTCGGTCAGAGCCGGTAAGGCAGTAACCTTGTCCTATTTGTTGATCAATCAACTGTTTATGTCCAGTACTATCCAAAAAATTAAGGAAATACTGGGATAACAATGGGTTGGGCCTGTGGAGACAGCTCAGGCGCCCGTGTCGAAGACCATTCCGACCGCCTCGATGCCGGCCGCGGCGGCGATTTCGTCGTTGTCGGAGGTATCGCCGGAGACGCCGACGGATCCCAGGACGCGCCCTTGCCCGTCCTTGATCAGCACTCCGCCCGGAACCGGGACGAGTTGCCCGCCGACCGCATGGGTGGCCGAAGCGATGAAGTAGGGACGGTCTGTTGCCATCTTGTGCAGGGCGCGCGAGCCGACGCCGAGCGCCAGGGCGCCATAGGCCTTGCCCATGGCGATCTCGGCGCGCTTGATGCTGGTGCCGTCTTCGGAGAGGAGGGCTTTGAGCGCCCCGCGGGCGTCATAAACCACCACCGCGAGAGGCTTGAAGGATTTCTCCCGGGCGGTTTTGAGAGCCGTGGTGGCGATCGTCTGAGCCGCTTCCAAGGTGAGTTCGGTCACTCGGTTTCTCCATCATAGGGTTATGGGCCGCAGGATGCGGAATTCAGCGGGTGGCCGTGTCCCGTGCGGCCAGCCAGGTTGCCACGGCCCTGCGCTCGTCGAGGGTCATCTCGGTGATGTTGTTGGGCGGCATGGCGTGAGTCAGCACGCTTTGCACCCGGATCATCTCCCGATGGCGTTGGATCTCCTCGGGCGTGTCGAGGCGAACCCCCTTTGGCGCAATGGTGATCCCGTCCCAGACGGGTTCGGCCGCGTGGCACATGGAGCAGCGGGATTGGATCGCCAGCACCGCCTCGTCGAAGGAGGCCGTGATGACCTCAGGCGTCGCGGTGGAGGGCGCCTGGGCCATGTTGGCGTTGCCGGGCCTGCCGATGATCGAGAGCCAGATCGCTGCCCAGATACAGAGCGCCGCCAGAGCCCAGGTCCACCAGGGTGAGCCGTTGCCGGCATGCTGCGAGTTGAAGAAGTGCCGGATGACGGCACCCGCGATCACGATCAGTCCGACGATGCCGACCGAATAGGCGGACGACCATGCCAGCGGGTAGTGGTTCGACAGCATCAGGAAGATGACGGGCAGCGTCAGGTAGTTGTTGTGGGTCGACCGGAGCTTCGCTTCCTTGCCGAGCTTCGGGTCGGGAATCTGCCCGGCCAGGAGGGTGGCCACCACTTTCTTCTGGTTCGGAATGATCACGAAGAACACGCTCGCCGACATCCAGGTGGCGATCATCGCGCCCGTATGCAGGAAGGCGGCGCGGCCATTGAAGACCTGGGTGAAGGCGTAGGCTGCCACCAGGATATAGGCGAAGAGAACGGCACCGAGCAGGAGCCCGTTCCGGCCCAGCGGTGACCGGCACAGACCCTCATAGACGAGCCAGCTCAGGGCGATTCCGCCGATGCCGATGGCGGCGGCCTGCCAGGTCTCAAGGGCTCGGACGGCTGGGTCGATGGTGTAGAGGTCGGCCTGGAGATAATAAACCCAGACGATGAGGAAGAACCCGCTGATCCAGGTGGAATAGCTCTCCCATTTGAACCAGGTCAGCTCCTTGGGCAGTTCGGGCGGCGCAACGAGATACTTGCGCATGTTGTAGAACCCGCCGCCATGGACCTGCCAGGCCTCGCCGCCAACGCCTTCAGGCAAACCTTCCCGCTTCTTCAGGCTGAGGTCGAGATGGATGAAGTAGAATGAGGAGCCGATCCAGGCGATGGCCGTGATCACATGGACCCAGCGGATGATCTGGCTGATCCATTCGGAAATTTGCGGGTCGATCATGCAGTCACTGATAAATTGAACGGATGCTTAGCCTAGGGCGGCGGTCGTGATTGCGATAGGCCGTGGCTTAAGCTTTTTCAACAGGAACCGTTTCCCGTCAAACCTGCCTTTTCACAACAGGTTCGATGGATGTGGCTTGACGCGGAACGCGCGGGTCCGAAAGAATCCCGGGTTCGATCTGCCCTTTCTCCCATCCGCGAGGTTTCATGGGTCGCCTGTCCACCCACGTTCTGGACACCGTCAACGGCAAGCCCGCCCGCGGCGTCGTCATCGAACTGTTTGCCATCGAGGGCGAGGGGCGCCGCTCCGTCCTGCGCACCGTCACCAACGCGGACGGGCGCACGGATGCGCCGCTGATGATCGGTGAAGCCTTCCGCATCGGAACCTACGAACTCGTCTTCGAGATCGGGGCCTATTTCAAGGCGCTCGGCACGGCCATGGCCGATCCGCCGTTCCTGGACATCGTGCCGATCCGATTCACCATCGCCGAGCCCGACGGGCATTACCATGTTCCGCTCCTCGCCTCCCCCTGGAGCTATTCCACCTATCGAGGAAGCTGACCATGCCCGCCTCCTATCCCCGCGACCTCGTCGGCTATGGCCGCAACCCGCCGCATCCGCGCTGGCCGAACGGCGCACGGATCTGCGTGCAGTTCGTGATCAACTACGAGGAGGGCGGCGAGAACAACATTCTCCACGGCGATCGCGCCTCCGAGGCCTTCCTGTCGGAGATCGTGGGCGCCCAGGCATGGCCCGGCCAGCGGCATATGAGCATGGAGTCGATCTACGAATACGGCTCCCGCGCCGGCTTCTGGCGCCTGTGGCGGATGTTCACCGAACGCGGCATGCCGGTGACGGTCTACGGCGTCGCCACAGCCCTCATGCGCAATCCGGAAGCGGTCGCGGCCATGAAGGAAGCCAACTGGGAGATCGCGAGCCATGGGCTCAAGTGGATCGACTATCGCGACTTCTCCTCGGAAGAGGAGCGGGCGCATATGAAGGAGGCGATCCGCATCCACACCGAGGTGACGGGCGAACGGCCGCTCGGCTGGTATACGGGCCGCACCTCGGAGCACACCAACCGCCTCGTGGCGGAGGAGGGCGGCTTCCTCTACAGCGCCGACTCCTATGCCGACGAGCTGCCCTATTGGGAGCAGCATGGGGACAGGCAGCAGCTCATCGTGCCCTATACGCTGGACGCCAACGACATGCGCTTTGCCACCCCGCAGGGCTTCAATGCGGGCGACCAGTTCTTCGCCTATCTGAAGGACTCGTTCGACAACCTTTATGCCGAAGGCGAGACTGCGCCGAAGATGCTCTCAGTTGGTCTCCATTGCCGACTCGTGGGCCGCCCCGGGCGGGCCGCCGCGCTGGCGCGCTTTCTGGACTATGTCGCATCCCATGAAGATGTCTGGGTAGCCCGTCGCATCGACATCGCACGCCACTGGCTCCGGCAGCACCGCCCGGTGGGCCTGAAGCCCAGCACCATGAGCCGCGCGCTCTTCGTGGAGGCCTTCGGCGACATCTTCGAGCATTCGCCCTGGATCGCCGAGCGGGCTTTTGACGCCGGCCTCACCACCGGCCAGGACACGGCCGAGGGGCTTCATGCCGCCATGGTGCATGTGCTCTCGGGGGCAAGCCACGGGCAGAAGCTGGCGCTGATCAACGCCCATCCCGATCTTGCCGGGCGCCTCAAGCTCGCCGATTTGACGGCCGACTCCCGCAACGAGCAGTCGTCTGCCGGGCTCAACAGCCTGACGGAGGAGGAGCGCGACCGCTTCCTGGCCCTCAACGATCTCTACAAGGAAAAATTCGGCTTCCCGTTCATCATGGCGGTGAAGGGACGCTCCAAGGACGAGATCCTCACGGCCTTCGAGGAGCGGCTTGAGCATGATCCGGAGCAGGAGTTCGCGACGGCCATCGTGCAGATCGAGCTGATCGCCCTTCTGCGGCTCAAGGATCGGTTGCCGTCGCTGGCAGACGTGTTCTCGAGCCTGGCTTAACGCGGAACCGTTCGGGTCCCTGCGCGTCATCGTCTGAGCTTGGCTGTCTTGAGCTGAGCATAGTGAGAGGAGGACGACATGGGCCTGTTCAAGTTCATCAAGGAGGCCGGGGCCAAGATCTTCGGCGGAAGCGCCGCCGCTGCCACGCCGGAGAAGCTGCAGCAGGAGGTCCAGGGGCACGGGTTCGACGCCAGCAAGCTCGGAATCCAGGTCGAAGGCGACAAGGTCAAGCTGTCGGGCCAAGCCATGAACCAGGAGGAAGCCGAGAAGATCATCCTGTCCCTCGGCAACACCTATGGCGTCGCCGAGGTCGATACCTCCGATCTCCAGGTCCAGCAGCCGTCGGCCCAGTCAACGATGTACACGGTCCAGAAGGGGGATACCCTCTGGGAGATCGCCGAGAAGCACTACGGCAAAGGCAAGGGCGCGAAGCACACCGAGATCGTCAAAGCCAATTCGCCCCCGGTCAAGGATCCCGACATGATCCAGCCGGGCTGGGTCCTGCGGATTCCGCCGCTTTCGTAGAGGCTCGGATTGCGCTCCTCCCTGCGATGCCGATATGTGGCAGACACAGCAGGGAGGAGTTTTCATGAGCGAAGCGCCGCAGGTTATCGATCTCGACCGTGAGGCCATCAAGCAGGGGCTACGCGAAGGCTCCCTTCTCCTGGTCGACGTCCGCGAGCCGCATGAGTTCGCCGCCGGCCATATTCCAGGCTCCGTCTCCCATCCGCTGTCGATGTTCGATCCCACAACGCTGCCCGAGGGGAAGCGAATCGTCTTTTCCTGTGCGGCAGGCGTCCGGTCCGTCAGGGCCATCGAGTTTGCTCAGGCAGCCCGCCGCGATATCCGCGAGCACTACAAGGGCGGCTTCAAGGACTGGGCAGCCGCGGGTGAGTCGGTGGAGTGAGGCTCCGTTTCTCGAACGATCACATAGATGTGTTCTAAAGTAGAGTGCTCAAGCTTGGGGAGTTGTGCGCTAATGTTGCCCCGCCGAGGACGGTTCGTAGGAAAACCGTCTGTCGTGCCCACGAGGGAAACATATAAATGAAGCGTACAATGTTCGTCGCCAGCCTCCTGGCGATTGGGGTGACCGCCGCCATTGCCCAGAGCAATGTGGTCGAGCAGCGTCAGGCTCTGATGAAAGAGATCGGCGCCCAGACCCGTCCGATCGGCGCCATGATGCGCGGCCAGGAACCCTTCGATCTTGCCAAGGCTCAGGCCGGCCTGAAGGTGTTTGCCGAGAACCCCAAGAAGTTCGTCACCTTGTTCCCGGAAAGCTCGAAGAACGCCGAGAAGACCGAGGCTTTGCCGACGATCTGGGAGAATAAGGCCAAGTTCGAGTCTCTCGGCAACAAGATGAGCCAGGACGCCCAGACCGCCTTGGCCACCATCAAGGATGAGGCTTCCTTCAAGACCGAGATGCCGAAGGTGCTCCAGAACTGCGGTGCCTGCCATAACGAGTTCCGCAAGAAGACCTCTTGATCGGACGATGCTGAGCAATGGGCGGCCTTTGGGCCGCCTATTTCATTTGGAGAAGAGGCGATGCGTAAAGCGCTCGTAGGGCTCATCGCCCTGGTCATTCTCGGCGTGATCGGCTTCCTAGCCCTCACATCGCCTTCGGCCTATCGCCTCATCCGCGCCGAGGCGTCCGCCCCGGATGCCAACCGGCCCCCGAACGTCGAGAACGGCCGCGTCCTGTTCTTCGCCGGAGGCTGCACCTCCTGCCACGCAGTGCCCAACAACGACGACAAGCTGCGTCTCGGGGGCGGCTATGCCCTGAAATCCCCGTTCGGCACGTTTCACGTCCCGAATATCTCATCCCACAAGCAGGACGGCATCGGCTCGTGGACGACGGCCGACTTCATCCGCGCCATGCGCGATGGCGTATCCCCGGATGGGCGCCACTACTATCCGGCGTTTCCCTATACGTCCTATCAGCGCATGAGCGCTGAGGATCTCTCCGATCTCTTCGCCTTCATGCAGACGCTGCCCGCCGTCGAGGGCCGTGCGCGGGACCATGAACTGCCATTCCCGTTCAACATCCGCCGCGGCGTGGGCCTCTGGAAGCTGGCCTTCCTCGATGGAGAGGTCTTCAAACCGGATGCGTCGAAGTCGGCGAGCCTCAACCGGGGAGCCTACCTAGTGGAAGGGCCGGGCCACTGCGTGGAGTGCCACAGCGAGCGCAATGTTGCCGGCGCCATCATCGATGAGCGCCGCTTCGCGGGTGGTCCCGATCCGGAGGGCAGGGGCATCGTTCCCAACATCACGCCGCACCAAAGCGGCATCGGCGGCTGGTCGCCCGAGGAATTGGCCACATTGCTGAAGACCGGCGAGACGCCGCTGTTCGATACGGTCGGCGGACCGATGGGCGCTGTTGTGGCCAACACCGCCCAACTGCCCGATGCGGACCGGCAGGCCATGGCGGAGTACCTTCTGTCCCTGCCGCCGAGGCAGGGCTTCAAGGGACCGGAATAAAGGCGTGGAAGATCCGGGATTGAGGACAGGCCTCAATCCATGACGGCGGCCTTGAGGATGCAGACCATGGTGGCGCGTCCGGGCTTGTCGCCGATGCAGCGCACGGAGTGGGGGCGGTCGCAGCGGTAGCGCAGGCTTTCGCCGGCCTTCGCCTGCTGGACGACGCCGCCCACCTCGACCTCGAACTCGCCCTCGAGAACCGACAGGCATTCCACCGAGCCGCGCTGGTGGCTGTCGGAGTCGAGCACGCCGCCGGGCTCCGACTGCACGTCGTACCATTGCAGCCACTCGATGGTCTTGAGCCAGCCGATGATGGCAAGCCGCATCTTGCCGTCCTCGGAGACGAGGATCGGCGTGTCGGCCTTGGACGACTTCTCGATGAAGGGCTCCTCATCCCCTGAGGCGAGCACCCGCTCGATAGACACGTCGAGAGCCTGGCTCAGCCGCCAGATGGTGGCGAGCGTCGGGTTGGTCTCGTTGCGCTCGATCTGGCTGATGATCGACTTGGCGACCCCGGATTGCTCGGCAAGCTCCGACAGGGACAGGTTGTAGGCCTTGCGCAGGCGCTGGATCGTCTTGCCCATGTTGCCGGACAGAACCTGCGCGCCCGTTTCCAGCTCCCGGTTCCGCTCTTTGCCCTCGACGCCCATCGCTGCCTCTGTTCTGAAAAACCGTACGCTCGTTCCTCAAAACGGTTGTGGGGTAATCGGCAGGGCGGGTCAAGCGTCGGAGCTGCCGTGGTCTTTCTTTATCCCCCTGAGGGCGTTTCAGACCCCCGGCCGCTGGGGTGCAGCCTGGAACTCCTTGGTGCGCAGCAAGCCGAGCTGGTGCTCGCGCCAGACGATGAACAGGCCGGTTACCGCCACGATGGTGGCGCCGGTGAGCACGGTCGCGGTGGGCAGGTCCCCGAACACGAACCAGCCGAACAGCAGCGCCCAGATCATCGTGGTGTACTCGAAGGGAGCGATGACGGACGTGTCGGCGAAACGGTAGCTCTGGGTGAGCAGGATCTGCCCGATCCCGCCCAGGATCCCGGCAACCACGAACAGGGCCCAGTCCTGGGCATCCGGCATGCGCCAGCCGAGCAAGATCGTGCAGAGGGAAAGGACTGACGCCAGGATGAAGAAATAGAACACGATGGCGCCCGTCTTCTCGGTCGCCGTCAGGCGGCGCACCTGGATCATGGCGCCCGCGGAGCAGAAGGCGCCGGCGAAGGCGCACAGGGCGCCCAGGGTCGGGCCGGCAGCCAGACCGCCTGAGAAGGTCTCGAGCTTCAGATAGGGGGAGAGCATGATCAGAACGCCCGCGAACCCAATACCGACGGCCGTCCAGCGGTAGGCCCGGACCTTCTCGTTGAGAAGCAGCGCCGCCAGGATCACGACGATCAGCGGCGAGGCATAGCCGATGGCGATGGCATCGTGGAGTGGCAGGTAGGACAGGGCCGCAAAGCCAAGATACATGCCGCTCGTGCCGATCAGGCCGCGCTTGAAATGCCCGACGACGTTCCTCGTCCTGACCGCGTTGATGAGATCCCCCTGCCATTTGAGCCACACCAGAAGCGGCAGCAGCGCAAAGGCCGAGCGGAAGAACACGACTTCTCCGATCGGGTAGCGGACCATCATCGTCTTGAGCGTCGCCGACATCATCGTGAAGACGAGGGCGGACAAGACTTTGAGGGATATCCCTAGGAGAGGTTTCACAGGAGGCGCATCGTCACGGGTGGGTCGCTGGCGAGGGGAGGCAGACAACCACGTTCAGGCGGCTGCGTGAAGCCTCATTCGGGTCGAAAGCCCCTGCGCCGGGTGCATGGGATTGGTCCGGGTTCAGGTCGTCCGGCCTTTCATGCGTGAGCGAATGTAGCCCAGGGGAGTCAGAACAAGCCACGCCGCTTGCGTCACGAAGGACGCCAGGTTGAAATCGAAGATCAGCGAATAGAGGATCAGGAGCGCCCCGACCGCATTGAGGAGTGCATAGCGCAGATCCTCCGCCTTCAGGATTCCCAGCTGCAACAGGCCGTAGGCCGACAGATAGGCCACAACTCCGGCCAGCCCTATGATGTCAGGCACGCTCATCCATGGTCTCCGTCTGATCCGCAGGGGACCCTCTAGAGCATCGTGCGGACCCAGCGGGCCGCTCTAGCGAAAAGTGGACCCGGTTTTCCGGTCACACGATGCTCTCAATCAAGGAAGAAGCATCGGATCAATCCCAAAAGTGCAAATCCACTTTTGGGTCCGATGCTTTAGGGCAACCTACGCCATCTTGGAATTGTCTTCACGGACCGTCACAAATCTGCAGGCAAACCGTCATGGGGACGAGATGCGAATCCGATTGTCTCGGTTCCGCAAGCTCGTCGGGGAGGCCCATGGCTCAGGACGCAGATCCCATTCGCGTGCGAACGCTGTTTCTGTCTGACCTCCATCTCGGCACCAGGGGGTGCCAGGCAGACGCGTTGCTCGACTTCCTCAAGGCTTATGACGCTGACACCATCTATCTCGTCGGCGACATCGTCGACGGATGGAAGCTGAAATCGGGCTGGTACTGGCCGCAGACGCATAACGATGTGGTGCAGAAGCTCCTGCGCAAGGTGCGGAAAGGGGCCCGCCTCATCTACCTCCCCGGCAATCATGACGAGTTCCTGCGCGATTATCTCGGGGTCAATCTCGGAGGCATCGAGCTGGCGGATTATGCCCTGCACGAGGCCGCCGACGGCAAGCGCTACCTCGTGATCCATGGGGACCAGTTCGATCTCGTGGTCCGGCACGCCCGGTGGCTGGCGCTCCTCGGGGACGGGGCCTATACGGCCGCTCTCTTCATCAACACCCATCTCAACATGATCCGGCGGCGCCTCGGGCTGACCTACTGGTCCCTCTCGTCCTGGGCCAAGCTGAGGGTCAAGAACGCGGTCAACTACATCAGCCGGTTCGAGGAACTGCTCGCTGCCGAGGCCGCGCGCCATGAGGCCGACGGCGTGATCTGCGGCCACATCCATCATGCGGTCATGCACGACCAGTTCGGGGTGGCTTATGTAAACACGGGTGACTGGGTCGAATCCTGCACCGCCGTGGTCGAGCATTACGACGGCTCCTTCCAGCTCGTCCGCTGGACGGACGTTCAGCTGGAAAAGGCCGCGGAACAGAGCGCCGATGTTCCGAAGCTCAGCGAGCGGGCAGCCTGATGCGCGTGCTGATCGCCACCGATGCATGGCGTCCCCAGATCAACGGCGTGGTGCGCTCGCTGGAGCACATGGCCGAGGAAGCGCCGCGCTTCGGCGCCGAAATCGTCTTCCTCACGCCGGAGCGCTTCCGCTCCTTTCCCATGCCGACCTATCCGGAAATCCGTCTCTCCCTGGCAACGCCGGGGAGCATTGCTAGCCACCTCGACGAGGTGAGTCCCACCCACGTCCACATCGCGACCGAGGGGCCGATCGGTCTGGCCATGCGCCTCGCCTGCTCGCGGCAGCGACGGGCCTTCACCACCAGCTACCACACGCGCTTTCCCGAATATGTTGCCGCCCGTACGCCGATCCCCGAATCCTGGTCCTACAGGGCGCTCCTGCGCTTTCATCAGAGCGCCCGCGCCATGATGGTGAGCACACCCTCCCTCGAGCGAGAACTGACGAGACGTGGCTTCAGGAACATCATGCGCTGGACGCGTGGCGTCGACACAACCTTGTTCCGGCCGCGCAAGGAGCGGGTTCTGGACGCGGCGGCGCCCGTCTTCCTCTATGTGGGACGCGTCGCCGTTGAGAAGAACCTGGAGGCTTTCCTTGGCCTCGATCTTCCCGGCACCAAGGTCATCGTCGGCGATGGCCCTTCGCGGCTTGAGCTGGCGGTGAAATACCCTGCGGTTCGCTTCCTCGGCCCGCTCACGGGCGAGGATCTCGCGCGTGTCTATGCCTCGGCGGATGTGTTCGTCTTCCCGAGCCTCACCGACACCTTCGGCATCGTCCTGCTCGAGGCGCTCGCCTCGGGACTGCCCATCGCGGCTTTCCCGGTGACGGGTCCCATGGATGTGATCGGCGCGTCTGGCTGCGGCATCCTCAATGGGGATCTGCGGCAGGCAGCCCTCGAGGCGCTCGACATCCCTCATGAAAGCTGCCGGGCCTATGGAGAGACCTTCACCTGGCAGGAGAGCGCCCGGCAGTTCTTCTCGAATATCGAGACCGCACACGCAGGGTAGCGGCCGTCTCTACATCAGGAAGGCAGGGTGAGGATGGAGATCCCGGGCCTTCTCACCGTCGAAAGGGCCGGCTTCCAGCGAGACGTCGGTGCGCTCGATCTCGACCTTGTTGACGTCGATCATGTGCTGGATTCGCCCTTCGAGATAGAGGAGAGTCCGGATCATCTGCCGGATGCGCTGTTCGGCAGCCTGCTGAAGCTCCGCCTCCGACAAATCGGCCGTCTCGCTTGCCGGGAAAGATCGCACCTCCTCCATGGTCCGCCGGATCGTGGCGGCCAACTCTTCCAGGTAGGCTTTGAGGGGAGCGACTGTGCCGGCGTCGAGCGGCCTGTCCTTCAGGCGATCCAAGGCCTCGAGCACGGCCTGGGTATCGGCGTGGCGGTTGCGCCTGGCATATTCCTTCAGGAACCAGCGGCCGCGGGCGGTTTCCATGACGGCGGCTTCGATGGTGTCGAAATCCAGGTCACTGAGCGTGACGTCTGTCTCTTCATCGGGCATGGTGCCGGGATCCATCTGCGCCAGGGTTTGATTCCACTCTCCCATCAGATGGGTCCAAAGCGGCTGCTCGCTCAACCCCTCTAACGCTTTAGAGAGGGTGTCTTGCACCGTATTCTTGTTGATTTAAGCCATTTTGGCCCCGGAAGACCCTGCACGCGATGCGCCCGCTCACTGCTCTCGAACTTCGGCTGGGCGCCCTTCAGGCCGCCAGCTTCACCAGCCACGGGATGTACCTGCCGTTCTTCCCGCTCTGGCTGCAGAGCAAGGATCTGTCGCCGACGCTGATCGGGTTCGTCGTCGCGATCCCCATCGTCGTGCGCATCCTGGCGACCGCGCCGCTCATGAGCCTCGCGGATCGCTCCTTCGGGGCGCGGCGGCTCCTTCTGGCAAGCCACCTGGGTCAGCTGATCGGCTTTCCCCTGTTCCTGCTCAGCGACAGCAACATTGCAATCATCGCCCTCGTGGCCCTCGTGGCCATTGCGCAGTCCTGCATCATTCCGGGCAACGACCTCGTCTCCACCAATGCGGTTCAGAAGCACTCAGGCCTCAACTACGGCCGGATCCGGGGTGCCGGCTCGGTGGCCTTCTTCATCACCAACATCATCGGCGGCTATCTGGTGGGGGCGTTCGGCGCGGATGCCGTGATCGTCGCCCTGACGATCATCCCCATCCTTGGCATCGTCGCCACCCTCATGGTGGTGCCTCACGATGTCCCTGAGTCCTCGACCGAGGATGAGCCCAGAAAGGACCAAGCCCCTCCGAAGCTGTCGCTCATCCTGTGGATCGTGCTGATTGCGGGTGCTGCGACCCAGGGCAGCCACGGCGCGCTCAATGCCTTTGCCAGCATTTACTGGCGCTCCATCGGCTTCTCCGACGAGGTCATCGGCTATTTCTGGGCCGCCGGCGTGATCACCGAGATTTTGGTCTTTATCTTCCTCGGCCGGGCCGTCGGGCGTGGATCCGGCGTCGGGCTCATCCTGATCGGATCGGCCGCGGCGGCGATCCGCTTCACGATCATGTCGCTCCAGCCCGGCGTGGAGGTCATGTTCGTCCTTCAGGCCATGCACGCCCTGTCGTTCGCCGCGACCCATATCGGCACCATGGCGGCCCTGACGGCGCTTGCTCCCATGCAGGCCAGAGGCAGGGCGCAGGGTATCTACGGATCGCTCGCGGCTCTGACGACGGCCGCCTCAACCGTGGTCAGCGGCATGATCTACAGCGAAGTGGGAGCGGGCGTCTTTGCCGCGATGGCTCCTTTGGGCGCCATCGGGGTTCTGCTGATGCTGGTTGTCGTAAGGATGCAGAGGAATCAGCCCCAGAGGGCGGGCTCCGGCGGGTAGACGATGCTGCCCTCGTAGCGCAGGCCGGGCTCCCGGTCCTTGGCCAACAGGAGCGGACCGTCGAGATCGACGAAGCGGGAGCGAGGCGCCAGCACCAGGGCCGGGGCCATCGCAAGTGAGGTGCCGACCATGCAGCCGATCATGATGGAAAAACCCTTGGCCTCCGCCGCATCGGCGAGAGCCAGTGCCTCCGTGAGGCCACCGGTCTTGTCGAGCTTGATGTTGACGAGGTCGTAAAGGCCCACAAGCCGGTCGAGGCTAGCCCGGTCGTGCACGCTCTCGTCCGCCAGGATCGGCACGGGACGCGAGATCCGGCTCAAATAACCGTCTTCTTTGGCCGGCAGTGGCTGCTCCACCAGGGCATAGCCTGCCTCCGCGCAGGCTGCGAGGTGCTGTTCGATGTTCGCTTCGGTCCAGCCCTCGTTGGCGTCGGCGATGAGCGTCGCCTGGGGAGCCGCGCGGCGTACCGCCTTGATCCGCTCGATATCGCCGGCGGGAGCGCCGAACTTCACCTTGAGGATCGGTCGCTCAGACGCCTTTGCGGCGGCCTCGGCCATGCCTTCAGGGGTGTCGAGGCTGATCGTGTAGGCGGTGGTCACCGGCGGCCAGCGGGTGAGGCCTGCGGTCACATGGGCGCGGATGCCGGAGCGCTTGGCGTCGAGATCCCAGAGAGCGCAATCGACCGCGTTCCGGGCCGCGCCGGCCGGCATCAGGCTCTGGAGCGCCTCGCGGGTCAGGACTTCCTCGATCCGGGGGCGGATGGCCTCGATGGCCGCTGCCACGCCCTCGACCGTCTCACCATAGCGCGGGTAGGGCACGCATTCCCCATGCCCGACGGCTCCACCCTCGGTGATCGTGGCGGTCACCACAACAGCCTCCGTGCGGGAGCCTCTGGCGATCGTGAACTTTCCGGCAATGGGAAAACGGTCGATGGAAACGGTGAGCTGACGCATTCTCGTGACTTCTCGTGATGACTCTTGGCTGCTCGTGATGAAGTTCGTCTCGACTTGTGGCGCAATGACACGCTATCACCAAGCGGAATCAATGCCGAAGGGACAATCGTGGCGCAGGGCACCCTGGCTCAAGAGCCGGACATGACGATCGACCGCGCAGGCGGGCAGACGATTGTGCGTCTGTCCGGTCCCTGGACGGCGCCGCATGCCCAGCGCGTCGAGGCCCTTGTCGGCGAGATCGAGGCGGAGGCCCAAAACTTCCCCGTGCTCTTCGATCTCAGCGGCGTCGAGCGTCTCGACACCCTCGGCGCCTGGACGCTTGACCGGACCCGCCATGAGCTGTCGGCCAAGGGACAGGCGGATTTCGCCAACGCCTCGCCGGAACAGAAGATCCTCCTGGAGGAGGCGGCCTACCGCGACTTCGAGGGCAAGCCGAAGCCCCGCCAGGCCCGGTCGGTCGATTTCCTGGTCGATGTGGGCCAGAGCGTGGCCGGGGCCGGCAAGGATCTGGTCGGCGGCGTCCGCTTCCTGGGCGAACTCGTTGCCGCGATGGTGCGCGTGGTCATCCATCCCCGCCGCTTCCGGGGTGTCGCGGTGATCAACCAGCTGGAGCAGATCGCCTATCGCGGCGTGCCCATCATCGTGCTGATCTCGTTCCTGGTCGGCTGCATCGTGTCCCAGCAGGGCATCTTCCAGCTGATCAAGTTCGGCGCGACGCCCTTCGTCATTGACCTCATCGGCATCCTGGTTCTGCGCGAGCTGGGCGTGCTGCTGACCTCGATCATGGTTGCGGGCCGTTCCGGTTCGGCGTTCACGGCCGAGATCGGGTCCATGAAGATGCGCGAGGAAATCGATGCCCTGCGGGTCATGGGCCTCGACCCCATCGAGGTCCTGATCGTCCCGCGCATCCTGGCCCTCATCATCGGCCTGCCGCTCCTCACCTTCATCGCGTCTATCGCGGCCCTCGTGGGCGGCGGCCTGACCACCTGGGTCTATGGCGGCATCAGCCCCGACATCTTCCTCGACCGTCTCAGGGCTGCCGTGAGCCTCAACACCTTCCTGGTCGGTCTCATCAAGGCGCCCTTCATGGCGGTGGTCATCGGAATCATCGCGACCCTGGAAGGCATGGCGGTCGCAGGCTCCGCGGAGTCGCTCGGCCGCCACGTCACCTCCTCGGTGGTGAAGGCCATTTTCATGGTCATCGTGCTCGATGGCCTCTTTGCCATGTTCTTTGCAGCGATCAATTACTGAGATGATGCTCGAGCGCCACCATCCCGACCCCACGAAGGACCGCGAGGTGATCATCCGCGCCCGCGACGTGGAGGTCGGCTTCGGGGACCGGACCATCCTCAAGGGGCTCGATCTCGATGTCTATCGCGGCGAGATCTTAGGCTTCGTCGGAGGCTCGGGCCAGGGCAAGTCGGTCCTGACCCGGGCCATCCTCGGGCTTGTCTCCAAACGGGCCGGCACCATCGAGGTGCTGGGCCAGAACCTCGACGAGCTGTCGCCGGATGAGCGCCGGCAGTTGGAGCGCCATTGGGGCGTGCTGTTCCAGCAGGGCGCGCTCTTCTCGGCCCTGACCGTCAAGCAGAACATCCAGGTGCCGATGCGCGAATACCTGCGCCTGTCGGACCGGCTGCTCGACGAGTTGGCCATGCTAAAGATCGAGATGGTGGGGCTGAACCCGGATGCCGCCGACAAGCTGCCATCAGAGCTGTCAGGCGGCATGATCAAGCGTGCGGCCTTGGCGCGGGCGCTGGCTCTCGACCCGGAAATTGTCTTCCTGGACGAGCCGACCTCCGGCCTCGACCCCATCGGCGCCGGCGAGTTCGACGACCTGATTGCGACGTTACAGCGGACTTTAGGCCTGACCGTATTCATGGTAACCCATGACCTGGACAGCCTTTACTCGGTCTGCGACCGGATAGCGGCTCTGGGCGAGGGGAAAATTCTCGCGGAAGGTCCTATTGAGGCGATGCTCGCCTCGGACCATCCGTGGCTTCGCTCTTATTTTCATGGAAAAAGGGCACGCGCGGTCATGACCGGCGGCGCGTAAGGGTAACGATGGAAACGCGTGCAAACTACGCCTTGATCGGTCTCTTCACCCTGGCGGTGATCGCGGCGGCCTTCGGCTTCGTCTACTGGTTCTCCGGTGGCGAGCGGGGGCAGGCGCGGCAGACGATCCGCATCGTGTTTTCCGGATCGGTCTCAGGTCTTTCGCAAGGGTCGAGCGTGTCCTTCAACGGCCTGCGGGTCGGCGATGTCACGACGCTCGAGCTTCTGCCGGAGGACCCGCGCCGGGTGGTGGCCATCGCGTCGGTCAACAGCAGCACGCCGATCAGGGCCGACACCCGCGCCCGCCTGGAATACCAGGGCCTGACCGGCGTCGCGAATGTAGGCCTCACCGGCGGCGAGGCGGGAGCGCCTCCGCTGGTGGCAGGCCCTGGCCAGCCCATGCCGACGATCTTCGCCGACCGCTCCGATTTCCAGGATCTCATCGAAAGCGCCCGCAACATCGCCCGCCGGGCCGATGACGTGCTGGAGCGGGTGGGCCGCGTGGTCACGGACAACGAAGGCGCCATCAGCCGGACGATCCAGAACGTGGAGCGCTTCTCCCAGGCTCTCGGCGAGAACGCCGAGGGCATCGACCGCTTCCTGGCCCAGGTGGGGCAGGCGGCCGAGAAGGTCGGACCCCTGGCCGAAAAGCTCGAGACGCTCGCCACCAACGTGGACGAGGTGGTGCGTGCGGTCGATCCGCAGCGCGTGACGCGCATCGTCGAGAACGTGGAAGGCTTTACCCAGGCCCTGGGCGAAAGCCGTCAGGCGGTCGAGAACACCCTGCGCAACGCCGACAGCCTCGTGGCTCGCCTCAACGAGACCGCTCCGAAGCTCGACAGCGCCGTCGGCGACATTTCGAACATCGCGAAGGCCATCGACCCGGCCAAGGTCGGCCGCACCGTCGACAAGGTCGAAGAGGTTGCAAGCTCGATCGATGGGCAGCGGGTTTCCCGGATCGTCGAGAATACGGACAACTTCACCAGGGCTCTCGGTGAAAACCGCGAGACCATCAACAATGCTCTCCGGGATGCCGCGAGCCTGATTGCGTCTCTCAATGTCACCGCGCCCAAGCTGGACAGGGCTGTGAGTGAAATCGCCGAACTCGCCCAGGCGGTCGATCCGGCCAAGGTCGGACGTACGGTCGACAACATCGACACGTTCACCCAGACCCTGAGCCGCCGCAGTCCCGACGTGGACAAGGCGATCCAGGAGGCGCGCTCGATCACCGAGAAGCTGAACAAGTCGGCCGATCGCATCGATGGCGTCCTGGCGGGTGCCGAAAAGTTCCTGGGCTCAGCCTCCGGTGAGTCCGGCAAGGGCGCCTTCGACGAGATCCGTGCCGCCGCCGTTTCCGTGCGGGAGCTTGCCAACGACCTCAACGCCCGGACCGAAGGCATCAAGGGCGTTCTGTCCGGCGTAGGCCGCTTCACGGATTCGGGCCTGCGGGAATACGAGGCACTGGCCGTCGAGGGGCGTCGGACCCTGGGCGACATCAGCCGAGCGGTGCGCAGCATCGAACGTAATCCACAGCAGTTTCTTTTCGGTGGCCGTTCGAACCTCCCCGAGTACAATGGACGCCGTTAAGTAACCTGTATGCGTGGATCCTCCTTGGTAACTCCCCCGACTGTACGAGCCTGCCTGCTCCGGCGTCTTGCCCCGGTGGCGCTGCTGGCTGCCCTGACGGGTGCCTGCTCGTCGGGGCCTCCTCCGGCCACCTTCGACCTCTCGGCGCCGTCCGCACGGATCCGGGGAGCCGCCGGCGTTCAGGTTCTGGTGAACGAGCCTGCAGCCCTGCAGCAGCTTTCGACCCAGCAGATCCTGGTGAAGGATGCCAGCGGCTCCGTATCGTTCATCGGGGGAGGGCAGTGGGCCGACAACCTGCCCCGTCTGGTTCAGACCCGCCTGATCAACACCTTCGAGAACGCCTCCCAGCTGCGCGGCGTCTCGCGCCCGAGCAGCGGCGCGGTGGCGGACGTCCAGCTCATCTCCGAGCTGCGGCGCTTCGAGATCGCGACCCCGGACAACCAGGCGGTCGCCGAGATTTCCGTAAAGATCGTCAGCGACCGCGACGGGCGCATCGTCAACGGCAGGATCTTCCGCACCAGCGTCCCGACCAGCGCCGTCGATGCTCCGAACGCAGCCCGAGCGCTCGACGAAGCGCTGTCCGTGGTCATGCTCGACATCGTCCGCTGGGTCAGCGGCAGCCAGCTGCCGCGTCGCGAGGATCCAGCCGCCGCTGCGGCGGGCGAAGACAAGGCGCCGGCTTAAAGAGCCGGCCAATTCACCCACCCATAGTTCCAGTGAATCGTCATGCCCGGGCTTGTCCCGGGCATTCGTGTATTTGCTCATTGCCACTGTCATTCCGGGGCCGCGCAGCGGAGCCCGGGATCCATATCCACGACGCTCTATTCGTAGGGGCGCTGCGGATCCAGCGCACCCTGTTCTAACCGTTAGCGGTTATGGATCCTGGGCTCGGCTCTGATGAGCCGCCCCGGAATGACAGTGAGGTTGCACAACAAAAACGCGGCCCGGAGGCCGCGTTCATCGCATGTCACCGAAGAGGCGAGAGCGCCTCTTCGAACCGGCCGCCTCCCTCCAGGGGGAGAGGCCATGTGCTGCTCAGATGGCGAAGAAGTCCTTCTCGGTGAGTCGCAGGTTCTTCTGCATCTGCGCGATCAGCACCTGGGTTTTCTCGCCCCTGCCGTCCTCGTCATACCAGAGCTTGCCGGACTTCCGGTCGTAGATGATGCGATCCTCCGCATCCCCCGCCTTGGTGCCGGTGAAGAAGGCATCCTTCTTGAGCACCAGAGGCTTGTCGAGCGAGCCCTTCCGGCCCAGTCCCTTGTAGATCGCGTTCTCCAGCCACACGCAGTCATCCTTGACCGTGAAGCTCTCGATCTTGTCCACGTTGCGCTTGGTCGGCTTCACGTTGAACACTAACGCATCCTGGCCAAGGCCGCCCTTGAGCACGTTGCGCCCGGCGGTGCCGCGGATCTGCTCCAGGAGCACATCGGCCACATCGATGCGCAGCGTCTTCTCCACCGTGAGCCCGCCTGCATCGGCCACCTTGATGGCGATGTCATGGAAGCGCGCTTTTTCGAAGTCGAGCACCGCACCCGCCTCCACCACGAGCTTGCCGCCGTCGAGTTTGAACCGCCCGCATTGTTGGTGAGGCTGACGGTGAGCCCATCCTGCGGGTTGGGATCGACCACCAGCACCTCGCCCACCACTGTGGCGGCCTTGGCGTTCTCCTGCACGGCGGCGCGGCTCAAGGAGGGCTCGCCCGGCTTCAGGTTCGTGGCCGTGGAGGTCACCGTCACCCGTGCAGGTTGCGAGGTGGTCACCGTGTCGTTGAGGGTGAGGGTGAACAGTGTGTCCTGCCTCGCCCCGATCACATCTGCCCGGTCGGTTGGGTCGAAGCCGAGCGCGCGCAAGGCCATCTCCACCTCCGCGACCGTACCCGTGACCGCGTAGGTGCCGGTCACATGAACCGCACCGTCCTTGTCGCGCAGGACGCCGCGATCCTTGTCGTAGGTGACCGTGGCGGTGACCTGAAGGCCGGGCGTTGCGTCCAGATCCACGCTCGCGAAGGGCGTGGCGGTCTGTGTCATCTCCACCGTCCTGTTGCTGAGTGAGCCGGCAATGACGGGCTCCACATAGGCGGTGGACTGCGTGACGTCGTTCGAAATCGTGGTGATGGTTCGCAGGCCTTGGCGGAAGAGCTGGCCGAGCTCCGCACTCGTGAACGTGGCGCCGTTCAGCGTTACGCTCGCCTCCACGGAGGTGGTGCGGGCGAGAAGCGCCGTCGCCTTGTCGTGGAACGTCACGTCTGCATCGCCGCTGAGGCGGATGGTTTCCACGTTGAGGATGTCGAGGGCCGACAGGTCGTAGAGATCTGCCCTGAGCTCCAGCACGTCGCCCGTGCCCGTGCCGCCGTCGATGACGCCAAGGCCTCCAAGGCGCGCGGCATTCGTGACGATGACGTCGTTGCTGTCTGTGCCCTCGATGGTTTCGATACCTGTCAACGACGCAAGGGTGGTGAGATCGTACGCGCCCCCAGCGACCAGGCTGAACGTGTCATTACCCAGGCCGCCATCGAGATGAAGGTTGCCCATCGGGATGTCGCGGAACCGGATCGTGTCGGCGCCGGACGACCCTTTGAGCGTCGTGAAGCTGCTGAAGGTCTCCAATGCCGAAATGTCGAGCGGGCCGGCGGATGCCAGCTGAAGGGTATCGGCACCGCCCATTCCCTTGATCTGCTCAAATTGAGAGAGCTGCGCACCCGTGAGGATCAGGGTATCGGACGCACCCGTGCCCTCGAAGGCCTCGAAGCCGGTCGTGCTGGTGAGGCCCGACAGATCGAGCGTGCCGCTCGCGGCCATCCGCAGCACGTCGAAACCGAGCTCACCCTGTAAGGCGTAGACACCGGCAAGGCGTGCGGTGCTCACAACGAAGGTATCGTTACCGGACGAGCCCTGGATCGTCTCGATGCCGGACAAGCCCGCTAGCGCGGTAAGGTCGTAGCTGCCCGCGGACGCGAAGTTCAGAGCGTCGACGCCGCCCTGGCCCTGAATGGTCGCGACGCTGAGGAACTGCGCCGCCGTGAGGAGGATGGTATCCGCACTCCCCGAGCCCGTGATCGTCTCAAACCCGATGAGGCTTTGGATGGCAGCCAGATTGTAGATGCCGGTCGATGCGAGAAGAAGCGCATCCGCACCGGGCCCGCCGTCGATGGAGGTGAGGTTCGCCAGCCGTGCAGCCGACACCGTGATCGTGTCGGCCCCCGCTGTGCCCTGCAACTTCTCGATTCCTCCGAACACGGCTGGGGCTGCGATGTTGAGCGCTCCACTTACGCTTAGGCGCAACGTGTCGACGCCAGTGCCGCCATTAATCGTATCCTCTGCCGTAAGTCCGCCGGCCTGCACGTTGAACGTGTCGTCGACGGTCGTGCCGGCGGCGTACTCGGTGCCTGCCGTAAGGGCAGGGATATTCTCGTAGTAGCGCTGGTAGACACCGGCGCCGCTGCCATCCTGGCCCTCCGATCGCCAAGTGACCACCCAGCCGTTGCCCACGGCCGTCACCTGCTTGATGTGCTGGTCCCCGGCCGTGTGGGAGTTGACCCGTATCTCGCCTCCGATCTTGCTGCCGTCGGCTGCATAGAGCTGCTGATACACGCCCCTGCTGCTGCTGCTGTCCTGGCCCAATGATTCCCAGGTGACTACCCAGCCGCCGCCGCTCATAGCTGTCACGCTCGGAGAGCTCTGATCCGATATCGTGTAGGTGTTGACCTGGGTCTCGACGCCGATCTTGGTGCCGGTGGCGGCATAGAGCTGCTGGTAGACGCCGGCGCCGCTGCCATCCTGGCCGGCTGACGTCCATGTCACAAGCCAGCTGCCCCCAAGGCCGTCACCTGCTGGGAATGCTGGTTCCCGGCCGTAAGGGTGTTGATACGGTCGGCGGTCGTGAACCTGTAGATTGGCATCATTCCCCCCGCTCTCAGCCTGCACGGTATCGGCCACCAGCGCACTGAAGGACGGCGTGAGGTATCGCAAAGATATACCGTTCGACACTACATGCTGTTTGGTAAAGCGCAACCGTGGCGTTCGGTGACGAGGGATCGGCTGCATGTTGCAACAGCGAGGATCTGGGTCTGTCGCGTCCGGCCGCCCTGGGCAAAGGTAGCTGCGATCCAGCTCAGCTTGCATTGCCCCCAAACGAAAAACGCGGCCCGGAGGCCGCGTTTTTGTATTCAGCGAGGGGAGACGGCTCAGTCGAACCGGCCGCTCGCATGGGCCAGCATCGTGTAGACCTTGCCGGTCTCCGACGTGAGGTAGGTCTTCGTCAGCATGGAGTCGCGGTCGTCGCGGGAGACTTCGGCGAGCAGGCGCTCGAACTCTTCCACATACCGGTCCACCGTCTGCCGGAACTCATCGTCACGGCCGTACTTGCGGCGGATCTCCTCGAAGGTCTGCTGACCCTGCAGGGTATAGAGCCGGCGGGTGAACACGTTGCTCTCACCGCGGCGGTAGCGGTCCCACAGCTCCACGGCCGCGTCGTGGTCGATCATGCGGGCGATGTCGACCGAGATCGAGTCCAGGGATTCAAGGCTGTTGGTGCGGGTGCGGTCGGGACGGCCTGCATTGCTGCGGGCCGGCTCCACCGCTTCCTCACGCGAGGCGCGGTTCAGGAGGTCGGACAGCCAGCCGCCACGGGCACCGGCCTCAGGGGCAGGAGCCTCCTGACGACGGGGAGCCGGACGCTCGGCCGCCGGCTGAACCTGGCGCACGGGCGCAGGCTTCGGTTCCGCCTGACGCGCCACCGGTGCCGGAGCAGGGGCGGGTGCCGGTGTCTGGGCGATCCGCTGCTCGACGGCGGCTGCGACCGCCGCCATGGTCGCGGCGACCGGGGTCTCGTTGACCGCCGCCTTGCGCGGCTGGGCGGCAGGCGCCGCATCGACCAGGCGGTTCGAGCGGGACACGAGAGCCGACAGCTCGTTCAGGGCCTTGATCTGGTCGGCGACCACGCGGCGCATGTTGGCGGTGGTCTCCTGGGTCTCCTGCGGCAGCTCGACGACGCCGCGGCGGAGTTCGGCGCGGGTGGCCTCCAGCTCGCGCTGGATGTTGCCCGTCATGCCGCGCAGCTCGCCCATCGCATCGCGGAACTTCGCTGTGGCGCTGCCCAGGGCTTCGGCCATCTCGGCCGTGGCCTGCTCGTAGCTGGCGCGCAGGGCTTCCGCCGTCCGCTCGCTCTCCTGGCCCGTGGTGGCGCGGATGCGCTTGAACTGCTCGCCGATGGCCGCCGTGGTGGTGTCGGCCGCCGAGGACAGGACGGAGCCGATCTGGCGCGCCTTGGCCTCGGCGTTCTGGAGGGAGCCCTCCAGGAGGGTGGTGAAGGAGCGGGTGACGGATTCGAGATCCTGCGAGCGTTCGCCGATCCGGGTCAGGAGCTCGTCCAGGGCCTGCTGGCGGCTGGAGAGCGCCTCGTTCATGCGCGCTTCCACACGCTCCAGGGCAGAGGCCGCCTCGGTGAGGGTGCGCATCTGCTCACCGGTGGTGCTGGTGAGCGCCTGTCCGCGCTCCTCGAGGCTGCGGGCCAGCTCCAGGGCCTGCTGAATGGCACCGGACGACACGTTGCGCAGTTCGTCGACCTGCTCGGCCACCTGGTCGGAGGCGCGGCCAGTCTGGGTGGCGATCTCCGACAGGAGCGTCTCGATGTGCTGAACGCGTCCGGCCAGTCCGTCCTCGACGGCACCGAGATTGCTGCTGGCGGAAGCCGCCACCTGCTGGAGCATGCGGTTGGCGTCGGTCAGGCGGCCGAGCACGTCGGTGAGTTCGCCGCGCAGGCGCTCGTTGGCGCCCGTGAGAGCCTCCACCGTCTGCTCGGTTCCCTCGGTGAGGGAAGCCCGCACGGCCTCCGTCGACTGCAGGTAGGAGGCGGTGAGCTCCATCGTGCGCTCCTGGAGCGACGAGAGGAGGGTGGTGCTGCGGTCCTGCAGGCTCTCGATGACGGCATTGCTGCGCTCCTCGAGGCTGCGCAGGGTCGTGTCGCTGATGGCCGCGACCTCGCGGCCGATGAACTCGCCGCGGCTGCCCAGGGCCTCGACCAGCGAGGCGCCTTGCGTGTCGAAGATCGAGCGGATCTCGCCGATGCGGCCGGTGAGGGAGCCGAGAACGGCCTGGCCGCGCTCGTCGATGGTCTCGGCAGCGCCGGTCAGGCGGTTGACGACGCTGTCCTCGAGCATCGTGACGCTCTGGTTGAGAGCGGAAGCCAGCTCCTCGGTGCGGCTGCCCAGCGTCGCGGCGATCTCTTCCGCGCGGCTGCCCAGGGTCTGGTTGATCTCGAAGGCACGGGTCCCGAGGGTCTCGGCGATCTCGTCGGCACGGCTGCCCAGAACCTCGTTGATCGAGGCGATCCGGCTGTCGAGAGACTGGCCGATCTGCTCCGCCTTGGACGACAGGGTGTCGGCAATGGCGTTGGTCTTGGCCGTGATCGCCTGGCTGATCTCGTCCACGCGGGCTTGCAGGGCCGTGGCCACGTCGCGGCCGCCTTCGGCCATGACGCGAGCCATCTCGCCGGTGCGCACCACGAGGGCCTCGTTGAGGGCCGTGGAGCGAGTGCCGAGCACGCTGTCGACCCGCTCGACGATGGTGTCGAAGTTGGCCGTGATCTCCGTGGTGCGGCGAGAAGCATGCTCTTCGAGAGCCGAAAGCTGCGTCTCGATGGCGGTGGTTGCCTCGCGGGCACGCTCGGTGAAGGACTCGGCCACGGTGCGGCCCTGCACGGTGATCAGGCGGTCCATCTCTTCGAGGCGGCCGGTGATGGTCTCCGTAATGCTGCCCACATCGCGGGAGATGCGCTCGGCCACTTCGCTGCCGCGGGTGGTGACGTCCTCCAGGGCCGTGAGCCGCGCCACGAGGGTCTCCTCCATCTCGCGGGTGCGGGTGTCGACGGTGGTGGACAGGGTCTCGGACGTGCGGTTGAGGGCCTCGTTGACGCGCGAGCCCTGGCTGGCGATGGCGAGCACGATGTCCTTCGCCGTGCTGGCGAGGCGGGTCTGCGCGTCCTCGGTATGGAGGGACAGGGTGTCGGAGAACTCCTGGCCGCGGGTCTCAAAGGCGGAGCGGAATTCCTCGACCTGGGCGCCCATAAGGGTCGAGAGGCGCTCGCCGGCCTGGGTGAGGCTGGTCTCGAGGGCCTGACCCTGAACGGTGACGGATTCGCTGACGCGCAGGCTGGCGCTCTCAAGCCGGCTGGCGAGATCCTCGACGCGGGTGCCGATGGACTCGTCGGCAAGGCGCACGGCGCTCTCCAGGTGCTCGCGCACCTCGGTGCCGCGCTGGCTGATCTCGCGGGTGACATCGCCCGCCGTGGCTGCCAGGCTCTCGCGGAACGCGTTGCCCCGCAGCACGATCTCGTCGACGACGCCGGTGCCCGTGCTGGCAAGCTGCTCGCGCAGGGAGCCCCCACGGGTGGCAAGCTCTTCGATGAGAGACGAGGCCGTGAGGGCGAATTCCTCGCGCACGGTGCCGCTGCTGGTGGTCAGCGCCTGAACGAGCGATGCGCCGGTCTCGGAGAGCTGCTCGCGCATCTGGGTGCCGCGGGTCACGATCTCTTCGCTCACGGAGGTGCCGGCAGCCGCGATCTGGTCGCGCATTTCGGCGGTGCGGGCGGAGATGTCGTCGGCGATCACGCCGCCGGTGGCCGCGAGCTTCTCGGTGATCTCGGCTCCGCGCTGGGTGAAGCTGTCTTCGAGGGTGCGGGCGGTCTGCTCGAAGGCTTCGCGCACGTCGTTCCCCTGCTGGGCGAGGGCGTCGATCACGCCGCGGCCGGTCTCAGCCAGGGTGCGGGTGACCTGGCTTGCGCCTTCCTGCAGGTGGCGGGTCAGCAGGTCGCCGGTGCGCTCGAAGGCGCCGGTGATGTCCTGGGCCTTGCTCTCAAGGGCGGTCGTGATGGTGACGCCTACCTCCGAGATGCCGTTCTTGATCTCGTCGCTGGAGCCCGCGAGGCGATCGACCAACTCGACGCCGCGGCTCGCCATCTCCTCGACGACGCGTTCGCCGGCGCGACCGAGAGCCTGGGTGATGTGGTCGCCCTGCTTCTCAAGCGAAGCGGTGACCTTGTCGCCCGCGCCGCTGACGGCGGACACGACGCGCTCGCTGGCGCCGTCGAGATCCTGCATCAGGTTCTGGTGCACGCCGGTGATCGAGCCGCGCACGCGCTCCGCGTTCGACACGATGGCCTCGCGCTGCGCCACCAGCTCGTCGATGAGCGAGCGGATGCGGATCTCGTTGTCGGAATAGGCGCGCTCGAGGGTCGAGATTTCGCTGCGCACGAGGGTCTCGAGTTCGCCGGCGCGGGCGAGCGCCCGCTCGACGCCGTCGCCGACGGCCGCCACTTCACGGCGCACGGCCTGCGAGACGGAGAGGACCGCGTCGGTGGAGAAGCTCTCGGGCTGGGCAAGGCGTGTGGCCACTTCGCCGATTGCGCGGGCCACCAGCTTCATCTCCTGCGAGCGGACGGTGAGCATGGCGGCAATGAAGAACAGGAAGACCGGCCCGACGAGACCCACGGCGCCGAGCGCCAGCTGAGAGGTCGAGAACGTGGCGAGCAACTGCTCGGGCGTGGTGATGCCCTGGGTGTAGACGAGGGCGCCGATGCCGCCGAGCCAGAGCAGGGACAGGAGGGTGGCCATCCAGTAGGCCCGGCGGGAAGGGCGAACCTGAAGGGCCTGCAGCATCACGCCGACATTCTGGCGGTCGTCGTTGGCCACGGCATTCCGGTCGGGGGCGACGAAACCGGAGCGGGCCATGCCGTCGAGCCGAGGATCATGATCGTCGGCGTGCGCTGAGAGGGAGTCGGAGCCAAGGCCGAAGGGGCCTCTGGTAAAGTCGTGGTCGTCGATGTCGGGCAGCTTGGGCTCATCGCCGAAAGGCTTGTCACCCGGCCGCGACGGGGTGTGGATCACGAAAGTCTCGTCAAGGTTGAGTGCCTGCTCAACAGCCGTCAGGGCTGCTTCAGCCGGGTCCTTCATCTTCTTGTTCTCGGTCGCCATGATCCGCCCTCGTGACGCAACTGATGATTCTGAAGCCGCACTCTGTTCACGAAAAGCAAGGTGAATGCATGGCCTCAGCCGCTACGGACACCCTTGGAGGGGCTTCCGCACGGTAATCTGTCATTTACCAAGCAAGTCTAGCGGCCGATCTGAAACAAGGAAACCAATTGTCCCCTGTCACTTGTGAACGTCGTTAACGGCTTAGTAACCCGCACTACGGGGCACAATGCGGCAAAAAGACGGCATGCGTCGGGCCTGTCTCTCGTCTTCCGGCGCAGTCTGTCATAAGTATGCGCCAGCAAGCAGAGGTCCGCAATGATCCAGATCACGTTCATCGATACCGAGGGAACCTCCCGCACCGTTGAGGCGGAGGAGGGCGCAACCGTCATGGAAACCGCCATCCGCAATGGCGTTCCCGGCATCGAAGCCGAGTGCGGCGGGGCCTGCTCCTGCGCCACATGCCATGTCTATGTGGCTGAGGAATGGGAAGCCGCCACGGGCCAGCCTCAGCCCATGGAGGAGGACATGCTCGACTTCGCCTTCGATGTGCGCCCCAATTCGCGGCTCTCGTGCCAGATCCGGGTGCGGCCGGAGCTCGACGGTCTCGTCGTTCACACACCCACCCGGCAGGGCTGAACCCGGAGGCAGATCCATGTTCAAGACCATTCTCGTTCCTGTCGATCTGGGCGAGGTCGAAGCGGCCAAGCCGGCCATCGACAAGGCGGTCGAACTTGCTGGCAACTCCGGCGGAGCCTTACGCCTCATCTATGTGCGGGCCATCGTGCCCGTCACCTACATGGAGTTCATGCCGCCCGCTTTCGACGAGGAGCAGCAGGGAGAGGCTGAGGCCAGGCTCGCCGAGGTGGCGGCCGGCGTTGCGCTGCCGGCCGAGCGGGTCTCGGCGGCGGTTCGCCTCGGCTCCGTCTACGCCGAGATTCTCGACGAGGCCGAGAAGACAGGCGCCGATCTCATCGTAGTGGGCTCGCACCGGCCGACCATGGCCACCTATCTGCTCGGCTCCAACGCCTCCACCATCGTGCGCCACGCCCGCTGCTCGGTGCTGGTGGTGAGGGCTTAGGGTAAAACTCCGCTGTCATTCCGGGGTGACCATAGGTCGAGCCCGGAATCCATAAACAGGACACGTCAGAAAAGGGTGGTCAGAGTCGCACTTCTTCTTGCGCTGTTAGCGGTTATGGATTCCGGGCTCCGCTGCGCGGCCCCGGAATGACAGGTGCGGAGATTACGACGCCTTCGGCAGCAATTCTTCCGGCAGCGCTTCCGAGCGGAAGGGGCGGGGCTTGTTGAGCCGGATCATCGGCTCGATTTGCCAGTAGCCCACGATGGCAAGCAGAATCCCCAGGAGCGCAACGGAGGTCGCCCCCATCTGGAACGCCTGCCAGACCAGGTAGGCCATGGCCAGGAGTGACGCGACGGCGAGCGCCGAACTCGGCAGCCACAGGCCTATGGGCTTGCCGGCTATGAGCCGGGCCTGCGGATTGGCCCGGATGATGGCGTCGCACAGGGCTTTCACGAAGGCGCGGTATTCCCGGGTCAGCTCCTGGGCTTCCACGAGGCTCTTCCAGTCCAGGGAGTTGAAGGTGAAGGACTTGCCGTCCTTCATGATGACCTTCGTGCGAAAGGACCTTTGGGCCAGCCGTCCTGGCTCGAAGGTCATGCGCACGGTGTCCACTGCGCCGAGCTGGACCTCGTGCACCTTGCGGCCCGAATCCACCGTGAGCGTGCTGCCCTTGAGGGTGAAAGCGATCGGTCCGCTGAAGGGCTTGGGGTTGTGGCTGTAGGTCTGGGTCATGAGGCTTCTTAACCGGGCGCCGTCATTCCGGCAAACCGCTTCCGGATCGTGGGACGATCCCTACCGCACCAGTTCGCGCATGGCGTGGTCTATGCCTTCGAGATTGAGCGGATACATGCGCTCACCGAAGGTCTGGCGGATCAGGTTGATCGAATGCGTATAACCCCAATGCGGCTGCGGCACCGGGTTCAGCCACACGGCCTTGGGGAAGTGGTCGAGGATCCGCCGCAGCCAGACCTGTCCCGACTCCTCGTTCCAGTGCTCCACGGAGCCGCCGGGATGGGTGACCTCGTACGGGCTCATGGAGGCATCGCCCACGAAGACCACACGGTAATCCGACGGATAGGTGCGGATCACGTCGAGGGTGGGGATCTTCTCGTCGAAGCGCCGGCGGTTCTCCTTCCACACGTTCTCATAGACGCAGTTGTGGAAGTAGAAGTGCTCGAAATGCTTGAATTCGAGCCGTGCGGCCGAGAACAGCTCCTCGGCGATCTCGATGTGCCAGTCCATTGAGCCGCCCACATCTAGGAAGAGCAGCACCTTCACGGCGTTGCGGCGCTCGGGCCGCAGGCGCACGTCGAGATAACCCTTGTGGGCGGTCTCGTGGATCGTCTCGTCGAGGTCGAGTTCTTCCGCCGAGCCGGTGCGGGCGAAGCGGCGCAGACGCCTGAGCGCAATGCGCATGTTGCGCACGCCGAGTTCGACGCTGTCGTCGAAATCCTTGAACTCGCGCTTGTCCCACACCTTCACGGCGTGGAAGTTGCGGTTCTTGTCCTGGCCGATGCGCACGCCTTCCGGGTTGTAGCCGTAGGCGCCGTAGGGCGAGGTGCCGGCGGTGCCGATCCACTTGTTGCCGCCCTGGTGGCGGCCCTTCTGCTCCTCAAGGCGCTTCTTCAGGTTCTCCCAGAGCTTGTCCCAGCCCATGGCCTCGATCTGGCGCTTCTCCTCGTCGGTGAGGTAGCGCTCCGCGAGCTTGCGCAGCCATTCCTCCGGGATGCCGGCCTCCTCGACGGCACGGCCCATGCTCTCGAGGCCCTTGAACACATGGGCGAAGACCCGGTCGAACTTGTCGAAATGCCGCTCGTCCTTCACCAGGCAGACGCGGGAGAGGTAGTAGAACTCCTCCACGCTCTTGTCGGCGAGATCCCGATCGAGCGCCTCCAGCAGGGCCAGGTACTCCCGGAAGGAGACCGGCACCTTGGCCGCGCGCAGCTCTGTGAAGAAGGTCAGGAACATCCGGCCAATGTCGGGCAGGGGGCGGGAAGGTCAAGCACCAATCGAGCGCCCGCCGCGGCCTTCATTTTCCAACCGTCCGACGCGCCCGGAACTCTGCGCGTTCGGGCTTGCGATTGTTCTTCCTCAGAACTTCCCGGAACTCGTCCCGCCGCTCATGGATCGACGCGATCACGAGGCCCATGGGCACGCCGATATCCGCCAGCACCGCCTCGCTCAACTGCAGGGAGGCCTCGATGGTCTCGGGCACCGCATCGTCCACGCCCATGTCGTAGAGCTGGGCCGCATGCTTGTCGTCGCGGGCGCGGGACACGATGGTGATGTCGGACCGCTCCTGCCGGGCCGCCGCCACGACAGCCCCGATCGAGCTCGGCGTATCGAGCGTGATGACAAGGGCCCGGGCCTGCTCGATGCCACAGGCGCGCAGGAATTCCGGATGGGAGCCGTCGCCGAAATAGACCGGCTTTCCGGCCCTGCGCTGCTCGGCCACGCGGGCCGGGTCCATATCGATGGCGAGATACGGCACCTTGTGGCGCCGGAGCATGTCGCCCACGAGCTGGCCGACGCGGCCATAGCCCGCCACGATGACGCGCCCGGGCTCCTCAGGCGGGGGGAGGACGGCAATGGCTGGATCGACGGGGCGCTTCTTCTCGAGCCGGCGGCTCAGGCGGCGTCCGAGGCGTGCGAAGAACGGGATCGCCACCATGGTGAGCGTGGTGACCAGCAGGAGATTCTGTCCGACCGTGACAGGGACGAGGCCTGCCACCATGGCGCTGCCGAGAATGACGAGAGCGAATTCGCCGCCGGGCCCGAGCAGCAGGCCCGTCTCGGCGGCTTCGCCCGCATTCAGGCCGAACGGACGGCTCAGCCAGAAGATGATCACGCTTTTGACCGCGATCACGAGAGTGGCCACAGCCAGAATCGTCAGAGGTGCTTCCAGCAGATGGAAGACGTCGAGGCTCATGCCCACCGAAACGAAGAAGACGCCGAGCAGCAACCCTTTGAAGGGCTGGATCGTCGTGTCGACAGCCCGCCGGTATTCGGTTTCCGAAAGAAGAATGCCGGCGATGAAGGCGCCGAGCGCCATGGAGAGTCCGCTGACAGCCGCGATCAAGCTCGTGACCATCACCACGAGCAGGCAGGCTGCCATGAAAAGCTCCGGGCTCCTCGTGGCCGAGACGAGCTGAAAGAAGGGGCGCAGGATCACGCGGCCGAGGCCGATGATCACGACCAGCGCGAGGATTGCCTGCAGGAGCAGAAAGGCGAAGGAGGACAGGGTGACATCGGGCTTGCTGGTGTCGAGCACCGCGATGGTGAACAGGATCGGCGCGACCGCGAGGTCCTGAAAGAGCAGAGCGGAAAAACTGGCACGTCCCGCTGAGGCATTCAGGCGTTTCTGCTCCGCCAGCACGGGTAGAACGATGGCCGTCGAGGATAACGCCAGGGCAATGCCGATGAGCACAGCCGCCGTGACGGTGTTCACGGTCTTGTAGGCGAAGAGGCTCAGGGCCAGGGTGCAGAGCACGACCTGCAAGGTGCCGAAGCCGAAGACCAGCCGGCGCAGGATGCGCAGGCGCTGCCAGGACAGCTCGATGCCGATGGTGAAGAGCAGGAAGACCACGCCGAACTCGGCGAGCCGGGACGTGCCCTCCGGATTCGTAAAGGTGAGCCAGTCGACCCAGGGGTATTCGGGAATGAGACGCCCAAGGCCGAAGGGTCCCAGCAACGCGCCGGCCGCCAGGAACCCCAGCACCGGGCTGATCCGCAGCCTGTGGAAGAGAGGGACGACGACAGCGGCCGTTGCCAGGAAGAGGATCGGTTCCTGATAAGCGTACAGGTCTATCGCAGCGGCCATTGCTTCCTTCCGGTCGAGGACATTGTCGTTCTAGCCGCGAGGGATGCGCAAGAGGTTAATGCTGCTTGAGGTGGATGGCGGGCGCGACAAGAAGGCATGGAGCCGCTGCTCCCCATGCGTCATCCCGGACGCCGCAAGGCAATCCGGGATCTTTATCGGGATCAGGCGCTCTTCTCGTCATGCGATCCCGGGTTCCGCTGCGCGGCCCCGGGATGACGGGTAGAGCTCACCCCAGCGTCGACAGCGCCTGCGCTAGGTCGGCCACGAGATCGTCCGGGTGCTCGATGCCGATGGAGACGCGGATCGTGGCGTCGCTGACGCCGAGGCGGTCGCGGGTTGCCTTCGGCACGCCGGAATGGGTGGTGGAGGCCGGGTGCGAGATGAGCGATTCGGTGCCGCCCAGGCTGACGGCGAGCTTGAATACCTGGAGCGCGTTGAGCACTCGGAAGGCCTCCGCCTCGCCGCCCTTCACGTCGAAGGAGAAGGTGGAGCCGGGGGCGTCGCACTGCTCCTCGTAGACCTGACGGGCGCGGGATCCCTCGGGCAGATAGGCGAGGTGGTGGACCTTCACCACTCTCGGATGCTCGTGCAGGAACTGGGCCACGATCTCGCCGTTGCGGTTCGCCGCATTCATGCGCAGCGCCAGGGTCTCCAGCGAGCGACCGAGCATCCAGCAGGAATGCGGGTCGAGCTGGGTGCCGATGGAGGAGCGCAGCAGGCGCACCGTCTTCATCAGTTCCTTGGAGCCGAGCGCCGCGCCGGCGATCAGGTCCGAATGGCCGCCCACGTATTTCGTCAGCGAATAGACCGAGATGTCGGCGCCGTTCTTCAGGGGCTTCTGGAAGACGGGTCCGAGCAGGGTGTTGTCGCACACGATCACCGGGCGGTGCCCCTGAACCGCGCCGATCTCCTCCGCCACGGTGCGGATGAGGGCGATGTCCACGAGGGTGTTCATGGGGTTGGACGGGGTCTCGATCTTGATCACGGAAACGCGGCCCTTGGCCATCGCCTCCTTGGCGGCGGCCCGGATGCCCGCCTCGTCGACGCCGTCGCCGAAGCCAACGGCCCCGATGCCCATGTTGGCGAGCGTCTTGGCGATCAGGGTCTCGGTGCCGCCATAGAGCGGCTGCGAGTGCAGGATCACGTCGCCGGGGCGGGCAAAGGCCAGGATCGTGGTGGCGATGGCAGACATGCCGGAGGAGAACAGGAGGCCGGCCTCCGCCTCCTCGAAGATGGCGAGCCGGTCCTCGACGATCTCGGAATTCGGGTGGTTGAAGCGGGAATAGACGAGGCCGGCGGCCTCTCCCTTCGGCGGCTCGCGCCGGCCCGCCACGTAGTCGAAGAACTCCTTGCCGTGCTCGGCGCTGTTGAACACGAAGGTCGAGGTGAGGAAGACCGGGGGCTTCACCGCGCCTTCCGACAGGGTCGGATCATAGCCGTAGCCCAGCATCAGGGTCTCGGGCTTGAGCTTATGATTGCCGATGCGGTCCTTGTGATAGCGGTTCGCAGCCATAGGTCATGTCTCCCATTTGTTTGTCATCGGCTTAGCCTATGAGGGCGATTGCCGAAAGGCCGGGGCAGGACTTAGGGTCTGATTAAAGCGAGGAAGTGTGGAATGGCGCGTTTTGCCGGAACTGAATCCTATGTGGCCACGGAAGACCTCACGGTTGCGGTCAATGCCGCGATTACCCTCGAGCGTCCGCTCCTGGTGAAGGGCGAGCCCGGAACTGGCAAGTCGGTGCTGGCGGAGGAGATCGCCAGGAGCCTGAACGCCCCACTCCTGACCTGGCACATCAAGTCCACCACCAAGGCCCAGCAGGGCCTCTACGAGTACGATGCCGTCTCCCGGCTGCGGGACAGCCAGCTCGGCGACCCGCGCGTCTCCGATATTCGTCACTACATCAAGCGCGGCAAGCTGTGGGAAGCCTTTGCCTCGGACGAGCGGCCGGTGCTGCTCATCGACGAGATCGACAAGGCCGATATCGAGTTCCCGAACGACCTCCTGCTCGAACTCGACCGCATGGAGTTCTTTGTCTACGAGACCGGCGAGACCATACGGGCAGCGCAGCGCCCGATCGTGATCATCACCTCCAACAACGAGAAGGAGCTGCCGGACGCGTTCCTCCGCCGCTGCTTCTTCCACTACATCAAGTTCCCTGAGCCGGAGACCATGGCCCGCATCGTCGAGGTGCATTACCCCGGCATCAAGCACCGGCTGGTCGAGGAGGCGCTCAAGATCTTCTTCGAGGTGCGCGAGGTGCCGGGCTTAAGGAAAAAGCCCTCCACCTCGGAGCTGCTCGACTGGCTCAAGCTCCTGCTCTCCGAGGATATCGGACCCGAAAGCTTACGCGAGCGCGACACCCGCAAGCTGATTCCGCCGCTCCACGGGGCGCTCCTCAAGAACGAGCAGGATGTGAGCCTGTTCGAGAAGCTGGCCTTCATCGCCAGACGGGAAGGACGCTGATGCTCCGCCTTCTGCTCCTCCGCCATGCCAAGTCCGGTTGGCCGCCCGGCATCCTCGACGTCGACCGCCCCCTCGCGCAGCGGGGTCAGGAGGCGGCGCTTGTCATGGGCGATTACCTGAAGCGGGAACGGCTTGAGCCGGATCTCGCCATCGTCTCACCGGCACGGCGCACGCAGGAGACCTGGGAGCGGGTCCAGCCGATCCTCGGCGAGATCGAAATGCGTCAGGATGGGCGGATCTACGAGGCGCCCGTCGGACGGCTGCTGGAGATCGTGCGCGAGGTGGAGCCTAAGATCGGCACTCTTCTGCTCGTCGGTCACAATCCCGGCTTCGAGGAATTGGCCAAGCTCCTCATCGGCGAGGGCGACATGGACAGCATCCTGCGGCTCGGCCAAAAATACCCATCTGCCGGTCTCGCCGTCATCGATTTCGAGCTGGAGAGCTGGGGAGATGTGGCCAAGAAAACCGGTCAGCTCGAGCGCTTCGTGACGCCGAAATCCTTAGGGAATGGCGAGGACGATTAGGCGTCTCCCGGCTGCGGCAGGTCGAGATACAGGAGCTCTTCGTCGTAGAACGTGTCTCCAACCCGAAGGGCCTTGCGCTGGATCCCATAGGGCTTGAAGCCGAGCCCATGATAGGTGCGCCGGGCACCATCATTCGTGAGCCCAACTGTCGCCTCCAGCATCATCACATGCCGGGAGGCATGGTCGATCACGTGCTGGACCAGCCTTTTGCCCACCTGATGCCCGCGCCATTCGGCCTTCACGTAGACGCCCCACAGGACGCCCTTGTGGCGGGCCTTCACCCGGTCATAGACGGCAAAGCCCGCCATGCCGATGAGGGCCTGATCGGCGAAGGCCCCTAAGACCACGTTCGGCCTTGCGGACAGGCGCGCTCGCATCGTCTCCATCGATACCGATGCGTCTTCCTCGTAGCTCGCGCCGAAGGCTTCGGGCGAAACGGTGAGCGCTTCAAGCCGCAGGCTGCGAAACCCTTCGGCGTCCGATGGTTCGAGAGTACGGATCAGGATGTCGGAGGTCATGAATGCCTGCTGCCGGTGACAGCCGTATTCGTGGAACGCGCCGTCACGGCGGTCAAGATCGGGACTTGAGGATGAACCTATCCGCCCCACCATCGTTTGGCCTGAAACCCTCCTGATTGTTTTCATTCGAAGCAGGGGCTGATCTTCATATGGTGCCTCAGACCTTTTACGCGCTCGTCCTTGCGGCTCGCGCCCTCGTGCCCGGCGAGTTTGAGACCGGCGGCGATGCTTCGCAGCCGGAGCCGCAAGCTGTCGCGGCCCGGTACGAGCCTGCCAGTCGCGAGGTCACCAACTGGCGCTCCGAGGCCATGGACGCCCTGGAGCCGAAGCCTGTGGTGGCCATGGCTGCCGTCTTCCGGGCCGAGCGCCCCTTCGTGACCCGCTGCGTGAAGCTCAACAATTACTGGTGCATCAAGAGCGCGCGCTGGAACGGCGAACTCGCCACCGACAGCGAGGGCCATGTGGGCTTCGTCTCGGCCGATCACAGCGCCGATGCCGCCGCCAACCTGCTCCGGCGCTACTACATGGAGTACAACCGCAAATCCGCCCTCGACATCGTGCGCCGCTGGGCCCCGGCGGAGTGCAATGTGGCAACCGGCATCGGCGGCATAGCGATGCTGGCCGTGCGGGGGATCGGCGGCACGGTCCGGGCGCAATACCTCGCCTCGCGCCGGAAGAAGGGCGGTGCGGTGCGCTACACGGCCAAAGCAGGTCCGGGCGGCAAGCCGGGCCGGGTGTCCATGGTGATCCCCATGGCCTCGAAGACGCCCCAGTTCCGGGTTCCGAGCATCGCGGCCGGCATGGGCGAGAAGCCGAAGCCCGCCAAGCCGGCGGAGCCTCTGGTAGCCGCCCGCCGCAAGCCCGCGAAGGAGCCAGCGACCACCGCCTCTGCGGCACCGAAGCCTGTCCCGAAGGTGCAGGTGGCTACGGCCTGCCCCTCGGAGGAACAACGCCACCGCAACTATGCGGGCCGTATGGTCGAGGGATTGGGCCTGGGGCCGGCGGACGACCTGAAATTGTTCGCGGAGGACGGCACCCCGCAGCCGAACCTCGCCCATGTGATGCTCGCCATGTCAGCGTTTGAGCTGGGGACCTTGCGGGCTAATCCGGACCTCGTGGAAGGCGCGGTGCGTCGGATGGCGGAGCGGATTGCGCTGGCGAAGGGTGTTGAACCTTGAATGATAAAGACGGTGCAGATTCAGCATCCGCTCGTCTGACCAGAAGATTTTGCAAGCGCGCCGCCGTCTCGAAGACCGTCGAGATGGATAAACCACGCCTTCTACATCATCTGCAGCCCTCGCTGCGGCTGCCCGTGCGATCCTGCCGTACCTCTCCGTTCGGAGAGTTGCGTTGGGGCATGATGTCTCTTGAAACAGACACATTCCTTTATGCAATTGCAGGATTACGCCATGGCCGCACCTGTCCTCTGGGGCTCCGAATTTTCCGTCGATCTCAAGCAAACGGATGGCGTGCAAAGTGATACGTCGATAATCGCCTTTGCCGATGGCAGCTTCCTTGCAGTGTGGGTCGACTACAAGGTTGGCGGCGACATTGTCGGTCAGTTCTTCTCGGCCGATGGGACGCAAAAAGGGGATGCCTTCCACGTCACCCACTCCTTGGACGGGCAGCAAAGCATGCCGCAGGCAGCGATCCTGAGCGATGGTAGATACGTTGTGGCTTGGAGTAGCTCCAACGGAGCCGATAACCCTGGAGTGCGGGCCCGCATTGTCGACCAGAACGGGCATGGAGGCGATGATCTGTATGTCGGTGAGACCGGCTTCATTGGAGCACCATCGCTTTCGGTTTCGGCATTAGGCGACGGCTTCGTAGTCTCCTACGCATCTTCGGCCAGTCCCTTCTCCTCATCGAATATCCATGCCTATTCGTTCGCGGCAAACGGAGCGCCCATTGCCTCGAATGTCAGGGTTAATGGACCATCGGGCAAGGCTGGTTACGAGCCCCAGATCGTTGAACTGAACAATGGCCGGTTCGCCGTCTTCTTCGAAGGGGAGGGGTATGCCGACGATCCGGATGGCGGCATCCGCTGCCGGGTGCTCTCCGTAGCCGGTGATGAGATTGTGCCCGAGTTTCGCGTGCCGGCCACTGTCAAAGGATCGCAGTGGTCTCCTGGTGCCGTCCGGCTGAATGATGGGCGCATCGCCGTTGTTTGGCAGCATATGGATGAAGCGACTGGAGACAAATCCGGATCTTCTCTCAGGGGCGCATCGTTGATCCGAAAGATTGGACGCTCGGACAAGAGTTTCAGATCAATGTTACGACGCAAGGAGATCAGGAGAGTCCTCAATTGACGGCACTGGAGGATGGTGGTTTTGCCGTCACGTATTACAACATGCCAGATCCAGTTAACGGAGCATACGAAGACATCCGCATCGCCACTTTCGACAGCCATGGAACGGCCCGTGGAGAGACCATCCTTACGGATAGCAACGCTTCTGATGCGACTGTCACGACGCTCGCCGATGGCCGGCTTCTCGTCACATGGATCAACTGGATAGGTGAGGATCCCGATCATCCTAAAGCCGACATTCGCGCGCAGATCGTTGATCCACGCGGCGCGGGCGTCAGCCTCACGGGCACGTCCAGAGACGATTTCTATGTCGGCTCCGCTTCTAATGACCATTTGAACGGCGATGCCGGCAACGACCGTCCGGAAGCCGGCGACGGCAACGACTCGCTCACCGGCGGCGCCGGAGCCGACACGCTGGTTGGCGGCGCCGGTGACGACGTCTACTATGTGGATGCATCGGACACGATCATTGAGGGAGCAGGCCAGGGCATCGACACAGTCTATGTCACCACGGACTTCACCCTCTCGCCCGGTGCCGTCATCGAGAACATCGTGCTCTTGACCACGGCCACGGTCAGGCTGCTGGGCAACGAGCTCGACAACCTGCTCACCGGCAATGGGGACGCCAACAATCTCGACGGGCAGGCCGGCAACGACCTGGTCGTTGGCGGGGCCGGTGCCGACACCATGACGGGCGGCTTGGGCAACGACACTCTCTATGTCGACGATGCCGGCGACGTGGTGGTCGAGGCGGCCAGCCAAGGCCTCGACACGGTGATGGTCAACACCGCCGCCTACGTGCTCGGCGCTGGCGCCGAGGTGGAGACCCTGATGGCCGGTGCCGGAGCGCTCAACATCACCGGCTCGGACGTTGCCAACGCCATCAGCGGCAACGGCTTCAACAACCAGCTCTGGGGCAAGGCCGACAATGATGTGCTCACGGGTATTGTAGGCAACGACCGGCTGTATGGCGGCACGGGTAATGATCGTCTCTCCGGCGGCGTGGGCAACGACCAGCTCAAGGGCGAGAGCGGCCGGGACGTGTTCGTGTTCGACACGCGCACGAACAAGAGCACGAACGTGGACAAGGTGCTGGACTTCAAGTCGGCGGACGACAGCCTCCACCTCTACAACGCGATCTTCACCAAGCTCGGCCGTGGCTCTGCGGCAGGGGTGCGCTTCAAGAGCGACATGTTCGTGGAGGGCAGCCGGGCCAACCGGATCGTCTACGACAAGAAGACGGGTGCGCTGCACTACGACAAGGACGGCACCGGCGGCTCGGCCCAGGTGAAGATCGCCACCATCAGCAACAAGACCAAGCTCTACTACCACGACTTCTTCGTCATCTGATCTAAGCAGAGGCTGGCTCGTAAAGAGGAACGCGCCTCGGCTTTTGACATGGCCGTCCCCGGACGTGATCCGGGGATCGGTCTCGGCCATTCCGATGCTGAAGGGCACGGCGCTCCAAGCCATTGAGATCATCGGCACAAGGCTGATGACCTCGTGAGGCGGGCTGCCGGTCTTTCATGAGGCCGCCTCTCAGGACAAATCCCGTCGGGACCACAAGCATAAGACGAGATCGGGAAGACTTCAGCCGCCTGGGACTGCTCAGGCTTCAATTCTTCAGATCCTCTTTTTAGGAATATACTGCACTGCCCACTCCATATAACATGAGATCGTTGCTTTAGATTCTCTTGTGTCGCGCAAGTGATCTGAAAGCGGTGCTCTCGTTCTGTGGCAGGGGGATTCTGATGGCCGTTCAAAATTTGACTGTAGCCGAGTATCGCGCTCGTTTCGAGGAGCTGCCTCTGCCCAATGGGGACAAAATCGAAATCTTCGACAGCTCAGGCGCCATCGCGCAGCTGACTGTAGATGACATCGAGGGCTTGGCCGGCAAGGGCGTCACCCTGCTCAACGCGACCGACGGCGCCATGACTTTTAGTCTTGACCAGCTCCAAGCGCTCGGAACTGTCGGCTTCAGCGCTGAGGACAAACTGACCCTCCGGGATTCGCAGTTTCCGCTTCAAATCAGGCTGACCGCTAGCGTGGTTCAGGCTCTGAGCCAGAAAGGCTTCAGCGTCATTGATGTCGATGGACCTTTTGTTGGCATCAGCGTGGAAGTCGCAAGAGCGCTCCTTGCAACCAATCTCACCTTCGATGCCTCGAAAGATATCGCTGTTTTAGATACTACTGGCACTTTCAATTCCAGCTTCTTCTCGTTCTTCTCGGCTCCGGAAATCATGAGCCTTGGGAGCAAAGGCATCGATTCTATCAGCTTTAACAGCATGGAGGACTTCTTCCCGCTTAAGCTCGGTGCTGTTCAGGCCAAGGCACTGGCCGCTACGGGTATTTCAATCGGCGGTAGCGCCTTCAGGATCCTTGCGGACGATGGACAGGACCTCACCCGGTTATCGCCATCTGAGCTTGCCAAGCTCGCGCTCAGATTTCCCTTCGCCCTCGATGCGTTGGAAAACGTACTGACTCTTTCATTCGACCAGTACAGGGCTCTCGAAATAGCCAACCCCCTCCCTGACCCCCTCCCTGGATGGCCCGAGGCGGTTGTGTTCGATCCCTTCGACAAGGTCACCGTGGAACTGCGTGCCGCCGAGTTGGTGGGCCTCGGTGCGGCAGAGCTTGTGAAGATGGCGGAAAGGGGCATTGATGTCTTGTCCATCAAGGAGACGGGCAGCGCCCTGTCCGCCCTGACCGTCCAACAGATCGAGGCTTTGAGGACCAAGGGCGCGGACGTTCTCGATGCCAGCGACAATGCCCTGTCTCTCACCTACGCGCAGTACAAAGCCACGAACGGCATGACCTTTGCCGCCTCGGACGCGGTCACAGTGTCGTTGTCTGCCGCTGAGGTGCGGGCGTTGACCGTTGCGCAATCGGTTGAAGCGAAGGCAAACGGCGTCGACGATCTGACCCTTAAGGACCTTGGACAGGCAATGGCTGCTCTCACGGCTGCCGAAATCACCGCTCTGTCATCCAAGGGTGTCACCGTCATCGACGCCACGGACAACAAGCTTGCCCTGTCGGCCGCTCAATACAAAGCGCTCGGCTCGGTCAAACTGTCCGGTACCGATGTCGTGACCATTGTCGCCGAAAGCGATGTGGTTCTGTCCAACGGCGGCGCAAACCTGATTCTGACGGGCAACGCCGTTCAAGGCAGCGGCAACAGCCTTGCCAACGCCATCAGCGGCAATGGGAAGAACAACATCCTTGCCGGGCTCGAGGGCGACGATTTCCTCGGTGGCGGGCTCGGTAACGATCAGATGACCGGCGGCTCCGGGCGCGACGTGTTCGTGTTCGATGCCAAACCCAACAAGAGCACGAACGTCGACAAAATCCTCGACTTCAAGTCCAAGGACGATAGCATCCATCTCGACAACAATGTCTTCGCCAAGCTTGGTTCGGGCAATCCATCTGGGCCGAAGAAGTTCGGCGTGGACATGTTCGTCGAGGGCACGAAGGCCAAGGATAAGGAAGATCGCATCGTCTACGACAAGAAGACGGGGTCGCTTTATTTCGATGCCGATGGCACGGGGAAGACGGCTCAGGTGAAGATCGCCACGCTCTCCAACAAGGAGAAGCTCTTCCACCACGACTTCTTCGTCATCTGACCGCCGGTCTGACAGGGACACCCGCCGATACCATTCCCACCGGCAGGTGTCTCCTGCGGACGGTGAGACCCGTGTCCAGCTCCGGCGAGCCGTTATACTTGGCAATTGCTGCATCCGACCCCATGTGAACCCGAACGCTCACAATGTCCGGGGTCTCGTGCCTATCCTGTCTGATCTTGCCTCCCGCGCCGGGTCTGCTGCGCAATCGCTCTGGGAGGTCTCCGGCCAGCTCGTCCAGCCGTCCCTCCGCCTTGGCGTCACCGGGCTCGCCCGCTCCGGCAAGACCGTCTTCACCACGGCCCTCGTGCATCACCTGATCCGCGGCACGAACCTGCCGGCCTTCCGGGCTTCCGCCGAGGGGCGGATCCGGCGGGCGCAGCTGGCGCATCAGCCGGACGATGCGGTGCCGCGCTTTCCTTACGAGGAGCACATGGCGGCACTCACCGAGAGCCGCCGCTGGCCGCAATCCACCAACCGGATCAGCGAGCTGCGGGTGGATGTCGACTACGAGCGGAAAGGCGGCTGGCGCACCGGGCCGGCCTCGCTCGCCCTCGACATCGTCGATTATCCGGGCGAATGGCTGCTGGATCTCGCGCTTCTCGATGCGGGCTATGCGGAATGGTCCCGCCAGACCATTGAGGCGAGCCGCAAGCGCGACCGTCTGCCGGTGGCGGGGCGCTGGCATGAGACCTTGAAAACCCTCGATCCATCCGGCGCGTCCGACGAGCTGCTCGCGTTGAGAGCAAGCGAGGCCTTCAAGGAGTATCTCACGGCCCTGCGCGCGGGATCCGAAGCAGTAGCGACGACCCCGCCGGGGCGGTTCCTCATGCCGGGCGACCTTGCCGGCTCGCCGGCGCTCACCTTCGCGCCGCTCGATCTGCCTGAAGGCCAGCCGATCCCGGCGGGGAGCTTCGCGGCTCTTATGGAGCGGCGCTTCGAGGCTTACAAGACCCATGTGGTCCGGCCGTTCTTCCGCGATCATTTCCAGCGCATCGACCGCCAGATCGTGCTGGTGGACGTGCTCGCCGCCATCGATGCGGGCCCCGTGGCGCTCGCCGAGCTGGAGGAGGCGCTGGATCAGGTGCTCATGGCCTTCCGGACCGGGCGCAACACGCTCCTGTCCCGCCTGTTCTCGCCCCGGGCCGACCGGGTGCTGTTCGCCGCCACCAAGGCCGACCACGTCCATCACACGGATCACGACCGGCTTGATGCCATCCTGCGCCTGCTCGTGAACCGGGCCTCGCGCCGCACCGAGGCCGCCGGTGCGCGGGTGGGCACCGTGGCGCTCGCCTCCCTGCGTGCCACGCGGGAGACCACCATCCGCGAGGGACGCGAGACCCTGCGGGCCGTCGCGGGCGTTCCGGAGGCAGGCGAGCGGGTCGGCGACGACATCTTCGACGGCGAGGCGGAGGCCGCGATCTTTCCGGGCGAGCTGCCCGAGAGCGCCGAGGCGGTGTTTCAGGGGGCGGTGCCGCCCGGCTCGTTCCGGTTTCCGCGCTTCCGGCCGCCGAAGCTTCCCGTCGATGCGGCGGGCCGCATGGCCAAGATGCCCCACATCCGCCTGGACCGGGCCCTTGAATTCCTCCTGGGGGATCGCTTCACATGAGCCGCCAACCTCGCGCCTATCGCCTGGATGATCCGAACATCACCGCCGGCGCCGTGCAGGTGACGGAGGAGCCCTTCGACGCTATCGAGGCCGCCGACGGCGTCGTGGTGCCGATGGGGACGAAGCGCCGGGCGCCCTGGCTCGGCATTCTGCTGTCCGCTTTGTCAGGGCTTCTTCTGCTCGCTTTGGGCCTCGCAATCGAGAACCTGATCGTCGATCTCTACCGTGTCGCCCCGTGGCTGGGCTGGCTGGCCTTGGTCTTTGCCGTGCTCGCCGTTCTGGCCTTCCTGGCCATCATCGGGCGGGAGGTGTCGGGGATCTGGCGCGAGCAGAAGATCGAGAGCCTGCGCGAGGCGGCGGTCGATGCGCTGGCCGTCAAGGATCACAAGGCCGCCAAGGGAATCGTGCAGGATCTCATCGGCCTCTATGGCAGCCGGGCTGCGGCCGCGCAGGGGAGCGCCCGCCTCAAGGGCCTCACCGACGAGATCATCGACGCGGATGACCGCCTGGCCATTGCTGAGCGCGAGCTGCTCGCACCCCTCGACATGCAGGCCAAGCGCGCGATCGCCGGAGCGGCCAAGCAGGTCTCGCTCGTGACGGCCGTGAGCCCCCGGGCCATCGTCGATGTGGCCTTCGTGATCTTCGCGGCTGTGCGTCTCCTGCGGACCCTGGCCCGGATCTATGGCGGCAGGCCCGGCTTCCTCGGCTTCCTGCGGCTTGCCAGGGCAGCCTTCAACCACCTTGCGGTCACGGGAGGCGTGGCAGTCGGCGACAGCCTCATGCAGCAGGTGCTGGGACTGGGGCTCGCGGCCCGGATATCGGCCAAGCTTGGCGAGGGGGTGCTGAACGGGCTGATGACTGCCCGGTTCGGCCTGGCTGCCCTGTCGGTCTGCCGGCCGCTCCCCTTCATCCGTGAGGAGGCACCCAAGATCGGCGATGTGGCCGGGGAACTCATCAGCCGGGCGGAGGCAGCCGCCTCCTCCTGATGGTGCGACATATCGTTCGCCGCAGGCCCTTCCCAGGCTCTTAAGGGGTGCCGGGGGCAATTAGACAAATCGATGACGCTTAATCTCGTTGTCGCGGTCCCTCCTTGCCTATATAGGGGCGCCACGGTTCATCGGGGAAGAACGGCTGAACATGACAGATAGCGTGATTGATGAAGGCTACCGTCCGACAGAAGACGAGCCTTTCATGAATGAGCGGCAGAGGGAGTATTTCAGGCGCAAGCTGATCCGCTGGAAGCACGACATCCTCAAAGAGGCTCAGGAAACCCTCGCGACGCTGCAGAGCGAAAACGAGAATCACCCTGACCTTGCGGATCGTGCCTCGTCGGAAACGGACCGCGCCATCGAGCTTCGCGCCAGGGATCGTCAGCGCAAGCTGATCGCCAAGATCGACGCCGCGCTCGCGCGGATCGAGGACGGCTCTTACGGCTATTGCGAGGAGACCGGCGACCCGATCTCCCTCAAGCGCCTGGAGGCCCGCCCCATCGCGACGCTCTCCCTCGAGGCGCAGGAGCGCCACGAGCGCAACGAGCGGGTCTACCGGGACGACTGATCCTTCCTGCTATACGTACGAGAAAGGGCTCCGCATGCGGAGCCCTTTCTCTTTGGCCGTCAGGGGAGGGGTTTTACCCCTACCCCTTCTTGTTCGGATCGAGAGGCCGGCCCAGCAGCCGGGCGAACTCCGCTTCGATATCTTCCACCGAGAACGGGTCGGCGGCTTTCTGCTCCCCCGAGGCAGGTTCCTTGGCCTGGGGCGGAAGCGGAGCCGGCGCGGGCTGAGGCGGAGCGGTCCGGATCGGCTCGATGGACGGTGCGGGCTGGACCGGAGCGGGGGCTTCGGGCTCCTCGGCGCGATCCTCTTCCTCCGCAGGCTCGTCATAGGACGCGACGGGCTCCTCCTCATCGGCCGGGAGCGGCTCGAGAGGGGCGTCCTCCTCGTCGCTGATGTCTTCATACACAGCCGGAGAGGCCACGGTGACCGGACCCGGCGGAGCAATCACCGGCGGGGGAGAAACCGGGCTCGCCGGGCGCTTCAGGGCTTCTTCGAGCTGCTTGGCCATATCCGACAGCAGGGTGGCGTCGGGAGCGGTTCGCTCGCTCGCTGCTGGCTCGGGCGGCCGAACGGGCTCGGGGGGCTGCACCGGTGGAGCCGGCGGCACGGGCGTTGCCCGCGACTGGAACGGCGGAGGGGTGAACTGGGGGCGCGGCTCCGGGCGCTCCACCAGGGGTGGTGCGGGCGGAGCAGGGTGCGCGTTCTGGAAAGCTGGCGCCCTTGCCTCGGCGCGCAGGCGCTGGATGGCGGGAGCTGCGGAGACCGCGACCGCATCGGGCTTCAGGACCGGTTCGGGATGGGCCGGGACCGGCGCACTGACGGTCGCCACCGGGGAGAGCTCCTCCTCGGCGTCGGATTCCTCCGACGGACGGCGCACGAAGGACCCGAGCTGGGCGGCGAGCTGGCTCTCGATGGAAGGCCGGCCGTTGGACTCGACCTGGGGCGCGCGAGGCGCTTGATGATCCAGCGAGGGCTCGAAGCGCTCTGCACCCATATCGACCGGAGGGGCGGGAACGCGTGCGCCGGCAACGCGGACGATGTTGGTCTCGATCACCACGTCGTTGGGACCGCCGATGAGAAGGAGGTGCTCGACATTGTCCCGGCGCAGCAGAAGGAGCTGACGCTGCCGGTCGAGATCATACACATCCACGATGCCCAGTCGCGGTTGGCGGCTGCGGCCGCCGCGGTCGCTGCCTGGCATGATCAGGCGTCCGCCCCAGACCTTGCGCAACACGAGTCCTAAGAGCACGAGCAGGATCAGAATGATCGCGAAGGCGATTGCAAATTGAACTGCCCGCGGTGCTTCGAGACCGAAAAGAGATGACACGATGAACTCTCAAACGTTGACTGGCCTTCGCAGGCCACTTCTGTGTTGGTTGTACCACATTGACCGCCAAAGCCACCGGCAAGGTTAACAGATGGTTAACGCAAGCCCCGCTTCGGCATAGGGCCGAGAACACAGGAAAGGCTCTCTGTGATCCGTCCAAGATGGTGCTCAATGCCGTTACATCAAGGAAAATAAGGATTTCCTGTGACGTCCCTCACCAGCGACGCCTGCGCAGAACGAGCCAGCCCTTGCATTCGCCGGGGCTGCCGCCTTAGAGGTCGATCAATAAATACCGTGTAATATGATCGGAAAAGATCGAGCGGATGGCCGCAACCCTGCAGCCGGTGCCGTGAGGCACATCCGCCTCCGTTGAGGATGTAGACATTTCATGGCTTACGAAGGCGACACGCCAAAGGGTTCGGCCATCGACCGCTCCGACCGTCACGGCCATATCGGTTGGGTGCTGCTTCTGGCCGGCCTTCTTGTCGGCGCGACGCTGAGCCTTCGCTTCCTCGGCATCGAGCAGGCCCAACCCCTGATCCTCGGACTTCTGGCGTTCTTCGCCATGGCGGGCGTCTTCTTCCTGTTTGCGATGGCGATCGGCGTCGTTCAGTTCTCCGGCCAGACAGCCCGCAACGATATCACCAAGCTGATGGCCGACACCTCGGGCGACGGCCTCGTGGTGGTCGAGGATGACGGGCGCATCACCTATGCCAATGAGGCCTATCTCGCCTTCGCCGGATTGCAGGGCGGCGAGGTGATGCCGGTCGAGCGCCTGTTCATCGGCGCGCCTGAAGTGTCGGAGGCGATTTATCGGCTCGCGCAGGCGGCGCGCGAGCATCGCACGGGCACGGAGGAGATCCGCCTGTCGCCATCGCTCAATGGTGCACGGGAATTCGGCTGGTATCGCGTGCGCGTGCGGCCCGTGCCCCGGCCCAAGGGACGCCAGGCGGCACTCTGGGCCATTTCCGAAGTGACCCATGAACGCGAGCGCCAGGAGAACGTCTTCCAGGAGCTGCAGCATGCCATCGATTATCTCGATCACGCTCCTGCGGGGTTCCTGTCCGTCGACCCCGGCGGCTCCATCGTCTATCTGAATGCGACGCTGGCGTCCTGGCTCGACTACGATCTCGCGCAGGTCGGCTCCGGCGGCTTGAAGCTCACTGAGATCGTCCCGGGCGACGTGGCGTCGATGATGACGTCGTTCTCCGGCGAGCCGGGCAGCGTGCGCACCGAGACCTTCGATCTGGACCTGCGCCGGCGCAACGGCCAGTTCCTGCCGGTGCGCCTCTACCACCGCATCGCGTTCGGCCAGGACGGCCGCATGGGCGCATCGCGCACGCTCGTTCTCAATCGCTCGGCCGGAGGAGAGATCGACGAGGGGCAGCGCGCGGCGGAAGTGCGCTTCGCACGCTTCTTCAACAACACGCCCATCGCCATCGCGACCGTTGATCGTGCAGGCCGCATCGTGCATGCCAATGCGCCGTTCTCCAGGCTCTTCGGCGCGCTGCCGCGCACGGGCGAAAACGGCGCGGACGGACCGTCGATTCCCGATGCCTTCCGCGAACGTGACGCCATTGAGGCGGCCCTCAAATCGGCAGCCGAGAACAAGGGCGACATCGCGCCCCTTGAGCTGCAGACGGTGGCCGAAGGCGACGGCTCGGTTCGTGTTTGGGTGACGCCTGTGGGCGATACCGGTGCGGACGGAGAGACGGCGATCCTCTACGCGCTCGACACCACCGATTTCCGGAAAGTGGAAGAGCAGCTCGCGCAGGCCCAGAAGATGAACGCGGTGGGTCAGCTCGCCGGCGGCGTGGCGCACGATTTCAACAACGTGCTCCAAGCCATCATCGGCTACAGCGATCTGCTGCTCGCCAATCACAGGCCGACGGATCCGTCCTTCCAGGACATCATGCAGATCAAGCAGAACGCGAACCGGGCCGCGGGCCTCGTGCGCCAGCTGCTCGCCTTCTCGCGCCGCCAGACCCTGCGGCCGGAGGTGCTGAACCTCAACGACCAGCTCTACGATCTCTCCATGCTGCTCAAGCGCCTTCTCGGCGAGCGCGTGGCGCTGGATCTCAATCACGGCCGCGATCTGTGGTTCGTGAAGGCGGACGTGAACCAGTTCGAGCAGGTGGTGGTGAACCTCGCGGTGAATGCCCGCGATGCGATGCCGGGTGGCGGCAAGCTCGCGATCCGGACTGCGAATGTCACGGCGGCCGAGGCTGAGCGGCTCGCTGTGAGCGCCATGCCGCCGGCCGATTACGTGATGGTCGAAGTGTCCGATAGCGGCTCGGGCATGACGCCGGAAATCATCGAGAAGATCTTCGAGCCGTTCTTCACCACCAAGGAGGTGGGCAAGGGCACCGGCCTGGGGCTGTCCACCGTGTTCGGCATCGTCAAGCAGTCGGGCGGCTATATCGACGTGGACTCGACTCCGGGGGAGGGCACGACCTTCCGCATCTACCTGCCGCGGCACATACCGGCCGTGCAGGAAGCTCCCGAGGAGGTGAAGCCCGAGGTCGCCAAGAAGCCGGCCGCCGACATGACCGGGCAGGGCACGATCCTCCTGGTGGAGGACGAGGACCCTGTGCGGGCCGTGAACGCCCGGGCACTTTCCGCCCGTGGCTATACGGTGCTGGAGGCGGCCTCCGGCGTCGAAGCCATGGAGATCATCGAGCAGCGCGGCGCGCCGGTCGATCTCGTGGTCTCCGACGTGGTGATGCCGGAGATGGACGGCCCGACCCTGCTGGGGGAACTGCGCAAGCTCTACCCGGACCTCAAGGTGATCTTCGTCTCCGGTTATGCCGAGGAAGCCTTCCGCAAGAACCTGCCCGAGGGCGAAGAATTCAACTTCCTGCCCAAGCCCTTCAGCCTGCGCCAGCTGGTTGAGACCGTGAAGCAGGTCATAGATCGTTAAGTTGCTGTTTTAACTCATCTTTAACCCTGCGACATCGTGCCCCGCGCAGGAGCTGTGAATTCCCGAATGAGAACGAAAAAAGAACTTGTAAGCAGGAACAAAGTGAGTACATATATTCTCTCAACACCGCGTTGAGATTCACTCTTCCTCCTGCCATAAGGATGTTAGGTCATGTCACAGTCCTCCTTGAGACTGGTGGAAAGCTCATCAATGGATAAAGAAAAAACCAAAGCTCTCGACGCGGCGCTCTCCCAGATCGAGCGCGCCTTCGGCAAGGGCTCGATCATGCGGCTCGGCAAGGGCCAGCAGCCGGTGGAGATCGAAACCGTTTCGACGGGTTCGCTCGGCCTCGATATCGCGCTCGGCGTCGGCGGTCTGCCCCGCGGCCGCATTATCGAGATCTACGGGCCGGAATCGTCGGGCAAGACCACGCTGGCTCTGCACACGATCGCCGAAGCCCAGAAGAAGGGCGGCGTCTGCGCCTTTGTCGACGCGGAGCACGCGCTCGATCCGGTCTATGCCCGCAAGCTTGGTGTCAATCTGGACGATCTCCTGATCTCGCAGCCCGACACGGGCGAGCAGGCGCTTGAGATCTGCGATACGCTGGTTCGTTCCGGTGCCATCGACGTGCTCGTCATCGACTCGGTGGCGGCACTGACTCCGAAGGCCGAGCTCGACGGCGAGATGGGCGACGTGCAGCCGGGTCTTCAGGCCCGTCTCATGAGCCAGGCCCTGCGCAAGCTCACCGGCTCCATCTCCCGGTCGAAGACCATGGTGGTCTTCATCAACCAGATCCGCATGAAGATCGGCGTCATGTACGGCTCGCCGGAGACGACCACGGGCGGCAACGCCCTGAAGTTCTACGCCTCCGTGCGCCTCGACATCCGCCGCGTCTCGACCCTGAAGGATCGCGACGATCCGATCGGAAACTCGGTGCGCGTCAAGGTCGTCAAGAACAAGGTCGCTCCGCCCTTCAAGCAGGTCGAGTTCGACATCATGTTCGGCGAGGGCGTCTCCAAGGTGGGCGAGCTCATCGATCTCGGCGTCAAGGCTGGCATCGTCGAGAAGTCCGGCGCCTGGTTCTCCTACGACAGCCAGCGCCTGGGCCAGGGCCGCGAGAACTCGAAGCAGTTCCTGCGCGACAACCCCGAGGTCGCCGACAAGATCGAAGGTCTCATCCGCCAGAATGCCGGCCTGCTCGCAGACCGCATCCTGGACCAGGCAACCCCAACGGCCGAGGATCTGGACGAGGGTTCAGCCGAATAAGTTTTGCTCTCCTTCAAGGGCAAAGAAAGGCCGTCGCGAGAGATCGCGGCGGTCTTTTCGTTTGGAGGATGGCAAAGACAATGGCCAGCCTGTTCGAAACGCCGCCTCGACAGCGCAGGCGTAGGCAGCTAAAACCGGCCACCACCATACCTTTCGGGCCCTGAAAAGCCCTTACCTTAAGCTTGAGAACCCATGAGCGGCGCCAACGAACTTCGGTCCATCAACGCAATCCGGTCGACCTTCCTCGATTACTTTGCCAAGAACGGCCATGAGGTCGTGGCGTCGAGCCCGCTCGTGCCGCGCAACGACCCGACCCTGATGTTCACGAATGCCGGCATGGTGCAGTTCAAGAACGTCTTCACGGGTGTCGAGAAGCGCCCCTACAGCACGGCGGCGACCTCGCAGAAATGCGTGCGCGCCGGCGGCAAGCACAACGATCTCGACAATGTGGGCTACACGGCGCGCCACCACACCTTCTTCGAGATGCTCGGCAACTTCTCCTTCGGCGACTATTTCAAGGAGCGGGCGATCGAGCTCGCCTGGAACCTGATCACCAAGGAGTTCGACCTGCCGAAGGACAAGCTCCTCGTCACCGTCTACCACACGGACGACGAGGCGGCCGACCTGTGGAAGAAGATCGCCGGCTTCTCGGATTCCAAGATCATCCGCATCCCGACCTCGGACAACTTCTGGCAGATGGGCGATACCGGCCCCTGCGGTCCGTGCTCGGAGATCTTCATCGACCAGGGCGACAAGCTCTGGGGCGGCCCTCCCGGCAGCCCTGAGGAGGACGGCGACCGGTTCCTCGAGTTCTGGAACCTCGTGTTCATGCAGTACGAGCAGATCGAGCCCGGCAACCGCATCGCTCTCCCGAAGCCCTCCATCGACACCGGCATGGGCTTGGAGCGCATTGCGGCGATTATGCAGGGCGTGCACTCGAACTACGACACGGATCTGTTCCGCACCCTCATCGACGCGGTGGCCCATGCCACCGGCGTGGTGCCGGAGGGCGACCGCAAGGTCTCGCATCGAGTGATCGCCGATCACCTGCGCACCTCCTGCTTCCTGGTGGCCGACGGCGTGCTGCCGTCGAACGAGGGCCGCGGCTACGTGCTCCGCCGCATCATGCGCCGCGCCATGCGCCATGCGCAGCTGCTCGGCGCGCGCGATCCGATCATGTACCGCCTCGTGCCGGCTCTCGTGCGCGAGATGGGGCTGGCTTACCCTGAGCTGATCCGCGCGGAGGCGCTGATCGTCGAGACCCTGCGGCTGGAAGAAACCCGCTTCCGCAAGACCCTGGAGCGCGGCCTCACCATCCTCGACGAGGAGACCCGCAATCTCGGCGAGGGGCAGAACCTCTCCGGCGACACGGCCTTCACGCTCTACGACACCTACGGCTTCCCGCTCGATCTCACGCAGGACGCTCTGAAGCCCCGCGGCATCGGCGTCGACACGGAGGCGTTCAACGCCGCCATGCAGCGCCAGCGCGAGAAGGCTCGCGCGGCCTGGTCCGGTTCCGGCGAGGCGGCGACGGAAACCGTATGGTTCTCGGTCAAGGAGCGCACCGGCGCGACCGAGTTCCTGGGCTATGACACCGAGACCGCCGAGGGCATCGTCCTGGCCCTGCTCAAGGACGGCCAGGAAGTCTCCGAGCTGAAGGCCGGCGAGAGCGGCCTCGTGGTGCTCAACCAGACCCCGTTCTACGGCGAGTCCGGCGGTCAGGTCGGCGACACCGGCGTGATGCAGGGCGAGGGCGCCCGCGTGTTCGTGACCGGCACCGAGAAGAAGCTCGGCGACCTGTTCGTGCATCACGTCACCGTGGAGCACGGCTCCCTCAAGCAGAACCAATCCCTGGAACTGGCCGTCGATCACGGGCGCCGCTCGGCCGTGCGGTCGAACCACTCTGCCACCCATCTCCTGCACGAGGCCCTGCGCCAGGTGCTCGGCGATCACGTGGCCCAGAAGGGCTCGCTGGTGGCGCCCGACCGCCTGCGCTTCGACTTCAGCCACCCCAAGCCCATTGAGGATGCGGAACTCGCCAAGGTCGAGGAGATCGCCAACCGGGTGCTGCTCCAGAACGAGCCGGTGGTCACCAAGCTCATGGCGGTGGACGAGGCGATCGAATCCGGCGCCCGCGCGCTCTTCGGCGAGAAGTACGGTGACGAGGTCCGCGTCGTCTCCATGGGCAAGGCCGGCGATGCTAAGACCTTCTCCATCGAGCTCTGCGGCGGCACCCACGTGAATCGCACCGGCGATATCGGCGTGGTCACCATCGTGGGCGAAAGCGCGGTCGCGGCCGGCGTCCGTCGTCTCGAGGCCATGACGGGCGATGCCGCCCGCCGCTACCTCGCCGAGGAGAGCCGCAAGCTGCGCGAGGTCGCCAGCCTCCTCAAGACCCCGGTGGACGAAGTCTCGGCCCGCCTGTCCGCGCTCCTCGAAGAGCGCCGGAAGCTGGAGCGTGAGCTGGCCGAGGCTCGGCGCAAGCTCGCCATGGGCGGCGGCGCGTCCGGCGGCGATCCGGTCAAGGACGTGGCCGGCATCAAGCTCATGGCCCGTGCGGTCACGGGCGTCGAGATGAAGGACCTCAAGAGCCTCGCCGACGAGGGCAAGAAGCGTCTCGGCTCGGGCGTCGTCGCCATCATCGGCGTCGGCGACGACGGCAAGGCTGGTATCGTGGTGGGCGTCACCGAAGACCTGACCGACAAGGTCGATGCGGTCAGCCTCGTACGCGTGGGTTCCGAAAAGCTCGGTGGCAAGGGCGGCGGCGGACGCCGCGACATGGCCCAGGCCGGCGGCCCCGACGGCACGCAGGCGGAAGCAGCGCTTGCCGCCATCGAGGCGGCGCTGGCCGCTGCTTGAGAACATGCCTCATCCCGGACGGCGAAAGCCGATCCGGGATCGCCTGACGATAAAGGCGCTTAGTTCTTCGTCACGCGCCAGATCGTGTTCGACAGGTCGTCGGCCACGATTAAGGCGCCGCGTGGATCCACCGTGACCCCGACCGGGCGTCCCCGGGTGTTGCCATCATCGACGAGGAAGCCGGACACGAAGTCGATCGGGTCGCCGGCGGGCCGGCCGTTGCGGAACGGCACGAAGATCACCCGGTAGCCGACCGGCTTGCTGCGGTTCCAGCTGCCATGTTCGCCGACGAACACGCCATCAGCGAAATCCGGCCCCATGGCCGGCGTCGAGAAGGCCACGCCGAGCGCTGCCACGTGCGATCCCAGGGCGTAGTCGGGCCGGATGGCCGCGGCGACTTTCTCAGGGTCTTGCGGCTGCGCCCGCGGATCGACGTTCTGGCCCCAATAGCTGTAGGGCCAGCCGTAGAAGCCGCCCTCCTGCACCGATGTCAGGTAATCCGGAACGAGGTTGGGGCCGATCTCGTCGCGCTCGTTCACCACCGCCCAGATCTGGCCCGAACCCGGCTGAACCGTGAGGGCCGTGGGATTGCGAAGACCTGTTGCGTAAGGCTTGTGCGCGCCCGTCTGGGCGTCGATCTGCCAGACCATCGCCCGGTCTTCCTCGGCGTCCATTCCGCGTTCGGTGATGTTGCTGTTGGAGCCGATGCCCACATAGAGGAAGCGCCCGTCCGCACTGGCGGTCATGGCCTTCGTCCAATGATGGTTGATCACTGCGGGCAGATCGGTCACCGTCACGGGCGGCCCGCTCGCCTGGGTCTGGCCGTCCTGATAGGCGAAGCGCACAAGGGCATCCTGGTTGGCCACATAGATCGAGCCGTTGACCAGGGCGAGGCCATAGGGAGCGTTGAGCTTGTCGGCGAAGACGCCCTGCATCTCGTAGGTGCCGTCGCCGTCTGCATCGCGCAGCAGGGTCAGGCGATTGCCGCCTTTCACGGAACTCTTGCCGAGGCTCTTGATGAAGCCTGCAATCAAGTCCTTGGGGCGCAGCGTCGGCGCGCCGCCGCCGGATCCTTCGGCCACCAGAATGTCACCGTTGGGAAGAACGATGGTCTGGCGGGGTATCTTCAGATCCGTGGCGATGGGCTGAATCTTGTACCCCTCCGGCACCTTCGGGAGATCGCTGCCCCATTGGGACGGCCTCGGAATCTTCATGGAGGGCAGCAGGCCGCGCTGCGGCTCGGGCAGGTTCGGGTTGGCGCCGTATTTCGGTGCCTCGGGCTCGCTGTTGCAAGCAGACAGCGCGAGCGCCAGGGTGCCGATCAGGAGGGTCGAGCGGATCATCTCACATCTCCCGTGCGAAATCCGGAATAGCCGATCCAGGCGGCCACGAGGGCGAGCAGCGTGGTGATTGCCGAGAGATAAAGGCCCTCCGGCATGGTCGCCCAGGCGTCCTTGGCATGGACGAGGGCATTGACGAAGCCGAGGCCCCACATGATGAGCAGGACGACAAAGTAGATCGCGAGCCGGCCTTTGCTGGCGGGGCCTCGGCGGAACAGGTTGATCAGCGCCCAGAGAAGGGCGAAGCCGCCAACGAGCAGCCCGCCGGCAATGAGCCAGGACGAGAAATTGGCCCATTGGATGTGGAAGCTCGCCCGATAGGCGAAGTCGCTCGCCAGCGCGCCTGCAAACAGAGGCAGCGGAAAGGCGAGAAGGATGGCGTGAAGGGGGTGGAGGGGCCTCAGACCACCCGGGTGGGATAGGGCAACCACAGCGTCTCCTCCCATGCCTGAACCCGGCCGCGTGCGCGTCCTGCAAAGGTTCGATGGATCAATGCATGAGCGGTCACTCGGTTGCGAAAAGAGTCCTGATCCTCCTGATGTGGTCTACGGGATCGTTCGCTGGCTGCTCTGGAGGCCTGCACCCGAGCTATATGGGGCCACAAGTCCTCAATCGTGGTCCGGGTGCTGCCGCGAGGCCATCTTCCTCAGCTCCTCCGGCGAGGCGTCATCCTCCGTCCGCTTGCCCGGCAGGGTGTGAAGCATCTCGAAGAATGGAAGCCTGCTCTCGATGCCATACTGAATCTCGGGCGTGATCCGGCCCGGCTCGTCGAGGCTTCCGATGGAGACGGTGATCCGGTCGCGCTCCACGTAAGCGAAGGTCAGCGGCGTGCCGCAATCCCGGCAGAACCCGCGCTCCACCGCCTCCGAACTCTTGAAGATGCCGGGCTGACCCTTCGTCCAGACCAGATCCTCGCGCGGCACACCGGTGAGCGGGGCGAAGTAATTGCCGAACGCCTTCTGGCACATGCGGCAATGGCAGATGCTGGCATGGGTCGGCTCGGACATAAGCGCATACCGCACCGAGCCGCACTGGCAGCCGCCGGTCATCGTGGATTTCCGTTCTTCAGTCATGCTCCCTCCAAGAAAAAGCCCGGCACAGGGCCGGGCTCTCATCTTAGCGATAAAGGGAGCTTCGATTAAGCCGCCATCGCCTTCTTGAGGTTCTCGTCGATCTTGTCGAGGAAGCCGGTGGTGGAGAGCCACTTCTGCTCGGCGCCGACGAGGAGTGCGAGGTCCTTGGTCATGTAGCCGGCCTCGACCGTGTCGACGCAGACCTTCTCGAGGGTCTGGGCGAAGCGGGCGAGGTCCTCGTTGCTGTCGAGCTTGGCGCGGTGGCTAAGGCCGCGGGTCCAGGCGAAGATCGACGCGATGGAGTTCGTCGAGGTCTCCTTGCCCTTCTGGTGCTCGCGGTAGTGGCGTGTCACGGTGCCGTGGGCGGCTTCCGCCTCGACGGTCTGGCCGTCCGGCGTCATCAGCACGGAGGTCATGAGGCCGAGCGAGCCGAAGCCTTGGGCCACCGTGTCGGACTGCACGTCGCCGTCGTAGTTCTTGCACGCCCACACATAGCCGCCCGACCACTTGAGGGCCGAGGCCACCATGTCGTCGATGAGACGGTGCTCGTAGTGGATGCCGGCGGCGTCGAACTTCGCCTTGAACTCGTTGTCGTAGATCTCCTGGAAGATGTCCTTGAAGCGGCCGTCATAGGCCTTGAGGATCGTGTTCTTCGTGGAGAGATAGACCGGGTACTTGCGGTTCAGGCCGTAGTTCAGCGAGGCGCGGGCGAAGTCGCGGATCGACTCGTCCAGGTTGTACATGCCCATGGCGACGCCGGCGTCCGGGAACTTGAAGATTTCCTTCTCGATCACCGTGCCGTCCTCGCCCTCGAACTTGATCGTCAGGCGGCCCTTGCCGGGCACCTTGAAATCCGTGGCCTTGTACTGGTCGCCGAAGGCGTGGCGGCCGACGATGATCGGCTGGGTCCAGCCGGGCACGAGGCGCGGAACGTTCTTGCAGATGATGGGCTCGCGGAAGATCACGCCGCCGAGGATGTTGCGGATCGTGCCGTTGGGCGACTTCCACATCTCCTTGAGCTTGAACTCCTCGACGCGGGCCTCGTCCGGCGTGATGGTGGCGCACTTCACGCCGACGCCGTACTTCTTGATCGCCTCGGCGGCCTCGACCGTGACCTTGTCATTGGTAGCGTCGCGGTGCTCGACGCCCAGGTCATAGTACTTCAGGTCGATGTCGAGGTAGGGGTGGATCAGCTTGTCCTTGATGAACTGCCAAATGATGCGGGTCATCTCGTCGCCGTCGAGTTCGACGACCGGATTGGCAACCTTGATCTTCGCCATGATCTCACCTTGCGCTAAAGGGCTGGAACGGACCTGCCCTGTGGCAGGCTGTTGCCGGGGCTATAGCGCGGTTGAGGCCGGGGGGGAAGGTGGGGCGATTAAAGGATTCAGCCCTGTCCCGCCCGGCGTGGCATTTTCTCGGGTTCGGTGCAGAGCGTCGCGCTGAAGAGCGAATTCACGGTGGCGGCCTTGCTGCGGACCATCTCGGGCGTTCTGGAGCTTTTGACCAGGGCAGCGGTCGCCCGGAGGAGGGCCTTGTCGCATTGGCAGGCCCCGCGGCCGACCCGCTCATAGCAGAGATCGTGGGCGCGGCAGGCTGCGTCGAGAGCATCGACGGGAGAGGCCCGGTTCACGTCGCCCGCGCCGCACCAGTTCCCATGGAACAGGGGCGTAGGAGCCCCCGACGATCCGGCACCCAGAGGTGTCGCCGCGGCCGGGCCCGCCGACCAGAGCATCAGGCAGATCAGGGCAAGGAGACGCGTAAGCGGCACCTGATGGCCCCGAGGTCTGGGCTGGCGATGTGATGAACTAACGTAATGCATGCAGGAATTAAGAGATATCTGTGGGTTCAAGTTCCCGCAGGAAGAAGATTTGCCGCGCCGCGTGTGCTGCCGCACGGAAAGCCAAGCTTAACCGTAGTTCAGATCATTCCGTTCCGACGGGTTTCTCAGGGGCATCCGGTGCAAAGCCGAAACCACAATGCCGTCGGAGACATGGTTCAATACAAAGGGAGCTGACATGCGTCTTGCAATTATTCTCGGAGCGACGGCCTTGGTTCTGGCCGGCTGCCAGACGGCCGAACAATCCATGAGCAGTGCCGAATCCGTCTGCCGGGAAACGGGGCTGAAGCCCGGGACTGCCACCTACACCCGCTGCGTGAATGCGGGCTACCGCAACAACGTCGCCCAGTCGAACGCCGCCGCCAACCAGGCTGCGGCCGGCGCGGCCGTCGGCGTCGTCGGCGGTGCCGTGCTCGGCGCCGCAGTGGCCCGCCCGAGCTACTATTGCGGCTGGGGCTGCTGGTAGGCCGTCTATCCCGCGTGTGCAGGGCCTCCTCGACCATGTCGGGGAGGCTTTTGCTTTGTGTGAGGGCATCGTGGTGGCACGCCTAGGCGCGGGAGCGCCTTTCGCTGTATGGGAGGGCAACTGACATCGATTGGCTTCTCCCGAACCCCATGACCCGACCGATCATCATCCTCGTGGAACCGCAGCTCGCCGAAAACATCGGCATGGTGGCGCGGGCTATGGCCAATTTCGGCTTGGCGGAACTGCGCCTGGTCTCGCCGCGCAACGGCTGGCCGAAGAAGGGCGCGCATTCCGCGGCCTCCGGCGCAACCCATGTGCTCGAGGGCGCCAGGCTCTACGACACGGTCCGGGAGGCCATCGCCGATCTGAACTTCGTCTTCGCCACCACGGCCCGCGAGCGGGGGCAGATGAAGCGGGTTTTCGCGCCCGACGACGCCATGAAGGAGGCGCAGGGGCGATTGGGCACAGGGCAGGGGATCGGCATCCTGTTCGGGCGCGAGCGCACCGGGCTCGAGAACGACGAGGTGTCGCTGGCCGATGCCATCATCACCTTTCCGGTGGACCCGAAATTCTCCTCGCTCAACCTGGCGCAGGCGGTCCTTCTCGTCTCGTACGAATGGTACAAGCTCGCCACCGGCGGTGCGTTGCCCTTCAAGGGCGGCCGAATTTCTCGGCCGGCAACCCGGGAGTCGGTGACGTCGTTCTTCGACTACATCGAGGCCGAGCTCGACGCGGTGAACTTCTATCCCGAGGACAAGAAGCCGATCATGACCCGCAACATGCGGGACATCTTCCATCGCCTTGAGATGACCGAGCAGGAGGTGCGCACCCTGCGTGGGGCGATTCGTGCCCTTGCGGAAGGTCGCAGGTTGAGAAAACCTTAAGCAAATCGTGGCTTTATAACGCCCGGGCTCTATCTGCCCGAGTGTATTTAAGTTCGAGACGACGATGAGCCGCTTCCTGCTGCCTGTTCTGGTCCTTGGCGTCTCCCTGGCTAGCCCCTGGGCGCAGGCGGCCACCCCGCCGCAGCAGCCCGAGCAGGGGCCGGGCGGGCGCGACTATAAGGTGACCGACGTCGTCAAGCGCGCGGTCGGCACCGCAAGCGCCGGGACCTTCGTGTTCCACGGCAGCGATACCCCGGCAAAACCGCGCCCGGTCGTGATCTTTCTCCATTCCTGGGGGGCCGTGAACCCGGCTCTTTACGGCGGCTGGATCGACCATCTCGCCCGCAAGGGCCATCTCGTGCTCTTCCCACGCTTCCAAGAGGTCAACCGCTCACGGCCGGCAGATGCCACGAACCTGGCCGAGACCCTGATCGAAGCCGCCTTGGCGGAGCTGGCCAATGATCCGAATGCCAAGCCGGACCGGGAACGGGTCGCCCTCATCGGCCACTCGGCGGGCGTGCCGCTCGCGCTCAACCTCGCGGCCGGCGCTGGCGCGGGCAAGGTGCCAGCTCCGAAGCTGATCTTCGGCCTGATGCCGGGCGGGATCGCCGCCAACGAGAAGGAGCGCGGCATTGTCCTGCGAGACCTCTCGACGGTTGATCCGCAGACCCTGATCATCACCATGAGCGGCGACCGGGACTACCTGCCTGCCGACCGCGCCTCGAAACTCATTCTTCAGCAGGCCAGCGCCGTACCAATTAACCGCAAGCTTTTCATGCGGGCCGGTTCGGACGATCACGGCTTCCCGGCGATCACCGCAACGCTCGCCTCTCCGGGCGCGCCCAAGGCCGACTACGATGCCGCCGCCATCAAGATGCCGCCCGATCCGCCCCGCGACCCGAAGCAGAAGAACACCTGGCGCTGGAGCGCCGACATGGCGCTCTCCGGTCCGCAGACCATCCTGACCCAGCAGCTCGGCAGCAACGGCACCGACACCATCGACTACCTCGCCTACTGGAAGACCTTCGACATCGCCCTTGAGGCGGCATTCGCCGGCAAGGACGCCGCGGCTCTCACCCGCGACCCGAAATTCGTCGACATGGGCACCTGGAGCGACGGCTGGCCGGTGCGGCGCCTCTCCGCGCAGATGCCCAAGGCCGAGGGGCAGGAGAAGAAGGAAGAGCCGGGGCCGCGCCGCCGGCTGAACATGGCGCCTTCGGAAACCCAGCAGGGGTTGTCGGACTTCATCGGTAAGTTGCGTTCGTAAGGGTGTGTCATGCGTGTCGATCTTCTGGCAGGGGCGACCTATAATCCTGCCGTCATGCCGTCTCCCGTTCCCACCATCCTCGTCTTCGATTCAGGCCTCGGCGGCCTCACGGTCTTCTCGGAGGTCCTGAAGGTCCGTCCGGATGCCCGCTATGTCTATGCGGCCGACGATGCGGGCTTTCCCTACGGGCGCTTGAGCGAGGCGGTGCTGGCGGAGCGGGTCGTGAGCGTCATGGAACGGCTGATCGCCCTGCACGATCCGGACCTTGTGGTGGTGGCCTGCAACACGGCGTCCACAATCGTGCTGCCGCATCTGCGCGAGCGCTTTTCCGTGCCCTTCGTGGGCACCGTTCCGGCGATCAAACCGGCTGCTCGGACAACGCAGACAGGCTACGTCACGGTGCTCGCGACCCCCGGTACTGTGGCGCGGGACTATACCCGCGACCTCATCGAAACCTATGCGGCAGGCTGCAAGGTCAACCTGGTGGGATCCCGCCGTCTTGCGGGCATTGCCGAGGCCGAGATGGCCGGCGAACCGGTTTCCGATGATGAAGTGCTCGCCGAACTGCAGCCCTGCTTCGTCGCGGACGAGGGTGGGCGCACCGACGTGGTGGCCCTGGCATGCACCCATTACCCGCTGCTCCTGCCGCGCTTCGAGGCCCTGGCGCCTTGGCCCGTCACCTGGATCGACCCGGCGCCGGCCATCGCCCGCCGGGTGACCCAGCTCATCGGGCAGCCGGTGCCCGGCCACGAAGCGGATGAGAACGAAGCCGTGGCGGTGTTCACCAGCGGGGCCGGGATCAGCGCTGCCCTGCGGGGTGCTTTGCAGGATAAGGGCCTGCCGGCTGTGGCCATCGAGGACATGCCGCTGCTGGTGGGGTAGAGTTTGTTTAAGTGCATATTCTAGCCCTCCTCCCCCTTGTGGGGAGGAGTTGGAGGTGGGGGTGTGAGCGATAGCCTATGAAGGTCAGGCGCTGACACCCCCACCCTTAATCCCTCCCCACAAGGGGGAGGGAACGAGCCAATCCTGATATTGACTCGCGTGTTGTCGTCTATTGTATGTTTTGATGCCGGACAGCGCCCAACATCGATTGACTTTCCCGCCCTTTCCGCCTAAAACCCACCCGTTCGCGCGGTCCTTAACGGGGCCGCGTAACTTTTTACGCTCCCGTGGCCCGGCTCTCAGTCGGCCTGTCGTCCCGTCCCCCGAGACAGCCTTTTGGCTTCTCGGCATGAGGGGAAGAGGAGGGCGCGTTCCTCGCAAATTCGACAACAAAGAGGAACAGCGATGTCGAAGCGCATCCAGGCCAAGCATAAGCTTGACCGCCGTATGGGTCAGAATATCTGGGGCCGCCCGAAGAGCCCTGTGAACCGCCGCGAATATGGCCCCGGCCAGCACGGCCAGCGCCGCAAGGGCAAGATGTCCGACTTCGGCACGCAGCTGCGCGCCAAGCAGAAGCTCAAGGGCTACTACGCGAACATCACCGAGAAGCAGTTCCGCCGCTACTACGCAGAGGCGATCCGCCAGAAGGGCGACTCCGGTGAGAACCTGGTCGGCCTGCTCGAGCGCCGTCTCGACGCGGTCGTGTACCGCGCGAAGTTCGTCGCGACCCCCTTCGCCGCCCGTCAGTTCGTCAACCATGGTCACGTGAAGGTCAACGGCCGCCGCGTGAACATCCCGAGCTTCCTCGTGAAGGCGGGTGACGTGATCGAGGTGAAGGACAAGTCGAAGCAGCTCGAAGTCGTCGTGGTGGCGAGCCAGCTCGCCGAGCGCGACGTTCCGGACTACATCGAGGTCGATCACTCCAAGATGACGGCCCGCGTCACGCGCATCCCGACCCTGTCGGAAGTGCCGTACCCGGTCCAGATGGAACCGAACCTCGTGATCGAGTTCTATTCGCGCTAATCCGCGAACAGCCGGTTTCGAAAACAGGAAGGCCGCCCAGTGGGCGGCCTTTTTGCTGTTGGGCTTACTGCTGCTGAGCCGGAGCGCGGGGGCCTCCATGACCCATCCCGCCGTGACCGTGCTCCATCATGCCCATGCGGTGATGGTCGCCGCGTCCGCGGCGTCCGCCGCGCTCATGCCAGCGCGGGCCGTCGTCGTCGACAGCCTCGCGCAGGAGGCGGGGAGCGATCCGCTTCTGGTCCTCGCTGAGCGTATCCCAGAGCGGGCGAAGAGCCGTTGCGACGGCCGTCGAGCGCTGCGCCCGTTCCGAGGCCATGGCGCTACGCCGCTCGAGGCGCTGCATGAAATCCATCGACCGGCGTTCGTCGCGGTCGGGACGCTCCTGCATGCGGGTGAAACGCTCGCCGGCTGACGTGCGGATGGCGGTCTCCGCAGGCGCCCAGAGCCGCTCCTGATCGGGGGTGAGCTTCAGTCCGGCCTTGATCGAGGCGATGCGGGCATCGACGAGGCGGTTGTAATCGTCCTGGCTCAGGCGCGGACGGCGATCCTGCCGGCCCTGATCCTGCGCGGCCGCCGGCGCATCCGGTGCGGGCGCCGGCTGCGCCAGGGCATAGGTGCCGGAGCCGGCCAGCAGGGCTGCGAGGGCGAGGGTGGCGGTTGTTTTCATGCGGACATCCTCCGTGGTGACGATAAGGACAAGATTGCTCCCATCCTGTTCACCCCGAAGTGGCTGCCGCATGAACTTTTCGTCATGTCGATGAAGGGGTGGCACAACACCAATCCTTGCCGCTCACTGCCATTCCGGGGCGCCGGAGGCGAGCCCGGAATCCATAAACACCACGTATCTAGAAAGGTGAGCAGCGTTTAGCCTCTTCTTGCAACGTTAGCGGTTATGGATTCCGGGCTCCGCTGCGCGGCCTCGGAATGACATCGGCAGAGGCAAGCCCCTCACAACCGCTTCAAAAATCCCGCGAACCGCATGAGCCCCTCGGGCCAGGGGCCATGGCCGCTTTCCGTGTTGAGGTGGCCGGCATCGCCCGCATCGACCACGGCCGCGCCCCAGGCATAGGCGACGTCCTCCGCCTTGGCGTAGTCGCAATGCGGATCGGTGCGGCTCGCAACCAGGATCGACGGAAACGGGAAGGGATCGCGCGGAATCGGCGCGAAGGCGCGGTCGATGGCCGGAATGAAGTCGGGCCGCTCCACGTCCGGCATGCTGACCAGGAAGGCGCCCTGCACCTTGCCCCCTGCCAAGAGCGGGGCCGCATGGGCAATGGCAAGCACGCCGAGGCTGTGGCCGACCAGCACGACGGGCTTTTTGGCGCGCTTCACGTCCTGGGCGATGCGCTCGACCCAGGCGTCCTTGCTGGGAGCGTCCCAGTTCTCCTGCTCGACCCGCCACGCGGTCGAGAGCTGGCGCTCCCAGCGGCTCTGCCAATGGTCCGCGCCAGAATTCGTGTAGCCTGGGACGATGAGGATGTCGCAATCGGAGCTTTTCATGCTCCGGAGATAAAGACGGCTCAAGCCCCGTTCAAGCGCTCAGCTATGCGCCACCAGCGCCAAAGACCCGCGTGAAGATCGTATCCACATGCTTGAAGTGGTAGCCGAGATCGAAGCAGGTCTCGATTTCCTCTGCCGACAGGTACTTCGTCACGTCGGCATCACCCTTCAGCAGGGTGAGGAAGTCGCCTTCGCCGCGCCAGACCGGCATGGCGTTGCGCTGGACGAGCCGGTAGGCGTCCTCACGGGAGGCGCCCTTCTGGGTGAGCGCCAGGAGAACGCGCTGCGAATGCACGAGGCCGCCGAGGCGGTCCAGGTTCTTCTGCATGTTCTCCGGATAGACCACGAGCTTGTCGATCACGTTGGTGAGGCGCGCGAGCGCGAAGTCCAGGGTCACGGTGGCGTCCGGCCCGATCATGCGCTCGACGGACGAGTGGGAGATGTCCCGCTCGTGCCAAAGGGCCACGTTCTCCATGGCCGGCATCGCATAGGCGCGCACCATGCGGGCGAGGCCGGTCAGGTTCTCGGTGAGCACCGGGTTGCGCTTGTGCGGCATGGCGGACGAGCCCTTCTGGCCCGCCGAGAAGAACTCTTCCGCCTCCAGAACCTCGCTGCGCTGCAGGTGGCGCACTTCCGTCGCCAGCCGCTCGATGGAGGAGGCGATGACGCCGAGCGTCGCGAAATACATGGCGTGCCGGTCGCGGGGGATGACCTGGGTCGAGACCGGCTCGACCGACAGACCCATCTGCTCGGCCACGTAGTCCTCGACGGAAGGATCGATGTTGGCGAAGGTGCCGACGGCGCCGGAAATGGCGCAGGTGGAGATCTCCCGCTGGGCTTCGATGAGCCGCAGCTTGCAGCGCTCGAACTCCGCATAAGCCTGGGCGAGCTTGAGGCCGAAGGTGGTGGGCTCCGCATGGATGCCGTGCGAGCGGCCGATGGTCGGCGTCATCTTGTGCTCGAGGGCGCGGCGCTTGATGGCCGCGAGCAGCTCGTCCATGTCGCGCAGCAGGATGTCGGTGGCGCGGGCGAGCTGCACGTTGAAGGTGGTGTCGAGCACGTCGGACGAGGTCATGCCCTGGTGGACGAAGCGCGCTTCGGGGCCGACGATCTCGGAGAGGTGCGTGAGGAAGGCGATGACGTCATGCTTGACCTCACGCTCAATGGCGTCGATCCGCTCCACGTCGAAGGTGGCCTTCGAGCCCTTCTCCCACACCGTCTCCGCTGCTTCCTTGGGCACGACGCCGAGATTGGCGAGCGCCGTGGTGGCATGGGCCTCGATCTCGAACCAGATGCGGAACTTGGTTTCCGGCGACCAGATGGCCACCATCTCGGGACGGCTGTAGCGAGGGATCACGTTGGTCTCTCCTGCAAGCGGCACGAGCCGCCAAGTTCCCATGGACCTGTTGGCTCGGGGCGAGCGGACACGCCTGTCACGCAGGTCTGCGGGATTTGTCTGAAAACAGTGCGGTGATCGCTATTGGATGACCGGTTCCAACGCAAGCCAAGATCCCATCAGGACCCTCAAAACAGTAAAGACAACTCCACATTGTAGCTGGACAACCGTTTCCGGAAAGGCAATAATTGAAATGATATAAAATACGAGTGGATCCCATGAGCGTGCTGACAACGACCCCGAACTACCCGGAGGAGACTTTCCGTATCAACTCCTTCTTCAACGGGGTCGGGCAGGGATCGGTCCGCTATACGTCGCCGACCGTCATCGTACTCGGAACGTCGGATCTGAACCGCGTCGTCCTGACAGGTTACGGTTTTCAATATGACCGCAGCCAGGACAATCCCTGGATGGGCGGCACGATCACGAGCATCGCTCTGTGGGATTCCGCATACGATAAAAAGGTCGCGGAAATCAGCGGGTTGAACATCGCCCTGAGCGAGGTCGGCCCCAAGTTCGGCGTCGACATGTACAGCGAGATCGGCCTGGTCAGCCATCTGTTCAGCGGCTCGGATGTGCTGATCGGCAGCGCCAGCCGGGACTCGTTTTATGGCTATGACGGGAACGACACCGTCACCAGCGGCGCCGGAGACGACGACGTGACGCCGGGCTCCGGCAGCGACGTGATCGATGGCGGGGCCGGTTTCGATCTCGTTTCCTATTGGAACTACGAGATTGCCGGTGGGGACGAGAACAGTCTGGGAGCCGTCATCGACCTCCGTCAGGGAAGTGTTGCCGATCCTTGGGGCGGTGTTGATCGTTTGATCTCCGTCGAGGGGCTTGAGGGCACCTCTTATGCGGACACCCTGACCGGCAACAACTTCGACAACACGCTCTATGGCCTGAGGGGAAATGACAGGATCTCCGGGCTTGGCGGCAACGACTTCCTCTCCGGTGGCGAGGGGGCCGACACCCTGGACGGCGGAGAGGGTTTCGATACGCTCACCTATGTCGATTATGCCGGGCCGGGCGGGATCGTCGCAGACCTCTCGGCGGAATGGGTCAGGGATCCCTGGGGTCGGACGGACGTCGTCATCAATGTCGAAGGAATCCGTGGAACGGGCAATGCCAACACCCTCACCGGTTCATCCCGTGATGAGAACTTCCAAGGCATGGGCGGTGACGACATCATCGCCGGGGGAGCCGGCACGGACACCATTTCGTATTCAGTCGACAAGACCCGCGGCGGCCTCGGCGGCGTGACGATCGATCTCGTCAGCGGTGTGGCCCGGGACGGATGCGGAACCACCGACCGCTTCACGGACATCGAGAGCGTCTCTGGCGGCCAGTTCGGCGACAGGATCGATGGAAGCGCCGTGACCAACACGCTGCGGGGCAATCTCGGGTCCGATGTGCTGAATGCACGCGGCGGTAACGACTGGCTCTATGGCGGAGACGGAAACGACAGGCTGACAGGCGGTACCGGACGGGACGGTTTCGTTTTCGACGCGGCGCCGAACAAGAAAACCAATGTCGACCGGATCATGGATTACTCGGTCAAGAACGACACCATCTATCTGGATGATGCGGCTTTCGTGAAGCTCAAGCGCGGTTGGCTTTCGGCCTCTGCTTTCCACACCGGGTCAAAGGCCCAGGATAAGAGCGACCGCATCATCTACGATAAGAAGGCCGGCGCCCTTTACTATGACGCGGATGGCACCGGCTCAGGGGCGCAGATCAAATTCGCCACCCTCACGAAAAACCTGAAGATGACGCATAGCGATTTCAGCGTGTACTAGCATTGCCGCGGCGGCAGAGTGCTCAACGGGCCTTTGCCGCCGCCTCGCGAATGGCCGCCATGTTGGCGGCATAAGCGGAAGGCCCGCCCTTGAAGGTGGCGGAGCCGGCGACCAGCGCGTTGGCGCCGGCGGCAGCCACGAGAGGGGCCGTCTCTGTCGTCACGCCGCCGTCGATCTCGATGTCGATGTCGCGGTCGCCGATCATGGCCTTGATCCGGCGGACCTTGTCGCAGACCGACCCGATGAAGGCTTGCCCGCCGAACCCGGGATTGACGGTCATCAGCAGGACGAGATCGACCATGTCGAGCACGGGCTCGATGGCGGACTCATGGGTGCCCGGATTGAGCACCACGCCGGCCTTCTTGCCGAGCGCCCGGATCGTCTGAAGTGACCGGTGCAGGTGCGGGCCTGCTTCCGCATGGATGCTGATGATGTCCGCGCCTGCCTTGGCGAAGGCTTTCAAATACGGATCGACCGGCGCGATCATCAGGTGCACGTCGAAGACCTTTTGGGTGTGGGGGCGCAGGGCCTTCACCACGTCGGGTCCGATGGTGATGTTCGGCACGAAGTGGCCGTCCATCACGTCGATGTGGATCCAGTCGGCGCCGGCGGCGTCGACGGCGCGGATCTCCTCGCCGAGTTTGGAAAAATCGGCGGCCAGGATGGAGGGGGCGATGAGCAGGGGACGTGTCATGGCCGCGCCGGTAGCACGAGCCTGCCCGCACGGCAACGGGACGTTGGCGCTCAAGGCATGAACCAATCCAATACCACTCACCTGGGGAGAGGCCCGTCTGCCGCAGGAAATCCGTGGACGGGCTCGATCCAACAGGAGTAAAGAAGGCCTCGTTTGAACGATACGAGCGCGCCTTTCGTCCTCGAGGGGCGGCTGAGATGGGGCAGGGCCTTCATGCGTAAGGATGTGGTTGTTCTCGGGGCCGGAATCGTCGGCGTGTCCATTGCCGTGCACCTTCAGAAGCGCGGGCGGTCGGTGCTGCTGGTCGACAAGCGCAAGCCCGGCGAGGAGACGTCCTTCGGCAATGCCGGCCTGATCCAGCGCGAGGGCGTCTATCCTTACGGCTTCCCGCACGATTTCGGCGCGCTCCTGCGCTATGCGCTGAACAACACCATCGACGCCCACTACCATTGGGCCGCGATCCCAAGGCTCGCGCCCTTCCTGTGGCAGTACTGGATGCATTCGCGCCCCGCCCAGCACAAGGCGATCGCCCGGATGTACGCGCCCCTGATCGAGCGCAGCGTCACCGAGCACATGGCGCTGGCCGAGGAATCCGGCTCCACGCACCTGATCCGCCCGACCGGCTGGATGAAGGTTTTTCGCGACGAGAAGAGCCGCGACGAGCAGTTTCGCGACGCGGAAGAGGTGAGGCGCGATTTCGGCGTCAACTTCGATGCCCTCGACACCAGAGCCGTGGCCGAGCGTGAGCCGCACCTGAAGGTGGAGACGAAGGGCGGCATCCACTGGACCGATCCGGCTTCCGTGTCGGACCCTCACCTGCTCACCATGGGCTATGTGAGCCTGTTCGAGCGCCTCGGCGGCGAACTGGCGGCGGCCGATGCCAGGACGCTGGAGGAAACCCAGACTGGCTGGCGCGTCCAGACCGAGAGGGGGCCGGTGGAGGCCGGCGATGTCGTGGTGGCGCTCGGTGCCTGGGCCGATGTGGTCACGAGGCAGCTCGGCTATAACCTGCCGCTGGCGGTCAAGCGCGGCTACCACATGCACTACAAGCCGCAGGGCAATGCGGTGCTCAACCGCCCGACCCTCGACTTCGACCGCGGCTATTTCCTTGCGCCGATGTCGAAAGGCATCCGCCTCACGACAGGGGCGGAATTCGCCCACCGCGATGCGCCCAAGACCCCCGTGCAGCTCGGGCGCGCCGAGCCGATCGCCAAGGAGTTCTTCCCCCTGGGCGAGCGGGTCGATCCGGAGCCCTGGATGGGCATGCGCCCCTGCACGCCGGACATGATGCCGATCATCGGCCCGGCACCCAAGCACAAGAACCTCTGGTTCGGCTTCGGCCATGCCCATCACGGCCTGACCCTGGGTCCGGTCACGGGCCGGCTGCTCGCCGAGATGATCACGGGCGAGACGCCTGCCGTTGATCCGAATCCTTATCGGGCGGATCGGTTTTAGACTGCCTCTGCCTGCCGCGCTGATCGTGCCCTTCTAAGGTAGAGTGCAATACTATCCGTTTAGAGGGGAAAATTCTTGAATGAGATGTTGGAGCGTTTATGATCCACCCCAGCGTTGCAGGGGAAGTGGATGCTGGGGGACGACCGGGCCTTAATCAACCAAGTCTATGAAGCTGCGGTCATTCCGGAGAGATGGCTGAAGGTTCTGGAGCAGATTTCCGGCTTTGCAGGGAAGGATGGTGGCTCCATGACCACCATCCTGGGAGAAGGCGAGAGGTCCTGGCTTGGATCGTGTCCCTTGGCGTGGTGTAACTGACGGCGGATCACCACGATCACCGGCCAGAGCCGGAATGATCAGATCGCCACGGCAGGCAAGCTGACCAAGAGATCATCGCTCATCGGCGCCATGGTTTCCAGCGTCAGATAGCGGGCCCGCTGCACCACCCATTCGTCGTTCTGCTCCAAAAGGATCGCGCCCACCAGCCGCCGGATCGCCGCCTCGTTCGGAAAGATGCCCACCACATCCGTCCGGCGCTTGATCTCGCCATTGAGCCGCTCCAGAGGATTGGTCGAATGCAGCTTGGTCCGGTGCGGAGCCGGAAAGCCCATGTAGGCCAGCACATCTGTCTCGGCCTCATCCATCAGGGCGGACAGCTTCGGCAGCTTAGGACGCAGTTGGTCGGCGACTTGCCGCCACTGCTGGCGAGCCGCCTCGGGCGTGTTCTGGGCAAAAGCCGTGGCCATGAAGGCTGACGCCGGCCATTCTTGCCGGCATGCGCCAGGGCATTCCTCATGAAGTGCACCCGACACCTCTGCCAGGTGGCACAGAGCACCTTGGACACGGCGGCCTTGATCCCCTCATGCGCGTCCGAGATCACCAGCTTCACGCCGCGCAAACCCCGCCGGGTGAGTTGGCGCAGGAAAGCCGTCCAGAACGGCTCCGCCTCCGAGGGGCCGATGTCCAGGCCCAGCACCTCGCGCCGGCCATCGCTGTTGACGCCCACCGCCACAATCACCGCCACCGAGACGATGCGGCCGTTCTGGCGCACCTTCACGTAGGTGGCATCGACCCACAGGTAGGGCCACTCACCCTCGATCGGCCGTTCCAGGAAGGCGTTCACCCGGTCGTCGATCTCCTCGCACAGGCGGCTCACCTGGCTTTTGGAGATGCCGGTCATGCCCAGCGCCTTGACGAGATCGTCGACTGAGCGGGTGGAGATGCCCTGGATGTAGGCCTCGTGGATCACAGCCGTGAGCGCCTTCTCGGCCATGCGGCGGGGCTCGAGAAAGCCCGGAAAGTAGGAGCCGGTGCGCAGCTTCGGGATGCGCAGTTCCACCGTGCCGGCACGGGTGTGCCAGTCGCGTTCGCGGTAGCCGTTGCGCTGGGCCAGGCGCTCCGGGCTCTTCTCGCCATAGGCAGCGCCGGTGAGGGCACCGACCTCCAGCTCCATCAGCCGCTCGGCCGCGAAGCTGACCATCTCGCGCAGCAGATCGGCGTCCGGGGTCTTCTCGACCAGGCTCTTGAGGTCCATCATGGGGTTGGTCATCGGGGGTCTCTCGGTTGCAGGTGGATGTCGCAACCCAACCCTAACCGGAAATCGCCGATGACCACCTGCCCAGCGCCCGGCCCGCTACGGCGCTACTGAGGGCGCGCGGGCCGACCGCTGGGCTCCCGTCGAGCTACACCACGCACTGGGACCTATCCCCTGGCTTGCTTCGGGGCGCTGCCACTCGATCCTGGGAGAATGGTATGCCGAAGGCTGGCACCTTCGGAATACCTGGGCTGAACGGGCCAGTCAGAAGAAACATCGTCAATTCATCAGCGAGACGGATCTGTTCGCGCCCGCCGAACTCGAATCGATCCCGATGTACCGGGATTTCATCCGTCCACGGGGCGGTGGTTGGTCTGCCGGCGCCCTCATGCAGCTTCCGGGGAGCGGCATCGTTTCCTTCCGTTTCGAGCGTCCCTACCATGACGGTCCAATGGACCAGGCACTGAGGGTCAGACTGAACCGGCTCCGCCCTCACTTGGCACGCTCGGCCATGCTTCTCACGAACCTCGGATTGAGACAGGCGCGGTCAACGGTATCGGCCTTGCAGTTCATGAAAGTTCCGGCAGCCGTGGTTACCCAAAGCGGCAAACTCCTGGCCTGCAATGCGGCCATGGAGACCCGGCTGACCCAGGTCGGCGTCAGAGCGGGCGATCGGATTGTCTTCACGGACCGGCACGCACACCAAGCCTTGAGCGAGAGCCTTGAACGCATCACGGCCGGCCTGTTCGATCAGCTCCGCGGCCCGATCCCTCTCCCGGCCACGAGTGAACAGGGGCCAGCAGTCGCTTATCTGATTCCGATGCGTGGCGCGGCTCAGGATCTGTTCGGCTGCAACAGCACGTTGCTCATGATCCAGCCGGCTCCTTCCGACAACAGGCTGATGGATCTGGTGCGGACCCGGTTCGCTATCGATGCCGGCGAGGCTCAGCATTGGACAAGGCTCGTCGCAGCCGCATCTCCGCGCTTGGCTGCCGCTCTTCTGGCTTCAGCCGAGAACGTTCAGGCCGTTTTTGATCGTACGCTCGGGAGAGCCCAGAACGGTCTCGAAGCCCGCATGGCGGGTTTCCTGCAGCGGCTCAGCGACGATCCTGAATATGGCTCCGCCGCAGGGCGAGCGGTGCTGCACTAGTCTCGGGCAATTTCCCCGAACAGGTCCCGCCAAGCCGGCTGCGCACCCGGATAAGGCAGGGCTGTGGCCTCGTAGACGCCGCGGGCGATGGCGCGGGTCAGGCAGTCGGCGGCCAGAGCCGTAATTTCCGTGAACTCCGCCGCCTCGTCCCGAAGCGGTTTGCGGCCCGTGGCTGCTGCGAAGATCGTGTCCCCGTCGAACAGGGCATGCGAGAAGCGTAAGGCCCGAGCGAGGCCCGCATGGGACGCGATGGCGAGGCGCCTGGCCTGCGCCTTCGTCAGCACCGCATCGGTGGCAACCAGGGCAATGGTGGTGGCCAGCTGGGGTCCGCCCTTCCAGACGAGCGACCGCATCTTCGGGCTGACCTGCGAGGGAAGTCCCAGCCCGCCGAACTCGCTGCCCTCCTCATAAGCTCCGGCCCAGAAATGGGGACCGTCGCCGATCACGGCAGAAGCGATGGCATTCACGATCACGAGCGCGCCAACCCTGTGACCTGACGATGTGGTCGCACTCGTCGAGCCGAGCCCGCCCTTCAGGTTGGCCGTGGTCGCGCCATAGCCGCCCCCTGCGGTGCCGAGGTCGAAGTTGAGGCTGGCCTGCTCCGCTGCCTGGAAGCCGAGGTCCCGATAGGGCGGATAGCGACCCCAATCCTTGTTGCCGCCGTTCAGGAGATCGAAGCTGGAGGCTTGGCAGACGATGGGCACGAGGGCCTCGCGGATCGCGAAGCCGATTTCCCGTTCTCTTAAGTACGCCTGAACACCGCTCGCGGCATCGAGCCCGAAGGCGGAGCCGCCGGAGAGCACGACTCCGTGGATGCTGGGCACCATCTTGTCGGGATCGAGCAGATCGGTCTCACGGGTGGCGGGCGCCCCGCCCATGGCAAAGCAGGAGGCGACGGCAGGCTCGTCGAAGAGCGCCACCGTGACGCCGGAGCCGAGAGCCGCGTCATGGGCATTGCCGACGCGAAGGCCTGCCACATCGGTGATGAGATTGCGGGTTTGGGTCATGGCCGTAAGCAAACCGGAAACCGGGTCTCTTCACAAGCTGGCGAAGCGGCGTTTCAGCGGCTTTCTAAGACGAGGGCGACGGGATAGAAGGCTCGTCATGCTCAGCGTTTCCTTTCCGGCCGCGGCCCTTGGGGGCCTCATCAGTTTCTTGAGTCCCTGCGTGCTGCCGCTGGTGCCGCCTTACCTGTCGTTTCTCGCCGGCACCACGTTCGACCAGCTGAGTGCGGGCGATGATCGCGCCGTGCGGAGGAGGGCAGTTCTGGCGGCGCTGCTGTTCGTAGCGGGCTTCTCGACCGTGTTCGTGCTGCTCGGCGCCACGGCCTCGGCTCTCGGTCAGGTGATCCGGCAATACCTCGATGTCCTGAGCACCGTGGCAGGCATTGCCATCATCGTCATGGGCATGCACTTCCTTGGGCTGTTCCGGATCGGCCTGTTCTACCGGGAGGCGCGGTTCAGCGTGAACAGGCCTGTCGGGCTCTGGGGCGCCTATCTGATGGGATTGGCCTTCGCCTTCGGCTGGACGCCCTGCATCGGTCCGGTGCTGGCGGCGATCCTCACCGTTGCAGGCTCGGAGGACAGCGTGTCCCAGGGCGCCCTGCTGCTGGCCGCCTATTCGGCGGGCTTAGGCATTCCGTTCCTGCTCGCGGCCTTCGCCATGAAGCCCTTCGTGGCGCTTCTCAAGCGCGTACGCTCCCGCTTCGCTCTGATCGAGAAGACCATGGGCGTCCTCCTCGTCCTGACCGGCATCGCGTTCCTCACCGGCTGGATCACCAACATGTCGTTCTGGCTGCTGGAGACGTTCCCGGCACTGGGACGGCTAGGCTAAGATAGGCACTAAGGTTTTACAGCACGGTCCACGCTCCGGTCCCGGTGCCAAACACCATTCCAATCCGAATCGTCGCACCCGCTCGTGACCAGGATGTTTTTAGGGTCATCGACCCAAAATGAGCAGACAAGCTGCTGCTGCTGACTCTCTTCAGAATAGAACAAGAGGGATACTCTGCCAGCCTGCTTGTAGCGCCATCTTGCTCCCCAATCCGCTCCATGCCCTGCATCAATGTAAACACCATGCACGTCGCCGTCTCGTTTGAAACATACGGACTGGATCGACGAGGGCCACAGAGCACTTGGAGGAGCGGTTGTCCTTTCCCAACACCCTACGATGTTTGCTGTTTTTGTACGGGCGATGACGTCTTGAGTAGCTGTGGAGAGTAAAATCGCGAAAGCGAGGAGCGCAATCGAAGCCCATATTTTCTTCATGTGATGCACCATGCGTTTGGTACATAGTAGCACGAACTTAGACGTTCACAGGAATCGGGTCGTCCGCCTAGGCTTGGCCCATCATTCTGGCGATCTCTTACAGGAGATCACCCATGACGTTTCACATCCGCGGCCTTGATGCCGAACCCTTCGCAAAGCTCTTCCAGCTCGACGAGGCCACCCTCACGGACCTCGGGGCCAAGCGGGTCGTCGCCGATGCCCCTGACATGTATCCCTGCCGGATCGCCTTGAAGCGTGTCGCAGAGGGCGAGGAGCTTCTGCTGCTCAACCATGCCCACCAGACCAATCCGGGCTCGCCGTATCGCTCGGCCGGACCGATTTTCGTCAGCCGCTCCGCTGCGACCGGCAGCTACCAGGGCGAGCTGCCGCCGATGCTGCGGGACCGGCTTCTGTCCCTGCGGGCCTATGATGCCAATGCCTTCATCGTCGATGCCGAGGTGGCCGAGGGCGGGGAGGTGGTGAGCCTGATCGAGCGCTTCCTCGCCAACCCGGAAGTTGCGCATGTGGACGCCCACTTTGCCCGACGCGGATGCTTCGCGGCGCGGATCGAGCGGGCCTGACGTCAGAGGTCGACCTGGTGCCCTGCTGACCGCAGGGCCGCCATCGCGTGAGCCGCGTCCTGCTCCTTCACCAGCACATAGTCGGTGCTGAAGGTCGAGGTGGCGAAGATGCCGATGCCCGCCTTGGCCAGGGGTTCGAGCACGGAGGCGAGGATCCCAGGCACACTGAAATCGAAGTTCTGCATAATCCGAAAGCATCGCCAGCCCGCATCGATTTCCGCGTCGGATGGTGCCTGCTGGAGAGGGCAGACGAGTGTCGTTTCCTCGACAGCCTGCACCAGGAGCGAAAAGGCACCCGGCTTCGGGGAGCCGGCGGGCGTACCGGCTGGGAGGCGGCAGACGGCGTAAACGTCTGCAAGCAATGAGAGGGTGAGTGTGGGCACGATCCAGACCATTGAGAGAAGGGGGCATTCATAAGAAAACCCGCCCTGTTGCCAGGGCGGGTTTCCGATCGTTTGGCTTTTAGGCCGGTCGATTACATGCCGAGCTCGTTGCCGGAGTAGTCGATCTTGCCGTCGGCGCCCTTCTTCCAGACGTACATGATGTAGTCCGGACGGGTGATGTCGCCCTTCTTGTCGAAAGAGATGTCGCCGATGACGGTCTTGAACGGCTTGCCGGACTTCATGGCATCCGAGACCTTCTTGCCATCGGTGCCGCCAGCCTGCTTCGCAGCTTCGGCCAGGATCTGGGCCGCAGCGTAGGAGTACAGGGTGTAGGCTTCCGGCTCGAAGTTCTTGGCCTTGAACTTGGCCACGACGTCCTTCGCGTTCGGGTTCTTGCGCGGATCCGGCGAGAAGGTCATCAGGGTGCCTTCGGCGCCCGGGCCGGCGATCGAGGTGAACTCGGCCGACACGATGCCGTCGCCCGACATCATCGGGGCCTGGAGGCCCTGGTCGCGCATCTGGCGGATGATGAGGCCGGCTTCCGTGTGGAGGCCACCGAAGTAAACCACGTCCACGCCAGCCTGCTTCAGCTTCGACACGAGCGCGGAGTAGTCCTTCTCGCCCGGGTTCACGCCTTCATAGACGACTTCCTTCAGGCCCTTTGCGTTCATGGCCTTCTGGGTCTCGTCGGCAAGGCCCTTTCCGTACGGGGTCTTGTCGTGAACGACGGCAACCTTCTTGCCCTTGAACTTGTCGGCGAGGTAGCCGCCGGCAACGAGGCCCTGCTGGTCGTCACGACCGCAGGTGCGGAAGGTGTTCCACATGCCGCGCTCGGTGAACTGCGGGTTCGTCGAGGCCGGGGTGACCTGGACGATGCCGGCTTCCTCGTAGACCTGCGAGGCCGGGATCGACACGCCGGAGTTGAAGTGGCCGACGACGAACTTCACGCCTTCAGCGGCGAACTTGTTGGCCACCGACACGCCCTGCTTGGGGTCGGAGACGTCGTCGCCGACGACGATCTGCAGCTTCTGGCCATTGATGCCGCCAGCGGCATTGATGTCCTCGACAGCCTGCTCGACGCCGTTCTTCAGCTGGGCGCCGAAGGCCGCGTTCGGGCCGGTGATGGGGCCAGCAACGCCGATCTTGATCTGGGCGCTGGCAGCGCTGGAGAAGGCGAGGCCAAGACCAAGCGCCACGCCGGTCAACAGCAATTTCTTCATGAGGTCACTCCTCTGGGTGGTTTTATAGGCCCCTCTTCCTCGTGGGGCCGGTTTGGCGGGTTCTCCCCACCATCCGGGTAGCATCATGCTGGTTTTTCAGCGGATGTCACCTGGGAATCTTTTTAGCTTAGCCCTTGGTAGCAGAAGCCTTTTCCCGCCAGGAAAACGGCCCGGTGCGCTCGTAGAGCCAGCGGTACTGCGTGGTCATCATGCGGGCCCGGCGGTACTGGAAACCCAGGGCTCCGATGATCAGCAGCACGATCGTGTCGACCGCATAGTAGTGGATCGACAGCAGGGTTCCGCCGAACAGGGCGAAGTGGATGAACCGCACCGCCGCGCCCAGGATGAACAGGTAGAGGATCAGTGTCCAGAAGGGGCGCCAGGTGAGCGCAATGGCCCGGCCGGTCATCCACGCCGCCCAGCCGCCCATGATCACAGTGATGAGAAGGAAGAGCCAGAAGGACGGCTCTTCGTAGAGGATGCCCTGCATCAGTGATGTCCCCCTTCGAGATAGGCTGCCCTGACCTGCGGATCGTTGAGGAGATCCTTGCCGGTGCCGCTCATGGTGATGTTGCCCGTCACCATCACGTAGCCGCGATGGGCCAGCTTGAGGGCGTGGTAGGCGTTCTGCTCCACGAGGAAGACGGTCATGCCGTCCTTCTCGTTGAGCTCTTTGATGATCTCGAAGATCTGCTTCACGATCAGGGGGGCGAGGCCCAGGGAAGGCTCATCCAGGAGGAGGAGCTTCGGGCGGCTCATGAGCGCGCGAGCGATGGCCAGCATCTGCTGCTCGCCGCCCGACAGGGTGCCGCCGCGCTGCTGCAGGCGCTCCTTCAGGCGCGGGAACAGGGTGCAGACCCGCTCCAGATCCTGGTCGAAATGGGCGAGCCCGTTCATCGAGGCCCCCATCTGGAGGTTCTCGTAGACGGTCATGCGCGGGAAGATGCGCCGGCCCTCGGGGGACTGGGCGATCGACATGCGGGCGATCTCATGGGTGGGCATCTTGGTGATGTCCTGACCCGAATAGGTGATCGTGCCCTCGCGGCACCGCGGGTTGCCGAAGATCGTCATCATCAGCGTCGACTTGCCGGCGCCGTTGGCGCCGATCAGCGTGACGATCTCGCCCTCGTTGACGTCCATGTCCACGCCCTTGAGGGCGATGATGTTGCCGTAATAGGTCTTCACGCCGCGCACGCTGAGAAGCGGCTGGCGGGAAGCGGCAGCTTGGGGGCTCTGCATCGCGATGTTTGCTCCAGCGGTGCTCATGCGCCGATCTCCGCTTCGACCTTCTCGATCTCATCGTCGGCCACGCCGAGGTAGGCGGCGATGACCTTGGGATCGTTTCTCACTTCGGAGGGCGAGCCGTCCGAAATCTTGACGCCGTAATCCAGCACCACCACGTGGTCCGAGATCTCCATCACCACCGACATGTCGTGCTCGATCAGCAGGATGGAGGTGCCGTGATCCTTGCGGATCGACAGCAGGAGCTGGTTGAGCTCCAGGGACTCGCGCGGGTTGAGGCCGGCCGCCGGCTCGTCGAGGCAGAGCAGGAGCGGATCCGTGCACATGGCGCGGGCGATCTCCAGACGACGCTGATCGCCGTAGGGCAGGTCGCCGGCGGGTTCGTCGGCCCGGTGGATCAGACGGGTCTTCTCCAGCCAGAACTTGGCCTTCTCGATGGCCTCCTTCTCGGCCTTGCGATAGCCGCCGATGCCGAGGACGCCCATGAAGGTGAAGCCCGAGGCGATCATCAGCGGGTTGTGCTGGGCCACCAGCAGGTTCTCGAGCAGGGTCATGCCGGAGAACAGGCGGATGTTCTGGAAGGTACGGGCAACCTTGCCCTTCCAGTTGATGTCGAAGCCCGGCAGCCGCTCCAGCAGGAGGTGCGAGCCGTCGGGCTTGCGCAATGCCACCATGCCTTCCGTCGGCTTGTAGAAGCCGGTGATGCAGTTGAAGACCGTGGTCTTGCCCGCACCGTTGGGGCCGATGAGCGCCGTGATGTCGCCGCGCCCGGCCTTAAAGGAAAGGTCGTTGACGGCCACGAGGCCGCCGAAGCGCATCGTGAGATGCTGTACGTCGAGGATGGGATCCTGCAGCCAGCGCATTAGCCGTGTCCTTCCTTCACGAGCGAGCCGGAGATGGCCTTGCGCTCTTTCAAGATCACCGAGGGTTCACGTTCCGAAATCAGGCCGCGCGGGCGCCAGACCATCATGGCCACCATGCCCACGCCGAACAGCAGCAGGCGGTATTCGTTCGGGTCGAAGCCCGCACCGAAGATGGACTGGAGGAAGGTCAGGTTGCGCAGCACCTCGGGGCCGCCGACCAGCACGATGGCGGCAATCGCCACGCCGATCTGCGAGCCCATGCCGCCGAGCACCACGATGGCCAGGATGATCGCCGATTCCAGGAAGTTGAAGCTTTCCGGAGAGACGAAGCCCTGGCGGACCGCGAAGAACGAGCCGGCAAAGCCGCCGAACATGGCGCCGATGGAGAAGGCCGTGAGCTTCGTGTTGGTGGTGTTGATGCCGAGCGACCGGCAGGCGATCTCGTCCTCACGCAGGGCTTCCCAGGCGCGGCCGACGGGCAGCTTGCGCAGGCGCATGGTCACGAAGTTGGTGAGCAGAGCCAGCGCCAGGATGAGGTAATAGAGGAAGATCATCCGGTGCATGCCGTGGAACTCGAGCCCGAAGGTCGCAGCAAACCCGCCTTCTCCCGCCGTGAAGGGCAGGCCGAAGAAGGTCGCCCGCGGGATCGACGAGATGCCGGCGCCGCCGTTGGTCAGGTCCACCCAGTTGATGAGCACGAGGCGGATGATCTCACCGAAGGCGAGGGTCACGATCGCGAGATAGTCGCCCCGGAGGCGCAGCACCGGGAAGCCGAGGATCATGCCCCAGAAGGCTGCCAGGATGCCGGCCAGCGGCAGGCAGATCCAGAACGACAGGCCGAAGGTGGTCGAGAGCAGGGCGTAGGAATAGGCACCGACCGCGTAGAAGGCGACGTAGCCGAGATCGAGAAGGCCGGCGAGGCCCACCACGATGTTCAGTCCCCAGCCGAGCATCACGTAGGTGAGGATCAGGATGCCCAGATCCACCCAGTAGCGCGACTCGTTCAATCCGCCCTGGATCAGGTAGATCAGGATCGGAAAGGTCAGCGCCACGCCGAGGAAGAAGGGCACGCCGAAACGGGATGCCTTCTGGAAGGCGCTCGGCTCCGCGTGAACCAGTTCAGTGGCCTGGCGGGGGCTCGGGGTTGCCTTGGCGTAGTTCCGCGACGCCGTATAGGCATGCAGCACGAGGCGAAGCCCGAAAACGATGGCGCAGACGATCGCCACCAGTCCCCAGCGAGGCGTGAGGAACAGGTCGGCGCCGGATTGATCCGTCTTGTAGGACAGGATCGGGATCGAGAGACCCAGGGTGATCAGGGCCGTCTTGAGGGCGTCCTTAAGAGCGGCGCTGAAGTCGAAGCTTCGCGTCACGGCCTGGGTCTGAGCCGTGGTTGTGATGGCAGGAGCGGTCATGCTGTTTAAGCTCCTTAGACCTTCTCGACTTCAGGCCGTCCGAGAATGCCGGAGGGCATGAAGATCAACACGATGGCGAGGATCGAGAACGCGGCCACATCCTTGTACTCGATCGAGAAATAGGCAGACCAGAAGGTCTCGATGAGGCCGATGATCAGCCCGCCCAGAACGGCGCCCGGAAGCGAGCCGATGCCGCCCAGAACCGCCGCCGTGAAGGCCTTCACGCCCGGCACGAAGCCGTCGTTGAAGCTCACGACGCCATAATACAGCAGGTACATGGTGCCGGCGACCGACGCGAGGGCCGCGCCGATGACGAAGGTCAGCGAGATCGTCCGGTCGACGTTGATCCCGAGGAGCGCCGCCATCTTCCGGTCCTGCTCGCAGGCGCGCTGGGCGCGCCCGAGGGAGGTCTTCTGGACCAGGTACCAGAAGATCGTCAGCAGAACGGCCGTCACGACCATGATGATGATCTGCTTGTAGGAGAGGGCAACATTGTAGCCGCTTTCACCCTGGAACAGGACGACCACGTCCTGGACCATGGGAGGCGTGGGCTTGTTGCGCGCGCCCTGAGCGACCTGAACGAAGTTGGACAGGAAGATCGACACGCCGATGGCCGAGATCAGCGGTGCGAGGCGGAAGGAGCCGCGCAGGGGCCGGTAGGCGATCCGCTCGATGGCCCAGCCCCACAGGGAGGTGAGCACCATCGCGATCACCAGCACGATGAGCAGCGCCAGGGCGATGGAGGATATCCCGAGCCACGTAGTCAGGATCAGGAAGAAGATGAGCGAGATGAAAGCGGAGAGCATGAAGACGTCGCCGTGGGCGAAGTTCACCATGCCGATGATGCCGAAGACCATCGTGTAGCCGATGGCGATGAGGCCGTAGATCGACCCGAGAGTCAGCCCGTTGATGAGCTGCTGCACAAAGATTTCCATGTCCTACCCTTGCCCCTCTGGAACGGGGTCATTGTTGGGAAACGATGCAGGAAAGCACGATGCGTTAACATCGCCAAGCCTGACGTAAGGTGCGGGTGTCTCTAGCAAAACGATTTTCATTCCACAACGTACTGTTAAGATTCCTATCACGCTAAATGATGGAAATCGTGCCAGACCCTGACTGAATGTGCGGCACGGCGCCCGAATGGCGGCCGCTTCCCTTGCCGGGGCGGAGAGACCATATGGCTTTAACGGCCTTGTGCTCAGCCCAAAAGAGTGGAAGAGGCTTGCTTGGATCATGATCTTGAAGACACAAGCCTCTGTGCATTCCACCTCCGGCTCGGACGCCCTGCTCTTTCGCGAGGGCATGAGTCGGGTCGCCGGTGCCGTCCATGTGGTCACGACGGACGGCACTTCCGGGCGCGGAGGGTTCACGGCCACGGCCGTGACGCCCGTCACCGACAGCCCCGCCTCGCTCCTGGTCTGCGTCAACACGGGCTCCCGGTCGGCTCAGTGTCTGCTGTCGAACCGGGTCTTCTGCGTGAACACCCTCGCGGCGGCTGACGTAGAACTGGCGGACATCTTCGCCGGTCGCGCCGGCCTGCAGGGCCCGGAGCGTTTCAGCAGAGGGAACTGGGAGGCCCTGGAGACGGGATCCCCCGCCCTGACGACGAGCCTCGCTTCCTTCGACTGCCGGATCAGCGATGCCAGGGTGGTGGCCACCCACCACGTGATCATCGGCGAGATCATCGGCATCAGGCTAGGCGAGCAGAGGCCGCCCCTCGTCTATCAGGGACGGCACTATCACGAGCTTTGAGCCCTCTGGGGCAATGGAAAAAGGCCTCCCCACCCGCCGTTGCCGGCAACTGAGGAGGCCTCCCGGTCCCGAAGGCTCCAGGAGCCCTCACGGCTTCAATGATCTGACCAGGATGCGGTTTCAGCCTCGCAGGAAACTTCGGTGAGAAGGCGCGATGACCAAAAAAGAGGGCCTGCCTGCCGGGATTAAGCGGAGCGGCCCTGAGTTCTGAAGGGCTGTAGGTGAACAGTACCTCCATAGGGGTAACCCTAAAGAGGTGTGCGTGGTTCGCCGCTGCACCAGAAAATCTGGGAATATTTAAAGGTAAGCCCCTCACGGGGGGAGCGTGAAGGGCTTTGAGGGTCTCGAAGACCTGGGGGCACTTGGCCTTCGTGGAGAGGCAATGCCCTTACGGAAGCTTGGTTCCGGGTAATTTCCGTCATCAGGCAGGCTGGTTGTCCGATCATGAAGGATGGGCCCAGAACCCGATGCCTTCAAAGCTCAGATCAAGCCTGTGCAGATCTCGCGGCATCCCTTGAACCAGAGCCCCCGGAGCTTATGTCCCTTTGTCACATCGCAACCAAGATCCGCAGGGCCGTGAGCAAGGGATGTTGAGCACCTGGAACACATCCCATCTTGCTGCGGCCAAAACACCCTGCAGGCGGGCACTTGGAATGGCACCTCCATGAGCGAGGGGCTTTTGGAAGGGCAATCGCCCCCGCTCCCCACGCCCGATGACCTCAGAGTTCCTGCGGACTCCGGTGCTGCTTCCTGGCTGCAGGGCAGGGGCGAGATGTGCAGGCGCATCCGGGCTCATGATTGGGCGGCAACCGCGCTTGGTCCTCTGCCGTCATGGCCCCAGTGCCTTCGCACCATTGCCGATCTAATGCTCAACTCCCCGCAACCGGTCTTCGTCCTCTGGGGACCCGATCTCACGCTTCTCTACAACGACAGCCCGGGACACTCCTCGGCCCAAGGCATCCCGCAGCGCTCGGCAAGCCTTTCCGCGAGGTGTGGCCCGAGACCTGGGACCGGCAGCGAACGATCATCGAATCGACCTTGTCGGGGAAGGCGCAGGATGACGCCGAAAATCCGGCTTCGCCGACCGGGCAGCTGGGCTCGTCGATTGGGGGGCTCACATTCGCTTGGATGCCCGTGAGGGATGAAACGGGCAAGGTCGCGGGGTTCTACTGCGCGGGAAACGAAGCGACCAGTCGCGCGCCGATGGAGGAGCGGCTCAGGCAGGTGAAGCAAGCGGCTCGAATCGGCAGCTTCGAATTCGATCGCATAACGGGCAAAGCCATCGCGTCACCTGAGTATCTGGAGCTGTATGGACTGCCGGGTGATCGTTCCGACAGCTTCTCGTATGAGCAATGGTTCAGCCTCGTGCATCCCGAGGATCGATCATGGATCGAGGCCGAAACGCACAGAGCGGTCACCGACCCCGCCTGTGACCAGATCGAATACGATTTTCGGATCATCCGCGCCGATACCGGTGAGATGCGGTGGGTCACGGCGCGCACCAAGCTGATCCGGGACCCGGAGGGACGCTTCATCCGCTCCCTTGGCGCTCAGTGGGATATCACCGCCGCTAAGGGGGCCGAGGCGGCTCTGCGCGAAAGCGAGGAACGCTATCGCTCGTTCATTGCTCATAGTTCCGAGGGCATCTGGCTCCTGGAGTTCGTGCCCCCGCTCGACACGACGTTGCCCGTGGCGGATCAGCTCGAGCTGGCCTACCGCAACGGCCGCTTCGTGGACTGCAACGACGCCATGGCGCGCATGTATGGGCTTGACCGGGCCGAGGACCTGATCGGCAAAACTCTGGATTTCCCGCTGCCATCATCCGACCCCGAGGCCAGAGCCTATCTGACCGGAATCGTTCATTCCGCTTACAGCGTCAGCGGCGTTGAATCCGTCGAGCAGGATGCTGCTGGCAGTTTCAAGTATTTCGACAACAGCATGATCCCGGTCATCGAGGATGGGCAGCTGAAGCGGCTCTGGGCGATCCAGCGCGACATCACCGAGCGCAAAAGGGCCGAGGAGCAGCGCACGCTCCTGATCAACGAGCTGAATCACCGGGTGAAGAACACCCTGGCCACGGTGCAGTCGATCGCTTCTCAGACCCTGCGCAATGCCACGACGATGCCCGAGGCCAAGGAGGCTTTCGAGGGCCGCCTGATGGCCCTGGCGCGCGCCCACGACGTTTTGACGACGGAGAACTGGGAAGGGGCTGAGCTCAGGAACATCGTGGCTCAAGCCGTGGCGCCCTACAGGTCGCTCAGTGAGGATCGGCTGACGATCGAAGGCCCCGAGGTTCGCCTGTCGCCCCGCATCGCCTTGGCCCTGTCCATGGCGCTCCAAGAACTGACCACGAATGCCGTAAAGCATGGCGCCCTGTCGAATGCGACCGGAAAGGTCGATATCGCCTGGGACGTTTCACGAGCGGAGCCCGGCAGCCGGCTTCACCTGCGATGGCAGGAGAGCGGCGGACCGCCGGTCCAGCCGCCGACACGGCAGGGCTTCGGCTCCCGGCTCATCGAACGCAGCCTCGCACGCGAGCTCAATGGCGACGTCCAGATCACATTCCACCCCGACGGGGTCCTGTGCACCGTGGATGCCCCGCTGGCATAGCGCGTTTGCTATACGACCCTAAGCCTGTGGCCGGATTGGAACCATACACCGGAAAGACCCTTGACCAGCACGTGGTTTTTCAAAGGTGATCCGATGTTCAAGCTTCTTCGCAATCTTTTCGTCCTCCGTCAGGCCTGGAAGATGATCAAGCGCCGGCGCTAAACGTCGGCCGTCTACCCTTGTCTCGCGGGCCCCGGCGCGTAGGGGCTCCATCCGCTGATCTGCACGAAGCCATCGCGGACGGCGACCACCATCTGTTTGCGATGGCGATGGACGAGGGTGCCGGGCCGGTAACGGTGCGGCTCCTCCCAACCCGAGGCCTCCCACACGTAGACGTAGCGGGAATCGATCTGGGCAAAGGCTTCGATGGACCCGAAGGCGCGGATGGTGCGCAGCGCGTACTGCACACCGCCGTTCCAGGAGACGGTTCTCTGCGCCTGGGTGACACGGGGCCAATAGGTTCCCGGACCCTGTGGCTTGGCCTCAGTCCAGAGACGGGGCAGGTCTGAGGCCACGTCCGCCGCAAGCTCCTTTGCGGCGATCTGGCATTTGGACAGCAGGGTGTCGTGAGATTCCCCGCCGCTTAAGGTAAAGCGCTTCTGCGCCACGATGGCGCCGGTGTCGAAGGCAGGCTCCAGGGCGTGGACCGTCATGCCCCACTCGGACAATCCGTCGAGGATCGCCTGGAAGAGCGGATATGGCCCTCGGCCCAAAGGCAGGGGTGAGGGGTGGAAGTTGACGGCATAGGGGATGTGCTGCTCCCAGCCGGTGATCAGCCACGGATAGCCTGCGACCACCAGGGCTTCGCAGCCCATGGCCTTGAGCCCGGCGAGATCGGCCGGGAGAATGCGTGACATCTGCACCGGCAGGCGCAACGAGCGGGCGCGGGACAGGGTCACATCGTTGAAGTCGTAGATGCTGTCGCACGGGCGGCTGAAGAGTTTGACGGGCTCCAAGCCTCTGGCGAGGAGCGCCTCGAAAACATCCCCCAGAAAATCGATTCCCGCGAAGGCGAAGCGCATTCCCGGTGATCTCCTTCCCCAATGCTTCCGTTCAGGCTCTGGCCCGAGCACTCAACGCAAGATCGCGTGGATGTGCAAGCCCGTTTGCGCATCGTGCGGACCCGAAGGGCCACGTTTGTGAAAAGTGGCTCCGGTTTTCCGCGTCGAACGATGCGTTTAGAGGAATGCGCATCGGATGGATCCCAAAAGTGCCTTCCACTTTTGGGTCCGATGCGCTTGCGGGAACCGAGAAACGCACTCAAGATTTAGCCTTGAGCATAGGGCAGGAGACCGCCTGCGCTTTCCGGGTGGATTCCTGTCGCAAAGGCTCGTTCGGGCTTGAGAAGGAGTTCGCATGGTCTCAAAAGATTTCATTCGCCAGATGGAAGGCTACGGGCTGACGACCGCCAAGATCCTGTACCGCATGCCGGATCACCCGTCCTTCCTTCAAACTTACGTCTGGCAGGAATATGATCTGGCTCCCCGGTTTCCCGTGCTCATCGACTTCCTCGATTTCTGGAAGCGGGAACTCGCAGGGCCGCTGCACTCCGTCACCGTTACCCATTCGCAACTGATCCGTCCCGCCGAGTTCCGGGCAGTCGAGGGAGAGATCAACATTCATTGATACGCCTTGGCCCCGGACCTTAAGTCAGGTAGAGAGGCGCCCTGAGCATCCCCGAACCTGTCAGGGCTCCTTGTTTTCCAACGCGCGCACGTCCCAAATTCTGCTCGCCCTCGCGTCCCAGCCGGGCGAGCGCCTTACCGTGCGCGAGATCATGGCCGTGCTCCAGGACAGGGCCTTCGCGCTGCTGATCGTTCTTCTGGGCCTGCCCAACTGCCTTCCCATGCCGCCGCCGATTCCCCTGGTCTGCGGCCTGCTGCTGGCGCTCGTCGCCGTTCAGATCGTTTTCGGACGCGAGGCGCCCTGGCTTCCGCGTCAGCTCCTGAATCGCTCCATGGCCCGCAGCGACGTGGAGCGGGCCGTCGGGCGTGCGGTCCCGGTGTTTCGCCGGCTCGAACGCATTTCCCGCCCCCGCATGACATTCCTGGACACGCCCTTCGCCATGCGCCTCATGGGCGCGGTCATCCTGATCCTGTCGGTGGGGCTTCTTTTTGCGCCCCCGTTCGTGGGGCAGATCCCGCTGGGCCTTGCTGTTTGCCTCGTCGGCCTGGGGCTCGTGGAGCGGGATGGCTTCGTCGTGGTGGGCGGGCTCCTGATCGGCTCCATCGGCCTGACCCTGAGCCTCGGCTTCGTCTACGCGATCTTCACCGGGATCGACACGCTGATCTGAAAGGGCCTGCGGCCACCCGGAGGGCGGCCGCAGGATCGGAATTGCTTAGTCGTCTTCCTCGAACTCGGGAGCCGACTTGAGCTGATCGAGAGGCATGTTCACGACGATCCGCATGTCGTCACTGCTGCGGGTCGTGGTCGAACCCGTCTGTCCGGAGCCCTGAACGGAGCCGGTGGTCGCCGCGTCCGCGGCATTCATCTGGACTGCGCTCAGGGGCAGGGCCACGGTGCGGTCGCCAAGGCCCGCATCCACCTCGACGACAACGGCGACAACCTTGCCGCTGCGGTCGAGCACCAGATCTTCGATGTCGCCGATGTCCTTGTTGTCGGCGCCGACCACGTCTTCATCCATGATCTTGGAGGCAAGCATCTGGCCGGCCTCAAGGCGCGTCATGAAGTTCACGCCTGCGGGAGCCGTGGCGCCGGAGGAGGGCTGGGCGGGGGTGGACTGGGCCATGGCGGCCGGGGCCAGGAGGGTGGAGCCGAGCAGGCCGGCCGTCAGCAGAAGCTTTTTCATCATCATCTCCCATGAGCGTTGTTCGTGGTGGTGTAACGCTGTCGGGAGGGGTTGGTTCTGTGGCCAAGCTCAGATCAGGCGCAGTCCCTTGAGGCTGGCATGGCCCTCGCGGCCCACGATGATGTGGTCGTGAACGGTGATGCCTAAGGGCTTCGCCACCTCGATGATCTCGCGGGTCATCGTGACGTCGGCGGAGGACGGGGTTGGGTCTCCCGAGGGGTGGTTGTGCACGAGGATCAGGGCTGACGCCGAGAGTTCGAGGGCGCGCTTGACCACCTCGCGCGGATAAACCGGCGTGTGGTCGACCGTGCCCGATTGCTGCACCTCGTCGGCGATGAGCGCGTTGCGCTTGTCGAGGAAAAGCAGGCGGAACTGCTCCTTGTCCATGAGCGCCATGGCGGTGCGGCAATAATCGATGACGGAGGTCCAGGAGGACAGGACGGGGCGCTTCGCCACCTCGCCCTTGGCGAGCCGGCGGGCGGAGGCCTCCACAATCTTCAGATCCGTGACCACGCTCTCGCCGATCCCGTCCACTTCCATGAGCCGGGCAGGGGCGGCGGCCAGCACCTCGGCGAAGGAGCCGAAGCGCTTGAGCAGCTCCTTGGCGACGGGCTTCACGTCCCGGCGCGGGATCGAGCGGAAGAGCACGAGTTCCAAAAGCTCGTAATCCGGCACCGCATCGCCGCCCACCTCCATGAAGCGGGCGCGCAACCGGTCGCGATGGCCGTGATAATGGGGACGGTCGTCGCTCACGCCGGCTGTCGCTGCGTGCCCTCAAGAGACTTCGGCAGGTTTCCGAAGCATCATTGTTACCTTGTAGGCCAGAAGCGATGCGGCAGGCTAGTGTCGAGCTATCTTTAAGACGGCTTGTCCAGACCCTTCGGCGAGTAAGTGAAGACCTCCGCGCCTGTCTCGGTCACGCCCACCATATGCTCGAACTGGGCCGAGAGGGAGCGGTCGCGGGTCACGGCGGTCCAGCCGTCGGCCAGGACCTTCACCTGCGGCCGCCCGAGATTGATCATGGGCTCGATGGTGAAGAACATGCCGGCCTTCAGCTCCACGTTGTAGGCCGGCTCCACATAGTGGAGGATCGTGGGCGAGTCGTGGAAGACCTTGCCGATGCCGTGGCCGCAGAAGTCGCGCACCACGGAGCAGCGCTCGGCTTCCGCATAGGACTGGATCGCCGCGCCGATGTCGTTGGTGGTGGCGCCCGGCTTGACCACCGCGATGCCGCGCAGGAGGCACTCATAGGTGATTTCGCAGAGCCGCTGCGCCCGGCGCGGCACCTCGCCCACATAGTACATGCGGCTCGAATCCCCGTGCCATCCGTCGAGGATCAGGGTCACGTCGACATTCATGATGTCCCCGTCGCGCAGGGGCTTGTCGTTGGGGATGCCGTGGCAGACCACGTGGTTGATCGAGGTGCAGATCGTCTTGGTGTAGCCGCGGTAGTGCAGGCAGGCCGGCAAGGCGCCATGCTGGCGGATGAAGTCGAAGGCCAGCTTGTCCAGGAACTCGGTCGTGACGCCGGGCTTCACGTGCTCCGAGAGCATGTCCAGGCACTCGGCCACCATGCGGCCGGCGCGGCGCATTCCTTCGAAGTCCGCAGGGCCGTGGAGCGGGATCTCGGGCGCGCGCCTGCGCTCCACAACATCGGTCTCGGTCATTCTCAATCCTTGATCTGCTGCCCGGAATGTAAGGATCGCCACGCGCGAAGCAAGCTAAAGCATCGGATCCAAAAGTGGATTTGCACTTTTGGGATCCGTCCGATGCTTCTCCGTGAACGAGCGCATGCGCGGCCCAGAATGGGCCGCGCATGCGCTAATGTCCCCGTGCCCCGCTTGCGATTGGCGCGTGAGGGTGTCATGAGCAACCCTGTTCATCCAGTTCGCGGCTTTGGATTTCTCGGTAATGAATGATGCCCGCCCCTTCGGGGACTTTGCGCCTTCAGGTCTCACCCGCTGGGTGATTGACCGCACGCGCGGGTTGCCCGAAGGCTGGGCGGGCCGCAGGCTCGCCCTGATGCTGCGTCATCTGGCCATGAAGATGCTCAAAGGTCCGCCGCTCGACCTCGAGACCTTCGGCGTCAGGATGCGGCTTTACCCATACAAAAACGTCTGTGAGCGCCGGCTCCTGTTCACGCCGCAATATTTCGATGCCGATGAGCTCAAGATCCTGGCTTCGCGCATCAAGGACGGCTTCACCTTCATCGATGTGGGCTCGAATGTGGGCTGGTATGCCCTGTTCCTGGCGCGCGAGGCCGGCACCGCCGTCTCCACCCGCATCCTGGCCGTGGAGCCGCAGCCGGAGATTTTCGACCGGCTGATCTACAACATCCGCCAGAACCCCGCCTGCACCATCAAGGCCGTCGATTGCGCCGTGGCGGACAAGACGGGCGAACTCACCCTGTTCCTCGACCCACACAACCGGGGCGAGGCCAGCCTCAAGATCGTGAACTCGAGCCAGACGGATGCGATCCGCGTCCCGGCCGTGACCCTGCTCGATCTCCTGAGCCGGGAGGGCCTCACCCGCGTCGACGCCATCAAGCTCGATGTGGAGGGGGCAGAGGACCTGGTCCTCGGGCCGTTCTTCCGGGACGCGCCAGCCTCGCTTTACCCGGCCATCTTCATCGTGGCGAACGTGCCGGAGCGCTGGCAGGCCGATGTGATCGGGCTCCTCAAGGGCAAGGGCTACCGGCCGATTCTCGAAACCAAGATGAACCTGGTTTTCGAGCGAGTCTGAACCCGCTCGCTCTCGCTCACTGTCATTCCGGGGCGGCGCAGCCGAGCCCGGAATCCATAAACACGTCGCTGTTCGTCAGAGCACTGCAGCTTCAGTTCCTCATTCTGCAACGTAGTGGTTATGGATCCCCGCCTTCGCGGGGCTGACAGCGGGGCGCGTTACCGCGGCGTCACGATCTCCACCGGCCGGTCGATGGTCACCTCCTGCGGGGTGATGCGGCAGACATAGGCGTAGGATTCCACCCCCGCCGCGAGGGCGTGCCGGAAGGCCTTGTCATAGGCCGGGTCGATGTCGCGGGCGACGTCGAAGCGCTCGGCATCCATCTGGATGACGTAGACGAGGGCGGCCCTCGCTCCTTGCGCCTTCATGTCGGCCAGCTCGTAGAGGTGCTTGGCGCTGCGGGCGGCGACGCAATCCGGGAACTCGGCAAAGCCCGCCTCCCGCATGAGGTGGCAGTTCTTGACCTCCAGGTAGCAGGGCGGCTCGCCGTCCTTCTCCAGCAGGAAATCCACCCGGCTGTTCTTGCCGTACTTCACCTCGGGCCGCACCCGATCATAGCGGGCAAACGGCGCGAGCCGCCCCTCCCGCAGGGCCTCGGCCACCAGCAGGTTGGGCCGGGAGGTGTTGATCCCGATGAGCTGGAGCGGCCCGCCGCCGGCCGACACCTCCACAAACTCCCAGTTGTACTTGAGCTTGCGGTTGGGGTTCGCGGCCCGAGACAAATAAACCCGGCTGCCGGGCTCTTTGAGGCCCATCATGGCCCCCGGGTTGGCGCAATGGGCGGTGACCATCTCGCCCGTGTCGAGCTCCACGTCCGCCAGAAATCGCTTGTAACGCTCGATGAGACGACCCTCGAGCAGGGTTTCCTGAAAACGCATCCAAAACCAACATTCGGCTGTAAAAACCTCTGGTAGCAGGGGAGAGGACCGGTGTTCAACCCATGCCGCCTGGTGTCATCCCCGGTGAGCCGCAGGCGAGGGAAGGGGATCTACTCACACGCTCAGCGCTATGGACTCCCTTCCCCTCCGCTGCGCTCCGGCCGGGAATGACACGCCCGTCCTGCTACCCTCCACGTCATCCCCGGACTTGTTCCGGGGATCCACGTCTTCGTGGCGCTTGCAGACGTGGATGGCCAGGATGAGCCCGGCCATGACGGCGCGGGAATGACACGCGCTGTCATTCCGGGGCCGCGCAGCGGAGCCCGGAATCCATAAACACAACGTCTCAATAAAGGACGAGCGGCGTTGCGCCTCCTTCCACAACGTTAGCGGTTATGGATTCCGGGCTCGCCTTCGGCGCCCCGGAATGACAGGGGTGGTAAGGCGTCTGTTCCTATTTTGTTCTTGACAATTGCTCTAAGCTCGGCTATATCGTTGTGTAGACCTGCTCCTGTCGAGGCGCGCGCTCGCGAGGCGTCGCAGTGTGGGAGCAGGCACGGTCCTGTGGTGCAGCCTCGCAAGCGGCACCGACAGGAGGCCCACGCTGTGTGCCGGTGGTCGGAATCGGTTCAAGGCCCCCGCCGAGCAGGCGGACCCCGCCTGAGGCGGTCACCGGGCTGGCACCGTGTGAACGCCTAAAGAAGCCGTGCGCGAAGAGACAGTTCGGCTCTTCCCTTTCACCATCCATCATCGAGCCGGGCTGCCATTCGCGCCACCCTCGATCAACCTTCAGGCTCGCAGCTCACGCTGCGAGCCTGAAGGTGCTGGCTCTTTGACAGCCGAAGAACCGCCCGTCAGCATGCCGTCACGGGGCGCCCAGGAAAGACCCTGGGGGTGAACTCTTGCCTGCGCTTGAGAATTGCCGCTTGTAAGGCTAAACGCCCACAAAAGGATCGCTGCGCATGGCCGTCTCCGTTACAGCCGCCCTTCTCATCATCGGCGATGAGATCCTCACGGGCCGTACCAAGGACAAGAACATCGGCTATATCGCCGAGTACCTGACCGGGATCGGCGTGGACCTGCGCGAGGTTCGCGTCGTGCCGGACGTGGAGGAGGAGATCGTGGCGGCGGTCAATGCGCTCCGCAGCCGCTACACCTACCTCTTCACCACCGGCGGCATCGGCCCCACCCACGACGACATCACGGCCGACTGCATCGCCAAGGCCTTCGGCGTCGGGATCGACCATGATCCCAGAGCCGTCGCGATGCTGCGGGAGCGCTACACCCCCGAAGAGCTCAATGAAGCCCGGATGCGCATGGCCCGGATCCCCGATGGGGCCAGCCTGATCGAGAACCCGATTTCCAAGGCGCCGGGCTTCCGCATCGGCAATGTCTTCGTCATGGCGGGCGTGCCGTCGATCATGCAGGCGATGCTCGACAACATCGCCCCGGCCCTGGAGACAGGCGCGCGCATGATCATCGAGACCATCGAGGCGGAAGGGCTGGCCGAGGGCATCTATGCCGATGGCTTGAGCCAGATCGCCTCGTCGTTCCCGAGCGTCTCGATCGGGTCGTATCCGTCGTTTTCCAACAGCGGCTTCCGCAACCAGATCGTCGTGCGGGGCAAGGAGCCTGAGACAGTCGCTCAGGCGGCCGCTGCCGTGCGCGATCATCTCGGACGCCTGAAGGGCGACCAAGCCCCCCTTTAAGAGTTACCTCGCCACCACCGTCACAAAGAGCCAACCGATGTCCCCGACCTCTCCCAAAGCCTTCCCTGTCTCCTGGGACCAGTTCCACCGCGATTGCCGCGCCCTTGCCTGGCGCCTGGCCGCGGCTGGCCCGTTCGAGGCGATCGTCTGCATCACCCGCGGCGGCTTGGTGCCGGCCGCCATCGTGGCGCGCGAACTCGATGTCCGCCTCATCGAGAGCGTCTGCATCGCGAGCTATCACGACTACAAGAACCAGGGCGAGCTTCAGGTGCTCAAGGACATCGCGCCTGCCATCAAGGCGCTGGGCGATGGGACGGGCAAGGGCGTGCTCGTGATCGACGACCTGACCGATACCGGCAAGACGGCGAAGATCGTGCGCGACATGCTCCCCAACGCGCATTTCGCCGCCGTCTATGCCAAGCCCGCCGGACGCCCGCTCATCGACACCTTCGTGACGGAAGTCAGCCAGGACACCTGGATCTACTTCCCCTGGGATATGGGCCTGGCCTACCAGGCGCCGATCCGCGAAGGCTCGGCCGGTTAACCTGTCAGGAGCGCGCCCGTGGCTGAGTTCGACATCGCGCGGACGCGCAAGACCCTGTTCGGAGCGCTCCTCGACGCGAGGGATCGCTTTGGCCGCAACAAGGTCGCCCTCGAGGATCTGGAGCGCCAGCCGATCACCTTCGGCCGCCTCGTTCTGGGCTCGCTGGTGCTCGGGCGCAAGCTCGCGAGCCTGACGAAAGAGCGCGAGAACGTCGGCGTGCTGCTGCCGAACGTGCAGGCCATCGCCGTCACCCTGTTCGGGCTCAATGCTGTCGGGCGTGTCCCGGCCTTCCTGAACTTCACGGCCGGCCTCAAGAACCTGAAAGCCGCCTGTGAATTGGCCGGCATCGGGACCATCGTCACCTCCCGCCGCTTCATCGAGCAGGGCAAGCTCGACGACATCATCGAGGCTCTGGGAGAAGGGCGCAGGATCCTCTGGCTCGAGGACGTCCGCGCCGAGCTCACCAGCTTCGACAAGATGCGCGGGCTCGTGGATTCATGGATGGCGCGGCGGGTCCATGCCGGTGCGAACATCCAGCCCGACGATCCGGCCGTGCTGCTCTTCACCTCCGGGTCGGAAGGCGTGCCGAAGGGAGTGGTTCTCTCGAACGCGAACCTCGTGGCGAATGCCTACCAGGTCAAGGCCCTGGCGGGCGACGTGCTGAGGGACGACGACGTCTTCTTCGATCCGCTGCCGATCTTCCATTCCTTCGGCCTTTCGGCCGGTCTGCTGACGGCCGTGCTCAACGGCATGAAGTCGGTGCTCTATCCGAGCCCGCTGCACTACCGGCAGATCCCGAAGCTCGTGGCGGGAACGCGCGCCACGGTGATGCTCGCCACCGATACTTTCCTTCAGGGCTATGCCCGCGCGGCCGGCGAGAACGATCTGGCGAGTGTGCGCTTCGTGATTGCAGGCGCCGAGCGGGTGAAGGACGAGACGCGCCGGCTCTGGGACCGGCACGGCACCGTCATCGTGGAAGGATACGGCGCCACCGAATGCTCGCCGGTGATCGCCTGCAACCTTCCCGATAGCAATCATCCGGGCACGGTGGGGCACGTGCTGCCGGGCATCGAATGGCGGCTTGAGCCTGTCGAAGGAATTCACGAGGGCGGACGCCTGCATGTGCGCGGTCCGAACGTGATGAGGGGCTATCTCGACCCGGCCGCGCCGGGCGGCATCCTGACGCCGGTCGAGGGCTGGCACGACACCGGCGATATCGTCACCGTCGATGACGGGATCGTGACGATCCGGGGGCGGGCGAAGCGCTTTGCCAAAATCGCCGGCGAGATGGTGTCGCTCGCGGCCATCGAGGCAACCGTCCAGTCTCTCTGGCCCGACAGCAATCATGTGGTGGTGGCGATCCCGGACCCGCGCAAGGGCGAGCAGATCGTCCTCATCACCGACAGGCCGGACGCTGATCGCGACGTGCTCCTGGCCCATGCCAAGGACCATGGTTTTCCCGAGCTTTGGGTGCCCCGCTCGATCCTCGTGTCGAGCATTCCCGTGCTGGGCTCGGGGAAAACCGATTACAGTGCCGCGGTCGACCTGGCGAAGCGCCTGCAGCCCATGCTTTAGCGGCTTCAGGCCTCCTTTGGGCCGGGGGCTCACGGTAACAAAGCTCCGCTTGAGGCGTTGTCATTCTCGGGATGTGTTCCCCTGGAACGCCCCTTATGAAGGTTATGACGATGCAGAAGATTGCTTGTGTTCTGGCCCTCCTGGTCATGGCATCGAGTGTCCAGGCCCAGCCCCGGCCGCTGACTCCCAGCCTGACCTGCAGCCAGGCCCGCGGTCTCGTCCTCTCGCGGGGTCAGGTCGTTCTCGGGACCGGCACCCATACCTACGATCGCTACGTCGCCGACAGGCGGTTCTGCCTGCGCAACGAGATGATCGAACCGGCTTTCGTGCCGACCCGGGACACGCTCCAATGCCCGGTCGGGTATACGTGCCGTGAGTTCGAACTGGATTTCTTCGGAGACTGACGCGGTGGATGAGTGTGTCCATATGTTGAGTTTGGGCCACACCCCTGAAAATATGCGTGCCGGCCTGCCTGGAATGCTTATCTTTTCAGCAGATTGCCCGTCGCGTGAGCGGATCTGAAGCGAGTCCGTATTGCGCAGGACGTGAGCGTGAGTATGGTCACGTTTGTAAATGGGTCTCGGACCCAGACTTCTTTGGAGAAACCCATGAAGCTCGCTAAGAGCCTCTTTCTTGGAACGGTCGCAGGGCTTGCGGCTGTCGCGGGGGCACAAGCCGCCGACCTGCCGGTTGCCAAGTCTGCTGCTGTCGAATATGTTCGCGTCTGCTCCACCTACGGCTCAGGCTTCTTCTACATCCCGGGCACGGAAACCTGCCTCCGGGTTGGTGGCCGCGTCCGCGCCGAGTACCAATACCTCGAGCCGCAGGCCCGAGAGGATGCCTCGATAGGCTTCCTCGCTCGTGGCCGCGTTCAGCTCGACGCCCGCACCGCCACCGCTTATGGCCTGCTCCGCGCCTTCGTGCGTATGGAGATGGACCGTCGGTCCGGCGTGTACGGCACCGGCACCTCGACGAACATCGCTCAAGCCTACATCCAGTTCGGCGGCCTGACAGCCGGTCGCACGACCTCGTTCTTCACCAACGGGGACATTGCGAACGAGAACTGGGGTACGCTCCGCTTCTACGACTATCCGGATGTGAACCTGCTGGCCTACACCTTCTCCTTCGGCAACGGCTTCTCGGCCACCCTGTCGCTGGAAGAGGGCTCGTTTGCCACCAACGAACTCACCCGAGAGGTCATCAATCCGGTCACAGGCCTCCCCGTTACGCTTGCTGGCGGCCAGAGGCTGCCCGATCTTGTCGGCAACGTGAAGTATTCCGGCACCTGGGGTTCGGCTCAGCTCTCCGGCGCTCTGCACCAGTCCCGCAGCAACGCAATCGTCGGCGGCGAATACGTTGACAGCGAACTCGGCTGGGCCGTGTCGGGCATGGTCAACGTGAACCTGCCGATGCTGGCTGAGGGCGATGCCCTGTGGCTTGCCGCGACCTATGCCGACGGTGCCCTCGGCTATCTCGGCTTCGATCCGGATGTCGCGGTCGGCAGTGCTTCGGGAACCGTCTTCGACGCATATATCGGCCCCGATGGTGAGATCGAGACCGGTCGCGGCTGGTCGCTCGCCGCTGGCCTGAACCACTACTGGACGCCGACCATCCGTCAGAGCCTGTTCGGCTCCTACGCTCGGGTCGAGTACGGCACAACTGCTCCGTCGGCCGACTTTACCGAGTGGCGCGTCGGTTCGAACCTGATCTGGTCGCCGGTTTCCGGCCTCGATATCGGTGTGGAGGCTCTCTACTCGAACCTCAACCCGCGCGGCATTCTCGGCGAAGATGACGATGATGCTTGGGAAGGCCGTCTGCGCATTCAGCGCGACTTCTGATCGGTTTACTCCGGTTTTGTGGAAAACCCCGGTGGCGACACCGGGGTTTTCTCATTCTGGTCATCTTCCTTGTGAAGGCTCCTTCCGCCGTTCAAAACGGGCTCCGCAGCCAATGGAAGAGACAATGCCGACAATGCTCAGAACCTTCATTGCCGCATCGCTTGTGGTTGGGCTTTGCGGATGCGTTGGTGCGGCCGGGATCTCCACCTGGGAGTACCAATCAGGCCCTGGCTATGAGACCTCACGCGCGCAGGGAAACCGGATTCAGGTCGATGCATCCCAGGGCCTCACGCATGAGGCCTGTACGAGCGTGCGCAGACGGCAGATTGCTGCATCGGGGGAAGTCACGGAAGCCGATCTGAGAGCCTGCCGGTCCAACTAGCCGAGTGCGCGGACCGAAGGAACGAACCTTCACCTTGACCGTTGGCATGAGGTCAATTCCACTTCGGGAGAAAATCCTCATGAACAACATCATCTGGCTTATCGGTGCAATCGTTGTGGTCCTCGCGATTCTGTCGTTCCTCGGACTGCGCTGAAGTCGAATTTTGAACCTGCAGGACAGAGTTTCGCATGCCATGCGCTGTCCTGCAGTTCTCCTCATGTCAGGTCACGTGCAATGATGTCACTGACCTAACGGCAGGTCAGCCGTTCACTCCAGAAGAACGAACACGACTGACACGACATTCATGGTGGCCAAGAGGCCGATCAAGACCGTGAACAGCGGAATGTACCGCCTGCGCAAGACTCCAGCGCTGCCCCCATCTTCGACGTCCGGCTCCGAATAAGAGTTCCTGAAGGTCATCCCCCGTTCGCTCCTTGGGCTTACCTTGCGTTAGGTCAGGCACAATGAGCCCAGTTCGGCGCTTTCGACGTGCGGTTTCACACAAGCCATCGTCGGAAGAGTCAGTGGCGCGTCGCACTCTTCTGGATTTGGAGGAGTTGCCCTTCGATCGCCCGCATCCTTGTCATCAGGCGGTCCAGTTCGGAGAGGAGCAGCTTCTCGTCCCGGCGGGCCTCCTCGACCGCTTCCTGCGAGGAGCCATGCCGGATCCTGTGCAGAGCATCAGCCAGCTTGCGGTCGAGAAGCCGCATGTGATGCTCCAAGTCCAGAAATTCCTGGTGAAGCTGGGTCTCCTTGAACACGGCGGGGATCTCACGTGAGAACAGTCGGTTCAAGCTTAAGCTACAGCCTGGAAGGCGGTTCCTCTAGGGCAATAAAGCCATATGAGAAAAATTCTCTAAAGCCAAGCTGAAACAGACGCCTGTGTTCACCGTTCTGTGATGAGGGTATTCGCCTGATCGCGCCCTGCGCTCGGGCACGTTGATTATTCGCAGCCCTGTAGAGGATGCGCTCGAAAGCCTTGCCGCTTCCGACCGCATGCTGAGTTCTGGCTGTATCGTACCGGCTGTCCGCATGGCGTTTCCGGAGCCGGATTTTTCCCATCCAACAGAAAGCCTGAGGGTTGTTGATCCCTCATCACTGGGCTTCAGCACACTCAGACTGGAAGAGGAGACGACTTATGGGACAGAGAATTGAGCCTCATCGCGTGGCCTTGATCGTCGAGGATGATTTCGAAGTCAGGGGCTTGGCGGCAGCTCTTCTCGAGGAAACGGATCTCAAGGTCGTCGAAACCTCCAGCGCCGAGGAGGCGCTGGATTATTTGACCCGCCACTCCGAGGAAGTGGCCTTCCTTTTTGCCGATCTTCGCCTCCCTTGCCTGATGGATGGAATGGATCTGGTGCGAACCGTGCGGCTTAAATGGCCCTGGGTCCGCACGGTGCTGACCTCCGGCAGGCCTTTGGACGATGAGACCGGTGATGTTCCCCGCGACGTCCGGTTCATGCCCAAGCCCTGGAGAGCGCTTGAGGTTTTGATGGAAGCGGAGAGAGCTTCCCAAACGTATCGGAGAAACTGACGGCGGCCGGCTTGATAGCCTTTCCACATGGTGTGGCAGGGCGGCGTGGAACCTAGGCGCTTGCCGGGAATTGGCGTCAGCAGTTCGAAAAGGATTGACTAATGCCGAACACGTCTATCGCCACCGGATCTTTCCAGTCCCGCAGTGAGGCCAATCAAGCGGTCCAGCGCCTTGTCTCGGCCGGGTTCGCTCGCAACAGTATCGAGCTTCATCGCCACGATGATGATGAAGGCTATGACCTGGAGATCCACACGCGACAGGAGAACGTCAGACGGGCCGAGCGCCTGATCCACGACGCTTCCATGCCGCTCTACGCCGTGCGTCAGACGGCCTCCGGGGTCGTCCAGACTGCCAAGTCCTATCCTTTCGTTCTGCTCGGAGCCGGAATTCTGGCAGGGTTTCTGATCTACAGCCTCGTTCCGAAGGAGGCGGCCTCGTCGAGTCATCCGCAACCGCGAAACCGTCGCAGGCGCTGAGGCTAAGCACCTTTTGAGAGATATGAACCACTGAGCCGATGCGGCTCAGTGGTTTTCATTTCCTTCGCGCAAATGCGCTCTTTCAAGCCTCTCCAGTAACTGCCTGATACGATCCGGAGCAGGCTCCTTCAGGATGCTCTGATAACTGTGCTGAAGGTGATGCCCAAGATCCTTCAACAGATCGGATTGCCCAGTTGCCGTCAGGCCATTGGAACCGATGCTCCAGCCCGTGTTGCCTGCTGCGGCATAAGGGTGGTGCGGTTTCGGCATTGATGACCTCCCTGGCCTTTGTCCATCATGACCGAAGAACGGGCAAGTGTCAGTTGGGTTGCGGCTAAGTTTCTGACAAAGAATAGTTTTTCAATGCCACCCAGATTTCTGTGTCTACTCCGGGGCTGATGCCCTATGGCTTCCGGACTACCTTTGTGTGGGCTTCTCCCAAGGGCAGGCGACTGCCGGTCGCATTGGCTTGAACTCGGTCATACGTCAAAGCTCAGCTTCGAGGTGGCTGGGGGCTGCGGGATGCGTGAAGTTCTGATGATCTATCTGTGCGGCGTGATTCTGCTTCTCGCAGTGTCGACCATGATCAATGACGAGGAAGATATTGGCCTCGATCACATCCTGATCGCCGGGTTCGGCTGGCCAATTCTGACGCCGCTGCTGGCCCTTCGGGCCTGGCACAGCCGCTAAGATTCACGCGATGTATGGGTACCGCAGACAGGGGTGTCCTGAGGACCCGGAAGATAGCTAATTGCGTGAGAGTGAAGAACGCGGGGTACAACGATACCCGATGGGACATTGAGCTGAATCGGCCGTGGGCACCCATGCCGGATCCAGGGTCTCGCCGATGGCGCAGGATCCAGAGGACCCGACATAGCGATCATAGGTGAAAGGCCCTGTGCTAAGAACAATGGCTCTCTGCGAGGCGACAAGGCCCTGCGCCTGAGCACAGGACATTCTCAGGGTCAGCGGGCGGCTCTGCGCCCATGCATCGGCACTCGCCGATACAAAAAGCAAAATAGCCGCTGCGTTGATCCAACGAGGCAAGAAGGAGCCGGGGAGCATCGTTCATCTCCAGAAGTGCTGATCGGAGGCGCGTTTGACCATATCTAATGGCTGCATCGCTTGGTGTGCTGGCATGCACACCAAGCGCTTGCGATCACAGCACCGGTGTTCCCTGGATTCGATGAGGTTTTTACTAGAACACCTGGAAATCCAGCGATGTCATTCTCAGTCCCACCGCGAGTTTCGCGAACGCAACCTGTTCAGTCGCGCCGGTGCCGTCCTGATCATAATAGAGAAAACCATTGGTCCGATCATAGATAATACGATCGCTCGCGTCATGTGCTTCCGTTCCAGTCCAGAAAGCCGAAGACCTCAACTGACCCTCACGTCCTAGACCTGTAAACGCCTTGTCGTTCAGCAAGAATGTATCCCCGGCGACCGAGAAGTCCCGAATATTATCTACGTCTGGCAAGCCTTTCGGGACTGCATGATAGACGAAGACGTCCATTCCCGAGCCGCTCCGAAGAATGTCCGCGCCCGATTGGCAATAAAGACGATCGTCACCGCTACCGCCATTGAGAGCATCAGTGCCGGAGCCGCTGTCCAAAGTGTCGTTGCCACTATCGCCATTGAGAGCATCGCTGCCGGATGCGCCGGTCAACATATCGTTGCCATCGCCACCAAACAAAACATCATTACCGGAACTACCACTCATCCGGTCATTTCCGGGTTCCCCGTAGAGACGGTCATTCTCCCTTCCGCCGATGATCCGGTCGCTCCCAATACCACCCATGATCCGGTCAGTGTTATCCGTTCCAAAGAGGGCATCGTCCACGTCCATATACTGGAGTTGCCCATAGAGAGGGGCATCGGACCTGCTGACACTATCCGGAAAGCTCGTGGTCAAGTTCAGGCCGACCGAATGGAGCACCGATGCGACAACGGAATTGCTGTTCAGGTCTCCTCCGGGAGCTTCGCGAAAGATGTCGATGCTGTAGTCCAGATCCGCTTTCTCGATGTTGTTGGCATGCTGGACCATGACCTTCCAGACATCGTTGGCGTCTCTGGTGCCGAGATCGAGAACTTCGCGGTGCCTCTCCTCGGGGGTGTCCGAGCCTCTCCTGTCGACGGAGGTCGCCAGATTGGCATCGACCAGAGTCTCAAGGTCGCCGTTCGACCCCGCGGTGCCTCGGATCACCTTCTCCGAGATGACACGTCCCTGTTCATCCGTGACGGTCTTGACGAGGTAGAGGTGGACGAAGCCGCTATCGATTCCCTCGAATTCAACGGGCTTGGCCTCGATGGCAATCACGGTGGGCATGGGCAGACTCCTACAATGGCTCGGGTCGCCCCGGGCACTTCATTTCTCCTTGAGAGACTTTGCTGATGGCTTTGCCGTTCCGGCAAAATCCTTGGAATTCGGCGTTTTGATTGTCGCAGCCGCCTGAATTTAGCGCAGGCAAAGGTCGGCTCTCGGAATCTGCGCCGCTTAAGATGGTGCCGGTAATGAGTGGGATCATGTATTTGGTGCGGACGGCGGGGGTCGAACCCGCACGGGCATAGCCCGAGGGATTTTAAGTCCCTTGCGTCTACCGGTTTCGCCACGTCCGCTTCGGGGAAGAGGGTTATCGGGCTGCGGGCTTGAGCGCAAGCCCAACCGTGCGCGCCGGATCTTCCTCAGTCCGGGGTGCGGAAGCCGTAGAGCCAGTCGTAGCGCTTCGTCATGCCCTCAGCGCCGAGACGGCGCATGACCTGATCACGCCCGAAGGCAATCAGGGCACCCGCATGGTAGATGCGCCCGTTGGTGTAGGCCTCCTTCTGGACACGGGTGGCGCGCCCGAGGCGCTGCTTCTCATAAGCCGAGAGAGCCTGCGGTATATCGGTCGGGCTCTCGCGCAGCATAGAGGCAAGAGTCGCCGCCTCTTCGATCGCCATTGCGGCTCCCTGGGCGAGGAACGGCAGAACCGGGTGGGCGGCATCGCCGAGAAGGCCGGTCCGGCCCTTGGCAAGGCGCCCGGCCGGATGATCGAAGAGCGACCAGCGCAGCCATTCTTGCGGCCGTGAGAGAAGGTCGCGCAGGGCAGGGGCGGCCGAAGCATAGCGGGCGAGCAGATCCTCCCGCCGGCCTGGAGCGGCCCAGCCCTCCACCGGCGTGGGGCTTCTCTCGATGGCGACAACATTGATCAACCGGCCTGCGGCAATCGGGTAATGCACCACATGGCCCCGTGACCCGAGCCAGAGGCCCGTTTCGTCCCCTGCGAGTTCGGCGGGAGCAGCGCTGCGCTCAAAGGTGGCGCGCCAGGCGACATAACCGCGATAGGCGGGCTGCCCCCTGTCGTCGAGTTGCTGGCGGACCTTCGACCAGACGCCATCGGCGCCGACGATCAGATCGGCCGTGAGAGTCTCCTGCGCTCCGCCGGCGGAGATCCAGGTGACGGAGGCTTGTGAGGAGGCAGTCTCGACGCTCTCCACCGTTCGTCCCATGACAAGCCGGATCGATGATTCGGAGCGGACGGCATCGAGCAGGATCGTCTGGAGATCGGCGCGGTGCACGACCCAGTAGGGTGCCTCGAACCGCTCGCGCATGAAGGCGCCAAGGGCTACCTCGCCGATGCGCTTGCCCGAGCGGATCGCGCGCACGACCACGCGCTCCGGCTCCGTCGCCGCCCGACGAAGCGCCGGCCCAAGCCCGAGCTTGATGAGGATGCGGCTGGCATTGGGTGACAGCTGAAGGCCGGCTCCGACCTCGCTGAATCCGGTCCTGCGTTCGACGAGCGTGACCGAGTGCCCCTGCCGGGCCAAGGCCAGAGCCGCCGTCAGGCCGCCGATGCCGGCGCCGACGACCGCAATCGAGAGATGCTGCACTTAGCGCGAAGCGGCCGAGCCGGCGAAATCGGGCTCCCAGACGCATTCGGCCGGGCGGGCCTCGTCAAACTTCAGAGAGGGATCGTATTTGAACAGGGTCGAGCAGTAGGAGCAGATCGTCTCTGTGTCATAGCCCATGTCGATGAACACATGGGGATGATCGAAAGGAGGCGTCGCTCCGATGCACATGAACTCCTTCGAGCCCACGTGAATGACGGGAACGCCCGGATCGTTGTGGAAGTGGGGAGTGCCTTTGTCAGCCATTGCCGTTGCCCTGAAGCGTTGAAATTTGGCGCACCATAATGGCCGATCGGCCATGCGCCTAGAGCAAATTTCCAAGCGTTGCGTCCGACGCCGGGGGTGCTTAGGGTGCGCCGAGCTTCCTCCTCAGGTTCCAACACCCACCGGTCCGATGCGCTACTTCAATTCCAACGGCGTCAGCATCGCCTATGTCGACGTTCCGCCTCATGAGGGGCAGGGCGATCCGATCCTGCTCATCCACGGCTTCGCGTCGAACCATGCGGTGAACTGGGTCAACACCCTCTGGGTGAAGACCCTCACGCGGGCCGGATACCGGGTCGTCGCTTTCGACAACCGGGGGCATGGGGAGAGCGAGAAGCTCTACGATCCAGAGGCCTATAATTCCTATCGCATGGCGGAGGACGGCCTGCGCCTGCTCGATCATCTCGGCATCGAACGGGCCGACGTGATGGGCTATTCCATGGGCGCGCGGATCACCGCCCATATGGCGCTCACCGCCCCGGAGCGGATGCGCTCCATGCTCCTCGGTGGTTTAGGGATTCACCTCGTTGAGGGTGTCGGCCTGCCGCTCGGCATCGCCGATGCCATGGAGGTGCCCTCCCTCGCCGACCTCACCGATCCCATGCAGCGCATGTTCCGGGCCTTTGCCGAGCAGACGGGCAGCGACCTCAAGGCCTTGGCCGCCTGCATCCGCGGGTCGCGGCAGGTGCTGACCCGGGAGGAGGTCGCCACCATCACGCTGCCGGCCCTGGTCTCGGTCGGCACCAAGGACGATGTGTCGGGCTCGGGGCCGGAACTCGCCAGGCTGATCCCGAACGCGACTGCACTCGACATTCCGGGGCGCGACCACAACCTCGCCGTGGGCGACAAGGTGCACAAGCAGGGCGTGCTCGACTTCTTGGCGCAGCGTCCTTGAGGCGCTCGCCTTTCCTTTGAAAAAGACCTTCCCGTAGCCCGTCCCGGCAGGAGTGACGAATGACCCGACTTGATTCTGTCATCCGGCGGCTGACCGCCCAGCGCGACCTCCTGAATTGGGCGGCTCAGGAAATCGGTCCGACAGGGCTGGTTCTCGAACTCGGCCTCGGCAACGGCCGCACCTACGATCATCTGCGGACCAGATTGCCCGGCCGTGAGATCTACGCCTTCGAGCGCTCCCCGGCGGCCCATCCGGATTGCTATCCGCCCGAAGGCTACCTGATCGTTGGGGACATCTTCGAGACCTTGCCGGCCTTCATCAAGCGATTGGGACAGGGCTCGGCGGCGCTGATCCATACTGATATCGGCACCGGCGACGAGACGGCCAACCGCCAGCTTGCTCTGCGGCTGTCGCCCCTGCTCGATTCCCTGCTCCAGCCCGGTGGGCTCCTGATCGCGGACCGTGCCTTCGAGATGCCATCCTGCACCGACATCTCGTCCCAGACGAGCGTGCCGGAGGGCCGTTATTTCGTGTATCGCCGGAATACCTGAGCTTACCGGCCTGTGAAGACCGGCCTGCGCTTTTGCAGGAAGGCCTCGCGGCCCTCCACGGCATCGGCGCTATCGAAGCATATGTCGGCAAGAGCCACGGAATCGGCATTCGGGTGCGCCACGCCGGCGGCTTCGTCGATAGCCGCCTTGGCAGCCCTGATCGTCAGGGGCGCGTTCTCCGCAATCCCCTCGGCAAGCGCCCGCGTGACCGATTCGAGTTCGTCATCCTGAACCAGCCGCTGCACGACGCCGAGGCGATGTGCCTCTTTGGCGTCAAGCCGCCGTGCCGTGAAGAACAGGTCCTTCGCGGCGGGCGCGCCGACGGCAGCGGTCACGAGCTTCATGGCACCGGGAGGATATCCGACCCCGAGCCGTGCGGCCGGAATGCCGAAGACGGCACTCTCCGAGGCAACCCGCAGGTCGCAGGAAAGGGCAAGGCCGAAGCCGCCGCCGAGGCAGAAGCCACGAATCATGGCGATCACGGGTTTGGAGCAGTGGGCGACGGCCCAGAAGGCCGCCTCGTTGGCGGCCTCGTAGAGGCGGCCGCCCTCGGCGTTAGCGCGCACCGTCGCGAACTCGGCGATATCGGCACCAGAGGCGAAGGAGGCTTGTCCGGCGCCCCTCAGGATGATCACCCGGATATCCGGATCCCGGTCGAGAGCCTGCATGAGCGACGGGAAGGCCTTCCACATCTCCAGGTCCACCGCATTGTGCTTAGCAACGTTGTCGATGGACAAGGTGGCAATGCCGCCGCTGGGCGAAACGCCAAGCTTGGATGTCGCTGACGAAAAAGAGTAGGTCATGGCTCGTTTGGATCTGTAGTAAGGGCCTCGGCTTCTTATCTATGTTTGAGGCAATAGCCCATCCTGCGGAAAACCAGCCCTGGTTTTCCGCAGGATGGGCCAGCATAGCCGGCAGGAGACGATCATGACACAAACCCGCCTGAAGCCGGGAGCCCCCGATGCGGTGGCCGGAAAGGTCGATCCGGTCTGGGACCGTCTCCGCTCCGAGGCCGAGGCCATCGTCCAGGCGGAGCCGGCGATGGCTGGCTTCGTGCTGAGCGCCATTCTGCACCAGCCAAGCCTGGAGGCTGCGGTGATTCACCGGGTCGCCTCACGGCTGGGCCATGCGGCTTTGCCGTCCGACATTATCGAGCAGGTTTTCCTCGAGGCCGTGGAGAACGACCGCAGCATCGGGGCGGCCATGAGGGCGGACATCAGCGCCGTGCTCGACCGGGATCCCGTGGTCACCCGGGCCGTCGAGCCCGTGCTCTACTTCAAGGGTTTCCACGCCATACAAACCCATCGGCTGGCTCACTGGCTCTGGAAGAGGGGGCGGCAGGATTTCGCCCTCTACCTTCAGAGCCGCTCGTCCGAGGCTTTCCAGACCGACATTCATCCGGCAGCCCGCATCGGACGCGGCATCTTCCTCGATCACGCGACGGGGCTCGTGGTGGGCGCCACCGCGGTCATCGAGGACAATGTCTCGATGCTCCAGGACGTGACGCTGGGCGGAACCGGCAAGGAGCGGGGCGACCGTCATCCCAAGATCCGCCAGGGCGTGCTCATCGGGGCCGGCGCCAAGATCCTCGGCAATATCGAGGTCGGCCATTGCGCGAGAATCGCCGCAGGCTCTGTCGTGCTCAAGCCCGTGCCCCATAATGCCACGGTGGCCGGTGTTCCCGCCAAGGTCGTTGGTACAGCCGGATGCGCGGAGCCGGCCCGGTCCATGAATCATTGTTTCTCCGACACCGACGGAATCTGAGGACGGGATCCGTCCGGGACCTAACGCCGCTTGCTCGCGTTTGCCGGGCATGGCAAGTGCAGCAACCGTAGAGTTAAGAAAGGACCTGTAGTGGATAAAACCGAGATGGCTAAAGTCGAGCGCTACCTGCGCCAGACCTTTGCGAACCACTCGATCCGCGTCGTCGGGCGGCCGAAGAAGGCCGATTCAGCGGAAGTTTACATCGGTGAGGAATTCGTCGGCGTTCTGTTCGTCGACGACGAGGATGGGGACCGCTCCTTCAACTTCACCATGGCGATCCTCGACACGGATCTCGAGGATTAGGCGCTTTTTCGCAGCAGGCCTCCCTCGAGGTCCTGCTGCTTTTCTCTGCTGGACCATCGATGCCGATCTACAGCCTCGACGACACCGCTCCGATCCTTCCTGAACCCGGTCGCTTCTGGATCGCTCCGGATGCCCATGTGATCGGCAAGGTCCGGCTGGGGCAGGATGTCGGCGTCTGGTTCGGCGCCGTGCTGCGGGGCGACAACGAGCTTATCGATATCGGCGAGGCGACCAACATTCAGGAAGGCGCGCTGCTTCACACGGACATGGGCGCGCCGCTGAGCGTCGGTGCAGGATGTACCATCGGGCACAGGGCCATCCTCCACGGCTGCACTCTCGGGGAGAACTCCCTGATCGGCATGGGCGCCACGGTGCTCAACTACGCGCGCATCGGCGCCAATTGCCTGGTGGGTGCCAATGCGCTCGTCACCGAAGGCAAGGTCTTTCCCGATAATTCTCTGATTGTCGGCGCTCCGGCGAAGGCAATCCGGGTGCTGGATGCCGAGGCCATCGAGCGGCTTCGCGCGTCTGCCAGGAGCTATGTGGAGAACTGGCAGCGCTTCGCCCAAAAAATAAGGCGGATCGACTGATCCGCCTGAAGTCTTCTGACATCGATTGTGGGGAAATGAACAAGCCGGCGCTTGAAAACGCCGGCTTTGAAATCTTAGCGATTTGCCGTGGTGGTCGGCGACGAGACGATGCCGCCCAGCGAAACCCAGCCGGTCGCGTCCTGGCTCTCGCGCTTGATGTAGACATAGCCGGTGCGGTGCCAGGGCAGAACCGAGGAAATCTTGTTATCGAGGACGAAGTCGCCGCGGTTGGTGCGAACCATCAGCACCGCATGGCCTTCGCCGAGTTCGTCGATCACCACCGTCATGCGCATGGCCCGGCGGGGCAGGCCGGCCTCCACGAGCAGGCGGCGCTTCAGAAGCTGGAAGTCCTCGCAGTCGCCCTTGCCGTCATCCGGGAAGCCCCAGGTGTCCACGACACCGAAGTGATCCGCGTCCGTCACGGCCTTGATGCTCGAGTTCACGCGCTGATTGATCGACACGATGGTCTTCCACGCCTGAGGCGTCAGCTCGATCCTGTCGGCTTCCGTCACATCGACGGTGCATTCGGAACGGAACTTCTCGCAAAACTGGGACCAGCCGAGGAGCGGCTTGGCAGCGCCGACGCTCGAGATCGGGGCGCTGTTGACGGGCAGGGACGCAAGGGTTTGGGCCTGAGCGGCAGCACCGGAAAACAGGAGGGAAAGTCCAAGGAGAACTGTTTTGATGAATGTGCCGGAAAACGCCGACTTCTCATTTAAGCCACAGAAAAGGCCGTTCTTGAAATAATCCTGCCGCATGCCCCACCAGCCGGTTAACGTTCTTTTAACCAAACTGACATGGTTACATTTGGGGCTCAAGCGGAAAGTAAAAGGTGAGTTAACGCGTCGCGCTTCGACCGGTTCCGTTATGGTTAATAAAAATTATCAGGGGCACAGGTTGGAGGCAATCAGCCTTCCTCTTCGTTAAGCTCTTCTGCCGCTAAGTAGTTGGTTTTTCTCGACTGAGAGGCCAAATAGAGGTTAGGTCGCGCCACCACCCCTCCGGAAATCCCCCGGCAGCCGTCTCGTACAAAAGTATTGCATGTCTCCACACCCGACCCGTGCTCGTGAGCCGATCCTCAACCTCCCTGCCGTCATCGGTCTCTGCCTCGTGGCGCTGATCGGCATCCATGCCGTCCGGCTGCTCCTGTCCGACGAATCGGACTTCATGCTGATCATCGACTGGTCGGTGATTCCGGCCCGCTTGTCCGCGGCCTTTGGAAGCGTTGAGGTCGAGGACGTGATGAGGCCCCTGCGGGAGGGCGTGGCGGACGACACGATCACGCCGCTGATGGCCCTGGCGCAGTATGTTCTCGAAGGCCAGGAGGGCAGGCCCTGGACGGCTTTGACCTATGCCTTCCTGCATGGGTCCTGGGCCCATGTGCTGATCAACAGCGTCTGGCTGGCTGCCTTCGGGACGCCGATCGTCCGCCGTTGCGGCGCCGGGCGGTTTTTCATCCTCTCGGCCGTGTCCGCGATCGCTGGAGCGGTTCTCTACGCGGTTATGAACCCCTTGCAGGTTCTGCCGATGATCGGCGCCTCCGGAGCCGTGTCGGGTCTCATGGCCGCGGCCTCCTGGTTCATGTTCGCCCCGGCCTCGTGGCATTGGGAGGGGCGCCTGACGCAGCCCCACGAGCGGCCCCGGGAAACCCTGGGGCACATGGTCCGCAACCGGCAGGTTCTGATCTTCCTCGGGATCTGGTTCGCGGCCAATTACGTGTTCGCCTTCGTCCAGCCGTTGGGGATCACGGATGCGAGCATTGCCTGGGAGGCGCATCTTGGCGGTTTCCTCGCGGGTCTCGTCCTTTTCCCTCTGATCGACCCGCTCCCCGCTCGAGCCAAGCGCATCTCGGCTTGAAACAGATGCCGTTTGCGCTGATCATCCGGTAGCTGACGTAGGGTTCGCACCCAAAGTCATGGGTGCGGAACCCGACTTCAGCCTAGCGGATGCGAGGGCTGACGGTCCTTTGCCGTTCGCGCAACGGGAGGGAATCAATGATCGTCAATCGTATTCTTTCGCTCAAGGGCCGCGACGTTGCGACCATCGAACCAAGCCGGACTCTCAGTGAGGCGGCCAAGGTTCTTGCCGAGCGCAGGATAGGTGCCCTTCTCATCGTCGATGGTCAAAGGCCCGTGGCGGGCATCATTTCCGAACGGGATATTGTGCGGGCGGTGGCAAACCATGGCGCCAAGGCCCTGGAGGAGCCCGTCTCCCGCTTCATGACGGAGAAGGTTTTGACCTGCACGGGGGAAACCCCGATCCCCCACGTGATGGAGCTGATGACCCAGCAGAAGTTTCGGCACGTCCCCGTCGTCGAGGGCGGCCGCCTCGTCGGCATCGTGTCGATCGGCGACGTGGTGAAGGAACGGCTCGAAGAAGTCGAGGCAGAGGCGACGGCGATCAAGGAATACATCGCCACGGCCTAGTTAACGCGGCTGCGATTCCTGCAGCAGTTCAAGGATATCCGGCAGGGCGCGCTCCGTGGCCTGCCGGCCCAGGGTGATGCATTCCTGGGCTCTGTGGAACTCGAACAGCCCCATCTTGGCGAGCTTCGGCGCGACCATGATGTCCGGCGGATCGCCGGCCAAACGTGAGCGGGCGATGCGGTCCTGGGTGATGTTGAAGGCGTCCACCATCACGGTGGCCATCCCGGGCGCATTGGGCTTGCTCTGCTTCTCGCTCCGGCTGCCCGGAAAGATGCCCCAGCGCCGCGGGGCTGCCTCGATCACCTCTTCGATTTCCTTCTCGTCACTCGACCCGGCATCGTACGACTGGATGACCGTGCCGCGCACGCGAACCTCGCCGTTGAGGTTCACGCAGATGACGATGTCGGCCCCCAGGGCGCGGGCGGCGGTGATCGGGATCGGGTTGACCAGAGCGCCGTCCATGAGCCAGCGCCCGCCGATCAGAACCGGATCGAACACGCCGGGAAGGGCATAGGAGGCGCGCATGGCCTGGACGAGGGGGCCGCGCGTCAGCCAGATCTCGTGGCCACTCACGAGTTCGGTCGCGATAGTGCAGAACTTCATCGGGAGGGCTTCGACCCGTTTGTCGGTCAGGTCCCGGTCGAGGAGGCTCTGCAGGCGTCCGCCGGCGATGAGGCCGGCGCCGCTGAAATGGAAGTCGAGGAGGCCCATGACGCGCCGCTTGGTCAGCGAAAGGGCGAAGGCCTCCAGCTCGTCGAGCTTGCCGGCCGCATAGCAGCCGCCGACCACCGCGCCGATGGAGCATCCGGCGATCACGTCCGGAACGATGCCGGCTTCCTCAAGAACCCGCAGGACACCGATATGGGACCAACCCCGTGCCGCGCCTCCGCCGAGTGCCAGGCCGATTCGGGTCTTGGCCCGAGGATCGCGCTCGACAGGTGCCTTGATCTCCGTCACTCCGCCTCCGCCCCCTGAACCGGCGCTGCGCCGGGCAATCCCGTCCCACAACATTGATCAACTCCAAGGCACCTTGTCCATTATGCCGGCTTCCCATGAAACCCGCGTGAACATGCCCTCAAGTTTCAATTAGGACTGGTTCATGAAAACTGAACAGTGGAACGCTGAAGAGCCCGCTGCGACATCATGATGATGACAAAGGTGAAGACGATCAGCAGGCCGAGCATCGCGCGCAGGCCGAGGAGTTCGCCGCCGAATCCGATCAGCGGCGGGCCCATCAGCAACCCGCCATAACCGAGCGTCGCCACCATGGCGACGCCCATGCTGGGCGGAATGCCCTTCATCTGGCCGGCCGTGCTGAACAGGACCGGCACCGTGTTGGCCAGGCCGATGCCCACCAGGGCAAAGCCGATGGAGGCCGGCAGGGGCGAGGGCAGGATCATCGCCAGGGCAAGGCCAAGAGCCGACAACAGACCGCCGAGTTGAAGGGTGCGCACGCGGCCGAGATGGCGGACGGCAAAGTCACCCATGAACCGGCAGATCGTCATGGTGAGGGAGAAGGCGGCAAAGCCCGACACGGCAGCCTCCAGGCTCGCACCGGCCACCGTCTGCAGGTAAATCGCCGACCAGTCGACGATGGCGCCCTCGACGATGAAGCAGAACATGGCCAGCACCGCGAGGAGAACGACCGGGCCGCGGGGCCAGGCGAAGCCGTGGCCCTCCGACGCTTTCTCCGTCTCGCCCATGGTCCAGAAGCCCGTCGCGAGGAAGAGCAACCCCATGCCGGAGCAGGAGATCAGCAGAGTCGGGACAATCCCGACGTCGAGCCTGATGAGGAGACCGGACGCTGCTGCCCCAGCTAGCCCGCCGAGGCTGAAGAAGGCATGGAAGGACGACATGATCGCCGAGCCCCAAGCCCGCTCCACCACCGTGGCGTTGGTGTTCATGGCGATGTCCATGGTGCCGTTGCAGGCCCCGGCCACAAGGGACGCGGCGACGAAGAGCGGCAGGCTCGGCGCGAGACCCGGCAGGAGCAGGGCGGCTGCGAAGGAGAAGGCCGCGACGAGGCTCATCGTCCGGCTGCCGACGACGGCAACAGCCCAGCCGATCACCGGCATGAGGGCGACGGCGCCGAGCGAGAAGGCCAGAAGCCCGAGGCTGAGTTGACCATCGGACAAGCCGAGCGACGCCTTGAACCGGGGGAGCTGCGCCGCCCAGGTGCCGATGCCGAAACCGTTGCCGAAGAAGATGGCGCTCGCCGCCACCCGCGCGAGGAGAAGATCACGTCGTGTCATGCGGCGTACCTATCGCGGATGCCGCAACCGTGCACCCGTTTCCTGGCGGAGGGCAGCCCTGCGTTCCAGGAGGGCTGGTGTGCTCAGTCTATGATGAGGCGCGGCCCGCCGCTGGAGAGTTCGACCTTCCGGTAGAAACAGGAGCGGCGCCCCGTATGGCAGCACCCACCGTCGCCCGCGACCGTCACCTTCAGCAGAAGGGCATCCTGATCGCAGTCGACCCGTAGTTCCAGAACCGTCTGGACTTGCCCGCTGGTCGCACCCTTGTGCCAGAGCTCACCGCGGGAGCGGGACCAGTACCAGGCCTCGCCGGTCTCCAGGGTCTTCGCCAGGGCTTCCGCATTCATGTGCGCGACCATGAGGATGTCGCCCGTCGCGGCATCCATGGTGATGCAGGTGACCAGCCCGTCCGCTCCGAAGCGGGGAGACAGGATGCTGCCTTCCTCGAGCTCAGCCTTGGAGCCGGGAGGTGGAAACGGAAGAGATGCGGTCATGCAAGGGGCCTCAGCCCCGGCCGTTGCGCACCAGGGTGAGGAAGCGCACCTGTTCGGCCGGGTCTTCCTTGAAGACACCTGTGAACTGGGTCGTCAAGGTCAGCGCGCCGGCCTTCTGAATGCCGCGCATGGACATGCACATGTGCTCGGCTTCGATCATCACCGCCACGCCGCGCGGCTCGAGCGCCTTGACCATGGCCGAGGCGATCTGAGCCGTCATGGTCTCCTGCGTCTGCAGGCGGCGCGCATAGGCGTCCACAAGGCGGGCGAGCTTGGAGAGGCCGACCACGCCCTTGGTGGGATAATAGGCCACATGCGCCACGCCGAAGAACGGCACCATGTGGTGCTCGCAATGGGAGTAGAACGGGATGTCGCGCACGAGCACGATATCGTCGTAGCCTTCGACCTCGCTGAAGACCTTGTCGAGGATTTCGGCCGGATCCTGGCCGTATCCCGAATAGAGTTCCCGGAAGGCCTTGGCCACACGCTTGGGCGTATCCTGGAGACCCTCGCGCGTCGGGTCGTCTCCGGCCCAGCGGAGCAGTGTGCGGACGGCCGCCTCGGCCTCTTCCCGAGTGGGAGCCGCAACGGGCTTTTCAGTGGCTGGATTCAGCCGCGCGGACAAGGACTTGACGACATCATTCACGCAGGGGCCCCTATAGTCACTCTTCCAGTCAGGAAACGACGTGGTTCTAAAACTCAGCTTGTTCTCCGCACGCCACTCGTCAGAGGCCCGCCCGGAGGTCAGCTACCCTTATATGGGTGAGATACCCATTTTGTGTATTAGATACCTCCGCAGAGTTAAAGGGTATATTCCCAAACGTAATGTCACAGGCTTCCATGCTTAACGAGATTTACAGCCGACGCATTCTCGAGCTTGCCGCCGATATTCCGCATCTTGGGCGCCTGCCCAATGCCGACGCATCCGCGACAGCGCGGTCGAAGCTTTGCGGATCGACGGTTACGGTCGACGTGAAGCTCGACGGAAACGTGGTGACGGCCTTCGCCCATGACGTGAAGGCCTGTGCCTTGGGTCAGGCGTCGTCCTCGATCATGGGGCGGCATGTTATCGGCTCGACGGTCGAGGAACTCCGTGACCTTCGCGAGAGAACAGCGCACCTGCTCAAAGCTGGCGGCGAGGCGCCTCAGGGCAAGTGGGAGGATTTGAAGGTCCTGGAGCCCTTGCGGGATTACAAGGCCCGGCATGCATCCATCCTGCTCACCTTCGATGCCGTCGTGGATGCGATCAATCAGATCGAAGCGCGGCGGGCTCAGGGTGCGGAATAGATGCCGAGCCCCGTCCAGAGGGCCGCTCACTGGGCCATCCGAGGCTATCAGCTGAGCCTGTCCGGACTTATCGGCCGCCAGTGCCGCCATCTGCCCTCGTGCTCCGAATACACGGATGAAGCGATCCAGCGGCACGGGTTCTGGCCGGGGGGCTGGATGGGCTTCGCGCGGATTTGCCGTTGCGGGCCGTTCGGTACCTCGGGGCTTGATCTCGTGCCTGAGACGTTGCCCGAGGCTGCCTCCTGGTATAAGCCCTGGGCTTATGGTCGCTGGCGGGGCGTCAATTCTCCCCCGATCATCTGCGAGGCAGCCGAACCTGACGGCGGCTGACATCGCCTTCCATCCAGCAAACCGTCGGCCCCCGCTTACCTGCTCCGTTGGCAGGAGTGAGCCAGGAGACATTTTGACATGATTACCCTGACATTCCCCGATGGCGCCCAGCGCCAGTTTGAATCCGGCATCACCGGCCGCGAGATCGTGGAAGGCATCGCCAAGTCGCTCGCCAAGCGCACTGTCGCCATGGCGCTGGACGGCACGGTCGCCGATCTCGCCGATCCGATCACTCGGGATTCCAAGATCGAATTTCTCAACCGTGAGGACCCGCGCGCCCTGGAGCTGATCCGGCACGATTGCGCGCACGTGCTCGCGGAAGCCGTGCAGGAGCTGTTTCCGGGAACGCAGGTGACCATCGGTCCTGTGATCGAGAACGGGTTCTATTACGACTTCGCCCGCAACGAGCCCTTCACCCCGGAGGACTTCCCGGCCATCGAGGCGAAAATGCGCGAGATCATCGCGCGCGATAAGCCCTTCACCAAGGAAGTGTGGAGCCGCGAAAAGGCCAAGCAGGTGTTTGCCGACAAGGGCGAAGCCTACAAGGTCGAGCTCGTCGATGCGATTCCGGCAGGCCAGGATCTCAAGATCTACTCCCAGGGCGACTGGTTCGATCTCTGCCGCGGTCCGCACATGACCTCGACGGGCAAGATCGGCAACGCCTTCAAGCTCATGAAGGTGGCGGGCGCCTATTGGCGGGGCGACTCGAACAACGCGATGCTGACGCGCATCTACGCGACCGCCTGGGCCTCTCAGGAGGAGCTGGACAACTACATCCGCCAGCTCGAGGAAGCCGAGAAGCGCGACCATCGCCGCCTGGGCCGTGAGATGGACCTGTTCCACTTCCAGGAAGAGGGGCCGGGCGTCGTCTTCTGGCACCCGAAGGGCTGGACGGTGTTCCAGGAGCTGATCTCCTACATGCGCCGCCGCCTGAAGGGCACGTACCAGGAAGTCAATGCGCCGCAGATCCTCGACAAGGCCTTGTGGGAGACCTCCGGTCACTGGGGCTGGTACTCAGACAACATGTTCGCCGTAAAGTCGGCATCGGCTTTCCTGCGGCCGAACGATCCGGAGGCGGACCAGCGCCTGTTCGCCCTCAAGCCGATGAACTGCCCGGGTCACGTGCAAATCTTCAAGCACGGGCTGAAGTCCTATCGCGACCTGCCGCTGCGGCTGGCCGAGTTCGGCAACGTGCACCGCTACGAGCCGTCCGGCGCGCTGCACGGCCTCATGCGTGTGCGCGGCTTCACGCAAGATGACGCGCATATCTTCTGCACCGAGGATCAACTCGCCGACGAGTGCTTGAAGATCAACGATCTGATCCTCTCCACCTATGGTGATTTCGGCTTCGACGAGATCGTCGTGAAGCTCTCCACGCGTCCTGAGAAGCGCGTCGGCACGGACGAGATGTGGGATCATGCGGAGGACGTGATGACCCACGTGCTCAAGCAAATCGAGGATCAGTCTGGCGGGCGCATCAAGACTGCGATCAACCCGGGCGAGGGCGCTTTCTATGGGCCCAAGTTCGAGTACGTGCTGCGCGATGCCATCGGCCGTGACTGGCAGTGTGGCACCACGCAGGTGGACTTCAACCTGCCGGAGCGGTTCGGCGCGTTCTATGTCGATGCCGATGGCCAGAAGAAGACACCCGTCATGGTCCACCGCGCGATCTGCGGCTCCATGGAGCGCTTCACGGGCATCCTGATCGAGCACTTCGCCGGTCACTTCCCGCTCTGGCTCGCGCCAACACAGGCGGTGGTTGCCACCATCACGTCCGAGGGCGATGAATACGCGATGGAAGTGGTGCGCGCCGCTGAGGCCGCAGGCCTTCGCGTCGAGGCCGACCTGCGCAACGAGAAGATCAACTATAAGGTCCGCGAGCACTCGCTCGTGAAGGTGCCGGTTCTTCTCGTGGTGGGCCGCAAGGAGGCGGCGGAACGGACGGTCTCCATCCGCCGGCTGGGCAGCCCCGAGCAGAAGACCATGACCCTCGACGAAGCCTTGAAGGCGCTCGCCGCCGAGGCCGTGACGCCGGATCGCAGGCCTCCGGCGAAGGTGACATCCGAGCCGGAAGGTCATGCAACCCTCGACGGGCATCACGTGGTCGAGCGGACGGTCGCTTAAACTTCATCTGAATGGATGAAGGCGGTGCTTTCTTTTGGAAGCACCGCCTTTCCTATTTTTATGAACTCAAACTCATTCTGAGGACGGAGTTAGAAGAAGGAGCCTCAGCTCGTCTGGCGCTGCCGTCCGCCGGTTCGGCCACCAGCTGCGGCGTCGGCTGTCGTTCCCGCTGTTCCGCTGCCGGGATTGCCCGTGGCAGCCCCCGCATCGCCGGCTTCGGTGCCGGTGGCGTGCGTGCCCTGGCGCTGTCCGACCCGCAGGTTGTTCTGCACATGGGTCACACCGGACACGGACTCCGCAAGGTCTTCAGCCCGGCGCCGCTCGTTGCGGCCGCGCACCGTTCCGGTGAGGGTCACCTCGCGGTTCTGGACCTGCACCTCGATCTCGGAGGCGTCGATCATCGCGTCATCCATCAGGCGTTCGCTGATGTCCTCGCGGATCCGCTCGTCCGAGCGCTGGTAGCCTTTCGGGCCACGGCCCTGGTGCTCGCCCCGGCGGACCTCGCCACGGCTGGCCGTGGCATCGTTTCCGAAGCGGGTGTTTCCGGGGCCCATGCCGTAATTGCTGTGGTCGCGCCGTTCATTCACGAGGCTCCAGGTGCGCTCGCGATCCTGCATGCGGCGATCATCATCGCTGCTGTCGTCACCTGGACGCGCACGCTCACCCGTGATGGTGGAGGCGCCATAGCGCGGTGGGTGAAAGCCTCTGCCGGCGGAGCCGCGGCCTGCTAACTCGTCGCCGTAGCTCTGATAGCCGTCGCCGCCAAAGCCGCCACGCATGCGGGAGTTGCGGGCGCCTTCCTGGCCGGGATAGCCGAAGCTGCCGAAGGCGGCGCGCACGTCGTCCTCTTCGCGGAACCGGAACTGATCGCGTCCCGGCCTGCGGGTGTTGTCCGCCGATCCACGATTGCCCTTGTCGTGGTAATCGTTGGGGCGGTGCCGGTAAGTGTCGTCGCGGCTGGCGTCGTTCATGCGCCGCTCCAGCTCACGGCGCTCATCGGCCGTCAGGCGAGCCTGTCCGCCGCCCCGCGTCTGGTCGGCGCGGGCGCTCGATGGCGTGCCGGAGCGGTCAGGTTCGGACGGGGTGGAAATGCGATGCAGGGCGCGGGTGGCCTCGCCCTCGGCGTCGGTCGCCAGATCGCCGAGCGCCACGATGCCGACCAGGTGCTTGTCGTGGTCGACTACGGGCAGGCGGCGGATCTGGTGGTCGCTCATCAGCTGAACGATGTGGTTCACGTCGTCATCGTCGAAGCACCACCATACATTGTCGGACATGATGTCCCGCACGCGGGTGGTGTCGGGTGCGAGGCCGGCTGCGGTTGCCCGGACGGTGATGTCGCGGTCCGTCACCATGCCGCGCAGCCGCCGCCCGTCACAGACGGGCAGGACGCCGACATTCATTTCATCCATGAGCCGTGCCGCTTCCTGGATGGTCCGGTCCGGACTCACCACGCGCACGTTGCGGGTCATGATCTCTGCGACTTTCATGGGCTTTTTCTCCTGCAAGGTCACGCCTTGGGAGTGCGGGCTCATGCGCGGCGCGACCTGTCCTTGGTGTTCGGTCAATGCCGCGGGGCCGGAAAGGTTCAGGACGTCAGGGTTTGGCGAGAACCTCGATATCGCGGTCGAGTCCGCTCTCGATCTTGAACTCGCGGGTGTAGACCTTGCCCTCATGGCGGGCGATCAAGACATATTCGCCCTCGGCCAGCGTCACGGACGGGAATGCCCCGATGGCCTCGCGGATCACGTCGCCGCCGGGGGTGAGCACGCTGAAGGCCGTGCCGGCAAAGGCTTCTCCGCCTGCGGATGCAACCAGCTTCATGGTCACGGTCGCGGCCCGGTGGTTGAGGGTCGCCTCGGTGACGCGGCCCGATTCCACCTTCAGGTCGCTGCGCATGATGGCGTTGGCGTCGCCGTAGGTGGACACGATATGGTAGGTGCCTTCGGGCAGGCGGATCATGTCGTTCGCCTTGGCCTCGGCGATTACGAGCCTTCCTTCCGAGTTCTGCGCCTCCGGCACATAGACCGAGAAGGTGAGGCGGTTCGCCGGGATGGGGCTCCCGCTGACCGCCCCTTTGAGCTGAAGGGCGCCCGCATTGATCGCGAGACGCTCGTTCAGGTTGCCGCGCTGCACGCTGATGCGTTTTGAGGCGCTCGCAAACCCATAGGCCACATGGATGATGTAGTTGCCGGGCGAGAGGGTGAAGCTCGGCGCCGGGCTGGTGGAGCGGGCGACGATCACCGGCTGGGAGGCGTCTCCGCGATCCTCGTAGATCCGCCAGACGAGGCCTGACCGGATCGGCTCGTTGCCTCCGGCAAAGGTTGCGCCCGCATTCACCGTCACCTGTCCGATGGAGATCGGAGGCTGGTTCTGCGACATGGACGGCACGGCGGGAGACTGAGCCGAAGCCGGGCACGCCGCCAGGAGAGCCAGAATACCGAAGAGGGAAGAGCGTGGGTTCACGAAAAGAAGCATCGTCTTGAAATAGCGCCCGTTACCGAAGCGGAGTGGCAATGGCCGTTTGAATCGGCTCGTCCTCGCTCTTCACGATATCGGAGGCGGCTGCAACAAGATTTTCCAGGGACATGGGGCGGAACTGGAACTCGATCCGGTGCCGCCCCGGACCGACCTCGACCCCGCGGAACAGGAGGTTGGTCCTCAGGATCGGACGGCGCTCGCCGTCCACCCAGGCTTCCCAGCCCGGATAATAGATGTCGTGCAGCACCAGCACGCCATTGGCGCTGCTTTCAACCTCGATCGTGACCGAATTCCGCTGATAGCTGATGATCCGGGCCTCACCTTTTGCCTGCTCCGGCTTCGATCCAGCCGGGGAGTACCGAGCCTTGAGGAGCGGCAGGCTCTCATGATCGATCAGGGCCTCCGTTTCGCGGTTGAACTCCGGCAGTTCTTCCTCCCCGAGCACGGCCTCGGAATCCACCGGGCTTACATGATGCGCCACATAGGCGCGGGGTCCGGAGGTGTTCAGGCGGTAGATCCACATCCGCCCGGTGCCGTAGACGACCTCGGCATCGGTCAGGCGTGGAAAGTGACGCGGCAGCTTGTCGGCAGGGCGGTCGAGGACGATGTAGTCGAGCCCCAACAGGCTCGCGAGTTCGCATTCATAACCGCGGAAGCTGGTTGGGAACTGGCGCAGGTTCGGGTCTTCCGCATTCTCCCCAGGACCGATGGCCCGCTCGTAGTCGGCGAGACGCAAGGGGTTGTAGCCGATGATATCCTCGATTCCGAGCACCATGGAGGCGTTCTGCCATGCGCCCTTCAAGCCGAGAATCTCGACGCGCGGATACTCACCGCGGGCATTCCGCTCGGCGAGTTCCCGCTTGAGTATCTGGAGACCCTGCAGTTGCTCGGGCGGCAGCTTGGTGAAGACCGTGTAGCGCTCGGCGGGCTCCGCGTTGAGAGCCGAGGCCGCATGGCGGCCGATCAGCTCGGCGCCCGTGAGCGTCACCAGCACAAGCGCCATGGCCCCACGCCAGCGCGGAGTGCCGCTCACCTTTGCAATGACCAGAACCGCTGCAGCCGCTGCAGCCAGGCTCATGCCGATTTCGATGAGCGCCGGGGAGACGTGCCCACCCTTGACCGCAAAGGACAGAGCGCTGGCAATGGCCGCGATCGCGAGGCCCAGGGCGAGCAGCGGTTGGAAGGCCCAGAAGCGGCCAAGGGAGGCGCGGTTCCAATTCGGGAGACCCTCTGCCGCATAGCGGTGCACGAGGTAACCGGCTGCAAAGGCGAGAGCGATGTTGATGAGGAACGTGGCGTCCGCCGGCCTGCGGTAGAGGTTCACGCCCGGCATGTGGTCGAAGATCACCTCGAAGCCGGGAGTGTAGCGTCCAAGGGCGTAGAGCAGGGCGGCGATGCCGAGCACGAGGAAGAACCGGAACTCGCGGGCGAACAGGCGCCCGCCGGCAATGCCGTGCCAGATCATCAGGAGAGCCGGGATCGTGCCGATGAACAGGTAGTTCGTGGCCCGATCGGTCCAGGTTCCTTCCGCGAGGCTGTGCCAGTCGGGCCCCCAGTAATCGTAGGTCCAGCGCAGGGAGCCGAAGACGTTGCCGAAGAGCACTGTCGCCAGGCTTTCCGGCGGCAGGGACCCCATGGCGGCCACGCCGAAGCCGAAGGAGGGGCGCGTCGAGGTGGCGAGGAACTGCATCGTCAGGACGATCGGCACCGCCAGAAGCGCGGCGCCGATGGCGCCCATGGCCATCATGAGCCCCAGGCGGGACCGGAGATAGGCGAGGGGACGTGGAGAGGTCCAGACGCGGTGAACGGCGACGGCAATGAGGGTCAAGGCACACAGGAAAGCGACCTGATCCCGCCCGATGACCATCAGGACCGCGCTCAAGGCGAACAGCACGCCATAGCGGTAGGAGCGGCGGTCGAGCGCCTCCTCCAGGAGCCAGAAGGCCAGGGGGAAGAACCCGTAGCTGAAGATCATGCCCGTATGCTGGAGCCGCGCCGTGGCGGAACCTCCGAGCATGAAGACGAGCGCGGCCACCACGGCGCCAGCCGAGTGCCAGCCGCGCCGGCGGAAGATCGGCACGAAGGCGAGGGCACCGGGGAGGAAGTGGGCGAACACCACCACGTCGAAGAGCTGCATGGAGGGCTCGGGCACGAGCCATCCGAACAGCAGCATGGTGGGCGTGAAGAGAAGGGACTGAGGGTCCGCCGCCGATGGGTGGCCGCCGAAATGGTAGGGGTTCCAGAGGGGCAGTTCCCCATGGGCCAGGGCGGTGCCCAGGTAACGCAGGGTCGGGTAGAACTGGTTCTTGGAGTCCCACGGAACGACCGTTCCGGTCAGGGGCCAGACCGAGACGGCGAGCGCCCATGCGGCCAGGATGAGGCCGAAGGCGATGAGCGTCTCGCGCCTCGACCAAGCGACGGGGGAAGCGGAACTCTCGGATCCGAAAATGGATGTCTGCATTGCTCATCAGCGGCGTCCCGCCGGCCTACCTCACCCTCCGGCGCTGCCCTTTAAGCCTGCTTGCGCAGGCTGCCGGGTCCGCCAGGGTTGAAACCTGCTTGGCGTCTGACCGCACTCCCCCTATACATCCGCTGCTGTTTCTTCTGTGGCAGCGGCCCGCCCTTGGGACGCCCGCGCTTCTCAAGCGCATCAAGACGGCGAGACGATGGCGGGCTCAAGCCCCATCCTGCTCGCAGCCTTCGTGAGCATCCGCCTTCATTGTTCCACATTATCCACGCCGGATGAAGAGCCCATGAACGATAGCCTTTCCCGCCTTCTGCAACGCCGCTCCGTCCCGCCGCGCTGGCTGGGCGAACCAGGGCCGAGCGAGCAGGACGTCGAGACCCTCCTGAGGGTAGCGTCCCGGGTGCCGGATCATGGCAAGCTGGTTCCCTGGCGCTTCATCCTCATCCAGAGTGAGGCCCGTCAGCGCATTGGGCAGGTGTTGGCGGTGGCCTTCCAGGCGGACAATCCCGAAGCCGGAGCGGACAAAGTCGCCACCGAACGGGAGCGCTTTTCCCAGGCACCCCTGGTCGTCGCGGTGGTGTCTCGCGTGGTGCCGCATGTGAAAATCCCGGAGTGGGAGCAGGTTCTCTCGGCGGGTGCGGTCTGCATGAACCTGCTCAACGCCGCCACCGCGCTCGGCTACGGTGCCTCCTGGCTCACCGGCTGGGCCGCATTCGACAGGCGGGTGCTCGACGCGCTGGGGCTGAAGCCCGAGGAGCGGATTGCCGGCTTCATCCATATCGGCACGGCCAAGGAAACGCCGGGTGACCGGGACCGGCCCAGCCTCAACGACATCGTGACGCGGTTCTAATGTGATGTTCTACGAAACCTCGACCAACGCCCACGGCCTGCCACACGACCCTTTCAAGGCCATCGTCACGCCCCGGCCCATCGGCTGGATTACTGCCATGAGCGCAAAGGGGGAGGTGAACCTCTCACCCTATTCGTTCTTTAACGCCGTGTCCGAGCGCCCGCCCATGGTGGCCTTCTCCTCGGCCGGCAAAAAGGATGCGCTCACCTTCATTGAGGAGACGGGTGAGTTTGTCTGCAGCCTCGCGACCTATGACCTGCGGGACAAGATGAACCTCACCTCGGCGCCCCTCCCTCGCGGCGAGAACGAGATGGAGCATGCGGGCCTCAGGGCCGCGCCGTCCCGGCTGGTGAGGCCGCCCCGGGTCGCCGAGGCTCCGGCGGCGCTCGAATGCAGGTGGCTCCAGACCGTGCCGCTCAAGCCCTTGGGCGGAGGTGATCCATCCTACCATCTCGTGATCGGCCAGGTGGTCGGGATCCACATCGACGACCGCTACATCATCGACGGCCTCGTCGACACGGCCGCCATGCGCCCCATCGCCCGCTCCGGCTACCGCGACTACTTCGTGGCCACCCCGGAAACGAAATTCTCGATCACGAGACCTGGAGGCTGACGCATCCGACCAGAGGCTTCAGAGCCGACGGAATCAAGGTCGGTAACAAGAAAACGGCCCGCGATGGTTTCCCATCGCGGGCCGGTTCATTTTAGGTTTCGCTCGTCATCGAAGCTTAGATGACGAAGAAGTCCTTGTGGGTCATGGCGAGCTTCTTGGAGAGCTGAGCGAACTCAATCGCCTTGCCTCTGCCCGAACCGTCCGCATCGTAGGACAGCACGCCCGTCTTGTCGTTGTAGATGACGTAGTCATTCTTGTCTTTGGCCTTGTCGCCAATTGTGAAGAAGGACTTGCTCAGCTGCTTGGGGCTCGTGGGCGTACCTGAGCCAAGCTTATTGAAGATGGCGTTATCCAGATAGACGCTGTCGTCCTTGACCGAGAAGTCCTTGATCGTGTCGAAGTTGACCTTGCGGTCTGTGCTCGACGTGCCAAGCTCCGAGTCGAAGACGAAGACGTCTTTGCCCTTTTCGCCCCATAGCGTGTCGTTGCCAGCTCGCGATCTGCATCGTCCTGCAGGAAAGCGAGTCTCTCGCTTCGAGTCTCATCGAGCAGTACCGCAGCATTGTCTGTGATGGGGGCCAAGACTTCGTCCCATGTGGCTGCATCATTGAAAGCTGCAACATTCGCATCGGACATCACAAATCCCTATGCCTGTCTGCGCGTCGCATCCCGTGGGGATGTCAGGAACAGTCCGCTCGCTGGCCGTCGGCGATGTAGCTGAGGAGTGAAGACCCCCCTCATATCGCTGGGGAATGGGATAGTTGTCGACTATCCGTTTAAAGAGGGTGGCGCCATATCGGCTTCCTATACTGCAGAACAATTTGTGATTATTTAACTATAGGTTGAATGTGCGCTTATGTATTCTTATAAGTAGTAAAGTGATTATGCGTGATTATCGAAGCAACCGGGCAAGGCTCGTTAGTTTTTGCCGGTGCGCCTCAGGAGCCGTTCGGCTCGCAAAAGGTGTGGTCGATCCAGCATTTCTCCGTTGACGCCGACGACGCCGGCTCCTGGATTGGCTTTAAAGGCGTCAATCACCGCTTGAGCCTTTTCGATTGCCTCCTGCGATGGAGTGAAGGCTTCGTTGATGATCAGCACCTGAGCCGGATGGATCGCCATCTTGGCCACGAAGCCGTCACGCCGAGCCTCACGGCATTCTGCCTCCAAGCCCGCCATGTCGCGGAAGTTGGTGAAAACGGAATCCACCGCATCCACACCAGCGGCCGTAGCGCCCAGCAGGGTCAGAGAGCGGGCGAGCCGGTAAGGGTCCGTGTAGCCGCCATCAGGGCCGCGGTTCGTCTCGGCGCCCAGATCGGCCGACAGATCCTCGCCGCCCCACGTCATGCCCATAAGGCGATGACTTGCGCCTGCGAAGGTGCCGAGCGCAAAGACGCCGGCGGCGTTCTCCGTGGTGATTGCAAGGATACGGGTGGCGCCATCCTCAAGGCCGAACTCCGCCTCGCGCACGGCGAGCTTGGCGCCGAGATGCGCCACGTCGGTGCCGCCGACCGTCTTCGGCAGCACGACTCCATCGGGGCCTGCCTGCATCACGCCGTCGAGGTCCGCATCAATGAGGCCTGTGGTCAATCCGTTGACGCGCACGAAGAGGCGCGGGCGATCGGCCTTCGTGCGCTGCTGGTTCAGAAACTCCGCCGTGGCGCGTCGTGCCTCTTCCTTGGCGGAGAGAGCCACCGAATCCTCGAGATCGATGAGAAGGACATCGGCTCCGGAGGTCAGGCCTTTTTCGAGCTTCCTGGCGCTGTCGCCCGGCACGAAGAGCAGGGAGCGCATCAGGCGCTCCTCTTGCGCATGAAGGCCTGCCGGCGGCATTCGGCTACGAGAGTGCCATCCTGCTTGTAGGCGCGGTGGATGAACTCCACTATTCCGGCGTCAGAACGCGATTTTGACTCGCGCTTGGCCACGATCTCCGTTGTGGCGTTGATCGTGTCGCCCTCGAAGAGCGGCGCCGGGAATTTCACGTCCGTCATGCCGAGATTGGCGATGGTCGTGCCCACCGTCGTGTCGTTGACGGAGATACCGATGAGCAGACCGAGCGTGAACAGGGAGTTCATGAGCGGCTTGCCCCATTCCGTCTCGGTGGCGCAGAAATGCGCATCGATGTGCAGCGGCTGCGGGTTCAGGGTCATGTTGGAGAACAGCATGTTGTCCATCTGCGTCACCGTCCGGGTCAGGCGATGATGGATGGTGGTGCCGACCGTGAAATCCTCGAAATAGAGGCCGCCCCGCGGGTGCCTGCTTTCATCGTTCATGATGGTGACCTCTGATTCTCAGCTGGCACGTTGAAGCTTGTGCCTTCCTTCGTCGTCAATAGCCGAACTGCTCCCGCAGGATGCGCTCGTCCAGACTGTGGCCCGGATCGTGCAGCATCACCAGATCCACGCTGCGGTCCATGGATACATCCACCCGGGAGACATTGCGGAACTCGGTGTGGTCGGCGACCGCGCTCACGGGCCGGTTTCCGGGCTCCAGAACCTCGATCTGAATCTTGGCATAATCCGGCAGCAGGGCGCCGCGCCAGCGGCGCGGGCGGAAGGCGGAAATCGGCGTGAGAGCGAGCAAGGGGGCATTCAGCGGCAGAATGGGCCCGCCCACAGAAAGGTTGTAGGCAGTCGAGCCGGCCGGTGTCGCCACCAGGATGCCGTCGGCACTGAGTTCGGGAATGCGCACCCGGTTGTCGACGCTCACCCGCAGCTTGCCCGCCTGATAGGTCTGGCGCAGCATCGAGACCTCGTTGATGGCGCGCGCCGTGTGGGCCACTCCGTGCACGTCCCAGGCTACCATCAGAAGCGGGTGGACCACACTCCGTCCGGCTGCTTCGAGACGGTCGAACAGGTCCTCCTCCTTGAAGTCGTTCATCAGGAAGCCGACGGTACCCTTGTTCATGCCGTAGATGGGCTTGGCGGTGCCCATGAACTGGTGGAGGCTCTGCAGCATCAGGCCGTCGCCACCGAGGGCCACGATGACGTCGGCCTGCTCGGGCGCAACGTTGGTGTAACGATCCTGCAGAATCTTGAGCGCGGTCTGCGCGTCGGGCGCAGCACTGGCTACGAATGCGATGTTGTTGAAACGACGGGCCATGCCCAGTTACCCTCGCTGCGTCCAATCGGATGCGGAGGAAAGGCATAGCATGGATCGCCCGCTTCTCGTCTATACGACCTTTCCCGATGTGGACATCGCCTTGTCGATCGGGGAGGGGCTTGTTCGCGACCGGCTGATCGCCTGCATCAACGTGTTGCCGGGGATGCGGTCCGTCTATGCCTGGAAAGGGTCCGTCGAGCGGAGCCAAGAGGCCGTTGCCATCCTGAAGACCTGCAAAGGCCTTCAGGATGCGGTGCATCGGGCGCTTAAGGAGCGCCATCCTTATGAGACGCCGGTCGTTCTCTTCATCGAGCCGACCGGCGGGGACGTGGCCACCCTGGAGTGGCTCGTTTCGGAGACCGCTGGCGGACAGCCTTAGACGGCCGGATTCCACTGAACCGGCACAAAGCGGAAGCCGTTGCCTTCCTTGGCGATGTGACCCGTGCCCGGGAAGGGGGCGTGGTAGAAGGCAACCTGCGCCCGCTCGGAGGCGGCCATGTCCAGCAACCGGCGGCGGGTGGCGCGGGCCTGGTCCGCATCCATGTCGAACACTGCTGACCAATCGGGATTGCGCACGAACAGGGCCGGGTGGTTCGTCGTGTCCGACATGATCATCAGCTTGCCGTTGCCGGAAGAGAGCATGTAGACCGTGTGGCCGGGCGTGTGACCCGGGGCTGCCACGGCCGTCAGGCCCGGTACGACTTCCTTGTCCATCTCGTAGCGCTTCACGTTGTTGGCGATGGGGCCGAAGACGCGGCGAACGCCCTGGAAGGCACCCTTCATGCCCTCGGGCGCCTGGTTCATGCGCGCATCGTCCATCCAGAAGGTCCACTCGGCGGACGGAACCATCACCTCGGCGTTCGGGAAGACGGCGGTGCCGTCCTTCAGGCGCAGGCCATTGATGTGGTCGCCGTGGAAGTGACTGATTACGACCGTGTTCACCTGGGCCGGGTCGAAGCCGGCGGCGCGGAAATTCGCCATCCAGCGGCCGGAGGTCGGTGCTCCCATGTCGCCGTTGCCCGTGTCGATCAGGGTCAGGCGCCCGCCATTGTTGAGCACAAGCGTGTTGAAGGTGATCGGCAGCGCGTTGCCAGGGAGGAAAGCCTCCTGCATCGCCTGCTGCACCTGTGACAGCTCCGCATTGCGGACGAAGCCTTCGAGGGGGCGCTGGGCAAAGCCGTCATTGATCGCCGTTACCTCGATGTCGCCGACCTTGTAGCGATAGAAGCCCGGAGCTTGGCGCGAGCCTGCTCCTTGAGCGGGAGCTGTCGCGGAAGGAGCGGTCTGAGCCAGGGCAGGCCCGACGATCGGAGTGGCGGCAAGAGCGGTGCTGGCAAGAATGGTGCGGCGTGTGATGGGCATGAGCGTCTCCAGGCTTGAGAGCAAGACCCTAGAACGGCCTCGCTTGCATGCAAGGGCACAGGCTTTCACAAGTCAGCGAGCGGGACGGGGCTTCAACCCTTATTTACCTGGGTGAGGTGATGCAGGGCGATGCCGCTGGTGGTGGCGACATTGAGGGAATCGAACCCGCCGCTCATCGGAATGGATACGTTGCGGGTCCGCGCCAGCAGTTCCGTCGGCAGGCCGGGCCCCTCCGCTCCCAGGAGCAAGGCCGTGCGCCGGGAGGGCTGGACCCTTGAGAGCGTTTCCGCTCCGGATGGGGAGAGGGTGATCACGTCGAAGGAGGCTTCCGCCAGCGCCTGCACCAAGGCATCGGCTGATGGAGCTCGCGTGAAGGGGACGACCAAAGCCCCGCCGACCGAAACGCGGATCGCTTTGCGGTAGAGCGGATCGCAGGTCTCATGATCGAGCAGAACCACACTCGCCCCGAAGGCGGCCGCATTTCTGAAGATCCCGCCGACATTGTCGTGGTTGGCAAGGCCGATCAGCCCAACCACAAGGGCAGCCTCCGGCAAGTTGGCCAAGAGGGCGTCCACCGGGGGCAGCATCGGACGTCGGGCGACGGCGAGAATGCCCCGGTGGATCGGAAAGCCGACAATCGCATCCATCACCGGTCGGTTTGCCACATAGACAGGCACCTCGGATGGCAAGAGGCGGAGTGCATCGTTCAGGCCCTCCGCGCGTCCTTCGCCCAACAAAACCGATTCGATCTCAAAGCGTGGCTGCTTCAGCAGCACCCGTAGGACGACTTCGCCTTCCGCGATGAAGCGGTGCTGGCGCCCCAGGAGATCCCGCTCCTTCACGGCCCGGTAGGCTTCGATCCGCGCGTCGTCTGGGTCCGAGATGGCAATCAGCATGGGCGTGAATCGAGGCTTCCAGGTGTTTTCAGCATTCTGCCTGTCTAATGCCGGATCGTGGCTTTGCCTATGCATGGTGTTCGAGCGGAACAACGACTTTGCATGCCGGTTAGCCCTGCAAGGACAGTCGAGTCCGTTTTAGGCGGCTTTTCGCAAGGAGCAGGATGATGTGGGATATAGCCGATGGTTGGGTCTGGGGATTGGTGATCATCGGCGGCCCGTTGCTGATCGGCATCTTCATGGCCGTTGCCAGCAGCCGACGCCGCAGACTTAGCCGAACCGAGCAGAAGGTATCCGACGAGGTTGCGCACAAGAACTGGGGCAAGGAGCAGATCCGCTAGAGACCGGAGCCTCAACAAGTATGACGCTCCAGCCAGTGCTGCCTCGGCGCACGGGGGCGGTGTGCTGTTCAATCGTTTGCGTTTTGGTTCGACCCAGGATGCTCCAGACGGCTGTCGGATCCTTGCGCGATCTCCCGTGACAGCCGCGTCGTGATGATTCCGACAAGCACCCCAGAGGCGACTGCCGCCGAGCCCATCAGGTTCAGCAGGACCATCTCCATGAATGCCTCCAGCCATGTTCGAGAGGCAGCTTAGGTTTGGCTACGAAAAACGCCGCATGAGAAGACGGACTACCCCGGCGGGCACTTGGTGTCTCACAAGGATCGGTCAACCGAGCACCAACCTTCCGCAGCCTAATACAACGGGAACCACCGGCGGACAGGGGAGCGGATCCCGTGGAAGCAGTGGCGGCTCCTCAAGTGGCTCCGGCAGCGGCGGCTGAGCAGGACTTGATCTTCGATGAAGGAAAAAGCCCCGGCAGCCGGCCGGGGCTTTTTCAAAGCATGCACTATGTAATAGAAGCTTAGGGCTAACTTCGTGAATGAAGCTGTTTATGTCGCGTCGAACAGACAAGCGTCCCTGAATTGCTCCAGGCGACGCTCATCAAGCTGAAGTGGATGCTTCAGATGATGTAGAAGTCCTTATTGGTCATAGCTAGTTTCTTTGAGATCGTCGCGAACGTGGGGCGAAATCGGCCGAAGTGCGAGAGGCCCAGGTGCGATCCTGCCCTTTAAGAAAGCGCTTGCCCAACAAGGGGGCGATCACTTCCGCTGTTCGGGATAGGCGTTGAGACTTTCGCGAAGCGTGTTGAGTTGATCCATAAGGTACCGAAACTTTTCAGTCTCCAGGCCAGTTGCGCAGACGACCTCATTCCAGACTTTCAGCGCAGGCGCCTTAAGATCATTCCCTTGTTTGGTTAGGCTTACCCGGACCTGTCGCTCATCATGGGAGTCGCGTGTTCTCCGGACGATCCCGGCGCTCTCCAGCCTCTTTAGCAACGGAGTGAGCGTTCCAGAATCGAGGTGAAGGTGCTGACCAATTTCTTTGACTGTTATGTTGTCTCCCTGCCAAAGGACAAGCAGCACAAGATACTGCGGGTAGGTCAACCCAAGAGGATCAAGCAAAGGTTTATAGACACGGTTGAAGGCGTGGGCCGTCGCATAGGTGGCGAAGCACAACTGGCTTGAAAGCTCTAGAATCGTAGCCGGCTCAGGGACCGGCGGGATCTCTGTTGTCATGACAATTCTCACATCGCAGCGTTACCGATCTTATATTGTGTGCAAAATAATTGTTCAATAGTTGTATTGTGCACAATATAATTGTCGGCTATCAAGGTGATGTTGGTTGCGTCAGTTTTAGACCGCCGCTCTCCCGAAGCTCTCATGACATGAACCGGGACCACAGGGCGCCATTTGGATCATGGAGAATATTATGTCGCAGCCTTGTACGGCGCTTGGCGATGCCGAAGCGCAAACGACCCCCTGTCGCGATTCCGTTGAACAAAAGATTATCCGTGCCTACGTACGGCTCATGTTTGCCCCCGAGCAGGGCACCGGTTCTCGGACCATCACTATCATGCGTGTCGGCACTCTTGATGTACGACTGACAGAGCATCTCCAGAATTTCGACTTGCCGACTTTCCCACCATTGTGGGTGGAGCTCTACTCTCCTGAGAGCAGCTCGGTCGTCGCTTATTGCGGCTGCTATGAGTTCGATGAAGACGAGCTCGATGCCGCTGTAGAGCTTGTGCTCTCGGCCTACACACGGCTGACCAGCTTGCAGTGATCGGCGAAGCCCTGCAGGGGAGCTACGATTGGTGTCGGGGGGGTGCGCGTCTCGTCCGTGAAAGCGGGCCGGCCGTCGGCTGATTGCCTTATCCCGGATTTCTGCCTTCGACGCGGAAGGAATGGTGCCGGTGGAGAGGATCGAAAACTCCGCTCGACAAGCATGATCTTTCAGAAACAATGACTTAGAAAGCGTCTTGCCTCTCAATGCGTGAGACTTCCGTGTGAGAACGTCAAGCCGTCCAGAGGCTTCTAGGTTATGGGGCTTTATTTAACCATCTAAGTCCTTGTCAAAAGCGAGGATTCCTAAAGCCAAGCTATTGATTCCTAGGGAGAACAAAAGTAGAATTGTTGTTGGTCGAATCAGTTTTTCAAATTCGGCTGATAGTAACTTAGGAGTACAGAAGATTATGGCTGATAAGTTCTTTGTCTGGATGCATGGTATCGAAGTGTTTGGCCTCGATAAAAACGAGTGGCGTCATGATGAGTTCGGAAACCTGATCCGGTTTTCCGACTACGGTAATCGCCAGTCTCCCTATGGATGGGAGATCGACCACAGACACCCCAAAGCCCTCGGCGGTAGCGGCCTTCTCTCAAACCTTCGGCCTCTCCATCACCGCGCTAACTCCACGATGGGCGGCATTCTTGGCGGTATCCTGAGCCGAGCCTAATCAATCTCCATGAAAGAGGCCCCGGCAAGTTCGTGCTCGCCGGGGTCATCATCGGGTCAGTTCGCGGGATTGGACATCAATAAAGAGCCTAAAGACATGGGCTGGGTCATCTTCGCCCGGGCGACCGTCTCAAGCGCCTCGATAGCCACTAGCGACGGCAAAAAAGCTTTGGCCTCAGCGTCCTGATGGTCTTGTGCGTTCCACGCAGCGGTACCCGATAGGGCACTGAGGGTTGTCTGATGTTGGCACCCAAGCAGGATCTGGTACCTCACCCAAGACACACCGGCCATAGCCAGCGACGTAGCGGTCGTATGTTGTGGGACCAGTGTTGAGGACGATAGCACCCTGGGTGGCTACCAGTGCTCGCGCCCCATTGCAGGACATCCGTAGGGTCAGAGGGTTGCTCTGGGCCAATGCACTGGAACTCATGCTCACAAGAGCAATGGCAGAGTAGATCACCTTCACCGATTTCATTGCGACCCTCGTTAGCGAGCATGTCTGGGCAAAGCCCACGGTGAGATAGTGCAGAGTAAAGCAAGATGGACTCGGAGCCTTGCTGTTGAAGTGCGCTCCCACACGACAGGAGGGCATTGGTTGGCTTCGGTCTGTTCCCAAAAGCAAACGCCCCAGCTGGGGAGGGGGCTATCCTCGGCTAGGGCGCTGAAGTGTCTCAGACACTGGCACGGGCTGATACACAACGCGCCCGATCATTCTCTTATCAAACAGCCAAGGTTAAAATCCTGTTCACAGGCACAGGTGCACCTCGGCAGGGTTGCTACCTATGCCCCGCCGCTCCTCCACCCAAGCTGACACGGTCGAGCCATATTGCTCCGCTGTGCTGTCCCCGTAGTGCACGTGATACTTTTCATGAGAGGGTACGATGGCTTTAATCAATTGGGAGAGGACGTTTCCCGTAGACCCTTCAACAGGCGAGGTCCTGCCGGTCGGCACGGAGGAGGCCTTAGACCTGCCAACCTATGGGAACTATGGAGGTGGCGGTTATTCTGTTGGGGATTCTGGAGAGAAGCTTCTTACAACCTATACGGGCAAACCACTCAGTCAAGCGCGTCTTACGAAGGTAGGATCTGATGCTCAGGATCCGTTAGACCTCCTAGACTACCTCTTCTACAGGCACGATGTGGTCTCCAACGATGTTGGGGAGGCCTATAACCGAGCACAGGCTAGAGCAGACGCATCCTTGGTCAAATCGCTCATTAAGCTAGATGCCAGTTATGATCCTGAAGCCAGCTCCTATGCTGGCGGCACAACCCTCGCGATGATCGGGCGGCTCGCTATCAATGATAAACTACATTTACTCTCACCCAAGGTGCTGATCACAGCCGTTGAGGATGTTGTGGGCGACATCCAATATGGGCTTGAGAACCTGCCCCAGTAGGAACTGATAGTAGCACTCGGTGCCCTGTTCGAGCCGACTCCCGAAACGGGGGTGTTTGCGTTCGACTTCGAGGTTGAGACTACCTCAGTTAGACAGGAATTTGTTGAGTACTTAGCATTGAACGCCTTGAACGACGCCGTTGACTTCGGTGAAGCGGATGATGCTCCTCTAGATACCGGGTTCCCAGTCAGTGGCGTAAGTGAGTATCAAATCACATTCAACGTTCTGACTCGTGACCTAGACTTGCAGTCGGTTGAAAGGATTGTCTGAGAACACGGCCCCCCTCGGTTGCTGTTGCCGCCTCCGAGGGGACTGTAGAGTCGGTCATGCGTGTGTCACTCGACGTAGGGGACATCCTCGGGCGGCTCAATCGGGCTCGGATAAAGGTTCCGGCGAGGTGCTCGGCGCTCCCAGGGTTCCGCCGTTTCTATCTCACCACTAGGCCCACAAACTCGATCTCGTCTGACAACCTCCTCGCCAAACCTGTTGATGTGCTGTCTGGCGACAGTTCTACATCTCTCAACCTCAATGCCACGGGAGGGGTCTGCATAGAGGTTGCGCTCATAGGTGCGCTCAGTTCCGCCATAGCGGTCATACTGATACTCGCTGTAGGAAACCTCCGTGCCTGTAACGCACCCACCTAGCAGTGTTGCAACAGCGATCAAGGCGGCAGTGGGACCTGCTCGTTTGGACCAACTCAACATGAGAGCCTCCCTGTGTACGTTGGCGACACCGACAGGCATCGTCCAGCACCGGCAGGGAGGGTCGGCTGAAACCCTTGAACGGCATCTGAACGGCTCAGTTGCCGTCATCGGTTAGGCAAACGAACCTGTGGACGATGGCACGAGCTACTTGGCTGCTTGCTGAGCCTCACCGTTGGCCAGCCCATCCACCCGCTCATTCTCAGGGTGCCCTGCATGCCCCTTCACCCACTTCCAAGTGATCTTCCGGCCCACCATAGCGGCGTCCATCTGCATCCATAGATCCTGATTCAGAACAGGCTTGCCGTCTGCCTTGCGCCACCCTCTGGCCTTCCATCCACGCAGCCACTCGGTTGCGCCTTTGATCACGTACTGGCTGTCACTGTGGATCACGATGGGGAGACCCTGAGGCACAGCCTCAAGCGCCTTGATGGCAGCTGTCATCTCCATCTTGTTGTTCGTGGTGGAGCGGTCCCGTCCCACGATGATCTGCTCTTCTCCAGCGATGGTGACCACGGCTGCGTAACCACCCGGACCAGGGTTGCCCAGGCAAGCGCCGTCCGTGAAGATCATGGCTTCATTCGACATAGGATTCTCAATCAGTCAGTTGTGGAATGGGATTGCTCAATGAGGAGCGAAACGGGGAGGGGCTTAAAGCAGGATAGGGCTTAATATCCAGTGACCTCAAGGTCACCCACCCGTACTGCCAAGGGTTAACCCTTGGTTAACTCTTCAAGGTCAGGTTCGCCGTGAACATCACAGGAGCTTAATGGTGCGTACCCTCAAGACCACCTTAGCCTCTTTGCGGCAGTCGCGGTGCTTGGCCCTATCGTCACGGTTTCAGACTATGCAGCCACTATCGTGGCCGCTGCAATGGGTGCCCCATAGGGACCCACTCACAATCAGTAACGATACGTGAATTGACCGGCGGTTCTATGGAGCGGACACTGGGTTTGATCGATGGCATCGGTCACTCCCTTTAGTAAACTGAGGTCCCATTTCTGGGGCCTCTTTTGTTAGCTGAGGCTATTCCGTTATCTGTTGAGGCTGTGTTCCTTAGCGGAACGGCTCTTGATCTTCCTGCTAAGCTTTGAAGTAGGTGCTAATTAGAACTTTAGAATTTGTCCAAACTGTCGGGATTCAGACAGACAGCATTCCCTTTGTTGTTTACCTTTGGTTAAGATGTGAAGGCAGGCAGGGGCAGAAATGGCTACAGCAACTCATCCGGCAATTATCGGCCGGGCATCGCACAGTGGTGATCACTCAAGCAACTGTCAGCCCATCATTGCCACAGCCTTGATCAGTGGCAGCTTTCTCATTCGCAATGGACTGCGGCGAGCTTTGGAGGGGACCCACTTCTCCATTGTGGAGGAGGGCTCTGTTCTAACACCAGAGCGGCATTGGCCTCGGGCTTTGAACGCTGCCCTCTTTGTTGTCGATGCAACTCAGTCCCCTATGCAGGTCCTCGAAGCTGTTCAGAGTGTCCGTCAACAATGCCCGAGCGCTCGGATCGTCGCTTTAGTTGATCAGCTTGATCTTAGCTTGCTGCGATTGGGTTACGAGGCAGGTGTTGATAGCTTCTGTCTCGCAACCAGCGCACCGGAGGTTTTGATCAACGTCCTTGAACTCACAATGATGGGTGAGAAGTTTGTGCCTGGAGCAGCGCTCCAAGCTATTCTCAACCAAGAGCATCAGCCCTCATTAGCCTCTGCGCAGAGAGAACCCGACCATAGAGTGACGAAGCTCTCCCCCAGAGAAGCCGTTATCTTGCATTCCCTTATGAGTGGTGACGCTAACAAGGTCATCGCGAGAAAGCTCGATATTACCGAGGCAACGATTAAAGTTCATGTGAAGGCCATCTTACGCAAGATCGGTGCCGCTAATCGCACCCAGGCTGCCATGTGGGCTACGGAGCATATGCCACGGAGGCGAGATCCCTAGCCCCACCACGACTCTCATTGATCAAGTCGCCTTGCTTCTCTGGTGGAAGCCCCGTTGCTGCGCCTGTGTCTTCGCATAGCGATTCACGAGGGACTTTGGGATGTGGATCAATGAGGCGATCTCATCTTGAAGCTGCCTTGGTTTCTCCAATCCTGCTGGGCTTTTCCTACGTTGCAAGTGTGTTGGCCTCAGGCTTGATGTTCCCCTGAGTTCTTGCGGATCTAGCAATTGAGCAGACCTATAGAACATTTAGGGAATGGGCAGATTGGTGAAGCCCTCCCAGTTGCCTTGATTAGCCTCCGAGAGGGCAGTTGTTAGCAGGTTGAGGAGCGCTTAGGCTGCTTGCCTATGATCAGGTTCAATCAAATCAAAGACACTTGTGCTGTGCAGCCATCTGATGAACAGGCTCCTCATTCGCTCTGATGGGATGAAGGCCTTGATAGGCTTGCTGTCCCTAATCTGACTGCGCCACACCCACTGGATCATTTCAGATAGGGCATGAAGCTCCTCGTAGACCGTGATCCCCCGATCCTCGAAGTAGCCTTTGATGAGCGGGTTGTGGAACACGTTGCAGAGATAGGCCAGTGACATCTTATGCCTGTGGTCGTTCGTCGCCTTGGCGTTGTTAGGTATTCAGCAATCCTTCCTGGAATATCGAGCACCCTTGAGAGGCTTCCTAGAGCACCGGACTGGAAATCTGACTCCCGGGGTTTTGGGCCAGCCCGATCTGTGATTCACTGTCTGGAACGGGAG